>NZ_BAABWS010000001.1:0-1995088 GCF_040371945.1 Litorivita sp. NS0012-18 | reverse complement strand
TGCAAAAGCGGCATTTCTTTGGCTTTCGCGGCGAGTTTCCGCGCCCTCAGGCGCTAACATCCCAATAAAATAAGGGGTATATGCCTTGCGCAAAATTTGACCAAAGCTGGTTTTTTCTCGCGCGGGCAGCGTTTTTGCCCCGAAATCCGCCGCACGCGGGGCGCAATCCGACTCGGAATCCCCCGCGCAATCAGCTTCACCGTGCAGCCGCAGCATCAGCCTGTCGCAAGGGGTGAGTTGAGGGCGGAATCACCGCGTTTTGCGAGTCGTTTTGCGGCCATCCCGCTCCTGCGCCCACCCCAAAGCGATGCGCGGGTTACAGGCACGCGTGCGCGAGGGCGCAGATGCCTGCGGGAACAGGCGACAGGTGCGCTTGACATACCCAAGTGTTTAAGTCAGGTAAATATTCATCCAGCCACCGCGCAAGCGCAGCCACCTGACCCCTTTCCAGTTCGGAGCCACACTCATGATGATCCCTTCCCGTCGCCCGTTGGCGCGTGCCGCCTTTGCCGCTGCCCTTGGCCTTGCCCCTGTCGCCGCGAGCGCGCAAACCGCGCCAAGCAGCGCCGCCGTCGCCCAGACCTATGCCGATATCGCCGCCGCCAGCTATGAAGACAGCCTGCTGACCGCGCAGGCTTTGGAGGCCGCGGTGCAGGCCCTGATCGCCGCGCCCTCCGCCGAGGCGCTACAAACAGCACGCGCTGCATGGCTCGCCGCGCGCGTGCCCTACCAGCAAACAGAGGTCTTTCGTTTTGGCAACGCCTTGGTCGATGATTGGGAGGGCAAGGTGAATGCATGGCCGCTCGACGAGGGGCTGATCGATTATGTTGACGCCAGCTATGGCGGGGCCAGCGACGAGAACGCGCTTGGCGGTCTCAATGTCATTGCCACGCCGCGCTTCACGCTCTCGGGCAAAGAGGTCGATGCGACAGATATCACGCCTGCCTTTTTGGCGCAGACATTGCACGAAGCGGACGGGATCGAGGCCAATGTCGCCACCGGATACCATGCCATCGAGTTTTTGCTCTGGGGCCAAGACCTGAACGGGCATGGCGCGGGAGCGGGCGCGCGCCCGTGGACGGATTACGCCAAAGGCGAGGCCTGCACCCATGCGCCCTGTGACCGGCGCGGTGCCTATCTTGCCGCCGCGGCGCAGCTGCTCGTTTCGGATCTGACCTATATGGCCGAGGCGTGGAAAGAGAGCGGCGCAGCGCGCGCGGCTTTGGGCACCGGCGAGGCTGCCTTGGCTGCGATGCTGACGGGTATGGGATCGCTGTCTTACGGCGAGCAGGCGGGCGAGCGGATGCGCCTTGGCGTGATGCTCAATGACCCCGAAGAAGAGCATGACTGCTTTTCGGACAACACCCACAACAGCCACTATTACGACGGGATGGGCGTGCAGAACGTCTATACCGGTCAATATGTGCGCGCCGACGGGCGTTTGGTGAGCGGCGCATCGCTTTCGGATCTGGTGCGCGCCGCCGATCCGGCGCTGGACGCCGAGATGCAGGCCAAGCTCTCGACCACCATGCGCAATCTGGGCCGGATCAAAACTGCCGCCGAGGCGGGCTTTGCCTATGACCGGATGCTCGAGCGCGGCAATGCGGCGGGCGAGGCCTTGATCATGGGCGGGGTGGACGCCTTGGTCGATCAGACCCGCTCGATCGAGCGCGTGGTCAGCGTTCTGGGTCTGGACAACATTGCCTTTGAAGGCTCCGACAGCCTCGACAATCCGAACGCGGTTTTCGAGTGATCAATGCGCCGCGCCACGCGGCATAAGGAGAATACCATGACGGCCCCGCGCCAGATGCCCCGCCGGATGCGCCATGCGCTCCAAGCCACGCCTGCTTTGGGCCTTACGCTTTTCTCTCTCGGTCTTGCCGCTTTCGCGGGCGGCAAGGCCTTTGCGCAGGGCGCTGCGCAGGACCATCAGCAGGGGCATCGCCTGCCCCCTGCTCTCTATCAAGCCGCCAGCGGCGATCCGCATCTTGATGCCATCCCTCGCACAGCCGCCGAGGCGGCGCGCATTGCCAAGGTCACCGCGTGGCCCGAGGATTTCACCAAAGCGCAAAGCTTTGAGCAAAACCCTGCGGGCGCGGCGACGGTGCGCGCGCGCAAGGATGCCGATGCCTTCTCGCAACCCTCTGCCAATATGCCCTTCGAGAGCGAGATGCGGTTCAAGCTTGGCAACGGGCTGTTTCGCAAACTCTGGGTCGCCTCGCCCGCGTCGACGCTGGCCTCTGACGGGCTTGGCCCGCTCTATAATGCACGCGGCTGCCAGCGATGCCATCTCAAGGACGGGCGCGGCCATGTGCCCGAAGGACCGGATGATTTGGCAACCTCGATGTTCTTGCGCATCGGTGTGCCGCTTTTGGCAGATGAGGCCGCCGCAGACCCGCAGGCGCGCGCCGCCGCGATCGAGGGGTATCTGGCCACCCGCGGCGATGCGACCTACGGCGGGCAGTTTCAGGATTTCGCCAGCACCGGCCTTGCGGGCGAAGGGCGGATGGGCATCACCTATAGCGAAGAAACTGTTGCTCTGGGCGGCGGCGAAACCGTCTCGCTGCGCCGCCCTGTATATAAAGTATCCGATCTGCGCTACGGCGCGATGGAGCCGCGCGCGCAGATCAGCCCGCGCGTGGCGCCGCAAATGATCGGGCTTGGCCTCATCGAGGCGATCCCCGCTGCCGACATTCTGGCGCTGGCCGACCCCGACGATGCCGACGGCGACGGGATATCGGGCCGCCCCAATGTGGTATGGTCGGCGCAGTTTGATCGCCCGATGCTGGGCCGGTTCGGCCTCAAGGCGGGCAAACCCACGGTGCGCGAACAATCGGCCGCCGCCTTTGCGGGCGACATGGGCCTGTCGACCTCTTTGCACCCCGATCCATGGGGCGATTGCACGGCGGCGCAGGCCGCCTGCCGCGCAGCGCCGCATGGCGACAAGGATGCGCGCGTCTTTGAGGTGGATGACGCGGCGCTTGATCTTGTGACCTTCTACAGCCGCAATCTTGCGGTGCCCGCGCGGGTGGATGCGGGCGATCCGCAGGTCCTGCGCGGTAAGAAGGTGTTTTTCGAGATCGGCTGCGCCTCCTGTCATGCGCCGCGTTTTGTCACGCACCGATTGCGCGACCAGCCCGAGCAAAGCTTCCAACTCATCGCGCCCTATAGCGATTTTTTGCTCCATGATATGGGCGAGGGATTGGCCGATGGCCTGCCCGAAGCGCGCGCGGCAGGGCACGAATGGCGCACCGCCCCCCTGTGGGGCATCGGCAAGACAGCGCAAGTCAGCGGCCACACCCAATTCTTGCATGACGGGCGCGCGCGCTCGCTGCTAGAGGCCGTGGTTTGGCATGGCGGCGAAGCCGCACCTGCGCGCGATGCGGTTGTCGCCTTGCCCCCCGAGGCGCGCGCCGATCTGATCCGTTTTCTGGAGAGCCTGTAATGACGACCATCCCCCGCCTGCCTTTCACCGCGACCATCGCCGCGCTTGGCCTTGCCCTGAGTTTTTCCCACGCCCCCGCGCAGGCCCAAGAGGCCCCACCGCCGCTGGCGAGCGAGGCCGAGCAGGCGCAGATCGTGGCAGATGTGATCGACGGCCACATCTTGCCGCGCTTTGAGGCCTTGGCGCAAACGAGCGCCCATCTGGCCGAGGTCGCGCAAAGCCACTGCACCCTTGCAGATGGCGCGCCCGATGCGCCGCTGCCCGCCGCATTCGGCGCGGCGTCCGACGCATGGATCGCCGCCAGCCACCTGCGCTTTGGCCCAAGCGAGACCGACACGCGCGCTTTTGCCTTGGCCTATTGGCCCGACACGCGCGGCGCGACGATCCGCAGCCTGACGGCGATGATCGCTTCCGAAGATCCGGTCGCCTATGATCCCGCCGCCTACGGCGAGGTCTCGATTGCGGCGCGCGGATTTTATGCGATGGAAGCCTTGCTTTATCATGACACCCTTGCGGGGGCGGGGCAGACCGATTACCGCTGCGCGCTTTTGCGCGCCATGACCCGTGACAGCGCGGGTACCGCCGCCGCGATCCTTGCCGATTGGCAAAGCCCGTATCGCGCGCAGATGCTTGAAGACGGGCCGCTTTATCGCAATCGCGGCGAAGCCGTGCAGGTGCTTTATAAGGTGCTCAACGAAGGGTTGGAATTTACCGCCGACACGCGGCTTGGCCGCCCGCTTGGCACGTTCGAGCGCCCGCGCCCCAAACGCGCCGAAGCATGGCGCGCGGGTCGGTCGTTGCGCCATGTGATGATCAGCGCGCAAAACCTCAGGGATTTGTCGCTGCGTCTGGCGGCAGGCGCGCCGAAGGTGCGCGACGGTCTGCAGGCGGGGTTTGATCAGGCGCTCTTGATTGGGGCCGAGTTGAATGATCCCGTTTTCGCCGGTGTCAGCGATCCGACCGGACGGCTCAAGGTCGAAATATTGCAGCAATCCTTGCGCGGTGCGCGCGGCATTGTGCGCGGCTTGCTGGGTCCTCGTCTCGGGGTCGCGGCGGGTTTTAACGCCCTCGACGGAGACTGAAAGCCGATGGACAAGACCACACGCCGCAGCTTTCTCACGGGTCTGGCGGCAAGCACCCTGACCCCCGCGCCCAGTTGGGCCGATGCGGGCAGCCCCGCGTTTTTGTCCGCCGCGCGGCTGGCTCAAGATCGCTATGCGCTTTGCGGGATGGACGCGCGCGGGCGGCTTTTGTTTCAACTGCCCCTGCCCGCGCGTGGACACGCCGCCGCCGCACATCCTCAGCGCCCCGAAGTCGTGGGCTTTGCCCGCCGCCCGGGAAATTTTGCCTATGTCATCGATTGCGCGCGCGGCGCTGTGAGCGCCGAGCTCACCGCGCCCGAGGGCTATCATTTCTACGGCCACGGGGTCTTTTCGCAAGACGCGCGGCGGCTCTTTACCACCGAGAATGATTTTGAAACCGCGCGCGGGATGATCGGCGTGTGGGATGTGCGCGCCGGATACCGGCGCATCGGCACGTTCGAGAGCGGCGGGATTGGCCCGCATGAAATCATCCGCCTGCCGCAAACCGACACTTTGGTAGTTGCCAACGGCGGGATCGAAACCCATCCCGATGCGGGGCGCGCCAAGCTCAACCTTGCCACCATGGCCCCGAACTTGGCGTATATCTCCGAGGCAGGCAGGATGCTTGAACAGGTCTCGCTGCCGCAGGGGCTGCATCAAAACTCGATCCGCCATATCGATGTCGCCGCATCCGGACCCTTGGCAGGGACGGTGGCCATCGGATTGCAATGGCAAGGCGATATGGCGCAAGTGCCGCCCGTTGTGGCTTTGCACCGGCGCGGCGGCGCACTGAGGCTGCTCGACGCGGGGGCGCAGGTGCATCGCGATGCGCAGGGTTATATCGGATCGATTGCCTTTGACCACGATGGCCGCTCGTTTGCCGCCACCTGCCCGCGCGCAGGTTTCGTGCTCTTGTTTGATGCCATAACGGGGGCGCCGCGCAGCAAGATTGCCGCTCCTGACGCTTGCGGCGTGACCCGCGGCGCGGATGGGTTGATGGTAACCTGTGGCACGGGTGGGGTAAGGTTTTTGTCCTCGCGGACGGGGCGTTCGCATTCGCTCGCCCAACACAATCTATCCTTCGACAACCATCTCGTGCGCCTCTAGAAGCCAGCGAACAAATCCGTCTTTACCTTAAAAAAATGTGCATCGCTTAGGCCTAGGAGAGATATTTCTCTTCTAGGCCCACTGCATGGCGATTTATACCGTTACAACAGCCAACTGGAACGATCCGGCATTCTGGTCCGCCATCAGCGAGGCCTCAAGCGGGCACGAGCTTGATTTCTCGGGGCTTCCTGCGGGGTATTCGGTCGATTTCGACCCCGCCACGGGCCGCATCATCCTCTCGGACGGGGCCACAAGCTTTACCGTCGGCGAGGCAGGATATGGCGGGGCCTCGGATGCGACGCTCGGCGGGTCGACCTTGCTGGATTTCTTCACGCGCCTGAGCGGCAGTCAGGGCGATGACAACCTGCGCGGCAGCGCGGCGGCTGATACAATCTCGGGCGGCGGCGGCAACGATACGATCGCGGGCGGGGGCGGTGCCGATTCGCTGGACGGGGGCGCGGGCGACGACCGTTTCATCGTCGAGGACGGATTTGACAATGACACGATCCTTGGCGGCGCAGGCACCGATCATGTCGATCTTTCGGCGGTCACGGGCGGCGTTACGGTCGATTTTACCGCCCCCGAAGACGGCACCATCACGGGTGGCGTGGATACGATTTCCTTTGACGGGGTCGAGAGCCTGACGCTGACCTCGAGTTCGGATTTTCTGACGGCGGGGGCGGATACGGGCGGGCATTATGCCGAAGGGCTTGGCGGCAGCGATACGCTTTGGGGCGGGCTGGGTGACGATACCTATTCTGGCGGGTCCGGCGGAGACGAGATTTACGGCGATGCCGGCAATGACCTGATCTATGGCGACAGCGGCAATGATGATCTTGGCGGGGATGACGGCAACGATACGGTTTCAGGCGGCTCGGGCGACGACTATGCGCAGGGCGGCGCAGGCGACGATATCGTCTATGGGGGCTTGGGCGTCGATACCCTTCATGGCGATGGCGGCGATGACACGCTGGTCGGCGGCGACGGCAATGACCGGCTGACCGGCGGGGCCGGAAATGACACCTATGTCTTTGAATCGGGCGGCGACAACGACACGATCACCGATTTCGACATCGGCGATAGTGACGCCGACGGGGTCTACAATGACCAACTTGATGTCTCGCTGCTGACCAACGGGTCGGGCGGGCCAGTCAAACTGGGCGATGTGATCGTGGTCGATGACGGGTTGGGCAACGCCAAGTTGCTGTTTCCTGAAGGTGAGAGTGTTGTCCTTCTGGGGGTCACACCGGCGCAAATGTCGACAAAGGCCCAAAAGGTCGCGGCGGGCATCCCCTGTTTTGCCAGCGGCACGATGATCCGGACGGCGCGCGGCGAGGTGCCGGTCGAGAGGTTGCGCGCGGGCGATTTGGTGCAAACCAAAGACAACGGATTGCAGCCGGTTCTGTGGTCGACGATGCGCGTCGTGCGCGCTGCTGAGTTGGCCGAGAAGCGCGCGTTTCGTCCGGTCCTGCTCAAGGCGGGCGCCTTTGGCCAATCGCGTGATCTGATCTTGTCGCCGCAACACGGGGTAGTGCTTCGGGTGGATGGCGACGAACGGCTGGTGCGCCCCGCGCAATTGGTGCGGCAAGGACATGCAGGCGTCGAGGTCATCGAGACCTGCCGCGCCGTGATCTATGTGCATCTGTTTTTTGCGGCCCATCAGATCGTCTTTGCAAATGGCGTGGCCAGCGAAAGTTATTATCCTGGCCCGATGGCCATGGACGCGCTAGACGATCCGGCCTTGCACGAATTGCTGTCGCTCTTCCCCGATCTTGCCCATGCGCAGGCCTTGGAGGATGTCGCCCGCCACTATGGCGCCGCCGCGCGCCCCTATGCGCGCTGGCGCGATTTACCCGCGCGCCGGTTTTCGTTGTTTGCACAGCACTAATGCGCGCGCAAATACCCGGCGCAAGCGGCACTAAGCCCAAGATCACTGGTCAGGCCGCGAAAACTATGTTAGCGCTATCACGACTCATTCGACCTCAGGAGATCCCCATGCCCACAACTCTTGCCATCAACGGATTTGGCCGCATCGGACGCAGCGTGTTGCGCGCATGGATCGAAGCGTCGCGCGATGATGTGGAGATCGTCGCCATCAACGATCTGGCTCCGATCGAGACCAATGCCCATCTGCTCAGATACGACAGCGTGCATGGCCGGTTTAACGCCGAGGTCGAGGTTGACGGCGATGAGCTGGTGGTCAACGGGCGGCGCATCCGTGTTACTGCCGAGCGCGATCCGGCCAAGCTGCCTTGGGCGGGCGTCGATGTGGCGCTTGAATGCACAGGGCTTTTCACCGCGCGCGACAAGGCGGCGGCGCATTTGCAAAACGGATCGGGCAAGGTTTTGATTTCTGCGCCCGGTGAAGGCGCGGATAAAACCATCGTCTTCGGCGTCAATGACGACACGCTCACGGGCGAGGACCGCGTGGTCTCGAACGCCTCTTGCACCACCAATTGCCTTGCGCCACTCGCCAAGGTTCTTGACGACGCGTTCGGGATCGAGACCGGATATATGACCACGGTGCACAGCTATACCGGCGATCAACCGACGCTGGATACGGCGCATAAAGACCTCTACCGCGCGCGCGGTGCGGCGCTGTCGATGATACCGACCTCGACGGGCGCGGCGCGGGCGGTGAGCCTCGTCTTGCCGCATCTGAAGGGCAAGCTTGACGGCTCTGCCATCCGCGTTCCGACGCCGAATGTGTCGGTGATCGATCTGACCTTCATGCCGCGCAAGCCCGCCACCGCCGAGACGGTCAATGCCGCCATTCGCGCCGCGGCTGAACACGGGCCGCTGGCGGGAATTTTGGGCATCAGCGATGCGCCTTTGGTCTCCAGCGACTTCAACCACGATCCGCACAGCTCGGTCTTTGCCGAGGCACAAACCAAGGTCACCGAAGGCGGGATGGTGCGGGTGCTGAGCTGGTATGACAATGAATGGGGTTTTTCGAACCGTATGCTCGACACCGCAGCAGTCCTTGCCGCCGCAGGCCGGTCGGCGCGCGCCGCAGCCTAGAGCGGCGCACGAGCGGATTGGAAAGCCCGATACGTCGCGGCGCGCGGGCTAAAGCTTGGGGGCCAGCATCCCCGACAGATCGCCCAAAATCGGGCAATCGGGGCGGTGATCGCCGCTGCAGGCATGCACCAGATCGGACAGCGTGTCTTGCATCGACTGCAACTGCGCGATCTTGCCTTCGATCCGCTGCAGGTGCTCATGCGCGATGCGTTTGACATCGGCGCTGGCGCGCTCGGCGTCCTCGTAGAGCGCCAGAAGGTTGCGGCAATCCTCGATGGCAAAGCCCAAGGCGCGCGCGCGGCCGATAAAGGCCAGCTTGTGCAGGTCTTGCGCATCAAAGTCGCGATAGCCATTGGCGCTGCGCTTGGGTTTGATCAATCCGATATCTTCGTAATAGCGGATGGTCTTCGCCGGCAGACCGGACTTCTCGGCGGTTTCTCCGATGTTCATCTAGGCCTCCTTTTGCTGGGCAGGCTCGCCCTCGTGAAACATACGACGCTCGGCCAATCGCGGCGCCAGCGCGCGCAAGCGCAGCGCATTGGTCAGAACGAAAACCGAGCTAAAGGCCATCGCCCCCGCGCCCAGCATCGGTGACAGGCTCACCCCGAATGCCGGATAGAGCACACCGGCGGCGACAGGGATCAAAGCGACGTTATAGGCAAAGGCCCAAAACAGGTTCTGCCGGATATTTCGCATGGTCCGGCGCGACAGATCAAGGGCGTTGACCGCCCCGACCGGATCGCCAGAGGCCAAAACAACGTCGGCGCTCTCGATCGCCACATCGGTGCCCGTGCCGATGGCCAAACCGACCTCGGCCTCGGCCAAGGCGGGCGCATCGTTGATGCCGTCTCCGGTAAAGCCGACCGCGCCAAATTGCCCGCGCAGTCGCTTGATCGCGGCGGCTTTGTCTTCGGGGCGCACCTCGGCTTCGACATGATCGATGCCCAGCAGTTTTGCAACGGCCTCGGCGGAGGCTTTGGCGTCGCCAGTGATCATCGCCACTTTGATGCCGCTGCTGTGTAGCGCATTGATCGCCGCCGCAGCGGAGGCTTTGGGCGCATCGGCCACGGACATCAGCGCCGCCAATGTCCCGTCGATGGCCACCAAAAGCGCGCTGGCGCCGCTTTGCGCGATTTGCTGCAATTCATCCGCAAAGACCGACGTATCCAGCCCCGCTTCGGTCATCATCCGCACCGATCCGATGCGCATTTCGCGGCCCTCGACGCGGGCCTCGATCCCTGCGCCGATGAGGGCGCGAAAGCCCTCGGCTTCGGGCAAGGGCACATCCCCCGCCGCCCGCAAGACCGCCTTGGCCACCGGATGCTCCGATCCGCTTTCCGCCGCCGCCGCGAGGCGCAAGACTTCGGCGCGGTCAAATCCGGCGGCGCAATATGTCGCGCGCACCTGCGGTCGGCCCTCGGTCAGCGTGCCGGTTTTGTCAAAGGCCATCACCTTGATATCGCTGAGCCGCTGCAGCGCATCGCCTTTGCGAAACAGAACCCCAAGCTGCGCCGCGCGCCCTGTGCCGACCATGATCGAGGTGGGCGTGGCAAGCCCCATCGCGCAGGGGCAGGCGATGATCAACACTGACACGCCCGCCACCAAGGCAGAGCCGAGCGCCGGTGCGGGCGCAAAAACCATCCACGCCGCCACGGTGAGAATAGCGACCGCGATGACGGCGGGGACGAACACCCGCACCACGCGGTCGGCCAAGGCCTGCACCGGCAGTTTCGCGCCCTGTGCGCGCTCGACCATCGCGACGATCTTGGCCAAGGCCGTATCCACGCCCACGGCGGTCGCCTCATATTGCAAGCTGCCGTTGGTATTGATGCTGCCAGCGATGAGAGAGGCGCCGCGGGATTTTGCCACCGGAAGCGGCTCGCCGGTGATCATGCTTTCATCGACATAGCTTTCGCCCTCGCGCACCACGCCATCGACCGCCACCCGCTCTGCCGGACGCAGGCGCAGGAGGTCGCCAACCATGACCTGATCGAGCGGCACCGAGGTCCACACGCCGTCGCGGCGCGCTTCGGCCTCGTCAGGGCGCAGGTTGATCAGCGCGCGAATGGCCGCGCCCGCTTGGCCCTTGGCGCGCGCCTCAAGCCAGCGACCCAAGAGGATCAGCGCGATGATCACCGCTGCGGCCTCGAAATAGACCTCCGCCGCGCCCTCGGGCAAAACCGCAGGGGCAAAAAGCGAGACCACCGAAAACGCATAGGCCGCCCCCGCGCCCAGCGCCACAAGGCTGTTCATATCCGGCGCGCCTTTGAACAGCGCAGGTATCCCGCGGGTGAAAAAGCCCGAGCCCGGCCAGAGGAAAATCAGCGTGGTCAAAATGAATTGCGCCGTCCAAAGCGGGCCTTGGCCGAAAATCCCCACGAGCCAATGATGAAACGGCGGCACCAGATGCCCGCCCATTTCGGTGACAAACACCGGCAGCGTCAAGATCCCCGCGATAGCCGCCGCCCGCCCCGCACGGCGCTCTTCGGCCTGCCTGCGCGCGGCGCTGTCGCCTGCCGCGCCGCCGCCGGACGCCGCGCGCGGTGTCGCGGCATATCCCGCCGCTGTGATCACTGCGGCCAGTCGCGCGGGGTCATTTTGCCCCGCGAAATAGCGCACCCGCGCGCTGTCATCGGCGAAATTGACATGCGCCTCGATGACGCCCGATGCACCGCGCAAAGCTTGCTCGACGCGTCCGACGCAAGAGGCGCAGCTCATGCCCGTGATGTCGAAGACCACCTCCTCAACGCGCGCGGGGTATCCCGCCTTGCCGAGCGCCTCGGCCATACCTGCGTTGAGCGCCACCATATCCGTGCCCGATTGCGCGGTAACGGTGCCTTGCTCGGTTGCGAAATTGACCACCGCCCTTTGCACACCCGCCGTGGCGGCCAAGGCGCGTTCGGCGCGGCCCGCACAACCTGCGCAGCTCATGCCGTCGATGGCGATTGTAATCTCGGGGCCGCTTGGGGCGGTGGGGCTGAGGATGGCGGTATCGGACATTGCATTGGCCTATGCGGAGTGTTTCTCCGCAGCAGATAGTCCTTCCAGTCATGGGAAGGTCAAGGCCTGTTTGCGGATTTATCCGCCCCCGCCTATTTTGCCGTGCCCCAACCACCGCCTCCAGGGGTGCGCATGATGAATACCCCGCCTGCGGGCAGTTCGATCTCGGCATTGCCGCCCAGCGCCACCTGAGACCCCTCCGGCATCTGTGCAAGGTTTTCGCCCACGGCGCCCGCCCCGCCGCCCGCCCCGCCAAAGGGCGGCACGATCCGGTGCGAGCATAGCGTCGTCACCGTCACAGGCTCCAAGAACCGCAAGCGGCGCTCGGCCCCGTTGCCGCCGCGATGCGCGCCCGACCCGCCCGACTTGCGCCGGATGCCGAAATGCTCCAGCCGCACGGGAAAGCGTTTTTCCAAAATCTCGGGATCGGTCATGCGGGTGTTGGTCATATGGCTTTGCACCGCGTCGCAGCCGTCAAAATCCGGCCCCGCGCCGGTGCCGCCTGCGATGGTTTCATAGTTCTGGAACTGCGCGTTGCCCCAGATGAAATTATTCATCGTGCCTTGCGATCCCGCCATCACGCCCAGCACGCCATAAAGCGCATTGCAGGCCGCTTGGCTGACTTCGGTATTGCCCGCGATCACGGCGGCAGGATAGCGCGGGTTGAGCATCGTGCCTTCGGGCGCGATGATCTCAACCGGTTTGAGGCACCCCTCGTTGAGCGGGATATCCTTGCCGACCAATGTGCGAAACACATAGAGCACCACAGCGCGGCAAATCGCGAAAGGCGCGTTGTAATTGCCCGCGTCTTGCGCGCTGGTGCCGGTGAAATCGACCGTGGCGCGCCCTGCGGCGCGGTCCACACGCAGCGCGACCTTGATCTGCGCGCCGCTGTCCATCGGATAGGTGAATTCCCCATCCGGCAGATCGCAAAGCACCTGCCGCACCGAGGCTTCGGCGTTGTCTTGCACATGGCCCATATAGGCGGTGATCACATCGGCGCCGTAGCGCGCCGCGATCTGCAAAAGCGCGCGGCGTCCGGTTTCATTGGCGGCGATCTGCGCCTTCAGATCGGCGATATTTTGATCGGGATTGCGCGCGGGGTAGCGGGTCGAGGCCAGCACCGCGCGGGCCTCGGCTTCCAAAAATTGCCCGCCCTTCATCACTTGCATGTTATCGATGAGCACGCCTTCCTCGTCGATATGGCGGCTGTCGGGCGGGCCAGAGCCGGGAGTGCGGCCGCCGATATCGGCGTGATGCCCGCGGCTGCCCAGCCAATAGGCCGCGCGCCCCTCGGCAAAGACGGGCGTGACCACGGTGACATCGGGCAAATGCGTGCCGCCCGAGAAGGGCGAATTGAGCATAAATGCATCGCCCTCCACCGCATCGCGATTGCGGCGCATCACTTCTTTGATGCTGTCCGACATTGATCCCAAATGCACCGGCACATGGGGCGCATTGGCCACGAGATCGCCCTTGGCATCAAAGATCGCACAGGAGAAATCGAGCCGTTCCTTGATGTTGACCGACCAAGAGGTGTTGGCCAAGGTCGCGCCCATTTGATCCGCGACCGACATAAAGAGGTTGCTCATCACCTCGAGCAGCACCGGATCGGCCTTGGTTCCCGCCGCAGGCGCGCGCGCCGAGGCGGCAAGCCGCGTCAGGATCAGATTGCCCGCCGCGTCGGGTGCGGCCTGCCACCCCGCTTCGACGACATTTGTTCCCGTGGCTTCGGTGATGATGGCGGGGCCGGTGATCTGCACGCCTTGGCCGATGGTTTCGCGCGCATAAAGCGGCACCTCGCGCCACGCGCCGCCGGTATAGAGCGGCACCTGCGCGCGGGCTGCGCCGTCGCCCGTCGGCGCCACATTGTCCGGCACGTCGGGGGCGGTTCCGATTGCTTCGACGGCGAGCATATCGAACAGCACCGCGCGCTCTGGCGAGGCAAAGCCAAAGCGCCGACGGTGCACCGCCTCGAACGCCGCACGCATGGCATCGATGGTGCCGAAGGCCACCTCCAAAGATTGATGCGATCCGTCATACCGCAGATGCGCGCGCAAACGCAGGTCCGGCGCATCCCCGCCTTGCGCCTCGACCTCGGCGCGGGCCTCTTGCGCGATACGATCAAGCGCCGCGCGGGCCGCACCGATTGCGTCAAGCGGGCCGTCATGTTGCACCTCGCGCAGGGCGCGGATTTCGGCCAAACCCATGCCGTAGGCCGACAAGACCCCCGCATGAGGGTGCAACATCACCCGCCGCATGCCCAGCGCATCCGCCACAAGGCAGGCATGTTGCCCGCCCGCGCCGCCAAAGCATTGCAAGGCATAGCCCGTCACGTCATGGCCGCGCTCGACCGATATTTTCTTGATCGCATTGGCCATATTATCGACTGCGATCTGCAAAAAGCCCGTGGCGATATCTTCGGGGCGCATCGGGGCCGCGCCCGTGGCGGCGGCGACCTCTTGGGCGAGGCGCGCAAAGCCCGCGCGCACGGCATCCGCATCCAAGGGTTGATCGCCGCTCGGGCCAAAGACGGGCGGGAAATGATCGGGGTTCAATTTGCCCAGCATAACGTTGCAATCGGTCACGGTCAGCGGCCCGCCGCGCCGGTAGCAGGCCGGACCAGGATCGGCGCCCGCGCTTTGCGGCCCGACTTGGAAGCGCCCGTCGCGGAAGCTGCAAATCGAGCCGCCCCCTGCGGCCACGGTGTGAATATCCATCATCGGGGCGCGCATGCGCACACCCGCGACCTCGGTCTCGAAGCTGCGTTCATAGGCTCCGGCGTAATGGCTGACATCCGTCGAGGTGCCGCCCATATCAAAGCCAATGAGCTGCGCGTAACCCGCCGCCTTTGCGGTTTTGACCATTCCGACAATGCCGCCCGCAGGACCGGATAGGATCGCATCGCGCCCCTGAAAGCGCCCCGCATCCGTCAACCCGCCGCTTGATTGCATGAACATCAACCGCTCGCAGGCACGGCCAAGGTCCAAGGCACCTGCCACCTGATCCACATAGCGGCGCAGAACGGGCGACAAATAGGCATCCACCACCGTGGTATCGCCGCGCCCGACCAGTTTGGCGAGGCGAGAGACCTCGTGCGAGGTGGAAATCTGGGTATAGCCGATGTCGGCGGCGATCTGTGCGGCGCGCAATTCATGTACGGGGCTGAGGTATCCATGCAGCCCCGCAATGGCGATGGCGCGAATACCACTGTCAAAGCCTGCCTGCAGATCGGCGCGCAAGGCCGCCTCGTCCAAGGGGCGCAAGACCGCACCCTCGGCATCGAGCCGTTCGTCCATTTCTACAACCCGCTCATAGAGCAGTTCGGGCCGCTTGATCTTCAGATCAAACAGGCGCGGGCGTGTTTGATAGCCGATCTGCAACAGATCGCCAAACCCTTTGGTGATTACCAGCAAGACCCGCTCGCCTTTGCGTTCAAGCAAGGCATTGGTGGCCACGGTGGTGCCCATTTTCACATGGGCAATGGAGCCCTTCGCAAAGGGCGCATCGGCCGTCATACCCATCAGATCACGAATGCCTTGCACCGCGGCGTCTTGGTAGCGTTCGGGATTTTCCGACAGGACTTTATGCGTCACGATTGCCCCATCGGGACGGCGTGCGACGATATCGGTAAAGGTGCCGCCACGGTCGATCCAGAATTGCCAAGCGGGCCGGACCTGCGCCGCGCGGTCTTCATCCGTCGTTGAGGTGGAGCGGTCGGTCATGAGAGGGGGCCTCTTGGGATTGGGGCGCTTGGGCGGGGGTGGCGGGCATCGCGCTTGCGGGTCGCTCGGCAAAATGATCCGCCCGCGCAAGCAATGTCAACGCACCCGCGGCTCCTTTGCACAAGTTTCGCCGCCGCGACGCGCTTGGATTTATTCTCGTCTCGCCCTTCGCCGATGTAGGCACTGGATCGAACTGGATTAATGCACGCTGCGGCGCGGATGTGAACGCCGATCATGGCCGAGAATCTCGTGGGTGCCATCGACGGCATATCCCTCGTCTTGCTCAGCAGTTTTCAACCTTTGCCCCGATACCTTCGGTTTCGTGATCGCAGGCCCTTTACATATTATATTTTCTGAATATATAAAATCAAAGCCTGCCCCCAGCTTCACCGGTGCGGCCCGCCCCGTGCCAAGGAGACCCAATGAAACACCTGCTCCCCAATCGCGCCCAGCTAGAACGGCACTTGCCGATCCTGCAATGGGGCAAATCCTATGATCGCGAGACGCTGACCTCGGATGCGGTGGCGGCAGTGATTGTGACGATCATGTTGATCCCGCAATCTTTGGCCTATGCGCTTTTGGCGGGGCTTCCGGCGCAGATGGGGCTTTATGCGTCGATCCTGCCCTTGGTGGCCTATGCGATCTTTGGCACCAGCCGCGCGCTGGCCGTGGGTCCGGTGGCGGTCGTGTCGTTGATGACGGCGGCGAGCGTCGGGAATATGGCGCTGCAAGGCACGGCGGAATACGCATTGGCGGCGGTGACTTTGGCCTTTCTCTCGGGGCTGATCCTGTTGGTCCTCGGTATCTTTCGCCTTGGGTTCTTGGCCAATTTTCTGTCGCATCCGGTGATCGCGGGTTTCATCACCGCCTCGGGCGTGTTGATCGCCACCTCGCAGCTCAAACATATCTTTGGCATCGATGCCCATGGCCATAACCTGATCCAGCTTATCGGCTCGCTGTTGGAAAACCTCTCGACCACCAATTTCATCACCCTTTTCATCGGGCTTGGCACCGTGGGCTTCCTGTTTTGGGTGCGCAAGGGATTGAAGCCCTTGCTGCTCTCGACAGGGATGCAGCCGCGATTGGCCGATATCTTGGCCAAGGCGGGGCCGGTGGGCGCCGTGGTCGTGACGACTTTGGCCGTGTGGCTCTTCAACCTCGAAAACCACGGCGTCAAAATCGTCGGTGATGTGCCGCGCGGATTGCCGCCTTTGACCGCGCCCAGCTTTGATCTGGAAATCTGGGGGCAGTTGTTCGTGGCTGCGGTGCTGATCTCGATCATCGGCTTTGTCGAATCCGTCTCGGTCGCGCAAACCTTGGCCGCGAAAAAACGCCAGCGCATCGTGCCGGACCAAGAGCTTGTCGGGCTTGGCGCCTCCAATATCGCGGCGGCGTTGTCGGGCGGCTATCCGGTGACGGGCGGATTTGCGCGCTCTGTCGTGAACTTTGACGCGGGCGCACAGACCCCCGCCGCAGGGGCCTTTACCGCCATCGGCATCGCGCTGGCCGCGCTTTTGCTCACGCCCTTGCTGTTCTTTCTCCCCAAAGCGACGCTTGCCGCGACGATCATCGTGGCCGTGTTGTCCTTGGTCGATTTCTCGATCCTGACGAAAACATGGGGCTACTCGCGGGTCGATTTCGCCGCGGTTTTCGCCACGATTTTCCTCACGCTGACCTTCGGCGTCGAGGTCGGGGTTTCGACCGGCGTGGCGCTGTCGATCCTGATGTTCCTTTATAAAACCTCGCGGCCCCATATTGCCGAGGTCGGCCTCGTTCCGGGGACCCAACATTTTCGCAATATCAAACGGCACAGGGTCGAAACCCACCCCGAGGTTCTGACCATCCGCATTGACGAGAGCCTCTATTTCGCCAATGCGCGCTTCTTGGAGGATTACATTTACGACCGCGTCGTCTGCGAACAGCCGCTCAAACATGTGGTCTTGATGTGCTCGGCGGTGAACGAGATCGACATGAGCGCGCTTGAAAGCCTCGAAGAGATCAATCACCGGCTGGACGGAATGGGCATCAAGCTGCACCTGTCCGAGGTCAAAGGTCCCGTGATGGACAAACTCAAGCGCAGCCATTTCCTCGGCGATCTGACGGGGCAGGTGTTTTTGGCGCAATATGATGCGGCCGTGGCTTTGACCCCGAAATCCGTGGTGCCCCCCGCCGCCTAGGCACGCGCGCCCGACCGCGCCGCGCCCTATTGATCTTGGCGCGCGGCGCGGCTAGCTGTGCCCCATGCAACGCCCTGCCTCCCCCTCTGCCGACTGGATCGGCCTTTTGCGCCACACCAACGGCACGCTGAGCGGATGGCGTTTCGCCGCGCGCAGCTGCACCGCCCGCGCTACGGCTCCTGATCTTGATGCGCTGCTGGAGGCTCTTGGCGCCGCGCGCGAAGCGCCGGCAATATTGGTCGATGACGGCGCGCATGATCTTGCCCCCCTGCCCTGCGCGATCCTGCCCGATCCGGCAGGTTTGGCGCAAAACGCGGCGCTTGACGCTTTGCAACAAGACAGCCCCGCCGCGATCCTGCCGCCGTCTGTGCGGTTGCAAATCGCCGGATTTCTGGCGCTCAACCCCGATTGGGACGGCGTGATGGTGGCGCTTTGCGACGGGCGCAGCCATTGGGTACATCTGAGCGCAGGCGAGGCGGTCAGCATGAGCAGCTTTCTCACCCCGATGCTGGCGGCGAACCTTGGCGCGCCTTTGGGCGGCGATGCGCCCGATCTACAGGCACTCGCGCGCAGCCAATCGCGCCCCGAAGCCCTCGCCGCGCATCTGTCGAGCGCCGATCTGACAGGCGACGGCGCAGCCATTGCAGGGCATCTTTTGGGCGCGGAACTCAGCGCCAGCAAGCCTTACTGGCTGGGTCAAAATCTGGCGCTGATCGCCCACAAGGAGGCGGCAAGCGCCTATCGGGCGGCTTTGGCGGCTCAGGGGTTGAGCGTCACGCAAACCGATCCTGACGCCATGGCGCAAAACGGGTTTGTTGCCCTGCGCTCGCTGCTGGGCGGCTGAGCCTGCTGCGGCCCGATCAGGCGCCCGCGCCTGCGCCGCTGCGCCGTCTGTGCGGGCCGAAGAGCGCCGCAAGCGCGAGGATCACCCCCGAGGCAACGGCAATCATTCCCGCCGCGCTAACCGCATTGTCATATCCCAGCCAAAGCGGCCCATAACCCGCAAGCACATAGCCGAGCAGCGCCGAAAGCGTGGCAAAAACCATGCTCCACGCGACTTGCCGGCCCAATTGGTTGGTCATCATCCGCGCGGCGGCGGGCGGGCAAATGAACATCGCAATGACGATGATCGAGCCGACCGCATCAAAGGCCGCCACCGCCGCCATGGCCGATACCGCGACCAGAGCCGCCCCAAGCGCACCAGTGCGCATGCCCAGCGTGCGGGCAAAGCCTTCGTCAAAGCTCGAGATTGCCAAGGGCCGCCAAAACAACGCGATAAACCCCGCCACGGCGAGCAAAACCGCCGCCATCCGCCCCAATTCGGGCGGCAAACCGCGCAGGGCCTGCGGGTCCAAAAGCGAGTGCCAGCCGAAAGCATCGAGCCAGATCAGGCTTTCGAGATTGCCGTAAAGCGCATGTTCCACATCAAGATGCACCGAGGAGGTATCGGATTGCTCGAGCAGCAAAACCCCGCCCGCGAACATGGTGGTGAAGACCACCCCCATCGCCGCACCCGGTTCGATTTGCCCGATGCGGCGCACCGCTTCGATCAAAAGCACTGCGACCAAAGCCGCCCCGCCCGCGCCAAGCATCATCGGCCATGTCGCCACCATGCCGGTCAGCAAGAACGCCGCGACAATCCCGGGCAAGACCACATGGCTGATCGCATCTCCGATCAAGGCCTGACGGCGCAGCACCAGAAAATTCCCCGGCAAGGCGCAGGCCATCGCCGCAAAACATCCGATCAACATCGGGGTCAAGGACAGGGGGACAAACTCGGCGCCGCTCATGCCGTGGCCTCCCACGCGCCTGCGCCAAGGCGCGCATCGATCTGGGCCATCTGATCGCGGGTGAGCACCGCGCTCACATCGGTCAGCCCGTCATATTGCGCCGCCGCGCTTTCCAATGCCGGATCGGCGCGCAAGACCTGCCAGCGCCGCTCGTCCAGCCGGATCGCCGCAGCAGCCGCCTCGCCCGCAGGGGTCGGCACACCGTCGGCGCGCAAAAGACCCTCGATGCGCAAAAGGCGCTGCGTGAGCGGCTCGTAAACGGGTTGGCCTTGGGCCAAGGCCAATAACCCTTGGCGCAGATGCACCGCGCGGTGGAATTTTTGCCGCCGCCGCATCGAGGCCAGAACCCCGCGTTCGGGCGCGACAAGCAAGGACAGCACAAAAATCGCGGAGCTGACCAAAACAATGATCGGCCCTGTGGGAAGGCTGGGCGCGGAGGCGGAAATCGCCGCGCCGATAAACCCCGACAACGCGCCGATCACCCCTGCCAAAGCGGCGACATGGCCTGCGCGCGCGCTCCAGAACCGCGCCGCCACCGGCGGGATGATCAACAGCGCCACGATCAAGATCAGCCCGACGATTTTCAGCCCGACCACCGTGACCGCCGTCACCAGCGCCATCATGGCAAAATCAATCCGCGCAAGCGGCCATCCCGCGCCCGCCGTATATTCGGGATCGAACGCCGCCAAGGTCATCGGGCGGCGCAACAGCGCTACGAGCAAAACCGCCACCGTGCCGCCGCCCGCGATCACCAATGCCTCGCTGCGCAGCATCCCTGCGGTGGCGCCCAATAGAAAGCTCTCCAATCCCGCTTGACGCCCCGCGCTCATGGTTTGGATCACGGTCAAAAGCACCACGCCAAAGCCGAAGAACACCGACAGAACCGCGCCGATACTGGCGTCTTCGGACAGGCGCGTGCGCTGGGTCAACCAGCCCACACACAAAAGCCCCAAGACCGCCGAGAGCGCCGAGCCGATCATCAACCCGACCAGAGAGCGCCCGTCGCCGCCAAGCGCCACCATGACCATAAAGGCGATCCCGACACCGGGCAGGGTGGCGTGGCTGATCGCATCGCTGACAAGCGCACGTTTGCGCAAGAACAAAAACGTACCCGTCACCCCTGCCGCCGCACCCAAAAGCGCCGCGCCGATGGCGACCAGCGTTGCGTTATACCCCATTTGCAGGCTCAGCGCCGCCAGCAGGTCCCCCATCGCTCAGCCCGCTCCGCTTGCGCCGTCCGGCCCCGCACCGGGCGGCACAAGCCCCGACGCCAGATCCTTGCGCGGCGCGGCGGGGGCATTGACCTGTGAGGCCGGATCAAGCTGCGCCGTGGCGAGCCGCCCGCCATAGGTGCGTTGCAAGTTTTCGGGGGTAAAGGCCTCGGCCACCTTGCCTTCGGCAATGCGGGTTTTGTTGATCAAGAACACATGGTCGAAATAATCCGTCACCGTGGCCAGATCGTGATGCACCGCGATCACGGTTTTGCCCTGCGCGTTGAGCGATTGCAGAACCGCAATGATCGCCTTTTCCGTCGCCGCATCGACCCCTGCGAAGGGCTCGTCGAGCAAATAGAGGTCGGCCTCTTGCGCCAAGGCGCGGGCGAGGAAGACGCGCTGTTGCTGGCCGCCGGACAATTGGCCGATCTGGCGATGGGCAAAATCGGCCATGCCGACCCGCTCAAGGCTTTGCGCGGCGCGGGCGCGGTGCGCGCCGGTCATCCGCCCCAAAAGGCCCAACTCGCGGTAAAGGCCCATGGCCACGACATCGCTGACCCGCGCGGGGAAATCCCAATCGACCGAGGCGCGCTGCGGCACATAGGCGATGCGCGCGCGCACCTGCTCCAAGGGCTTGCCAAAGACGAAAGCCTCGCCCGAGAGCGAGGGCACCACGCCCAGCGCGGCTTTGAGCAGGGTGGATTTGCCCGCGCCGTTGGGGCCGATAATGGCCATCATGGCGCCGCGCGGCACGCTCATATCGACGGAGAACACCGCCGGTTTTTCGCCGTAGGACACGGTCATGCCGCGAATGGCCAAGGCCGTGGTGGCCAGATCCGCCTCGACGGTTTGCGCCGCTGCGCCCCCCACTGCGCTCATCGCCGCGCCTCCAAATTACCTTGCATCCCGCGGGCGGGTGCATCGCTGCCCAAGGCGCGGGCGATGGTGGTGATATTGTGGTCGAGCATCCCGATATAGGTCGCCTCATAGCTGCCCTCGACGCCCATCGCATCGGAGAACAATTCGCCGCCAATCGCAAGCCGGTGCCCGCGCGCGGCGCAGCCTTCGATCAGCGCGCGGATGTTGCGATCCGACACCGAGCTTTCGACAAACACCGCGCCGATCCCGCGCGCCACAAGCATATCGACCAATTCGCCGATGCGGTTCAATCCGGCCTCGCTTTGCGTCGAGATACCTTGGATGCCGATCACCTCAAGCCCGTAGGCGCGGCCGAAATAGCCAAAGGCGTCATGCGCCGTCAAAAGCACCCGCGCCGCATCGGGGATTTGCGCCATCGCCTCTTGGGCATAAAGGTGCAGTTGGGCGATCTGCGCGCGGTGGGCCTGCGCGTTCTCGGCCAGTTGCGATGCGTGAGCGGGCCGCGCCGCGATCAAGGCGGCCTCGACCGCGCGGGTGACCTCGGACCAAAGCTCGGGCGCCATCCAGACATGCGGATCAAAGCGGTTTTCATATTCGCCGTAGGGCATCAACACATCATGCGGCAAGGCTTCGGCCACGGGAATGGCGGCGCGGCGCCTCCCCAGATCGAGCAAAAACTCCTCCATCTGCGCTTCGAGGTAGAGGCCATGCCAAAGCACCAGATCGGCGCGCACCATGGCGGCGATATCGCTGCGGGTCTGGCGGTAGGAATGCGGATCGACCCCCGATCCCATCAGCCCGCGCACCTGCGCCAAAGGCCCCGCGATTTGGCGCGCGGCATCGGCGATCATCCCCGTGGTGGCCACAACGGACAGGGCGGCGGAGGGTGCTGCGGCGCTGGCCTCTTTTGCCCAAAGCAAGGAGGGCGCGCCCAGTCCCGCCGCAGCACCGGCAAACCATGCAAGCGCCCTGCGGCGGCTCGGTGCGGGCAAGGGGGGCAGATCGGCGGATTTGGGTGGAATATTTCGTGTCATGGCCTCTATATGAGAACGATTCTCATCTGCGTCAACAATAATGCGAGTAATTCGCAACTAGAGCCCGCCTATCGGCAGAAATGCTCCGATATTGCGCAATTGCAAGGCCGATTCCCATCCGCACCCGCACCAAGCACCGGCAATTCTTGGCGCAAGTCTCGCCGCCGCAGCTTGCCAAGAACGCGGGTGCATGACACCCTATCCCCATACGGCCAGAGCCGATTTGCGCGCGCCGCGCCGCACAGACCCGACATGCCAAAGCCGGACAAGGATGGGGCCAGATATGAGCAGCCAAAAAGACACCGCAACGCGCAGCGGCGCCGCAAAACCGCCGAGCGCGCTTATGCAGCTGCCGCAAACCCTTGAACCGCGCAATCCGGGAATGGACTTGGACCTTGATTGGGTGATGCGCGCGCAGGCGAACACATCGGCCATCGAGCGCCGCGCGGGCCAGATCGGCACGCGCCGTTCGGTCAAGAAAGACCACCAAGCCGCATGGCTTCTCAAGGCCGTTTCCTGCATCGACCTGACCACTTTGTCGGGCGACGATACGGTTGGTCGGGTGCGGCGGCTTTGCGCCAAGGCGCGCCAACCGCTGCGCCCCGATCTTCTGGCGGCGCTGGATATGCAGGGGCTGACCACCGGCGCGGTGTGCGTCTACCACGAGATGATCGCCCCTGCGGTCGAGGCCTTGGCGGGCACGAACATTCCCGTGGCCGCCGTCTCCACCGGATTTCCGGCGGGCCTGTCGCCATTTGATTTGCGCGTCAAAGAGATCGAGGCCAGCGTCGCGGCAGGGGCCAAGGAAATCGATATCGTGATCTCACGCCGCCACGTTCTGACCGGCAATTGGCAGGCACTTTATGATGAAATGCGCGCCTTTCGCGCGGCCTGCGGCGCGGCGCATGTGAAGGCGATTTTGGCCACCGGCGAATTGGGCAGCCTGCGCAATGTCGCGCGCGCCTCGTTGGTGTGCATGATGGCGGGGGCCGATTTCATCAAGACCTCCACCGGCAAGGAAAGCGTCAACGCCACCCTGCCCGTCAGCCTCGTGATGATCCGCGCGATCCGCGACTACCATGAGCGCGCGGGCGTGCGCATCGGTTACAAACCCGCCGGAGGGATTTCCAAGGCCAAGGACGCTTTGGTCTATCTGTCGTTGATCAAGGAAGAGCTTGGCGATCGCTGGCTCGCGCCCGACCTCTTCCGGTTCGGGGCCTCGTCACTTTTGGGCGATATCGAGCGCCAGATCGAACACCATACCACCGGCGCCTATTCCGCCGCCTACCGCCATCCGATGGGATAAGTTATGACTGTAAAAGAAATTTTCGAGACGATGGATTATGGCACGGCGCTGGAATCTCCGGCAGAGGCCTTGGCATGGCTGGTCGATCAGGGCGACCGTTTCGGCCATTTCATCGATGGGGCCTTCACCGAGGCGCGCAATGATTTCGAAAGCCGCAATCCCGCCACGGGCGAGGTTCTGGCCACGCTGAGCCAAGCGACGGCAATCGAGGTGGACGCCGCCGTCGCGGCCGCCCGCCGCGCCCAAGGCAAATGGCAAAAGCTCGGCGGTGCGGGGCGTGCGCGCCATCTTTATGCGCTGGCGCGCCAATTGCAAAAACACAGCCGCCTGTTCGCCGTGCTCGAAACCCTCGACAATGGCAAACCGATCCGCGAGGCGCGCGATGTGGATATCCCCTTGGCGCAGCGGCATTTTTATTACCACGCGGGCATGGCGCAATTGATGGATGACGAAATGCCGGACCGCGAGGCGCTTGGCGTTTGCGGGCAAATCATCCCGTGGAACTTCCCGCTTTTGATGCTGGCGTGGAAGATCGCGCCGGCGCTGGCGATGGGCAATACCGTGGTCTTGAAACCGGCGGAATATACCTCACTGAGCGCGCTTTTGTTTGCCGATATCTGCCGCCAGATCGGATTGCCCAAAGGCGTCGTCAATATCGTTACCGGTGACGGCGCGGTGGGCGAGATGATCACCGCGCATGAGGATATCGACAAGATCGCCTTTACCGGATCGACCGCCGTGGGCCGCGCGATCCGCAGCGCCACCGCCGGATCGGGCAAGGCGCTGACGCTCGAACTGGGCGGCAAATCGCCCTATATCGTTTTTGATGACGCCGATATCGACAGCGCGGTCGAAGGGCTTGTCGATGCGATATTCTTCAACCAAGGGCAGGTCTGCTGTGCCGGATCGCGGCTTTTGGTGCATGACGGCATCGCGGACCGTTTCCATGAGAAACTGCGGGCACGGATGGGCAAATTGCGCCTCGGCAACCCGCTCGACAAAAGCATCGATATGGGCGCGCTGGCCGATCCGGTGCAACTCAGGACCGTGCAAAACATGGTGAGCGCACATCCTGCGGGCACGCATTTCACGCCACCTTGCGATATCCCCGAGGCGGGGTGTTTTTACCCGCCGACGCTGATCACCGATCTGTCCCCTGCCGATACGCTCATGCAGGAGGAAATCTTTGGCCCCGTGCTGGTCTCCTCGACCTTCCGCACCCCCAATGAGGCGGTGGAAATGGCCAATAACACCCGCTATGGCCTTGCCGCCACGATCTGGAGCGAGAACATCAACCTTGCCCTCGACATCGCGCCGAAACTGGCCGCGGGCGTGGTCTGGATCAACGGCAGCAATATGTTCGACGCTGCCGCAGGTTTTGGCGGGCTGCGTGAAAGCGGCTTTGGCCGCGAGGGCGGATGGGCCGGATTGGCCGCCTATACGCGCCCCAAAGCCAAGTCCAAAATCCTCAAACCCCTGCTTCCCCATACAGGCGACACCGCGCAAGAGACCCATCTCGACCGCACGCCAAAGCTCTATATCGGCGGCAAACAAACCCGCCCCGACAGCGGCTATAGCGCGCCGGTCTTTGGCAAATCAGGCGCCCTGCTCGGCCATGTCCCGATTGCCAGCCGCAAAGACATCCGCAACGCGGTCGAAGCCGCCCAAAGCGCAGCCGGCTGGGGGAAAACCTCGGCGCATCTGCGCGCTCAAATCCTCTATTATATCGGCGAGAACCTGTCGGCGCGCGCCGATGAATTTTCCGCCCGCATTGATGCCAGCACCGGCGGAAAATCCGGCAAATCCGAGGTCGAGGCCAGCATCGAGCGCCTGTTCACCTATGGCGCATGGGCCGATAAATACGAGGGCCGCATCAGCGGCGTTCCGATGCGCGGCGCGGCGCTGGCGATGAATGAACCCGTGGGGGTCATCGGCGCATTTTGCCCCGACGAGGCGCCGCTCTTGGGGCTGGTCTCGGTCATGGCGCCCGCCTTGGCCATGGGCAACCGCGTGCTGCTTGTCGCCTCGCAAATCGCGCCGCTTCTGGCCACCGATTTCTACCAAGTGCTGGACACATCCGATGTGCCGCCCGGCACGGTCAACATCCTCACGGGGGCGCATAGCGATCTGGCCGCGCCCATGGCGGCGCATATGAATATCGACGCGGTCTGGAGCTTCTCCTCCGCCCCGATCAGCGCCGAGATCGAACGCGCCTCGGCGAGCAATCTCAAACGCACATGGGTCAACAACGCCCGAGCCCGCGACTGGAGCCATGCCGACAGCAAGGCCTTCCTCGATGCGGCGACCGAGGTCAAAACCGTCTGGATCCCCTACGGCGAATAAAAACGGGCGCGGGAACATCGCCCCGCGCCCCTTGCTGGTTCCTCAAATATCCCCGCCGGAGGCATCCGCCGCGCGCCTCGGGCGCCTTGCGGCGCATCGGCTCAATTCGCTTCCAATCCTTCGGGTTGCCCGACCACCACAAAGCGCAGGTCTTGCGCTCGCAGGCGTTCGCGCGCCACGCGGTTGACGTCTTCCAATGTCACCGCCTCGACCTTTTCATTGCGCGTTGCGGCGTAATCAATGGGAAATCCGTTTTCCTGCATGCCGGTGATGATCCGCGCAATCGGCCCGTTCCCGTCAAAACGCAAAGGGTAGGAGCCGGTCAGATAGGTCTTGGCATTGTCCAGTTCCTCTTGGGTGACGCCCTCTTCGGCAATACGCGCCCATTGCGCGCGGATCACGCTGATCGCTTCGCCGATCCGGTCATTGGCCGAGGCCACCTGCCCCATCCAGATATCCGCCTCTTCCTTGCCCACAAGGTAGGAATAAACGCCATAGGTCAGCCCGCGTTTCTCGCGCACCTCGGTCATCAGGCGGCTTTCGAACGAGCCGCCGCCAAGGATGGTGTTGAGCAGATAGGCGGCAAAGAAATCCTCGTCGTCCAGAGCGAGCCCCTCATGGCCAAAGAGCGCCACGGATTGCGGCGTGGCAAAGTCGATCACCGTGGTGCCGCCGGTCAATTGCACCGTCGCGCGCGGCGGCAAGGGCGGGCCGTCTTGCGGCAGATCGCCCAAAAGCGCATCCAGAAGCGGGGCCAGTTCTTCGGGCGTGATGTCGCCAACCACGCCGATGCTGACGCGGCCGAGCACAAGCGCCGCCTGCTTCGCCGCGAGCAGATCGTCGCGCGTCAGGGCGCTCACCGTGGCTTCGGTGCCGTCTTGCGGATTGGCATAGGGATGATCACCAAAGGCCAGTTTGGAAAAGGCCTGCCCTGCGATGGCATTGGGATCTTTGAGGTCGGAGCGGATGTTGGAGAGCATCTGCGCACGCACCCGCTCGATCGCGTCTTCGTCAAAGCGCGGCTCGATCAGGGTTTTGCGCAAAAGTTCCAGCGCCGCATCGCGGTTCTCGGTCAGGAATTTCGCCGAAATCGAGACGGAATCATCGCCGACGCTATAGCCGAAAGAGGCGGCGAGGCTTTCTTGGGCGCGGGCAAAGGCGCGCGCGTCCAAATCCCCCGCGCCCTCTTCCAAGAGCGCCGCCATCAAGGAGGTTGCACCGGCCTTATCCGCCGCATCCAAGGACGCCCCGCCGCGAAAGCTCAGCTGCAGCGCAGCGAAGGGAATGGTGTGATCCTCGACCAACCACGCGGTGATGCCGCCTTGGCTTGTGACCTCTTGGATCCGGATTTCGGCGCGCGCGGGCAGCGCCGCCAAGAGCAAGGCCAGAGCAATCAAAACCCCGCCGATGCGCAGGGCCAGTGCGGCGGGCAGCGCCGCGGCGCGGGCTTGGACGTGGGTTCGGGCGGGGGGCATATGACGGCTCATTGCGAGACCTCCTCTTCGCCCATCAACCAACCAGTGACAGAGCGGCGTTTGTCGAGAACGGATTTGGCCGCGGCAAGGATGTCCTGCGCGCTCACCGCTTCCAAAATGCGCGGCCACTCTTGTACATCCGCGATGGTCAACCCTTGGGTCAACGCGCGGCCATAGCGGTTTGCGGTGCTTTCCACATCGTCGCGGGCATAGATTTCGGAGGCGCGGATTTGCATCTTGAGACGGGCCAGTTGTTCGGCATCAATGCCCTCGTTCATAAATTCGGCCACCGCCGTATCGAGCGCCGCTTCAGCCTCTTCAAGGCTGACCCCTGCCGCAGGCACGACGATGAAATCAAAGGTCGTCGCATCCAAGGACATGCCGCGATAATAGGCTGCCACATAGACCGCCTTTTGCGCCTCGAACTGCAATTTTTCGGCCAGCACCGAGGTCGTCCCGCCGCCCAGAATTTCCGCCAAAAGGGTCAGGGCCGCCGCCTCTTTTTGATCGCCCGCGTTGCGCTCGGGGGCGAGGTAGGAGCGGCTGACATAGGGCTGTGCGACGCGCGGGTCGCGAAAGGTCATGCGCCGCTCGGAGGTTTGCCGCGGCTCGGTCGGGCGGACACGTTCGGGCAGGTCGGGGTTGGCGGGGATCACGCCGTAATAGGTCTCGGCCAAGGTTTTGACCTCGGCAGGGTCCACATCGCCCGCAACGATCAAGATCGCATTATTGGGCGCGTAATAGGTTTTATAATAGGCCAGCGCATCGCCAAGGTCCAATTGCTCCATCTCGTGGCGCCATCCGATCACGGGCACGCCATAGCGGTGATTGAGATATTGCGCGGCGTTCTTTTGCTCGCGAAACAGAGCGGCAGGGTCGTTTTCGGTGCGCTGGTTGCGCTCTTCGATGATCACCGCGCGTTCTGTGGCGATCTCTTCCTCGCCAAGGCGCAAATTGACCATCCGGTCGCTTTCCATCCGCATCATCAATTCCAAACGGTCGGCGGCAACGCGTTGGTAGTATGCGGTATAATCATAGCTGGTGAAGGCATTATCGCTGCCGCCATTGGCGGCGACGGTGGCCGATAGTTCGCCCGATTCCATATTGTCCGTGCCTTTGAACAACAGATGTTCAAGGAAATGCGCGACCCCCGATGCGCCTGCGGGCTCTTCTGCCGATCCGGCGCGATACCACACCATTTGCACCACGACGGGGGCGCGGTGGTCTTCGATCACGATGACCTGCATGCCGTTATCGAGTTTGAAATCGGTGATCGCATCCTTGATCTCGCGGCTGGCGGCGGGCGGCGCTTTGGTCTCGGTTGCGGCGGCGGTTTGCGCAGTGGCGGGCGCGGCCCAGAGGCCCAAGGCCAGAACGGCGGGCGTCAGGGCTTTGAGCGTGGCGCGGTGCAAGGGGACGCTAAGGAAGAAGAAAGAGGGCAAGGATCGTATCATGGATCATCCTGTCATTGGGCCCGCCACACCATATCGGGGCCGTCACGCAAAGCGCAAGCAAAGCCTGCGCGTGAGAGAGTTAGCATATGATTAAACCAAGTGCCGCGCCACCACAGGCACGCGTAAGACTATAGATACGCAGAGCAGCGCGCGCTTCAAGGGTGCGCCGCGCGCGGGTGGTGACATTGCTGTGAGCCGCGCGAGAGCGCAGCGCGGCATCGGCGCGGGCGCGAGATTACTGTGCCGGAGGGGCGCTTGGCGTGTCCACACCCAGACGGCGGAACCGCGCCATTTCGGCCTGCGGGTTCAAAGACATCGGCTTATAGGCTTCGCGGTAGCGGTCGGTTTTCACGATCTTCAGCTTGGTGAAGCGCGATTTGCGGCGGCGATAGTCTTCGTCCTCGGCGGCCAATGTCTCGCGAATGCCCGATTGGGTGCCAAAACGGGCGGCGTGACGGGTCAGTGCCGCGTCGGTATTGGGCACGCCCGCAGGTACCAGCCGCGCCGCATTGCCGCCCAGCGCGGCGATGGCGTCGCCTTTGGGGTTTTGATCGGTGATATTGCCCGCACCTGGAGTGGGGTCGGGCAGAGCGGTGAAATCGGCGGGCGCTTGCAAAGGCTTGCTCGGGATCACGGCGAATTCATTGGGTCCGCCGACAGAGCTGTTGAAGTTGCGCAAACGTATGTCACGCTTGTCCCCGCCGCAGGCCGACACCAGCGCCACAAGCCCGAGGGCGATCCCGATTTTTGTAACGCGCGCCATCCGCATTGCGGTCCTCCGTCGTCTGTTGTGGATAGGTTTAACCCATCCCTGCACTGCCGTCACGCGGCGTTTTTGCCGCCTGTAAACAGGACCATACCGATGGCCCCCGCAAAGACCGCGATATCGGCCACGTTAAAGGCATAGGGGTTGTCAAATCCGCAGCACGACATGTTCAAAAAGTCGGCCACACCGCCATAAAGGATGCGGTCCACCACATTGCCCATCGCCCCGCCGACCAACAGCCCCGCCGCGATATAGCCGCGTTTGCCGGTCTCTTCGCTATGGACCCACCACAAAACCGCGCCCGAAATCACGATGGCCACGGTGATCAAAACCCAACGCACAATATCGGAGCCTTGGGCAAAGAGGCCAAAGTTGATGCCATAGTTCCACGCCATGCGCAGGTTGAGCAAGGGCGGCAGCACCTCGATCTCGCCCAGATTGCGCAGATCCATCGCGTGGACGACCAGATATTTGGTCGCCTGATCAATGAGAAAGGTCCAAAATCCGACCCAAAACACAAGGCGCATCAGCCTCTCCCTTTTCATATCACAGCGGCACGGGGCTCTGCGCCCCGCACCGCCCGTCGTTTAGTGCCGGAAATGGCGCATTCCGGTAAAGACCATGGCAAGCCCCGCCTCATCGGCGGCAGCGATCACTTCGTCATCGCGCATCGACCCGCCCGGTTGGATAACGCAGGATGCGCCCGCTGCGGCGGCCTCCAAAAGCCCGTCGGCAAACGGGAAGAAGGCATCAGAGGCCACGGCGGAGCCTTTGGTCAAAGGCGCGGGCAATCCCATGGCTTCGGCCATACGCTCGGCTTTCTTGGCGGCGATCAGCGCGCTGTCGAGGCGGCTCATCTGGCCTGCGCCGACGCCAACGGTGGCTTGGTCTTTGACATAGACGATGGCGTTGGATTTGACGTGTTTGGCGACTTTCCACGCGAACAAAAGATCGCGCATCTGCTCGTCGGTCGGCGCGAGTTTGGTCACCACCTTCAGATCATCCATGCTGATGTAACCGGTGTCCTTGTCCTGCACCAAAAGCCCGCCTGCGACCTGACGCACGGTCAGACCCTTTTCGCGCACATCCGGCAAGGCGCCCGTGGTCAACAGGCGCAGGTTTTTCTTTTTGGCGAAAATCGCTTTGGCTTCATCGGTGGCCGAGGGGGCGATGACGACCTCGGTGAAAATCTCGGTGATGGCTTCGGCGGTTTCGCCGTTGAGTTCGCCGTTGAGCGCCACAATGCCGCCAAAGGCCGAGGTGCGGTCGCAATCAAAGGCGTTTTTATAGGCCTCCAGAAGGGTCGCCCCCTTGGCCACGCCGCAGGGGTTGGCGTGTTTGATGATGGCGCAGGCGGCGCTTTCGGCAGGGTCGAATTCGGCGACCAATTCAAAGGCCGCATCGGTGTCGTTGATGTTGTTATAGGACAATTCCTTGCCCTGATGCTGCGCGGCGGTCGCCACGCCGGGGCGGTCCGATCCATCGGTGTAGAAGGCCGCGTTTTGATGCGGGTTCTCGCCGTAGCGCAGGGTTTGCTTGATCGTGCCGGCAAAGGCGCGGCGGCGCGGCGCTTCCTCGCCCAGCGCGCCCGCCATCCATGTGGACACGGCCGCATCATAGGCACCGGTGCGCGCATAGGCGATCTGCGCCAGACGCTGGCGGAAGGCATAGGAGGTCTGGCCGTCATTGGCGTCCAGTTCGGCGATCAGGGCGTCGTAATCCTCGACATCGACCACGGTGGTGACAAAGCCGTGGTTCTTGGCGGCGGCGCGGATCATCGCAGGGCCGCCGATATCGATGTTTTCAATGCAGGTGTCGTAATCCGCGCCCTTGGCGACGGTGTCCTCGAAGGGATAGAGGTTCACGACCAGCAGGTCGATATTGCCGATCCCGTGCTCTTGCATCGCCGCGACATGGCCTTCGTTGTCGCGCAAGGCCAACAACCCGCCGTGCACTTTGGGGTGCAATGTTTTCACCCGTCCGTCCATCATTTCGGGAAATCCGGTGACATCGGCCACATCGCGCACCGCAAGCCCCGCATCGCGCAACGTCTTGGCGCTGCCGCCGGTGGAGAGAAGCTCCACCCCGCGGGCGGCAAGCTTCTGGCCCAAGTCTACAAGGCCGGTTTTGTCGGAAACGGAGATCAGCGCGCGGCTGAGGGGCGAAAGGTCGGTCATGTCAGTCGAGATCCCAAATGATGGCAGTCAATATGCGATGCCGCGCCGCCCTGTTTCGGCGCAAGCGGATGCGCGGGCGGCGTGATGCCACCCAGCGCGCGGGGGATATGTTGTAGGGCGCGTCTCACGCGGGCTCATTCTACCTCATATTCGGGAGCATCCGGCGCGCCGTAACCTGCCTGTTTCAAATCGCGGATCGAAACGGGGGTTTCGACGGTTTTGGACAAGGACCAGCGCAGGCGCGTTGCATACTCCATCGCGCGACCCGATAATACGATTTGCTGCGCAGCGCGAGGCTTAAGACGGTTTTTTTCCAGATAAACGCTGGGTTCGAGCGATATTTGCGAGGTGCCGTCGGTGCGAAACACCCAAACCTCGCCGCTTTTGAGCGCCAGCGAGACCGCCGCGCCGGCCATATCGACCGAGGCATCGACCTCGGGATGCAGGTGAAACCGCGCCTGATAGGGGATGCCTTGGAGGCTGACCGCATCCATCGCCGCATCAAACCGGCGCTGGTCCGCAGGCTCGATCGCGACCAACAGGTCCTCGCCGCCAAGGCCGCGCCCGTCGACCGACAGTTCCAGCGTGCGCGCATGGGTCAATCCGTGGGTCTTGAGATATCCGTCATGCCCGCCCTCAAATCGCAAACTGTCGGCGGCATGGGTGATCTGCACCGGCACATCGCGCGGCGCGTCGACCAGCATCTCGCGCCGCGGTCCGATCCGGCCCAAACGCGCCGAGGAATATCCCTCCAGCGCCAGCGCGCTATGGGACGGGGTGGCGCGGCCCGCGCGGCGCCATTCCTCGCCGAAATGCGCCCCCGATCCGCAATTGACGATCAGCGGCCTGCGCCCTGATGTCAGCTCGAACGCGAGGGTCGAGGCATGGGCATCAAAGGAGGCCTTGCCCCCCGGAGGTGCGGCGGCATCGACGATCAAAGAGCTGCGCCCCGCGCTCAGCCGCGCATATCCCATCGCCAATCCGTCCGCTTGGCGCGTTTTCACCCCGCTATTGGCCAGCGCCCAATCCAGCCGCCCTTCCATACCGCGCCCGCCGCCATGGAATCGCGCCAATCCGCCATCGGCATGGCGCAGGCTGCGCAGGCTCGGCGCGATACGCTCGATGGCCGACATGACCTCGGGCGGGACGGGTTTGCCACCCTCGCGCAGCGCCGCCGCCGCCCAAGTCAGCAAGGTGCACACCTCCAACAGCTCTTCGGGGTTGCGGGTCGGGATGCCGCCTTCGCCGCTGATTTGTGTGCGGCAATCGCGGGCCAAGGCTTTGACGGCGGGGCCGACGTGGCGCTCCATCCCCTCCAAGGCCAGCCCCGCATAGATCAACCCCGTCAGGGCCTCGAAGCGCGGCAATCCGGGCAATGCGCCTTTCCAGCGGCGGCCCAGAAAAATCGTCTGCCGCGCCAGCGAGCGGTAGAAGGCCTGTGATTGCGCTTTGTCTTGGCCGTTGAGCAAGAAGATCGCGTGGTTGATCCAGCGGATCAAACGCCGTCCGGTCAGCTCCGGCGTCCATCCCGCGCCGCCGCCGCGCCCGTAGCGGGCGATCCACTCCCACAGCCAATTTTGCGCCAGTTGCCGCGCCGGACGGTCGCCCACAGCGGCCAGATCATCGAGCCATGCAAAGCCATGCGCCTCGTCGTCGCGCGCCGGATCACTGCCGCCCAGCGCCCAAAGGCCGCTGCCGTCATCTTGGTGCAATTGCCCCGCAAACAACAGATTGCCCGCCACCAATTGCCGCCCGCGCGCAAAACTGCCGATGGTGCGCGGCTCGGGCTGCGAGACAAAACCCGTCGCAGGGCGCGCCAAGGCGCTCAGCCGCGCATGCACACGGTTCAAGACGCGCGTTCCGCGCGACATCAGTTTTTCTTGGGCCATCTGCTCTGCCTCTCGCTACGCTCTTTTGGCGCTTTGCGAGGCATATTAACGAAAAGCCGCGGCCAAGTCACCGCTCAAAAAGCCGCGCGCCGCGCGAGGGGAGGATTTGGCCAAGGTAGCGGAGGCGCCAAGAGGGGCCGCGGCGGCAAAGCCGCGCCGAAATCGCACCCGAAACGGGCGCCCCGCAGGCGGTGCGAGACGGGCGGTCAGGGCGCGCGCGGGCGATCCGCGCCTAGGCGGTTTTGACCAGACAGGCGATATAAAACCCGTCCATCCCGCCGCGCTCGGCCCAGTAATCAGGCCGCAAACGCAGCCCGCCTTCTTCGGTGAGCCAAGCCGCCTCGACCCCCTCCACCATCAAGGCCGCGCGATCCACGCTGATATCCCCATGGCGCGCCAGCGCATCTTCGATCTGGCATTCGCCCTCGTCGGGCAACAGCGAGCAGGTGCAATAGACCAACCGCCCACCCGGTTCGAGCAAGGACAGCGCATGGTCCAGCATGGCCTCTTGCAACCCGATCAGCATGCCAAATTCGCTGCCATCCTTGGCAAAGGGCAAATCGGGGTGGCGGCGGATCGTGCCCGTCGCCGAACAGGGCGCATCCAGAACGATGGCGTCATAGGTGCCGCTCTGCTCCAAGGCATCCGCGGTGACCAGATCGGCGCTCAGCCCCGTGCGCGCAAGGTTTTCGGCCACCCGCGCCATACGGCCCGCCGAGATATCGACCGCCGTCACCGAGGCGCCGCTGGCCGCCAATTGCATCGTTTTGCCGCCTGGTGCGGCGCACAGGTCAAGCACCCTCTCGCCCGCTTTGGGCGCAAGGATTTTCACCGGCAAAGCGGCGGCGGCGTCTTGCACCCACCACGCGCCTTCGTCAAATCCGGCCATGGCCGACACCTGCTGCCCCGAGGCGATGCGCAGCGAGCCGGTCGGCAAAACCTGCGCGCCCAGTTTTTGCGCCCAGCCTTCGGCGTCTTCCTTGACCGACAGGTCCAAAGGCGCGCCCGCGAAATGCGCCGCCTCCATGGCTTTCATCTCTTCGCTGCCGTAGGCTTCGGCCAAGGGCGCGCGCAGCCATTTGGGCAGGCGCGGCACCCGCAAGATCGCCCATTCGGCGGGGCCTTCGGCGGCGACTTTGCGCAGCACCGCATTGACGAGGCCTTTCATCTGCTGGGTGCGCGGGTTGCGCCCGACGATATTGACGCATTCATTGACCACCCCATGCGCATCCCCGCCAAGGCAAAGCTCCAGCGTGCCAAGACGCAGCACGTTCATCGCATGCAACACCGGCTCGCCGCGTTTGAGATGTTTGGCCAGCACCTTGTCGATCCGCTCCATGCCGCGCAGAACATCCATCGCAAGACGCTGCGCGCGGGCGCGGTCGGCGGGTTCGAGGCGCTCCAAGGCCCCCGCGCCGATCATCTCGGACATCAGCTTGCCCTCGCCCATCACCCCGTCCAAAAGCCGCACGGCCACCATGCGCGGCGTCGGCGGCGGGGCTTTTTTGTAGGTGTTGTGCCGCGCCTTGTCGCCCTGCGCGCCCTGTTTCGCGGCGCCGGACCCCTTGCGGGGGTATTTGGAGGCGGGTTTCATCGGCATATTCCTCAACAAGCATGGATCGGGCCTTGCCCGCGGTTAAAGCGGGCGTATATCAACAGGCAAAGCGCAAAGGAAGCCCATCTGATGAGCGAGAAAACACCCCAGACCCCGCAAGAGGTGGACGCCTCTATCGACCCTGCCCTGCCCCCCGCCGCGCAGCGCGCTTTGGCCGAGGCCGCACAGCGGCGCAAATTGGCGCAGGCCGAGGCCCCGCTGCCGACAGAGTTGGGCGGGCGCGACGGGCCGGAGCCGGTGCGCTATGGCGATTGGGAGAAAAAAGGTTTGGCGATTGATTTTTGATTTGCGCGCCGCGCAGGCCCCCGAAGATCAGACGCACGATCGGCCCCGCACTCCGCCCCGCGATCAGTCGAGCGAGAGATCGGCGTAATCGCCCGTGCCGCGATCCGATTGGAACCGCAAGGTCCGCCCGCGCACAGAGACCTCTTGGCAATTGGCCCCGAGGTTTTCATTGCCCCAGTAGAGATCGCGGCAAAAATACCCGTCTCTCCATTGCCATGCCCCGCGCACTTTTTGCCCCAAGGCCTTGCCGGTGATGGCGCCACCCGGCAGCACGCGCAAGGTGATGCCGAGACGTTTGAGGTTCTTGTTCTCGATCAGGGCGACAAAGGCCGCCTTGTCGCGCAGGGGCGTGAAGCCTTCGGCCAAGGCGGGGCCAAGGGGCGCCGCCGCAAGCAGTAGCGCGGTCAGGACCATCAAAACGGGGCGGGCGATAAAAGCGGGCATGAGGCATCCTTTCAAAGCAGGAATTACCCCCATTACGCCGCTCAATGCGTTTCGGATGCGTAAAAAGCGAAATTTTTTCGCGCGGGATTTTTTGCATCGCCCGCGCGACGGCGCGCCCTAGAGCCCCAAGACGTCGATCATATCGTATTCACCGGGGGTCTGGCCCAAGCCCCAAAGCGCGGCTTTGAGCGCGCCGCGGGCAAACACCGAACGGTCCGAGGCGACATGGCGCAAGATGATCCGCTCGCCGCTGCCCGCGAACATCACATCATGTTCGCCGATGATATCGCCGCCGCGCACGGCGACAAAACCGATGTCGCCCTTTTTACGCGCGCCGGTGATCCCGTCGCGGCCGCGGTCGGACACCGCATCAAGCGCAACGCCGCGCCCCTCGGCCGCCGCCTCGCCCAGCATCAACGCCGTGCCGGACGGCGCATCGACCTTGCGGTTGTGATGCGATTCGATGATCTCGATATCGAAATCCTCGTCCAAGGCCGCCGCGACCTTTTTGGTCAGCTGCGTCAACAGGTTCACGCCAAGGGACATATTGCCCGCCCGCACGATCACCGCATGGCGGGCCGCAGGTTTTAGGGCGGCAATCTCTTCGGCGCTCATGCCAGTGGTGCCGATCACATGCACGGCGCGCGCCTGCGCGGCGAGCGCGGCAAATTCCACCGTGGCGGCAGGGGTGGTAAAATCAATCACCGCCTGCGCTTTGGCGAAGGCCTCCAGAGCATCATCGGTGACCGTGACGCCCATGGCCGCGCCGCCCATGGCGGTGCCCACGTCTTGGCCGACCCACGCGTGCCCCTTGCGCACCACCGCGCCGACAAGGCGGGCCTTGCCGCTGGCCGTGATGGTATTGATCAACATCTGGCCCATGCGCCCCGAGGCGCCGGTGACTACGATTCCGGGCAAATCCGACATGAGATGCGCGCTCCTTTGTGGCGTTTGGGCCTTCCTACCTGAGCAATGCGCGCTTGGCAAAGCCCGAGCAAGGCACTAGATGACAGGCATGGCAAAGAACGCACATCACGAGGGCTCCGGCCCCTCCCAAAGGCAGCTGCGCGTTGGCGAGTTGATCCGGCGGACTCTCTCGGAAATGCTCTCGCGCGGCGAGGTGCATGACACCGACCTCAACCGCATGTCGATCACCATCGGCGAGGTGCGCGTCACCCCCGATTTGCGCATCGCGACGGTCTATGCGCTGCCGCTGGGCGGCGGGGACAAAGAGCAGGCGATCGCGCTTCTGGCCAAGAACAAGGGCGAGCTGCGCCACTACCTTGGCAAGAAAATGTCGCTGAAACATGTGCCCGAATTGCGCTTCATGATTGACCATACCTTTGATCAGATGGACGCCACCCGCGCGCTTCTGGATCAAGACAATGTGCGCCGTGATCTGGACGACTAAAACGCGCCTCGGCGCGGTTTTTGCCGCCGCTGTGGCGGTTTCGGGCGCCCTCGCCCCTGCCGCCCATGGCGCGTCCTGCCGCGATGTGGACCATCAAGGCGCGCCCTATACCCTATGCGAGGTGGACCTGAGCGCCGAGGATTTGCGGCTGTTTCTATATGACGATGCGGGGCTGCCGTTCGGGCAATTCGCCCGCATCGATCAGGCGCTGGAGCCGCAGGGCCTGCGCCTTGGCATGGCGATGAATGCGGGCATGTATCACGAGGATCGCGCCCCCGTCGGCCATTATGTCGAAGAGGGCACAGAGGTCATGCGCGTCATCACCACCGGCGGCGGCGGCAATTTCGGCCTCTTGCCCAACGGGGTGTTTTGCATCGGCGAAGGCCGCGCCGATGTGATTGAAACCAAAGCCTTTCTCGCCGCCAAACCCGCCTGCCGCCATGCCACACAATCGGGTCCGATGCTGGTGATCGACGGCGCGCTGCATCCGCGGTTCATCAAAGGCAGCGACAGCCGTTATATCCGCAACGGGGTCGGCACCACGGCGGACGGGAGGCGCGCGGTTTTTGCGATCTCGCAAACGGCGGTGAATTTTTACGACTTCGGCACGCTCTACCGCGATGTGCTCAAACTGCCCAATGCGCTATACTTTGATGGCAATATCTCGCGGCTCTATCGGCGCGGCGCTGGCGGCTTCAGCCTTGGCCGTCCCCTTGGCCCGATTGTCGGCACGGTGGAGCGCATCGACTGACCTGCCGCGCGATGGGCGTGACACCGTGATTGACGGCGGCGCGCGCATTCGCTACCCCGCCCGCTCTATCACTGCGCTTATCTCATGAGGCCCCTTCCATGGCACGCACCCGCAAAGGCCGCGATATTTCCGGCTGGCTCGTCGTCGATAAACCTGCTGGCATCACCTCGACCGCCGTGGTGAACAAGGTGAAATGGGCCTTTGGCGCGAAAAAGGCCGGTCACGCCGGCACATTGGACCCCGAAGCCACCGGCGTTTTGGCCGTGGCCTTGGGCGAGGCGACCAAAACCGTGCCCTATATCACCGATGCGATGAAGGCCTACCGTTTCTCGGTGCGTTTGGGGCAGGCGACCAATACCGACGACACCGAAGGCGAGGTGACCGACACCTCGGACGCGCGCCCCACCGACGACGAGATCAAAGCCGCGCTGGGCCGGTTTGTCGGCGATATCATGCAGGTGCCGCCAAAATTCTCGGCGGTGAAAATCGATGGCGAGCGCGCCTATAAGCTGGCGCGCAGCGACGAAGAGTTCGAGATCGCCGCGCGGCCGCTCTACGTCGAAGAGCTGCTCTTGGCCGAGCGCCCCGACGCCGATCATGTGATTTTGGAAATGACCTGCGGCAAGGGCGGATATGTGCGCTCCATCGCGCGCGATCTGGGCGCGGCATTGGGGTGTTTTGGCCATGTGGAATGGCTGCGCCGTGTGTGGTCCGGTCCCTTCGACGTCGAAGACGCGATCAGCATGGAGCAGATCGAGGATTTGGCCAAAACCCCCCAGATCGACGCGCATTTGCTGCCGCTTGAAGAGGGGTTGGCCGATCTGCCCGAGGTCAAGACCACCGAAGGCGGCGCGGCGAAACTGCGCAACGGCAATCCCGGAATGGTGATCGTATCGGACGTGGAATATGGCGATGAATGCTGGGCCTCGCTGAACGGCGAAGCCGTGGCGGTGGGCATCTACAAGGCGGGCGAATTGCATCCCTCGCGCGTCTTTGTGCGCCCCGCGCAATAGGCAAAACCGCTTGAACCCGCACGCCGGTTCAGGGCATCAAACCCCATGATCACGCGCAGCCACACCAAAGACGACGCCCCCTCGACCGCCATCTATTCCGATTGCGAGCGCTACCGCTATGCGCTCACGCGCGAATGGGACAGCGGCGGCAAGCGCGTGCTCTTCGTCATGCTCAACCCCTCGACCGCGACCGAAGTGCAAAACGACCCCACGGTGGAGCGCTGCGAACGCCGCGCGCGGGCCTTGGGATATGGCGGGTTTCGCGTGACCAATATTTTCGCATGGCGCGACACCGATCCCAAATTGATGCGCGCGGCGCGCGATCCAGTCGGACCGGAGAATGACGCGGCGATCCGCGACGGATGCGCATGGGCCGATGATGTCATCGCCGCTTGGGGCACGCATGGGGCGCATCTGGCGCGAGGGACGGCGGTCGAGACGATTTTGCGCGGCTCGGGCAAGCCGCTCTACCACCTTGGCCTGAGCAAAGCGGGCCATCCCAAACACCCGCTCTATATCGCCTATAGCGAGACGCCGAGCCCGTGGCCCCCCGCAACGCGTTGAGACACAAAGGGAAAAACTCCGCACGGCAAAGCGTTAACCTTCTGAGCCCCGCGCGCGCCGCCCGAAACTCTGGCAAGCCACTCATTTTGTTAACTTTTCCATAGCGGCGCGTTAACCAATTTGAGCGCGGACCGTTTGACGCAAAGCCCGATTTGTGGCATGGTCGAGCGCGTATTATGGGATAGATGTGCGATGTTACTGCTTGCGGGTTTGCTGGGAATGATGGTCGTGGGCGCCACGGCGTTCATCAACATGGGCGAGGACGAAGGCGAACCGGCCTCGGAAGGCAGCGGCGCGATGCCCGCCTCGGTGCAAGATGTCGGCGATTTGCTCGAAGGCGAAGAGACCGCTGTGGAGGCCGAAACCGCCCCTGAGGACCAAACCACCGAAGACGATGACTGGCTGCGCGGCAGCGAAGAGGATGACACGATCAGCGGCGCATCGGGCGATGACCAAATGCACGGCGCGCGCGGCGATGACACCCTGTCGGGCGACGCGGGCGACGACGAGATTCACGGCGAGGATGGCAAGGACGCATTGCATGGCGGCGCCGGCAATGACAGCCTATACGGCCATAACGATGACGATGACCTTTACGGCGAAGACGGCGACGATACGCTCGACGGCGGCAGCGGCGATGACGCGCTGAATGGCGGCGACGGCAATGATGCGATGCATGGCGGATTGGGCCGTGACGACCTCGACGGCGGTTTGGGCGCCGATACTTTGTTTGGCGGCGCGGGCGATGATATGATTTCCGGCCTGTGCGACGATCCCGAGGCGGCCGAGGGCGATATTTCCGACATCGACGGCGCGGATTACCTCAATGGCGGGGCCGGTGACGATGTGATCGTGGCGGGCTGCTATGACATCGTCACCGGCGGCGACGGGGCCGATGTGATCTGTGCCGGTGACTGGATTCCCGAAGGCGCGCGCGCCGAGGTGATGGACTTCGAGGCGGGCGACGACACGCTTGTTCTGGTTTATGACGACAGCATCGACCCCGAGGCGGACCCCGATGTGCAACTGCGCGACGCCCCCGACGGGACCGGCGGTGTGATCGTCACGATGAATGGCGTCGATGTGGTCTTGGTGCGCAACGGCGCGGGCTTCAGCCTTGACGATATCACGCTCATGTCGCAATCGGTCGCGCAGGCGGGCTTGCTGGCCGGTTAAGCACCGGCGCGGGGCTTGCGATGCGCGCGGGCGGGCGCGGCGGGCGCGCCTGCACCCCGAGCCGAAGGTATTGCGCGGGCTCCGTGCCCGTTTGCCGCCCACTTCCGCCCCGTTGTCCGCCCCTCTTTGGGGCGCTGAACCCTGCGCCTGACATCATCACCCAAGACCGCAAGTCGCGGCATTTGCCGCAGGCCGAGTTTTTCCTTTCCTTCAAGGCGATTCTCTTCTATACGCGCGCATCTGCACCGCTTTGCGGGGCATATCTCTATGGACCTTGCTGGACGACATCCCGGCCTGTGCCCCAACCCTTCAACCTAAGGAGACCCCGATGTCGATTACTGCAGAAGAAAAAGCACGGATCATGAAAGAATTCGCAACCAAAGAAGGCGACACCGGTTCGCCCGAAGTTCAGGTTGCTATCCTTTCCTCGCGCATCGCGACCCTGACCGAGCACTTCAAAACCCACAAAAAAGACAACCACGGTCGCCGTGGCCTGCTCAAAATGGTCGCTCTGCGCCGCAAGCTTTTGGACTATACCCGCGCCAAAGACGAAGCACGCTACCAAGACCTGATCAAACGCCTCGGCCTGCGCCGCTAAACTTTGATCAAAACAGAATTCAAAAAGGCCCCTGATGAACTCGGGGGCCTTTTCTTGTCTATGTCGCGCCAACCGCAAAGCCGCGAACACTCTGTCTCACGGGCCTGAACGCGGCCGGAGCGGCGCCGTCATCCGCCTTCAATACCACACCAGATCGCCGGACCCATCGGGCAGCGTCATCACGCTGCCAAAAATATATGCGCCACCACCGATGATACCGCCGCCGATCGAGCCGTAGAAAGCCCCTTCGACGGCACCGCCCGCCGCGCCTGCGGGTCCTGCCGGAGATCCTGCCCAGGCACCAAGTGCGCCGCCGACCCCCGCGCCTTTGGCCGCACCGGTGAGAATGGCATTCAAGATGCCCCAAAAGCCTTTGGGCTCCGTCGGCTCGGGTGACGGGGTCGGATCGTTCGGCTCGCCGCCGGTGCCATTTCCGTCAGGGGTGCCGCCTTCTGTGCCGGTTCCCTCGCCGCCAGATCCCTCGCCTCCAGTCCCGTTTCCACCGGTCCCGTTCCCTCCACCGGTCCCCTCGCCTCCAGAGCCTTCGCCGCCGCCCTCATTGGAACCGCCTTCGCCGCCTTCTTCGGCAGGCGGAGGTGGCAGCATAACGGTTGTGCTCTCGCCCTCGCTGGTCACCTGCGGGGCAGCGCCTGCTGGCAATTTGCCAAGGACGACATTGACCCGCCCTTCTGTCAGGCGATCGAAGACCTCGGCAATTTCACGGGTCGAGAAGCCGCTGCGCGCCAAAACCGCGGCCACGCCGCCGATAATCGGCGCAGTCAATTTGTTCTGCGCGCCGAGCGACGCAATGATCTGGGGCGCGGCCTGAGCGGGGGAGCGCAAGGCAAAGCTCTTGGCGAGCAGGTCAGCAGAGGGTTTGTCGCCCGTCAGTCGCAACAGTGCGTCCATATCCGGCGTACCCGAGGGATCAAAACCGGTTTTGCGCAGTCCCTCGGCCAATCGTTTGGCGCTGCCATTTTGTTGAAGTTGCCGGTAGGCTTGCGGCAAATAGGCCGCAATTCGGGCGTATCGTTTCTGTGTCATTTCAAAGTTCCTTGTAAAATAAGTTTGGTCTCAAGACGCCAATAATAATGGCCGCCTCGACCTTAAACGCGCCGCATTCGGTCGATCCATACATGGATTCCCCACTTGACAGGCGGGCCGCAACGCCCCTTCCCAAAGCCCTCAAAATCCTGTATGCGCGCGGTATCTGAGACGTGACGCTTTGACCTTGGCGCATGAGATGATGAAAAGGTCGGCGGCAATGGGGCCGCCATGCAAACGGGAGACCCGACAGGGGTCGGGAGTGCTCCCAATTAGGATAGCTAGATGTTCAACGAAGTGAAAAAATCCATCCAGTGGGGCGAAGAAGAGCTGACACTGGAAACGGGCAAGGTTGCCCGTCAGGCCGACGGCACCGTCATCGCCACATTGGGCGAGACCTCGGTCATGGCCAACGTAACGTTCGCCAAACAACAAAAACCGGGGCAGGACTTCTTCCCGCTGACGGTTCACTACCAAGAGAAATACTATGCCGCGGGTAAAGTGCCCGGCGGTTTCTTCAAACGCGAAGCGCGCCCGACGGAAAAAGAGACGCTGACCGCGCGTCTGATCGACCGTCCGATCCGCCCGCTGTTTGTTCCGGGCTTCAAGAACGAAGTTCTGGTGATGTGCACCGTGCTGAGCCACGATCTGGTCAACGACCCTGATATGGTTGCGATGATCGCGGCGTCGGCGGCTTTGACCATTTCGGGCGCGCCCTTCATGGGTCCGATCGCGGGTTGCCGTGTGGGTTTTGTCGATGGCGAATACATCCTCAACCCCGAAGTCGAAGACATGCACAAGCTGCGCGACAACCCCGAGCAGCGTCTCGATCTGGTTGTGGCAGGCACCAAAGACGCCGTGATGATGGTGGAATCGGAAGCCTATGAGCTGACCGAAGAAGAAATGCTTGGCGCGGTGAAATTCGCCCATGACAGCATCCAGCCGGTGATCGACCTGATCATTGATCTGGCTGAAGATGCCGCCAAAGAGCCGTTCGACTTCCAGCCTGCGGATTACTCCGACCTCTTCGCCGCCGTCAAAGCCGTGGGCGAGGACAAGATCCGCGCCGCTTACGCGATCACCGACAAGCAAGAGCGCACCACTGCGGTTGCCGAGGCGAAAGCCGCGATCAAAGAAGCGCTTTCGGAAGAGCAACTGGCCGATGAAAACCTCGGTTCGGCTTTGAAGAAGCTCGAAAGCTCGGTTCTGCGCGGCGATGTCGTGAAAACCGGCAAGCGAATTGATGGCCGTGACACCACCACGGTGCGCCCCATCGTGTGCGAAACCGGCCTCTTGCCGCGCACCCACGGCTCGGCGCTCTTCACCCGCGGCGAGACCCAAGGCCTCGTGATCACCACGCTGGGCACGGGCGACGACGAGCAGATGATCGATGCGCTGACCGGCACCTATAAATCGAACTTCCTGCTGCATTATAACTTCCCTCCCTATTCGGTTGGTGAAGTGGGCCGAGTTGGCTCGCCTGGTCGTCGCGAGATCGGCCACGGCAAATTGGCATGGCGCGCGCTTCAGGCGGTTCTGCCTGCGGCCACCGATTTCCCCTATACCTTGCGGGTTGTGTCGGAAATCACCGAATCCAACGGCTCCTCGTCGATGGCATCGGTTTGCGGCGGCTCCTTGTCGATGATGGATGCGGGCGTTCCGCTCAAATCGGCGGTTGCCGGTGTGGCCATGGGTTTGATCCTCGAAGAGGACGGCTCCTATGCGATCCTGACTGACATCCTTGGCGACGAAGATCACCTTGGCGATATGGACTTCAAAGTGGCAGGCACCGAAAACGGTATCACCTCGCTGCAGATGGACATCAAGGTTGCTGGCATCACCCCCGAGATCATGGAAAAGGCCCTCGCGCAGGCGAAAGACGGCCGGATGCATATCCTTGGCGAGATGAACAAAGCGCTGACCGGCGCGGCGGATTTCTCGGTGCACGCACCGCGTATCGAAACCATGCAGATCCCCACCGACAAGATCCGTGAAGTGATCGGGTCGGGCGGCAAAGTGATCCGCGAGATCGTCGAGACCTCGGGTGCCAAAGTCGATATCAACGACGAAGGCATCATCAAGATCGCAAGCCCCAATGGCGAGGCCATCAAGAAGGCCTATGACATGATCCATTCGATCGTGGCAGAGCCCGAAGAAGGCCAGATTTACGATGGTAAGGTCGTGAAGATCGTCGATTTCGGCGCCTTCGTGAACTTCTTTGGCAAGCGCGACGGCCTTGTGCACGTCAGCCAGATCGAAAACCGTCGTTTGAACCACCCGTCGGATGTCCTCAAAGAGGGCCAAGACGTGAAGGTCAAACTGCTCGGCTTTGATGATCGCGGCAAGGTGCGCCTGTCGATGAAGATGGTCGATCAGGAAACCGGTGAAGAGATCGTGCCGGAGAAATCCGAAGGCTGATCGCTCTACCACCTTTAAGACAGTCGGGCTCCCGCATGATGCGGGGGCCTTTTTTCGTTGGGCAACCGCGTCGCTCCGTTGCATGAGCGTAGGGCAAGACCATGGTCCAGCGTGCGATTTTCAAAAGACCTAATTGCACGCGCCTGCGGTCTGACTTCGCAGCGAGCAAGCGAGCCAAAACACGCCCTAGGCTCCGCGGCCCAAAGCCGCACGACAGGCCGCGCCTGGGGGTCAGCTTGGATATAGCCGGCTCGGGCCGCCTGAGCCTGAAGGCGGCGCCTGAGAGGCCGGATGGCATACGCGCAGCGCAGTGCCAATCCCTTGGTGCGCGAGCCTCCCGCAAAAAAGGCCCCGCGTGATGCGGGGCCTTTTGATGTGCTAACGTCTAAGCGAAACCATCTCGCGCGGCGGTTTATGCGGCGCGGTCACTGCCGGTCGCGCCCGCCGAAGGCTGCACGAAACGCGCAATGGTTTCGGTCAAGCGATCCGTATTCGAGGTGAGACCGACGCTGGAGGCAGTGGTTTCCTCGAACATGGCGGCATTCTCTTGGGTCACGCGGTCAAGATCCGTCATCGTGGCGGTGATCTTGTCGATGCCGCCCGATTGCTCGGAGACGGCTTGCGAAATATGGCCCGCTTTTTCGGCAACCGAGCGGATCGAGTCGCGAATTTCGCTCAGGACCTCACCGGTTTCACGCACCAGTTTCACGCCGCTGGCCACCTGCGCACCGGAGCGTTCAATCAAGGCGTTGATGTTGCGCGCCGCTTCGGAGGAGCGTTGCGCAAGCGCGCGCACTTCGGAGGCCACCACCGAGAACCCTTGGCCCGCCGCACCGGCGCGGGCGGCCTCGACCCCCGCGTTGAGCGCCAGAAGGTTGGTTTGGAAGGCGATGTCTTCGATCATATCGGTGATCATCTGGATTTCCTTGGACGAGCTTTCAATCTCGCCCATCGCCACCACGGCACGGTCCACCACACTGCTGCCGGTATCCGCCCGATCACGCGCCAGAAGCGTAGCTTCGCGCGCATCGCCTGCGTCTTTGCTCGACAGCTTCATACCTTCGGAAATACGGGTGACGGTATTGGTCATTTCGGCCAAAGACGAGGCCTGCTCTTCGGTGCGTTGCGACAGGCTGAGTGCGGCGGCGGAGATGCCTCCCGTCTCGCTGCGAATAGAATCGGCGCGCATCAGGACGTCGTTCATCGCCTTGTGGAGCGCCTGAAGCGCCGAATTGAATGCCTCGCGCAGGTCTTCATACTGGTCAGGGAAGCGCGCGCCGATCTGATAGCCCAAATCCCCTGCGGACAAGCGGGTCAACCCAAGGCGCAGCGCATCAACCACCGTGGTTTGCTCTGCCTGAGAGCGGGAAATCTCCGCGGTGTCTTTCTCCAGTTGCGCCAAAGCTGCGGCGAGTTTGGCCCCGTCTTCGGCCATGGCGCGGGTTTGCGTGATCCGGACCTGCACCGAGTAAATCAACACGGCCGTTTCGACTGCGACAATTGCCCCGTGGATCAAGGTGCGGGCCACATTGCCGACCAGATCACCGCCCGGATAGATCATCGCGGGCATGAGGATGCTCAGCGACAGGTGGTGGAGCACGATCAACACCGTCGCGACCAGAATGGCACGGCTGTCGATCATGATAATCAGCATCGCCAGCGCCGCGAAAAACAACATATGGCTGTCGGTTTGCCACGGGTGCCCCGCCAAGGCCGCTGTCACAAGCGCAACCTGACCGATCAAAGCGCTGCCGACACCGACACGCGCCATTGCGCCACCGCCCGCATAGAGCGCAAACGCCAAGGCACAAAGCCCGCCAGAGAACAGCCCCACCAGCAGAGCTGGATTACCGACGCTGTAGGCCACAGCAGGCGGCAGCACCGCCAGCACCAGATTGGCCGCAAGGACAATTCGGATCGCGCGGGCACGAGGTTCTTTCAACAAATCGGTTCGGCTCATGGCTCTCTCCTCAACGCAGGGCAACCAAGCGATGATTCATCGCGCGATCTCCCCCTCGGTGTTTCAACTTGGTAAAAAGCCCATAGCCTTGGGTTGGGCAGCGATGCCGCAGCCGCGCCGCGCGATGCACGAAATCAAACACCACACACGCAACCACGCGAAGGCCAATTGAAGCGGTTTTGGCCCAAGCCAAACGGGCAATCAGGTTGGATATGGCAGGCAGGTCGAACTTTTTCATGGCTCTGCGTTAGCACGCAGAAGGTTTCGCCTCGATTAACCGGCGCCGAAGATCAAACCATCCGAAGCCCGCAAAGACCGGACATTTCGAAACATATCGCCCCACAGGCCATGCCCGCACGGGCCGTGGACCAATGCAAAACCCCCGCCCCAAAACGGGCCGGGGGTTTGAAAGAACATCTGCCTTGGCGCGATCAACCGCCGCGCCCGACAGGGCACGGACGGCAATCCTACGCAGGCGATTTGGTGGTGCGCAGATAGGGCAGTTTGACGTCGATTTCGCCAAATTTCTCGCGGGCTTGGTCGTCCGTCAGGCTCAGCGCGACGATCACATCCTGACCGACTTCCCAATTCGCAGGGGTGGCCAGAGGTTGGCCAAAGGTGCGTTGCAACCCGTCAAGCGCGCGCAAAACCTCGGCAAAATTGCGGCCCACAGACATCGGATAGGTCATCGACAGTTGCAGTTTTTTATCGGGGCTGATGATGAACACCGAACGCACCGTCGCGCTATGCGCCGGCGTGCGGCCGTCGGGCAAATAAGCATCAGCGGGGAGCATATCAAACGCTTTGGACACGGCCAGATCGCTATCGGCAATGATCGGGAAGCCTGCTTTGGCACCGGCAAAGCTTTCGATGTCGCCTTTCCACTGCTTGTGCTCGTCGGCGCCATCCACCGACAGGCCAATCACCTTGGTGCCGCGCTTTTCCCATTCAGCGGCCAATTGCGCCACAGCGCCGAATTCGGTCGTGCAAACGGGGGTGAAATCTTTGGGATGAGAGAACAAAATCGCCCAGCTGTCGCCGATCCAATCATGGAATTTGATGTCGCCTTGATCGGTTTGAGCGGTGAAATTCGGGACGGTGTCATTGATGCGCAGTGCCATAGTTCATGGTCCTCCTATTGCGGTAGAAATTAGTAACCTTACGTCCAGTTAATCACCAGCGGGCAATTTTGCACCCCCTCCCTTGCAGGGGATCAAACAGGGTGACAAAGTGCCTCACGAATCCGGCGGCAATAAATCCCGCATTGCGGAAATCGCTGGAAACCGAACATCCTAGGAGGAAGATCATGATCGAGAAACGCCAGTTTTACATCAATGGAGCATGGGTCAATCCGGCCTCGCCGCGCGACCACAATGTGATCGACCCCTCGACCGAAGAGGTGTGCGCCGTCATTTCCTTGGGCGATCAGGCCGACTCAGACGCCGCCGTTGCCGCCGCCAAGGCCGCATGGCCAGCATGGGCCGCGACCCCTGCCGAAGAGCGCATCGCTTTGGTCGAAAAGCTGCTCGAAGTCTATATGTCGCGCTCCGAAGAGATGGCGCAGGCGATCTCGACCGAAATGGGCGCACCGATCGATTTGGCCCGCACGGCGCAAGTCGGCGCAGGCATGGCGCATATCAAGAACTTCATCCGCGCCGCCAAAGGGTTTGATTACAACAAACCCCTGTCCGAGAAATTTGCCGATACGCGCATCATCTATGAACCCGTTGGCGTGGCCGCTTTGATCACGCCGTGGAACTGGCCGATGAACCAGATCACGCTCAAGGTTGTGGCGGCGATGGTTGCCGGTTGCACGATGATCCTCAAGCCCTCCGAAGAAAGCCCGCTTGACGCGCTCTTGTTCGCCGAAATGGTGGATGCGGCAGGCTTCCCCAAAGGTGTATTCAACCTTGTGAACGGTGACGGCATAGGCGTTGGCAGCCAGCTGACCGCGCATAAAGACGTCGATATGGTGTCCTTCACCGGCTCGACCCGCGCCGGTATCGCGATCTCGAAATCCGCCGCCGAAACCGTGAAAAAGGTCCATCTGGAACTGGGCGGCAAAGGCGCGAATGTGATCTTCGCCGATGCGGATGAAAAAGCCGTCGGCCGCGGCGTCATGCATATGATGAACAACTCCGGTCAATCGTGCAACGCGCCGAGCCGGATGCTCGTCGAACGCTCGATCTATGATCAAGCGCTTGAGCAAGCGGCCGCCGCCGCGGCCAAGGTCCAAGTGGGCAATGCGCATGACGAAGGCCGCCACATTGGCCCCGTTGTGAACGAGGTGCAGTTCAACAAGATCCAGGGCCTCATTGAAAAAGGCATCGAAGAAGGCGCGCGCCTTGTCGCTGGCGGCCCGGGCCGCCCCGAAGGTTTCAACCGCGGCTTTTATGTGCGTCCGACCATCTTTGCCGATGTGACGCCCGATATGACCATCTACCGCGAGGAAATCTTTGGTCCGGTTCTGTGCATCTCGCCCTTTGATAGCGAAGAGCAAGCCGTCGAGATGGCCAATGATACGGTCTACGGCCTGACCAACTATGTCCAAACCCAAGACGGGGCCAAGGCCAACCGCATGGCGCGCGCGCTGCGCTCGGGCATGGTCGAAATGAACGGCCAACCCCGCGGCCCCGGCGCGCCGTTCGGCGGCATGAAGCAATCGGGCAACGGGCGCGAAGGCGGCATCTTCGGCATCGAGGATTTCCTCGAAATCAAAGCCGTTGGTGGCTGGGCGCTCGACGCCTGATCCCCGATCTTTCCCCAAAAACGCAAAACACCCGCTGGCGACAGCGGGTGTTTTTTGCGCTGCGGGCAATTCTAAAACGGGGCCTCGGCACGAAACTTCATGCCATGCCCGCCGTCAGGATGGGCCAATCGCAACTCTTCGGAATGCAGCATCATGCGCGGATGATCGTCCCGCGCGGCCCCTTCGGCATAAAACGGATCCCCCAAGATCGGATGGCCCAACGCGAGCATATGCACCCGTAGCTGATGGCTGCGCCCCGTCTTGGGATGCATCCGAACGCGGCTCTCGTTCTCGCCGTGGTTGATCACCTTATACTCGGTCTGTGCGGGTTTTCCGGTCTCGTGACACACCATCTGGCGCGGCCTGTTGGGCCAATCGACGATCAGGGGCAAATCCACCACGCCCTTGCGCGGCTCCAAAATCCCGCTCACCCGTGCCACATAGGTTTTGCGGGTCTTGCGCTTCTCGAATTGTAATCCCAAATGCCGCTGCGCATGACGCGTCAGCGCGAATATCATCACGCCCGACGTATCGCGGTCCAAACGGTGCACCAACAAGGCCTGCGGAAACACCGCCTGTATCCGCGCGATCAGGCAATCGGCCAAATCCTCACCCTTACCCGGCACCGAGAGCAGCCCCGCAGGTTTTTCAACGGCCAAGAGTTCATGGTCTTCATGCAAGATCACCAAAGGATCTTGCGGCGGGTTGTAATCGCTTTGCATGAGCGCCAAATGGCATGCCCCGCCCCCCAAGACAAGAGGCGCGCGCCTGTGCGCTTTGCTCGAACACCCCCGCGGCAGCCCCATTCGCGTGCCGGCAATACCGACCCTGCGGCCCCGCTCCCTCTTTTGCAGGTTCAACAAATATCCCCGCCGGAGGCTTCCGCGCCCCCCGCGCGATCCGCCCTGACTATTCTTGCGCAACACCTGCAGGGATTTCGTAATAATCCCCCTTATCGGCGCAAAAAATGTGTTTTGCGGTGGCGATTCCGCTCGGACCGTCAATGGTGCCCGATCCGATAGAGGTTTTGCCTTCGCCGTCTTGTTGCCAAAACATCGAGGCCCCGCAGGTTCCGCAAAATCCTCGCCGTGCGCTATCCGATGAGCGAAACCACCTGAGGCGATCACCGGTGATTTCCAATGCTTCGGTCGGCACCTGAGTGGCCGACCAGTAGTGCCCCGAGGTCTTGCGGCATTGCGTGCAATGACAGGCCACCGAAGGGCGCAGCGCGGCATCCGTTTGCCATGTCACGCCGCCGCACAAACACGATCCTTTGGTCATTTGACTACCCCCTTTGCGGCATGGCCGAGCTGCCCAGCAAAATGCCGTAAACGACGAAACACAGCGCCATAAATCTGCGAAACCCCACGTTGAAAACCGCCCCCAACGCGGCGCGGCCGATCACCACGCCAAGGCCGGTGTAGGTGCAATAGGACAGGGTCGTCAGGATCAATGCCGTCGGCATGATCACCGCCATCTGGTTCCAGATCGGCACATCGGGCTGCACGAATTGCGAAAACGCCGCGAGATATCCCGCGACGGATTTGGGGTTGATCGTGGCGATCAAAAAGGCGCGCGTGTAGACGGATCCGGCGGGGGCTTTTTCCATCGCGGGCGGACGGCGCGCGATGACCCATCCGCGCACTCCGGTGAAGATCAAGAACCCCGCGCCGAGGTATTTTGCCACCATGAAGCCCATCGGAGAGGCCGCAATCAAGGCCGTCACCCCCGCCGCCGAGAGGCTCAAGAACAACACAGCTTGGGTCAAGATGCCCAGCACGCCCCAAAGCGCGCGTGAAAACCCCAGAGCCATGCCGTTTTGAATGCAGTTCACCGCATTCGGCCCCGGCGTTGTGACGAAAACCGCCCAAAACAGCGCGAAGACAAGCCACGCCTCAAAGCTCATGCAAAAACCTGCGCGAGGATATCCGCCAATTCATCGGCATCCTCTTGCGTAAAGGCATCGGGTTGGTTGCTGTCGATATCGAGAACAGCGATCACTGTGCCGGAGGCGTCAAACACCGGCAGGACCAATTCCGAGCGGGTCGAGGAGGCGCAAGCGATATGACCGTCGAAGGCCTCGACATCGGGCACCAATTGCACCGCACCTGTCCGCGCCGCCGCACCGCAGACCCCGCGCGAGAACGGAATGGTCAAACATCCGTGGCCACCCTGATAGGGGCCGATTTTCAATAGCTCGGGGTCCGTGACGCGGTAGAAACCGGTCCAATCGAAGCGGTCATCGCTGTGATGAATCTCGCAGGCCAGTGTCGCCATAAGCGCCACGCGGTCATGTTCGCCCTCGGTCAGGGCGCGGATGGTGTTTTTCAGATCGGAGTATGAAACGCGCATGTGTGCTCTTTTCGGCTGGGAAGGGAGGGGGCTGTCTGCCCCCGCGCTTGTCCGGCGCCCCCCGAGGATATTTTGAGAACCTGCAGGGGCGGCAAATCTCGGGCCGCCCCGCAATGAATTACACGCGCTCGATGGCGATGGCCGTGCCTTCGCCGCCGCCGATACAGATCGCCGCCACGCCGCGTTTGAGGCCGCGTTTTTCAAGCGCGTTCAAAAGCGTGACGACAATCCTTGCGCCGGAAGCCCCGATCGGGTGGCCCAGCGCGCAAGCGCCGCCGTTGACGTTCACCACATCACGCGAAAGGCCCATTTCATGCATGAAAGCCATAGGGACCACGGCAAAGGCCTCATTGACCTCCCATAGGTCCACGTCCTCTTTGCTCCAGCCAAGGCGCGCCAGAAGCTTTTGCGCGGCGGGCACGGGGGCGGTGGTAAACAGGCCGGGCGCTTGGGCATGGCTGGCATGGCCAAGCACGCGGGCGCGGATGTTGAGACCTTGGGCCTTGGCGGCCTCTTCGGAGGCCATCACGAGCGCCGCAGCCCCGTCCGAGATGGAGGAGGAATTTGCCGCTGTGACGGTGCCGTCCTTGCGAAATGCAGGTTTCAGGGTCGGGATTTTTTCGGGGCGGGCTTTGGCCGGTTGCTCGTCGGCGTCCCATGTGACGTCGCCCTTGCGGGTGCTGAGCGTCACGGGGGCGATTTCATCCTCGAAGGCGCCGCTGGCCTGTGCCTCAAGCGCGTTGGACAAGGAGCGCAGCGCATATTCGTCTTGGGCTTCGCGGGTGAACTGGTAGCTTTCGGCGCAATCCTCGGCGAAGGTGCCCATCAAGCGGCCTTTGTCATAGGCGTCTTCAAGCCCGTCGAGGAACATATGGTCGATCACGCCTTGATGGCCGATGCGCGCGCCGCCGCGCATTTGCGGTAGCAGGTAAGGCGCTTCGGTCATGCTTTCCATCCCGCCTGCGATCATCACATCGGTTTGGCCAAGCGCGATTTGATCGAAAGCGATCATCGCCGCTTTCATGCCGGAGCCGCACATTTTGTTGAGCGTAGTGGCAGGCACCTCCTCGCCAAGGCCGCCCTTGAAACCGGCTTGGCGCGCGGGCGCTTGGCCTTGACCGGCGGGCAAAACGCAGCCCATGAGCACCTCTTGAACCGTTTTGGCCCCCGCATTGGCAAGCGCCGCGCGGATTGCCGCCCCGCCCAGATCGGCCGCTGGCGTGCCGGAAAAAATCCCTTGAAAGCCGCCCATCGGTGTTCGGGCGGCGCCCGCAATTACTACGTTTTTCATGAAGTGTCCTCCTGACCCTGTCCTTGAATACCGAATGGTAAGGTTTGGCGTCTAGCCTGTTTCGTGACCAATGCCGCAACGAGTGGAGCGAATATGGACCTGAGCACCCAAAATACAGGCGATGTTCTGATCGTCACAGTGAATGAAAACCGGATTGATGCTGCCGTTGCGATCAAATTCAAAGATCGCATGCGGGATTTGACATCCGATGGACCCATGCGCGTGGTTCTGGACATCAGCGCAGTCGAATTCATTGATTCGAGCGGCTTGGGGGCGATCGTCGCCTCGATGAAACAGTTGGGCGACAAGCGCGCGCTGGAACTTGCGGGGCTCTCGCCCACCGTCGAAAAAGTGTTCCGGTTGACCCGCATGGACACGGTTTTCAGCCTGCACAATTCCGCACAAGAGGCCATCGCGGCCCATGCGGGCTGATCGCTTGACCTTGCAAGAGGGCGTGACTGCTATGGATTTCTCTACTCCCACATTCGAAATGAATGCGCCCGATGTCTTGCTCAACTTCCCAAGCGGCGAATTTGCGGTGCGAAAAGCCTTGGCCGCGATTCTGTCGGGGCTGGAATTCCTGGACCTCGACACCGAAGAGCGGGGCACCGTGGAATTGGTTCTGGCCGAAGTGCTCAACAATGTGGTCGAACATGCCTATGGCGCCCAAACGCCAGGGTGGATCGAAGTCGCCTGCGCCCACCGCGCGGACGGGTTGCATTTTGCCATCCGTGACGAAGGAAAAGAGTTGCCCAAAGGCAGTTTGCCGATTGGCAAGTTGCCCGAATTTGGCGATGATCTGGCGGCCCTTCCGGAGGGCGGATTTGGGTGGTTCTTGATCCAAGATCTGGCAAAGGACGTGGTGTATCGCCGTGTCGGCAACAGAAATACTCTGACGCTTCGGATTTCTATCTGCAAAACCCACACACCGAACTGAGCCGGTCCCCTGCACCGACATCGCGGGTTGCCTTGCTGCGCATCGCGTTCGGCGCCGACATTAACCGCGAAATGTGGACAAAAGGCCCAAAAGCCGCAAAATGGCCCGATTCAAATCGCAATGCCGCCCGAATGATGGGGGATAGAGGAAGGGTAGCTGCATATAGCTTCCCTCGGCGTCGCGTTTCAACAGCCCCCACCCAGTGCGCGGCGCCGAGGACTTACTCCCCAAAAATCAAATAGCAAACGTGCCGACCGCCAAACTACGGGATTGGCAGCGGCATGTGTTCTTTCTAGGCTCCTGCTTCAATGCGGAGGAGAAAGAATGCGTGACTTCCATTTGCCCGGGCGTTCGCCCGTAATGTCGACCAAGGCGGCGGTGGCCACCTCGCATCCTTTGGCGGCGCAAACCGCCATCGATATCCTCAAGAGCGGCGGCAACGCGATGGATGCCGCTATCGCCGGCGCGATGGTTTTGACGATCGCCGAGCCGCAAATGTGCGGCATGGGCGGGGATTGCTTTGCGCTCTATACCCGCGCGGGCGAGGCGGAGGTGCGTGCGCTCAATGGATCGGGCCGCGCGCCCCAAGGCGCGGATGCGGCCGATTTGCGCGCCGCAGGCAAAGCCCGTGTGCCGCTCTTTGGCGCGCCCGAAGCGGTGACCACCCCGACCGCAATCGATGGATTTTGCCATCTGGCCGAAACCGAAGGGCGGATGGGCATCGACCGGTTGCTCGCGCCCGCGATTGATTACGCCGAGCACGGATTGCCGGTCTCGCCGCGTGTGGCCTCGGATTGGAAGGCCTGCGCGGGCAACCTACATGGCGCGGCGCGGCAGCATTTCTTGATCAACGGCACCGAACCGCAAGTTGGCGAGATATTCTCCTCGAAGGGGCAGGCCGAGGTCATGCGCCGCATCGCCAAAGACGGGCGCGCGGGGTTCTACGAGGGCGAGGTCGCCGAAGATATCATCTCGACCTTGCAAGGGCTTGGCGGGGTTCATCAGATGAGCGACATGGCCGCCGCCCGCAGTGACGCCGTCGACCCGATCTTTGGCACCTATAAGGGCGCAGACCTCTATGAGCATCCGCCCAACGGCCAAGGCGCCACCGCGCTTTTGATGCTCAATATCCTGTCGCAGTTCGATCTCGCCGCGCTCGACCCGTTTGGCGCCCAGCGCGCGCATCTGGAGGCCGAAGCGGCCAAGCTCGCCTATGATGCACGCGATCGGTTCTTGGCCGATCCGGCCTTCACCGACGGGCTCGATCACATGCTGAGCGTAGAGACCGCGGGGCGCCTCGCGGCGTTGATCGACCCACATCATGCGATGGAATTGCCGGTCGCGGCGCGAACCGAGGCCGTGCATAAGGACACGATCTATATCACGGTGGTGGATGAGGACCGGATGTCGGTCTCGTTGATCTTCTCGATTTTCCACGGCTTCGGGTCGGGGATCGCCTCGGAGAAATTCGGAATATTGCTACAAAACCGCGGCGCGGGTTTTTCGCTTGTCGAGGGCCACCCGAACGAGATGAAGGGCGGCAAGCGCCCGATGCATACGATTATTCCGGCGATACTATGCGAAGGCGGCAAGGTGCGGATGCCTTTTGGGGTGATGGGCGGGGCATACCAACCCAATGGTCATGCGCGGATGATCACCAATATGCGCGACTATGGTTTGGACCCGCAGGCATCGGTCGATGCGCCGCGCAGCTTTGCCGACATGGGCAAGCTCATGGTCGAGCGCGGCTACAGCGATGAGGTGCGCGCGAAACTGACGGATATGGGCCATGAGGTCGAGGTTCCCAAGGGCCCGTTGGGCGGCGCGCAGGCGATCTATATCCGCGACAATGGGGTGTTGGAGGCGGCGTCCGATCCGCGCAAAGACGGCTGCGCGATGGGGTATTGAAGCCCCTCCTGCAATTGCGGCTCAGAAAGTCGCGGCGCGGGATTGATCTCAGTTCAACTGGAAATGCAGCGGATAAAGCCCGTCTTCGAAGGGGCCAAAGAGATCGGGAATATCGGGGTGATCCACTGGCTCGCCCGAATAATCCGCCACGAGGTTTTGCTCGGAGACATAGGCGACGTAATAGCTTTGATCGTTTTCCGCCAAAAGGTGGTAAAACGGCTGCTCACGGCGCGGACGGCTGTCTTCGGGAATGGCCGCATACCATTCTTCGGTGTTGTTGAATTGCGGATCGACGTCAAAAACCACCCCGCGAAACGGGTGTTTTTTATGTCGGACCACCTGTCCGAGGTGGTATTTTGCACGTGTCTTCAACATAAGATTGCAGCCTCTATTCCCTGTTAGTAATCATTTACAAAGGGCATTGTCCAATAATTCACCCGAAATTAAGGGAAACAGTCTGTGAACCTTGCTCTAACAGTGCTCGAAATCACCGCTCCGGTGTTTATTTTGGCAGCAATCGGATTTGCTTGGGTCAAAGCAGGGTTTGAATACCGCGTCGGATTTGTCACCCAACTGGCAATGACGCTGTCGGTGCCCTGTCTGATTTTCACCGCCTTGATGAAAACCGAGGTCGATCCGGTGGCTTTGGCCACCCTGTCGTTAGCCTCGATCGCGGCTTATGGCGCGGTGACCGTCGCGGCGGCGGTCATGGTCTTTATACTTCGGCTGAAGATGCGCACCTATCTGGCGCCGGTGATTTTCGGCAATACGGGCAACTTGGGCCTGCCTCTGGCGCTCTTTGCCTTTGGGGAAACGGGGCTGGGTTATGCTGTCGTGGTCTTTGCAATCATGGCGATATGGTCGTTTACTTTTGGCATCTGGGTCGTCGCGGGCGGCGGCAGTTTGACCAAAGTGCTCAAGGAGCCGCTGGTTTGGGCGACGCTTCTGGGCGGGCTGTTTTTGTGGCAAGATTGGCAAACGCCGCGATTTTTGACCAATACGCTGGAGCTTATCGGGCAAATGGCAATCCCCTTGATGTTGATCACATTGGGGGTTGCGGTGGCACGGTTGACGCCTGGCCGCACGATGCAGGCGATTGTGATCTCCACGCTCAAACTGGCGCTTTGCATTGGCATTGCGTGGGCTGTGGGCCGCTGGTTCGCACTGGACGATACGGCCTTTGCCGTTTTGGTCATGCAGGTCAGCACGCCCGTCGCGGTGACCTCCTATCTATTGGCCGAGAAATACGGCGCGGACTCTGATGCGGTTGCGGGGCTGGTCGTGGTCTCGACGCTGATGTCGGTGATCGCGATCCCTGCCTTGCTCGCGGTTCTTTTGTGACGCGGCGCATTCCTGCCGTGGGCGAGAAAACGTGATTTCACCCGAGCGAATATTGCGGTATAAGAGCTAAAAACGCGGGAAAACACCGCAAGACAAAAGCGAGAGGCAGATGAGCAGAACTCTTCGCGCTATATTGATGGTTGCCTTGTTGGCCTCTTGCGGGGGCGGGAATTTTTCCGCGCCGCGCAATCTGGACAATGCGTGTTCGATCCTCAAACAGCGCCCGACCTATATGAGCGCCTTTAGGCAAGCGGAGCGCCGTTGGGGCGTGCAGCCGCATGTTTTGATGGCGATGATCTATCAAGAGAGCAAATTCATCGGCAATGCCCGCACGCCGTATCGCTATGTGCTGGGCGTGCTGCCGATGGGGCGGCAAAGCTCGGCCTATGGCTATGCGCAGGCCTTGGATGCGACGTGGGACGAATACCGCAAAGCGACGCGAAAATACGGGGCAAGACGCGACCGGATCGACGATGCGACCGATTTCATGGGTTGGTATATGACCCAAACCCGCGAACGCAACGGCATCGCTTTGAGCGATGCACGAGCGCAATACCTTGCCTATCACGAGGGCCATACCGGATATAGGCGCGCCTCCTACAATGCCAAACCGTGGCTGTTGCGTGTCGCCGGAGAGGTTGGTGCGCGCTCCATCACATACGAGCAGCAATTGGCAAGTTGCCGCGTGCGGGGACGTTGATCGCGGTTATGGACGACAACTGGACGTTGGGCCGCGCCGGCATGTCCGGCGGTGTATATCATAGTCGGGCATCGGGCGACGGCGGCGTGATTACCCCCTACCCGTCCCGCCCCCGCTCATCTGGGTTACTGGAAAACAAGGCGATCTTGTTGCCTTGGGGATCGCGCAAGTAGCCGACATAAAATCTCGGCCCGTAGGACGCGCGAAAATCCGGCTGACCCTCGTCACGCCCGCCCGCCGCAAGCGCGGCGGCATGTAGAGCGCGGACTTGGGCTTGGCTGCCCGCCTCGAATGCGGTCATCGCGCCGTTCCCTGCCGAGGCGGGCCTTCCGTCAAACGGCGATTTGACGTAAAAATCGGGCGGCGCAAAGGAAAGGTCCTGCGCGCGCGGCAGAACATAGCTCAGCCCCTCGGGCCCTTCGTGTAGGTCATAGCCAAGTGGCAAGAGCAGCGCCGAGTAAAACCGCCGCGCCAGCGCGATATCATCTGCCCCGACGGTGACATAGGCAATCATGCATAGGCCCTTTACTTAGCGGTCGCTCGCTCTGCGGGTTTGCAGTTCGATATTGAAGATCCCGTTGCCCAGCGCCCCGCCGGATTTCAACTCGCCCAAAACCACCGTGGTCGCCGAGCCACCTTCGTCGTGGATCACCCATTGGCGCAGTTGCACGGGATTGTCCGTAAAGACCAGATCAATGCTGCCGTATTCGGGATGCTCGGGGTCTTGGGCGCGCACCGTGGTGGTTTTGCCATCCGAGGTATGGCCCACAACCATTTTTGCACGGCCAAGATCGACATTTTGCGCGAGGATCAAGGACAAAGGTGTTTTATTGAGCGGATAGGTCTCGGTCGACCCTTTGGGGTCATGAACCGCCACCGCGCCGCCTGAGGCCAACACCAAGAGCGCCTGCGGCGGCGCATATTCGAAGCGGATACGCCCAGGGCGCTTGATGTAAATTTTGCCGGTGCTGATCGTGCCATCGTCGTTGATCTGGGTAAAATCGCCTTGTGCGGTTTTCATCGCGTTCAAATAGCTAGAGATTTGCGACAAAGGCAGCTTGTCCGCCTGCGCTGGCAGGGCGAGCATCAAAGCGGCAGGCACTGCCAAAACAGCGGCGCGAAAAGCGGAAAAAGATACCATCGGCAGACCCTTTCTTTGGTCCGGAACATTGCTTTGATTACTATATAAGACGCGGATCAGGCTTTCGCACCTCGCAATCGATCACATGCGCGACAAGGCGCGCAAAAAGGCAAAAGGGGCAACGCTCCGCTATGGATCGCCGCCCCTCCGTTTGGCCGATGGTGCCGCTTAATGTTGCTCGGGCACCAGAATTTCGCGCTTGCCGACATGATTAGCGGCGGAAACAACGCCTTCGTCTTCCATCTGCTCGACCAGACGCGCTGCCTTGTTATAGCCGATCGCCAATTTGCGCTGGATGTAGGAGGTCGAGCATTTGCGGTCCTTGATGACAATCGCCACGGCGGTGTCGTAAAGCGCATCCTCGCCGTCCGTATTGCCGCCCGTGTTGAGGCCCAGAACCGCGTCGATATCGCTTTCGCGGTCCTCTGCGGGGCCTTCAACCACGCCGCCGATATAGGAGGGCGGCCCGTAGGATTTGAGGTGGTTGACCACCTCTTCGACTTCCTCGTCCGACACGAACGGACCGTGGCACCGCGTGATCCGTGCGCCGCCCGCCATATAAAGCATGTCACCCATGCCCAAAAGCTGCTCGGCGCCCATTTCGCCCAAAATCGTGCGGCTGTCGATTTTCGAGGTCACTTGGAAGGAAATCCGCGTCGGGAAGTTGGCCTTGATCGTGCCGGTGATCACATCGACCGACGGGCGCTGTGTCGCCATGATCAAATGGATGCCCGAGGCCCGCGCCATTTGCGCAAGGCGCTGGATGCAGGCTTCGATTTCCTTGCCCGCGACCATCATGAGATCGGCCATCTCGTCGACGATGACGACGATATAGGGCATTTTCTCGGGCTGGTTTTCTTCGGTCTCGAACACCGGCTCGCCGGTCTCGTCGTCAAATCCGGTCTGCACCGTGCGGGTGAACATCTCGCCCTTGGCCAAAGCGTCCGCCACGCGGCCATTATAGCCGTCGATGTTGCGCACGCCCATTTTCGACATCTTGCGGTAGCGCTCTTCCATCTCGCCCACCACCCATTTGAGCGCGACCACGGCCTTTTTCGGGTCGGTCACAACAGGGCTGAGCAGATGCGGAATGCCGTCATAGACCGACAGTTCGAGCATCTTCGGATCGATCATGATCAAGCGGCAGTCTTCGGGGGTCAGCTTGTACAAAAGCGACAGGATCATCGTGTTGATCGCCACGGATTTCCCCGAACCGGTGGTCCCCGCGATCAACAGGTGAGGCATCTTGGCAAGGTTGGCGACAACGGGATCACCGCCGATATCCTTGCCCAAGGCCAGCGGCAATTTTTGCGTGCCGTCGCCATATTCACGGCTCGACAGGATTTCGCGAAAGCTGACCATTTCGCGGTGATCATTGGGCAATTCGATCCCGATCACCGAGCGTCCCGGCACGGTCGAGACACGGGCCGAAAGCGCGCTCATCGAACGGGCGATATCATCGGCAAGCCCGATCACGCGGCTGGCTTTCAAACCGGGTGCGGGTTCCAATTCGTACATGGTCACAACGGGGCCGGGGCGCACCGAGACAATCTCGCCTTTGACGCCGTAATCATCCAATACGCTCTCCAACATCCGCGCGTTCTCTTCGAGCGCCTCATCGGAGAGATGATGATGCTCGGAGGGCTGTGCGGGCGACAAAAGCTGTAGCGGCGGCAACTCGAACTGCGCGGCGCTTTCGTCGAACTGCAAGGACGGCTGCGCTTCGGCCTTGGCGCGGGTGGATTTTTGCACCGGCTTGCGCGGCGCATGCTGGACGACCTTTTTGGCCTCGGGCACGGGGATCGGCCCTGCATCGGTGCCCGCCGCGCCAGGCACATAGCCCTGCGCGCTAAAGCTGTAGTGATCTTCATCGTGATAGGGCGCGGGATTGGCATCGGCGGGGATCGGCGCGATCTCGTCGGTATAACCGCCGTCGTAAATCCGCGGGGTGACCTCGGCATAGCTCTCGCTTGGCACCGCGTCGTGCAAAGGCGCATCGACCGGATCGGCGGCCATTTGCGGCGCGGACACAGCAGCGGGCGCGATCTGCATCGACAATGGTCCGCGCGGGGCGGCAGCGGGGGCCATTGGTGCGGGGGCCGTCATCGTGGCGGCCATATGCGCCGCCGTCAACGGCGGCTCGGGCGGCAATCCCGCGCGGGCGTTTTCGGGCGATGTGTTGAGCAAAAGCGGCTGCGGACCATGGCCGCGCCCACGGGTCAGCGGCGCGGAAGGCGGCGGCGTCATCCCCGCGCCTGCACGCACACGGCTTTTTACTGCATCGGCGATTTTGGCACGAATGCGCGCGTCGCCTTGCGCGGGGTCCATGTCTTCAAAGGCCAAAGGCTGCGGCTCGACCAACTCGGGTGCGGGCATCACCTCGGGCGCAGGTTCGGCGCGTTTGATCAACGTCGGCATGCGCGACAGCAGGCTCGGTTTTTCGGGTTTGGGCGCGCGAAGATCTTCGACAAGCGGTTCGTCATCATAGCTGTCCGCACCGTAGGGCATGGCGGTATCGGCCCCGTATGCGTGGCGCGTGGCCGCCGGAGCCGGCGCATAGGCCTGTTGCTGCGCGGCGATTTCGGCTTCTTGCTGCGCCAACCATGCGGCCTCTTCGGCGCGCCACTCGGCGCGGGCGGCGCGGCGGGCGGCATTCTTTTCTTGCAAGGTCGCGGCGGCCGCGCGCGCGCCCTTCGCCCCTCGGCCAAGTGCGTTCATCAACATGGCATAGGACATGATCAACCCGACCAGAAGGAAGCGGCCGATGCGGGCCAGTTCCGGTTTGGTAAAGCCCAAAACAAAGGCCCCAACGGCCAAGGTCGCACCAAAGCTGAGCAGCGACAAAGCCTTGACCGCAAACGCATTTCCGAAGGGGATTGCGACCAAAAGCGCACTGAGCACCGTATCGCCAAAATGACCGCCAAGGCCGAAATCATGGGTCTGCCCCCAAAGATCGTCCGGCGTCAGGCTGGCCGCATAGACCGACACAACCGCCACCCAGATCGGCGCGAAAATCACGCGGCCCATGGCGCGGTCCTGGCCGCGGTGCAGCGCAAATCGCACTCCCCATGCCAAAAGCACGAGCGCCACGGCCCAAGTGCCAAGACCAACAATCATCAGCAAAGGCGCCGCAATCGATGCGCCAAAACGGCCAAGCCAGTTTTGCACCGGCGCATCGGTGGCCATCATGAAATTGGGATCATCGGGCGAGTAGGAATAGATCATCGCAGCCGCCAAAAGGCCGACAAAGATCAATCCGAGGCCAAGCAGTTCCTTGCCGCGTTTTTCAATCGCCGCCTGCATGTTGCTGTCGAAAAGCGGATCGCGTCCGCGTGCCTGATAAGCCATTCGTGCCTCGCCTTTTTTATTCATAGAGACTGTCGCGCAAACGGATCAGGCCGCGCTCCATCTCGTCTTTTGGGGCCACCATCGCAACCCGGATGTATCCTTTGCCGGGCGTATTCGCGCCGGTGTCTTTGCTCAAATATGCCCCCGGAAGCACGCGCACGCCGGTTTGGGTCCATGCTTTCATGGCCGCCGCTTCGCCGTCCTCGACCGGCAGCCACAAAAAGAACCCCGCTTCGGGCGGCAAATAGCCGTCCAGCCCTGCAAAAACGCGGTCGGCCACGGTGTATTTCTCTTGGTAGAGCGCGCGCGAGGCATCCACATGCGCCTCGTCGCGCCACGCGGCTTCGGCCACACGCTGCAACGGCAAGGGCAAGGGCGCACCCGCATAGGCGCGCAACTGGCGCGCGCGCGCGATGCTTTGCGGCCCGCCCGCCATGAAGCCCGACCGCAATCCGGGCAGGTTCGAGCGTTTGGACAAGGAGTGAAACACGACAACGCGCTCGGGATCGGCACCCAGATCGCGCGCGACGGTCAAGGCGCCGGTGGGCGGCGCATCGCGGTAGATTTCGGAATAGCATTCATCGGCGAAAATCTGGAAATCATAACGCTCGGCCAGCGTGACCAGCTCTTCAAGATAGGCGCGCGAGGCGACCGCGCCTTGGGGGTTCGAGGGCGTGCAGATATAGGCCACGGCGACGCGCTCCAGAACCTCTTTGGGCAATCCGGCGTAGTCGGGCAAAAAGCCCGTGCCGCGCGTGGCGGGCACAAACACCGGCTCTGCGCCGACCGCAATCGAGGCCACCATATAGACCTGATAAAACGGGTTCGGGATTAACACGACAGGGGTCTTGCCATTCTTTTGCTCGGGGCAAAGCGCCATCAACGCGTTGTAAAGCCCCTCGCGCGTGCCGTTCAGCGTCATGATCTGCGCATCCGGCACGGCGACATCGAAACGACGGTTCAGCCATGCGCTAATCGCGTCAAGCAATTCGGGCGATCCGTCATTGGGCGGGTATTTGGCAAAGCCCGCGATATTTTCGGCCAGTATCGTCGGAACAAAATCGGGGAAGGCATGTTGCGGCTCGCCGATGGTCATATGCATCACATCACCGCCGGGCGCATGGGCGTCCAGAAGGCTCCGCAGACGCGGAAACGCATAGGCCGGTAGGTTCGAAAACCGCTCGGGGAACATAATTTCTGCCTCAATTTCGGGATCATTGGCGTCCCGTTTGACACGAAACTACACCAGCGCGCGCGCTCCAGTCCAGCGCGGCGAGGGGCGCGGCGGCGATTTTGTGGCATTTTGATCGGCCAAGGCCCGTGAAGCGTGGCGGAAAAGTCGCAGCGACCCTAGGACAGCGCCGCCTCCGCCGCATGGGCCAGACGCAAAAGCGCCTCTTCGCCCATCGGTTTGCCCATCAAAATCACCCCGCAAGAGGGTACGCCGGTGGGCAAGGTGATCGCAGATAGCCCCAGCACGTTGCCGACCCGCGTATTACGCAAAGCCAGAAGGTTTTCAGTGACATAATAGTCTTCATCCGCCGCAAGCCGCGCCAGATCCGGCGGCAGGATCGGCGCCGAGGGCAAGATCACCGCATCGTATCCGGCCACCCGCGCATTCCATAACGCGCGGCATTCAAACAAGATTTCCCAAGACGCCACATAGTCCGCAGCGGAAAACCCAGCGCCAGAACGGAACCGCTCCAAAATCCGGCTATACATCTTGTCTGGCGCCGCCTCGATCACCTCGCGCCAAAGCCCGTAGGCTTCGCCCGTGAAACTGACGGCAGATTGATCGAGGGCGCGGGCCACTTCGGGCGCATCGATTTTCTCGACCACTGCGCCGGCGTCTTCGAGCCGCTCGATCGCGGAGCGGTAGGCGGCCATCGGCGCGCCGCGCATATCGTCCAGAACCGCCGTTTGCAACGCCGCAATCCGCGCGCCTTTGATCCTGGCGCCGCGCAAATCGGCGGGTTTTGCGCCCTCAATCGCCGCCAGCAAAAGCGCCGCATCCTCCACCGTGCGCGCCAGCGGCCCGACCGTATCGTAGCGTTTGCACAGGGGCACCACACCTTTCAACGAGACCCGACCCGACGTGGTTTTCAGCCCAACCAGATCATTCCACGCCGCCGGAATGCGCACCGATCCGCCGGTGTCCGACCCGATGGCCCCTGCGGCCAATCCAAAGGCGACAGAGGCCGCAGCCCCCGAGGACGAGCCGCCGGAAACCGCGCCTCGATCATTCACGCAGGGCGGCGTTTGGGTCACGGGGTTAAAGCCCAACCCCGAGAACGCCAATTCGCTCATATGTGTTTTACCAAGGCAGATCAGCCCCATCGCCGAGCCATTGCGCAACACTTCGGCGTCGCGGGTCGGCACCCGCCCCTTGAGCAAATCCGAGCCTGCTTCGGTCGCCACGCCTGCGCTGTCAAACAGGTCCTTCCATGACACCGGCACCCCGTCGAGCGGCGAGAGGCGCAAACCAAGGCGGGCGCGTTTCGCGGCGGCTTCGGCTTCGGCCATCGCCCGATCCGGCGTCAGGCGGGCATAAATGCGCGCGCCGAACTCATGCGCGGCAATCGCGCCCAGAAAATCCGCCGTAACCTCGCGCGGATCGACCTCGCCGCGGCCAATGGCGCGGCCCATTTGTGCGGCGCTCATCTCTTGCCAGTCTTGTGCCATGGTCCGTCCCTTTGCGCCTCTACCTCGTCGATGGTAGCGGCGCAAAACCGCATGGACAATCCCGCGCGCGCACCCATATTGAAGCCCATGACATATGACAGCGATATCGCCATCGTCGGTGGCGGCCTTAATGGACCTGCTTTGGCCTTGCCCTTGGCGCAGGCGGGGTTTTCCGTCTCCGTAATCGATGCCCTGCCCGCGCAGGACCGGCACGCGGGAGATTTTGACGGGCGCGCCTATGCGCTGGCCCATGCCTCCATGCGCCTGTTGGACCGGATCGGCATTTGGCAACAGATCGAGGCCCATGCGCAACCGATGCTGGAGATCAAAGTATCGGACGGTCATGCAGGCGCGGGCCCCTCCCCTCTCGGGTTGCATTTCGATCATGCCGAGATCGAAGAAGGGCCGATGGGCTATATGATGGAGGACCGCCATCTGCGCGGGGCCTTCTTGGATGCGATGGATGCGCAGGCGCAAATCACCCAAGTGTCGGGCCGCAGGGTCGTCGCGCAAGAAACCTCGGCCACCGGCGCGGTCTTGACGCTCGACACTGGCGAGACCCACCGCACACGGCTCATTGTCGGCTGTGACGGGCGCGGATCGGGCACGGCGGCGCGGGCAGGCATCACCCGCACGGGGTGGGATTACGGGCAAACGGCTCTTGTTTGCGCGATCGAACACGAATTGCCGCACAATGGTGTCGCGCATCAGTTTTTCATGCCCGAGGGGCCTTTGGCGATTTTGCCATTGGTCGGCAACCGCTCTTCAATCGTGTGGAGCGAAACCCACGACAACGCCGCTGCTTTGACCGCTTTGGACGAGGCCGGATATATGGCCGCGCTGCGCCCGCGTTTCGGCGATTTTCTGGGCGAGATTGCGCTGGCGGGAAAGCGGTTCAGCTATCCTTTGGCGCTGACCATCGCGGATCGTTTTGTGGATGAACGATTGGCTCTGGTCGGGGATGCCGCCCACGGGATGCACCCGATTGCAGGTCAGGGGCTCAATGCAGGGCTGCGCGATATCGGCGCATTGGTGCAGGTGCTGCGCGAAGCCCGAAGACGCGGCGAAGATATGGCCTCGCCGATGGTTCTGGCCCGCTATCAATCATGGCGCCGGTTCGATACGGCCAGCCTCGCGATGGCGACGGACCTGACGAACAAGCTGTTTTCAAATGATAATCCGCTTTTGCGACTCGGGCGCGATATCGGCATGGGCGTGGTCAATGCCATCCCCTCCATGCGCCGGACGATGATCCGCGAAGCGGCGGGGCTGACCGGTGATTTACCCGATTTGATGCGCGGCTGACGCCAATCGCTCAATCGAGCTTACGCGCCTCATCCATCAACATCACCGGAATGCCGTTGCGGATCGGATAGGCCAAATAGGCCGTGCGGCTGATCAACTCCTGACGCTCGGCGTCATACTCCAAAGGGCCCTGCGTTTGCGGGCACACCAGCGCCTCCAGCATATGCGGGTCGAACCCGCCATCAAGGCTTGCCGCCTCGGGGTTTTCTACCTGCTCGGTCATTGCAATAACTCCTCTGCATCCCCGCCGCGCAGGGAAAATTCGATCAAGGTCACCAGCGTCTCGCGCCGTGTGGAAAGCGACGGCGCCTCAAGCAGCGCCTGTTTGTCTTCGGGCTCGAAACCGAGCATCATCGACAAGGAATTGATCAACAACTCATCATCCGCCTCGCCCAGATTATCCCAATCGGTATCAAGGCTCTGCGCCTCGAAATACCGCGTCAACAGGCGCAAGAAGGCTGGGCGGTCAAACCCCGTGTCATGCTCCGCGCGGCCGAGATCGGCAGAAAAATCCTGCCAATCCACATGCGCGCGGCGATAGGGCGTAAAGCCCTGCACCTCTTCGGTCAGCCGGAACCGCGACACGCCCGTCAGGGTGATCATATAGCGCCCGTCTTCGGTTTCCGAAAATTGCGTCACGCGCCCCGCACAGCCGATTTGATGCAATCCGGTGCTGCCTTCGGGCGCGGTCTGATTGGGCGGGCGCGACGTGGGCTGGATCATCCCGATCAACCGCTCCGGCGTTTTCAGCGCGTCTTCGAGCATCGCCAGATAGCGCGGCTCGAAGATATTGAGCGGCAGGCGCGAGCGCGGCAGCAACAGCGCGCTTGGCAGCGGAAAGAGCGGAATGATGTCGGGCAGGGTGATGGTTTTCATGATCTATCACCTAGCGCTCGGCCGCGTTTAGACAAATATCATCGACGACAATTTGCGCCGTCCGTTCAGCACGATGGGATCATTCGGTTTGAGCGCATCAAAGATGGTGAAAAGCTGCGCCTTGGCCGCGCCATCATTCCATTCGCGGTCGCGGCGGAACATTTCCAAAAGCGTCTCGACCGCTTCTTCGACCTGCCCCGCGCCATGCTCGGCTTGGGCCAGATCAAACCGCGCTTGCATATCGTCGGGGTTGGCCTCGACGGCGGCGCGCAGGTCGTCCACCGGCCCTGCCCCTTCGGCTTGGCGGGCAAGGGCAAGCTGCGCATGGGCGGCTTCCAATTCGGGGGCGGTGGAGATTTCGGCGGGCGCGCCGTTCAATGTGGCTTCGGCTTGGTCGAGATCGCCGGCCAGAACATAGGCACGCACCAGACCGCCGTAAGCGGCGGCATTGTTTGCGTCTTCTTCCAAAATCGCGGCAAAGGTTTGCGCCGCGTCCGCAATGGCGCCTTCGGTGAGCATCTCTTCGGCCGCTTCAATCGCCTCGGCCAATCCGCCGTCACCGCCCAATGCCGCCGTGCGTTCCACAAAGGCGGTGATTTCCGACCCTGCAACCGCGCCTTGAAACCCGTCGACCGGCTGGCCTTGCCAAAAGGCATAGACCGTCGGAATGGATTGCACGCGCAATTGTCCCGCGATGCCTTGGTTCTCATCCACGTTGACCTTGACCATCCGCACCGCGCCGCCTGCTGCGGTCACTGCCGCTTCGAGCTGCGGGCCGAGGGTTTTGCACGGGCCACACCACGGCGCCCAGAAATCGACGATCACCGGCACCTCTTTGGAGGCCTCGACGACATCCGCCATAAAGGTCGCCTCGGTGACGTCTTTGATCAGATTGCCCGCAGGGGCATTTTGCGATTGGCCGAGTTCCAGCATGGGGTAGGCTCCTTACATCCGTTTGCCCTTATATGAGGGCTGACGCGACAAATTCAAAGGTCAAAACTGGCGAAAACCGGTGCGTGATCGCTGGGCTTTTCCCATCCGCGCGCGTGGCGCAGGATGCGGCTGCCGTGAGCGGCGTTGGAAATATCGGGGGTGGCCCAGATATGATCGAGGCGGCGGCCCTTGTCGGCGGCATCCCAATCTTTGGCGCGGTAGGACCACCACGAATAGAGCAAACCTTCGGGGATATCCTGACGCGTGACATCGACCCATTGCGCGGCATCTTGAACCTGCGCGAGATGTTCGACCTCGACGGGTGTGTGGCTGACGATTTTCAAAAGCTTCTTGTGATCCCACACGTCGTCCTCGCGCGGGGCGATGTTGATGTCGCCGACGAGGATGGATTTTTCTGGGCTGTTGGCGTGGAAATAATCGCGCATCTCGGTGAGGTAGTCGAGCTTTTGACCGAATTTCTCGTTGCGCTCGCGGTTGGGTTCGTCGCCGCCCGCGGGCACGTAGAAATTATGCACCGTCACACCGTTTTCGAGCCGCCCCGCGATGTGGCGCGCATGGCCGAGGGATGCGAAATCTTCGGCGCCAGCTTCCTCGATCGGTATCTTCGACAGGATCGCAACGCCGTTGTAACCCTTTTGCCCGCGCGCCACCATATAGCGATAGCCAAGCGCCTCGAACTGTTCGAGCGGAATTTTATCGACGGGGGATTTGCATTCTTGCAAGCACAAGACGTCGGGCAATTCCTCCTGCATCAATTTGCAGACAATCGGCTCGCGCAAACGCACCGAATTTATGTTCCAAGTTGCCAAAGTAAACGCCATGCCGAACCCCCTGTCGCGAATATGTGCCCAGTTAGACCGCAGCGGGCGCAACATGCAAATAGCTTTGCGCAGCTTACGCGCAAAGCCACGCCGATCTCGGGGCAAGCGGCTTGCCCGACGCGCGCCGCTATGAGAGTTTGCCGCAGAATCAAATTATGAGGACGAACCTATGCGCATTCTTCTGGCCTGCCTGCTGGCTGTCTGTCTTGTGGCGGGGCCAATCCCCGCCGCCGCCAAAAGCCTCAATGAGGCCGAGCAAGCCGCGCTAAGCGAGACGGTCGACGATTTTTCCAATGCGATGAAAGGCAATGATTTCAAGCGGGTGGTCGCGACCTTGCCGCCGCGGTTGATCGACAAAATGTCGGCGCAAGTCGGCGTGCCTGCCGATCAGTTGCGCGATATGCTGGCCGCGCAAAGCGCCCAAGTGATGGGAAATGCCACGGTCGAGAAATTTGCCACCGATCTGTCGGACCTGTCGGCCAAAAGCGGCAAGATGCCCGATGGGTCCAAAGTCCTTTATGCCTTCGTGCCCGCCGAAGTGGTGTTCACCATGGGCGGCAAAACCCATGAGGCCCCGCAAAACCTCTTGGCGCTCAAGGATGGCGAGGCATGGTATTTGATGCGCGTGCAGTCGGATGGCCACGTCAAGATGTTGCAAGACATCTACCCGTTTCTCAAACGCCGCGACTTCAAGTTCTAGGAAAAAAGACGCCCCGACCTTTTGAAAGGGTCGGGGCAGTCCAACAGGGAGGTGCATCCGTTTTCGGGAGGGAGGTCCCGAGATGCGCCGAGATGTGACCAATATATTCCGATATTGGCAGGCAGGATTTGATCTAAAACAACCCAGCGGATTTTTCGCTCTGATGGCCGCTCAGGCCACCAAACGATAGCCGCCGCTTTCCGTGACCAAGAGGCGCGCATTCGACGGATCGGGTTCGATCTTTTGACGCAAGCGGTAGATATGGGTTTCGAGCGTGTGGGTTGTCACCCCCGCATTATAGCCCCAGACCTCATGCAAGAGCGTATCGCGCGGCACGATGCCTTCGGAGGAGCGATAGAGGAATTTGAGAATATTCGTCTCTTTTTCGGTGAGGCGGATTTTCTTTTCATCCTCGGTGATCAGCATCTTCATCGCCGGTTTGAACGTATATGGCCCCAGTTGGAAAACCGCATCCTCGCTTTGCTCGTGCTGGCGCAATTGCGCACGGATACGGGCCAAAAGCACCGGAAACTTGAACGGTTTGGTGACGTAATCATTCGCACCCGCATCAAGGCCAAGAATGGTGTCGGCGTCGCTGTCGTGACCCGTCAGCATGATGATCGGGCTTTTCACGCCCTGTTTGCGCATCAATCGGCACAATTCGCGCCCGTCGGTGTCGGGCAACCCGACGTCGAGGATCACCAGATCATAGATTTGCTCTTTGGCACGGGCCAAAGCGTCCGCCCCATTGGCGGCCTCGAAGACGTCGAAATCTTCGGTCATCACCAATTGCTCGCCAAGCGCTTCGCGCAAGTCGTCATCATCGTCGACCAGAAGAATTTTCTTGAGTTGTCCCATGACGGGCCTCCTTTTCACGTTCTTGCGACAACATGTGAGGCGGCCATGGTGCCACGGCAAGATTTGTGGCACTGCGCTCACGGCCTCGTGTAAAACCCGCCGTCATTGTTTCAATATATGTCGTCAGGGGTTACATGAAGGGGATAGGTTGACCCAATCCGTGAAGGATCTGCAATGAGCTTTGCGCCCGACATTACCGAAACTCTGGCCCGCGCCCGCGCAGATTTGCGTATGGGGGTGCCTGTTGTGCTGTGCGGGGCGGGGCATTCGATTTTGGTTCTGGCAGCCGAGACATTGGATGCACAGCGGCTGGCGGATTTGCGCGCCCTTGGCGGTGCGCCGGTTCTGGCGATCACTTCGCGGCGGGCCGAGACCCTCAAGGCCATGGCCTATGACGGCGATACGGCGCGCGTGTTGCTGCCGCCCGACGCGCGGCTGACATGGGTGCGCGGGGTGGCTGATCCGGCGGATGATCTCAATACGCCGATGAAAGGCCCGTTCCGCTGCGCGCGCGGCGGCGATGTCTCGTTGCACCGCATGGCGATCACATTGGCAAAAACCGCGCGCATATTGCCCGCCGCCGTGGTGTTGGATCTGGCGAACGGCGCGCAATTCGCCGCCGATCACCACCTCACCCGCATCGACGCCCCGCGCGCCGCGCCGATCCTTGCGGCAACCTCGCAGTTGCATCCGGTCGTATCGGCGCGTCTGCCGATGGAGGCCTCCGAGGCGGGGCGATTGCATGTGTTTCGCCCCGAAGATGGCGGCGAGGAGCATTACGCCATCGAGATCGGCCACCCGCCGCGGGACACGCCGGTTTTGGCGCGGCTGCATTCGGCCTGTTTCACCGGCGATCTGATGGGGTCGCTCAAATGCGATTGCGGCCCGCAACTGCGCGGCGCTTTGGCGCAGATGGGCGCCGAGGGTGCAGGCGTTTTGCTTTACCTTAATCAAGAGGGGCGCGGCATCGGATTGGCCAATAAAATGCGCGCTTATTCCTTGCAAGATCAAGGGTTTGACACGGTCGAGGCCAACCACCGCCTCGGGTTCGAGGATGACGAGCGCGATTTTCGGCTCGGGGCGGAGATTCTCAAGAGCATGGGATTTTCGGCCGTGCGCCTGTTGACCAACAATCCAAACAAGATTGCGATGATGGAAAAAGCGGGGGTCAGCGTGGCCGAACGTGTGCCATTGAAGGTCGGCGAGAACGCGCATAACCGCGCCTATCTGGCGACCAAAGCGGCGAAATCGGGGCATTTGTTGTGACGCTCCAGCGGGCCGGTGATCTGCGCCTGACCCCGCGCGGGCTTTGGTGCGGCGGGCGCTATTACCCTTGCGCGATTGGCAAAGGCGGCATCCGGTCTGACAAACGCGAGGGTGACGGGGCGACGCCGCGCGGGGTGCACCACGTTGAGGCGCTGCTCTATCGCCCTGACCGCATGACCCGTCCCGCGCCTTGGGCCCTGCCTATCGGTCCGCGCGATCTGTGGTCCGATGCCCCAAGCGAGGCCGACTATAACAGCCATGTGCGCGCGCCCTATGCGGCCAGCCACGAGGCGCTGCGCCGCGCTGATCCGCTTTATGATCTGGTGCTGGTGCTTGACTGGAACTATGCGCCTGCCGCACCCTATCGCGGCTCTGCGATCTTTATCCACCAATGGCGGCGGCGTGGGTATCCAACCGAGGGCTGCATCGCCCTGTCGCGCGTCGATTTGCGCAGCGTTGCGGCGCAGGTCGCGCCAGGCACACGGGTGATCGTGGATTAGGCCGAGGCTGGCGGAATACGCTCGCCAAAGACCGCCGATCCGACCCGCACATGGGTCGCGCCGAGGGCAATCGCGCGCTCGAAATCGCCGCTCATCCCCATCGACAAGCCCTCAAGACCGTTGCGTGCAGCAATCTTGGCCAGAAGTGCGAAATGCAGGCTGGGTTCTTCCTCTACCGGCGGGATGCACATGAGGCCTTTGACCGGAAGGTCCAGCGCGCGGCATTGCGCCACAAACGCATCGGCCTCGCGCGGGGCAATACCGGCCTTTTGCGGCTCTTCTCCGGTGTTCACTTGGATGAACAGGTCGGGGCAATGGCCTTCCTCTTGCGCGAGCCGCGCGAGGGTATTGGCCAGTTTTGGTCGGTCAAGGGTATGGATCGCGTCGAAAAGACCAAAGGCCTGCCGCGCCTTATTGGTTTGCAGCGGGCCGATCAGGTGGACGAACGTGCTGTCATAGTCCTGCCGGAAGGCGGGCCATTTGCCTGCGGCTTCTTGCACCTTGTTTTCGCCAAAAAGGCGGTGGCCCTCGTCGAGAACCGCTTGCACGCGGGCGTTTGGTTGCACCTTCGAGACGGCAATCAATTGCACCGATCGGGCCGCGCGGCCTGCATTGGCTTCGGCTTTGGCGATGCGGGATGTGATATCGGCAAGGGACATGGGGCGGCTCCGATCCGTGGGGGGCATTTGCGGGCAAAGAACACCAGATCGGACAAAAAGAAAAGGGCAGGTCCGAAGACCTGCCCTCTCTTTAGACTGTAATTCCGAGTTGGAATTAGAAGCCGAAGATCACGCCGAACGAAGCGAAGTCTTGCTCGATTGCAGCCGCGGTGTCGCGGGTACCAACTTGAGCGAAGACCGAAGCGCCGCCACCGAGCGAGTACTGTGCGCCGATGGTGTAGTTGTCGGAGCTTGCGGTTTTGTTCATCAGGTAATCGGCCCAGATGGTCAGGTCGTTAGCTTTGTACTGAACCGACAGGTCGATTTGGTCAGCATTGTCTTCCGAACCGTTCCAGTAACCCAAACGTGCACCGAAGGCACCGAATTGTGCGCCCAAAGTGATCGCTGCGAGGTCGCCTTGGTTGCCGTCTTCGTAGCCGAGGCCAACGTCGATCGAGGTGCCGCCGAGGTCAGCTTTGTACGAGAAGCCGATGCCGGCTGCTTCGTCTACGTCAGCATAGGACAACGACACGCGCAGTGCGTCCATTGCGTAGTCCAAACGAAGGATCGAACCGTCGTCTTTGTTGTCTACACGACCGCCCCAACCTTCGAAGGCGATACCAGGATAAACGCGGTAAGCTTCGGTGGTGTTTTTGTCGAGCGCGCCGTCGGTGTTGCCGTACTGAACGGAAACGTTGCCAGCTTTCATGCCGATGACGGTGGCGGTGATTGCGCCTGCGCCTTTAGCTGCGCCAGTGGCGTTCAGGTTTTCCATTTCAACAGTTGCCGAGAACGACAGACCGGTGTCGGTTTCTGCGGTGCCTGTTGCATAGAGATCAACGTGGCTGATGATTTCGAAGTTCGAAGTGCCAGCGGATTTCAATGCGCCGAAGGCTGCAATGCCGGAGAACGACACGTCAGCGGAAGCAACACCAGCAGTCGCAACGAGTGCGGTTGTTGCGAAGAGAATCTTTTTCATGGTTTTTCCCTCGGTTTAAAAGAAGCCCCAATCCAGATCATCCGGCTTGGGTATGCCCTTCTCTCGCTCTTTTCGGGGTGCAAATGCAAGCCTCTCAAAAACCGTCGTGGTCCATGCAAAGAAATTGGTGCAGCTTTGCCACAGTCCGTTCTGTGCCCTCGCCCCGCGCCCGCTGCGCAGCCGCGCAATTTTGCCGCTTTGCCAAAATCTGTCCGCGGCACTTATATATCGCGCGATACCTCTATATGATGCGGCAGTGGCGGCGCGCACAACGATATGGCAACTAATTCCTTGCCTCGCTAACGCGCCTTGGGTAGGACAAAAAGGGGCGGCGTTCGGGATTTTCGAACGGGCAATCGGGAACTGGATATGATCACTACATATATGATGCGTGCAACGCTCACCCTCACGATGGCTTTGGCCTTGGCCGCCTGTGGCGGCTCCGGCGGCAGCGGAAAGAACTTGCTGCGCATTGGCGAGAACAATTCGCCCATCGAGCTTCCCGAAGAATACCCCCAAGCCGGACGCACCACCATTTGGGACGCCTTTCGCAAAAAGAACCTCGGCAGCGAAGTCGCCGTGAACCGCTATTTGTGGAATGCCTCGCTTGAGACGTTGAATTTCCTGCCGATTGAATCGGTTGATCCCTTCACCGGTGTGATCGTGACCGGATATGGCACGCCTCCGGGCGGCGGGCGCGCGTATCGTGCGACCATCTACATCAAGGATCCGTCGCTTGATGCGCGGTCTCTCAACGTTGCGCTGCAAACGCGCAGCGGTCCGGTCGCCGCAGGCACCCAGCGCGCGGTGGAAGATGCGATCTTGGCCCGCGCGCGGCAATTGCGCATCGCGGACGGCAAGCTGTAAAGCCCTCCACTGCTATTGGAATTTTCGAAACGCGCGGGACCTGCCTGCGCGTTTTTCGCATGCAGGCCTGCGGCCATCGGGCGATAGCCTGCCGATTTATTGCGGGAGCGGGCGCGGCGTTTTTGCGGCCAGATCGCTGACCCATTTTAACTGGCGTGGCAAACAGGCGCGGTTGAGATCGTAGTTGCCGACGATATGCGCGCGCGCCGCCTTGCCCAATCGCGCCCGCGCCGCGTCATCTTCGAGCAAATCGCACACCTCGCGCACCAAGGCCGTTTGATCAAAGAAATCGACCAAGCGCCCCGTCATATCATGCTCGATCGCCTCCAGAACCGGCGCGGTGGAGGAGGCGACAATCGCGCCCTCGGCGCTCATCGCCTCAAACAGCGACCAGCTGAGCACAAAGGGGTAGGTCAAATAGACATGCACCCGCGCCACCTGCAACAAGGTGATGAATTTATCATAGGGAATGCGGCCCAAGAAATGCACCCTCGCCCAATCCTCGTCAGGGATCTGACCGCGCACCTCGTCGATGAAAATCTGCTTCCACGTCTGCCCCTTGGCGGGGCGCGCGCCATAGCTGACATCGTCGCCGCCGACGATCAGCACCTGCGCGTTGGGCCGCTCTTTGAGCAGCGCAGGCAGCGCGCGCATGAAAACATGGTAGCCGCGATAGGGTTCGAGATTGCGGTTCACAAAGGTGATCACCTCATCCTCGCGGCTGAGCGTCGGGCCTGCTTCGACCTCAAAGGTCACATCGGGATCGGGCCTGACGTGATCGGTGTCGATCCCGTCATGGATCACGGTGATCTGATCTCGGTAGGCGGGAGGGAATGTATCGGCCTGAAACGCCGTGGGGCTGATGCCCGCATCGCCTAGGTCAAAGTGCAAAAGGTTGTTGAGGTTCTTCATACGGATGCGCAGCGGCTCGGCGCTGCCTTCGCGGCTGGCAAATTCGGGGTCGAAATTCACATGCGGATAGCCCGTCTCGTGATACAGCTCGCAATAGAGACCAATGCGCGCCTCGGGCCAGACATCACGCAAAAAAAGCGACTCCCCCCATCCGGGATGGGCGATGATCACGTCGGGGGTAAATCCGGCAGTCTTGAGCGCCATCGCCCCGTGATAGCAGGCCTCGGCGCGGGTGACCTTAGTGTCCATATCCACCAACCACGGGTGCACATTCTGTCCTGCCTTGCGCTTGATCTCATAGGGTAGGATGCGCACGCCTTTCCATGTCACCGGCTCTTTGACGCGCAGGGTCAGGGCGACAACACGGTGCCCCTCTTTGGCCAAAGCCGGCGCGAGGTTCTTAAATTGCCCAGGGAAATTCTGGTGGATAAAAAGGATGTTCATACCGCTCTACCAATTGTTTTTGCCAACTATAGCCACAGGATCGCCCTTTGGTAAAAGCGGTTTTTCGCGCCAAGGCCCTAGACCCGCGCCGCGCCGCGCCCTATCACCGCTGGCAACAGATTTTCTACAGACAGGTTGAACACTCTCATGTCGCGATATTCCGCCGCCGAGATCGAAGCGAAATGGCAACAGGCTTGGGACAAAGCCGATATCTTCCGCGCCCAGCGCAGCGCGGACAAGCCAAAGTATTACGTGCTGGAAATGTTCCCCTATCCGTCGGGCCGCATCCATATGGGCCATGTGCGCAACTACACGATGGGCGATGTTATCGCGCGCTACAAAATCTCGACGGGGCATAATGTCTTGCACCCGATGGGATGGGACGCCTTTGGCATGCCCGCCGAAAACGCCGCGATGGCCTCCGGCGGCCATCCGAAAGAATGGACCTATTCCAACATCGCCGACATGCGCGAGCAAATGAAGCCTCTGGGCCTGTCAATTGACTGGAGCCGCGAGTTTGCCACCTGTGATCCCGAATATTACGGCCAACAGCAATCGATGTTCATCGACATGCTCGACAAGGGTCTGATCTATCGCAAGAACGCCGTGGTCAATTGGGACCCCGTCGATATGACCGTTCTGGCCAATGAGCAGGTCGAGGGCGGACGCGGATGGCGCTCGGGCGCTTTGGTCGAGCGGCGCGAGTTGACGCAGTGGTTCTTTAAAATTTCGGATTATTCCGAGGAGCTTCTGGCCGATCTGGACAGGCTGGACGATTGGCCCGCCAAGGTGAAATTGATGCAGGCCAACTGGATCGGCAAATCGCGCGGGCTGCAATTTTCCTTCTCGATGGTGGATGAGGTCGCGGGCCATGACCGTGTAGAGGTCTATACCACCCGCCCCGATACGTTGATGGGCGCCAGCTTTGTCGGCATCTCGCCCGATCACCCGCTTGCCAAACAGCTTGAGGCGGAGAACCCCAAGATCGCGGAATTTTGCGCCGAATGCCGCCGCGGCGGCACCACCGAAGAGGCGATCGAGACCGGCGAGAAGTTGGGCTTTGATACCGGCCTCACGGTGCGCCACCCGTTTGATACGTCGTGGGAATTGCCCGTCTATATCGCCAACTTCATCTTGATGGATTACGGCACGGGCGCGATTTTCGGCTGCCCCGCCCATGACCAGCGCGACTTCGAATTTGCCACCAAATACGGCTTGCCGATCAATGCGGTCTTTGCCCCCGAGGGCAGCGACGATGCGCCGCTGACCGAAGCTTTCGTGCCGATGAAATCCGAGAAAGTGCAATACCTGCGCGGTTTTGCAGGCGATGCGGTGCAAACCGGTGATGCAGGTGTCGACAGCGCCATCGCCTTTTGCGAGGCCAATGGCGTCGGCCAAGGCGTGACCAAATTCCGCCTGCGCGATTGGGGCCTGTCGCGCCAACGCTATTGGGGTTGCCCGATCCCCGTGGTGCATTGCGACACTTGCGGCGTGGTGCCCGAGGCCAAGGAAAACCTGCCCGTCACCTTGCCCGATGATGTGACCTTCGACGTGCCCGGCAACCCCTTGGACCGCCATCCGACATGGCGCGATTGCACCTGCCCGACATGCGGCGCAGCGGCCAAGCGCGAGACCGACACGATGGACACATTTGTGGACAGCTCGTGGTATTTCGCCCGCTTTACCTCGCCCCGTGCCGCCACGCCGACCGATATGGCCGAGGCAGACTACTGGATGAACGTCGATCAATATATCGGCGGCATCGAGCATGCGATTTTGCACCTGCTTTATTCGCGTTTCTTCGCCCGCGCGATGCATATCACCGGCCATCTGCCCGAAAAATCCAAAGAGCCGTTCAACGCGCTTTTCACCCAAGGCATGGTGACCCACGCAATCTACCGCAAGGCACAGCAAAACGGCCGCTACACTTATTTCTATCCCGAAGAGGTCGAGGTGAGCGGCGGCAAAACCGTGCTCAAAGAGGACGGCACAGAGGTCGAGGTTGTCCCGTCGGCCAAAATGTCCAAGTCGAAAAACAACGTGGTCGACCCCAATTCCATCGTCACGCAATATGGCGCCGATACCGCGCGCTGGTTCGTGTTGTCCGACAGCCCGCCCGAACGCGACGTAGAATGGACCGCCTCGGGCGCCGAGGCCGCGTTCAAACACCTCAGCCGCGTTTATCGCATCTGCGCCGAGATCGCGGGCGACGACACGCCCGCTAGCGGCGAGGATGACGCCTTGCTGCGCGAGATGCATAAGGCCGTGCATGACGTGACCGGCGGCGTGGAAAGCTTTGGCTTCAACGCTTCGATCGCGCGGCTTTACGCCTATACGAACACGCTCGCGAAATCCAAGGCAGGCGGCGCGGCCAAACGCACGGCGGCGAAAACGCTGGCGCAATTGATGTCACCGATGACGCCGCATCTGGCCGAAGAGCTTTGGGCGCTCTTGGGCGGAACCGGCCTTGTTGCCTCGGCGCCGTGGCCCGTGGCTGATGAAGCCATGCTCAAGGACGATGAGGTCGTCCTGCCGATCCAGATCAACGGCAAACGCCGCGCGGAAATCAGCGTGCCTGCGGATATGGACAAAGCCGAGGTTGAAAAAATCGCGCTGGCGCATGATGCTGTGCAAAAGGCGCTGGACGGGGCCCAGCCCAAGAAGATTATCGTCGTCCCCGGGCGGATTGTGAATGTGGTCATCTAACAGGCGCGGCGCGTTGCGCCTTTTGGCACTTGGCGGAGCGGCGGCCCTTGGGGCCTGCGGCTTTACGCCCTCCTACGGGCCAAATGGCGGCGCGTCGTTGCTGCAAAACCGCTTGCGGGTCGATGATCCTCTGGACCGCGATGCCTATCTCATCACCCAAGCGATCGAGAGCAAATTGGGTCGCGGCGCCGTGGCCGATTTCGGCCTGTCGATTGCGATCCGCACCGAAGAGACCCGCATGGCGGTGCGCGCCGATAACATCACCTTGCGGTTCAATATCACCGGCAAGGCCACCTATGCCTTGCGAGATCTGGCCACTGGCGCGGTTCTGAGCACCGGAACGGTCGAGAATTTCACCGGCTATTCGGCCACTGGCAGCACGGTTGCCACATTGGCCGCCAGCCGCGATGCGCGCGAGCGGTTGATGGCGATCCTTGCCGATATGATCACCGCAAAACTGATCGCCGCCGCACCCACTTTTGCCGCACCCAAAGCCCGATGAAACTAAGCCCCCGCGACGCACCTGCCTATTTTGCCAAGCCGGACGGGCGCAAAACCGGTCTGCTGATCTATGGCAATGACGCGATGCGCGTGGCGCTGCGCCGCCAAGAGGTCATTGCCGCGCTCGTCGGGCCGCAGGGCGAGGAAGAAATGCGCCTGACCCGTATTCCGGCGGGCGAATTGCGCAAGGACCCCGCACAGCTCAACGATGCGATCAAGGCGCAGGGGTTTTTCCCTGGCCCGCGCGTGGCCTTTGTCGAGGATGCAACCGAAGCTTTGGCGGCGAAAATCCTGCCCGCGCTCGGCGATTGGCAAGAGGGCGATGCGCAGGTGGTGATCACGGCGGGCGCGCTCAAAGCCACATCAAAGCTTCGCAAGTTCTTTGAGAGCCACCCGAATGCCTATGCCGCCGCGATCTATGACGAACCACCCGGACGTGCCGAGATCGAGGCGATCATCGCGAAATCGGGCCTCGGCCAGCCCTCCGGTGAGGTCATGAACGATCTGACGGCTTTGGCGCGCAGCCTCGATCCAGGTGATTTTCGCCAGACGATGGAGAAGCTGGCACTCTATAAAATCGGCGATGACAGCCCGCTGTGCGCTGCGGATATTGCCGCTTGTGCCCCTGTCTCGGTGGAGGCGGTTCTCGATGACGTGCTCAACATCGTCGCCGAGGGCAAAGCCGCGCAAATCGGGCCGATCATGAGCCGCTTGAAAAGCCAAGGGCTACAGCCTGTGACGCTTTGCATCAGCGCGACGCGCCATTTTCGCACGCTTTATACCGCGTCCTGTGATCCGCAGGGCGCGGCCAACGGGATCGGCAAAATGCGCCCGCCGGTCTTTGGCCCGCGCCGCGACCGGATGGTGCGCCAAGCCCAAGGATGGGGCATGATCAAGCTCGAACAAGCCTTGCAGGTTCTCACCGATACGGATTTGCAACTGCGTTCGGCGGGGCAGCGCGCGCCCGCAATGGCCTTGGTCGAGCGCGCCTTGATCCGGCTGGCGATGCTTGCGCGCCGCTAAGCGCGCAAGGCAACGGGCGGCCCCCGCGCGTATCTGACCTCACGTCGGGCCAATTTTTGGGGGCTGGATTTCGCAGCCCGTCTAGGGTCTGCTCTGCGTCAGGATACGAGGGAGGAAACCAATGTATACCGTGATCGGAAAAGCCAGCAACCGAGGCCTGCGCGTGTTGTGGATGCTCGAGGAACTGGGCCAAGACTACACCCATATCAACGACGGCCCGCATAGCGAGACAGTGCGCAAGCATAGCATTCTGGGCAAGGTTCCGGTGCTTTTGGACGGCGATGAGGCCATCCGCGACAGCAGCGCGATTTTGACTTATCTGGCGGATAAACATGGCGCACTGACGGCCCCTGCGGGCACCATCGCGCGCGGCCAGCAAGACGCGGTGACCCATATGATCCTTGATGATATCGAAGCGCTCTTGTGGATGGCGGCGCGGCACAGCTTTATTTTGCCCGAAGACGAGCGTGTGCCGGAAATCCGCCCTGCGCTACGGCGCGAATTTGCCCGCAACATCGATAAATTCGCCAAAGTCTTTGCCAAAAATGGCGGGCCCTTCGTGATGGGGGGCGAGATGACGATCACCGATATTCTCGCTGGCCATTGCCTGAACTGGGCTGCGAATGCCAAATTCGCGGTCGAGGACGAGGCGCTTTTGGCTTACGGTGCACGGATGCGCGAACGCGAAGCGTTCAAGCGCGCGGCGGCCAGATAATCACGGCTCAGCGCGGGGCAAACGGGCGGCGTATTGCGCGGCCTTTTGCCCCGCCCACAGCCCCGTCGCCATCGAAGCGGTGAGCAGATAGCCCCCCGTCGGCGCCTCCCAATCAAGCATTTCACCGGCGGCGAAAACGCCCGCGCGGCTGCGCAGCATCAGGGTGTCATCAAGCCCCTCAAATCCGATACCGCCCGCAGTGGAGATCGCCTCGTCCATCGGGCGCGGGCCGTTATGGCGGATCGGCAAGGCTTTGATCAGCGGTGCCAGACCATCGGGCAGCGCGCCGCCCGCGCGTCCAAACTCCATCAATAGCGCCTGTTTGACAGGGGGCCACTTGAGCTGTTTGCGTAGATGCGCGCCAAGGCTGGCCTTGCCCTGTTTGCGCGCAAGCCGCGCGCGGACTTCGGCCTCGGTGAGGTCCGGCAATAGATCGACAAAAAGCGGCGCGCCCTCGCGCATCGCCGATGAGACCGCATAAATGCCGCCGCCTTCGATGCCGCGCGCGGATAGCACAAATTCGCCGCGCGAGCGGGCCGCCCCCGCGCGCAGGGCCACGCCTTTGACCGCGGTGCCCATATGCGCGGCCATATGCGGCGACCAATCGACAACAAATCCCATATTCGCGGGCCTGAAAGGCGCCAGCGCCGCATCGCCCACCCAACCGGCCCACGCGCCGTCCGAGCCGAGCCGCGCCCAGCTTGCTCCGCCGCAAGCCAGAACCGCGACCGACGGCGACAGCTGCATCGGGCCATCGGGCGCGGCAAAGGCGAAACCCCCATCCTCCCATCCGGTCCAGCGCCAGCGGGTGCGGATATCAACGCCGAGATCTCCCAAACGCGCCGCCCATGCGCGCAGCAAAGGCGAGGCCTTCATCGCCGTTGGAAAAACCCGCCCCGATGATCCGGTGAAGACCTCTTGGCCAAGGCCCCGCGCAAATTGCGCCGCCTGCTCCGGCCCGAAAGCTTGCAGCATGGGCGCAAGCGCCGGTGCCGCCGTGCCATAGGCGGCAAGGAAGCGCTCGATCGGCTCGTCCTTGGTCAGATTGAGGCCTGATTTGCCCGCCATCAAAAATTTACGCCCGATGGAGGGTTTGGCCTCGGCGACGATCACGCGCAGGCCCGCGCGCGCCATGGCTTCGGCGGCCATAAGACCCGCAGGCCCTGCGCCAATCACCAAAGCATCACTCATTGCGGCAAGGTGCCTGCGCCTTTGATTTCAACAACGCGGTGCGGATAGGGGATCTCGATCCCGTTGTCTTTGAGCGCATTCCAGATCAGGAACAGGACGTCAGAGGTATATTTATGCTGCCCGTCGTCGATGCCGTTGACCCAAAATTCCACTGCGAAATCAATGCCGCTGTCGCCAAAACCGCGCAGTTCACAATCGGGTGGTTGCGGCGCGCCCAATACATCGGGATGTGCGGCGACGGCTTTTTCGATGATCTCGGGGACGAGGTTGATATCGGTGTCGTAGCTGACGGAAAACGGCGCCTCGTAGCGGTTGGCAGAGCCGCTGTCGGAGTAATTGACCACCCGTGTGGTGATGAAATCCTCGTTCGGCACCACGATCCAGCGGCCATCGAAGGTTTCCAAGATCGCGGCGCGGGCGGTCATTTTGACGATGGTCCCCGCCTCGCCTCCGTCCAGTTCGACGTAATCGCCCACCGTGGCCTGCCCTTCGAGCAGCAAGATCACGCCGGAGATGAAATTCGAGGCGATGCGTTGCAGACCAAACCCGATCCCGACACCGACCGCACCACCGATCACCGCGAGCGAGGTGAGCGAGATGCCCATGATATTCATCAGCAGCAAGAAAGCCGCGCCGAAAATCACGATCTCGGCGGTTTTGATCGCCAAGGTGCGCGTCGCGGGGCGCAGTTCTTCGTTCTTGCCGATATAGGCTGCGGATTGATCATTCGACCAACGCCCGAACCAAAACAGCAGCGAGCCGGCAATCAGTCCGCGCACCAAGGTCATCACCGAGAAGGAGATATTGCCAAGGCTGATCATCGTTTCCGTCAGCTTGGCCGTGACCAGATCCAAAATTCCGAGCGCATAAAGCGCCATCACGGGGATCAGCACAAATTTGCCAAGCATCTTGAGGAAGGGGTCAGAGAGGATTTCACGCACCAAAATCCGCGCGGCCATGAACAAGAAGAGCCGTTTGCCAAAGGCAATCACCGCGCCGGACCCGAAGATCGACCGCGTGACGCTTTCGCCGATGCCGGTGAGAACATAGGCAACGAGCGGCAGCAAAAGCGGCACGAACATCAAGGCAAAGCGGCGCGCCTTGGACAGGATGTGTTTGCTGTCTTCGGGGGGCGTGAGCAGGCGCAAAACCGCAGGGCGCGCGCGCCGCGTGATCAAGAGTGCGGCGAGATAGGCCAAGACCAAGAGGCCGAATTGCGACCATGCGGCGGGGCTGAGCAACCAAGAGAGGGCGAGTTCTTTGCCCTGCTCGGCGTAGCCCAGCGCCTTTTGCAGCAGTTCGTTGTCAGAGTTCATGCGATTCCCCGTGCATTTGGCACCTACCCGCGCCGATATGACCCGCGCAGGCCCTGTTATTCAAGGGAAAGCCGCACATCCGGCCTCCCTTGCGGGCGCTGCCACCGCTCAGGATTGGCACATGGCTTTGATGCCGCGGGCGATCTCGGGTTTGGCGGCGATGGTGTCTTCGGCAATCTCGCGCGCTGCGTCCATCAAGGCCTCGCTCTCGATAATCCGCTCGATCAGGCCGAAATCCAAAGCCTCTTGCGCCGTGATCTTTTGCCCGCCCATGAGGATCAATTTGGCGCGCGCAGGCCCGATGAGCGCCGCCATACGCGGCGGATCGGAGGGCTGCGGCAAAAACCCCAGCTTCATCACCGGATAGAAGAATTTCGCTGACGGGACCGCGATCCGGATGTCGCAGGCCAGAGCCATGCCCATCGCGCCGCCCGCGAGCGTGCCGTTGAGCGCCGCAATCGTAATCGCGTCAAGCCGCGCAATGGCCGACGACAGGCGCTCCCACAGGGGGCTGACCGCGAGGCCCGCTTTGGCCGCTTCCAAATCCGCCCCTGCCGAGAAGACCTTGCCGCGTCCGGTCAAGATCAAGGCCCGCGCCTCGCCCGCGCTTTCGGCTATCTGCGCCAATTCGGTCAGCATCGCCTCGGTCAGCGAATTGGCCTTGTCGGGGCGGTTGATCGTGACCGTCCACAAACCGCCGTCTTTTTCCAGTTCAATCATATCAGTCCTACTCTTGCGCGGATGTCTTCTACGCGCAGCGAGATTTCCTCGCCGCAAAATTCGTCGCTGGCCGCGCCGCACATCCACAAGAGCGCGCGCGCGGGCCAATCGGCGGGAATGTGGTCGTCCCACTCCAAGCGGCGCACACCGTTGTCGACACGGCTGACCTTGATGTCGCGCTGCATCTGGGTGGCCACGGTGCCAGGCGACAGGCCCATGATCCGCAGGCCGCTGCCGCCATATTCCAGATGCGCCGAGCGGGTCAGCATCGCCGCTCCTGCCTTGGAGGCGCAATAGGCGCTCCAGCCCGCGACCGGACCATGCGCCGCACCCGACGACACGGTCAGGATCGTGCCCTTCCCTGCCGCAGCCATGACAGGCAGGGCGGCGCGCAGCCCGTAGAACACGCCTTTGAGGTTCACATCGATCAGTCGGCTCCATGCGTCGGGGTCTGCCTCGGCCATCGGGTCAATCGGGTCTATCATTCCGGCATTGCCAATCAACACGTCGAGACCGCCAAAAGCATTCACGGCAGTATTCACTGCGGCTTCGACCTGCGCGAAATCGGCCACATCGCAAGGGATGGCGAGCGCCTTGGCACCGCCTTTGGCGTTCAGCTCTGCGGCCAGACTTTCGGTTTGCGCTGTGCTGCGCGCCGCCAGAGCCACATGGGCACCTGCAGCGTGAAACACCCGCGCCGCCTCGGCCCCGATGCCGCGGCTTGCACCGGTGATCAGAACGGATTTGCCGCCCATATCAGGCATTTGATCTGCCATAGTGTATCCTTCGCGATTGCTTTTCCCTTGTGGTAAACCGCTCACCGGCTCGGGTCCAGACGCTTGCACCCTTGACCCTGCCGCCACCAGATACGAAGTATAGAAGAACATTGTTGAAAAGGGGGTCGATATGACCGGACTACGTAAATTGGGCAGCGTATCAGCCCTCGCATTATTGATGACGCCCGCGGCCGCATTTGCCGATGTCACAGCCCAGCAAGTCTGGAGCGACTGGCAGGAGTATTTCAAGAACTTCGGCTACACAGTTGACGGCAGCGAAAGCACATCGGGCGACACATTGACCGTGTCCGGTGCCGTGATGGCGATGGAACTGCCCGAGGGCGCAGGGTCGTTCAAGATCGAACTTGGCGACGTCGCGCTGCGCAATCTTGGCGACGGGCGGGTGTCGGTTGATTTTGCCGATAGCATCCCGATGACCGGCACGGTGATCACTGAGCCGGGTAAGACGGTCGATTATGCGGTCAGCTATCTGATGAACGGTTTCACAATGATCGCCTCGGGCGATGCCAGCGCGCTGAGCTATGATTACTCGGCCGATGATGTGAACCTGCGCCTGGACTCGGTTACCGTGGACGGCAAACCGGTCGAGTTTGGCGAGGCCACGGCAAAGCTGTCGGGTATTGAAGGCACCTCGAAGATGACCATTGGCGCCGGCCGCTCCATCGACCAGCGTGTGAGCGCGAAAAGCCTGTCCTATACCGCCGATATCGCCCTTCCGGACTCCAAGGATGCGCAGTTTACAGCGAAAGGCGGCATCAAATCTTTGACCTTTGAAGGCACGGGCCGGTATCCCGGAGAGGTCGACGTGATGAACCTGTCAAAGCTCCTTGCCAGCGGCTTTGCCTTTGACGGCGTCTTCTCCTACCTCGACGGAGCGGCGCAGATGACGGTCAAAGAGGCCTCGGGCGCGACCTTCGAGAGCACATCGCAATCGCAAAGCGGCACGCTTGCCGTGTCGATGGACGAAAAAGCCCTGAGCTATGAAGGCACGGCCAAGGGCGGCCAAAGCTCGATGCTGTCCTCGAACTTCCCGATGCCGATCGATATCAGCTTTGCCGAAGGTGGCTTCAAGCTCGTGATGCCCACGACGCCGTCTGACGAGGCCCGCGATGCGGCGATCATGATCAACATGTCTGACTTTACCATGTCCGACATGATTTGGGGCCTGTTCGACCCGACGGGCAAATTGCCCCGTGATCCGGCCACGCTTTTGGTCGATGTGAGCAGCAAGGTGAAGCTCTTCGCCAATATCTTCGACCCCGATGCAATGAAGGGCTTTACCGGTCCCGTCGGCGAGCCGCAAAGCGTGACGATCAATGCGCTGCGGCTCGATATTGCGGGCGCGGAATTGACCGGCGAGGGCGATTTCACCTTTGACAAGACCGATATGACCAGCTTTCCAGGCATGCCCGCACCCGAAGGCGCACTTGATCTGAACCTGACGGGGGCGAATGGCCTTCTCGACAATCTGACCGCCATCGGGGTTTTGCCTGCCGACAAAGCCATGGGCGCGCGGATGATGATGGGGCTGTTTGCCGTTCCTGGCGAGGGCGCGGATACGCTCAAATCCAAGATCGAGATCAACGATCAGGGCCATGTTTTGGCCAATGGCCAGCGTTTGAAATAGGCCGCTCGCCCGATCTTTACCCCTTGGAAGGGCCGCGCGGTTATCTGTTGCGCGGCCCTTGCCATGCCCACCGCCCTGCCCTTGCATAAGGGCGGCCTGCGGTCTACCTCCCTTTGAGCCTTATGCGGAGACCCCTCAATGACCCTGCCCCTTGACGATCTTGCCCACGCCTTGCTCGACGCCGCCCGCCGCGCGGGCGCGGATGAGGCCGATGCCATGGCCTATGCGGGCGATTCCATCAGCATCGACGTGCGGGCGGGGGTGCTCGAACATGCCGAGCGCTCGGAGGGCACCGATATCGGGCTACGGGTATTCGTCGGCCAGCGTCAAGCCTGCGTGTCCTCGTCGGACAGCTCCGAGGCGACGCTCAAGATCATGGCAGAACGCGCCGTGGCCATGGCCAAAGAGGCCCCCGAAGACCCGCATATCGGATTGGCCAGCGGCGATCAGTTGGCCCGCAATTGGGACGCCGAGGCGCTTGAGCTTTGCGATCCGGCCGATGAGCCCTCGCCTGCCGAGCTTGAAGCCGATGCGCGCGCCGTCGAGCAGGCCGCTTTGGCGGTGGAGGGGATCACGCAGATGGACAGCGCCGCCGCCGGATATGGCCGCACCTCGGTCCATATCGCCGCCAGCAACGGATTTTCGGGCGGCTACACGCGCAGCGAACGCCACCTTTACGGCGTGGCGATTGCGGGCACCGGCACCGGCATGGAGCGCGACAGCGATGGCGACAGCCGGATTTTTGCGTCCCAACTGCGCTCGGCGCAGGACATCGGCGAAAAGGCTGCCGCCCGCGCCTTGGAGCGCATCGGCGCGCGCCGCCCGCCCACCGGCAGCTTTCCCGTGCTCTATGACGAGCGGATTTCCTCTTCGCTGATCGGCCATCTTTTGTCCGCCGCCAACGGCAGCGCGATTGCGCGCGGCGCCTCGTGGCTGCGCGATGATCTGGGCACGCAGGTTTTGCCGAGCGGCCTGTCGGTGATCGAGGACCCGCACCGCGTCGGCATTCGCGCCTCGCGGCCTTTTGACGCCGAAGGCCTGCCCACTGCCAAACGCGCCGTGGTCAAGGACGGCGTTTTGATGGGATGGACGCTCGATCTGGCCACCGCGCGCAAATTGGACATGACGCCCACGGGCAATGCCATGCGCGGGCCGAGCGCCCCGCCGCATCCAGGCACCTATAATATCGCCCTCACGCAGGGCGAGGCCAGCCGCGCGGATTTGATCCGCGATATGGGCACGGGCCTTTTGGTCACCTCGATGATCGGCGCGACGATCAATCCCAACACGGGCGATTATTCGCGCGGCGCGGCAGGGTTTTGGATCGAGAATGGCGAAATCGCCTATCCGGTCAATGAATGCACCATCGCGGGAAATCTGCGCGACATGCTGCGCGGCATGATCCCCGCCAATGATGCGCGCGGGTATCTGTCGACGGTGGTGCCCTCGCTCTTGGTCGAAGGAATGACCCTTGCCGGAGACTGACCTCAGCCTTTTGGAAAACGCCGCCCGCGCGGCTGGCGAGATCGCGCTGCGCTATGCGGGCGGGGCGGCGCAGTCGTGGGACAAACCGGACGGCGCAGGGCCGGTGACCGAGGCCGATCTGGCGGTCAACGAGATGCTGAAATCAGATTTGCGCGCGGCGCGGCAAGATTACGGTTGGCTGTCCGAAGAATGCGAAGACGACGAGGACCGCCTTGCCGCCGAGCGGGTGTTCATCATCGACCCCATCGACGGCACGCGCAGTTTTATGAAGGGCGACGACACTTGGGCGCATGCTCTGGCGATTGCCGAGCGCGGCGAAGTCATTGCGGCCGCTGTCTATTTGCCTGTGCTCGACCGGATGTATCTGGCCGCCAAGGGTCAAGGCGCAACATTGAATGGCGAAGCTTTGACAGCCTCGGCGCGGCGCGATCTGTCCGGTGCGCGGGTTCTAGCGGCCAAGCCCAGCTATGACGGCAGCAACTGGCGCGACGGGGTGCCGGATTTGAGCCGCCATTACCGGCCGTCTCTGGCCTTTCGCATGAGCCTTGTAGCACAGGGGCGGTTTGACGCCATGCTCGCCCTGCGCGGCAGTTGGGAATGGGATATCGCGGCGGGCGACCTGATTGGCCGCGAAGCGGGGGCGCGCACCTCCGATCGCACCGGCGCGCCGCTGATCTTTAACAATGCGCGGCCATTGCTCAACGGCGTGGTCTCTGCAGGGCCGAACATTCACGGCGCCTTGATTGATGCCTTGGCGCAGGACGGCCCGCAGGGCGGCGAGATCGCGCCGAAGTATTCCTAGCCGCGATACCGCGTCACAAAATTGCGCAAAATACGCTCGGGCGCGGTGACATCGGCGGCGCGGCACATGGCGATCAAGGCCCCCGCCTCTTCGGGGCGAAAATACCCCTTATGTTTGTAGATATTGATCCGCGTTTCGAAGCCTGCGGCGTCGGCTTCGGGGTGGAATTGCGTGGCATAGACGTTTTGCTTGTGGCGAAACATCTGGATCGGGCAACTGGGCGCTTCGACCAGATGCACACAATCGGGCGGTAGGGCCTGCGCGGCTTCCTTGTGGCCGACAAAGGCCGCAAACCGGTCGGGCACACCGCGCAGCAAAGGGTCGGCGCGCCCCGCGTCGGTCAGGCGGCAATCGGCGGTGCCCACCGGCTCGCCATAGCGCGCCTTGCTGACCTCGCCGCCTAGGTGATGGCCCAAAATACCAATGCCATAGCAACAGCCCAAAAACGGAATATCGCGCGCGGTGATTTCGGGCATGAGCGAGAGAACCTCGGCCTCGATCTTGGCCTCGATTTCGGTTTTGTCTTGCGGCGCATCCGACACGCAACCGGGACCGCCGCCGACAATCACCCCTGCGAAATCCGCCGGATCAAGCGTTTCGGGAAGGGTTTCGCGGTCTAAACACAGACGCAGAACCTCGTCTTCACGCAGGCCCGGTTTGCGCAAGATAGCGGCAAATTCATCGTCCGACGCCTCGATCTCCGGCCTCAATTGCAAGATCAAAAACGGTCTACCCAAAAGTCCTCTCCCGCGTGTCGCCGCGCGCCGCCCGCACGCGGGAGGCAGCGTTAATAGTGCGCATCTTCACCGCGCATTCATTCTTGGTCGTGCAAACAGAACCCCTATCACAACCTTGACGCTGGCGCGCGGTCGGATACCCTGCGCTCGCACGGACCGGAAAAGGATTTTCCCTATGACACAACGGCTCCATCTCGTTTTCGGCGGCGAACTGGTCGATCCTTCGGGAACCACGTTCAAGAACGTCGATGATATCCATATCGTCGGAATGTTTCCCGATTATGCCTCGGCCTATGACGCGTGGAAATCCGAAGCGCAACGCACCGTCGACAATGCCCATATGCGCTATTTTCTGGCCCATATCCACCGGCTGCACGATGAAAATTCCGAAGCCTCCCCGACCGCAGTAATCGATTAACGACCCCAATGGCGCGCTCGCTCAGTCTTAAGGCCTATCTGGCTCTTGCCACACGCGCGCCGCAGCGCCCCGACCCGATCACCACCGCGCGCCCAGCCGGAGAGGTGATCTGGGCACATGCGACCGGTCCGGACAAAGCCGCCGCCGTGATCCAGCTCTATCACCGGCTCAAATTGCAGCGGCCCGACCTGACGCTTTTGCTGACGACACCCGAAGACATGCCCGCGCCGGATCATTTGCGGGGCGCGATGATATGGCAAGCGGTGCCCGCCGACTACCTCGACCATGTGCAGCAGTTTTTGTCCCACTGGCAGCCTGACATCTGCCTTTGGACCGGCGGGCAGTTGCGCCCCGCTTTGATCACGCAAGCCGCCGAAGAGGACATACCGATGATCCTGCTTGATGCGGAGGAAAGCGGTTTTGAGGAGGCGCGATGGCGGTGGCTTCCGGATATGAGCCGCGCGCTTTTGGGCCTGTTCAGCGCCTATTTCGCCACCAATGCCAATGCCGCGCAGCGCCTGCGCCGTTTTGGCGTGCCCGAAGATGAAATCGAGGTCACCGGCCCGCTGCAACAAGGTGGCACCGCCCTGCAATGCAACGAGGCCGAGCGCGAAGAGATGGCGCAAGACCTCGCAGGGCGGCCCGTCTGGCTTGCGGCGATGGTGCAAATGGGCGAGCTCGCGATCATTGCGAATGCACACCGGCGCGCCTCGCGCTATGCGCCGCGCTTCTTGCTCATCCTTGTGCCCGATAACGAAGAAGACGGGCCCGAAATGCTGCGCCAGTTGCGTGCCGATGGATGGCGGGTTGCGGTGTGGTCCGACGGAGAAATGCCCACCGAGACCACGCAAATCCTGCTCGCCGATACGCGCGGCGAAATGGGGCTTTGGTATCGCCTTGCGCCGATCACCTTCATGGCAAGCTCATTAATTGGCCAAGCCGGCGGGCGTGATCCATACGAGCCTGCCGCCCTCGGCTCGGCGGTTCTTTACGGGCCGAACATCAGCCGCTATCTGGGGGCCTATTCGCGCTTTGCCGCCCAAGGCGCGGCGCGGATCGTGCGCGATGCGGATACGCTGGCCGCCGCGCTCGGCCGCTTGATCGCCCCTGATCAGGCCGCCTCTATGGCGACGGCCGCGTGGAGCGTGGCAACCGAAGGCGCGGAGGTGACCGACCAAGTGCTCGATCTGGTCCAAGATACGCTTGATTTGATGGAGGCCGGATAATGCGCGCGCCGCTGTTTTGGTATACGCGCCCCGAGCGCCCGACATGGCAGGCACGGCTTTTGGCGCCGCTTGGCTGGCTCTACGGCGCGCTGACCGCGCGCAGACTGGCCAACGGCAGCGAAGCGCGCCTCGATGTGCCGGTGATCTGTATCGGCAACATCAATGCAGGCGGCACCGGCAAAACCCCGACCGCGATATTCATGCTGCAATACCTGCAAGCGCGCGGATACACCCCGCATATCGTCTCGCGCGGGTATGGCGGATCACTGGACGGGCCGGTCCGCGTTGATCCGCTCAAACACCGCGCGGGCGAGACCGGAGACGAGCCGCTCCTTCTGGCCGCTTTCGCCCCCACATGGGTCGCCAAAGACCGCGCGGAGGGCGCCCGCACCGCACAAGCGGACGGCGCAGATATCATCTTGCTCGACGACGGTTTCCAAAACCCGAGCCTGCACAAAGACCTCTCGATTGTCGTGGTCGATGCGGCCAAAGGCTTTGGCAACGGCCGCTGCCTGCCTGCTGGACCGCTGCGCGAGCCGGTCAGCGAGGGGATCACCCGCGCCGATTTGCTTCTGTCGCTGGGCGCAGAAGAGACGCAGGCAACCTTCGCGCGCACATGGTCCGACCAAATCACCGTCCCCCATCTGACCGGCGCGGCGCGCCCGCTCGAAACCGGCATGGATTGGGCCGATACAGGCGTTCTGGCCTTTGCCGGTATTGCACATCCCGAAAAATTCTTTGCGACCCTGCGCGGCCTTGGCGCAACCTTGCTGCGCGCTGAGGCGCTGGACGATCACCAACCGCTGACCCCCGCGCTCATGGCGCGGCTGGAAGGCGAGGCCAAACTGCTCGGCGCTCAAATGGTCACCACCGAGAAAGACGCGGTGCGCCTGCCCGATGCCTTCCGCCAAAAGGTGCTTACCCTGCCCGTGCGCCTCGAGATCAACGACACCGCGGCTTTGGACGCGGCTTTGGCGACCATCGCGCCAAACCGCTAAACACCCGCGACGGGGCGGGGCGAGGCGGGGCGCAAGGCTTTTTCTTGGCAGAAATACTTCCGCCGGAGGCTCCCCAAATCCGCCACATCGCCCACCCTCGCGGCAAGTGTGCGGCCGCTCAGCCGTTGTCTTCGCCAAGCTTCGGGCTGGGCCGGTGCAGGGCAAGATCGGCGCCGGAAAACCGAAACGGTGCGCGCACGCCAGGGATGCCGTCCAATTCGATCTGCATTGCGCGCGCCTTCACATGCGGGTCGGCAAACACATCATCCATCCGGTTGATCGGCCCCGCAGGCACGCCTTCGGCCTCGCAGGCCGCGAGCAACTCGCTGCGGGTAAAGCCCATGCAAGCCTCGGCCAAACGGCGCGTCATCTCTTCGCGGTTGGCGATGCGGTCCTGATTGGTCAAAAATTCAGGCGCTTCGGCCATCTCGCCCAAGCCCAGCAGGCGGCACAGCCGTTGGTATTGCGGATCATTTCCCGTGGCGATGATGATATGCCCGTCTTTGACTTCGAAGGTTTGATAGGGCGTCAGATTGGGGTGGTAGTTTCCGGTCCGCCCTGGCGGCGTTCCGGTGGTCAGGTAATTCATCGCCTGATTGGCGGTCACCGATACCGCCGTATCGAACAGGGACATATCGATATGCTGCCCCTGCCCGCTCGCGCCGCGTTGATGCAACGCCGCCAAAATCGCCGTGGCCGAGTAGATACCGGTAAACAGATCAGTCACCGCCACGCCCGCACGCTGAGGCGCGCCGTCCGGCTCGCCGGTGATCGACATCAGCCCCGACATGCCTTGGATGATGTAATCATACCCCGCGCGGTGGGCGTAGGGGCCCGTCTGCCCGAAGCCGGTGATCGAGCAATAGATCAGCGCAGGGTTCACGGCGCTCAAACTGTCGTAATCCAGCCCGTATTTCGCCAATCCGCCGACCTTGAAATTCTCGATCAAGATATCGGCATCCTTGACCAATTCGCGCATCTGCGCTTGGCCCTCGGGGGTTGCGATATCGATCGTGATGCTGGATTTGCCGCGATTGCACGAATGGAAATATGAGGCGCTTTTGTCGCCCTCGCGCTCGACAAAGGGCGGCCCCCAGCGGCGCGTGTCATCCCCTTGCGGCGCTTCGATCTTGATGACCTCGGCGCCCAGATCGGCAAGGGTCTGCCCCGCCCAAGGGCCCGCCAGAATGCGGGCCAGTTCGATGACTTTGACCCCCGCCAATGGGGCCGGTTTTGCGCCGCTCATCAGCCTTCCAACTTCCCGTCGATCAAGGTCTTGAGCGCATCAAAGCTCAGGTCCGATTGCTTTTCGCCATCCACAATCAGGGTCGGAGTACCGGTGATGTCATCGGCCTCGCCGTTCTTTTGGTACCATGTCACCAATGCCTGCGCCTTGTCGCCATCTTCGAGGCATTGCGTCACCGTCGCCTCGTCCAATCCGGCAATCACGCCGATTTTGCGTAAGGCATTGGCGATCGTCACCGGATCGCCGCCGCCGACCCAATCTTTTTGCTGCTCGTAAAGCAGATCGGCAATGCCAAAGAAACGCATCCCGTCGCCGCAACGCGCCACCATCGCCGCCCAAAGCCCGAAGCGGTCGAAATAGACATCACGGTAGATGAAATGAACCTTGCCAGTATCGACATATTCGGCCTTGAATTGCTTGAACACCGACTTGTGGAAATTGGCGCAATGCGGGCAGGTAAAGCTGGCGTATTCGATCACCGTCACGGGTGCATCCGGATCGCCGAGGGTCATTTCCTGAATGCCGGAGGTGTCGATTTGCGCGCCGTCATCGGCGGCATTGGCCGCGCCAAGCGGGTTCGGCGGTGTGCCCGCCCCGCGCCCGTTCAGGCCGATCCAGCCGCCAAGCCCTGCCACAATAGCCGCACTGGCGGCGCCGATCATCATCGTTCTTCGGTTCATCAAGAAACCCTTTCTAGCGTTTCGTCTTGGATAGAATATTCCGGCCCAGCGCTTCAAGCGCCAAGCGTAGTTTGTCATCCCCGACCGGCGCGGCAAGGCTTTGCGCTTGCGCGACAACTTCGGGTTTCGGCTCCGGTTTTGACGTGGATTTGGGTCGGTAGGTAAATTCTGCCTGCCCTTCGGAAAACCCCGTCGGCGCAGTTTGCGTGATGCGCAGGCGCGAGATGGCGTTATAGCCATAAACGCTGTTCACCTTGGCGCGAATTTGCTCTTTTTGCATCTCCAGCATCGGCGCATGGGGGCCGGTGGTCAAAAGACTGAGCGTTGCGCCGAAACCTTGGCGGCCATACTTCACATCAACGGGCCGCGCGATGGCGGCGATATCTTCGCCGACGATTTCGGGCCAATGGGTCAAAAGGCGCGTCACCGCAAACCCACGGCTCTCGCCTGCTTTGCGGATACGCTCCTGCAAAAGGCTGGAGGTCTGTTTAAAACCTCGCGTGGTGGGTTTGCGCCCTGCGGCCATGACTTGAATCCTAGGTGTTTAAGCTATTCTAGTGGCTTGCGAGCGGCAAAACAGCCCCGAAACGCTTTAGAGGCATAAAGATTGCGTGACATGGTAAAGAGCAGCCCCAAACCGGCCGATATGAGCGATGCGCTGCTGGCGTGGTATGACGTGCACGCGCGAGATTTGCCATGGCGCATCCCGCCTGCCTCCTTGCGGGGGGGGCAGCGGCCCGACCCCTACCGCATCTGGCTGTCCGAAGTCATGCTGCAACAAACCACTGTAGCGGCGGTAAAGGATTATTTCACCCGCTTTACAGCCCGATGGCCCCGCATCGAGGATCTGGCCGCCGCCGAGGATGGCGAGGTCATGGGCGAATGGGCGGGGCTTGGCTATTACGCCCGTGCGCGCAACCTGCTCAAATGCGCCCGTGTGGTGACGGCGGATCACGGCGGGCAGTTCCCTGATGATCATGCCGCCTTGCTCAAACTGCCGGGCATCGGGCCATATACCGCCGCCGCGATTTCCGCGATTGCCTTTGACGCGCAGCAGACGGTTCTGGACGGCAATGTCGAAAGGGTGATGGCGCGGCTTTACGATATTCACAAGCCGCTCCCCGCCGCAAAGCCCGAATTGATGGCGCGCGCGGCGGCGCTCACCCCGCCGCAGCGCTGCGGCGATTACGCCCAAGCTGTGATGGATTTGGGCGCGACGATCTGCACGCCGAAATCGCCCGCTTGTGGCATTTGCCCGTGGCGCGATCCTTGCGCGGCGCGCAAGGCGGGCTCCGCGGCGCAGCTTCCCAAGAAGACCCCCAAAAAGCCCAAGCCCGTGCGGCTTGGCGTGGCCTATATCGGGCGGCGCGCGGATGGCGCCTATCTGCTGGAGCGCCGCCCCGACACGGGGCTTTTGGGGGGAATGCTCGGCTGGCCCGGTGCGCCATGGGGCGAGATCTTCGCCCAAGCCCCGCCCGCGCAGGCCGACTGGCGCGCCCTGCCCGAAGAGGCGCGCCACACATTTACGCATTTTCACCTGCGCCTCGCGGTGCAGGTCGCCGATTTGCCGATGGACGCCGCCCCCGAACAGGGGGAGTTTGTCGCGGCGCATGACTTTCGCCCCTCGGACCTGCCCACGGTGATGCGCAAGGCATTTGATCTTGCGCAAGGCGCCTTTGCCGATAGACTTTCGCTTGGCCGCTTGAGTGACCGAAATGGATAGGACCTGATGATCCCCGCCTCTGCCCTTCGCCGATTTCGCAATGCCGCGCCGTTCTGGCTCTCGCTGGGATTGGTGCCCATGGCGTGGATCGGCGCGACGCAGGGCGGGTGGACGGTGTTGCTTTTGCCCGCGTCGGGGTGGTGGCTGTTTACGCTGCTCGACGCGCTGACGGGTTTGAACCTTGAAAACGCCGATCCGCAAACCGAGACCGAAGACCTGTTTTGGTATCGCGCCATTACGATGATCTGGTTTCCCGTGCAATTTGTGACGGTGTTCGGGCTCATCTATTACGTTGCCCACACCGACCAATTGAGCGCGCTCGAAATGGGAGTTTTGTTCTTTGGCGTCGGGGTGATTTCCGGCTCGATCGGGATCGTCTATAGCCACGAGCTTTTGCACCAGAAAAACAATCTGGAGCGTTGGCTGGGCGATCTGCTTTTGTCGATGGTGCTCTATTCACATTTCCGCTCCGAACATTTGCTGGTCCACCATCTGCATGTGGCCACCCCGCGCGATGCGGTGACCGCACGCTACAACGAGGGGTTTCACCGTTTCTTTTTCCGCGTTCTACGCGACTGCCCGCGCTCGGCGTGGGAGGCAGAAACTTCGATGTTGGCGCGGCGCGGCGCGGGGGTGTTCAGCCGCAAAAACCCGTTCTGGCGCTATGCGCTTTTGCAAGTCCTTATGCTCGGATTGGCGGTGCTGCTTGGCGGGTGGCTCGGCCTTGCGCTCTTCTTATGGCAAGCGTTGTCGGCGGTCTGGCAATTGGAGCTGACCAACTATGTCGAACATTACGGGTTAACCCGTCGGTATCTGGGGGGCGGCAAGTTTGAGCACGTCAAACCGCATCATTCGTGGAATGCGGCGCATCGGGCGTCGAATTGGCTGCTGATCAATCTTCAGCGCCATTCGGACCACCATTACAAACCCGACCGACGTTTCCCGCTTTTGCAAAATTACGAGGCCGACGAGGCGCCGCAATTGCCGTTTGGATATCCTTTGATGGCCTCTGTTGCGATGCTCCCGCCGCTGTGGCGGCGCGTGATGAACCCGCGCGTGCGTGCGTGGCGCAAACAGCATTACCCCGACATCACCGATTGGATGCCCTATAAGATCGGCCGTCACGAGGCTTGATGAACCCGCCTTTCGGCGTCCCAACAAAAAAGCCCCGCCAATGAAGGCGAGGCAAGTAGGTGCCGCCGCCAAGGCCGCAAGCACCGGCGGTGTTCCCAAGAACAACTCCGATAAAACTATGTGTGAATGTGCGGGCGGTTAGCCCATTTCGGCGCGGATTTGTTGGCGCAGGATGTCAATTGGCACGTTTTTACCGTCCCGCTTGAAGCACCAATAGGTCCAGCCGTTACAGCTTGGCGCGCCTTCGAGTTTCGCGCCGACCTGATGGATCGAGCCTTTGACATCATCGCCGACCAGCGTGCCATCGGCGCGCACTTTGGCTTTGTGACGGCCATTCATCGACAACAACTCCTCACCGGGGCGCAGCATGCCGCGTTCGACCAATTGGCCAAAGGGCACGCGCGGTTCGGCACGTTTGGAGGCCGAGACCTGCAAAGCCTCGCGGTCGAATTTGCGGGTATTTTCGATGCGTTTTTGCGCCACTTTGCGGTAGGCTTGCTCGCGCTCGATCCCGATGAATTCACGGCCCAGCATTTTCGCCACCGCACCCGTGGTGCCTGTGCCAAAGAACGGGTCAAGCACCACATCGCCAGGGTTGGTCGACCCGACCAGAACGCGGTGCAACAGGCTTTCGGGCTTTTGCGTGGGATGAGCCTTTTCGCCGTTCTCATCCTTGATCCGCTCGCCGCCGTTACAAATCGGCAAAACCCAATCCGAACGCATCTGAATACCCTCGTTGAGCGATTTCAGCGCCTCGTAATTGAAGGTGTATTTGCCGCCCTCCTGTTTGGAGGCCCAGATCATCGTCTCATGCGCATTGGTGAACCGCTTGCCGCGGAAATTCGGCATCGGGTTGGATTTGCGCCACACGACATCATTGAGGATCCAATATCCAGCGTCCTGCAAGGCGGCGCCTACGCGGAAGATATTGTGATAAGAGCCAATCACCCAGATCGCGCCATTCGGCTTGAGGATACGCCGCGCAGCCTTGAGCCAGTCGCGGGTAAATTTGTCATAGGCAGCAAAAGACGAGAATTGATCCCAATGGTCATCCACCGCATCCACACGCGAATTGTCAGGGCGGTGAAGGTCGCCTTTGAGCTGTAGATTATAGGGGGGATCAGCGAAGATGAGATCGATTGAATTCTCCGGCAGGGAATTCATCACCTCGATGCAATCGCCATCAAGAATCGTGTTGAGAGGGAGCGCGGATGCACTCTTTGCTTGGGTCATAGTCTTCATTTCTGCCTCTGGTCCCGGCGCAATTGGTTGCGCTCTTTGGTTGAGGTCAGGATGAGTCAAAGACGATTCGCGGTCAAATTCTTTTTTGAATCAATCACTTAGTTTTTTGTGTTGATACAACATATTGTGGACGGGCTTGAACGAACGTCTATGGTGTGGGGTCACCCCTAGATTTTCGAGCGCCAACCTGTGGCTTTTTGACGGGTATCCGGCGTTGGTGTCCCATCCATAACCAGGGAACTGTTGCGCCAAATCCCACATGATGTGGTCGCGCCTTATTTTGGCCATAATCGAGGCCGCCGAAATCGACACAGAGCGCGCATCGCCCTTGATGATCGCCTCGCTTGAATAGCCCTGCGCCGCGAGGCCGCGCGGGATCATATTGCCGTCGATCAACAGTTGGTCGGGACGGCGCGACAATCCGGCAACCGCGCGCTCCATCGCCAGATGCGAGGCGCGCAGGATGTTCAACTCGTCGATCTCCTCGACCGAAGCATGCGCGATGCTGACCTCGGCCCGCTCCATGATTTGCGCAAAGAGCGCTTCGCGCCGTTTGGCCGATAGCTTTTTGGAATCGTTGAGCCCTTCGGGAATATCATCGGGGTTGAGGATCACGGCGGCGGCGCTGACCGGACCGGCCAATGGGCCGCGCCCGACCTCGTCCACACCGGCGACAATGCGATACCCGCGCTGATGTGCGGCGGTCTCATGGCTGTAATCGGGGGCTGTTTTTTGTGCTGTGCTCATATCCCCGTCAAAGCGCAGGGCGCAATGCATGGCAAGAGGGCACGCATAAAAAGAGAGGGGGCCCATGTCCAAAGCCCCCTCTCCACCCGCCTGCGGCCTATGGCGCCGCTCTGCTCAACGGCGGGCGATCCGGTAGCCGCGTGCATTGAGGCAGCGCTCGCCATAGATCAAACGATCCGGCCCTCGGCTGCGCTCGACACGGGTGATGCAGGTTTGCGGCAAACGCGAGGCGTGGCGGAAATTGCGCTCGAGGCAGCGCGCGCCAAACCCGTTGAGCGTGCCGCGATTGGTCGGCAAGGACACGCGGCATTCGCGCGGCAAGAGGTTTCCCATCACCACGGGCGGCAAGGGGCGCGGGATAATCTTGTGGGGTCTGTCATCATGGCGACCACCGTAATTGCCTCTCCCATGTCCATAGCCGCGCTCACGCTCGCGGCGCGCGCGCTCTTCTTCACGCTCACGTTCGCGAGCACGGGCGCGCTCCTCTTCGCGGTGGCGGCGCATGATCTCTTCGCGCGAAGGTCCGGTTTGACGCGTCACGGTTTCGCGGTCACGGCGGCTGTTCTCGATGGCTTTGCCGAGGATAAACAGAGCGGTGATCCCCGCCACGGCGCGCATGGCGTCACGCTCGTCGGCGCGGGCCGGAACCGCCGACAGGGTCGAGATGGCAATCGAAGCGGCGAGAATGCCGGAAATAAACTTGCGGGACATAGGGTTGTCCTTTCGTGTTGCGCGCATCTGCGCTTGAACCAAAGTGCCGAGGCGCCCGTTGGATCAGGCAAGACGGCGGTGATGCTCAAACGATGGCGCGCGGCGGCAAAGACAGGCAATAACGCGGCATGGTTATCCGATAGCAGCCCGTTTTCGCGGGCGGCGCGCGGCATGGATATTGAATAACCGTGCGGCGGCGCGCAGAGTGCAGCCCATGATGACACATATTTTCACCCCCCTGCGCCAAGGCGCCCTGCGCGCGGCGATGGTGCTTGGCCTCGCTCTTGGTCTTGCGCTGCCAATCGCCCCCGCCGCACGGGCCGCCGATTGCTATGCCGATTATAAGGCCAAGCAAGACGCGCCCCTAAAGCTGCACTATGGCGTGCTGGCCCTGAACGGGGCCTGCACCAAATCCGACGCGACCGAAGAGGCCGCCAAACGGCTCAAGCAAAACGGATGGACCTTGCTACAGGTCCTGTCGGTGTTCGATGCCACGCAATTGGACCAAAGGAAGACCAATGCCGGACCATACTACCTCCGCTTCTGAGGCGCGCCGCTCCGGCAGCCGCATCGTTTACGGCGGGATCGCGGCGATTGCTATGGCCTTGATCGCGGCAGCGGCGGTTCTGTTCGCCGCCCTGCCCAGCGCCAATGCCTTCAACGCGCGGGTCGAGCGGTTGTTTGTCGAGAACACCGATCTGACCGCGCAGGCCGAGATCAAGCTGTTGGAGATCCTCGCCCAATCGGGCACCGCCTTTTCCGACACGCTCGCAGGCTATCGCATGGTGATTTTTGTGTTGATGCTCTTTGCCGCCGCGCTTTTGGTCGCGGCACTGGTATTTTTGGTGATGCTGGTGACGATGAACCGCCGCATGGCGCAAATTGAGCGGTCGGGCATTCAGGTCAGTTCGCTTTTGATCAGCCGCGAGGAAAATACCGTCTACCTCAATAACATGGGGTTCAAGCTTACCCCCGCCGCGATGGAAACCCTGAGCGTTCTGGCCGAGGCGCGGATGGACGACGACGTGATGACCGGCGCCGAAATCGAAGGGGTAATATCAGGGCGGGCCTCATCCGATTGCGAAGAGGCCGCAGGCGCGACCCGCATCAAACGCCTGCGCGATACTTTGGGAAATCAGATGGTCAGCGAGCTTTTGGTCAAAAACATAGCGCGCCGCGGCTATATGCTTTCGGTCGGCAAGGATGTCATTCGAGTGATTTAGCGCCCGGCACAGACCCGCGTATGGCGACCCCGGCAGGATTCGAACCTGCAACCTGCCCCTTAGGAGGGAACCGTTCATAGCGCTATTCCTTTTGTTATTTCTTACTGTTGGGTGTTTGTACAGCGTCGTCCTGTACATGGTTTGTACGAAAACGGGCCCTAATGTCGGCCTCGTCGGTCTCTGCGTGGGCATAAATCCGCATAGGCAAATTGGGGTCAGACCAGCGGCCAGCCTTGGCTGCAGTGACTGGGTCTACACCCTGGCGTACAACCAGCTCAGTGAAGAAGCCGTGCCGTCCTGCGGGGTGGGCAGAAAGGTACGGGATGCCCGCGCGCTTGCAGATAGTCTTCCAGCGCGTGTTGTAACCTGTCGAGCTGCCATAGCCGAAGATGCGCGCTTTCATCAGCTTGCCGGTCTTCCGGTTCTTTGGGCGCTTCGGTGGAAGCGCGAGCAGCTCTTCCATCATCTGAGGCGAAACAGTGATCCAGCTTTCCGGATGTCCCTTCTGGGCCTTTACCCGAACTTTGTTTTCGTGTCGCCTTAGATCGTCTGGCTCCAATGATACGGCCTGATCAATTCGCGCAGCCGTCTCAAACATAAAACGGACCAGCGCGGCGTTGTACGGATCGGCCGCACGGCAAAACGCCTCGATCCATTCCTTGTCAGCCGGTGTGCGCTCGACGCGGCTCAGCTTTCCTCGTCGCTTATCCTGAGCGATCCGCTCGAACTTGTCGTAGGGTTTCACGCGGATCAGAGGCGTTCCCTCGAGCTCATGCGCGTTGTTGATCACTGCACTCGCAGGCGTCACGATTTCACGCCACCAGGTATCGGTCGACGCTTTGGGTTTCAGTTTCGGCCCAAGGCTCTTTAGTAAAGCACCGGAAATTGCGCTCAACGACAGGTCGCCGATTGCTTCGACAATCGGGATCAACTGCTTCGCTGCTTTTGGGGACGCGTTGTAGAGCATGATTGCATCGGAGAACGTCTTGCTCGGTTCGTCGCCCACAACGTAGCGACGGATCTGACGTTCGGTCTCATCGTTTATCCAGTCCCGTGCGCCCTCTTCTGTAGATGCCTTAGTGCTTCGCCGGTATGGGCCGGCGATTGGCCTGCCGTTGTATTCAATCCACCCCTTGGCCCAGTAGACACGGCCCCTCTTGTAAATTTGGAGCGGCATGACTGGCCTCCTTCAAAAATCGTATCAATCTGCGCGGGCGTGATGAGCATGGTCCGCCCAAGGCGATAGAATGCGCCCGTCTCATTGGCGCGTTCGCGCAAGGTGCGTTCTGAAATATCGATCCCCATCCCGGCCATGACTTCGACCCATTGGGCGGGCGTCTTCCCAAGCCCCAAGATCTGAGAGCTGTCTGAATAGTTGGTCTCTGCCATTTCAGTCGTCCTTGTCCGCTTAAGTTGAATCGGCGACACGCATGGAATCGCTTGTTCTGCACCTTCTGACGTGGTCAGATGTGATTAAATGTAAATGTTCGTCATTTTTTGCAAAGTTCGCGAATTTCGGCGAAGTAGTCAATTGGAAAATTCAGATGCCGCAGAAACCTGCTGATCTTTTTGCTGCAATGGGTGCTCGTCTCACCATTGCTCGCAATGAAATCGGCTTCTCACAAGCGGCCATGGCCGAAGCTATCGGTGTCTCACCGCGCGCGTATCACAGCTACGAAAAGGGCCAGCGAGGAATGCCTGTAGAAGCCTTGGTCGCGATGGGTGAGCGGTTCGAGGTGGACGTACCCTGGCTACTTCTGGGCACCAAATCCATTCGGGCGGGGCATGATTTCGATGCCCTCAAACACATCGAAAGCTCACTGGATCAGCACCTCACCGAAGAGGGCATAAAGATCAAAAGCGAAAAGCGCGGGGCCATCGTGGCTCGTTGGTATCAATCGCATGTCGAAGGTCGTGAAGTGACGGATGATGACGTGCACACATGGATCGAGTTGGTAAGGGAGTAATCTGGTGAACAAGGCAAGCAAACGCTGGAACATGTTGCGGCATTCGGTCTTGGAGCGCACTCGCCGTGAGGTGATTGAACCCTTTGGGCCGCTTTACCTGATCTTTCTGGGAACCAGCGTGTTCTACCTGATTGGCTTGGGTCGACTATCACTGGCACAACAGACCGCAGAATACTCAGTTTTGGCCACCATCATGATTTTCGCAATCGGTGCAGCTGGATTGGCACTTCCATTTTTGACAGGTGCGGTGCTGACCCTTCGCGCAGCCGATCGAAAACTGGAACGCCTCCAACGCGGGTGATCCGATGGCCTTTGGTATTTTCATCCATCGCAGCGACTCGATTTACGACGACATTCCCTCGGAGCGGTATCAGTTTCCCAAGCAATACCTCTCGCGTGCCCAACAGTGCGAAGGGGATTGGATCGTCTACCTAGAGCCAAGCAAGGTCAAAGAGACCAAAGGCTATTTTGCTGTCGCCAAGGTCCAGGAGATCATTCCGGATCCTAGGAAGCAGGACATGTTCTTGGCGGTGATCGAGCCGGGAACGTATCTTGATTTCGGCGACCCTGTTTCATTCCGGGACGAGAATTCAATCGTCGAAAGAGGATTGCTGAACGATCAAGGCAAGATATCCGGACGCGCGCAAGCCGCGGTAAGAACCCTTGCAGCTGAAGACTTTGCCCGAATAGTTGAACGTGGTCTTGGACGGGATGAGGACATCCTGCCTCGCGTGGGCGACACGATGCAGATGCCAGGTTTTCAGGACGCACAAACACCTTTCCAACACATGCCCGCACGAGAACGCGTCAACCAGCTTACCAATCGCGCGGTTCGGGATCGTAATTTCCGAAAGAACGTCCTGCGCGCCTATGGCGAGCGCTGCGCAATAACTGGTTTACGTCTCATCAACGGCGGTGGCCGAGCTGAAGTGGAAGCCGCTCATATCAGACCGGTAGAGCATGACGGCCCCGACATCGTCAGCAACGGGCTCGCCTTGTCTGGAACAGCGCATTGGATGTTTGATCGCGGCCTCGTTGGGTTGGCAGACGACCTAACTATTCTGGTTTCCCGCCAGAGCAACGATATCGAAGCCGTGACATCGATGATCAACTCATCCGGCAAGATCTTGGTGCCGGATCGCCTCGCCAACCGGCCAAGGACTGAGTTTGTAACCTGGCACAGAGAGAATTGTTTTAAGCAGTGATGGCCCACTGATTTCCGGGCTTTTACATATAGATGATAGGTGGAGCTACTCGTGAGACTATTTGAACAGAAAATCGAAGGGGTGCCCCAATTTGTTAGCTACTTCGGCCCATTAATCGAAGTGCTAAGAGATCTAGGCGGTCAGGCGAAGCCGAGAGAAGTTTTTGATGAGATCGCACGTAGGTACGAGTTCTCAGACGAAGATATGTCAAAGGTTAATAAGAATGGCCGCCCCACGTTTGAAAACCGGGTTGCATGGGGCAGATTCTACCTGACGAAAGCGGGGTTACTTTATTCACCGAAACGCGGTGTTTGGGCGTTGACCGATGCGGGACAAACCGCTGAGCTGACTGATGAGTTCGCAATCCAGCTCTTTCGCGAGGCGCGTACAGAGATCAAGGCCGACGAGGACGAGGACCAGGCACCTGAAGGCGAAATCGTACCAGACGGAGTGAACTATTGGTTTGTGGGCGCGGCTTGGGATGAGGGGGACCAAACGCCTCGCTTCCTAGAAAATGGCATTTGGCAGAACGGCTACGACGACAAATTTTCGCACCTCGTGCGCCAAATGAAACAAGGCGATCGAATTGCCATAAAGGCAACATACACTCGTAAACATGATGTGCCATTCGACAACCGTGAACGCGCTGTCAGCGCGATGCGGATCAAAGCAATTGGGACGATCACCGGCAATCACGATGACGGAAAGACGGTCGAAGTATCCTGGGAAGAAATAGATCCTCCTCGCGAATGGTTCTTTTACACATACCGGACGACTGTTGCCCGGGCACGTTTCGAAGACGATGAAATGGCTCGGCAACTAGTTGGCTTCACCTTTGAGAACAAAGACCAGGACATCGAACGCTTCCTCAAACACCCCTATTGGGCTGAAAAATATGCGGAAGATATTGAGCCGCTCGCTGCGATTGAAGAACAAGAAGAAGCGGATGATGAGCAGCCAATTGAGCCCTATGGTGTAGACGACATCATTGCAGACGGTGGCTTCATGACGCGTGGCACATTGCAGGGAATGATCTCTCGCATAGAGAGTAAGAAAAACATCATTCTGCAAGGCGCTCCGGGCACTGGTAAGACATGGCTTGCCAAGAGATTGGGTAAGGCCCTCATCGGGAAACGAAACCCGAGCCCAGGGCAACTGCGCTCGGTGCAGTTTCATCCCTCTTTGTCTTACGAAGACTTTGTACGAGGTTATCGGCCCAGCTCAAATGGCCTCGTCATAACCGACGGCATTTTTCTTCAAGCCGTCGAAGTCGCGCGTGCTCAACCTGACATTGCCCATGTCTTGATCATCGAGGAAATTAACCGTGGCAATCCTGCGCAAGTTTTCGGTGAAATGCTGACTCTGCTGGAGAACACAAAACGTAGTCGAGCAGATGCAATCGAGCTCGCTTATCGCAAACAACCTGGCGAACGCGTCCATGTGCCTGACAACCTCTACATTATTGGCACAATGAACGTCGCTGATCGTTCTTTGGCGCTTGTGGATTTGGCGCTGAGACGGCGTTTTGCATTCGTTTCCCTAGAGCCAATTCTAAACGACTCTTGGGCTGCCTGGTGCTCAGACCGTGGCATCGACGGGGAAACGATCGATTTCATCCGGACCCAAATGACCGCACTCAACGATGAGATTTCATCTGACAGATCCTTGGGCCCGCAATTTCGGATAGGTCATTCATATGTGACCCCAAACGAAACCGTTGAGGGCGCCAAAACTTGGTTCAAAGATGTCATCGAAACTGAGATTGGGCCACTGTTAGAAGAATACTGGTTCGACGCGCCAGAACGGGCAACTGAGGCAATGGCGCGTTTGCGCAATGGGTTGTGATGTCCAAGCCAATCCCCGTCCGAAACATTTGGATCTTGTTCTTATACGCCGCGGATCTCGTCCAGTTTCGTGACAAATACGAGCGGGATGTTGAGGACGCCAGGGACCTCCCTGACCTCATCGGGCGGCTTCTGGTGCATGTGGTCGAAGATAGAATGCGAAAGAACCTAAGCAGAGGGTATCGCTCTAAATCGGCAGTGCTCCAACGGGTTCGCGGTCGCATCGATATGCTGGCGACTGAAACTGCTCAGCTTATGGATCGTGGACAAGTCGCCTGCCGCTTCGAAGAACATGTTATGGATACGCCTCGGAACAGATTGGTGCGTACTGCGCTTGAGCGCCTCGCAGCTAGGGTGGATAACATCGAAACGGCCCATCGATGTCGTAAACTTGCTGCCGATTTTGCCCGCCTTGGTGTGTCCGGTATGCGACCTTCGCGGGCTCAATTGGCAACGGATCAGATCGGACGGAACGAGAGCGCAGATCGAATGATGGTCGCGCTCGCACGCATGGTGTTTGACGGTAGCATTCCAACGAAAATCGAAGGCAACGCCCTGCAACCTGGCGATGAAACAACCGAGCACCTAATCCGGCGACTTTTCGAACGCGCAGTCGGCAACGCTTGTCGAATTCAATTGGAGCCCAAGGGGTGGCACATTGCGCAGGGTCGCCGCATTTCCTGGCCGGTTTCTGACGCGAGTTCAGGCCTGTATGGGATCCTTCCTGGCATGCAGACAGACATCGAATTGAACCATGCCCAATCGGGACGCCGTGTGGTCATCGATACGAAGTTCACGAAAATTTTGACCTCTTCAAACTATCGAAGTGAGGTCTTGCGGAGCGGGTATCTCTACCAGATGTATTCCTACCTCCGAACCCAAGAGCAAGAATCTGATGCCCCTAGCCTGTCAGCCAAAGGTATTCTGCTCCACCCGCAGACGGGAGGTTATGTAAATGAAATGATGATGGTCCAAGGACATGAAATTTCATTTAGAACCATTGACCTGACTGCCACCGCATCGATTTTCGAACGGCAGCTGAGACTGCTGGATACAGCTGAGACCGGATAGTATGCGCGCTCATGAAATAAGGTGCGGCACACCGCGGCTTCGGCGTGAGAAACGGATGGTCAGGCTTGCGTACCCGACCACCCAACTTGAGGATCGTTAAAGCATCACCGCTTGATCACACCGCGGCTTTCATAAGCCTTCAGCAGTGCTTCGGTAAAATCTGCGGTGCCTGAAGTCATGTGTCCCAAGTCCGGCCAAGCAAATGGCCCCGTTGAAAACGAAACCTCTTGCTCAACTTCAAGCCCCAGCTTTTCTGCGACCGCCAATGCTGAAGTTGGCTCCTTGTTTTCAGGCCACATCTCGTCAAATGTGATCAAAACCTCTTCTCCGTCTAAGAGGCTGATTTCTGCTCGCATTGCGCCTAGCCGTTCGTTGACTGATGCCGCATCCTCGAGCAAAGCACACCGGATCAATGTCGAGACGGTTTCCTCGTTCAAGTGCAGAGTAAGCCTAGGTTCCACAATCCGTACCTCCGGCTTCTCTCGTTGCGCCGCAACTGGCGTCTGCACTGGCTTACTAGGAAGCTGATCATCAAACGGCTCAGCGTGGATGTTGAGAGGGTGCGTGCCGCAGTTGGGGCAATGCCAATAGTTCTCAGCCAATTGTGAACCAGCAATTTGTGCATCACAGCTGTGACAGTACCAGGTTGAGGCTTCTCCCCCTCGCAGTGGATGTCTTGCTACGCCGTCGAGATCTGCTTTTGTCGACCGACGCGGCCAATCGACTGCCATCTGCGCGCGGATCCGTTTACTGCGCTCTTGTGCGAGCTCAATAAGTTTGGCCAGAAAGCTTGGATCTTTGACTGGGCTGGTTTCTGCGTAGCGTTCATCAATTTCAACAATAGGTGCTTTGAAGGGAGCTTCTGGAATGCGCAAATCCCATCCGTTCCCCGAGACGAAAACATCCCCGAGCGAGCTTCCAATCTGAAATTGATGACCGCAAAGCTCTCCGTTTTCCGGTTCTGGTTCGTGGAAGTGCGAGGCGTCATTTCTTGCATCCGGTATGGCACCTGCTTTGCGCACGAATTCTTCGACCTGAGCGAGCGCTTCTTCACTCGGCTGCCAACCTTCCTTCACCTCATCCGTAAGAGCTTTCCAGTGAGCGAAGCCAAACTCCATGGCCAGGAGGTTCAAAGCGTCAGTGTGTGCCATTGCAGTCGCACGCGCATACCGCTTGCCCAAGGTTCTAATCTTTTTCATCTGATAGTCTGTCATGTGTCATCTCCAAAAGGATCTGACTAGGTGCCCGCTGCTAATCATCCCGCGCCACTTGCGCAGTGTGTCAATTCAAAGCTGAATACGCTGCTTAGCTTTGCATGGCGGGCACACCGGCCTGCGTGAAGGCCAAAGTTTTGATATTAGCTTCGGTCGATTTCGTCAAGCAGCTGACTCCGTTCATTTGTACAATCAGCATACGGTGAGTGTTCGCTACCTTAGCGCTTCGACAGACTGGGATACCACTCGCTTCTGCACTCCAAAGAGCAATTGAGGCAAGCTATCACCGCTTGCCAATCGCGGAGATCACGGAACAGGTATTCAATAATAAATCGAAAAAATGCAGAAGAGACTACTTCTTTGGCCCTGCTTCAAAAATTCCTTCCAAACCGCGTTCACTACCTTTTTTATGGATGTCGCGCGCGTGATTTGCTCCCGGAGTAGTGATCAAAACATATGTAGCAAATGCAGTTTTATCATAGTCAGGCACACTTCTTAGAGCATCGATCGCATTTCGCGCTAACCTTCCGCAAAATCTAGCGATCTCAGAACTTGGCCTCGCAATCGGATCGTAGTCAGCTCTTTTTCTTGCATCCTGAAGCTGAACAAACGCACCTGCAAAGTTCGCTATCCCATCCGGGAAATCGATATTTTTGGACTTTCGACAAGCGTCTTGGCAAGTTCCGTGGCCTAAGCCTCTATAAACCTCAACCCAAGCCTTGTTAGAACGACCCTCTACCGGCTTCCCAACAAGCATGTCGGCGGCTTCGCAAGCAAGTGCATGGAAAACCGCAGAGTAGGCGCAACTGATAGCTTTCCGAATATCCGCCTGGCTCGGATTGCCACCATTATTTTCAACAAGTGCCTTCGAGGTTTCCAAATAGGCGTCAGCGAGAGACGTATCAGGCATGAGCTCCTTGGCCAAAAACAGGCGTGATGATCGGGAAGAAGCTGCTCAGAGCCGCAGACCGATCTTTGAATTTACGTTGCATCAAATGAGTGAGACCAAAGTACTCATCGGCAAAATCTTCTGGCGCAATTTGGGTGCTGACAGTCAAGGTGATCCGAATTTCGCCGGCCTCTTGATCCACTGTCACGTCGTCCAGAGAAATCTCAGAAATCATCTCTTCCGGAAATTTCTCTTTTAAAACAGTGCTCAGAAAGTCCTTCAACTCCACTGGAATGTCCATCGATCTCTCCCGCTTCTTGCCTCACTGTTGCAGCAAAATGTGAAAACACAAAGAAAAAAATTCGCAACGGCAAGCTTCATCAGAGTGCTTTTCACACCTCTACAAGTGGTTATCAAGCCGAACTTTTCCTAGGTGCAGCTTGACCACGACACGAAATCGTGGTGATTCCAGATTAGGTGCCCGTCACCACCTTGTAACAACCTCCGCATGCATCGAAGGCGATGACGCGCGGTGTGTCGTCGGGGAGTAAAGCCCGTCTTTGCGCTTCAACACAAGGAGGTGCCTCATGCCAAAGTGCTCATGGCCCAAACCGGTTAGCGTTCGCGCTTATTACAGGTTTCGGTATGGGCGGTGGGAGTCTGTGATTTCCCATTGCCGCTCATACCCGTCCTAAAAACCCGGCCAGGCTAAAAGGACCAAACGCATAGTCATGGTGGCGGGCATCTACCTTGATAAACTCGCCAAGGCAACACTAACCTGACAAGTAAATGTGTCAAATGCTTGGCACTCGGTGATCTGAAGTTACTCTGCGCGGGCGCTCCACTTAGATCCAAGTCCACCCGTATAAGTACGTCAAAGCAAACGGCCGGAGGGAAAATCACATCAACCTCTCTATAGCATCTAGTGTCTGAGCCTATTGCCCATGCCCCGCACGTCTAGCTCTCGTTCAGCCGCTTCTCGGCGTCTTTCGCTAGTTTCCAGCTGGTCTCTAATCCCGCCTGAAGCGTCTCGTAGTTCTGTTCCTCGCGCAGCAAGTCGGCCAATATGGTGACGGACGTGAGATGTGATTTCATCAATAGCGCCACGCAATGCGCCAAGCCATTCACCTTGCTTTCGATCCTGCTGGTTGAGCGTTTCTCCAAGGCGTGCAATTCCTTGGCTGAGCTCTCGCAGGCCGTCACCAACCGTTCGACGGATGCGAGTAATTCGCGTTCCAATGCTGTCAGGGGTGTTGTCGGTGGCTTGGTCATCTAAGGCTCCTTGATCTCGATGCAGATGATGGGCGTTTGCGCCATCGTGCAGGTCTTCAGTTCGGTCCGGTTCGGTTCCAGCGTCACCCATGTCTGCCCAGCCTGTTCGATCCGTGTCAGGCCAAGCCCCGCCATCTCCGAGCGCGAAATCAAACCCGTCCAAAGCCAACTCGCGATCAGCACTGTCGCGATCCAGGATGAGACCATCGCCACGATCACCCAGGGTGAGATCGTCAACCAGCGCCTGATCGTCTCGCTCCGCCTCTCCAACTCGCTCCTGCTGTCGCTCAGAAAGAACCTGATATCGGTCTCGATTGTATGTAGCGCGCTGGTCGCAATGCTGCTGAAATCGCTCCTGAAGCTCTCCAGCTGAGATGCCATCAAGGCGGCGTGGTCGCTGCGTATTGTCTCCAAGTCCGCGTTCAATTTCTCGGCGAGGCGGTTCGGCTTGCCAGTCGTCATGGAAAATCTCTCCTTTCAAGCGCCAGCGTTCACCGGTGTCCGGGTCTTTGGCGGTGATGTAATCTTTACTGGCACGGGGGATCTCGAAGCCCGCGTCAGTGAGTGCGTCGATCATGCTAGCGCGGTCAGTGATGATGCCGACGCTGATCTGATCGAGTATCCATTCGTGCAGCGCGTCGCGACCCTGCGCGCGCGTCATCGCTTCAATCGTCGCCCTCACTTCGCGGGCGCGTTCGGGGTCCAAAGGGTCTGCCCAACCGTGGGTCTTGTTCATCAAATCACGCAGGCTGGAAAAGGCGTTCTCATGGCCTGGCGGTGCGATGTTCAGCGCCTTGCCGGTGCTGAGCTCAAGGCGTGGCGTGCAGAAGTGCAGCTCGACGTTGCCTTCATGCGAGTGGCGCACCCAAAGACAATCGTATTGATCCCTGTCCAGTCCAGCAAAGGCCAGAGCCTCAAATAGCTCAATGGCCTCTTGCTGGGCGTCGGGACTGGGATCATCGCTATCGGCAAAGCTGATCACGCCCGCCGTGTAGCTCCACTTGTTGGGGCTCGCGTCGATCAGGTCGCGGGTCTGGTCTGGATTGCCGTGCAGCACCTCGGGCAGCGGGTCGCGGATCTTGGTTTGCGGCTGGCCGTTGTTATCACGGATCAGATTGCGGTTCTCGTCATAGGCCAGAACTTCGCGCGCGGTCAGGTATTCAACGGGGGCCGCACCGCTACCGGTGCCAGTGGAGAAGAACGAGATGATCAAGCGTCACCGCCAGTGTACGCCGCCACGATCTGCGCCAACTGCCGCTCGATGACCACCAGCTGTGCCGCGACCCTGAGGGCATCGATCTGGCTCGCACGTCCGGATTTGACCGCGCTGTTGATCCAACGGGAGAGCTGATTGAGGTTGCCGCCGACACGGGCAATCGCAAAGGTCAGCTTCGGGTCAACGCGAGGGACGGGCTTGCGCCGACGTGCCTCGGTCAACCCCAAGGCCTCGCGCATCAGCGTGGCATTGGGCAGGCCAGCGGCGCGCGCCTTGGCCACAAGCGCTGCCTTTTCCGACGGTGTGCATCGAAAGATCACGGTCTCGGAAAAGCCCTCTTTGACGCCGCTTGCGCGCGTCTGGTTGGGGTTTGAAGGGGAGGCTTGCCGCCCCTCACAAGTCCCGCCGATGTAATCGGTGGGTAACCTTGCTCTCTGCTCTTTGTGGGCATCGGTCGCACTCATGCTCTGAGCCCCGCCGCCTCGATTTCAGCAGGGCTGACCAGGTTTGCAGCCAGCAAAGCGGTCACTTGGCCGGGTGTGATGTGGCGGCATAACGGATGGCGGTCCGTGACCCAATCGGCCAAGCCTTTCAGCAGTTCGGCCTCTTTGGCTTTACCTGTTTCTCGTGCCTCCTCGACGTCGTGAAGGTATTTTAGCCAGCGGCCAGAGCTGAACCAGTTGTCGGAGAAGCACACTTTCGAGCGGGTGAAGCCTTCGCTCTCGATCGCATAGGACCGCACGGCGTCCTCTAAGTCTTTGGCATCCACTCCGTCGGCCAACGCTTGGCGGATTTGTGAAATGCAAACCGCTTTGCCGCGAATGCGATCCTCGGGATAGGCGCACAAAATCTTCTCTGAAATCTCATCCTCCACCGCCGCCTTTGCGTGCGAAGGATTTGGTTTTTGATATGGTTTATATCTGTTCTTATAGGATTTGCCCTCTGGGGCAGATGGCTTGCCCTCAGGGGCAAATGCATCATTTTCCCTATCGGTCGGATCGATTTGCCCATTTGGGCAAATGGAGTTGCCCAGGGCATACCAACAGGTTCGGTCATAGCGGTCATCGCTGAAATTGCCCTTGATGATCAGCTCTGCGCTGACCAGCTTTTCGAGCGCTGTTCGGATCTGCTTTTCGCTCAGATAGGGGAACAACTCACCAAAGGCCGAGATGGAATTGTAGGTCCAATACCGCCCGTCGCGAAGGTTACGTCGATTGGCTTGGTTCTTCTCGATCCAGAAGGTGATGTTCTGAAAGATGACGGCCGCGTTCAGACCGACGCGTCCGGCGATCTCGGGATCAAAGCTATGGCGGCTCATGATTTACCCCCCGAGATACGCACAAACGTGCGAATTTTGTACAGGTTTTGTACGAGAAATCGGCCGTTTCAGCCGATTTCGCCGCGAAAGCTCACGGGACTTTTTGCATGCTTCCGCACAACGTCCTGTAAATAATCCATATTTTTCAAGTGTTTTTGGCGACCCCGGCAGGATTCGAACCTGCAACCTGCCCCTTAGGAGGGGGCTGCTCTATCCAGTTGAGCCACGGGGCCTTTTGCGCGGTGATCCGGTTGCGCGGATTTGCTTTAACGCGCTCCGGGCTGTTTGTCATCCGCTCATGGTACGCATCGATGCCCCGCCGCCGGATATCCGCTCTTTGAGTGCTCTTGGCCCTCATGCGCCCCGATCAGAGCCAAACAATTTCATTAGAATTTTTCATTTGTATTGGGCCCGCGCCCCACAACCCGCAGCGCGATTAAGCGCGTTTTAAGAGAGTATCCTTTACCCCTTCACTCCAGACCCGCCCTTTCGCGGGCGCTTCTGTCCAAGCTGACGCCAACCCGAGGGGCAGGCACAGTTTGATGTGGTGTAAAGGAAAAGCGATGACTCAGACCTCCAACAGCGAAACTGCGGATATTCGCCCGCGTTCGAAAAACCCTCTGTCGTGGTTCGGCAACCTGCGATTGGCCGTTCGGTTGCCCTTGATCATTGGCCTCTTGGGCTTTGTCGGTGCGTCTGCTTTGACCTTTACCGCCTTTTTGGATGCGAAATCTTTGTTGGAAGCGGAGGTGGAGGACAAATTCCACTCCAACCTCAAGACACGCACAGAGGCCTTGGAAAGCTTGCTCGAAACCATCGAAAGCGATGTGCTGACGCAGGCGAAGAACCCCACGGTCGTCACTGCGCAGATGTTCTTTGATCACGCTTGGGACGAGCTTGAGAGCAATCAAGAACGGGCGCTCCAATCCGCTTACATCAGCAACAATCCCTTCCCCACCGGCGAGAAGGACAAGCTGGACAAGGCCGAAACCGGCACGCGCTATGACCGTATCCATGACAAATACCATGGCTACTTCCGTCAACTCCAACAATCGCGCGGCTATTACGATATCTTCCTCGTAAACAATGACGGCGACGTGGTCTATTCGGTGTTCAAAGAGGCAGATTTTGCCACCAACCTGAACCATGGCCAGTGGTTTGACACCCGCCTTGCAGACACTTTCAAACAAACCACATCGCTTCAATCCGGCGACATCGCTTTTGCCGATTTCGAAGCCTACGGGCCAAGCAACGGCGCGGCGGCGGCCTTTATCGGCACCCCGCTCTTTGCCGAAGACGGCAGCCGCATCGGGGCGATGATCTTCCAAATGCCGAGCGGTAAGATTTCAAACCTTATGCATTCGGTCGACGGGCTTGGCGAGACGGGGCAAACCTTCTTGGTGGGTAAAGATCTCATGATGCGATCGCCGGCGCGCGACGAGGTCAATGGGCCGCATGTACTGGATCACATCACCGCCTCTGATCATATTACAGCGGCCTTGGCGGGCACCACCGATGAATTCATCCATTCGATCGGCATCAACGGATTGGACGTCTGGGCTTTGGTCGAAACGGTATCGTTCCATGGCGCGGACTGGATGATCGTCATCGAACAGGGCAGCGCCGAGATTTTTGCTCCTGTGCACAAGCTGCGCCAGTACCTGATCATCCAAATGCTTATTCTTGTTGTCTTGGTCTGTGTCGCGGGCACATTGATCGGACGCAGTGTCGCCAAACCGCTGAGCAATGTCGGGCAGGCCTTGACCAAGATGACGGACGGCGAGCTGACGGTAGAAATTCCCCATCGGGATCGCAGTGAAGATATCGGCGATTTGGCGCGCAACCTCAACAGCCTGCGCCAAAAGCTCGCCGCAGCCGAGGAAGTGCGGCAATTGAACGAAATCCACCACCAGCAGCAAGTCGTTGTCGTGACCGAAATGCAGGCCGCCATCGCACAATTGGCAGGCGGCAACCTTGTGGCGCCCATCGAGACCAAATTCGCCGGTGAATACGAGACCCTGCGCGAAGGCTATAACTCTGCCGTTGCGCGGCTGAATGAAACCGTGAGCGCATTCGTCACATCCGCAGGCGAGATCGACACAAATGCCCGCGAGGTGGAGACGGCCTCCAACGATCTGAGCCAAAAGGCGATTGAGCAGGCCGCCTCTCTTGAGCAGACCGCCGCCGCGATCACCGAGCTGAACGCCTCTGTCAAATCCACGGCTGAGGCCGCCTCGGAGGCCGACAATGTCATGGTCAAAGCCAAGCAAGACGCGCAGGTAAGCGGCGAAACCGTCTCGACCGCAATGGCCGCGATGGATAAAATCTCCTCCTCTTCGCAAAAGATCGGACAGGTGACTTCGGTGATCGAAGATCTCGCCTTCCAAACCAACCTTTTGGCGCTCAACGCAGGTGTCGAAGCCGCCCGCGCGGGCGAAGCGGGCCGCGGTTTTGCGGTCGTTGCCTCCGAGGTCCGCGCCTTGGCACAGCGTTCCTCCGAAGCCGCCAAAGAGATCAATTCTCTGATCCACGAAAGCGCGACAAACGTGGCCTCGGGTGTCGATCTGGTGGATAAGGCCGGCAAGTCGTTTGAAACCCTGATCGGCGAGTTTGACAAGGTCTCGCTCTCGGTCTCTTCCATCGCCGCAGCCGCGCGCGAGCAAGCCGTCGGCCTGCATGAGATCAACACCGCGGTCGACCAACTGGACGGCGTCACACAGAAAAACGCCTCTGTCGCCTCGCAGGTCCATGGCACCGGCAAGTTGATGGTGAACGAAGCGGCCAAGCTCAACGCGCTTTCCGCCTCCTTCAAGATCGACAAGTCGAAAACCCAAACCGCCTCCTTCGTTGCGCCTTCGGTTTCGGCCCCCCCGATCGCCCCGCGCGCGGAGCCTGCCAAACAGGTCGCCAATGGGGCGCCCGTGGTCACGGCTCAGGCCATAAACGACGATGTTTGGGACGAATTCTAAGCCCTCGAACCCCGCGCTTGTCACAGGCGCGGGGTTTTCATTTGCCCTGCGGGCATCGACGGCAGGCGCTTTGCATGCGCAGGTCGCTTGAAGTCTCACAGCAGTTCGCGCTAACCTATTTGCAGGACTTATTTTCAGGATCACCTCATTGACCAGACAAGACAGCCGCCCGCTCACCCTGCGTGACGTTTCCGAAGCTTCGGGCGTGTCCGAAATGACAGTGAGCCGCGTGTTGCGAAATCGCGGTGATGTCTCTGACAGCACGCGCAAAAAAGTGCTCGAAGCAGCAAAGCAGCTTGGCTATGTCCCCAATAAAATCGCCGGTGCCTTGGCCAGCCAGCGCGTCAATCTGGTCGCGGTCATCATTCCGTCGATGTCCAATATGGTGTTCCCCGAAGTGATGACCGGCATCAGCCGCGCCCTCGAGGGGACCGATTTGCAGCCCGTCGTCGGGATCACCGATTATCTTCCCGAGAAGGAAGAAAAAGTGCTTTACGAGATGCTGTCATGGCGCCCCTCGGGCGTGATCATCGCGGGGTTGGAGCATTCGGAGGCCTCGCGCGCCATGCTGCGCGCCGCAGGCATTCCCGTTGTCGAGATCATGGATGTAGACGGCATGGCCATCGACACCAAAGTGGGCATTTCGCACCGTCTTGCAGGCGAGAAAATGGCCCATGCGATCATCGAGGCGGGATATAAGCGGATCGGGTTTTTGGGCACGAAAATGCCGCTCGACCACCGCGCGCGCAAACGTTTTGAGGGCTTCACACAGGTCATGGCCAAGGCCGGTATCGAGATGGCGGACCAAGAGTTTTACTCTGGCGGATCGGCGCTGGCCAAGGGGCGCGAGTTGACCGAAGCCATGTTGAAGCGAACGCCTGACATTGATTTTCTCTATTATTCCAATGATATGATCGGTGCTGGCGGCCTACTCTACCTGCTCGAAAAAGGCGTGGATATCCCTGCTGAAATCGGTCTTGCGGGGTTCAACGGGGTGGAATTGCTGCAAGGGCTGCCGCGCCAATTGGCGACCATGGATGCCTGCCGGACCGAAATCGGCAGCAAAGCCGCCGAGATCATCGCCCAACGCACCGCCGATCCGGAGGCCGATTTGCCCAAGAAAATCGAGATGACGCCGGTGATTTCCTTCGGTGACACGCTCAAACGCTAAGACGTCATCACCGCGTCACATCGCGCCATTAGGGCGAGGCCCATGACCGAGCAACCGCCGCATATCCCGCGCTACGCAATCTATTATACACCGCCCGACGGCTCGGATTTGGCCGAGTTCGGCGCAGCGTGGCTGGGATGGGATGCGGCGCAGGGATGCGCGCGGGCGCATCCGGAAATCGGCGGGCTGCCCCGCCCGATTGCGCAGATCACCGAAACCCCGCGCAAATACGGATTGCATGGCACGTTAAAGCCCCCGTTTTATCTGGCTGAGGGACGCCGCGAGGACGATCTGGTCACAGCCCTGCGCGATGCGGCGCGCGATCTGCGCCCTGCGGTGATGGAAGGGCTTGAACTTGCGCAGCTGGGCCGGTTCTTGGCGCTCACGGCGCGCGGCGATACGGCGGATCTGGCCCGCGTTGCGGGCGCATTGGTCGAGCGGCTCGACGGGTTTCGCGCGCCGCCGACGCAAGACGAGATCGCGCGGCGCAATCCGGCACATCTGAGCGCGGCGCAGCGCGCGCATCTGGACCGCTGGGGCTATCCTTATGTCTTTGACCAGTTCAAATTCCACATCACATTGACCGGAAAACTTCCCAAATCCGAAGCCACCGCAACAGGCGCAATACTGGCGCCGATCCTTGCGCCGCTGCTGCCTACCCCTTTCGAGGTGCGGCAGGTCACGCTTTTGCGCTCGGATGCACAGGGCCGGTTTGCCCATATGTTGCGGGTGCCGCTCGGCGGCTGAGGATCAACCGACCTTCAGGACAATCTTGCCGATATGGGTGCTGCTCTCCATATGCGCATGGGCTTTGGCGGCATCCTCAAAGGCAAATTCGCTGTCCATCACGGGCGCAATTCTGCCCGCGTCCAGAAGCGGCCAAACATCGGCGCGCAGGGCCTCGGCGATACGCGCCTTGGCCAGATCGCTTTGCGGGCGCAGGGTCGATCCGGTGATCGTCAGGCGGCGCATCATCACTTGGGCAAAGTTCAATTCGGCCACGGCCCCGCCCAGAAAGGCGATTTGCACCAAACGCCCTTCCATGGCCAAGGCTTTGATATTGCGAGGGATATAATCGCCGCCAACCATGTCGAGGATCACATTGGCGCCGCCTTCTTCTTTCATCACCGCGACGAAATCCTCGGTGCGATAATTGATCGCCCGCTCGGCCCCGAGCGTCACGCAGGCGGCGCATTTCTTGTCCGATCCGGCAGTGGCAAAGACCCGCGCGCCCATGGCCTTGGCCAGTTGGATCGCCGTTGTGCCGATGCCGCTCGATCCTCCGTGGACCAAAAACACCTCGCCCGCTTTGAGGCCGCCGCGTTGAAACACATTGGAGAACACGGTGAAGAAAGTCTCGGGCAGGCAGGCCGCCTCGCGCAGGTCCATCCCTTCGGGAACGGGCAGGCAATGCGCCGCGGGCGTGGCCACATAGTCGGCATATCCGCCCCCCGGCAACAGGGCGCAGACCTGATCGCCGATGGCCCATCCCTGCGCGTCCTCGCCCAGCGCCACGATCTCGCCCGACGCCTCCAATCCGGGCAGGTCCGACGCCCCGGGGGGCGGCGCATAGGCACCCGCGCGCTGCAAGGCATCGGGGCGGTTGACCCCCGCATAGGCCACTTTGATCACGACCTGTCCCGCCTCGGGGGTGGGCACGGGGCGGGTGCAGGGTTGCAACACCTCCGGCCCGCCGGCTTTGGTGATCTCGATCGCGCGCATGGTTTCGCTCATGGGGTCTTCCTTTTCGGGTGGGCGTGATGGGGGCGGTGTGCGCGGGCGGGCGCCTAGCGCGACCAGCGTCCCGGCATATGGGTGTGACGCGCGGTGGGCGCTTTGATCCGCGAGGCAAGCGCCATCGGCCCCGCCATCAATTTCGACAAAACGGGGTTTTCGCGCACATTGGCTTTGAGCTTTTCGATCTGCATCACATTGTCGATGCGGCGGTCGAGAAACTCCCATGTGGCCGCGTGGTCTTCGCTGTCATCGCCCAGCCAGTAGAGCACCGTAGAGCTATAGACCCCCGACAGGGTGGCGCGTTTGGAATACCAGTTGAAATCATCGGATGTATCGCCCAGCGCGGTCCAGATCGCATCGCAGGTGTTCCAGATCGCGCGCGCGCCGTCAGGGGCATTTTGCGGCAAGGTGAACAGCGTGGTCCCGCGGCGCACCGCTTCCTTGTCGCTTGCGGCCTCTAGCCGGAAGCGCACGGCGGCGGCGATCCGGTCGCGAAACCGCATCTCGCTCAGGTCCGCCGCGGCCAGCCGCTCTAGCATCAAGGCATCCCCGCGCGCATGATAGGCCAGCGCCAGATCGACCGCCCCGCGCGGGCAAAGCGCACGCGCCAGCGCCGGATCGACCCCCGCATCGGCCACTGCCGCATCAAAGGTTGCGGGGCTCCACCCGTCAAAGGCCACGTGCATCAATGCCGCATCGAGCAGCGCCTCCTTGATGGCGGCGTGATCTTGGGATGTGGTTGTGTCGGTCATGGCGGCCTCCTTTCAGGGAGCGTTGGCAACATACTAGACATCTAGGGCGGGCTTTGCTATATGGCCACCTCCTGCAATTTTGCAATTCAACTTAGAAAGGTGGTGAAAACCACATGCAGGTTAGTGTTCGCGACAACAATGTCGATCAGGCGCTCCGCGCTCTGAAGAAAAAGCTGCAGCGCGAAGGCGTTTTCCGCGAGATGAAGCTCAAGCAACATTTCGAGAAACCGTCCGTCAAAAAAGCGCGTGAGAAGGCTGAAGCGATTCGTCGTGCCCGTAAACTGGCACGTAAGAAGCTCCAGCGCGAAGGTATGCTCTAAGAGCAGCCCTTTTCGGCTTTTGACACGATAAGAATACAGCCCCCGCTACCGCAAGGTCGCGGGGGTTTGTCGTTCGGGCATATCGGGGTTTGGTGATTTGCGCGGCGCTGTGTAAGGTTGACCATAAGTCAATTTGAGATCGCAGTTTCATTCCGCATTACGGAGCCGCCCATGCCCGCGTCCAAAAAACGCCCTTTGCTTATCGCAGCGATGCTCGCCGCCTTGGTGATCATCATTGCCGTCATCGCCTTGCCCTCCTTGCAAATGAACGCGCCGATGCCCGAAGAAAGCGCAGGGGTCGAACCTGCGCCGATGCCGCCCAATGCGGTGCCTCTTGAACCCGCCCCCGAACCGGTGATCATCGTGGGTGAAGAGCCAATGATCATGCCAAGCGGCGAGGATTTTGTGGTGCAGCGGCTGTTTTACGGCACCAACCGCGTGCCGCAGGCCCCCGACGAAGACGGCCCGACTTACGGCGCCGAAGGGCATCAATCGCTGACCCTTGGCACCGCCGAAATCACCATCCCGAAAAATGCCCATGAGTTTGGCAATATCGAGCGTCCGCGACGCATCACGATTTTCACCATCACCTTGTTCGAGGAAAAGGAAGACGCCGCCAAACATATGACCCTTCTGGCGCGCGAGGAGCTGTCCTTGGAGGAGTTTCAAACCCGCGCCGCACAGATCGCCCGCGACAGTGAAACCTATGAAGGCGCGGCTTTGGTGTTTATCCACGGGTTCAACACCTCCTTTGATCAGGCGATGTTTCGCGGCGCGCAGATCGCCTATGACATGCGCTTTGACGGGCCCGCCTTTGTCTATAGCTGGCCCAGTCAGGGGCGGCTATTGTCTTATGTGAATGACACAGAGGCCGCCAAATCCGCCGTTAAACCGATGGATGAGTTCATGGAGGCCGTGATCACCACCCCCGGCGTCGAGCGGGTGCATGTGATCGCGCATTCCATGGGCAACGCGGCCTTGGCCGAACTTCTGACCCGTTCGGGCACAAGGCTCGGCGCGCGCGGCAAAGCGATTGATCAACTGGTTCTGGCGGCGCCGGATCTGGACGCGCGATACTTCCGCACGGTGTTTGAACATTTCACCGACGCCGCCAATAACGTCACGCTCTATGCCTGCGGCAGCGACCGCGCGCTTTTGGCCTCCAGCAAGATCCGCGATGATTTTCCGCGTCTGGGCGATGTGCCGAACGGCGTGCCCGTCATCGTGCCTGGCATTGATACGATCGACGTGACCGCCGTGGGGACCGAGATTTTCTCGCTCAACCACAATGCCTTTGCGCAAAGCCGCGGCGTGTTGACCGACCTGTCGCAACTCTTGCTGACGCGGATGCATCCGCCGGAAAAACGCACGCCCGTTTTGATCAAGGAAGACGGGCCCTATTGGAAAATGCCCAAATAGGGATCAGCCCCAGCGCTGCGCCGCTTTGGCCATCCGCGCCCCGAAACGGCGCGCGGTTTCGGCGTCGCCTCGGCTGACCATCAAGGTTTTGTCGCGCACCGATGTCGCGGCAAGGCCAAGCCACGCGCCGCTTTGGTTGATCTCGGGCTTATCGGCATCGACCGGCGCGCCGATTTCGCCTTGCCCGAGCCAAACCATCCCGTGCTGCGCGGCAAAGACCGACAGTTGCATCAAGGTCGACAATTTGTCGCCGCTCGCAAAGGTCGCGACGGTAAAGCCGCCTGCCAGTTTATCGGCCCAAAGCTGGTCCACCCAGATATCGCTGCTGGCATCCATGAAGGCTTTGAAGTCGGCCGCCGCGCTGCCCATATAGGTCGGGGCGCCAAAGACAATCGCGGCGGCGCCCGCCATGGCGGCCCAATCGCCCTCGTCCATCGCGGTCACATCAATCAACACCGGCGCGCCGCCCGCGCCCATGACGCCCGCCGCGATCTCTTCGGCCAAACGGCGCGTATGCCCCGCGCCCGAACAATAGGCCAAAGCGATTTTTACGGGCGTGCTCATGCCATCGCCCCTTGCCGCGCATCCGCGAGGATCATCTCGCTGGCTTTCTCGGCAATCATGATGGTCGGCGCATTGGTATTGCCCGAGGTGATGCGCGGCATGACCGAGGCATCCACCACCCGCAGCCCCGCCACCGCGCGCAGGCGCAGCCGCTCGTCCAGCGGCGCGTCCTCTTGCGCACCCATGGCGACCGTGCCGACGGGATGGAAAATCGTTGTGCCCACATCCCCCGCCGCCTTGGCCAATTCCGCATCGCTTTGCGCGCTGACCCCCGGTTTCATTTCTTCAGGCGCATATTGCGCCATCGGGGCCTGCGCCATGATCGCACGCGCCTGCCGGATCGCATCAATCGCCACGCGGCGGTCGCCTTCGGTGCTCAGGTAATTGGGCGCGATCTTGGGCGCGGCCTTGGGGTCGCTACTGGTGATTTCGACGCTGCCGCGGCTTTCGGGGCGCAGGTTGCACACGCTGGCGGTCATGGCGGGAAAATCATGCAAAGGTTGCCCGAAGGCCTCCAAGGTCAGGGGCTGCACATGATATTCGAGATCCGCCGTGGCCAGCCCCGCGCGCGACTTGGAGAATGCGCCCAACTGGCTTGGCGCCATCGACATCGGGCCGGAGCGGCGCAAGACATATTCCAACCCGATCTTGGCCTTGCCGATCACCGAATTCGCCATAGTGTTGAGCGTCTTGGCCCCCGTCAATTTCCACGCGCAGCGCAATTGCAGATGGTCTTGTAAATTCGCCCCGACGGCGCCGATGTCACGTGCAACCTCGATGCCGTGGTTTTTCAGCAAAGCCGCAGGGCCAAGGCCTGAAAGCTGCAAGATTTGCGGGCTGTTCACCGCCCCCGCCGACAAAATCACCTCGCCGCGCGCACGGGCGGTTTTGATCTCGCCGCCCTGCTCGTATTCCACCCCCACACATCGACCCTGCTCCAGCAGAACACGCCGCGTATGGGCATGGGTTTCGATTTTGAGATGGTCGGTTTTGGTGGTGCGCAAAAACGCTTTGGCGGTGTTCATCCGCCAGCCGCGGCGCTGGTTCACCTTGAAATATCCCACGCCCTCGTTGTCGCCGCGATTGAAATCATCTGTGGCCGGAATTCCCGCCGCCACCGCCGCATCGCGCCAATCGTCAAGCACCTTCCAATGCAGCCTTTGGTTTTCGACCCGCCATTCGCCGCCCGCGCCGTGGTCCTCGTTTGGCCCGCCGAAATAGTCCTCGGATTTCTTGAACAGCGGCAGCACATCGTCCCAACCCCAACCGGTCAATCCCAATTGCCGCCAGCCGTCATAATCCGCCGCCTGTCCGCGCAAATACAGCATGCCGTTGATCGACGAGCATCCGCCCAGAACCTTGCCGCGCGGATAGAGCAGTTGCCGCCCGTTCAGCCCCGCATCGGGCGCGGTTTTATACATCCAATCGGTGCGCGGATTGCCGATGCAATAGAGGTATCCCATCGGGATATGCACCCAATGGTAATTGTCGCGCCCCCCCGCTTCGAGCAGCAATGTGCGATGCCCTGCCTCACTGAGCCGTTTGGCCAGAACGCAGCCCGCGCTGCCTGCGCCGACGATGATATAGTCCCACTCCATCCCTGCGCTCCTCCGCCTTGGTGACGCTCAGAGTAACGCCTGCACAGGGATTGGCAACGCATCAGCGCACCGCGCCGCGCGAGGCCCCAGAACAGAGACTATTTCGGCCCAAAGCGCCAAAGCCGCGACGATCGCTAAACCGGAAGCGCCGTGGTTTTGAACACCGTGCGCAGGGCAAAAGACGATTGCATTTGCGCCACGCCCGGAAGGCGGGTGAGGTATTGGCGGTGGATACGGGCGAAATCATCGGTATCGGCCGCGACCACCTTGAGGATGTAATCCGCCGTGCCCGCCATCAAATGGCATTCCAAAACATCGGGCACCAAGGCGACGGCCTTCTCGAAGGCGTCGAGCACCTCGTCGGCCTGTGTTTGCAGTTTGATTTCGACAAAAACGGTCGTGGGCAAATCGACCTTGCGCGCGTTGAGCATGGCCACATAGGCGCGAATATAGCCCTCGGTCTCCAACCGCTGCACGCGCCGGTGGGTGGCGCTTGCCGAGAGGTTCACGCGTTCGGCCAAGGCGGCGTTGGAAATGCGCCCCTCGCGTTGCAATACGGTCAGGATCTGCCGGTCGTGTTGATCAAGATCCATATGTGAAGGCCCTTCTTGCGACGAATGCTTGGCCTGAGGTTACGCCAGCCGCGCGCCGCGCGCGAGGGCGGAAATGCAGATCATGCGCGCCGCGCATTGCGCCGTGTTAGAGACGAAAACGGCCCGCCACCACGACGGGTAGCGGGCCGCACTCACGCATCCGGTGCGGGCTTACTTTTTGGCAAGCGCGTCGCGGATTTCCGTCAAAAGCTCAAGCTCGGTCGGGCCCGCAGGCTCTTCGGCTTTGACTTCGGCTTCTTTCTTCTTGGTCGAATTGACCGCCTTGACCAACATGAACACCACAAATGCGATGATCAGGAAGTTGATGATCGCCATGATGAAGCGGCCATAGGCGAAGACCGCAGCGCCGGCTTCTTCGGCTTCGGTGATCGAGCCATATTCGCCATCACCAAGCAGGGCATAAAGGCCCGAGAAATCGACCCCGCCCATGAACAGGCTGATGATCGGATTGATCAGATCGGCCACCAATGAGCCGACAATCGCGGTGAAGGCCGCGCCGATGATGATACCAACGGCCATGTCCATGACGTTGCCTTTGGCGATGAAGTCTTTGAACTCTTTGAGCATTTTTCTTCCCTCGTTTACAGCGGGTTGTTCGCAATTCCTGTCCCGCGCACAGATAATAGCACGTATTTACACATGTTAATCCCTGTTAATACGGGGAAAATTGACTAGGTTGGCTCAACTGCCACACCCTTTAAAAGGAGGCGAGGATGACCGCCCAATTGATCCACCCGATTCAGGCCCGCTGGCCCGCCAGCGATCCCAGCAAGCTACAGCTCTATTCCTTCCCCACGCCCAATGGCGTGAAGGTCTCGATCATGCTCGAGGAAACCGGCCTGCCCTATGAGGCGCATCTGGTGACGCTCGCGGATGCCGATGTCAAAAGCCCCGCGTTTTTGTCTTTGAACCCCAACAATAAAATTCCCGCGATTTTGGACCCCAACGGGCCGGACGGCGCGCCTTTGGCCCTGTTCGAAAGCGGCGCGATCCTGATCTATCTGGCGGAGAAAACCGGCATGCTTTTGCCCGACGATCCCGCAAAACGCTATGAGGTCATCCAATGGGTGATGTTCCAGATGGGCGGGCTTGGCCCGATGCTCGGGCAGCTTGGGTATTTCTATGCCTTTGCGGGAAAAGAGATCGAAGACCCCCGCCCGCGCGAACGCTACATCGGCGAGGCAAAGCGGCTTTTGTCTGTGTTAGAGACACAACTGCAAGATCGCGACTGGATCGCGGGTGACTATTCCATCGCCGATATTGCCATCGCGCCATGGCTGCGCGCCTTGGCATTTTACAAGGCCGAGGAGGTTTTGGGTTGGGACGGGTATGAGCGGCTCAAGGAGTATGTCGCCCGTTTTGCAGCGCGTGATGCGGTGCAAAAGGGTCTCAACATCCCGTCGCGCCCCGCCTCGTAACCCCGCGCGCCTGCTTTGCGCGCCACAGGTCACCGGCCATCGCCGCCGGTGACCTTGACCCCTCGGGGGGCAATTTGCGAGACTGCGACAAACCTCCCGCCGGTTAACATTTTGGCAGAAGGAGGCGCGTAAGCTCGAGGCAAATGGTTGTGACGGATGCCGATACACTGACGCAGGGACGTTTTCGTGACCCTGCCTTTAACGACGTCAAAGCATCGGCTTTGGCGCGTGGAGGTTTCGTGCATGATATGCTCAACCATGTCGCGGCCTATCTGCCCGGCCCGCGCGATAGCGACAGCGCGCGCACCCTGATCGTCAGCTTTGACAACCTGTCCGCCACCCGCGAGACGCGGCGCATGCCGTGGGGCAACAGCTTTTTGTCGGCCCAAGGGTGGAGCATCATGGGCGTCATGGGGCGGCTCAATGACTGGTATCGCCACGAGGACGTTTGGGATTTTTTCGACGTGCTGCGCGATGAGGGGTTTTTCAAACGCTTCGATCATGTCGCGATGTATGGCGCGTCGATGGGCGGCTATGGCGCGCTGACCTTTGCCCCCGCCGCTCCGGGCTGCACGGTTTTGGCCTTTGCGCCGCAAAGCTCTCTGGTCACCGAATTGGTCCCCTTTGAAAAACGCTACCGCTACGGGCGCAAGCAAGGCGATTGGAGCGGGCGCTATAGCGATGCCGCCGAAGGGGTGCGCGCCGCCAAACGCGCCTATATCGTCTATGACCCGATGGAGCGCTATGACCGCAAACATGTCGAGCGCTTGGATGGCCCGAATGTCACCGCGCTCAAGGTGCCCTATCTGGGCCATAAAATCCCGCCGCAACTCAAACGCATGGAGCTTCTCAAAACGCTGGCGGTGCCCGCCTTGCAAGGGCGGCTGACCGAGGCACAGTTTCACCGGATGTTTCGCGCGCGGCGCAATTCCCTGCCGTGGCTGGTCGGCATTTTGGACCGCTGTTTGCAACGCGGCCATTATCGCTCCGGTCTTGCCTTGTCGGAAAAGCTGATGCAAAGCGAGGCCAATTGGAAGCTGCGCAAGCAGCACCGCGCCTTGCAAGAGGCGGTGGCGCAGATGGACGGCGCGGCGGGCGGCGCACCCCAAGCCGCCGAATAACAGGCGCGCAGCCCTGAGCGCCAAAGCTTGCCAAACCGGCCCGTTCTGCGCATGAAGGGCCGGAATTTTCAGGCAAGGAGGCCCCTGCGATATGGCCAATCCGCTCTATGACACGCTTTTCGGACGCCGCGCGGGCCAAGACAGCGCATTTTTGATTTCGCCCGAGGGCGCTGTGCTCACCCATGCGCAGTTTGTGCGTATGGCCGCCCGTTTTGCCCATGCGTTGCGCGCCGCAGGGCTGGGAGTCGGTGACCGTTTGGCGGTGCAACTGGAAAAATCCCCGCACATGCTGGCGATCTATGCGGCCTGCACCCAATCGGGGGTGATCTTCTTGCCGCTCAACACCGCCTATACCGGCGCGGAAGTGGCCTATTTCGTCGAAAACTCCGGTGCAAAACTGTTCTTGTGTGATCGGGCGCGCGAGGCCGAATTGACCCCCGCTCTGGCCCACACGGGCGCGCGGATCGAAACATTGGACGGCGCGGGCAAGGGCCGTTTTGCCGATATGGCCGCGGGCCAGCCCGAGACATTCGACACGGTGGATCGCGCCCCTGATGATCTGGCCGCCTTCCTCTATACCTCGGGGACAACGGGGCGCTCGAAGGGCGCGATGATGACCCATGAGAACCTGCTGTCGAATGCGCAAACATTGGTCTCTGAATGGCGGTTTAGTGACAAAGACGTGCTGCTGCATGCCTTGCCGATCTTTCACACCCACGGGCTTTTTGTCGCCAGCAATGTGATGCTTCTGGCGGGTGGGGCGATGCTGTTCTTGCCCAAATTCGACCTTGAGCAAGTGCTGCGGCTGTTGCCGCAGGCGACCACGATGATGGGGGTGCCGACCTTCTACACGCGGCTTTTGGAGGATGCGCGTTTTGACCGCGACCTGACGGCGCATATGCGGCTGTTCATCTCCGGCTCTGCGCCGCTTCTGGCCGAAACGCACAAACAATTCGAGGCGCGCACCGGCCTGCGCATTCTGGAGCGTTACGGGATGACCGAAACCAATATGATCACCACAAACCCCTATGACGGCGAGCGGCGCGCGGGGACCGTGGGGCCGGTTTTGCGCGGGGTGGAGTTGAAAATCACCGATCCCGAAACCGGCGCGCAGTTGCCCGATGGCGAGATCGGATCGATCGAGGTGCGCGGGCCGAATGTGTTCAAAGGCTATTGGAAGATGCCCGAAAAGACCGCCGAGGAATTGCGCGAGGACGGGTTTTTCATCACCGGCGATCTGGGCGTGCGGGCGGCGGATGGCTATGTCACCTTGGTCGGGCGGGGCAAGGATTTGATCATCACCGGCGGCTTCAACGTCTATCCCAAAGAGGTCGAAAGCGTATTGGATGATCAGGCGGGCGTGTTGGAAAGCGCCGTGATCGGCGTGCCGCATCCCGATTTCGGCGAGGGCGTTGTGGCCATTCTGGTGCCCGAGGACGGCATTGAATTGGACAGCAATACCATCGGCGCGGCGGCGGCAAAGGTCTTGGCCAAATTCAAGCAGCCCAAGGCCTATGTCGTGATGAAGGCCCTGCCGCGCAACGCCATGGGCAAGGTGCAAAAGAACCTGCTGCGCCAAGATTTTGCGGATATGTTCACCGCAACATAAAGGCCCGCGCAAGCCTATGCGCGGGCCCTCAAAACAGTCACTATTTGCGCCTAAAACGGCCTAGCTGGCCGCGACCATCAACCCGTCGGCGGTGGCTTTTTCCAAGGTTTCATCCAAGGATTTACGCGCCCGCGCGATCAAAAGATCGACTTCCTCCTTGGTGATCACCAGCGGCGGGCAAATGATCATCCGGTCGCCGACATGGCGCATCACCAGATTGTTGGCAAAGCAACGGTCGCGGCAGATATAGCCAATCGTGCCAGGATCAGAGGCGAATTTCGCGCGGCTCGCCTTATCGGGCGTCATCGCAATCGACCCCATCAGGCCGACGATCTTGGCCTCGCCCACCAGCGGATGGTCGAGAAGGCTCTCCCACTTTTCTTTCAAATAGGGCGCGATCTCTGTGGCGGCGCGCTCGACGATGCCTTCTTCGTCCAGCAGGCGCAGGTTTTCGAGCGCCACGGCGCAGGCCACCGGATGGCCCGAATAGGTATAGCCGTGGTTGAATTCGCAATTGCCGATCACTTCGGCGATCTCGTCACTGACGATCGAGGCGCCGATGGGCATGTAGCCCGAGGACAGCCCCTTGGCCACGGTCATGATATCGGGGCGGATGCCCAAAGTCTGGCTGCCGAACCAATTGCCGGTGCGGCCGAACCCGCAAATCACCTCATCAGCGATGAGAAGGATTTCGTATTTGTCGCAGATGCGCTGTACCTCGGGCCAATAGCTATCGGGCGCGACGATCACGCCGCCCGCGCCTTGGACCGGCTCGGCGATGAAGGCCGCCACATTGTCTTCGCCCAGTTCCAAGATCGCCTTTTCAAGCTGCTGCGCGCGCTCCAATCCGAAGTCTTCGGGGCTCATATCGCCGCCCTCGGCCCACCAGTTGGGTTGGTCGATATGGTGGATGTCGGGGATCGGAATGCCGCCTTGGGCATGCATGCCCGCCATCCCGCCAAGGCTGGCGCTGCCGACCGAGGAGCCGTGATAGGCGTTCTTGCGGCTGATGATGGTTTTTTTGGTCGGTTTGCCTTTTTGATCCCAATAGGTGCGCACCATGCGGATATTCGTGTCATTCGCCTCCGAGCCGGAGCCTGCGTAGAACACATGGTTCAAATCCCCCGGCGCCAGTTCGGCAAGCCGTTTGGACAGGGCGATGACCGGCACATGGGTGGTTTGGAAAAAGCTGTTGTAATAGGGCAATTCGTTCATTTGCCGCGCGGCCACTTCGGCCAGTTCCTTGCGCCCGTAACCGACGTTCACGCACCAAAGCCCCGCCATCCCGTCAAGGATCCTCTCGCCTTCGCTGTCGGTCAGATAGACGCCTTCGGCCCGTGTGATGACGCGCGCGCCTTTTTTGGCAAGGCTTGCTTGATGCGAAAACGGATGGATGTGATGCGCGGCGTCCAGCGCTTGCAATTCGGCGGTGGGCATGTGGTTGGTAATGGTGGCCATTTCTGGGCCTCCTTGCATTAGGGGTAAGCGGGCCGCGTCTTTGGCATGAGCCTTGGGGGCGCGGAATTGTCTGCGATCAGAATATGATCAAATTATGCCGAGTCAATCGAATCGCTCTGCCATGAGCGGCATCTCGAGGCTCTGGGCGACATGGCCCATGCCTTGGCCCACGTCTTCGCGCATGGCTGCTGCCGCCGCGTCAGCGTCCCCCGCCCGCATCGCGGCCAGCATCGACTTATGCATATCGGGCAGGTTTTGCGTGCCGAGCCGCCCGCAGATCACCCGCAATGACGGCCCGAAGCGCAGCCACAGACCGCGCGCCATATCGGCCAGAACCGGCGCATCGGCGAGGTCATAGAAACAGGCGTGAAAACGATAGTTCTGCTCGAGATATTGCCGCTGGTCGCCGCGCAGAATCGCAAGGTCCAAGGCTGCGTCGATGACCTCCAGCCGCGCGATATCGGCATCCTTTGCCCGCAGGGTGGCGCGGCGCGCAAGTTCAGGGTCAAGACATTGCCGTGCATAGATAATTTCGGAGATATTTTGCGCCGAAAGCTCGGGCACAATGACGCGGCGATTGCCCAAGGCGGCCAAGGCCCCTTCGGCGGTCAGGCGGCGGATCGCCTCGCGCACCGGCGTGACCCCCGCCTCCATCCGCGTGCTCAGCCCCGCGATGGTCACCGCCTCGCCCGGAGCCAGTTCGCCAAAGAGAATCAACGCGCGCAGCGCCTCATAGATCAGCTGATGCGCAGGCGCACCTGCAGCGGGCGGCGCACCGCCCGCGTCTGCGCCGGTGATTTCTTGGGCATCTGCAACGATTTTCATCTTCCCGTCTCTTCCCCTGCACATCTGATCTCTTGCCAGTTTAGCGCGACCATGAATAGATTGCTATAATGTCCCACGGACAGAACTTGATCAAATCTTCCTCGCGGCCGCTGCAGCGCCCGAAGCGAAGACAACGGGAGAACCAAATGAGACATCCATTGATGACCATGACCGCAACGCTGGCGCTGTGCGCGGGCGTCGCTTTCGCCGAGGAAGTGCGGGTTTACAACTGGTCCGACTATATCGACGAGGAGCTTCTGACCAAATTCGAGGAAGAGACCGGTATTGATTTGATCTATGACGTCTTTGACAGCAACGAATTGCTCGAGACGAAAATGCTGGCTGGCGGGTCGGGCTATGACGTTGTGGTGCCCACGGGCACCTTCTTGCAGCGCCAGATTTCCGCTGGCGCCTTCCAAAAGCTCGATTTGTCCAAATTGCCCAACCACGCGAATGTGTGGGACAAGGTCGCAGCGCGCACCGCGCAGTATGATCCCGACAACGCCTATTCGATCAACTACATGTGGGGCACCACGGGCATCGGTGCGAATGTCGGCAAGGTGACCGCCGCTTTGGGCGAAGACGCGCCGCTCGACAGCCTCGCTTTGGTCTTCGATCCTGCGAATATGGAAAAGCTGGCCGAATGCGGCGTGCATTTCCTTGATGCGCCTGCCGAAATGATCCCTGCCGCGCTCAAATACATCGGCGAAGATCCCAACAGCCACGATCCCGAAGTGATCGCCAAGGCCGAAGCCGTGTTTATGGCCGTGCGCCCCTACATCCAGAAATTCCACAGCTCGGAATATATCAACGCGCTGGCCAATGGCGATATCTGCGTGGCCGTCGGTTGGTCGGGCGATGTCTTGCAAGCGCGTGACCGCGCCGCCGAGGCCGACAATGGCACCGAGATCGTCTATAACGCCGCCAAGGAAGGCGCGCAGATGTGGTTCGACCAGATGGCGATCCCCGTCGATGCGCCCAACGTCGATGGCGCGCATAAGTTCCTGAACTTCATTCTGGATGCGCGAAACATGGCGGCGGCGTCGAACTATGTCTATTACGCCAACGGCAACCTCGCGAGCCAAGAGTTCCTCGAAGAGGATGTGATCGGCGATCCGGCGATCTACCCCTCGGCGGAAACGATGGACAACCTCTTCACCACCACGCCCTATGACGCCAAGGTGCAGCGGGTCGTGACCCGTCTTTGGACCAAAATCAAATCGGGCACCTAAGGCCCGCACCAACCGCCGCCCGCGCCCCTCGGTGCGGGCGGTTTGCCATGCGGCAAGCTTTGGCAAGCCGCTGCCGACAAGACGGCCAAAGCCGCAGGCAACATCTGGCTCCATGAATACAGATCAGGGACTAATATGGCACAAAACGTCTTCGCCCCGTGGGATGATCCCAAAGAGACTCCGCTCATCCAGTTCAAGGGCGTGACCAAACGGTTCGGCGATTTCGTCGCGATTGATAACCTGACCCAAGACATTTATGCGCGCGAGTTTTTCGCGCTGCTCGGCCCGTCGGGCTGCGGCAAAACCACGATGATGCGGATGCTGGCAGGCTTCGAAAATCCCAGCCAAGGGCAAATCCTGATCGCGGGGCAAGACATGGCAGGCGTGCCGCCCAATTTGCGCGCCGTGAACATGATGTTCCAAAGCTACGCGCTGTTTCCGCATCTGTCGGTGTGGGACAACATCGCCTTTGGCCTCAAACGCGAGGGGCACGGCAAGAACGCGATCGCCGCGCGTGTCGAAGAGATGCTCAAACTCACGCGGCTGAGCAAATTCGCGCGCCGCAAACCGCATCAGATTTCCGGCGGGCAAAGACAGCGTGTCGCCCTCGCCCGCTCGCTGGCCAAAGCGCCGAAACTGCTGCTTCTGGACGAGCCTTTGGGCGCGCTGGACAAGAAGCTGCGCCAAGACACGCAATTCGAATTGATGGACATTCAGGAGAAAACCGGCACGACATTCGTCATCGTCACCCACGACCAAGAAGAAGCGATGACCGTCGCCTCGCGCGTGGCGGTGATGGACGAGGGCCAGATCGTTCAAGTCGCAACCCCCGCGCAAATCTATGAAGCGCCCAATAGCGTCTATGTCGCGGATTTCATCGGTGATGTGAATATCATCGAAGGCGCGGCCTCGCCCTGTGCCGATGGCTATGAGGTCCGCTGGGCCGAGGGGCAGGCGCCTTTCGTCGCCAAAACCAAACAGGTGCTCGCCGAAGGCCAGCGTATCAGCCTCGCAATCCGGCCTGAAAAAGTCTCTATCTCTGCGCAAAAGCCCGAAAACGAGGTCAATGCCGTCGAGGGCAGAATCATCGACATCGCCTATTTGGGCAACCTGTCGACCTATCACGTCGAGGTGGCGGACGGCCTCATGATCAAGGCGCAAACCGCCAATACCCGCCGCCTGTCGCGCCGCGAACTGACGTGGGAAGACCGCGTCTGGCTCAATTGGACCGACACCGCCGCCGTCGTGTTGGAGCGCTGAGCGATGCGCCGGTTTGTCCTCATCGCGGTGCCCTATGTCTGGCTTGCGGCGCTGTTCTTGGTGCCCTTTTTGATCGTGTTGAAAATCTCGCTCTCCGACACGGCTTTGGCGATCCCGCCCTATACGCCCAAGCTCGATCTCGACGGCGGATGGGAGGGCATCCGCAGCTTCTTCCAAGGGCTGGATTTTGAAAATTTCACCTTCCTGACCCAAGATGCGCTCTATTGGAAAGCCTATCTGTCGAGCTTGAAAATCGCCGCCGTTTCGACGTTTTTCACCCTACTCGTCGGCTATCCCATCGCCTATGCCATGGCCGCCGCCCGCCCCGAATGGCGGCCCACCTTGATGATGCTCATCATCTTGCCGTTCTGGACCAGCTTCTTGATCCGCGTCTATTCGTGGATGGGGATTTTGAGCCAAGAGGGCTATCTCAACCAACTGCTGCTGTCCTTGGGGCTGATCTCCGAGCCGCTGATCATCCTCAACACCAATTGGGCGGTCTATATCGGCATCGTATATACCTATCTGCCCTTCATGATCCTGCCGATCTATGCGGCGCTCGAGAAGCTGGACGGATCATTGATCGAGGCGGCCGAAGACCTTGGCTGCTCGCGGCTGTCGGCCTTTTGGCTGGTGACCTTTCCGCTGTCCAAAGGCGGGGTTATCGCGGGGTGTTTTCTGGTCTTCATCCCCGCGCTTGGTGAATTCGTCATTCCCTCGCTCTTGGGCGGGTCGGACACATTGATGATCGGCAAAGTCCTGTGGGAAGAGTTCTTCTCCAACCGTGACTGGCCCGTGGCCAGCGCCGTCGCGGTTGTGCTTTTGCTCTTGCTGATCGTGCCGATCATCCTGTTCCAACGCAACGAGCAAAAGGCGCGGGAGGCAGACCAATGAGACGCATGTCATGGTTCAATACAGTCTCTATTACGCTGGGATTCGTGTTTTTATACCTGCCGATGGTGATCCTTGTGGTCTATTCGTTCAACGAGTCCAAACTGGTGACCGTCTGGGCGGGCTTTTCGACCAAATGGTATGCCGAGCTGTTGGGCAACGAGGCCTTCTTGGACGCCGCTTGGGTGACCATCAAGGTGGCGCTGGCCTCCTCGACGCTGGCGACGGTTTTGGGCACGATGGCGGCCTATGTTCTGGTGCGCGCGGGGCGGTTTCGCGGGCGCACGCTGTTTTCCGGCATGATCTACGCGCCTTTGGTGATGCCCGAGGTGATCACCGGCCTGTCGCTCTTGCTCTTGTTCATCGGCATCGGATTGGACCGCGGGATTTTCACCATCATCCTCGCCCATACGACATTTGCGATGTGCTATGTTTCGGTCGTGGTTTCCTCGCGGCTAGTGAGCTTTGATCGCGCCCTCGAAGAGGCGGCGCTTGATCTGGGCTGCACGCAATTGCAGGCCTTTCGCCTCGTGACCTTGCCGATCATCTTGCCCGCCGTGGTGTCGGGCTGGCTCTTGGCCTTTACCTTGTCGCTCGACGATCTGGTGATCGCCTCCTTTACCGCCGGTCCCTCCGCCACGACCCTGCCGATCAAGATTTTTTCGGCCGTGCGCCTCGGGGTCAGCCCCGAGATCAACGCACTGTCGACCATTATGATCGGCATCGTGACCATCGGGGTGATTTCCGCCTCGCTGATGTCCAAACGCCACAGCCTGCGCCAGCAGGCCGAGGAACAAGCCGCCGTGCGGGGCTGATCTCGGTGCGGCGCATCTATCCCGATCACACCTATGGGCCTGCGCCTCGCGCGCGCTGCTATTGGCCCACAACAGTCTCTAACACGGCGCAAGACCCGCCCCTTTCCGGCGCGCAAAGCACCGATGTCGCGGTCATCGGCGCGGGGTTTACGGGGCTGAACGCGGCGCTGTCGTTGGCGCAAGACGGGGCTCCGGTGACGGTATTGGAGGCCGAAGACATCGGATTTGGCGCATCGGGGCGCAACGGCGGGTTTTGCTGTTTGGGCGGGGCAGCGGTATCGCACAAAAGCCTGACCAAACGCTACGGCGCGCAGGGTGCGCGCGCTTGGTATCGCACCGAGATTGCCGCCATCGAACAGGTCAAATCGACCCTGCACGCGCATGATATCGACGCCGACACCCATTCGAACGGCGAAACCGTCATGGCCCATAGCCCCCGTGCGATGACGCAGATCCGACAATATTGCGCAGAGATAGAGACGCATTACGGCCTCGCGCCGCAAATCATCGAAGGCGAGGACCTCGCCGCGCAGGGGATGAAAGGCGCGTTTTTCGGCGCCATGACCGTGCCCAGCGGTTTTGGCCTCAACCCGATGAAATACCTCGCCGGATTGGCCCGCGCCGCGCGATCCGCCGGCGCGCAAATCCACCCCCATACGCCCGCTCTTCGGATCGAGACCTTGGCCGAGGGGTATCTGCTTCATACGCCCAAAGGCACGCTGCGCTGCAAAAGGCTGATCATTGCCACCAACGGCTATTCCAGTGAGGATGTGCCGCCGTGGATGGCGGGGCGGTTCTTGCCCGCGCAATCCAATGTGCTCGTCACCCGCCAGATGACGCCCGAGGAAATCGCGCGCGGATGGTCGAGCGAGCAGATGGCCTATGACCACCGGTTTTTCCTGCATTACTTTCGCCTGTTGCCCGAGGGGCGGATGCTGTTCGGCATGCGCGGCGGGCTGCGTTCATCCGCGCGCGCGGACCGGCAAACCTTGGCCACCACCCGCAAACATTTCGAGGCGATGTTCCCCGATTGGGCCGATATAGAGACGCCTTTTGCGTGGAACGGGCTCTTGTGCCTCACCTCCGAGCTGGAGCCCTATTGCGGCCCGATTCCCGAAATGGCGGGGGCCTTCACCGGGTTCGGCTATCACGGCAACGGCGTGGCGATGGGCAGCTATGCGGGCGCGATTTTGGCCGATCTGGCGCAGGGGCGCACGCCGCGCCGCCACTATCCGGCGATCATGCAAACCGCGCCGCGGCGCTTGGGATTGGGGCGGTTGCGGCGGCTGGCTTTGGTGCCGCCCTATTTGTTGGGGGCGCTGACAGGCGGGTGAAATAGAGACTATTTCGGCCCAATTCACCCCTGCGGCGTCATGCCAGAGCGCGCTTTGGAGCGCTGCAATCCAAGCCGGTGCTCGCGCCAGATGATCATAACCCCTGCCAAGATTACCAAGGAGGCCCCGCCGATCATCGTGCCCGTGGGCACCTCGTGGAAGATGAAATAGCCAATCGCCAGCGCCATGAGCATCGAGGCGTAATCAAAGGGGGCGACCACCGAAGCATCGGCAAAGCGGTAGGCGGAGGTGAGGAAAATCTGCCCCATTCCGCCCAATATCCCCGCACAGCAAAGCATCACCAATTCGCGCGGCGCGGGCACCACCCATCCGAAGGGAAGGGTCAAAAGCGACAAGAGCGTCGAGGTGATCGAGAAGTAGAAAACGATGGCCGAGGTTTGTTCGCTTTGCACCAGTTTGCGCACATAGATTTGCGCCAGCGCCGCGCAAACCGCCCCCATAAGCACAATGATCGCGCCGACGGCTTCGGCGGTTTGCATCGTCTCGCCTTCGAGAAGCGTCAGGCGCGGCGAGAGGATGATGATCACCCCGACGAGCCCCAAAGCCACGGAAAACATGCGAAAAATCCGCACGTCCTCGCCCAGAAACATCGCCGCGAATATCACCGTCAATAGCGGCGCGGCATAGCCGATGGCGGTCACCTCGGGCAAAGGCAACAGGCCAAGCCCCGCAAACATGCAGCCCATCGCCGCCGTGCCGACAAAACCGCGCCAAAAATGCCCCAAGGGCGAGGCGACCTTGAGCCCGGTGCGCAGATCGCCGCGCGCGGCGAGCCAGACGAGGATCACCGGAATGGCGAGGGCCGAGCGGAAAAACACCGCCTCGCCCGCAGGCACATGGTCAGAGACGGATTTGACCAGCGCGGCCATGAGAATGAACATGGTGACAGAGCAAAGCTTGAAGGCGATGCCTTTGGCCGGATGCATGGCAAGGGTTCCCGTGAGGCGCTGTGATGGCCTCATGGATCGGCAAGGCGGCGGGCAAAGTCAATCACCGGAAACTACGCTATATGAGCGCCGCACAAGGTAAAGGCGGCCCGCAGGCCGCCTTGCTTGTCTTGCCAAATGTGTCTCTAATCCGCGGTTTAGAGCCTAGTTTTGCCGCGGCAAAACCCAATCGGCCCGCGGGAAATGGCAGGTGTACCCATTGGGGATACGTTCGAGATAATCTTGATGCTCCGGCTCGGCCTGCCAAAAATCGCCCACCGGTTCGACCTCGGTCACCACCTTGCCTGGCCACAGGCCGGAGGCCTCGACATCGGCGATGATGCGCAGGGCCTCGGCCTTTTGCGCCTCATCGGCGTAGTAGATCGCAGAGCGATAGGACAGGCCGCGATCATTGCCTTGGCGGTTGAGCGTGGTCGGGTCGTGAATTTGGAAGAAGAACTCCAAAAGCCGCCGGTAGGTGATGCGATCAGGGTCGAAGAGGATCTCGATCGCTTCGGCATGGGTGCCGTGATTGCGGTAGGTGGCATTGGGGACGTCGCCGCCGGAATATCCGACGCGGGTCGTCACCACCCCGGGCAGGCGGCGGATAAGGTCCTGCATCCCCCAAAAACAGCCGCCTGCAAGAACCGCGCGCTCCTCGTTCATTGCGCATCCTCCACTTGATCCAGATAGGCGCCGTAGCCTTCGGCCTCCATCTCCTCTTTGGGGATGAAGCGCAGGGAGGCCGAATTGATGCAGTAGCGCAGCCCGCCGCGATCTTGCGGCCCGTCGGGAAAGACATGGCCGAGGTGGCTGTCGCCATGAGCCGAGCGCACCTCGATGCGGGTCATGCCAAGGCTGTCGTCACGCAACTCGGCAACATGGGCAGGCTCGATCGGTTTGGTAAAGCTGGGCCAGCCGCAGCCGCTGTCGTATTTGTCGGCAGAGGCGAAAAGCGGCTCGCCGGAGACGATATCGACGTAGATGCCGACCTCTTTGTTGCTCAGGTAGGCGCCGGTTCCGGGGCGTTCGGTGCCGCTTTCTTGGGTGACATAGAACTGCTCGGGCGAAAGCGCGGCAATGGCGTCGGGGTCTTTGTGGTAGCGGGTCATGGCGGTCTCCCTCAAATCTGTGCGCCTATTAGATAGACGGATTACGCCGCTTGGAAAGGGGGCTTCACGGCGGCGTGTTTTATGTGTCGGCCATGAGCCGCCGCGCCGCCCATGTTGCCGCGTCGGCAACGGTGGGGTCAGGATCGCAGATCAGGCTCTGAACCTGCGCAAGATGGCTTTGGTCGGCGGAATTGCCGATGGCGTAGAGCACGTTGCGCACGAAGCGATCGCGCCCGATACGTTTGATTGGGGAGCCGGAGAAAAACGCGCGAAACTCCGCATCGTCCAGCGCCGCCAATTCGGCCAGTTTGGGCGCGCGCAGATCATCGCGCGCGTGGTAGCGGACTTCGCGGGCCTCGACGGCGAATTTGTTCCACGGGCAGACCGCAAGGCAATCGTCACAGCCATAGATGCGGTTGCCGAGCAGCGGGCGCAGCGCCTCGTCCACCGGCCCGTGATGCTCGATGGTGAGGTAGGAAATGCAGCGGCGCGCGTCGATTTGATAGGGCGCCGGAAAGGCCCCCGTGGGGCAGATATCGAGACAATTGCGGCACGATCCGCAATGATCGACCTCGGGCGCATCCTCGGGCAACTCCAATGTGGTAAAGACCGAGCCGATGAAAAACCAACTGCCCAGATCACGCGAGACAAGGTTGGTATGTTTGCCCTGCCACCCCATGCCCGCCGCTTGGCCCAGGGGCTTTTCGGGCACCGGCGCGGTATCGACAAACACCTTCACCTCGCAGTCCTGCTCGGCGATCAACCACCGCGCCAGACGCTTGAGGCGCTTTTTGACCAGATCATGATAATCGCGGTTTTGGGCATAAACAGAGACTGCTCCGGCGTCTTTTTGCGCCAGAACCTGCATCGGGTCATGCTGCGGCGTGTAGCTTTCGGCGAGCATGATCACAGAGCGCGCTTCGGGCCAAAGCACCTGCGGCGCGGCGCGCCAGTGTTTGCGATCCTCAAGCCATGCCATTTGCCCGTGATAGCCCGCCTCCAAAAACGCATCGAGCCGCGCGGGCACCTGCGGCACGTCCCACGGGCGACAAATGCGGCAGGCGTCAAAACCTTCGCCGCGGGCCTGCGCGGTGAGGCGATCCTTTAGCGCCTGCATCGGCGCGCGGCTTTAGAAATCAAGATCGGCATAATGCGCGGGCGGCGGGAAACCCGACACCTGATCGGCCAGAATCGAGCGGAAGGCAGGGCGCGATTTGATCTTGGCATACCAATCCTTGAGCGTCTCGGAGCGGTTCCAATCCACGTCGGAGATATAATCAAGCGAGGACAAATGCGCGGCGGCGGCAAAATCGGCCAAGGTCATATTGTCGCCCGCCAGCCAGCGGCGATGCTCCAAAAGCCACGTCATATAATCGAGGTGGTATTTGATCCGCTGTGCGCCGGTTTTGATGTTTTTGCTGTCGGGATATCCGGCCTTCATCACCTTTTTATTGACCCGCTCATAGAGCAGATTGGCGGTGACTTCGTGGTGGAATTTATCGTCGAACCACGACACCAGACGGCGCACCTCATAGCGCGCATCGGCGCCTTGCGGCATCAGGCTCGGTTCGGGATAGGCCTCGTCGAGATATTCGCAAATCGGGGCGCTTTCGGCCATGGTCTTGCCGTCGATTTTGAGAACCGGCACTTTTGCGGCGGGGTTGCGGCGCAAGAAATCGGGGTCCTGCTCCCAATATTTCTCTTCGATCAACTCGCATTCAATCCGCTTTTCGCCAAGCACCAGCCGCACCTTGCGGCAAAACGGGGAGAGCGGAACATGATAAAGCGTGGCCATATGCGCGAACTTTCTAAGCGGTCTTTGCCCACCTGAATGCCCTGTTGCGGCGCGGTTTTCAATCCTCGAAACAGGCGGCGCGCCCATCCGCGCGAATTGTGGCCGCCCCGTCGAGGATTTGCGCGGCGCGGCGGCGGATGCGATCCGACGGCTTGCTGGCCGAGCGGGTTTTGGGGCTGGGCAGGACGGCGGCAAGCCGCGCGGCCTGCACTGCGCTCAAGGCTTCGGGGCCGATGCCGAAGTAGTGGCGCGCGGCGGCCTCGATGCCAAAGACGCCTTCGTCAAATTCGGCGATATTGAGATAGACCTCGATGATCCGCCGCTTTGGCCAGACCGCTTCGACCATCGGCGTCAGCACCGCTTCGAGCGCTTTGCGCAGCCATGAATGCCCGTGCCACAGATAGACGTTTTTGACCACCTGCTGGCTGATGGTCGAGGCCCCGCGCCCCGCGCCTTCGTCCAATGCGGCGCGGATCGCCTTGAGGTCAAACCCCCAATGGGTGCAAAAATTGGCGTCCTCGGCGGCAACCGCCGAGCGGGCCATGACGGGGGCGATGTTTTCAAGCGGCACCCAATGGAAATCCACATCGCCAAGGCGGCGCTCTTCGGCGCGCATATAGTGGCCGATCGTAGGGTTAATGACGCGGTGGGCCAGCACGATCAAAAGCGCCAGTGCGGCAATCCCCAATAGCATACGCCCAGCCCAGCGCCGCACAAAGCGAAGCGGGTTGATGCGGGCGGCGAGGGCCTGCTTGGGGGTTGGTTTTTTCGTCTTCTTTGCCACGCGCCATTCATAGGGCGCGCGCGCAAAAATAAAAAGCCCCGCGAGGCGCTATGGCGTCGCGGGGCCGGTGTTTATGGGCGCGGCCTTTTGGCCGAAACAGAGACTACTGCGCCGGAATAGCACCCTCTTCAAGCGACAAAGGCGCGGGGATGTGGATCAACATTTCCTTCGGGCAGACCTGCACAAAGTTGGCTTTCTCCATGTCCCAATGCTGCAAGATCGCGGCGGCTTTGCGGCTGCCGGTCTCTTCGAGGTGGCGTTCGATCAACCCTTCAAGCTGGCCCAGCCAGTGGTCAACCGTGACGGGGCAGGTCACCAGCGTTTCCATGTTCATCATATCCGCCGCTTTGCCCTCGGGGTCGTAAAGATAGGCCATGCCGCCGGTCATGCCGGCGCCAAAGTTCGCGCCGATCTCGCCAAGGATCACCGCCACGCCGCCGGTCATATATTCACAACCGTTCGACCCGCAGCCCTCGATCACCACGCTGGCCCCCGAGTTGCGCACCGCAAAGCGTTCGCCCGCGCGGCCCGCCGCAAAGAGGAAACCGTCGGTCGCACCGTAAAGCACGGTGTTGCCGATGATGGTGTTGTCGGAGGCGACCAGAGGGCTGGCCATCGGGGGGCGCACCACGATGGTGCCGCCCGACAGACCCTTGCCGACGTAGTCATTCGCATCGCCCGACACCTCAAGCTTCAACCCAGGCGCCGCGAAGGCCCCCAAGGATTGACCCGCGCTGCCCGCCAGTTTGACGGTCAGGTGGTTCGCTTGCAGCGCGTTGCGCATGCCGAAATTGCGCACGATATGGCTCGAGGTGCGGGTGCCGACCGAACGGTGGGTGTTTTGCACCGCATAGCTCAGCTGCATCTTCTCGCCATCTTCCAAGAAACGCGCGGCGTCGCGCACAATCTCGGAATCGAGCGTGTCGGGCACGCTGTTGCGCGGCTTGTTGCGATCATATGCGATGTCTTTGGCGCCATCGACGGTGATCAACAGCGGGTTGAGATCGAGATCGTCCAGATGGTCCGCACCGCGGCTCACTTGGCTGAGCAGATCGGCGCGGCCGATCACCTCGTCGATGCTGCGCGCGCCGATACCCGCGAGGATTTCGCGCACCTCTTGGGCGTAGAAGGTGATCAGGTTGACCACTTTATCCGCCGTGCCGGTGAATTTGGCGCGCAGGGCTTCGTCTTGCGTACACACGCCGACGGGGCAGGTGTTCGATTGGCACTGACGCACCATGATACAGCCCATCGCGATCAACGCGGCGGTGCCGATGCCGTATTCCTCGGCACCCAGCATCGCGGCCATGACGATATCGCGGCCGGTGCGCAACCCGCCATCGGTGCGCAATGTCACCCGCTCGCGCAGGTTGTTCATCGCCAGAACCTGATGCGCCTCGGTGAGGCCCATTTCCCACGGCAGACCGGCGAATTTGATCGAGGTCGCAGGGGAGGCCCCCGTGCCGCCATTGTGGCCCGAGATCAGGATCACGTCGGCTTTGGCCTTGGCCACGCCCGCCGCGATGGTGCCCACGCCCGACGACGCCACCAGCTTCACGGTGACCTTGCAGCGCGGGTTGATCTGTTTGAGGTCATAGATCAACTGCGCCAGATCCTCGATCGAATAGATATCGTGGTGCGGCGGCGGCGAAATCAACGTCACGCCTTTGGTCGAGTGACGCAAACGCGCGATCAGGTCGGTGACCTTCATGCCAGGCAATTGCCCGCCCTCGCCCGGTTTTGCACCTTGGGCGACCTTGATCTCCAACTCTTCGCATTGGTTCAGGTATTCGGCGGTCACGCCAAAGCGGCCCGAAGCGACCTGTTTGATCTTGGCCGAGGGGTTATCGCCATTGGGTTCGGGCACGAAATGCGCCGGATCTTCGCCGCCCTCGCCGCTGTCGGATTTCGCGCCGATGCGGTTCATTGCGACGTTGAGCAATTTATGCGCCTCGGGGCTGAGCGCGCCCAAGGACATGCCAGGGGTCACGAACCGTTTGCGGATCGAGGTGATGCTTTCGACCTCTTCGATGGGGATCGCTTTGCCCAAAGGTTTGATCGCCAGCACATCGCGCAGATGGGTCGGCGCATTGGATTGCATCGCCTTGGAATATTGCTTCCACAGCTCATAAGAGGCGCGGTTACAGGCGGCTTGCAACAGGTGCATGTTCTGCGCGCCCCATGCGTGGGTCTCGCCCGATTTACGCGCCTTGTAGAACCCGCCGATGGGCAGGATTTCCGACCCCGAGGCCCAGCCTTTGGCATGGACTTCTTCGGCTTTGGTTTGAATGCCCGACACGCCGATGCCCGAAATGCGCGAGAGCATACCTGGGAAAAACTCGGCGCACATGGCGCGCGACAGGCCGACGGCCTCGAAGTTCAAACCGCCGCGATAAGAAGAGATCACCGAGATGCCCATTTTGGCCATGATCTTGAGCAATCCGGCATCCACCGCCTCGCGGTAGCGCTGCACGTTTTCCGACAAAGTGCCGTCCAGAAGGCCGCGCTCGATCCGGGCGGCAATGCTGTCCTCGGCGAGGTAGGCGTTGACGATGGTCGCGCCGCAACCGATCAGCACGGCGAAATAATGCGGGTCGATACATTCGGCCGCGCGCACCCCGAGCGAGCAGAAGGTGCGCAGCCCCTTTTGCGTCAGCCAGCTATGGACCGCCGAGGTGGCAAGGATCATCGGCATGCCGACCTTGCCCTCACCCTGCTCCATATCGGACAGAACGATATGCCCGCCGCCCGAACGCACCGCGTCCTCGGCTTCGGCGCGAATCCGGTCAAGCGCCGCACGCAGCGCGCCCTTGCCGCCGCCCGCAGGGAAGGTGCAATCGATCACCGTCAGATCGGCGTTGAAATATTTGGTCAGCTCGTCGAATTGCGCATTGGCGACGAAGGGGCTTTCGAGCACCAGAATTTCGGTCTGGGCCGAGCTTTCGTCGAGCACGTTCTTGAGGTTGCCGAACCGCGTTTTGAGGCTCATGACGCGGAATTCGCGCAGGCTGTCGATCGGCGGGTTGGTCACCTGCGAGAAGTTCTGGCGGAAGAAATGCGACAGCGGGCGGTATTGTTTGGACAAAACCGCAGAAGGCGTATCATCACCCATCGAGGCGAGGGTTTCCTTGCCATCCTCGGCCATGGGCGCGAGGATTTGTTCAAGCTCTTCAATGGAATAGCCTGCCGCGATTTGACGGCGGCGCAGATCGGCGCCCGAATAAACCGCGCTTTCCTCGATATTGCCAAGCACCTCTTCGAGGTCTTTGATCTTGCCGACCCAATCGCCGAAGGGCTGGCTTGCGGCCAGTTTGTCCTTGATGTCGGTGTCGTGGTAAAGCTTGCCCTCGGCCATATCCACGGCCAGCATCTGCCCCGGACCCAGCGCGCCTTTTTCGACCACGGCGGCCTCGTCAAAGGGCACCATGCCCGCCTCGGAACCGGCGATCAGGATGCCGTCGCCGGTCACCACATAGCGCATCGGGCGCAGGCCGTTGCGGTCCAGACCCGCGCAGACCCAGCGGCCATCGGTCATGGCCAGCGCGGCGGGGCCGTCCCATGGCTCCATCACGGAGTTCACATAGGAATACATGTCGCGCCATGCTTCGGGCAATTCGACCGCCTGTTTGGACCAGCTTTCGGGCACCAGCATGGTTTTGGCCATGGGCGCATTGCGGCCCGCGCGCACCAGAACCTCGAACACCGCATCCAGAGCCGCCGAATCCGACGAGCCGCCCGGAATGATGGGTTTGATGTCCTCGGCCAGTTCGCCAAAGGCGCTCGACGCCATGCGGATCTCGTGGCTTTTCATCCAGTTGAGGTTGCCCTTGAGCGTGTTGATCTCGCCGTTATGGGCGAGCATGCGGAAGGGCTGTGCCAGCCACCATTGCGGGAAGGTGTTGGTCGAATAGCGCTGGTGATAGATCGCAAAGGCGCTTTCGAAACGTTCGTCTTCGAGATCGGGGTAGAAAACCGCGACCTGTTCGGCCAGCATCATGCCCTTGTAGATGATCGAGCGGCAGGACAGCGAACAGATATAAAGCGCGCCCACGCCCTGCGCGGCGGCGGCTTTTTCGATGCGGCGGCGGATCACGTAAAGCTCGCGCTCGAAGGTCTCTTCATCCACGCCTTTGGAGTTCGAGATCAGGATTTGCTCGATCTCGGGGCGGGTCGCATTGGCCTTGTCGCCGAGGCAGTCGATATCCACCGGCACATGGCGCCAGCCATAGATATAATAGCCCATGCGCAGCACTTCGCTCTCGACGATGGTCCGGCAGGTTTCCTGCGCGCCAAAATCGGTGCGCGGCAAGAACACCTGACCGACGGCCATCAATTCGCCCATGCGCGGCTCGTGGCCGGTGCGGCGGATCTGGTCGTAGAAGAAGGGCACGGGGATTTGCACGTGGATGCCCGCGCCATCGCCGGTCTTGCCATCCGCATCGACCGCCCCGCGGTGCCAGATCGCCTTGAGCGCGGTGATGCCATTGGCGACAACGGCGCGCGAGGGTTTGCCGTCGACCGACACCACGAGACCCACACCACAAGACGAATGCTCATGCTCCTCGCGGAACATGCCGTTCTCTTCCATCCACTGGCGTTTGGCGGCTTCGGCAGCGGCCCAGCTTGCGTCATATTTGGTCATGCGTCTTCTCCACATTTGCCCCCGCAGGGGACAGCCTTGACAGGCCCGTTTTCGCGGCTCTTACGAACCCTCGTCTGTTTGCCACGTCGGCGCGAAATGCTCGCGCGCGTATCGGGCATAGTCTTGCACGGCCTTTTTGAGGGCCTTGCGATCGCCGGTCAGCTTGGCTGCCACGGCTTTGTTCAACACGCCTGCTGCCTTCATCTTTTCCGCCGCGTCATGGCCGCAGCGGGGCAACATATTCATCGTCAGGTTTGCCGCTTCGGGCAAAAGAGCCGCCTGCGCCTGATCCTTCTTTTGTTTGCGCCCGAAGGTCACATAAAATTCGGTCCCGCCCTGCTCGGTCACCACGTCACCGGCGGTTTTCACCGGATAGGTGCCGTGGTTCTTCATCACCCCGAGCCAGCGGTCTTCTTGCACCAGATCGGGGTGCATCGAGACCTGCGGCACAAAGGCCGCCACGCGGGTGACCGGCACAAACCGCGGCAAGATCATCGCGCCATAGCCGCCCATCGAATTGCCGATGGTGACAATCTCGGTGACCTCCTCCATATCGCGGATGCGGGTCACGTAATCGACGATCTTCTCCATCAACCCCGCGCGCGAATACCAGCTCCAGCGCAGATCACTCACAAACAACACCTTGTTTTGCCCGCCCATCGACGCCGCGCCCAAAAAATCGTCTCGCGGGCTGCCGTCGTCGTGGCGGTGTTGGATCGAGGTGAAAGAGACGACCATGCGCGGACCGCTCCCTGCGAGCCACCGCAAGCGCAGCGTCTCATCCTCTAAAATATCCTCCACCTCCTTGGCGGTGCTCAAACTTACACTTCCTTAATCACATGCGTCAGCAGGGCTGACATTGCTACAGTCCGGCATCGGCGCGCAGAACCGACAAAATACCGACGTTTTACCGACGCGATACAGCCCGCGATATTTAGGGCCGCTGCACCGGTGGTTTCGCGCTTTATTCGGCGGCGATCTCCTTGGCCCCTTCGAGGTAGGTCAGGATCGCTTCGGCGCTGTCGCGCCCGTCCTTGATCGCCCAAACCACAAGGCTCGCGCCGCGCACGATATCGCCCACGGCATAGACGCCTTCGAGCGAGGTTGCGCCGCTGGTAAAGGCGGCTTTGATCGTGCCCCAACGGGTGACTTCCAATTCCGGCGTATCCCACAATGCGGGGATGTCTTCGGGCTCGAAACCGAGCGCCTTGACCACCAGATCGGCCTCTTCGACGTAATCGGCGCCTTCGATGACTTCGGGGCTTTGACGGCCCGAGGCATCGGGCGCGCCGAGGCGCATTTTTTGCACCATCACGCCCGAGACGGGATCACCGGCAAAGCCTTTGGGCGCGGCGAGCCAGACAAATTCGACGCCTTCTTCTTCTGCATTTTGCACCTCGCGCTGCGAGCCGGGCATATTGGCACGATCGCGGCGATAGAGGCATTTGACCGAGGTCGCGCCTTGGCGGATCGCGGTGCGCACACAGTCCATCGCCGTGTCGCCGCCGCCGATGACGACGACCTTCTTGCCCTTGGCGTTCAGCTCGCCGCTCTCGTATTCCTCGACGGTGTCGCCAAAGTTCACGCGGTTGGAGGCGGTGAGGTAGTCAATCGCCCGCACAATGCCGTCGCTGCCCGCGCCAGGCCCTTGCAAATCACGGGTTTTATAGACGCCCGTGGCGATCATCACCGCGTCGTGTTTGCCGCGGATGGCGTCAAAGCTGATGTCTTCGCCGACGGTGCAATTGAGCACAAACTCGACGCCCGATTGTTCCAGTTGCGCGATGCGGCGCATGACCACATCCTTCTCCAGCTTGAAGCCCGGAATGCCGTAGGTGAGCAATCCGCCCGCGCGGTCATAGCGGTCATAAACCGTGACCTGCACGCCCGCGCGGCGCAACACATCCGCCGCCGCCAGACCGCCCGGACCCGCGCCGATGATGCCGACCGATTGGTCGCGCTCGACGCTCGGGGTGATCGGTTTGACCCAACCGTTTTCCCACGCGGTGTCGGTGATGTATTTTTCGACCGAACCGATGGTCACGGTGCCGTGGCCCGATTGCTCGATGACGCAATTGCCCTCGCACAGACGGTCCTGCGGGCAGATGCGGCCACAGATTTCGGGGAAAGTATTGGTGGCTTGGCTGACCTGATAGGCCTCTTCCAAACGGCCCGTCGCCGTGAGGTTGAGCCAGTCGGGAATATTGTTGTGCAGCGGGCAATGCGATTGGCAATAGGGCACGCCGCACTGGCTGCAGCGGCTGGCCTGCTCCTCGGCCTTGGCACGGGCGAACTCGGCGTAAATCTCGTCGAAATCCTGATTGCGTAGACCTGCGTCACGCTTCTCGGGCATATCCCGCCCGACCGTCACAAATTTCAGCATCGGTTGCTTCGCCATTGCGCTGCCTCCTGAAGGTTCATGATTGCCCAAAAAGGGCGTTGCGCAGGGTCTATACAGATCGAGACAGGAATAAAAGTCATAAAAGCTGACTTATTATTGAGAAAGGGGCGGAAATTGCGGCTTGCGGCGCAAATTTATGCGAATATTAGGACCGATACGGACCAAACAAGCCCCTTCCCTTCCCGCTTGGAAGTTTTATAGCTGATTCTCAACAGTTTCGGGAATATCTCTATGAGCCTCTTCCATCTTTTCCTCGTCGCCGTGATTCAGGGTCTGACCGAGTTTTTGCCGGTCTCGTCCTCCGGCCACCTGATCCTTTTGCCGAAACTCACCGGCATGGCGGACCAAGGGTTGATGATCGACGTCGCGGTGCATATCGGCACGCTGTTTGCGGTGGTTTTGTATTTCTGGCGCGACGTCGCCATGGGCCTTGCGGGTATCCCGCGGATGGTCACGGGGCGCATCGACACCGAAGGGTCCAAGCTGGCGTTTTTGTTGATGATTGCGACGGTGCCAGTGATCGTGGTGGGATTGATCCTTAAGGTAACAGGGCTGAGCGATATGATGCGCTCGGTCGCGGTGATCGGATGGGCGATGTTGATCTTTGGCGTGGTGCTCTATTGGGCGGACCAGCGCGGCGCGCAGACCAAACAGACTGCCGATTGGTCCCTCGCCGATGCGATCAAAATGGGCCTGTGGCAAGCCGTTGCCCTGATCCCTGGCACCTCGCGGTCGGGCATCACCATCACGGGGGCGCGGCAGATGGGCTACGGGCGCGAATCTGCGGCCAAGCTTTCGATGCTCATGTCGATCCCGACGATCATGGCCAGCGGCATTTTGCTGGGGCTTGATGTGGTCAAGGCGGGGGATTGGAGCGCGGCGCGCGATGCGGGGATCGCGGCGGCTTTCGCCTTTGTCGCGGCGCTCTTGGCGCTGGTCTTGATGATGCGATTGCTACGCTCGGTCAGCTTCACGCCCTATGTGATCTACCGCGTGATCTTGGGCGTGATCCTTTTGGGCATCGCCTATAGTTGATGCAAAACGCCCGCGCGGGTCTCGCACGGGCGCTTCATTGCATATAGATCAGGCCAAACGCCGCCTATTGAACACGCAGGTTCTTGGCCGATTCCTTGATCGCGGAATATTGCCCCGAGGGGCGGAAGCGCCACAGATACTCGGGCAAGATCGCGCCCATATTGGCGGGGGGGATGCCCAGATCGGCAAAGGTTTTCTCGCCGCCGCTGACGATGTTATCCACGCGCAGATTGCGGACCTGATCGGAGGTGACGGGCGCTTTGACGATGCCAAGCGACAGCTTTTGCACGCCCCCGAAGACCGAGGCCATAATGCCGGCCATCCAGAACGGCAGGTTGACGATCACACGGCGGCGGCGGATCACCTCGCACATGCGCTGCATCAGGGTGCGGAAATCTTCGACGTCCGGCCCACCCAATTCAAAGATGCCGCCCGCAACCGCGCCTTCGGCGCCCAAGGCCGCGGCATGGGCCACATCCTCGACATAGACCGGTTGAAACTTAGTCGCCGCGCCGACGACCGGTAGGATCGGGCTGATCGCGGCCATCTGCGCGAAGCGGTTAAAAAACGCGTCCTCGGCGCCGAAAATGATCGACGGGCGCAGGATCATCGCATCCGGCATGTGGTCCAGAACGGCGGCCTCACCTGCGGCTTTGGTGCGGGCATACTCGCTGTTTGAGCCCGCATCCGCGCCCAGCGCCGAGACATGCACCATGCGCGCCACGCCGCTTTCGGCGGCGATACGGGCAACGCGGGCCGCGCCGTCTTTTTGCACGGCTTCAAAGCTGTTCTTGCCGCTTTCTTCCAAGATGCCCACGCAGTTGACCACCACATCGGCCCCCTGCATTGCGGCGCGCACCGAGGCGTCGTCGCGAATGTTGCACAAGATCGGTTCGACCTGTCCCGGAGTGCCGTAGGGCCGCACGAACATCGCCTCATTGGGGCGGCGCACGGCCACGCGCACGCGCCATCCGTCCTTGGCCATGCGGCGGGCGATGTAACGGCCGACGAATCCCGATCCGCCGTAAATGGTGACAAGTTTCGACATGAGGCAGGCCTCCGATTGAGGAAAATACACCGCCTTTCCTAGACCTTGACGCCCCCTGCGGCAAGGTGATTTGCGCGACATGCTAAAAACCCCATGAATCCTTATTGACAGCACCGGACCGTGGGTCTAAACGCCGCTCCACGCACCTGTGCCCAGGTGGCGGAATGGTAGACGCGCTAGCTTCAGGTGCTAGTACTCGCAAGGGTGTGGAGGTTCGAGTCCTCTCCTGGGCACCAAATTCCCCGACGATTATCACCTTTGACCCGCCTCGCACATACACGCCCGCACAGGCGGCAGCGCGCTTGATACGTGCCACGTGGCTTGCAGGCGCACGCGCCCTGTGGAACACAGAAGGGCAAGGCAGTTTATCGTTTGAGGGGGAGAGCGGCGGATGGGCTTTGAGACACTGGATGTGACGCGCGACGGGCGCGGGGTGATGTCGCTGCAACTGGATTTGCCGGAAAAACGCAATGCGCTCTCGGCGCAGATGCTGGCGGAATTGACGCAATTCGCCCAAGAGGTGAGCGCCGACACCGGCGTGCGGGCCGTTGTTTTGTCGGGCAAGGGCGATCTGTTTTGCGCGGGCGGCGATTTGACGTGGATGATGGCGCAGATCAAAGCCGACCGGCAAACACGGATGCGCGAGGCACGCAAGCTGGCCGAAATGCTCGGTGCGCTGAACACGATGCGCGCGCCGCTGATCGGCAAAATCCATGGATCGGCCTTTGGCGGTGCGGTCGGTATGGCCTCGGTGTGCGACGTGGTGATCGCGGTGGAGGGCACGAAATTCGGCTTTACCGAAACGCGGCTGGGGATCATTCCGGCCACCATCGGGCCTTATGTTCTGGCCCGTATGGGCGAGGGGCGCGCGCGGCAGGTGTTCATGTCGGCCCGCGTTTTTGACGCCCGCGAGGCGCAGGGGCTTGGCCTCGTTAAATCCGTGGTCAGCGCCGATCAGATCGAGGCTGCTGTCGAAGCCGAGGTCGCGCCCTATCTGGCGGTGGCGCCGGGGGCGGTCGGGCGCGCCAAGGCCCTCGCGCGGATGCTCGGCCCGCGCATCGACGATGCGGTGATCGACGCGACAATTGTCGCGTTGGCCGATGCATGGGAAAGCGAAGAGGCCATCGAGGGCATCGCGGCGTTTTTGGAAAAGCGCAAGGCAAGCTGGGCCTGAGCACGCTCGGGCACCGTCCCCCCCTCTCCCCCGTATCTTCCGCGATAGACAGGGCCGCGCCGCGCGCCTAACGTGGCCGCGAATGGCGCCGCAGCGCGCCGCGTCTGGGAGGACAAATCCATGCAGCTTATCCATTCGCCCGCCTCGCCCTTTGTGCGCAAAGTCTGCGTTTTGATGGAGGAGGTCGGCCTCGCGGATCAGATCGAGAAAATCTCGGTCGCCACCTCGGCGCTCAATACCGCGCCCGAAGCCGCCGCCGCCAACCCCACCGGCAAGATCCCTGCCCTGATCCGCACCGACGGCCCCGCGATCTACGACAGCCGCGTGATTTGCCGCTACCTTGATGACAAGGCGCAATCGGGCCTCTACCCCGAGGCGCGATTGTGGGAGGTTTTGACGCTCGAAGCGACGGCGGATGCCATCATGGAATCGGGCGTGACGATGGTCTATGAGGCGCGGCTGCGCCCTGCGGAAAAGGTTTTCGACGGCTGGGTCGAGGCACAATGGGGCAAGATCGAGCGCGCCCTATCGGTGATCAACGAGCGCTGGATGAGCCATTTGAACGGCCCGCTGGACATGAGCCATATTGCCGTGGCCTGCGCGCTTGGCTATCTGGATTTTCGCATGGATGATCGCGGTTGGCGCAAGGGCAATGATGCTCTGGACGATTGGTATGCCGCGTTTTCGCAGCGCGCGTCCATGACGGAGACCGCGCCCGAGTGACGGCGCAAAGGCAGGGCGCAGCGCGCTCTGAGCAGGACACAAAAAAGCCCCGACCGGTAGCGGATCGGGGCTATTGCGTTTCGCCTCAGCTTTGATCAAAAATTCAGCGCGACGCCGACGTTGATGGCATTTGTGATCAACGGAAAGGACATCGTGCCGCCGCCTTCCAGCTCTGCTTCGTTCTTGGAATAGGTGAACTGGTATTCGGTAAAGACGGCCCAGCGATCGGTCAGATCATATTTCACACCGGCGATGGCTTTGGCGGCGGGGCCGGTGACTTGGTAGCCGTAGGTTTTCTCGCCATTGGCAAAGACATCTACATGCGGGATCGCAAGGCCGATGCCTGCGCCGACATAGGGGGTTATGAACTTCCACTGGTCCGGCCAACGTTTCATCACATTGGCCGTAAGAATGTTATGGCCATCGGTGAATTCGAGCCGCGAGAACCCCGCGGGCATTTCCGATTGCGGCGCATAGGCTTTGGTATGGGTCAACTCGACGCCAAAGCCGAGGTTATTGGGCTTCCACCACATCGCGCGCAAACCGTAGTAGGGCGGGGGAGAGAAGCTTTTGCCCTCCCATCCGATGAGCGCGCTATAGGGCGCGCCGGTTCCAGGCGCGGTGCCCTCAACGCGGCTGTGCGGCGAGGACTGGCTTCCGCCATAAAAGCTCAATTCGATCTCGGCGCTCGCGGGCGCGGCAAGGCCGAGCGCGACAAAACCAGCCGTTACAGCGATGTTAAGTGATTTGACCATATTGAGCTTCCATTCATGGCAGGCGACGCCTTCAGATATAGATGTGATATACCCTTCGGCAACGGGCCTCAAGCGCGACACAAACGCGCCCCCTTGGTTTTAGGCGCACCTTTGTCTGGACGTGGGCGAAAAGCCCCGCTAAATACCGCCACGGATAGGCAGCAGGATTCCTGCGGCCCGAAACCGCATAGGCCGCAAGCAGGCCGAAGAATGGAGTAAGCTCGTGTCCCACGCAGAAGATCACGAAGGCACCCGCAGAGATTTCCTCTACTACGCAACGGCTGGCGCCGGTGCTGTAGCGACTGGTGCAGCCGTCTGGCCCTTGGTCAACCAAATGAACCCCTCCGCCGATGTAAAGGCCTTGGCGTCGATCCGCGTCGATGTCTCCGATGTTGAAGTGGGCACACAATTGACCGTGAAATGGCTCGGCAAGCCGGTGTTCTTCCGCCGCCGCACCGAAGAAGAGATTGCAGAAGGCCGCGCCGTCGAACTGGGCCAGTTGATCGATAAAACCGCCCAGAACCCCAACAAGGACGAGGTCGTTCCCGCAACGGACGAGAACCGCACCTTGGACGAGGCGGGCCAATGGCTGGTGATGATCGGCGTTTGCACCCACCTTGGCTGCGTTCCGATCGGTGATGGCGCTGGTGAATTCGGCGGCTGGTTCTGCCCCTGCCACGGGTCGCACTACGACACGGCTGGCCGTATCCGCAAAGGTCCTGCTCCGGAGAACCTGCACATCCCCGTCGCGGCCTTTGTCGACGACACCACGATCAAATTGGGTTAAGGACGCGTATCATGGCTGGAATTCCGCACGATCACTACGAGCCCAAAACGGGCGCTGAAAAATGGCTTCATTCGCGCTTGCCCATCGTGGGCATGCTCTATGACACCATCATGATCCCCACACCCAAGAACCTGAACTGGATGTGGATCTGGGGCATCATCTTGACCTTCTGCCTTGCGCTGCAAATCATCACCGGCATCGTGCTGGTCATGCATTACACGCCGCATGTCGACCTTGCCTTTGCATCGGTCGAGCACATCATGCGCGACGTGAACGGCGGGCATTTCCTGCGCTACCTGCACGGTAACGGCGCATCGCTGTTCTTTATTGCGGTCTATCTGCACATCTTCCGTGGTCTCTACTACGGCTCCTACAAGGCGCCGCGCGAAATCACATGGGTGATCGGCATGATCATCTACCTGTTGATGATGGCGACGGCCTTTATGGGCTATGTGTTGCCGTGGGGCCAAATGTCCTTCTGGGGCGCGACCGTGATCACCGGCCTGTTCGGCGCGATCCCGTTCATCGGCGAGCCTTTGCAAACATGGCTCTTGGGCGGACCGGCGGTGGACAATGCCACGCTGAACCGTTTCTTCTCGCTGCACTATCTCTTGCCCTTCGTGATTGCCGCGCTTGTTGCGGTCCACATCTGGGCCTTCCACACCACGGGCAACAACAACCCCACAGGTGTTGAAGTGCGCCGCGGCTCGAAAGAAGAGGCCCAAAAGGACACGGTTCCCTTCTGGCCCTACTTCGTGATCAAGGATCTCTTCGCTCTGGCGGTGATCTTGACGGTGTTCTTTGCCATTGTCGGGTTCATGCCCAACTACCTTGGCCACCCCGATAACTACATCGAAGCGAACGCTCTGGCGACGCCTGCGCATATCGTGCCGGAATGGTATTTCCTGCCCTTCTACGCGATCTTGCGCGCCTTCACCGCCGATGTTTGGGTGGTGCAGCTGGTGTCCTTTGTCACCGGCGGTATCGTCGATGCGAAGTTCTTCGGCGTTCTGGCCATGTTCGGCGCGATTGCCGTGATGGCTCTGGCGCCTTGGCTGGACACGTCCTCGGTGCGTTCGGGCCGTTACCGCCCGATGTTCAAATGGTGGTTCGCGCTTCTGGCAATCGACTTTGTGGTGCTGACATGGGTGGGCGCGATGCCGACCGATGGCATCTACCCCTATATCTCGCTTCTGGGCGCGACCTATTGGTTCGGCTACTTCCTCGTGCTGCTCCCGCTGTTGGGCGTGATCGAGAAACCGCTCACACCGCCAGCGACGATTGAAGACGACTTCAACGCGCATTACGAAAAACCGGCTGAATAAGAGGACATGGGACAAATGTTTAAGAAACTCGCGATTACCGCAGTTGCCGCCCTGACCTTTGGGGCTGGCGCCGCCACTGGCGCCGGAGACACCGGCCATAAATTGCACGATGTGGACTTCTCTTTTGAAGGCCCCTTCGGCACCTATGACCAGAACCAGCTTCAGCGCGGCCTCAAGGTCTACACCGAAGTTTGTTCGGCCTGCCACGGTCTCAAATTCGTTCCGCTGCGCACGCTCGGCGACGAAGGCGGGCCGCACCTGCCCGAAGAGCAGGTCATTGCCTACTCGCAAAACTTCTCGGTGGTCGACAAGGAAACCGGCGAAGACCGCGAAGCCAAGCCGAGCGATCACTTCCCTGCCTCCGCTTTGGAAAACGCGCCGGATCTGTCGCTTATGGCGAAGGCCCGCGCCGGATTTCACGGCCCCTATGGCACCGGTTTGAACCAGCTCTTCAAAGGCATCGGCGGACCCGAGTATATCGTCGCCATCCTCACCAGCTACACCGGTGAGGAAAAAGAAGAAGCAGGCACGACCTACTATGAGAACACCGCCTTCCCTGGCGGCTGGATCGCAATGGCGCCGCCGCTCGCGGGCGAAGACGTGGACTTCGACGATGGTCACAGCAACTCGCTGCACCACGAAGCCGAAGACGTCGCCGCCTTCTTCATGTGGACCGCCGAGCCCAAAATGATGGCGCGCAAGCACGCGGGCTTTGTTGGCGTGATCTTCCTGACGCTCTTGTCGGTCTTGCTCTATCTGACCAACAAAAAGCTCTGGGCCAAGGTCAAAGGCCCGAAGAAAAAGCACTAAGCCGCTTTGGGATAAACACGATCAAGCCCCGCCCTCACATTGAGGCGCGGGGCTTTTTCTTGGCCGCCGCGTCCTATGGCATTCCGCGCCGCGATCCTCGCCAGATCCGTCCGCTCCGCCCAAGGCGGGCGGCGGCGCGTCAACCCAAATAGGCCCTCAAGGCGGGCGGCGGATCGGCCAGTAGCGCGCCGGTGTCCTGCGGCGGCAGGGCGCGCCCCTCTGCCACCAAAACTGCCTGCGGGCATAGGCGCATCGCGTCCGAGGGGTCGTGGCTGACCATCAGCACGGTCGCGCCTTGGCTATCGGCCATATCCGCCACCAGATCGAGCATCTCCGCCTTGAGCGCGGGGCCAAGCGCCGCAAACGGCTCGTCCAGAAGGACCAGCGGGTTTTGCTGCACCAAGACCCGCGCAATCGCCACACGGCCCTGTTGCCCGCCCGATAGCTGCGCAGGCTTGCGGGTGCCGTAGCCGTGAAGGCCGACCTGCTCCAACGCGTGATCCACCCGCGCGTGTTGATCGGCTGAGAGCCGCAAATCGGGGCGCAGGCCAAGACCGATGTTTTGCGCCGCCGTCAGATGCGGGAACAGATTGTGATCTTGAAACAGCATCGACACCATGCGCGCGGCGGGGGCGGCGCGCGTGATATCGCGCCCCTGCCAGACCACCCGCCCCGCCGCCGCAGGCACGAATCCCGCGATACAGCCCAATAGCGTCGATTTTCCGGCCCCCGACGGGCCGATCACCGCAGCGCGCGCGCCTTGAGCGATACTCAAATCCGCGTCCAGCGCGAAATCCCCGCGCCGGATGGCCAATGCCTCAAGCGTCAACATCGCGCCGCCCCCTTTGATCGAATATCCAAAACAGCGAGAGGCTGAGCGTCAGCAAGATCAGCCCTGCCCCCGCTGCGGCCTGCATTTGATAGGCCCCCATCAAACGGTAAATCTGCAGCGGCAGCGTCGCCCATTGCGGATCGGCAAAAAGCACCACAACGCCCAAATCCCCCATCGCCAAGGCCGCCGTCAGCCCCGCACCAAAGGCCAAAGCGCCGCGCGCGCGCGGCACGATCAACAGCCGCAGCCGCGCCGCGCCGGTCAGGTCCAAATGATCGGCCAGCGGGCCAAAATCAGCCTCGGCTTTGCGCACGGCGGGGGCAATCACCCGCACAGCAAAGGGCAAGGCCATCAGCGCATTCACCGCCACCGTCACCGGCAAGGCAAGACGGGCGGGCGCGATCAGCGGGTTGATCAAGATGAAAAGCCCGGTGCCGACCACCAAGGGCGATATCGCCACGCCCAAAAGCCCGATGCTGCGCGCCCCGCGCCACCGCGCCGTGCTAAGCCCGAGGGCAAGCGCAAGGGTCAAGACCGTCGCCAGCAGCGCAATGATGAGCGAATGAAGGCTGGCCTCGGCGATCAATCGCCACACCGGCGCAGTGATCTCGCCCATGCCCGCCAGACCGCGCAGAACCACCATTGCCAAAGGTCCGGCCACAAACAGCGCCGCCACAGCCAAAGCCAAGGCATCGCCCCAGCGCTGCGCCGCCCCATCCGCGTCAAAGCGGGTCACGACGGCGTCCATACCGCGCCCGAAACCGTCCGCGCGCGACAGACGCGCCGCAAGCAGCGCCGCGAGCCCGACAAGGCACAGCTGCGCCAATCCCAGCGCCGCCGCGCGGGCAAGGTCGAAATCAAGGGTGAAGGCTTGATAGATCGCCAGTTCAAGCGTCGTGGCGCGCGGCCCGCCGCCCAAGGTCAGGGCCACGGCAAAGCTCGACAGGCAGATCGCAAAAACGATCAGCGCAGCGCCAGACAAGTAGGCGCGCAGCATCGCCGCCTCGATGCGCCAGAAGACATCGCGCGGACGAAACCCCAAAGAGGCGGCAAGGCGAAAATGTTCGGCGGGCACGGATTGCCAGCCTTGCAAAAGGATGCGCGTGGCCAGCGGCAGGTTGAAAAACACATGGGCCAAAACCACGCCATGCAAGCCGTAGATTTGAACCGTCGGCAGGCCCAGCGCGCCAAGAGCGGAGTTGAGAACACCGCTGCGCCCGAAGATCGCCAAAAGGCCCAGAATCGCAACAATCACCGGCAAGATGAACGGCGCGCCCAAAATCGTAATCAGCGCCCCGCGCCCGCGAAACCGCCGCCGCGCCAAGGCGCGGGCGACCGGAATGGCAAGGGCCACCGAGAAAAGCGCCGAAAGCGCCGCCTGCGCCACAGTAAAGCGCAGCGCCGCAAGATCGCTGGCGGCGATGCGCGCGCCCGTTTCGGCGCGCCACGCGACGGCGGCCAGAGGGGCGAGGATCAAGGCGGCGACAAAAACGGCCGCCGCGATCCCCGCCCATCCTTTTGGCATCTGCTGCGCTATTGCGACAGGGCCGCGAGCCATTCGGCCAAGGCCTCCTCGCGGATCTGCGGCGCATCGGCAAGCGGCACCATCAGGGCCTTGTCAGGGGAGATAAGCGTCTCGAAACCTTTGGGCAGGCCCTGCGCTGGGGTGACCGCCGGATACATCCAGTTGGTCGTCGAAATCACACCTTGGAACGCATCGGTCAGCATGAATGCGAGGAATTTATCCGCCAGTTCCGGCACATCGCTATTGGCCAGTTTTGCGGCGACCTCGACCTGCAGGTAATGGCCTTCGGTGAAGGGGGCTGCCGCTTTGCTGGCATCCTCTTCGGCGATCAGGTGATAGGCGGGCGATGTGGTATAGCTGAGCACCATGTCAGCCTCGCCCGCGAGGAACAATCCATAGGCCTCGGACCAGCCTTTGGTGACGGTGACGATATTGTCCGAAAGCCCCTCCCAAATGGCGGGGGCCTCGTCGCCATAGACCGATTTCACCCACATCAACAGACCCAAACCCGGCGTGGACGAGCGCGGGTCTTGGATCACCACTTTCAAATCGGACGCGCCAAGCGCCTTGAAATCGCTGGGCGCGTCGAGGTCCGCGTTTTTCACAAAGGCAAAATAGCCCCAATCGAAGGGCACGAATGTATCGTCCTCCCATGCGATGGGCAGGGCATAATCGGCCCGCGCCGTGGTGGGGGCAAAAAGGCCGGTCTCGCGCGCGGCGGCGACAAGGTTGTTATCAAGGCCGAGGACCACATCGGCCTCGGTGCGCGCGCCTTCGAGCTTGAGGCGCGCCAAGACAGATGCGCCATCGCCTGCGGCCACGAATTGCAGATCGCAATCACATGTCGCTTCGAACGCGGCTTCTACCGCAGGACCAGGGCCCCATTCGGTGTCAAAGCTGTCGTAAGTATAGATCGTCAAAATGGGCGTTTCGGCCAGCGCGCTGCTGGCTGCGAAAAGTCCCGTGGCAAGTGCAAGATACTTCATGGCATCCTCCTATATGCGACGGGCGGAACGGGCGCGTGGAGCATGTCCAAACCTTCCCTCCGCCGGTCTTAACCGGTTCAGGTTCAACGGGTTCGCAAAATCGCATCTCAGCTGCGTACAAGCACGCAGCACCCCGAGGTAAGGCGGAACCTAGGCGCGGCGCGGCGCGGTGGCAAGGGGTGATCTGCCCGACTGCCGCGCCGCGCGCTTTGGCTTAGTGAGGTTTGGCGTATTGAGCCAGTTCGGCCTCGGCCGCCTCGTCAATGTCCAGATCATCGAGGGTCATCACCCCCGCATCGGGGTCGTTGAAGATCGCCATATCGACCTTGCCCTCGCTTTTGGCGACAATCGAGGTGACCACGGCATCGCCCGTGATATTCACCGCCGTGCGGATCATATCCATCAAACGGTCCACGCCGAGGATCAAGGCAATGCCCTCGATGGGAAGGCCGACCTGCCCGAGCACCATAGTCAGCATCACCAGACCCACACCAGGCACGCCCGCCGTCCCGATCGAGGCCAGAACCGCCATGGCAATCACGGTGATATACCCACCAAGCCCCAGATCAATGCCGTAGACATTGGCCAAAAACACCGTGGCGACGCCTTGCATGATCGCGGTGCCGTCCATGTTGATCGTCGCGCCGAAAGGCACGCAGAACGAGCCGACAGAGTTGTTCACGCCGATGCGCTCGGTCACGCAGCGCAAGGTCACGGGGATCGTTGCGTTGCTCGAGGCAGTGGAGAAGGCGAAAATCTGTGCGGGGCGGATTTTGCGCATGAAGGTGATGGGGTTGAGGCCCGACATCAATTTGAGCATGATCATCAGCGTCACGAAGAGATGCGCAAAAAGCGCCAGAACCAGCGTGACGACATAGGCCAGAACGGGGATGAACAATTCGATGCCCTGCTCGGTAAAGGTCTTGGCGATCAGGCAGAACACACCAATGGGCGCAAAGGCCATAACGATGCCGACGACCTTCATCATCACCTCGTTCATATATTCGCTGGCCTCGACAAAGCCTTTGGATTTCGCGCCAAGCATCAAGACCGCCACGCCCAAAATCACCGTGTAAAAGATGATTTGGAGCATCTCGCCATTGGCAAAAGCGGCGACCGGATTGGTCGGCACAATGGCGGCAAACACGTCCCAAACCGTCGGCGCCTCGCGGCCTGTGACACCCGAGGTATCGACCCCGTCCATGACAAACCCTTTGCCCGGCCCGATGAGGGATGCGAGCAAGATCGCCACCGCAATCGCAATCGCCGTTGTGGTCAGATAGAGCGCAAAGCTCTTGCCGCCGACACGGCCCAGAATGCGGATATCGCCGATCCCCGTCACGCCGCAGATCAGCGAGAAGAACACCAAAGGCACCACCAGCATTTTCAAGGCGTTAACGAACATCTTGCCGATCATGGCGAAAAGCCCGCCGACAATATGCGTGTTGATGAAGTCCGACCCGATCTTGTTGAAGATCACGCCAAGGATCAGCCCGCCAACCATGGCCAGCATGATTTGCGTCGTCAGGGACATTTTCGACGGCTTGCCGCCCGATGCCCCGCTTTGCGTTGCGCTTGTCATTGTCATTCCTTCCTGTTGCTTATGGTCCAAGTTTTGCACGCTTTGCGAGAAACACAAAATTTTCGCACGCTCGGCGCGAATTCACGCGGAAGATTGCCTCTGACTTGAGCAGTTGATAGAGCAGGCAAAAGAAATCGGGAGCCGCTCATGTCGCTTAATACATTCGGACATCTTTTCCGCGTCACGACCTGGGGCGAAAGCCACGGGCCAGCTTTGGGCGCGACGGTCGATGGCTGCCCTCCGGGTGTGGCGGTGGATGCGGGCATGATCCAAGCGTTCCTCGACAAACGCAAACCCGGCACCAGCAAATACACCACACAGCGGCGCGAGGCCGATGAGGTGGAAATCCTGTCCGGCGTCTTCGAAGGGCAAACCACCGGAACGCCGGTGCAATTGATGATCCGCAACACCGACCAGCGCTCGAAAGATTACGGCGACATCGCCGAAAAATTCCGCCCCGGCCATGCGGATATCACCTATTGGCAAAAATACGGCATCCGCGATTATCGCGGCGGCGGGCGCTCTTCGGCGCGCGAGACGGCGGCGCGTGTGGCGGCGGGCGGATTGGCGCGGGCGGCGCTCAAAACATTTTTGCCCGACTTGGACATCACCGGCTATCTGACCCAGATCGGCCCGCATAAAATCGACCGCGAGCGGTTCGATTGGGACGAGATCGGCAACAATGTCTTTTGGTCGCCCGATGCGGTCGCCGCCGGTGAGTGGGCCGACTACATGGACGCCCTGCGCAAAAGCGGCAATTCCGTCGGCGCGGCCATCGAGGTCGTGGCGCGCGGCGTGCCTGCGGGGCTTGGCGCGCCGGTTTACGGCAAGATCGACACCGATCTGGCCGCCGCGATGATGAGCATCAATGCCGTCAAGGGCGTGGAAATCGGCGAAGGTATGGCGGCGGCAGAACTGACCGGCGAAGAGAATGCCGACGAGATCTTCATGGGCAATGATGGCAAGCCGGTCTATTCCTCCAACCATGCGGGCGGGATTTTGGGCGGGATTTCCACCGGTCAGGATCTGGTCGTGCGCTTTGCGGTCAAACCGACCTCCTCGATCCTCAAGACCCGCCAGACCATCACCAAATCCGGCCAAGCCGCCGAGATCATCACCAAGGGCCGCCATGATCCCTGTGTCGGCATCCGCGCCGTGCCCGTGGCCGAGGCGATGATGGCCTGTGTGATCCTCGACCATATCTTGCTTCACCGCGGCCAGATCGGCGGCGCCGTTGGCGAGACCCGCGGCAAAATCGGCTGAGCGGTTGGGCAGCATCCTCGCCATTACCGCGCCGATTTTTGCGCTGATCGGGCTTGGCTATGCCAGCGTCTATTTCAAAGGCTTCACCAGCGCGGAAATGCGCGTCTTTGGCCGCTATGTGATCAACATCGCTTTGCCCGCGCTGCTGTTCAACGCCGTGGCGCAGCGCGATTTCTCCGAGGTCATGGACAGCGGCTATATGCTCACCGTGATCCTCGCGGGGGTGATGACCATGGGCGCGGTCTACGGCTGGTTCGCGCTTCAAGGCACCGGCCCTGCGCGCCGCGCCATCGGGGCGATGGGGGCCACGGTGCCCAACACCGGCTATATCGGCTATCCGGTGCTTTTGCTGGTGTTTCCCGATCTGGCGGGCGCGGTATTGGCGATGAATATGGTGGTCGAGAATTTCCTGATCATCCCGACCGCCCTGATCTTGCTTGAACTGTCACGCCCGCGCGAAAAAGGCGGCATGATGCGATTGATCCGCGAACTGGCGCTGACCCTGTTGCGGCGGCCTTTGATCATCGGTTTGACCTTGGGCATGGTTGTCTCGCTCATGGGGGTGCCGGTGCCCGAAGCCTTGGTGCGGCTCATGGGGCTGATCGCCGCCTCTGCCGCGCCGATTGCTCTGTTTGTGATTGGCGGCACATTGGTCGGCCTGCCCACCAAGGGCAACCGCGCCATGGCGGCGCAAATCGCAGGAGCAAAACTGTTGCTGCATCCTGCCTTGACGGTTCTGGCCATGGCGCTTTTGGCCTATGGCGGCCTGCCCGCCCCGCAGGGCGATTTTGCCACTGCGGCGATCTTGTCTGCGGCGATCCCGATGTTCAGCATCTTTACCGTATTGTCGCAAGAATACGGTCATGAGGGGCTGGCCTCCCTGACCCTGCTTTTTGCGACCACGGCGGCGTTTTTCACGCTCTCTGCGCTGCTTTACATTTTGGTCTGAGCGGCGGGGCGCTGTTTGGACAGTTGCACGGCCAAAATGCCTGCTGCGATAATCGCGACGCCCAACACATCGCGCGGCCCGATGCTTTCGTCGATGATGATGGCCGCGATGGCGACGCCAAAGAACGGGTTGAGGAAATGGAAGGTCGCCGCCTTGGTCGCGCCGATCATGCCCACCAAGGTGAACCAGACCCATGTCGCCGCCAGACCCGGAACCAGCGTCGTATAGACAAAGGCAATGATCAACGGCGCGGTCCACGTCACGGCGAGCGTTTCGGTGGCGGCAGAGACCACCGCAAGGCAGGCCGCGCCCACCAGCATCTGCAGGCCGACGATCATCATCACATTGCCGCCCGAAGAGGCCCCGCGCACCGACAAGGTCGCCACCGTCAGCGCCACGGAGCCGATCAAGCATAGGGTCAACCCGTAAGGGTCCACGCCCGCGTCCAGCCGCGCGCCCATGATCAGCCCAACGCCGATCACCCCCGCAATCAAGCCGACGATCCCCATCAGTGGCAGCTTGTCACGAAACACCACCCATCCGGCAAAGGCCACCATGAGCGGCATGGTCGAGGCGATGATGGAGGCCAGCGACGCCTCGATGGTTTGCATCGCGACAAAATTCAGCCCGAGGTAAAGCGCGTTCTGGCAGATGCCGAAAATCACCGTGGCACGCCATTGCGCGCGCGTCAGGCGAAAGCTTTGGCCCAGCGCCAAGGCAATCGCCACCCCCAACAGACCCGAGACCAGAAACCGCAAGGACAAGGACGCCAGAGGCGGCGCATAGGCGACGATCACCCGCGCCGAGGTAAAGGCCGAGGACCACATCAAGGCAAAGGCCAGCCCCATCAAGATTGCGCGCAGGTTCATGGTCTCTCCAATGGGCTATTGGTTTGGGCGCCCGAATGCAAAAGGGCCGCCCCTCGGGCGACCCTTTCGAAAACTTGGCAAAGATGCAAGCTTAGCCGTTGACGCTGTCTTTGAGCGCTTTGGCGATGGTCATTTTCACGACCTTGTCGGCTTCTTTCTTGATCTGCTCGCCGGTGGCGGGGTTGCGCACCATGCGCTCGGGGCGCTCGCGGCAGTAGATTTTGCCAACGCCGGGCAGGGTCACTGCGCCGCCGGCGGAAACTTCTTTGGTGATGATTGCAACGATCGCGTCGAGCGCACCGCTTGCGGACTTCTTATCGCTGCCCATTTCTTCGGCCAGAGCGGCAACAAGCTGGGTTTTGGTCATTGGTTTCGACATTTGGTAGTCTCCTTCACTTGCCCGATCTATGGGGCCTCACTGGCGGTATATAACCTTATGTTGCGTATCTACACAACGAATTGTGGTGTGAAACAAGAGAAAATAACGCATTTAGGGCATCTTTACCCTAGGTCAAAGGAAGGCTGTCTCGTCAAAAGAGCGCAATTTGCGGCTGTGGATGCGTTCGAGCGGCATTTCGCGCAAACTCTCCATCGCGCGAATCCCGATCATCAAATGCCGAGACACTTGTGTTTTATAGAAATCCGACGCCATTCCAGGCAGTTTCAACTCGCCATGCAGCGGCTTGTCGGAGACGCAAAGCAGCGTGCCGTAGGGCACCCGAAAGCGGAACCCGTTTGCGGCAATCGTCGCGCTTTCCATGTCCAGCGCCACGGCGCGCGACTGGCTCAAACGCTGCACCGGCCCCGAATGATCGCGCAACTCCCAATTGCGATTGTCGAGGCTGGCCACCGTGCCCGTGCGCATCACGCGCTTGAGGTCATAGCCCTCAAGCCGCGTCTCATGGGCCACGGCGGTTTCCAAGGCGATCTGGATTTCTGCCAAAGCGGGGATCGGCACCCAAACCGGCAGATCGTCATCAAGCACTTTGTCCTCGCGAAGGTAGGCATGCGCGAGCACGAAATCACCAAGGCTTTGCGAATTGCGCAGCCCCGCGCAGTGGCCGACCATCACCCAAGCATGCGGGCGCAAAACGGCGATATGGTCGGTGGCGGTTTTGGCATTGGACGGGCCGACCCCGATATTGACCAAAGTGATCCCCGAGCCGTCGCGGCGTTTGAGGTGATAGGCCGGCATTTGCGGCATTTTCATCGTCGGCGGGATCGGCGCCTCGGCATCGGTGATCTCGACATCGCCGGTGCTGACGAAACTGGTATATCCGCTATCAGGATCGGCCAGAACCTTGCGCGCATAGGCCTCGAATTCCGAGACGTAGAATTGGTAGTTGGTAAATAGCACGTGGTTTTGGAAATGCGCCGGGTCGGTGGCGGTATAATGCGACAGCCGCGCTAAGGAATAATCCACCCGCTGCGCGGTAAAGGGCGCCAAGGCTCCCGGTTCGCCCTCGGCGGGGACATAGGTGCCGTTGACGATATCGTCGTTGGTTGTGGTCAGATCGGGCACATCAAACACATCGCGCAGGGTGAATTCCGCCGCGCCCTCTTGCGGCACGTTCAGCCCGCCGGTTCCCGCCACGGCAAAATGCACCGGCATCGGCGTGTTCGAGGGCCCGATCTCGACCGGCACTTGGTGGTTTTCGAGCAAGAGACCGATTTGCTGTTCGAGATAGGATTTGAACAAATCCGGCCGCGTGATCGTCGCCGCATGGGTGCCGGGGACCGAGACATGGCCAAAGCTCAGGCGGCTGTCGATCTGGGCAAAGCTGCGCGTGGTGATCGACACCTGCGGATAAAAGGCGCGGATGCGGGCCTTGGGGTGGCCGCTCTCCATCGCCTCTTTGAAATGGCGGCACAGGAACGAGGTCGCCTCGCCGTAGAGCGCGATGAGATGCGCCACAGCCGCCCTTGCATCGGTAAAGCTTTGCGGTGCGCTGGCCTCGGGTGTGAGGATCGGCAAGCCTTGTAATTCGTCGTTCATCCGCGCGTCCTTTGGGTCGAAGTGCCCGATTATTCCGATGTGACCATCAGGTCGGTCAACTCGAACCGTGTGACATCCACAAGGCCCAGGTCGGAAATCCTCAGCTCCGGTATCACCACCAGCGCCAAGAGGGAATGCTGCATATAGGCGTTGTTGAGCGTGCAGCCGCAAGCGCGCATCGCCTCCATCATCGCGCCCGCTTTGGCGGCGACCTCGGCGGCGGGGGCGTCCGACATCAGCCCCGCGATGGGCAATTCGACAAGCGCGATCTCGGCCCCGTCTTTCCATATGGTGATGCCGCCGCCAACCTCGGCCAAACGGTTCGCCGCCGCGGCCATCATGGCGCGATCCGTGCCCACGACGATCATATGGTGGCTGTCATGGGCGACGGTGCTGGCCATGGCCATGGGGCCACGGTAACCAAAGCCCGACACAAAGCCGTTCACCACCGCCCCCGTGGCGCGGTGGCGCTCGACCAGAGCGATCTGGCAAATGTCTTGCGCGCCGTCCATTTCGACGCGGGCTTCGGAGACCTTGAGCTCGGCGGTGAGTGCCTTGGTCGGGGCCTGATTTTCCACCACGCCGATGACGCGGGCGGTGACGTGGTTGGCCCCCTCGGGGGCGGGAATGTCGAAATCCGTATCGCTCAGCGCATGGCCCAGATGCACGGTTTGCCGCGCCGCCTCGGGCCACGCGTAATGCGGGCATTCGGCAAGGCACACCCCGTCTTTGGCCACGGTTTGCCCGCGCGCGATCACCTGCTCGATCGGCAGGGTTTTCAGATCGGAGGTCAGGATCATATCCGCCCGCCGCCCCGGCGCGATGGAGCCGATCTCGCGCTCAAGCCCGAAATGCGTGGCGGTGTTGATCGTCGCCATTTGCAGCGCGACAAGCGGATCACAGCCGCAGTCAATCGCATGGCGCACCACGCGGTTCATATGGCCGTCCTCGACCAATGTGCCCGAATGGCAATCATCCGTGCACAAGATGAACCCGCGCGGATCGAGACCCTTTTCGGTGATCGCCGTGATCTGCGTTTCAACGTCATACCACGCCGATCCGAGCCGCATCATCGCGCGCATGCCTTGGCGGGTGCGGGCGATGGCGTCGGCCTCGCAGGTGCCTTCGTGATCATCCGCAGGACCGCCCGCGACATAGGCGTGAAAGGCAGGACCAAGATCGGGCGAGGCATAATGCCCGCCCACGGTCTTGCCCGCACGCTGGGTGGCGGCGATCTCGGCCAGCATCTTGGGATCGCCGTTCACCACACCCGGAAAGTTCATCATCTCGCCAAGACCGATGATCCCCGGCCATGCCATCGCCTCGGCGACGTCTTCGGGGGTGATCTCTTGCCCCGTTGTCTCCAAACCGGGGGCAGAGGGGGCGCAGGAGGGCATTTGCGTGAAAATATTCACGGGCTGCATCAACGCTTCGTCATGCATCATCCGCACGCCATCCAGCCCCAGAACATTGGCGATCTCATGGGGGTCGGTGAACATCGATGTGGTGCCATGAGGGATCACAGCGCGGGCAAATTCGGCGGGGATCAACATGCCGCTTTCGATATGCATATGCGCATCGCAAAGACCGGGGATCATATAGCGCCCCTTGGCCTCGATGATCTGTGTATCGGGCCCGATGCAATGGCTGGCGTCCGGCCCGCAATAGGCAAAGCGGCCGCCTGCAATGGCGATGTCCATATCATCCAGCACCTCGCGGGTGTGGACATTGACCCACCGTCCGCCTTTCACAACGGTATCGGCAGGCGCGCGCCCTGCGGCAACGGCGACGAGGGTGGGGGCGATATCGGCCCAGCTTGGAAATTTGATGCTCATGACAAAACCTTTCCTGTATTCACGCGCGGGTGCAAGGGCGAACCCGCGCATCGGGCCGCCAATCGGGGATTTGCGCCCATCGCGCGGGCGCTGCGGCCTGCTGTTGGCGTGGCGGCCTCTTGCCTTGGCGGCGCAGCTCGGCCAAGACTGCGCCCATGAGCAACACGACTATTCCGACGGATAAAACCCTCTTCTCCTATGGCCACGGTTACAGCGCGCGGGCTTTGGCGCGGCGGCTGGCGCCGCAGGGCTGGACCATTTTCGGCACCACCCGCAGCGCCGATAAACTCGGCGCGCTTGAGGGCGAAGGCATCACGCCGCTTTTGATCGGGCGCGACGATCTTGGCCCTGCGCTCGCACGCGCCAGCCATCTTATGATCTCGGCCGGACCGGACGCCGAGGGCGATCCGTTTTTGCGCAGCCACCGCGCCGAAATAGCCGCCCGCGCGCCGCATCTGGCATGGGCGGGGTATCTTTCGACCACGGGGGTTTATGGCGATCACGCGGGCGGATGGGTGGATGAGAACACGCCGCTTTGCCCTTCAACGCGGCGCGGCAAATGGCGCGTTGCCGCCGAGCGCGATTGGCAATCCATACCCGATCTGCCGCTGCATATCTTTCGCCTTGCGGGCATCTACGGCCCCACGCGCGGCCCCTTTGCCAAAGTGCGCGGCGGCACCGCGCGGCGGATCATCAAGCAAGGGCAGGTTTTCAGCCGCATCCATGTCGAGGATATCGCGCAGGTTCTCGAAGCCTCGATCAACCGCCCCCGCGCGGGCGCGGTCTATAACCTATGCGACAACGACCCTGCCCCGCCGCAAGATGTCATCGGTTACGCGGCTGAATTGCTGGGCCTGCCCCTGCCCCCCGCCGAGGATTTCGACCGCGCCGAGATGACCCCGATGGCGCGCAGCTTTTATGCCGAATCCAAACGGGTGCGGAACAATTTGATCCAAGAGGAGTTGGGTGTAGAATTGCTCTACCCCACTTACCGAGACGGGCTGCGCGCCCTACTTGATGCAGAAGACGGGGGCACAATGCCGTAACCGGCAGCAATGAAGGAGCGGCCCATGGACCGCGCGCCACAAGACAGCACCGACGCGCTGCGCAGCCTGAGCGAGATTTTGGATGCTGTGCAAGCGGCGGCAAAGGACGGGCGCGCCTCGGTCGAGGATATATTGACCCAAGTGGGCGACCATTCCTTCTCGCCGATCATCCTTGTGCCGGCGCTGATCCTTGTCTCGCCGCTGTCGGGGATTTTTGGCCTGCCCACGATCGGGGCGCTGTTCATCTTCCTGATCACGGTGCAAAAGCTGGTTGGCCGCCCGCATGTGTGGTTGCCCAAGGTCATCAAACGGCGCAGCGTTGCAGCAGAACGCTTGGATCGCGCCATCGCGTGGCTTCGCCCGATTTGCGCATGGATCGACGCGCGTATGGCGATCCGGCTCACTTGGTTGGTGACACGCGGCGCCAATGTGGCGACCTTGCTGACGATCATCGCCATCACGATGGTGATCCCGATGCTCGAAATCCTGCCCTTCATCACCTCGGTTCTGGCCACGGCCATCGCCTTTTTCGCCATCGGGCTTTTGGCCCGCGACGGGGTGTTTATCGTGCTGGGCTATATTTGGGTCAGCGCCAGTTCCGGCATGGCTTATTGGCTGATCGCGTGAAACCCGTCAGGCGCGGGTGCCGGATTGACCCGCGATCTGCGCCACGCCCAGCACCTCTAGAACCTTGGCTTCGATATCCGCCGCCGAAAGCGCGGCGGTGCGATACATATCCTCGGGCGAGGATTGATCGATGAAGATATCGGGCAAGACCATAGAGCGATATTTCAGCCCCTGATCAAACGCGCCCTGCTCGGCCAATAGCTGCGCGACATGGCTGCCGAACCCGCCAATCGCGCCCTCTTCGATAGTGATCAACGCCTCATGGGTTGCGGCCAGATCAAGGATCATCTCGCGGTCCAGAGGTTTGGCAAAACGCGCATCGGCAATGGTGGGCGTGATGCCGCGCGCGCCAAGCGCTTCGGCGGCTTTTTGCACCTCTGCCAGCCGCGTGCCAAAGGACAAAAGCGCCACGCGCCCGCCGGTCTGGATCATCCGGCCCTTGCCGATGTCGAGCGGTGTGCCGCGTTCGGGCAGTTCGACGCCGACCCCTTCGCCGCGCGGATAGCGAAAGGCAATCGGTCCCTCGTCATGCGCCGCCGCCGTGGCGACCATATGCATCAATTCGGCCTCATCCGCCGCCGCCATCACCACCATGCCTGGCAGATTGGCAAGAAAGGCTACGTCGAAGCTACCCGCGTGGGTCGCACCATCGGCGCCGACCAATCCGGCGCGGTCGATGGCAAAACGCACGGGCAGGCGCTGGATCGCGACGTCATGCACCACCTGATCGTAACCGCGCTGCAAGAACGTGGAATACATCGCGCAAAACGGCTTCATCCCGCCTGCGGCCAAGGCGGCGGTAAAGGTCACGCCGTGTTGCTCGGCAATGCCCACATCAAAACAGCGCGACGGGTAGCGTTCGGCAAAAAGCCCAAGCCCCGTGCCATCGGGCATCGCGGCGGTGACTGCGCAGATTTTCGGATCCTGCGCCGCCTCGGCCAAAAGCGCGCGCGAGAAGACCGACGTATAGGAGGGTGCGTTGGATTTTGCCTTGACCTGCTTGCCCGTCACCAGATCGAATTTCGCGGTGGCGTGGCCCTTGTCATCGGCGGCCTCTGCGGGGGCGTAGCCCTTGCCCTTGACGGTGTTGATATGGATGAGGATCGGGCCGGTGGCACGCTCCTTGACGGTGCGCAGCACGGGCAAAAGCTGTCCCATGTCATGCCCGTTGAGCGGGCCGATATAAGAAAAGCCCAAAGCCTCGAACAGGGTGCCGCCCACCGTCATGCCCTTGAGCATATCCTTCGCCCGCTTGGCGCCTTCGCGAAAGGGTGGCGGCAGCAAGGACACCGCACCTTTGGCGGCGGCTTTGAGCTCTTGGAACGGCTCGCCCGCGTAAAGCTTTGACAGGTAGGACGAGAGCGCCCCGACCGGCGGCGCGATCGACATCTCGTTGTCGTTGAGGATCACGATCAGCCGCTTGCCCAGATGGCCCGCGTTGTTCATCGCCTCAAAGGCCATGCCCGCCGACATCGCCCCGTCGCCGATCACCGCAATCGCATCGCCCGCGCCGCCCTCGCAGGCGCCGCCCAGATCGCGCGCCACGGCGAACCCCAAGGCGGCCGAGATCGAGGTCGAACTATGCGCCGCGCCAAAGGGGTCATAGGGGCTTTCGGAGCGTTTGGTGAAGCCCGAAAGCCCGTCCTTTTGGCGCAGGGTGCGGATACGGTCGCGGCGTCCGGTTAGGATTTTATGCGGATAGCTTTGGTGCGAGACGTCCCAGATGATCTTGTCCTTGGGCGCGTCGAAAATCGCATGCAGCGCCACGGTCAATTCGATCACGCCCAGCCCCGCGCCCAAATGCCCGCCGGTTTCGGAGACGGCCGAAATCGTCTCGGCCCGCAATTCGCCCGCCACTTGTTTGAGCTGCGCGTCCGAGAATTGTTTGAGATCCGCCGGAGAGGCGACCTTATCAAGAAGCGGTGTGTCAGGTCTGGTCATCGCATGGCCCTCCTTGGGGGGGCAAATTGGCACCCGCGCCGGTCATGGCGCAGCTTGGCTAGCTTTGACGCGAGATAACGAAACGCGCGGCATCCCGCAAGCCATCCGCGCCTGTGCCGTAAGGAGAAAGCGCATCCATCGCCGCTTCGGTCAATTCCTTGGCCCGCGCTTTGGCCCCGTCCAGACCCAAGAGCGAGACAAATGTCGCCTTGCCCGCGCTTGCGTCCTTTTGCAGCCGCTTTCCGGCGGTTTTCTCGTCGCCCTCTACATCCAAGATGTCATCGGCGATCTGAAAGGCAAGGCCAAGCGCCTCGGCGTAGGCCTGCATCGCGGCGGTATCGCCCCCGACCATGCGCGGCCCCGCCGTGGCCGACCACGCGATCAACGCGCCGGTCTTGCCGTTTTGCAAGGCAGTGATCTGCTGCAAATTCAACGGCGCGGCGGCGGTTTCGGCGGCGATATCGAGCGCTTGGCCCAAGACCATGCCGCGCGCACCTGCGGCCTGTGCCAATGTCAGCGCCAGATCGGCCCGCGCCTGCGCCGCCTCGGCCCCGCGCGGATCAAGCGCCAGCTCGAAGGCCAAGGATTGCAAGGCATCCCCCGCCAGAATCGCCGTGGCCTCGTCCCATTTGACATGGACCGTCGGTTGCCCGCGGCGCAGATCATCATCATCCATCGCGGGCAGGTCATCATGGATCAAACTATAGGCATGCATCGCCTCGATGGCGGCGGCGGGCCAAATCGCGCGCGGGGCCGTCACATCATGCAAAGCGGCGCTTTCCAGCACCAGATAGGCACGCAGCCCCTTACCGCCGCGCAGCCCGTATCGCATCGCCTCGATCACCGGCTGGTCGCCCATGGGGGCTAAAACATGCTCGAGATGCGCGCCCGCCTGTACGGCCCGCGCGGTCAGGTCGGTTTGAAACACTCAAAGTCCCTCGACAGGGGTGGTTCCTTGCGGCGCGCCATTGGCATCCAACGTGATCGCCGCGACCTTTTCCTCGGCTTCCTTGAGCTTGGCCTCGCAGCGCTTTTTCAACTCCGCGCCGCGCTCGTATAGCTTGATCGAATCCTCCAGCGCCACATCGCCGCGCTCAAGCTGGCCGACGACCTGCTCCAACTCGGCCATGGCCTGTTCGAATGTCATTTGGGATGGGTCTGTCGCGGTCTCGCTCATGGTGCGTCCTTTTGCGGCTGGCAGCTTTGGCGTGATCATAGCGGCGGGTGCGGCGGGGTTCAATCGCGCAGCGCCTTGCGCGCGCCGCCCGATTGCCGCAAGTTTCCCCCATGCAAGACAGCGAGCAAAAAAAGACACCCATGATCGAGGCCGAAAGCGCCCTGCGCGATCCGCAGGCGGCGCTGCATGCCACCGAGAAGCTGGAAGCTGCGGGCGGCGTGCATGAGGGTCTGCGCACGATGGTGCTGCACGATATTTTGCGCATCGTCCCGAAAAAACGTGCGCTGTTCGCGGGGACATTGCGCGGGCAGCAGGCGGTGTTTCGCCTTGCGCTCAGCGGTGACGAGAGGCGCCAGAGCGCCGAACAATGGGCCGAGCTGAACCGCATTTACCCGCATATGCGCGAGGGCGCCTACCGCGTGCCAGAGCCGATGTTTTTCGATCAAACCGATGGCATCACCGCGATCAGCCGCGCAGCAGGACGACCCTTGATGATGCATCTGTGGTCATTGCCGCGCGAAAAACGTTTGCCCGATATCGAGGCCAGCGCCCGATGGCTCGCGCAATATTGCGCACCCAGCACCGAGCGGCGCGGCGTGGATTGGCGCAACTGGGCGCGCCGCTGCGAAACCGCCGCAGCAGCGCAGCCCTTCGAGCAGCTCCAGAAAATCGAAAATAAGGTTTTGCAAAAGACCAAGAAACTGGGCCGTATGGTCAAGGATCTGGAATGGCGCGTGGCCGTGTGCCACGGGGATTTCCATCCGCTGAACCTGATCATCGCGCCCGATGGCACGCGGCTCACGGGGCTTGACCTTGGCTCGTCGTTTTTGATGCCGATCTACCGCGATATCGCGCGCTATCTGATCTACAACGCGCGGCGGCATTTGTGGACGGGCGATGCGCGCCGCTACGGCGTCGACGGGGCTTCGATCGACGCCTTTGCCCGCGCCTTCGCGATGAGCGACGACGAGCGTAACCTGTTCATCCCTTATATGATCGCGGTGGAAACGCTGACGCGGGTGGAATCGAAGAACGAGGTCACGACGCGGCTCAACAACAGCATCGAGCTGGCCGAGCGGCTGTTCGAAGACCTGCGCGAATTGACGCTTTAGGCCGAGAGCAGCGCGCCGACATGGGCGGCGCTGGCCTGCGCCAGAGCGTCCAGATCATAGCCCCCCTCCAGCAAGGACACCAACTTGCCACCGCAATGGCGCGCCGCGATATCGCACAGGCGTTCGGTCAACCATACGTAATCGTCTGTTTGCCAGTTGAGCTGTGCCAGAGGATCGCGCGCATGGGCATCAAACCCTGCGGAGACGAGCAGAAGCTCGGGTTTGAAATCCTCCAGCGCGGGAAAGACCTCGGCCTCATAGGCGGCGCGCATTTCGGCGCCTCCGCTGCCGGTTGCAAGTTCGATATTCATCACATTGCCATGCGCGCCGGTCTCTGACGCACGGCCGGTTCCGGGCCAGAGCGGAGATTGATGCGAGCCGATGAAAAGCGCGCGCGCCTCGTTCCAGAGCAGATCCTGCGTGCCGTTGCCGTGGTGCACGTCGAAATCCACGACAGCAACGCGCGACAGGCCGCGCCGCTCCATCGCATGGCGGGCGGCGATGGCGATATTGCCAAAAAGGCAAAATCCCATCGGCGTGGCGGTTTCGGCGTGATGGCCTGGCGGGCGGGCGGCGACAAAGGCCTTTTGCGCCGATCCGTCCAACACCGCATCGACGGCGGCAATCGCCCCGCCAACGGCGCGGCGCGCGGCGGTCATCGACCCCGCCGAAAGCCATGTATCCTCGTCCAGACGCGCGCGCCCCTCGTCGGGCACTCCGGCGGCGATCCGGTCGATATAGCTTTGCGGATGGCACAGGGCGATATCGGCATCCTCGCCGAGCGGCGCGGCGCGGCGATCAAGCGCACCGAAATCAGGACCGCCGAGCGCCTCGGCAATGCGGCGCAGGCGCGCGACTTGCTCGGGGTGACCCTCGGGCGTGACGTGATCGAGGCAATCCTCATGCATGAAAAGCGCGACGGTCATTGCGGTTCTCCCCCCTTCGGTTGGGGCCATCCTGACGCGGCGCGGCGCGCGCGGCAAGCCTCTATTCGGGGCTGAGCATATAGCCTTCGCCGCGCACGGTTTGCAGGTAACGCGGCTGTTTCGGGTCGGTCTCGATCTTGCGGCGCAGACGGGTGATTTGCACGTCGACCGCGCGCTCTTGGGCGCTGTCACCATCGCGGCCGAGGTCCTCGACCAAAGCGCTGCGCGAGATCGCCTCGCCGGCGCGGGCCGCGAAAATCTTCATCAACTGGCTCTCGGTGGCGGTCAGACGCACCAATTCATCGCCGCGCCACAATTCGCCGCGCTCGATGTCATAACGCACAGGGCCAAGAAGCAGCAGCTTTGGCGCCAGATCAGGCGGCGCCTGTTCGGGCATACGGCGCAGTATGGCGTTGATCCGCAGCAATAGCTCTTTCGGCTCGAAGGGTTTGGCGAGGTAATCATCCGCCCCTGCCTCCAGCCCCTCGATGCGCTCGGAGGTCTCGCCCTTGGCGGTGAGCAAAAGGATCGGCGTCGGCAGCGTTTTGGACAGGGCGCGGGTCAACGCAACACCGTCCTCTCCCGGCATCATGACATCAAGCACGATGAGGTCGAATTCCAGCCCTGCCAGAATACGCCGCGCATGGGCCGCATCACGGGCAGCGGTGACCAAGAACCCGTGACGGGTCAGGAATTTTTGCAGCAATCCGCGGATGCGCTCGTCGTCATCCACGATCAACAGATGCGGGGCAAGATCGCTCATGATCCGCCATCCTTGAGGCGCAAATAACGGCGGCGCATTTCGCCGTCCATCATCGCCTCCAATACGGTGCGAAACCCTGCGACGGCCTCGGGTCCGGCGGCGCGGTAGGCGCTGCGCATCCGGCTGCGCTGCGCATCCGAAAGCTTGCGCTCGAGCGCCGCGCCCTGCTCGGTCAAAAACAGATTGCGTTCGCGCTTGTCCGATTTGCCGACGCGCGATTCGACCAATCCGTCCTCGACCAAAGTGCGCAGCACGCGGTTGAGCGATTGTTTGGTCACGCCCAAAATGGCCAACAGGTTGTTCACCGTCGTGCCGGGCGCGCGGGCGATGAAATGCAACGCGCGGTGATGGGCGCGCCCGTAGGCCATACCCTCCAGTATGCGGTCAGGATCGGCGGTGAAGCCGCGGTAGGCAAAAAACATCGCCTCAATGCCTTGGCGCAATTGCTCGTCTGTCAAGAACAGAAGGTTCTCGCCGCCATGCACATCTGACATAATTCCCTCCTGACGTTCACATTTTGCCCGATTAGGGGGCAGTCTAGGTCAGCTATGTTGACATTCCAAGTCCTAACTGGTAGCGAATCTCGATTTTGGCGCAATATTATGTCCGTTTCGGGATTAACTAGCGCAACAAATGCAAACCTGCGGCTTGGCCGCGCAACGTGAAGGAACATAAGATGACGGGCGCATATGATGATCGCGACGGCAAAATCTGGATGGATGGCACACTTGTCGAGTGGCGCGATGCAAAGGTGCATATCCTGACCCATGCGCTGCATTATGCCTCCTCCGTCTTCGAGGGCGAGCGCTGCTACAACGGCAAGATCTTCAAGGGCGTCGAACATTCCAAGCGCCTGAAGCGCTCGGCCAATCTTCTGGATTTCGACATCCCCTATTCGGTCGAGGAAATCGAAGCCGCGAAATACGCGATGCTGGAGGCGAACGGTTGGACCGATGCCTATGTGCGCGCGGTGGCGTGGCGCGGCGCGGGCGAGGACATGGGCGTTTCGGCGAAAAAGAACCCCGTTCGTTTGGCCGTGGCCGGATGGGAATGGGGCAACTACTACGGCGATGCCAAGATGAAGGGCGCCAAGCTCGACATCGCGAAATGGCGCCGCCCCGATCCCGCGACCATTCCGTGCGAGGCCAAAGCCGCCGGTCTTTATATGATTTGCACCATGTCCAAACATGCCGCCGAGGCTAAGGGATGCTCGGACGCGTTGATGTATGATTATCGCGGCTATGTGGCCGAGGCGACCGGCGCGAATATCTTCTTTGTGAAAGACGGCGAAGTGCACACACCCAAACCCGATTGCTTCCTCAACGGCATCACCCGTCAGACGGTTTTGGGGATGCTGGCCGAGCGCGGCGTGACGGTGCACGAGCGCCATATCATGCCCGAGGAACTCGAAGGTTTCGAGCAATGCTGGCTCACCGGCACCGCCGCCGAGGTTACGCCCGTGGGGCAGATCGGCGATTTCAAATTCGAGGTCGGCGCTTTGACCCGCGACATCGCGGAGAGCTATGAGAAACTGGTCCGTATGTAAGCGATTGCCATGAAAGCCGTGAAGCGCCGCGCGAGAAATCGCGCGGCGTTTTGCGTTTAGCGCAGGGTGCGCTGCAACTTGGCCATGCCCGCGATCCAGCGATCATAATCCGCGGTTTTGTGCTGCATGTATTTGAGCACCTCGGGATGCGGCAGGACAAGGAACCGGCCCTGCTTTACCCCCTCGAGCGCGGCACTGGCCACCTCCTCGGCGCTCAGCACCCCATCGCCCAGCGCACCGGCATTGCGCGCGCTGTCGTCATCGGCGATCAGCCGATCCAACATCGGCGTTGCGACGCCTTGCGGGCACAGGATCGTCACCTGAATCCCGTGGTCCTTATGGGTCAGGGCGAGGCTTTCGGCAAAGCCAACGGCGGCGTGTTTGGTGGTCGAATAGACGGCGCTGCCAACTTGGCTCAACAGCCCCGCCGCAGAGATCGTATTGAGAAAGGCCCCGCCGCCGCGCGCCCGCATCCGCGGCACCAGAATACGCGCCGCGTGGATATGGGCCATGACGTTGACCTCCCACGCTTTTTGCCAGACATCGGCATCGGCAAAAGCGGCATTCTCGCCCTTAGGATCAAACCCCGTGGCAATGCCGGCGTTGGAGCAAAACAGGTCAATCGGCCCGTGGACCTCTTCGACACGGGTGATCAAAGCTTCGATTTGCTCTTGCGAGGAGACATCACAGGCACGGCCTTCGCCGCCGATCCATGCGGCGGTCTCGGTCGCGCCTGCCTCGTCGATATCAACGCAGATCACCTTGGCCGCGCCCGCCTCATGAAGTGCCAGCGCCAGCGCGCGGCCGATCCCATGCGCGGCGCCGGTTACGACCGCAATTTTACCATTGATATCCATGATGATGCCTCTCCCTGCTCGGTGTCAGGGCGAGGCTAGGCAGGGGCGCTTGCCGTGGCAAGCACCGCCGCGCATGACGCAGCGGCGCGGCGGGCCTTTGGCCCTGCGCACAGGGGCGTTAACCCGGGCTCATCCCGCGCAACCGTTCGGAGCGGCGGCGCAAAAGCTCAAGCGTGGTGAGAAGCAAAACCGAGATCACCACAAGGATCGTCGCCACGGCAAGGATGGTCGGCGAGATCTGCTCGCGCAGGCCGGTAAACATCTGCCAAGGCAGGGTCTTTTGCGCGGCAGAGCCGACAAAGAGCACCACGACCACCTCGTCAAAGGAGGTGATAAAGGCAAAGAGCCCGCCGGAAATCACTCCGGGCAAAATCAAAGGCATTTGCACGCGGAAAAACGTGGTCACAGGCCCCGCGCCCATATTTGCCGCCGCGCGGGTCAGCGAGCGGTCAAACCCGACGAGCGTTGCGGTGACGGTGATGATGACAAACGGAATGCCAAGCACCGAGTGGGCCAAGACGACTTTGACGTAGCCGACGAAATTCTTGTTCATGCCGAGGCTGTTTTCCATCCAGTTGCCCAGCGTGGAGTAGAAAAAGAACATTCCGGTCGCCGAAATGATCAGCGGCACGATCATTGGCGAGATCAGGATCGCCATGATCGCGCGGCGGAACGGCACGTGGCTCTGGCTTAGCCCGATGGCGGCCAATGTGCCCAAGGACACCGAGATGATCGTCGCAATCGGCGCGATGATCAGCGAGTTTCTGAAGCTGTGCTGCCAATCGGAGCTGGAGAAGAAATCGCGGTAATGTTTGAGGCTGTAGCCGTCGGGGTCGAGCGTGAGCATCTCCGGCGTGAAGGTAAAGAAATCCTGTGCGTTAAAGGACAGCGGGATGATCGTGATGATCGGCGCGATCAAAAAGAAGAAGATACATCCACAGATCACGCGGAAGGCGTAGAACCAGATGCGCTGTCCGGTGGTGGCATAGGGGGGAAGGCTGCTCATGGTCTTATCCCAACTTCACGTTATCGATGCCGACGATTTTGTCGTAGGCGTAATAGAGGATCAAAACCGCCGCCAAGAGGATCGCGCCAAGCGCCGCCGCCAGACCCCAGTTCAACGACGAGGAGATGTGATAGGCGATACGGTTCGAGATAAACACGCCCTTGGTGCCGCCGACGAGTTCGGGGGTGATGTAATAGCCGATAGCGAGGATGAACACGAGGATAGACCCCGCGCCAATGCCCGGAATGCTTTGCGGGAAATAGACGCGCCAGAAGGCGGTCCAATTGGTCGCGCCAAGCGATTTCGCCGCGCGCAGATAGCTGGGCGGGATGGTCTGCATCACCGAATAGAGCGGCAAGATCATGAAGGGCAACAAGATATGCGTCATGGCGATGATCGTGCCGGTGGCGTTGTTGATCATCACCAAACGGTTCGCATCATCGACCAACCCGATCCAGACGAGCAGATCATTGATCACACCTTGTTGTTGAAGCAAAACCTTCCACGCCGAGGTGCGCACCAGAAGCGAGGTCCAGAACGGCAAGAGCACGAGGATCATCAACAGGTTCGCCTGCCGCATCGGCAGGTTCGCCAAAATCCACGCCACCGGATAGCCGAGCAAAATGCACGAACCGGTGATCATCAAGCTCATGATCAGCGTGCGTTTGAACAAGGTGATATAGATTTGCTGGTTCTCGGGGCGCATCTCGACACCCTCCGGCCCGACCTGCAAATCCGCCGCGTTCAAAAAATATCCTGGTGTGTATTTGGGCGAATTGGCTTTGATCGTAATCCAGACCTCGGGATCATCCCAATCCTTGTCGAGGGCGATGAATTTATCCTTGAAGGGCGCGTCAGCGGCGAGATCCCATTTTTTGACCCCGCGCCCCGATTTGCGGAACAGCGAGGAAATCCCGTTCATTTCATAGTTCAACCGCGTGCCAAGGCGCGTATGCGTCTTCTCGGCGACGGCGACTTTCATATCGGCAGCCAGCGCCGCAAAGACCTCTTCATCGGGGGATTGGCCAGAGGTGCTATCCCAAGTTTGCAAGGCCGCGACGGTTTTTGGCAGGGTCTGCTGGACGATCTGGTTCTCGACCGAGCGGAACAACATATCGCCAATCGGCACGATGAAGGTGACCAGAACGAAGAGCAGCAAGGGCGCGACCAACAAGAGCGCGCGAATTTTCTGGCGGCGCAAGGCGCGGGCGAGGCTGGCCTTGAGAGGTTTGCCATCGGCGGCCATCACCGGACCGGATGTCTCTTGGGCTGTGGTATCACTCATGGATCATATCCCCGTTCATCGCGCGTTTGCCGCGTCTCGTCTTGAGGTCCGCGGCGCGAAGCGCGAGGGCGGACAAGCTGCGAGCGGGCCGGTGATCCGGCCCGCCGCTATCATGCGTCCGAAGACTTAGTTGGCGAGCCACGCCTGGAATTTCGCATCCAGATCGTCGCGGTAATCCGCCCACCACATGTAGTTGTTCACAAAGGTGTTTTCGGCGTTGGACGGCTCGGTCGGCATATGCGGTGCCATTTCGATACCCAATTCGGCATGGGTCGAAACCAGCGGCGCGGAGGAGGCGCGTGCGGGGCCGTAGGAGATGTATTTCGCCTGATCGGCCAAACGCTGGGTGTCGGTTGCGAACATCACGTAGTCCTTGACGCGCGCCAGACGATCATCGGCCAGACCGGCGGGGATCACCCAACCGTCAAGGTCGAACATCTGCCAGTTCCATGCCATGCCGATGGGCTGCTCTTTTTCGACGATGGCCGAGAAGAGGCGGCCGTTGTAGGCCGATGCCATGAAGACTTCGCCGTCAGCCAGCCATTGGATCGGCTCGGCGGAGGCGGACCACCACAGGGTGTCGGCTTTGATGGTGTCGAGCTTGGCAAAGGCGCGCGCTTGGCCTTCGTCGGTTTCCAATGTGTCGTAGACGTCCTCATAGGCGACGCCGTCACAAAGCAAAGCCCATTCCATGTTGGCGATGGGGTTTTTGTTGAGCGCGCGCTTGCCCGGATATTTCTCCAGATCAAACACGTCACATGCGCCGGTGGGCGCTTCGACGCCTGCGGGCACTTGGTCGGTGCGATAGCCGAAGGTCGTCGAGAAGACGATCTGCGGGATGAAGCATTCGGAGACCAGCATGTCGCCGAAATCATCCGCCGCCGAGGTGCCATCGGGCGCAGCGGCCAGATCGGTCGCCGGATCGATTTCCAGCGCAAGGCCCTCGTCGCACAGGCGGATCGCATCCGCGGCTTCGACGTCGACCAGATCCCACGTCACGTTGCCCGCTTCGCTCATCGCGCGCAGCTTGGCCACGGCTTCGGAGGAGCTTTCATCGTTGATGATCTTGATGCCGGTCTTTTCCATATAGGGCTCGTGGTAGGCTTTGAGCTGCGAGGCCGAATAGGCGCCGCCCCACGATACGATGGTCATTTCGCCAGCCATGTGGCCGTCTGCGCCAGCCGTGCCTGCGGTCATCGCAAGTGCTGTGGTGGCCAGAAGAGTTTTTGTAAGTTTCATAACTTTCTCCCAGTTAGTTCCCGTTTTTATGTGCAGGCCATTGGCAACGGGCAGAACCGCTATGGCCGCGGGGTATATCGTGCGCACGAAAGGGCAGCGCGCACGAATTCCGTCTCACGCGTCAAGCGCGTGGCAATCCTCGGGCATCCAGCCGATTTCGATCTGCTGTCCCGGCTTGAGGCGCACCTGATCGGGGGCGTTGCGGGTTTTGATGACAAATTCGTCATTGCCGGCAACGCGCAAACGGGTGCGGAAAATATCGCCCATATAGATGAATTCGAGCACCTCTGCCTTGAGGGTATGCGCATCGGCATGCAGGCGTTCTTTGTTATATTCGACGCGCTCGGGGCGGATCGATACGCGGGTGCGCTCGCCGACCTTGCTGACGTTGACCGGTTTGCAATCGATCACTTCGCCGCCGTCCAGTTCGACCAATGCCTTCGAGCCGCTGATCTGTTTGACCACGCCTTCCATGGTGTTGTTCTCGCCGATGAACTGCGCGACGAAGCTGTTCTCGGGCGATTCATAAAGCTGGTCTGGCGGGGCAAGCTGCTGGATGCGCCCGTCTTGGAACACGGCAACACGGTCCGACATGGTCAAAGCTTCGGTCTGGTCGTGGGTCACATAGACCACGGTAATCCCGAGATTGTCGGAGATCGCCTTGATTTCAAACTGCATTTTCTCGCGCAGCTGTTTGTCCAGCGCGCCGAGTGGCTCGTCCATCAACACCAGTTCGGGTTCAAAGACCAAGGCGCGCGCCAAGGCGACACGTTGCTGTTGTCCGCCCGAAAGCTGTGCAGGGCGGCGCCCGCCGAATGTGCCCATTTCGACCATGTCGAGGGCGCGTTTGACCTTGGCTTCGCGTTCCGATTTGCCCATTTTGCGCACTTCCAAGGGGAAGGACAGGTTCTCGGCAATCGTCATATGTGGAAAGAGCGCGTAATTCTGGAACACCATCCCGATGCCGCGTTTGTGCGGCGGGATGTTGTTGATCGAGATGCCGCCAAGGCGAATGTCGCCATGGGTGGCGGTCTCGAACCCTGCCAGCATCATCAGGCAGGTGGTTTTGCCTGACCCCGAGGGGCCGAGCATCGTGAGAAACTCGCCCTTGGGCATCGAGAGGTTGAGATCTTTGACGACGAGCGTTTCGCCGTCATAGCTTTTTTGAACGCGTTCAAATTCGACAAAGGCGTCGTTGTTCGCAGTATCGGCCAAAAGAGGCTCCCCGTTTTCGTTCAGCGGATTTTCCCGCTCGTTATCGCTAAACTAAAGCGCCTCAGGGACGCGGTTGCAACCTGATCGCGGCCTTTTTGGGCGAAAACCGACACCAACAGGAATAATGGGCAGTGGATTGGCCAAAAAAAGTCGATCTGCCTGCCTTATTCGCATCATCTGGTTCGGTTTTCTGCTCAAAACCACGCTTTACGCCACGCCAAGCACGCGGGTGACGGCGCGCTTTGTCTTCTCCACCACCTCGTCTGCCTCGGCGCGACTCAGGCAAAAGGGCGGGGCGAATCCGAGGATATCGCCTTGCGGCATGGCGCGCGCGATGACCCCCTCTTCGGCCAAGGCCGCGGCGATTTGCGGGCCGGTTTTGAGCGCCGGATCAAAGGGCGTGCGGGTGGCGGGGTCGGCGTCGAACTCGATGGCCGCCAACATGCCTTCGCCGCGAATCTCTCCGACATGGCGATGCCCGCCCAAGGCCTCGCGCAGCCCCGCGTTCAAATAGGCTCCGACCTCGCCGGCGTTCGCGATGAGGTTCAGATCGTCCAAAAGCCTCAGGTTCGCCACCCCCGCCGCCGCGCCGATGGGATGGGCCGAATAGGTCCAACCATGGCCGATGGGGCCGTTCTCGTCAGTCCCCTGCTCCAGCACCTTCCAGATTTTATCCCCGACAATCGAGCCGGACAAAGGCGCGTAGGCAGAGGTTAAGCCCTTGGCAATAGTGATTAAATCGGGCTTCATTCCATAGTGGTCCGATCCGAACATCGTGCCCAGACGGCCAAATCCGGTGACCACCTCATCGGCGATCAGCAAGATATCATGTTTGGCCAGAACCTGCTGCACCGCGGCCCAATAGCCCTCGGGCGGGGGCACAATGCCGCCCGTGCCCAGCACCGGCTCGCCGATAAAGGCGGCAATCGTATCGGCCCCTTCGCGCGCAATCAGCGCCTCCAGCTGCGCCACCAGATGGGCGGTAAATTGCGCCTCGCTCATCTCGGTCTCGGGGCGGCGATGATAATAGGGCGCCTCGGTGTGGATCACCTGCGACAGCGGCAAATCGAACTTCTTGTGGAACAATTCCAGCCCCGTGAGAGAGCCAGTCACCAGCCCCGACCCGTGATAGCCGCGCCAGCGCGAGATGATCTTTTTCTTCTCGGGGCGACCCAGTATATTGTTGTAATACCACACTAATTTCACGTTGGTTTCATTCGCGTCGCTGCCCGACTGGCCGAAATACACTTTAGACATGCCCGCAGGAGCGCGGTCCAGAATCATCTTGGACAGGGTGATCGAGGCCTCGGTCCCATGGCCGACATAGGCGTGATAATAGGCCAGTTCGCGCGCCTGATCGGCGATGGCCTCGGCAATCTCCTGACGGCCATAACCGACGTTGACGCAATAAAGACCCGCAAAGGCGTCGAGCATCTTTTTGCCGTCGCGGTCCTCGATATGACAGCCCTTGGCGGTGCGGATGACGCGGGTCGCGGTCTCGCCGCGCGCGTGCTGCGCCAGATGGGTCGAGGGGTGGAAAAAGCTCTCGCGGTCCCATTGGGCGAGTTGGTCATTGGTCAGCATTCGGGCATCCTCGGGTTAGGCAGTGAGTGGTGGCACAGGGGCAATTTTGGCGATCTGTATCACGTCGGTAAAACGTCGGTATAGCGTCGGTGCCCGCGCGGCCTCAGTTGTGCACAACTTTGCAGCACGAGCAATCCCACCCATGATGGATTGCCCAAAATTTAACTGATTTTCCAAAAACGACATCCCTGTGTCGTTTTCGAAGCGGACGAGTTGTGCACAAATTGGGTTGATCGAGTGACGCCATATCAAGAGGTCGCCATGCCCCCCATCTCTCTCGCCTTCACCGCCTCCGAATACGACCGCCGCCTTGCCTTGACCCGCGCCGCGATGGCGGCGCGCGGCATTGATATTCTCTTTGTCGAGGATCCGTCGAATATGGCGTGGCTGACGGGGTATGACGGTTGGTCGTTTTACGTGCACCAAGGGGTGATCTTGACGCTGGAGGCAGAGCCGGTCTGGTGGGGCCGCGGGATTGATGCCAATGGCGCGCGGCGCACGTCGTGGCTGGCCGAGGACAACCTGCGCCCCTATTCCGACCATTATGTGCAATCGACCGAATTCCACCCGATGCAACATCTCGCCGAGGTGATCAAAGACATGGGATTCGAGGGCGCGCGCCTCGGGGTCGAGATGGAGAATTACTATTTCTCGGCCAAGGCCTATACCACGCTTTGCGCCGAATTGCCCAAAGCCGAGATCGTCGATGCCACCGCTTTGGTCAATTGGCAGCGCGCGGTGAAATCCGCCGAAGAGATCGCCTTTATGCGCCGCGCCGCGCGGATTTCCGAGAAAATGGTCACCGGCGCGATTGAACGGGCCGAGGTCGGATTGCGCAAGAACGAGATGGTCGCCGAAATCTACCGCGATGCGATTTTGGGGGTCGAAGAGGATTGGGGCGATTACCCCGCCTTGGTGCCGATGGTGCCCTCGGGGGCCGATTCGTCGGCGCCGCATCTGACGTGGGACGGATCGCCGCTGATCCCCGAGCAATGCACGTTTTTCGAATTGTCCGGCGTTTACCGGCGCTATCACACGCCGCTGTGCCGGTCGGTCTATCTTGGCACGCCGCCCGATGATTTGCGGCGCGCCGAGGGGGCGTTGGTCGCGGGGCTCGAAGCGGGATTAGAGGCGGCGCGGGCGGGCAATCGCGCCTGCGATATTTTCAATGCGCTGGCCGTGCCCCTCGAAGCTGCCGGTATCAGCCGCAGCGCGCGCTGCGGCTATCCCATCGGGCTGAGCTATCCGCCCGATTGGGGCGAGCGCACGATCTCCTTGCGCGGCAGCGATCACACCATATTGGAGCCTGGCATGACCTTTCATTTCATGCCCGGCCTGTGGACCGATGATTGGGGGCTGGAGATCACCGAAAGCATCCTGATCACCGAAGAGGGCGCGGCGGAAACCTTTTGCAACGTGCCGCGCAAGCTCTTCGTCAAATGACCCCGCTTTTGGCAAGAACAGAGACTGTTTTGGCCGAACTCATCGGCTATCCCACCGTCTCTTCGGACAGCAATCTGGCGATGATCGCGGCGCTGGCCGAGCGGCTTGAGGATGCGGGCGCGCGGGTCGAGGTTCTGGCCTCTGCTTGCGGGGCCAAGGCCAATCTTTTCGCCACGCTCGGGCCGGATCGGGATGGCGGCATCGTCCTGTCGGGCCATAGCGACGTGGTGCCCGTCACCGACCAGAACTGGAGCCGCGATCCCTTTGTGATGCACCGCGAGGCGGGGCGGCTTTACGGGCGCGGGGCCTGCGATATGAAGGGGTTTATCGCCGCCTGCCTCGCCATGGCGCCCGAATTTGCCGCCCGCGATTTGCGCCGCCCGATCCATTTCGCCTTTACCCATGACGAAGAGGTCGGATGCCTCGGCGCGCGGGACTTGGTGCCGCAACTGGCCGCGCGCGGCATCCGCCCCGCGATGGCCCTGATCGGCGAGCCGACGATGATGCGAATCATCGAAGGCCATAAGGGATGTTGCGAATATCGTGCGGTTTTTCAAGGGGTTGAGGGGCATGGATCGGCGCCCGATCTGGGGGTGAATGCCGCCGAATATGCGGTGCGCTATGTCAGCCGCCTGCTGGAACTGAATGAGGCGCTCAAGGCGCGGGTGCCCGCCGGATCACGCTTTGACCCGCCGTGGAGCACGATCAACATCGGGCGGATCGCGGGGGGCGTTGCGACCAATGTCATCGCCCCGCGCGCCGAGGTGGAATGGGAAATGCGCCCCGTGGTGCAGGCCGATCAGGATTTCGTCAAAGATGCGATCACGGCCCATGAAGCGGCGCTGGATGCGCAGATGCGCGGGCGCGATCCGCGCGCCGGTATCACCACGCAGGTGATCGGCGAGGTCTGCGGATTGGAGCCGATGGAGCATAACGCCGCGCGCGATTTGATTGCGGCGCTGACCGGCGAGAATGGCGCCGATCTGGTGCCTTTCGGCACCGAGGCCGGATTGTTCCAAACCTTGGGTTGCGACGTGGTCGTATGCGGACCGGGGAGCATCGATCAGGCCCATAAGGCCGACGAATATGTGTCTCTAACACAGCTGGAAACCTGCCTTGCGCTGCTTGGCGGGATCGGCGACAAGATGTGCGAACCCGCATAGGAGCCGCCATGTCCGCCGAGGCCAAGGATCGATTGGAGCAGATTTACGAGACGCTGTTGCGGCGCATCTGCTTGCTCGAATATGCCCCGCGCACGCGGCTGTCGGAGGCGCAAATCGCTGCCGAATTCGACCTGTCGCGCACGCCGATCCGGCGGGTTCTGGCGCGGCTCGAAGATGCCGGATTGCTCGACAGCCAACATGGCGCGGGCACTTTTGTGACCGATGTGCCGCTGGGCGAGATGGCGCGCACCTATGCATTGCGCTGCGAATTGGCGGGGCTGGTGGGGCGGCTCTCGCCCGTGGCGATCACCGCCGCGCACCGGCGCGAGATGCAAGGCTTTGAGGATCGCGCCGCCGCGCTGCTGGCCACGCCCGATGCGCGCCGTTTTGCAGAACTCAACATGGATTTCTTTCGCTTTGGCGTCAGCCTGACGGGCAATGAGGCCCTGCGCGAGATGTCTTTGCGGCTCTATTACCAAACCGCGCGGATCTGGCTGACCTCGATCACACGGCTCGATCTGGCGGCAGAATCCGAGATTTTCGCCCGCGAGATCGCCCAGATCGGCGAGGCGATCCGTCTGGGCGATACGCAGGCGGCGGCGACGATCCGGCAGGCGCATATCTCGCTTTGCGTGACGCGGTTGCGTCAGTTTTCGCAAGAATAGAGACTGTTTTTCGCACCCCGCCGAGGGGCCGTGCGGCGCAAACACCGCCAAAATCCGCGCAAAAGAACCTTACGGCGCTTTGTGCATTTTGCTGTTTCTAAGCTCTGCGCGCTCCCCTAACCTCTGCCCCAGCGCCCCGATAATTGACGGGCACCGGTTTGCGCGCGCGAGGAGAGCGCGCCGGACGGCATAGCATCTGAGGAGATACCACAATGGCCCTGCCCGCAATTTTCGACACTCTGCGCCTGCCGCTGATCGGCTCGCCGCTCTTTATCATTTCCGGCCCCGATCTGGTGATCGCCCAATGTAAGGCGGGCATCGTCGGCTCGTTTCCGGCGCTCAATGCGCGCGAGGCGGCGGGCGAGGAGGTGCAGCTTGACCTGTGGCTGACCAAGATCACCGAGGAGCTTGACCGCCACAACCAAGCCAACCCCGACACCCCCGCCGCCCCCTATGCGGTGAACCAGATTGTGCACCGCTCGAACGCGCGGCTGGAGCGGGATCTGGAAATTTGCCACCGTCATAAGGTGCCGATCTGGATCACATCGCTGGGCGCGCGCGAAGAGGTGAACCAAGCGGCGCATGATTGCGGCGGCATCGCCTTGCACGATGTGATCAACAACAAATTTGCCCATAAGGCGATTGAAAAAGGCGCCGACGGTTTGATCGCCGTGGCTGCCGGTGCGGGCGGTCATGCGGGGGCGCAATCGCCGCTCGCCCTGATGCAGGAAATCCGCGAATGGTTTGACGGGCCGGTGTTCTTGTCCGGTGCCATTGGCCGCGGCGACAGCATTCTGGCGGCGCAAGCCATGGGCGCGGATGGCGGCTATGCGGGCTCGGCCTTTATCGCCACGACCGAGGCGAATGCCGATGCGGCCTATAAGAAAATGGTCGCCGAATGCACCGCCGAGGACATCGTTTATTCGAACCTCTTCACCGGCGTTTGGGGCAACTACCTCAAGCCGTCGATCGCCAAAACCGGATTGGACCCCGACCATCTGGAAATCTCCGATCCGTCGAAAATGGATTTCGGGTCGGGTCGGGCCAAGCCGAAAAGCTGGAAAGAAATCTGGGGCTCTGGCCAAGGCATCGGCGCGGTCAAAGAGGTGGTGCCTGCGGCCGAACTCGTCGCGCGTTTTCAATCCGAATATATCGCCGCGCAGGAGCGGCTGGCGGCGCAGCTCGGGTGGAAACGGGCCTGATCAGAGACTGTTTTGTGAGTTTGAGGGCGCCGCGCGACATGCACGGCGCCCTTTGTTTTGCCCGCCGCCTGCCGCGATTGTTGCGCCGCTGCGGGGGGCGCATTAACGTGATGCGATGATCCAAGCGGGAGGCAGATCATGGGACCGTTGACAGGAATACGGATCGTCGAATTTGCCGGCATCGGGCCGGGGCCTTTTGCGGGCATGATGTTGGCCGATATGGGGGCCGAGGTGCTCCGCATCGACCGCGCCGCATCGGGCGGCAAGGCGATGCCCGATCAGGCCTATGGCGATGTCTTGGGACGCGGGCGCAAATCCGTGACGCTTGACCTCAAGGACCCTGCGTCGGTTGAGGTCGCCTTGCGGCTGGTGGCGCAGGCCGACGGGTTGATCGAAGGCTTTCGCCCCGGTGTGATGGAGCGTTTGGGCCTCGGCCCCGAGGTCTGCGCCGCGCGCAATCGGGCGCTGGTTTACGGGCGAATGACCGGATGGGGGCAAGACGGCCCTTTGGCCCATGCGGCGGGGCATGACATCAATTATATCGCCCTGTCGGGGGCGCTTTGGGCGACGGGCGACAAAGAGGGCGCGCCGGTGCCGCCTTTGAATTTGCTCGGCGATTTTGGCGCGGGCGGGATGCTTTTGGCCTTTGGCATGGTGGCGGCGCTTTTGCGCGCGGCCAAGACCGGCGAAGGCGATGTGGTGGATGCGGCGATTGTCGATGGGACCGCCACGTTGATGGGCTTTATCTACGGGTTTTTGGCCAATGGCGGATGGCAAAACGCGCGCGCCTCGAACCGGCTCGACGGGGCTGCGCCGTTTTACGGCACCTATGCCTGCGCCGATGGCAAATGGATATCGCTCGCGCCCTTGGAGCCGCAGTTTTTTGCCCTGCTGGTCGAACGGCTCGGGCTGAGCGGTGCGGCGGTCGAGGGGCGCGATGATCCGGCTCATTGGCCCGCGCTTCGGGCCGAGTTAGAGACTGTTTTTCGCCAAAAAAGCCGCGACGAATGGTGCGCGGTTTTCGAGGGGACGGATGTGTGTTTTGCGCCTGTGCTTGATCTGGAGGAGGCGCCGCAGCACCCCCATAACGTGGCGCGCGGGGTGTTTGACACCTCCGCCGGATATGCACAGCCCGCCCCCGCGCCGCGTTTTGCCAATGCGCCCGCGCAAATGCCGCCGCCCGCGCCCCGCGCGGGGGCCGATAATGCCACGGCGTTGCAAGGCTGGGGCTTTGGCCAAGAGGAGGTCGAGGCCTTGATCGGTGCGGGGGTTTTGCGCGCGGATCAAGCGCCGATAAAGAACAAATAGAGCGTCAGCACCACGGTCATCAGCGCCGAGAAGCGCATGTTCCATCGCAACCCGATGGCCGCCGCGTCGCGCTCGATCACCCGTGCGGCGATGCGCACCGAGGCCGAAAAGGCCGACAATCCGACGATGATCGCCCATGACATCGTCACCATATGTGCAATCGACAGGTCCGAAAGCGCCAATCCAGGCAGGCTGGGCAGGGTTTCGACCGCGATGGTGACGGTGATGATCGGGTTGATGCCGATGACCGACCCGATAGCAATCGCCCAGAACGACAAGACCAGAACCGCGCCTTCGGACAGGCCCATCTGCGTCACCGCCGCGCCGACGGCGGGCAAATCGATCAGCGGCGGCACCAGAACGCCGATAAAGGCGGAGCCTGCGAATATGCCCACTTCGGAGCGCATCTGCGGCAGGCCGGGGATCACGTCGCGCAAGAGCCAGCCGCCCGAGGCGCGCAAAGGATGCGGATCGCCCGCGCCGCGCATCTGGATATAGATCCAGCCCAGCGCGATAAAGGGCACCGCGATGAGCAGCGCCGCGATCATCGACAGATCCAGCACCGCGGCGAGCGAATAGGCCAGCGCGGGGATCAAAACCACCAATCCCACCAAGGGCACAAGCGCCGTCAAGGGCGCGCCTTCGGTGCGATTGGCAGGGGTCGGTTTGGGATAGGTGAAGCGGTCCGTGACCCACCCCAGCCCCAGATAGACCACCGTTGCGGCAAGGCCCACGGGCAGGATGTCGATCCAGCGCACCGAAGGCAGGCCCGACAAAACGATGGCCAATGTCATGGTCGTCGGCGACCACATCGGGATCGAGCAAAAGCCGCGCAACATCGCCAATGTCATGCGCTGCAGCCGGATTTCGGAGACGCGCGGCTCGGTCGCGCCGCTGCGCGCATCGACGCCGCCTTTGATGATCGACCCCAAAAGCGACAGCGTGCCCAGATTGAGCAGCACCCCGAAAAGCGCCCCGCCCACGGTCAGCACCGTATAGCGCCGTCCGGGCGGTTGTTCGACCAAAGCCACGCCGCATTTGCGGATCATCGGCGAGCGCGCCGCCGCGCCCTGCAACAGGCTCAGCGCGGTGACGAAAAACGCCAAAAACGCGGCGCGATCCGTGGCCCGTGCCAAAGTGTCCAGCCCGATTTTGCCGCTCATGAGCATGAGGCCCGCACCGAGCAGCGAGATCATCACCAAAATCCGCGCGACCTGTGCCAGATGGCGCCATTCGCGCAAGAAAAACAGCAAAAGCGCCGGCCCCGCGATGGCGGCGGTCAGGGCGCTCGGCACACCGAGTTGCGCGGCGGCGGAGCTCAGGCAGACCAGCACCAGCAAAAAGGCAGAAGGCTCGGGACGGGGCGGCTGCGACATGACGCTGCCTTTCGAAGGGATCAGGGGAGGGGCGACAAAAGGCGGCGCGAGACCCCGCGCCGCCCCGCATTGGTATTAGCCAATCCCGTGAGGCGCAAGGATTTGCCGCAGCGCGCCGCCCGTGGCAAGTTTGTCAAAGCCTTCGTTGATCTCGTCCAGACCGATATAGCCGTCGATCAGTTGATCCACCGGAAGCTGGCCGCTTTGATACATTTTGAGGAAGCGCGGGATGTCGCGCACCGGCACGCATCCGCCCATATAGCAGCCGCAAATGGATTTCTCGTTGGTGACCAGATCACCATGTTCAAAGGCGAATTTCGCCCCGATCGGCGACAGGCCCGCGGTGACGATCCGCCCGCCGCGCGCGGTGATCGCATAGGCCGCCTCCATCGCCGGAATGGCGCCCGCCAGTTCGACCGAATAATCCACCCCGCCATGGGTCAGGTCTTTGACCTTTTCGACCAGATCGGGATCGCGCGCATTGATCGCATGGGTCGCGCCCAGCGCCAGCGCCTTGTCGAGCTTGGCCTGTTCGAGATCGATGGCAATGATCGTATCGGCGCCTGCGGCTTTGGCGCCCATGACCCCGCACAGGCCAACGCCGCCAAGACCAAAGACCGCCATCCGGTCACCCACGGCGGCATGGGCCGCATTGACCACCGCGCCCACGCCGGTCATCACCGCGCAGCCAAAGAGCGCCGCATCGGTCAGGGCGATGCTCTTGTCGATCACCACGACGCTGCCGCGATTGACCACGGCATATTCGGCAAAGCAGGACACGCCGACCATATGGCGGATGGTGTTGCCGTCGGCGTCCTTGATCCGGCTGCCGCCCGAGATCAATTCGCCCGCCGCGCGCGCCGCAGGGGCGGCTTCGCAAATCTGCGGACGTCCGCCAAGACAGGTGCGGCAGCGCCCGCAGGAGACCGAGAACTGGAAGACCACCGGATCGCCGACCTTGACGTCGGTGACGGCGCTGCCGACCTCGACCACTTCGCCCGCGCCCTCATGGCCCATGACCATCGGCACGGGGGCGGCGCGGTCGGCATTGATCACCGACAGGTCCGAATGGCACAGGCCCGCGCCGGTGACCTTGACCACCACATCGGTCGGTTTGGGCGGATCGAGGAACACATCCTCGATCTGCAAGGGTTGGCTTTTGGCATAGGGCGCCGGCAATCCGGTGGCGCGCAAAACGGCGGCTTTGCTCTTGAGTGTCATGTGATTTGTCTCTCTCCCTGAGTGTTCTTGGCGTGACTATGGCGGGTTTATGCGCCGCGATAAATGCCAAAGTCACCTTAGGGAAAGCGCGGGTGCGACGCGCGCGCGCCTAATGGTTTGTCTCGCCCGCCTCGACGGTAAAGAAAAACTCCTCCTCCGGATCGCGGGCGATCACCTCGGCGGGGACGCAATCGGGACCGGTGAGAAAGACCGCAGAGCCGAAATGCAAATGCATGCGGCTGAGCTTTTCGAGGCGCGGGCCGGTGAGTTCGGTGTAAAAGGCCGAATATTTCTCGGTCGCCTTCAGCGCGTCGATCTTGGCACGGTGCATTTCGACCGCATGCTCATGGGCGGCGCGGATTTGCGGATCGGCGAGCATCTTGTCCATCTCGGCCCGCATCATCGGCAGGCGCGACTGGATCGAGGTCTCTTCCTCGAAGTTGTTGTTCATGCGGAACCAATAGGCCAGCCCTTGGTCGCGGTCCACGTGGTTCACCCGCCCGCGGTCGCGTTTGACCAAAAAGCTTTCGGCGCTGCGCACGGCGTAGTGGTTCAGCTGCACCAGATCATAACCGTAGGTATCCACCGTCGAGCGCCAGCCGTTGCGAAACATCTCTTTGGGCAGGGGCGCGCCCGACCCGTTGACCCAATTGATGTCTTCCCAAAGCTGCGGGTTCAGCCCCTTGGGCCGGTGCACGCCAAGCTTTTTGAACAGGCCGATGGTTTTGAACAGGGTCTTGAAACCCCATGCCTGATGCGGTTTGCGGGCCAGTTCGGGGGCGCAGCGGGTGAATTGCTCGGTGATCGGGCGGTCATGGAATTCATGCACATCGCCATTGCCGAAAAGCCGCCACGTCATGGCGATCATATTGGCATCGGGCACGGCGGCAAACAGCGCGTCCAATGTGCCATCACCGGTTTTGATGTTCACATATTCATCGACATCGATACAGGTCACCCAACGGGCGTTTTTGATCACATCCTCGTTGTCGGCGTCCTGCAAGGCGGCGTGCTGCGGCTTGAGGCCGGATTTTTTGAACGGGTTGTCCTTGTGCTGCACGTAGCCTTTGGTTTGCAGCAGTTCGAGCAACGTATCGGTGCCGTCGGTGCAATCATTGGTATAGACGAGGAAATCGTCAAAGCCGATGGCGCGGTGATAGGCGAGCCATTCAAGGATAAACGGCCCTTCGTTTTTCATCGTGGTGACGATGGCGGCGCGGCCGCGGCCTTTGCTCGGATCATCGGTCGACAGTTCCGGCATGCGCACGGGGTTATGGCCAAAACGCTGCGTGCTCATCTCCAGCAAGGGCGGATGTTCGATCAGGCTGGTTTTCGGGACAATTTTGGACACCGAATCCGTCGGATGGCGCAGCGCCATATGCCGGTAGAACAGCCCCGCACGATCCGTCGCCGTGGGCACGCGGCCAATGCGCACCAAACGCCAGACCGCCTCGCTCGGGGCTATAGCAGGGGCGATGCACCAACGTTGTTTGAGCCCCTGCGCGTCGAATTGCACACAGATATGATCGGCAAAATGCGCCTTGTCATCCTTGCGCACCCGCCACGGATAGCAATGTTGCCCCAAAACGGGGATCACCCCCGTCGGCGCATCCACCGCGCCGTCGAACACGCTGCCTTGCGGACCGGGAAAGAGCAGGTCGTACACGTCGATATTGGCCACGGCCCGCGCCGTGCCCAAGAAGCGCGCGCGGCAAATCTCGTAGCTTAGAACCGCCGCCAAAGGGGCGGACCACGGTTCGGCCTCGGGGATCTCCATCCGGTCCTTGCCGGGGGCTTCGGGGACGCAAATCGGGTGGGCCTCGGGGGGGGCATCATCGGCGCCAAGCGGCGCATCGGCGTCAATCACCACAATCATGATGTCATGGTCTAGCTTCGCCACCATTCGGGCCAGCTTTTTGGCAAATCCGTCGCGCGCTGCCGGATCGGCGCGGTTGAGGATCACCGCGCCATCCATCGCATGTTCGCGCGCGTGATACTCGAGCCAGTCGCGCACGATCTCGGGGCGCTCGCCATTGCGCGTGGCCAAGGCGGCATTGCGCCCCTCGAACAGCTTTTGCTCGGCGGCGACGGGGATGACCTCAAGCTCCTGCCCCGCGATCTTGAACCGGATCGGGCCGACCGCCGTATCGACGTCGCATAAGAACCAAGGCGCGCCGCCGACCGAGCGCACCTCGGTCACGGTCGTCCCTGCCCCGCCCTCGATCAAGGCCGCATCGGCGCCTTGGCGAAAGTAGAGATCAACCTTGCGCTTGCCGTCTTCGAAACGCTCGACCGCGTTCAAAAGCGTCACGCCGCCGTGGCTGACGGTCTGCATCCGGCGGGTCAGGATCGTGGGTTTGCCCGCGCCACTATTGCGGGGGGATCGGGGCGATGTGTCCTTGCTCATGACGTGCTCTTTGCTTGCATCTGCTGCGCGATGAAGGCGCGCATTGCGGCCTCTTCGGGCGGGGTCGATCCGGTCAACAGGCCCAGCCGCCACAGGGTTTTGACATGGGCGATATCGTCGCGCAACGCGGCGCGGCGCGCGCCATGTTCGGCGCAGGCCTGCGCATGGGCGCGCGCCACCTCGGGATCGGCCAAAAGCGTCTCTAACTTGGCCCGAGTTGCCGTCATCATCGGCAAAATCGCGCGGTCCTCGATGGTATTGAAATTGCGTTCCGCCCAATAGTCGAGGTCGATTTTGCGGTCCATATGGTTGGGCAATCCGCGCAGGGATTTGAGGATAAACTCCTCGGCCGAGCGCAAGGAATAATGGTTGAGCCGCGCCAGATCGGGGAAGCGCGCGGCGCTTTTGTGCCGCCCGTATAGCGAGATCAACGCCTCGTTTTGCGCAAACTCCGGCGCCATGGCTTGGCCCGAGGGGGCGGCCCAACGCGGCGCTGCGTTTTTTTTGTTGCGCGGGCGGTGCACGCCGAGTTTTTGAAAAGCCGCGGGCCGGATCAGGGATTTGAACAAATGACCCATCGGGTAATGCAAATCCTCGGGCGCGGCGCGCAAGAACCGCTCGGGGGTCAGCCCCTCGCCCATCGCCACCTGCCCGCCGGAGCCGAAAAGCCACCACGGCAAGGCAATCGCATCGGGCGCGCCGCAGGCTTGGATAAGGTCCGATACCGTCTCTATTTCGCCCGAAAAGCACAGAAATTCATCGCAATCAAAGAACATCGCCCAATCGGCGGATCGGGTCAGCGCATGATCGCCCAGCAATTTGAGCGCCTGCCATTGCACCGATTTGCGCCCCTTGGGGGCAAAGGGCAAATGGGTGACGCTGCCCGTCTTTGCCAAAGCCTCAAGCAACGCATCCGTGCCGTCATCGCAATCATGAGAGGCCACAAGCATATGGTCAAAGCCCGCCGCCAGATGGTGGGCAATCCATTCGAGCACATAAGGCCCTTCGTTGCGCATTGTGGTGAGGCCGAGAATCTTCAACCGCCTGCCTACTCTTTCCTGCTCGTTTGCGCCCTTTGGACGCGTTTTCGCCACCCTAACCCAGCGCGCGGCGCATATATAGAGCCGCACCCGCCGCCATCAGGCAAGGCAAAGCCGATGGTGCAGCCATGCAACGCCGCCGCCCGCAATGCCCGCCAAGCCCAAGGCTTTGGCAATATTTATGGCGCTAGGATCAAAACAGCATTAATTTCGGGCCAAGACCTGCAAGAAACGGGCCGGTATCACATTGAGGCAAAGGGCGCGCCGACCGCCGCCCGAGGAGAGATCATGAGTAAAGACTATCAAATCGCAGCCCTGTGGATGCAGGGATCTCTGAGCTTTTTAGAGCAACTGTGCCTCAAATCCTTCGTCGATGCGGGCCATCATGTGAAGCTTTACCATTACGGCGAATTGCAAAATGTCCCCGAGGGGATCGAATTGGCCGATGCCGACGATATTTTGCCCGATTACAACGTGCTCACCCATGCGCGCACCGGCAGCCCCGCGCTGCATTCGGATATTTTCCGCTACAAGATGCTGGAAAAAAATACCGATACGATCTGGGCCGATACGGACGCCTATTGCGTCAAACGCTTCGAGACGCCGAACGGGCATTTTTACGGCTGGGAGTCGGACAAACATATCAACGGCGGGGTTTTGGGCCTGCCGCAAGACAGCGACACTTTGCGCGAGCTGTTGGAATTTACCTCTGACGAATATGCCATACCCGAATATTACGGCGAGGATTACGTCAAGGAGCTCGAAGAGGCGCGCGAGGCGGGCAATCCGGTCCATGCCTCCGAGCAGCCTTGGGGCGTTTGGGGGCCGCATGCGGTCACGCATTTCTTGCATAAGACCGGCGAGGCGAAATATGCCCTGCCGCAAGAGGGGCTTTATCCCTTCACCTTCCGCGACCGGCGCAAGATGCTCAAACGCAACTTCGACGCCTCGCCCTATGTCACCGAAAACACCTATTCGATCCATCTTTACGGGCGCCGGATGCGCGCGCGTCTGGTCGAAAAGGAAGGCGGCGCGCCGCATCGCAAATCATTGCTCGGGCAATTGTTGATCAAACACGGGATCAACCCCGCCGATGCGCCCCTGCCGCCGTCAAAAGCGCAGGTCGAGGCCGCCAAGGCCGAAGCGGAAGGCAAGGCCTGAGCGCCCGCCGAGCAGAGGCGATATAGAGACTATTTAAGCGCAAAGCGGGGCTTTTCGGCCCCGTTTTCTATAGATCGCGCCGCGCGTCTGCGGGCACCATGGCGAAATAGCGCTCGATCTCTGCCCCATCGATCAGGCCGCGCGATTGCAGCTGCTCTAGCGCATAAAGCGTGAGGTCATAATTGCCCATGATGCTGTCGGCGATCACGGCCAGCTTGCGCATCTGGTCGTCCGAATAGCTGTTCACGAGGCGCATATTGCGCAAGAAGAACGCATCGCCATCCACCGCTTGGGCAAATTGCGCGCGTTTGAGGCGGCGTTTGAAGCCTTTGGCGAGGCTGGCATGTTTGAGCGTGGCAAAGCGCAGAAATTCGAACCCCTGCGCGACCAATTCGGCCTCAAGCTCGCCATAGCGCGGCTCGCCGAGGTAGAGCGGGAACATGCGCACTTCGGTTTGCACGGCAATCGCACCCGACAGCTTCTTGACCCCGTTCGAGATGATCGCCGTCTCGCTGCCCTGCACGTCGATCTTGAGAAAATCGACTTTTCCCACGGGTTTGAGACTATCGAGCCGCCGCGTCGGCATGTCGATAGCTGCCTTTTCGGTCATGCCTTTTTCAAAATGCAGATAGGCGGCGCTGGCCGGATCGGCGGGGAAAATCGAGGTGAACCCCGTGGATTGATAAAGATGCAGGGTCTTTTTCTTACCGTCGCCCAAAGCGTGCGGCAGATAGGTTTCGGCATCGGATTTGCGCGCCTCCAGCGCGGCGAGCGCCTCTTCTTGCGGCTCGAATCCGGTAACATTGGCATAGCCGCTGTCCAAAAGCGCCTGATAAGACACCTCGCCCTCGATCGGATTGGCGCCGATGTCGAGCACCTCGATCTTGCCATCCAGCGAGACGGTTTGAACCAGCAGATCAAGGCGGGCACGGTTGGCGGTGATGGTCATGATTTGCCCTCTCTCTCCTGTAGCGCGGCCTTGATCGCGACCCTTTGGTCGCGGCTCGCTTCGGCCAGCACGCGGCGCAGGCGGTGTTTGTGGTAATTTTTTTCGCCCGACTGCACCCGCGCCAGAACATTGGCATAGCTCACCGCAGGATGAAAGGCCCGCGCGGGATCGGGGGCATCGCGCTGGGTTTCGAACAAATGCGGTGGATTAGTGTCGAAATTTGCGCGGTCGAACATCTGCGGCAAGAGGCTCTCGAGGGCGCGGTGGGGCAGGCCGTCGGCCAAGGCGACGCTGGCGAGGATTGCCTCGTCGTTGATCTTTTCGCGGGGGCATTCGGTGAGGGCGCGGATGCGCAGCGCCTTCATCAACCGCACCGCGCGGGCCGAGGCGCGGCTGACCGGAAAAATGCACCCGTCGCGCGGCTCATAGCCCAGTTGCGCCAAACCGCGCGAATAGCGTTTGGGCGCGTCATGGCGGGCAAGCTGCGCGGCGAGGATGTCGTAGGGGCAGGCGGCAAGCGCCGTCATCAGCGCGCGGGCGGCCTGCGGGCCAAAGAACACATCCGATTCGATCAACAAGTAATGATCCCGATCCGGATAGGCCTCGACGGCGGCGTAGTAGCACATATCGCCGCACAGCCACCCCCAGTTGTCGGGCAAAGGCGCAAGGCCCAGCGCGCCAAGCCCCTCGGCGGTCAGGGCGATTTTGGCATAGGGGCCGGTATCGACGGCGCCGCGGCTCTCGTCGCAGACAAACACCACCTCGGCCCCTGCGCTGGCAAGGTTGGCGGCAAGCGCCTGCGCCACGTCGTCGAAGGCAAGGGCGCGGATCAAGGTAAGCGTGCGGGGCATGATCGTCAGGGCTTTCAAATATCAAAACGGGGGGTCAGGCCGAAATAAGCGTGACGCCCTCCATAGAGGCAATGCGTTCCAAATCCGTTTCATAGTTTTGGGTCATGCGCTCGAAGGTGTCCGCCGCCCATCCGGGCAGATCGATATCGATTGCAATCTGGTCGGGGCGGGCGAATTTTTCCATGAAAATCTCGATCACGCGCATCCGCGCCGTCTCGCTCAACTCGCTGCGCGCATCGAGGTAGGAGACAAGTCGCGCGTGGCCGTCGGGCGTCAGAATCGGGCCGAGCGGGTCGAGCGTGCCGCCCAAAGCCGCATCCTCCCCGACCCCCAAAGCGGCGCGCATGATCTGCGGCCAGACAAAGGGCAGCTCTTCCTTGGTCCACAGGATCAGCGGGACATCAGGGTTTTTCGCCTGCACCCGCGCGATCACATCGGACCAGCGCAGCGCCATAATGTCGGCGCCGCCGGTGATCTCAGCATAGGTGCCATAGGCGCCGCTTTGCACCAGTTCTGCGATCAGCATCGCCGGATTGCTCAGCCCCATAAGAAAGCTAAAGCGCGCATCGGGGAAAAGCGCGCGGGTCCATGCGGGGATGTCGCCCGCCGCGCCGAAAAACAACCCGTCGTCAAAGGCGGCATCGGCATTGCCGATCTGCTCGGTGTCGACGAAAAAGACGCGCCCCTCGCCCTCCGCCAGCCCCGAAAAGAGCAGGTTGTCTTGCGCCTCGGCGGGGGCGGGTTTGCCGCGCAGCCCTTCGGCCAGACGGCCCAGCGCGCGGCGGTAGTATTTAGGGCGTGGCACAGCGCAGTTTTGCGCGGCCAAAAGCGCGTCATTCTTGCGCAAGGACCAGATCAGCCCGTCGCTGCCATCCATCGCAGACCCGATTTGCAGCGCCACATGCACCGTTTTGGTCATCGGCCAAAGCCCTCTCAACAGGCGCAAAAACACTTTGGTTTGCGCATGTTGGAAGCCTAGCACGCCTGAAGCGCGGCGCGCAACGCGGGCGGCAAGAGCGACGGCCAGACGGGTGGCAAGCGGGGCAGGCGCGGCAAAATCCCTGCCTGCGCCGCGCGGCTATTTGGTCAAGATCAGCTTGCCCGCGCGGGTGATGCGCAGGGTGTAGGTTTGATCGCCCAGCTGGATATAGGCAAGGTTGCCGCCCGCCGTCAGGCCTTCGGCGCTATGGACCGGATGGTGGTCCGGATAGGCCGCCGCGCGGGCGGATTGGGGCGTGTCGTGATCGGGCGAAGCGGTCCAGTTCGTATGCAGCATGGCAAATGTCCTTTTTGGGAGGAAAGGGAGGGGTTTTCAGGTCGGGCGGTTGGCTGCGCTGGGCTTGGCTGTTTTTAATTCTGATCAATTTAATCAGGTATGTCAACATGACTATTAGAGTCAGGATAAAATTGCTGCAGATGCATAAGACTAAGGGATTACGACCATAGTCGTAAAACCCCCCATTACCGATATGCGAAATTCATTTCCGCACTAAGCTTTGCGGGCCTGCGCCTTTGTTTGGGAGGAGAAAGACGCGGCCAATAGGCGCGCGGAATTGGACGCGCTGCGAGTAATAATTCAACGTTTTCAGGGAGGAAACGATATGAAGACCCTAAAGGTGAACGGCACCGACCGCGCGGTCGATGTCGCAGATGGGACGCCCCTCTTGTGGGTGATCCGCGATTCTCTTGATCTTCCAGGCACGAAATTCGGCTGTGGCGCGGGGCTTTGCGGGGCTTGCACCGTGCATGTGAACGGCACGGCCGTGCGCTCGTGCCAGACCCAGATCGACTCGTTGTCCGATGGCGATGAGGTCACAACCATCGAAGGATTGAGCGCCGACGGGGATCATCCGTTGCAAAAAGCATGGATCGAAGAGCAGGTGCCGCAATGCGGCTATTGCCAGTCCGGCCAGTTGATGCAGGCCGCCGATCTGTTGTCGAGCAACCCCTCGCCCAGCAGCGAAGAGATCCGCAGCGCCATGTCCGGCAACCTGTGCCGCTGCATGACCTATGATCGTATCGAAAGCGCCATCATGCGCGCCTCGAAAGCGTGAGGAGCAGAACATGACATATCAAGACAAACCCGCACAGCCCGAGCTTAGCCGCCGCGGCTTCCTTGTCGCCTCTGCTGCCACCGGCGCTTTGTCGCTCGGCTATGGCGTCATGCCCACGGGCGCGGATGCGGCCAGCCATGCGGCCTCGATCTCGCCCTCGATGTTCTATGACATCCACGCGGACGGGCGCATCGTTGTGCATATCCCCAAGGCCGAAATGGGCCAGCATGTCGGCACCGCCCTGTCTCAGGCTCTGGCCGAGGAGCTGGAATGCGACTGGTCGAAAATCGAATTGGCCTATGTGGGGTTCAACCCTGCCTTTGGCCTGCATATCACCGGCGGATCGTGGTCGGTCAACTGGACCTTTGACGCGCTCAGCCGCGCGGGCGCCGCAGGGCGGATCGCGCTTGTCGAGGCCGCAGCGGAAAAATTGGGCGGCACGGCGGCCGATTACACCGTCGAGAACGGGGTGATTTCGGGCGGCGGCAAATCCGTCTCTTACGGGGATCTCGTCGCCATGGGCATCGAGCCGCGCGCATTTAGCGAAGACGAGATGAAGGCTTTGAGCCTCAAGGGCGCAGGAGATCGCAAGATCGTCGGGCAATCCATTCCCGCGCTCGATATTCCGGCCAAAACCAACGGCACCGCCAAATACGGCATCGACGTGCAGCTCGACGGTATGGTCTATGCCACGCCCGCCGAGCCGCCGGTGCGTTACGGTGCCTCGGTCAAATCGGTGGATGACAGCAAAGCCAAGATGATCAAAGGCTATGAGCGCTATGTCATCGTCAATGATCCGCTTGGCACGCAAACCGGCCTCGTGATGGCGATTGCCGACAGCTATTGGAACGCCAAACAGGCCGCAGAGGCGCTGCAGATCGATTATGATCTGGGGCCGAATGCGGCGGTTGATCTGGCCGCGATCCATGCCGAAAACGCGCGTTTGATCGAGACCGGAGAGGCCACGCGACTGTTCCTCAATGACGGCGATGCCGATGCGGGACTGGCCGCTGCGGACAAGGTGATGGAGGCGGTTTACGAGACCGGCGTCAATATCCACGCGCCGCTGGAGCCGATGAATTGCACCGTCGATATCAGCGCCGATGGCACCTATAACATCTATGCAGGCAACCAGTTCCAAACCCTGGTGATGGGTCTGGTCGGCGCGCTGGGCGTGGCCCCCGAAAAGATCATGTTCCACCAACATATGCTTGGCGGCGGCTTCGGGCGGCGTCTGGATTGCGACTATGTGGTCATGGCCTGCCTGACCGCCAAAGAGGTCGGCAAACCGGTCAAGATGGTCTATTCGCGCGAGGTCGATATGCAGGTGGACTTTACCCGCCCTGCGGCCACCGTGGCGATGAAAGCGGGCCTCAAAGGCGGCAAGATCGACACATGGCACGTCAGCTCGGCCTCGGCATGGGCCTCGGCGCGTCAGGCGCCCGCCTTTCTTGCGCCGGACCTGTCGGGCGATCCCGAGAAGAAGTTGGACGGGTTTGCCGTCAACGGCGCCGATCATTGGTATACGATGCCGAACCAAAAGGTGCTCTTGTCGATGAACGCCGTGGCCCAAGGCGCGATGCCTCCGGGGCATTTGCGGTCGGTCGGACCGGGTTGGCAGTTCTTTGCCGGTGAAAGCTTCATCGACGAGATCGCCCATGATCTGGGCGTCGATCCGCTCGAATTGCGGATGTCGATGCTGGACGGTGCGGGAAAGAACGCCGGCGCAGGCATCACCACGGGCGGCGCGAAACGTCTTGCGGCGGTGCTCAAATCGGTGGCGGACCGCTCCGGCTATGGCTCCGATCTGGGCGAGGGCCGCGGCATCGGCCTGTCGGCGGTGACGGCGCAGGAACGCGCCTCGGCCTCTTGGACCGCCTGCGCGGCGGATGTGACGGTGGATAAGGCCACCGGCGCGGTGAAGGTCAACAAGCTGACTTTGGCGATGGATGTGGGGACTTCGGTGAACCCCACCGGCGTCAAGGCACAGCTGACCGGCGGCGCGCTTTGGGGCATGTCGATTGCCTTGCTGGAGGATGGCACCTTTGAAAACGGCGCCATTCAGGATCGCAATTTCGACACCTATACCCCGATGCGGATGTCGGACCTGCCCGAGCTTGACGTCGAATTGCTTGAGGTGAACGGCTATCCGACAGGTTGCGGCGAGCCGGGGACAACGGCGGTCGCGCCTGCGATTGCCAATGCGATCTTTGCCGCCTCTGGCGCGCGGGTGCGTTCCTTGCCGATCACGCCGGAAAAAGTGAAGGCGGCGATGTAGCCGCGTGCTATCATCTCGATAGAATCAACACCGGAAAGGGCGGCGCTCCTGCCCTTTCCACCCGTCATAAGACCGCGCATTACACCCTTAGTCGTATTTGCGCATTCACCCGCAGCGCATAGGCTGCACATAGAAATCTTTAGGGAGGATACTAAGATGGCTTGGACGAAACCGACAGCAGTCGAAATCAACTGCGGTATGGAAATCAACATGTACGGCCCTTCGGAAGACGATCGCGGCGCAGAGCGCGACCTGTTTTAATCCATAAGGACCGATAGCCCCCGTGTTCATTACGATACTTGGCGCGGGCGCGGGCGGTGGCCTTCCGCAATGGAATTGTGGCTGCCGCAACTGCACAGACGCCCGAACGGGCCGACTGCCACCGATGACACAATCGTCGGTGGCGGTTTCCGTTGATGGGGTGGACTGGGTGGTTTTGAACGCCTCGCCCGACATCCGTGCCCAATTCGCCTCCAGCCCGTCGATGCATCCGACATCCCTGCGCGGTAGCCCCGTGCGGGCGGTGGTCTTGACCAATGGCGATATCGACCATGTGGCAGGCTTGCTGACCCTGCGCGAAAAGACGCCTTTCACGGTCTATGCCACATCCGAGACGCTCGGCATTCTGGATCGCGACAGCGTCTTTGCCGTGCTTGATCCGGCACTGGTGAGCAAAGAGACCATCGCGCTTGACGCGGCCTTCAGCCCGCTGGCGGGCCTGCAAATCACCCCCTTCGCGGTTCCTGGAAAAGTGCCGCTCTATATGGAGGGCGCCGAGGTCGATACCGAAGCCATGGGCGAGAATACCGTCGGTTTGCGGATCACCGACGGGGCCAAGGTGCTTTACTATATCCCCGGCTGTGCGACCCTGCCCGATTGGTTGGTGGCGCGGCTTGGCGAGGCGGATATGCTGCTGTTTGACGGCACGGTTTGGGAAAACGACGAGATGGCGCAAACCGGCACCGGCGCGAAAACCGGCGCGCGGATGGGGCATATTTCCATGCGCGGCGATGCAGGCTCTCTGGCCCGATTGAGCGGGCTGACGCAGACGCGCAAACTCTATATCCACATCAACAACACCAATCCGATTTTGCAACCGGACGGGCCGGAACGCGCCGAGGCGCTGGCCCATGGGTGGCAGATCACCGCCGATGGCATGGAGCTTGAATTATGACAAATGCCGCCCTTTTGCCCCCCGACAGCGCCGCCGATTTCGAGGCCCGCCTGCGCCAGATCGGGGCCGAGCGTTATCATGACAAACACCCGTTTCACCAATTGCTGCATTCGGGCGGCTGCACCATCGACCAAGTGCGCGCTTGGGTGATCAACCGTTACTACTACCAAACCCGCATTCCGATGAAGGACGCGGCCTTTATGTCGCGCGTCTCCGATCCCGACCTGCGCCGCGCGTGGCGCTCGCGCATCGAGGATCACGATGGCGGGGTGGAGAGCGGCGGCGGCATTCGCCGTTGGCTCAAACTGGCCGAGGGCGTCGGGCTTGACCCTGATTATGTCGCCTCCGAGGTCGGTATTTTGCCCGCCACCCGTTTTGCCGTGGATGCTTACGTGCGTTTTGTGCGCGACGAGCCGCTCTTGCCCGCCATGGCCTCCTCGCTGACCGAACTCTTCGCGCCGACCATCCATAAAACGCGGATCGCCGGATTGCTGGAGCATTACGATTTCGCCAATCCCGATACGATCGCCTATTTCCAACACCGGTTGACCGAGGCACCCAAGGATGTGGCCTTTGGCCTCAAATGGGTGATGGACCGCGCCCTGACCCGCGCCGACCAAGACGCGGCGGCGGCGGCGCTGACCTTCAAGACCGAGGTGCTTTGGGCGCAGCTTGACGCGCTGCATTCGGCCTATGTCGCCCCCGCCCGCATTCCGCCTGGCGGCTGGCAACCGCATGAAGGGCTGTTGTGAGCGGCGCGATCCCATATCTGCCGCGCGGGGTGCGGCGGCATTTCGACCGCGTGCGCGGACGGGCGGTTTTGCTCGGGCCAGAGCGCGCCTTGATGCTCGACCCCATTGGCGACGCGATCCTCGGCGAACTTGACGGGTCGCGCAGCGAGGCCCAGATCGCCGCCGGTCTGGCCGAACGTTACGGCGCGCCGGTTGAGGCCGTGCAAAGCGACGTTCACGAATTTCTATCCGGCCTAGCCGAAAAGCGCCTTGTCGAGATGAAACAGCCATGAACGCCCCCGCAAAACCACGCCCGAACCCGCCGATTGCGATGCTCGCCGAGCTGACGCACCGCTGTCCGCTGTCCTGCCCTTACTGCTCGAATCCGCAGGAACTCACGGCGATTTCTGCCGAGTTAGAGACTGATCAATGGGCAGATATCTTTCGCCAAGCCGCCGATTTGGGGGTGCTGCAATTGCACCTGTCGGGGGGCGAGCCCGCCTCGCGGCGCGATCTGGTCGATCTGGTGATCGCGGCGCGCGAGGCGGGGCTTTATACCAATCTGATCACCTCGGGCATCGGGTTGACGCCTAAACGGCTCGAGGCGCTCAATGACGCGGGGCTCGATCATATCCAGCTTTCGGTCCAAGGCGTTGCGCCACAACTGGCCGATTGGGTCGGCGGCTATAAGGGCGGGTTCGAGCGCAAGATGCATGTCGCCGAACATATCGCGCGGCTTGGCTTTCCGCTGACGCTCAATGCGGTGATGCACCGCCATAACCTCGATGATCTGCCCGCCACGATCGAGCTTGCGCTCAAGCTTGGCGCGCGGCGGATGGAGGTGGCTTGCGTGCAATTCCAAGGTTGGGCCTTGGAGAATCGCGCGATGTTGCAGCCGACGCGCGAACAGGTCGATGCCGCCAAAGCCTTGGTCGCCAGCGCGCGCGAGACCCATCGCGGCGCATTGGTCATCGATTTCGTGCCGCCCGATTACTACGCCGATTTTCCCAAAGCCTGCATGGGCGGATGGGGCTCGACGGGCCTCAACATCGCGCCGGACGGCAAGGTTCTTCCCTGCCACGCCGCCGAGACGATCCCGCATCTGACCTTCCAACACGCCCAAGACGTGCCATTGGCCGAGATCTGGTATGACGGGCCGGCCTTTGCGGCCTATCGCGGCACCGATTGGATGCCCGACCTGTGCCAAAGCTGCGAGCGGCGCGACGTGGATTTCGGCGGCTGCCGCTGCCAAGCCATGGCCATCGCCGCCGATGCCAGCGCCACCGATCCGGTGTGCCGCAAATCGCCCCATCGCGGGTTGGTCGATGCGCTTTTGGAGGCGGAATTGGGCGCGCAGGCGCAGCAAGACTTCATCTATCGCAAGCTGCCTGCCAAGGCCTGATCCCCCGCCCGATCAGAGCCTGTTTCAGCCCAAATCAACCGGAACCGTCGTGGCAAGGAAGGTTTCCAGATGCCTTGCATCAAGCGGTTTGGCCATCAATTCGGCGCCGATCTTTGCGCATGTCTGGCGCAATTCGACCGAGCGGTTGGCCGAGATAATCCGCGCGGGCACGTCGCCATAGGCGCGGCGCAACCGCGCCAAAACGTCCAAACCGCTTTCGCCGTTGTCGAGTTGATAGTCGATGAGCATCGCATCGGGTTTGATCTGGATTTCGTCGAGCAGCGCCATCGCCTCATCGCCCGAGCGCACATCCAGAACCGAGGCGTTCCATTTGCCCAATAGCAGGCTGATCGCGCGGCGCACTTCGATATCATTCTCGACCAAAAGCACGATCAATCCGCTTTCCGTCAGCTTGCGTTCGGGGCGCGGCGCGGGGGTCGTCACGGGCAGCGCCTTGCCGCCCTCGGCCACCTGCATATTGACGAAAAACCCCGTGCCCTGCCCCGGAACGGACCAAAGGCTGAGTTGATGGCCCAGCCGCGCGCAGGCGCGTTCGACAATCGCAAGCCCGAGGCCCAGACCTTCGGGCGCGCTGGCGGAGGTGTCGAGGCGGTGGAACTCTTGGAAAATCGCGCTTTGATGCTCGTCGGCAATCCCCGGTCCGGTGTCCCACACCTCAAGCCGCACCGACCCGCCGTTGCGCCGCACCCCTACAACCACGCGGCCCTTATCGGTATAACGGATCGCATTGGCGATGAGGTTTTGCAAAATCCGGCTGATAAACAACGGGTTGGAATAGACCATCGCCGATGTGCCGACGACGCGGAAATCAAGGCCCTTCATCTCGGCATGTGGGGCAAATTCGTCGCGCAGACGGGCCAGAACGCGGCCCAAGGGAACGGCGGTTTGCTCAAGCCCCGCCGTGCCCGCGTCCAGCTTGGAGATATCGAGCAGCGCCTCGATGATGTTCTCGACGCTTTCCAGCGCGCCAAAGGCTTTGCGCACGATGTCCTTTTCGGCCGGATCGCGGTCGGTTTCGGCCAAGGAGGCGACATAGAGCTTGGCCGCCGACAGAGGCTGCAACAAATCGTGGCTGGCCGCCGCGACAAAGCGCGATTTGGAGGCATTGGCGCGCTCCGCCGCGCCCAAAGCATGTTCCAGCTCCAGAGTCCGCTCGGCCACGCGCTCTTCGAGCAAGGCATTGGCTTCAAACAATCTTTTGGCGGCTTCACGCTCTGCAGTGATATCGGTGAGCGAGACCACAAAACCGCGATCGGGCATCTCTTGGGCGAAGAAATCCAAAATCGCGCCGCTTTTATGGCGCAGCTCAAAGGACAGCGGGCGGCGTTTTTTCGGCGCGTTGATCCATTCCAGCACCGCCTCGCGCGGCATAGAGGCGGGAAATTCCAACCGGTCCTGCATCCGGTCGAACAGCGTATCGAAATGCGCGCCAAAGCGGAATTGCGAGGCCGGAAGCGCGAGCAATTGCCCGATCCGGCGGTTCCACCCCACCAGATGCGTGTCCTTGTCGAAAATCCCGACGCCTTGGTTCAAATGGTCCAACGTGGCGCGGATCATGATCGCCTGTTGGTCCATCAACTTGTCGCGCGCCTCGCGCTCCAGCCGCATGATATCGGTGACGTCGGTTTGCAAAATCACCGTGCCGCCATCGGGCGTGCGGTGCGCCGAAACCTGCACCCAGCGATTGCCGACCAGTTTGACGTTAAAAATCGCGTGCTGGTCTTCGTGCCGCTCGATCCGCATCTTGCGCCATTCGGCGCGCTCTTCCTCATTGCGCAAATCGATGCTGGCGCTGCGGCTGACGGCATCGACATATTCGGCAAAGCTCATGCCGGGGAAAAGTTGCTCTTTGAGATCGCCCAGATGCATCGAAAACCGTAGGTTATAAAGCACCAAAAGGTCATCGGGGCTAAAGAGCGCGAATCCTTCTTCCACCGCTTCAATCGCGGCGGTCAGATCCGAGCGCGCGGCCTCTGTCGCGCGGTTGGCTTCGGCCAGACGGGCATTGGATTCGTTGAGCAAATCGAGCACTCGCTCGAGGTCTTGGGTGCGTTGGCGGACCTGATCTTCGAGCAGCGCGGCGCGTTCGAATTGCGCATAGGCGGCGCCGGATTGATCGGTCACCTGCTCGACCCGCCGCATCAATGCGTCGGTGATCTGCAGCAGCTTTTCATGCTGCCGCTCCAGCGAGTCGTCGGGATTGAGCAAAGAGTGCACCATTAAGCGGCCTTCACGATTCGGGCAGGTAGATCGCAACACCTGTCATTGTGTGGTTCACATGTTTGGCGTCAATCTGTTCGCCGTAGGTGGCAAAGCCGACAACGCGGTTTTCCTTGAGAATTTTGGAAATCTTGCTGGTCTGCTGGTCCTGTTCGGCCTCGATCCGCCGCAGCAGGCAATCACAGGCAAAGATCGTATCGAGCGGCCCCGCATCGGCGAGCTTTTTCAACTCGCGCTGCAGATGGTCGGCAAGGTCTTCGGGTTCGGCCAAAGTCAGCACCAATCCCTCATCAATGGCCGAGAAAAACACCAGATCATCGCTGTCCTCGATGCGCTGGATGGCGCGGACGTGATGGGCGCCGCCGATGCGCACCACCACCGGATGGGCCGCGTAGGTGAAGGTATCAAGCTGCTCGGGCACCATCCCCAAGATGCGCGCATATTCGCGCGCGGCGGGTTCGGCGTTGATTTCATGCACAACGCGGCGGGACGGATCGGCGCGGGTCACCACCATGCGGGTATCGGTCGGCGTCAGATGTGCGAGGCTGAAGACCTTTACGGGGCAACGGGTGCGCACCAAGGACAGGACCGCCGCGTTTTGATAGGTTTTGCCGCCGTAGGAGACATAGGTATCGGCAAAATCCTCGCCGTCCCCTGCAGAGCCGCCGAAAAGCTGCATCGGGCCAAGACCGGGCGCGAGGGCGCTCATCAATTCGTCTTCTTTGCGCGACAATCCGTCGACCGTGAGAAAGGCGAACTCATGGGCCATATCGCGCGCATCATGGGTCAGTTTCGCGCGGGCGCGGATCACATCACCGATCAGGGTTTGCGGGTCGATCTCGTCCAGCGGTTCGATCAACATCGTATCGGCGAGAAACAGGCGCGACGGCAGGGCCACGGCGACGATTTCGCCCTCGGTATAGCCTTCGGCGGAAATCTCGCCCGCCGTGGTGCAGCACACCACCGGCGTATCGCCGAAACATTCGTCGGCGCGGCGCACGACGTGGTCGAAATCGGCCGTGTTAGAGACGAAAAGATAGATCAAAGACAGCTCTTCGGCGCCGAGCGCGGCGCGCAGATCGGCGACCGGATCATCCGCATCGCAAGCAACATGAGCCGTCAGCAGCGCGGAGCCGGCTGCAAAAGCAGGTGGAAGTGTTTGGCCCATTCTCCTCCCCGATCATAGGCGCGATCTGTTTGACTATGCGTTAGTAGCCGCCGCCCTCACCTTGGGCGATGCTGGAAAACCGCGCCTCTTGCGCGATCAAAACAGCCTGCGTGCGGCTTTGCACCCGCAGCTTGCGCATAATCGCCGTAACATGCGCCTTTACCGTGGTCTCCGCAATCGAAAGATCATAGGCGATTTGTTTGTTGAGCTTGCCCTCACAGATCAGGTTCAAAATCCGCGCCTGTTGGTTGGTCAGGCTGGACAGGCGCGCCATGGCCGCCTCTTGCTCGTTTTCGGGCGCGGCGGATTCGTCGGGCATATAGAGCCCTTCGGGCACGAAAACCTCGCCTGCGCTGATCGCATCAAAGGCTTCGCGAAAAACGCTGCGCTGGCTGTGTTTGGGGATGAACCCGCGCGCACCGGCGCGGATGGCCGAGGCGATGATGCGCGGCTCGGACATCGACGAGACCACGATCACCGGCACCGAGGGCGCCGCATTGATCAGGCGCAACAATCCGTCCAACCCGTTGACGTCCGGCAGGTTCAGGTCAAGGAAGATGATGTCGGGCGACAGACCTTCGGCAAGCCGCTCCAACGCGCCCTTGAGGCATTCGGCGGTCTTGACGGTTTGCACCTCAAGCACCGCGCGCAAGGTCATCGAGAGCGCATCGCAAAACAGCGGGTGATCGTCGATCACCATCGCCGTGTTCAGCGCCTTGTCTGCAGCGCCCCGATCTGCGGGGCCTCTGTCGGTCGGACGGGCGGGGGTCATTGCGGCTCTACTCCTGAACGGTGGAAGTTTCAGGGTAACAAATAGCACGCCGCGCGGCACTAGCCAAAAGGTCGAAGATCATATGGTTTACGCGCATCCGGCCTGCCGTGCGCGCAGCGATGGCGTATAAAAAAACGCGCGCCCCGAAGCGATCCGGGACGCGCGCTGATTGCCTTGGGAGAAGGACTTATTTCACTTCGGCCAACTGCTTGGGCAGTTTGAAGGTCCAAAGGGTGCCGCCTTGGTTCAGGAAGCTGACCTTTTTGGCCACTTCGCCACCCCAGAGCGGAACCGCGCCGCCCCAGCCGGAGATGACCGAAACATATTGCTCGCCATCCATTTCCCATGTGACGGGCTGACCCACGATGCCGGAGCCGGTGTTGAACGACCAAAGCTGTTCGCCGGTTTCGTCGTCAAAGGCGATGAAGTCACCCTCGGGAGTGCCGGTAAAGACAAGGCCGCCTGCGGTGGTCATCACGCCGCCCCAAAGAGGTGCTTCGTTTTTGAATTCCCACTTCCATTCGCCGGTCGCCGGATCGATCGCCTTGAGGCTGCCGATATGGTCTTCATACATCGGTTTGATGGTGAAGCCCGAACCGAGGTAGGCCGCGCCTTTTTTGTAGGTCACAGGCTCGTTCCAGATGTCCATGCCCCATTCGTTGGAGGGCACGTAGAACAGGCCGGTTTTCTGGCTGAACGCCATCGGCATCCAGTTTTTGCCGCCAAGGAAGCCCGGTGCGGAGAAGACCACATCGCCCTTCTTGCCGTCGGCTGCCGCAGCGGGGTTGCCCGGACGGTTGTCCTCGACAAAGATCGGACGGCCGTTTTCATCAATGCCCGACGCCCATGTGATGTCTTTGACGAAAGGCGTGCCGGAGATGAAGCTGCCGGTTTCGCGGTCCAGAACGTAGAAGAAGCCGTTCCGGTCAGCCGTGGCAAAACGCTTGTCGCCGTTTTTGTCGGTAAAGGCGACGACTTCGTTCACGCCGTCATAATCCCAACCTTCGCGCGGCGTGGTTTGGAAGTGCCATTTGATCTCGCCGGTGGCGGGGTCGATGCCGATACGCGATGCGGCATAAAGGTTGTCGCCCTTGTTGCCCTCGGTCGGTGTGCCTGCGTCGCGCAGGTGGCTGTTCCACGGTGCGGGGTTACCGGTGCCGAAAACGATGGTGTCGGTTTCTGCGTCATACGAGCCGCCGAGCCATGTCGCGCCGCCGCCGGTTTTCCACATATCACCCGGCCATGTGGCATTGAGCGTGCCGGTCATGGTGGATTCTTTGCCGTTGAGCGTGCCCATATGGCCTTCGATCACGGGGCGGGTCCAAACCATTTCGCCGGTTTCGGCGTTGCGGGCCTGCACTTCGCCAACGATGCCGAATTCACCGCCGGAGTTGCCGGTGATGACAAGGCCGTTCACGATCAGCGGGGCCGCCGTGTAGGAATAGCCCGCTTTGTAATCCGCGATTTTCTTGTTCCAAACGACATCGCCGGTCTTGAGGTTCAACGCCACCAGACGCGCATCGAGCGTGCCAAAGATGATGTTGTCGCCAAAGATCGCGCCGCCGCGGTTGATCACGTCACAGCAGGGCAGGATGCCTTCGGGCAGACGCGCGTCATATTGCCAAAGCTCTTTGCCGGTACGCACGTCGATGGCATACATGCGCGAATAGGAACCGGTGATATACATCACACCGTCATAGATCAGCGGCTGGGTCTCTTGACCGCGCTGCTTTTCACCGCCAAGCGAGAACGCCCATGCCGGCATCAGGTTCTTGACGTTTTCCTTGTTCAGCGTCTCCAGCGGGCTATAGCGCTGCAGATCGCGGCCCATGCCGTTTGTGACAATCTGGCTGGTGTTCATCTGGTCGTTGGCCAGATCCTCTTCGGTCACACCGGCAATCGCGGTCCCTGCCGCCATAATGCCGATCGCGACGGATGCGATAAAGCGATTCATTCGGTCGTCCTCCCTAGGTTCTACCTACCTTTCCGGCAGGCTCCATTGCGCGCATCACGCGCGTCCGGTGAGAGGAGGCTAAGGGAAGGCCGCGGCGCAAGGTATAAGCCAATGGTCGTATCCCAAATTCCGTCAGGCGGTTTCCCTTGGGTTAGCCCGCCTGACGAATCGCAGCTGCGGCGCGGACAGGCCCGCGCCGAAACCTGTTTTTGCTCAACGGATTAGGCTCTATTCCCCGTTCAATTTTTCGGTCAGAGCCGACCCGTCGCGGGTTGTGATCGAACGCAGGTAGGCAAGAATAAAGTCCTGCACCGTGCGATCCTCGATTCCGACGTGGCGCATTTTCGTGCCGGGCATAAAGCCGGTGTTATCCTCCATCCATGCGCGCAGCGCCGCTTCGGTCCAAACAATGCCCGAAGCCGCCAAGGCGGTGGAGTAATCATAATCCTCAACCGTGCCCGCCCCGCGCCCGATGATGTTTTCCAGCGGTGGGCCATAGGAGGCATCGGAGGAATTATCCGCATGGCACCGATGGCATTCGCCGTCAAAAAGCGTCTTGCCTGCGGTCACTTTCACCTCGTCGTAGAGCTGGGTGCTTTCGGCCAGAAGCGGCGCGCCGAATGCAGGGGCAAGAAGGGCGGCGAAGGTGGCTGCGTGAAACAAACGGGTCATGGCGTGATCTCCTGATTGGGTTGGCCCTATGCTACGCCTCGCGCCGCCGCGCCAATTTGATCGATATCAACCGCTGCCCCCTCCTTTGGTCGTAGGGGCGCAAGGGCTTGGCACAAAAAACCCCCGCACGGGCAAACCGGCGGGGGTATTGCAATCAGGATTGCGAGACTGCCCTAGAACATCGGACCATATTTCCAGTTGTCCGCATCCGGCGTGACCTCGTCGAGGTCGTAATCGGCGCGCTGCATCCGCTGCGCGATTGCCAATCCCTGCGCCGCCGCCGCATCGACCATGGCGCGGCCTGCATCCACGTCCTGCGCCACGCCGCGCCCGCGCATCAGCGACAGGCCGTAATTGAATTTGCCCACCGGATCACCCGCCTCGGCGGCGCGGCGGCTCCATTCGGCGGCGGCATCGGGGTTTTCATCGGCGCCAAGCCCGTTGTCGTCCATTTGGCTGAGCCATGTCATCGCGCCGGTATATCCAGCCTCGGCGCATTGGTTGAACAATTCGCGCGCGTCATCGTGATCGCCCTTCTTTACCATCAAATATCCGGTGGCGCAGGTGACCATGTCGGTTTGCCCGCCGCGCACATTTTTCATCACGCGGTTGAGGGTCATTTCTTCGGGGTTCAAACTTCCGCCGCCCAAATCGTCATCGCTTTGGGCCAAGGCGGGCGCGGCCATCAAGGCGGTCAAAAGGGTCAATCGTATCAACATGGGATGGGTCCTCCTAAGGCAAAGCCTAACAAAACAAGGCGGAGGCGTCATCACCCCTATGGTCGCAAGTTAGGTCAACCCTTGCGCCGTATCATGCCACGCGCCGGATCATAGCCCCACAGCGCCAGCGCCAAAAACGCCAAACCCGCCGCGATGGTCACAAAAATCGCCAGAATATTCACCTCGGCATAAAGCGCGAAGCGGATCATTTCCACCGCATGGGTAAAGGGGTTGAGGGCGCAAATATCGTGCAAAAGCTGCGAGCTTTCGGCCATTTTCCACAGCGGATAAAGAGCGGAGGACAAAAAGAACATCGGGAAGATGACAAAGTTCATCACTCCCGCGAAATTTTCGAGTTGCTGGATAAAACTCGACAAGGCCAGCCCCAAACCGCCAAGCATCAACCCGCCCAGCAGCAGCGCGGGCAGCACCGTCACATAGCCAAGCGGCGGCATGGTGATCCCGAACAGGGCCGCGACCGCGAGGAAGCTATAGACCTGCAGGATCGAGATTGCCGTCGAGCCGATCAACTTGCACACCAAGAGCCACCAGCGCGGCATCGGCGAGGTCAAAAGCAACCGCATCGACCCCATCTCGCGGTCATATACAAGGCTGAGCGAGCTTTGCATCCCGTTGAACAAAAGGATCATCCCGCACAGTCCCGGAATGATATAGGTCTCATAGGTGATATAGGTTTGGTAGGGCGGGATGATCGACATGCCCAGCGCGGCGCGAAACCCCGCTGCAAAGACCAAAAGCCACACCATCGGGCGCACCAAGGCGGCGAGAAAACGCTCGCGCTGGCGGACAAAGCGCAACGCCTCGCGCGCAACGATGGCGCGCAGGACCAAAAACGCCCCGCTCACAGCGCCACCCCCGCATCGGCGGTTTGGCCCGTGTGCTGCAAAAACACCTCGGTCAAAGGGCGGCCAGCGGCGATCTCTGCCGCGCGGCCGTTTTGCAAAATGCGACCCTGATGCAGCATGATTAGCTGATCCGCGTCTTGGATTTCATCGGTCAGATGCGTCGCCCAAAGCACGCAAAGCCCCGCCTCGGCCAAAGCGTGCACATGAGAGACAATTCCGTGACGCGCAGCCACATCAAGACCCACGGTCGGCTCGTCCAAAAGCAATACCTTGGGCCGGTGGATCAAGGCGCGGGCGATTTCGGCGCGGCGGCGATGCCCGCCGTTGAGGCTGCGCGCCTTTTCATGGGCGCGTTCGCGCATGCTCAATTGATCAAGAGCGCCGTCAATCCGGCGCGCCGCGTCCTTGCCGCCAAGCCCTTGCAGCGCGGCAAAATACGACAGGTTGCGCCGCACCGACAGGTCGAGATCCAAAGTGGTTTGTTGAAACACCACGCCCATTTGCGCCAATGCCGCGCGCGGATGGGCGGCCATATCGGCGCCCGCGATTTCGATGCGCCCCTGCGGCGGCGTAAAAAGCCGTGTGAGAAGGGAGAACAGCGTCGATTTACCCGCACCATTCGGCCCGAGCAGGGCGCAAAACCGACCCTCGGCCACCTCGAAAGACACGTCATCAAGCGCCTGTTTCGGACCGTAGAAAAAGCTCAGGTTTTGCGCGCGAATCCCGCTCACGGGCGGACCGCTGCGCTGCGTCTGTCGGCGGGGTTATTCAATCGTGATCTCCAAACGCTGCGTCTCGCCCGTGGTGCCAGGCACATGCAGGTTATACGATCCGGGCTTGAGCGCAATAAAGCCGATTTCCATCGTGCCCGCCTCGTCAAATTCGACACTATCAAGGCCCAAAGGACGGATTTCCAACCCTTCGATCACGATCTCGTCGATCCAGATCGCACGAAAGAAATCGGCCCCCTTGAGCGCCAGCTCCTGACTGCCGTCCGAAGTGATTTCGACCTCGTAATAGGCGCCGGATTTGAGCCGCCACGGCGCATCGCTCAACGGCATGCCCGCCGACAAGATCACCTCGGGCAGGTCGTGTTTGTTCTTGCTGGACAAAAGCCCCGCCAATCCGAATTTCGGCGCGTCTTCATCCGCCCATGTCGGCGCGGAGGTGGCCAATAGGATCGCGCTCAATGCGGCTATTTTTGCGGTCTTCATCATCTTCTTTCTCCAATCTTCACGGACGCAGCGCCGCGCCCCAAGGGAAGCGGCCGACTTTGATGGTTTTGATCGCCTTGCGTTTGGCCACATCCACGACCGTCACATCGCCGGACACGCCATTGGTGGTGAACAGCAGGCTCTTGTCGCTGTTGAACGCCATATGCCAAACCCGCCGCCCAACGAGAATATAATCTTCCACCTCATAGGTTTGGGCATTCACAACGGCCAGATGGTTGGCGGGGCCAAGGGCGACGAAAGCGGTCTTTTCGTCTTCGGTAAATTCAAAGCCGACGGGCTGAATACGGTCCTCGTGAATGCCGGTGATGGCAAAGCTCATTTTGGCAAGTTCCGCCTGATCAGAGACTGAAAACACGCTCACCGTGCCGCCGATTTCGGCGCTGACCCAAAGCTCGGTGCCCTCTTTGGTGAACTCGGCATGGCGCGGGCGGGAATCGACCAAAGTGTTGGCAAAGAGGCTTTGAGTTTCCGTGTCGATCCAATGGGCCATATTGGTGGTTTCGGAGGTGGTGATCGCGATTTTGCCATCGGGCGAGACGGCCATGCCTTCGGGTTCGATCCCGACGTCGATTTGCGCCACAACGCGGCGATCAACCACATCCACCACCGTGGTGATGGCGTCATCTTCATTGGCGATATAGAGGTGGCGGTCGTCAGGGTGCAGGACGAATTGCTCGGGGTCTTCGCCCGACGGCAGATCGTGCAATATCTCGCCGGTGTTCGGGTCCATCACCTGCACCGTGTCGCTGTCGGAGGCACAGATATAAACGCGGCTGTAATCATGGCTGAAGGTGATGCCGCGCGGGCGCTCGCCGGTCGCAATCGTGCGGATGACCTCCAAACTGGCGACATCAATCACGCTGACCGTGTCGTCCTTTTCGTTGGTTACCCAGATTTCTTCGGCGCTCAGGGGCGCGGCGAAAAGACAGGCGATCATAGCGAAACGTAGATACATATCACTCTCCTTCAAAAGCAGTGCAGGCGCTTTCGGGGCGGTCCAGCCCGAGGCTGTCCAGCTCGTTATTTTGATGCAAGAACCCGTCGAGCGGCGCATTGGCGACGACCGCGTCATCATGCAAAAGCGGGATCGGTTGGCGCAATTGCCCGTTCCATGCGCGATAGGACAGGGGCCGCCCCTTAAAGCCTGCCAACTCGAATGTATCGGACAGGATATAGGCGCGAAGCGTCTCTATTTGGGCGGAATTCACGCGCGTCATCGCCTCGCCAAGGCTGCGCATTGCGGCCCAAGCGGCGTAATCGCGCGGCTGCATATCGCGCCCCGCCAGATCGCGGAACCGAGATTGCAGTTGCGCCGCGCCCCATTGTTCGACCACGCGGCCCCATGCAGCGGGGCGCAGGCCGACCGATCCGGCAACAGGCCGCGCCAGCCATGTATTATAGACCACATAGCGGGCAAAATCATTGGCCTCATCCGCGACAATCAACACGTCATGATCGCCCAAAGCTTGGGTGAAAAGCGGCACCTCTTGCGAGGCAGTGCGGCGCATATCGGCATCGGCGCTCCAATCCGCGCGCTTGCCCGCCCGAAGGCCGAATTTGGCCAAGCTGGCCTCGATGGCAGCGGCGAAGGCTTGGTCTTGCGGGGCGGGGCCAGCGATGAGCGCGGTTTTGCCCCAACGCTTAGAGACCAAAAATTGCGAAAGCGCATCGGCGCGCATCGCATAGGAGGCGGCGGTATGCAGCAGGTTCGAGCGGCATTTCGCGCTGCGCAGCGCGGGATCGGGCGCGCCCACGTTGAACAATATCGCGCCCTTGGCCTCGGGCAAATCCGCAATCTGGAGCAACAGGTCCGGCGCGGCATCGATGATCAGATAGGGCGATGCCGATAAGGCAGCGCGCGCCGCCTCGACGCCATTTTCAGGCGAAACAGTGACTGTTTCCAGCGCATAGTGATGATTCAAAAACCGCCCCGTGGTGGCATTGTCGGCGCGCGCCAATTCTGCCCCCGCACGGCCCAAATCCTCGGGCACGGGATCAAGGTTCGACAGGGTCGGCGGCGGCGCGGGACGCGCGGAAAGATAGGTGACCGCAAGGTGCGGCCCCTCCTTCGCGCTCGTTTGGGCCAAGGTTTGGGTCGGCGCTCCAAACAGCCCCAAACCTCCAAGCAAAACCAACCAGATGCGCAAACGCAGCCTCATGACACTCCTCCCTGACAGACGAGGCTAGAGCGGCACCGCAGGCGGGACCACTACGACCATCGTCTCGCCTTTCGTATATTTAAACCAAAGTCCAATAGCGATAGGCTCACGACACACCTTATGACACATGTCGAACAGGTATATGGGAGGAAACCACATGACATCTTTGCGCAAACTGCCCGCGCGCGCTGCTTTGGCCGCTTTTTGCACGCTGGCGGGAGCCGGTATGGTTTATGGTCATGGCGATGTCGCGCCGCAACCGATGAACACTGATGCGCTGCCCGATGTGGGCGAAGAGTGGTTGACCGAAAACCCCTACCGCGACCAAGGCGACGAGGTTTGGACCACGGCAATCGAAATCGGCGCGTCGGGCTATAACCAGAACTGCGCGCGTTGCCACGGGCTTGAGGTGATTTCGGGCGGTTTGGCCCCCGATTTGCGCTACCTTGAGGCCGAAGAATACGGCGATGAATGGTATGCCGAACGCTTCCGTGTCGGCTATACTCAAAATGGCACCACCAAAATGCCGGCCTTTGAAGAGGTTTTGGGGCAAAAAGCCGGTTGGGCGATCCGCACCTATATCGAAACCCGCCCTGATCAGGACATGCTCGACGAATACGCGGACGAGCTTCAAGCCCTGCGCGACAGCCTCGCCGATGGCAGCGCCGATGTCGCAGCGGTCAAACCGCGCCTTGAAGAGATCGCGGGCAAGATCGAAACGCTCTCGGGCGCGCCGGTGGCCGATTCCATCGCCTTTCGCGCCGCCAAGCAATTGGATGGATCGGAGGGGGCGATGAAGCAAGCCGCCGAAACCCTGACGATCGGACTATCGGTCGCGCATTAACATGCGAAATGTCTTGCGCAACACCGCCTTCGGGCTTGTCGCCTTAGCCTGCCTTTCGGGGCAGGCTTTTGCGCGTTGTGAGGATTACGTCCCGCAGCCCAAACCGCAAAACGCCAGCCGCGATATCGTTGGGCAAGACCTCGACCAAATCACCGAACGCGGCTGGATCGACATCGCATTGTTCGAGGATTTCCCGCCCTATTCCTATCTGGAGGGCGGCAAGCCCGTGGGGATCGACGTCGAGATCGGCGCCTTGATCGCCGATGCCTTGGGGGTCGAGCCGAAATTCAGGCTGGTCGCGGCGGGCGAGAACCTTGAGGCCGACCTGCGCAATTGGGTGTGGAAGGGGCCGGTCACCGGCGGGCGCGTTGCCAATGTCATGATGCATATCCCCTATGACAGCAGCTTTGCCTGCCGCGTCGAACAGGTGGTGTTTACCGGACAATATGCGACCGAAGGCATTGCGATTGCCTATTCCGAGGCGGCCTATCCCGATGGCGAAGCGCCGGTTCCGGCCTATTTCCGCTTTGATACGGTCGGCGTCGAAAACGACTCGATCTCGGATTTTTATCTCACCGCTTTCCCCGGCGGGCAGCTTTCGGGCAACATGCGCCGCTATCCGGCGACCCAAGATGCGATGGCAGCCTTGGCCGCCGGAGAGGTCAAAGCCGTGATGGGCCCGCGCACGCAGCTTGAGGCGGGTGCCGCCGCCGGTATCAAAGTCCATCAGCCGCCCTTGCCAGGGTTTTCTGTGGGCAAATGGACGTTGGGCACGGCGGTGAATTTTCGCTACCGCGCCTTGGGATATGCGGTGGATGATGCGATTTTTGCCGCGCTAGACGACGGGCGGATCGCCGCAATCTACGCCAAATACGGCGCGACATGGCAGGCGCCCGAGCGCTAGGGTCAAACCCGCCGCTGGCCCACTTCGCCCTCAAAGCTGACCAATATCACCCGCACCGCATCGGCGCGCCGTGCGAGAACGGCGTCGATCTGCGCCCCGTCCATATGGCACATCGCGGTCGAGAGCGCGTCGGCAACGGCCGCAGTCTCGGCCTCCACCGTCACTGACGACCAAAGCGCAGGTGCAAGGCCAAGCGGATCAAGGACATGGCCTTGGTCCGGCCCAAGGCGCAGCGCCGCGGGGCTGGATGTGGCCAAGGCCGTGCCGGTCAGGCTTTGCCAGCCATGCAGATCGAGCGCCGGATCCGACAGGCCCAAGCGGAACGGGCCGCCAAGCGCGCGATACTCGCCAATATTGACCAAAACTTCGCGCGCACCGAGATCGCGCAAATACGCGGTGACCAGATCAGTGGCAAAGCCTTGGGCAATCCCGTTGAGGGTCAAGGCCTGCTCCGCGCCGATCGCGATATGATCGGGCGTGACTTGCACGCGGTCGAAACCGATACTGGCGCGCGCTGCGGCGATATCCTGCCCCCGCGCCAAGGCGTGCCAAAGCGGCTGCACCGTGGGGTCGAACCGCCCGCCCGTCGCGCCATGCATCTCGCCGCACAGCGTCAGAAGATCGGCAAAATACCGTGGCGGCTGGCGTAGGGACTTTGCGCGATTAAGCAAGGATAGGGTCGATTTTTGGTCATAAAGGCTGAACTGCTGCTCGATCTGGGCCAAAAGATGCGGCACCGCGCGCAGAGCCTCGGTCTCCATCCCGTAAAGCGTGACCTGCGCCTCGGCGCCCAAAGCTGTGCCTTGCCAACGGGCGGGCACGCTGCGCGCGGTCGCGGCAGATCCGGCAATCGCACCGGCGGCGGTGATCGACAGAAATCGGCGGCGCGTGAGGCTCATGCGGCGATCTCCCGCTTGGCTTTGCGCGCCTTGAGGATCAGCGGCACGCATTGCGCCGGATCGTCGTGGATCGTCACGCAATCGAGGCATTGAAAACATTCCGAATAATCGATGGCGCCGTTTTGCTTGATCGATCCGTATTTGCATTTCACCTTGCACAACTGGCAGGGCGATCCGCATTCGGCGCGCCGGTCGATCCATTTGCGCCTGCGCAGCAAACCGCCAATCGCCATGACCGCGCCCAAGGGGCAGACATAGCGGCAAAAGCCTTTGAAGGTGACCATGCCGAGCACAAGCCAGAACGCCGCATAGGCGACGTAATACCACTCGCGCACGAAATAGACGGTGATGGCGGTTTTGAACGGCTCGATCTCGGCCACTTTATCGACGCTGGCAGGGTTGTAGAACACGGCGGCAATCATCCCCAAGAGCACCAGATATTTGACCGATTTAAGCCGCGCGTCCCATTTGGCAGACGGCTCAATTTTGGGCAGCCGGAGCAGGCGGCCAAGACGGTCGGCGAATTCTTGCAGCGCGCCAAAGGGGCACAGCCAGCCGCAAAAGAACCCCCTGCCCCAAAGCACAAAGCTGACAATCACCACGGCCCAGATCATCAAGGAGAAAGGGTCATAGAGAAGATAGGCGAAATTGCCCCCCTCCCACAGCGTGCGCAATGTCGCCAGAACGGTGACGATGCTCAATTGCCCCTGCCCGTGCCAGCCGACAAACCCAAGCATCACCGCCAGCACCCCAAGGCGGATCGCGCCGAACCGCGGGTGCGCCGCCAGTTGGCGCATCGCAAAACCCATCACGATGCCCAGCGCGGTCAGGCCCACGGCCAGAACCACCAGATCCGTGCTGCGCCCGCGGAGGGCTTCGACCCACGGCGGCACGGGGCGCGGGGCGAGGTCTTGTTTGTAGAACCGCTCATCGGTTTTAAGCTCGACCGACAGGTCCTTTGTGCCGATCTCGGGTTGGAAAATCCCGTGGGCGCGCGGGGCCTGCAGGGTCAAGATCCAAGGCCGCGAGGGATCGAAGCCAAGACGGCGATCCGAGCGCAAGATAATCGCGGCCGCGTCCGAAAGCTCGCTCGGCAGATCGTCGTTCAAGGTGATGAACAGATCCGCATCGCGAAGGGCCACGGGAAACCCGTCTTGGACCGCCGAAATACGGTCGGGCGCGGTGTTACGCACGAAATTGTCCGACACCAACCCGTGCCGCCCTGCATCCAGCAAGAGCACCGGCGCGGCATCGGGCGTCACGGCGCGAAAGGCCGCAAGTTCGGCCAATGTATCGGGCGCAAGCACTGCACTGGCGATCGATTGCGGGCCCAGATCAATGGCATAAAGGTCAAGATATATGCCGCTCGGATCGTCCAGAGCCAGCGGATCGTCGCCCTCCCAAAGCGTGCCTTTGAACAACGCCTCGACCTCGGCGTTGCTGACCGTCAGACGGCCCACGAGACCCTGATCGAGCAGGTCGGCCCATGTCAGCGTCTCGGTGACCGCGGGGTCGGGATAGGACGGCGGGCCGGTGTTCACGCCTTGCATCTTTTCGCGCGCGACGCCGAGGGCGGCGGCGAGGATGCTTTCATGGGCGATGCGCACGCTAGCCGTGGCTTTTGTCACCCCGTCGAGATAGACCAAAGCGCCGCCCGCATCGGCCGCGCCATAAGGGGTGCCGACCACCAAAGGCGTGCTGATCGAATGGCCGCGATATTGTTCGACGAATTTGTGAAACGGCGCTTGGCCGAGGCCAGAGACAAAGATCGGCTCGTTGTGATCGAGCAGGCGCACATCGATGAATTTGGCCTCGGCATCGAGAATGACCAACAGGTTGATCGGCGCTCCGGAAAATCCAGGCAACGGCGCAAGCGGTTCGGTTTGAAAGACAAATCCGGCCTCGGCGCCGCCGGAATTGAGCAACTGATAGACGCCCTTGTCATTGACCAATTCGCCCAAGGAATAGGGCGGCACGACAAAGGGTTCTATCGCGGCGCGGTCGAAAACCTCGGCGCGGAGCGGCGCAGCCAGCAACACCAGCAGCGCAAAAAGAACAGAAATGGCCTCCCTCATAGGGCGCAGATTGGCGCGCCGTGCGGACCCGCGATATGCGACAAAGGTATGAGAGGCGCGGGCCTGCCGAAAACACTGGCCAGATCTATGTGCGGCGCGCTAGCCTGAGGCAACCAAGGGGAGGATCGCGAGATGATAGCAGTCTTACTGGCGGCGCTGGCCGGATTTGCGACAGGAGCCGTATGGTATATGAGCCTGTCGAAGCCGTGGATGGCCGCAGCGCAGATCGAGACAGACGAGGCCGGAAAGCCCAAGGGCGGATCATTTGTGCCGTTTATCTATAGCGGGGCGGCGATGATCCTTGTGGCGGGAATGATGCGCCATATGTTTGCCATGGCCGGCATCGACGGCGCAGGCGCGGGATTTGTTGCGGGGATCGGGATCGGCGCGTTCTTTATCACGCCATGGCTAGCGATGTGCTACGCCTACGGGATGCGTAAACCTGCATTGGCTTTGATTGATGGCGGCTATGCCTGCCTTGGCTGCGCAGTAATCGGCGCGGTGCTCGGCGCGATGTAGGAACCGGCAGGTTCAAACCGCAGGTCCGCCTACAACGGCGCTCAAAAAACACGAAGGGTCCCAGCCAATGCCAAGACCCTTCGCCACCCCACGTGCTCCCTACACACCACACGTGAATTAGAATTTCGGGTCCGGCCATCCTGACGCGGAACAACTTTTTATACCTCATTTCGGCCTCGCCACAAAGGCGCAAGTAGGCAAAATGCACCGCAATAAAAAAACGCCCGCTTAAGGAAGCGGGCGTTTCTTTTGTATCGCAATGGCTTAGCCGTAGACGGCTTCTTTGCCGAAATGTTTGGTCAGCATGTAATAGACAACGGCGCGATATTTGTTGCGCTCGGATTTGCCATATGTCTCGATGACACTATCGATGGCATCCATCAATTCGGGGCCGTCCTTGAGGCCCAGCTTTTTGACGAGGAAATTGTCTTTGACGGTTTCCAGCTCGGATTTGTCGCTGCCCGCGACGGTCGAGGCGTCCGCATTATAGATCGACGGGCCGCAGCCGATTGTGACCTTGGTCAAAAGGCCCATATCGGGCGTCATCCCGCATTTGTTTTTCAAATCATCCGCGTATTTCGCAATTAGGTCGTCACGTTTTCCCATGGTCTTCTCCCACCTTTCGGCTGTTTTGCCATTACTCCACCACGCTCCTTTTGGAACGTTCGCAGCAAGCCTAGCGGCTAATTTTGCCAAGACAAAAGGATTTTTGGCCGCTTGGGCCGAATGCGGCCTAGCCGCAACTGTTCCATCCGGTATTTTGCATGTGAAAATGATCGGCATGCAGGGCGTTATATTCCGGTCCGAGCACGGTGTTGAACCAAAGACAGGCCCCTTGCTGCGCGGCACGCAAAAACGCGGCGTCCGGCGCGGCGCCATTCCAATCGGCCTTGAGGCTTAATCGCTTTCCATTGGCAAAATCAAAACCGGAAATATCGATTGCATCCGCGCTGGCGTGGGTGCTCATGCGCGAGGTCTCGCCCGAGGGGGTGCGGATGGCGCGGCAATTGTAGCTCGAATAATGCCGTATGCCGGTCAGCTCGGTGCCAAGATGGGCCGTCGCGGCGGGCTGCAATGCGTGACGCTCCCACATGGCGAGGCGTAGGGCGATCGGGCAGCGGGTTTCAAGCGGCTTCAGCTTCGCCGCCCCGACCGAGGCCAGCCGCACCCGCCCGCGAATATGGCAAACCTCGGAAGCCTGCAGATCGCTCATGGCGCTGGCGGATACCGAGGAGGCATCGAGCACCGATTGGCACAGCGCCGGATCGCTCAGAGCGCGCGATAGCTTCCATTTTGTGATGGGCGTAACGGGATCTGCAATGCGCAGAGGTTTGACCGGGTTCCATTCATCGCGCAGCGGCGTGTCAGGATGGTAAAGCGCAAGATATCCGCCCCAGACCAGCCCGCCAAAAAGCGCCAGCGTGACCGTCACGCGGCCGAGCGCCAAAGCCGCCCGCATCAGCTTGCGCAAATATAAAACCGCCCGAGACGGGCTCGGGCGGTTAGGGGTGTGACCGTCTTCGTCCATAAGACGTATTTAGTAACGATAATGCTCGGGTTTAAAGGGGCCTTCGGGCGTAACACCGATATAGGCCGCCTGTTCTGCGTCCAGTTTGCTGAGCTTCACGCCGATCCGGTCAAGGTGCAGACGTGCGACCTTCTCGTCGAGATGCTTGGGCAGGATATAGACTTGGTTGTCGTAATTCTCGCCGCGCATCCAAAGCTCCATCTGCGCCAGAACCTGATTGGTGAAGGACGCGGACATCACGAAAGACGGGTGACCCGTGGCATTGCCAAGGTTCAAAAGGCGCCCCTCGGAGAGCAGGATGATGCGATTGCCGGAAGGCATTTCGATCATATCCACTTGCTCTTTGATGTTGGTCCATTTGTGGTTCTTCAGGCTGGCCACCTGAATTTCATTGTCGAAGTGGCCGATGTTGCCGACAATCGCCATGTCCTTCATCGCGCGCATATGCTCGATGCGGATCACGTCTTTGTTGCCGGTGGTGGTGATGAAGATATCGGCGCTCTCGACCGCATCTTCGAGCAACACAACCTCGAACCCGTCCATCGCGGCTTGCAGCGCGCAGATCGGGTCAACTTCGGTGACTTTGACACGGGCGCCTGCGCCGCTGAGCGACGCGGCAGAGCCTTTGCCCACATCGCCATAACCGCAAACCACGGCGACCTTACCGGCCATCATCGTATCTGTGGCGCGGCGGATCCCGTCCACGAGGCTTTCTTTGCAGCCATATTTATTGTCGAATTTCGACTTGGTGACAGAGTCGTTCACGTTGATCGCAGGAAAAGGCAATTGGCCTTTCTTATGAAGATCATAGAGGCGGTGCACGCCGGTGGTGGTTTCTTCCGACACGCCTTTGATGGCTTCGCGGGTTTTCGTGAACCAACCGGGGCTTTGTGCCATGCGTTTCTTGATCTGCGCGAAAATCGCCTCTTCCTCTTCCGAGGTGGGCACTTCGATCAAATCCGTCTCGCCCGCCTCGACGCGCGCGCCGAGCAAAACATAAAGTGTCGCATCGCCGCCATCATCGAGGATCAGGTTCGCACCCTCGGGGAATTGGAACGAGCGGTCGAGGTAATCCCAGTGCTCGACCAATGTCTGGCCCTTGATGGCGAAAACCGGTGTGCCGCCCGCGGCAATCGCGGCTGCGGCATGGTCCTGCGTCGAGAAGATGTTGCACGATGCCCAGCGCACGTCGGCGCCCAGCGCGACCAATGTTTCAATCAAAACAGCGGTTTGAATGGTCATGTGCAGCGAGCCGACGATGCGCGACCCTTTGAGCGGCTGGCTCTCGCCATATTCGGCGCGCAAGGCCATCAGGCCCGGCATTTCGGTTTCGGCGATATCAAGCTCTTTGCGGCCATAGGCGGCGAGGTTGATATCCTTAACAATATAATCTTTGGTCACGAGCGGTTTCTCCAGATGTGTCACGCGAGGCCCTAACAAACTCGGCGCGTTTTCACAAATCAATCCGCGCGTGTTCGGCGCAGTTATCTACGCGGGCAGCTAAAGATCGCGTTAATCGGCAAATGGATGGCGCATTGGGGCTGCGGGCGCCCATGCATGTGGGCGCGATTTCGCCCAAACGAATCATCTGACTCGCGGCGTTTTGGTGACGTTTGGTTAACTTAACCGGTTGTTAACCGCGATTTGGGAAACAATAGGAAATACGGCAAAAGATTGACGATGACGCGAAGTCAATGACACGATTTTGCCCTGTTTTATTTGAGTTGTAGGCCCCGTGTGTGCCAAATGGATGTAGATCACAAGATCGTCGCGCTCTGCGCTGCCAAATACCTAGGAGACATTTGATGTCGATAATTTCCAACCTTAAGTCCTACGCCCTCGGGCTCGGACTTGCCCTCGGCGCTCTGAGCGTCGTTGCGCCCGGCGCCGCGACGGCTTCGACCGTCGATGCCGATTTCACCATGTCCGGTGCTTTCGCCTATGATGCCGATATCCCTGCCCTGACCCTCTCGGGTTCGGGCGCGGCTGCGTATTACGTCACCGATCCTTCGGTCGACAAATTCTACGCGCTGACCTTTAGCCTGACCCTCTACCCCGACGATGCCAGCGGTCCGCTCAGCGTGACCGATACATTCAGCATCGGCAACGTTTCGGTCGCGGATGTGATGGGCGCCTTGTCGTTCATTTCGGCCGGCGGTATCTACGGTTCGGTCTCTGACGGGCTGCAAATCGTTCACACCGGCTTCTACACCACTTCCGCCACCAGCGGCGTGATTGACGTCATCACCATTTTCTTCGGTGACATCCTGACCACCGAACTGGCTTTGGCGCTGACAGGTGAAATTCCGGACGAAGACGGTTTGGGCGCATTTGACCTCTCGGTTGAAATGTCGGCCGTGCCGCTTCCGGCGACCCTGCCCTTGCTGCTTGTCGGCTTTGGCGGCTTTGCCGCACTGCGTCGCCGCAAGTCGTAAGACTTCCCGCGATTGATAGTTTTGAGGGGCGATCTTCGGGTCGCCCCTTTTCTTATGCGCGGATTTGCGGTTTCTAGAGATCATGAAACAACCACGCGCATGGCAACGGATGCTTTCGGGACGTCGGCTCGACCTGCTCGACCCGACCCCAATGGACATCGAGATCGAAGACATCGCTCACGGGCTGGCCTTTGTCGCCCGTTGGAACGGTCAGACCCACGGCGATTTTGCCTATTCCGTGGCCGAGCATTCCTTGCTTGTCGAAATCCTGTTCCGTCGCATGGTGCCCAGCGCGCCGGTGAAATGGCAATTGGCCGCGCTTTTACATGACGCGCCCGAATATGTGATCGGGGATATGATTTCGCCGGTCAAAGCCGCCGTTGGCGCGGGCTATGGTGCGCTTGACGACCGGCTCGCTGCGGCCATCCATATCCGCTTTGGCCTGCCTGCGGCGATACCGGCGGCGGTCAAGAAACAGATCAAGAAAGCCGACCGCATCTCCGCTTGGATGGAAGCCGTCGAAATCGCGGGATTCTCGCGCGCAGAGGCCGACAAAATCTTCGGCGCTCCCGATCCGGCAATGACCGATGGCCTTTCGATCCGCCTGCGCCCGCCGGTCGAGACGCGGCAGGATTTCGTCGCCCGCCACGCCGCTTTGATCCGCGCAATGCCGTAGTTTCCGCGCGCTTTGCCCGCCAAATCGCTGCGCTTGGCTCTTGCCTCGCTGACTGTGCTGCAACATGCTGCACACAAACAGGGAGAGAGAGATGACGACGACACACGGTTTTGACGCCGCCCGATTGGCGCGCCTTGGCGATTGGATGCAGCGCTATGTAGACGAGCGCAAATACCCCGGATCATCGGTTCTGCTGCACCGGCATGGCGAAGAGGTTTATCACAACACTTGCGGGATGCGCGACATCGAAAAGGGATTGCCCTTCGAGCGCGATACAGCGGTGCGCATCTATTCGATGACCAAACCGATCACATCGGTAGCGATCATGATGCTGGCAGAGCGCGGTCTTTTTCACCTCGACGCGCCGATCTCCAACTTCCTGCCCGAATTCTCGCAGATGCGCGCGCTCAAACCCGATGCCACCTCGATCGACGATACCGAACCCTGCGCCACGCCGAACCTGCAACAGCTTTTGACCCATACCAGCGGGCTGAGCTATCCGTTCAATCCTGGCATTTTGCCGCGCGAGATGGATGCACAGGGGATCATTTTCCGCGCCGATGATGCGGTTCTGGAGGAAACCACCAAACGTCTGGCCACCCTGCCCTTGGCCTTCAAACCCGGCGCGCGGTGGGAATATTCGGTCTCAATCGACGTGCTGGGGCGGATCGTCGAGGTGGTTTCGGGCAAAGACCTGCGGACATTTTTCCGCGAAGAGATATTCGAACCCCTCGGCATGACCGAAACCGATTTTCACGTCCCGCAAAGCTGCCGCGAGCGTTTTGCCGCGCTCTACACGCCTTTGGCAGGCAACCCGATGGACCTCAATTCTGCCAAGGAAGGCGGCGAGACCCTGCGCTGTGTCGAGCGGCCCGAAAGCTCCATCTTCCTTGAGCCGACGCTGTATTCGGGCGGTGGCGGCTTGGTCAGCACGCTCGACGATTACATGAAATTTGTCGAAATGATCCGGCGCGGCGGCGTGGCGGGCAAGACGCGATTGTTGTCGCCGAACACGCTCAAATTCATGATGCGCAACCATCTGGAGGGTGACATCGCCTCCATGGGGCCAAGCAGTTTTGCCGAGCAGCCGATGCGCGGCACGGGCTTCGGGCTTGGCGGCTCTGTCGTTTTGGACCCCGGCCGTGTGGGCGTGCCGAGCAGCGTGGGCGATTTCAGTTGGGGCGGCATGGCTTCGACCTTCTTTTGGGTCGATCCGGTGCTTGACCTCACGGCGGTGTTCTTCACCCAACTCACCCCGTCAAGCAGCTATCCCAGCCGCGCCGAAATGAAGGCCATTGTGCACGGAGCCCTGACCGAATGAGCACGCCATCCCCCGAACGCCCGATCCTTTGGACGCCCAGCGCAGAGCGCGCGCAGGCCTCCACCATGGCGCAATTCACGCGGTTTTTGGCCCGAACGCGCGGCCTGAACTTTGCCGACCACACTGCGCTTTGGGAATGGAGCGTCGATGATATCGATACCTTCTGGCCCGCGATCATCGAGTTCTTTGATCTGCAGTTCGATACGCCATGGCAGACGATCCTTGCCGAGCGCAAAATGGAAGGGGCGGAATGGTTTACCGGAGCGACGCTCAATTACGCGCAGCAGGTTTTGCGTCACGCCCAAACCCACCCCGACAAACCTGCCCTGACCAGCTATTCGGAAACTTTCGGTCGCAAGGAGCTTTCGTGGGGCGAGCTTGCCGCGCAGGTTGCGTCGCTCGCGGCGCATCTGCGCGAAATGGGCGTCGGCATGGGCGACCGCGTGGTTGCGATCTTACCCAATACGCCGCCCGCCTTGGTCAGCTTTCTGGCCACGATAAGTGTTGGCGCGATTTGGTCGCTTTGCTCGCCCGATATGGGGCATGCGGCGATTTCGGACCGGTTCCGCCAGATCGAGCCAAAGGTGCTGATCGCGCAAGATGGCTATGTCCACGCCGGAAAAACCCATGACCGCCGCGATGTTATCGCGCAGATCGCTTCCGAATTGCCCAGCCTCATCGCACAGGTTTGCGTGCCCGTGGTCGCGGAAGTGCCCGAAGGGGCCGTGGATTTTCAGAACCTGATCCGGCGCAAAACGCCTCTGGTGATCGATCCGGTGCCGTTTTCGCACCCGATCTGGGTGGTGTATTCTTCGGGCACGACCGGCAATCCCAAACCCATCGTCCATTCGCATGGCGGGGTTTTGGTCGTCGGCCTCGCGCAAAGCCTTCATATGGATTTGGGGCCGGATGACCGGTTTTGCTGGCTGACGTCTTCGGGCTGGGTGATGTGGAATTCGCAGTGGACCGCGCTTGCGGTTGGCGGGTCTGTCGTCAGCCATGACGGCGCGCCGAACCATCCCGATCTGTTGGAGCTTTGGCGCATTGCGGCGGATGAAAAGCTGACGTTCCTTGGCGCAGGCGCCGCCTATTTCATGGGCTGTCAAAAGGCGGGGATCACGCCGCGCGAGGCGGTGGACCTGAGTGCGCTGCGCTCGATCGGATCGACCGGATCACCCCTGTCGGCGGAGGCCTATGAATGGATTTACAACGATGTGAAATCCGACGTCTGGCTCGCGCCGATCTCGGGCGGAACGGACCTTGCGGGGGCCTTTGTGGCGGGCCATCCCGAATTGCCGGTGCGCGCCGGAGAGATGCAAGCGCGGGTTTTGGGCAACGGTGTGCGCGCCTTTGACGAGGCCGGAAACGAGGTGATCGGCGAGGTGGGCGAATTGGTCTGCACCGTGCCGCTGCCCTCGATGCCGCTTTATTTTTGGGGCGACGAGGACGGCAGCCGTCTGCATGAGAGCTATTTCGACACCTATCCGAATGTGTGGCGGCATGGGGATTGGATCGAGATCACACCTGAGGGCGGTTCGATCATCTATGGCCGCTCGGATGCGACGATCAACCGGCGCGGGCTACGGCTTGGCTCCTCCGAGATTTATCGCGCGGTCGAGGCCCTGCCCGAGATCATGGATTCGCTGGTGGTGGATTTGGAGTATCTGGGCAAAGAGAGCTTCATGCCGCTGTTCATCGTTCTGGCCGAGGGCGCCGCGATGACCGAGGCTTTGGAGGCGAAGATCAAAGCCGCTGTGCGCGAGCATGTTTCGGCGCGGTTTGTGCCCGATGACATCGTGGTCATGGCCGAAGTGCCGCGCACGATCTCGGGCAAAAAGCTGGAAGTGCCGGTGAAAAAGCTGCTCTTGGGCGGCGATCCGGCGAAGGTGGTGAACCGCGATTCAATGGCCAATCCGGCTTGCTTCGATGATTACATCGCCTATGCCGAGCGCCATCGCAAACCCGCATAAAGACGCGAAACGCGGCGGAACAGAGCCTGTTTCGCCGCGCGAATTGCAATCGCGCCCGTCAGCGCGGGGAGCGTTTGGCCAAGATACGTTGCAGCGTGCGGCGGTGCATATTGAGGCGGCGCGCGGTCTCCGACACGTTTCGATCACATAGCTCGTAAACCCGCTGGATATGCTCCCAGCGCACGCGATCCGCGCTCATCGGGTTTTCGGGGGGCGGGGGCAATTCGTCGCCGCGCGCCAACAGCGCATTGGTGATATCCGTCGCATCCGCCGGTTTGGACAGGTAATCCGTCGCGCCGATTTTGACCGCCGCCACCGCCGTGGCAATCGCGCCGTAGCCGGTCAAAACCACGACACGGCAATCGGGGCGCTTGTTGCGCAGCACCTCCACCACATCGAGGCCGTTTCCGTCGCCGAGCCGCAGGTCGCACACCGCATAGGCGGGCGGGCGGGCGGTTGCGATGGCCTTGCCGGCAGCGACAGACAGCGCCGTTTCCACTTCGAAACCGCGCTTTTCCATCGCTTTGGCCAGACGGCGCAAAAACGGCTCGTCATCATCAAGAAGCAATAGCGTCTTGTCCTCGCCGATATCCGCCAGATCTTCCGCCATCCTGCTCTCCCTACGCGCAAATATTCAGTCGATTCTATATGGCGTTGGGCAAAGCGTCAAACGCCGTTGCCATTAGACATAGGGCTTATTTTGCAGCGTCAACAAAGCATTGGATACGGTCAGCCATGGCCTCGGGGGTATCGCCGCGTTTGAAAAACTCGACAAACCCATACTCGGGCAGCACCAGATAGCTTTGGGTCGAATGATCCACGAGGTAGAACTCCTCGTCGCCCTCTTCGGGTTCATGCGCCTTGAAATAGGTGCGATAGGCGCGGCTGGCGGCGGCGACCTGCTCGGGACTGCCGGTTAGCCCATACATGCGCGGATGCAGATTGTCGGTAAAATCGCGCAGCACCTCGGGCGTGTCGCGTTTGGGGTCGATGGAGATGAACACCGGCTGGACGATCTTGCCGCGCTCTTCGAGAATCTCGATCGCTTCGGCGTTGCGGGCATTGTCCAGCGGGCAAACATCGGGGCAGAAAGTATAACCGAAATACAAAAGGCTCGGCTGGTTGATCACATCCTTGTCGGTGACCGTCTTGCCGTTCTCGTCCACCAACTCGAACGCGCCACCAATCGTAGCCCCCGTGGCCGACCCGCGGCATTGGGCAAAGATGTCGCCGTCATTTGCGCCTTTGGCAAACCCCATGACCCAGAGCGCGATCAAGAGCGTTGCCAAAACTGCGGCGGCGAGCAGAGCATAGATACGGGTCATTTCGGTCTCTTTCTTCGGTTGTCGCTTGCGGCGCTTGGCGCGATATCTAACATGGAAGACCCATCATGCAACACGGACCAGAACGCCGCACCCTATGAGCCAAAGCCAACCCGACCTATACATCACCAACCAGCGCGGCAACTGGATCCGGTTGCGCACGTTGATTGCGCTGCGCTGGGGGGCGATCATCGGGCAGGTGACGGCTTTGGTCGCGGCCAAACAGTTATATGATCTCAATCTCGAATTCGGGCTGTGTTATCTCGTCGTCGGAATCTCGGTGATCGCCAATCTGGTCGCCACCTTTGTCTTTCCCGAAAGTAAGCGCCTGACCGAGGTGCAAAACCTCGCCTTGGTGATGTTCGACCTGTTGCAACTGGGCTTGCTGCTGTTTTTGACCGGCGGTTTGCACAATCCGTTTTCGATCCTGATCGTCGGTCCTGTCACGGTGGCGGCGGCGGCTTTGACGCTGCGCTCGTCGGTCTTGGTCGGGGTGACCGCGATTGTCATCGTCACGGTGCTTTCGCAACATCATCTGCCGCTGCGCACTGAGCAGGGGTTTGTGTTGCGCATCCCCTCTGTTTTCGTCTTCGGCACATGGGCCGCGATCAGCATCGCCACGGTGTTTATGGGTATCTATTCGCGCTGGATCGTGACCGAGATGCACGCCATGTCCGATGCCTTGTCGGCGACGCAAATGGCCCTGTCGCGCGAGCAAAAGCTGACCGATCTGGGCGGGGTGGTCGCCGCCGCTGCGCATGAGCTTGGCACGCCTTTGGCGACGATTAAATTGGCCAGCGCAGAGTTGATCGAAGACTTGAGCGATTTTCCCGATATGCAAGAGGATGCGCGATTGATCCGCGAGCAAGCCGACCGGTGCCGCGACATTCTGCATTCGATGGGCCGCGCGGGCAAAGACGATTTGCATTTACGCCAAGCGCCGCTGATTGCGGTGATCGAAGAGGCCGCCGAACCGCACCGCGATCGCGGCAAAGCCTTGATGATCAGCGAAGGCCCTTCGGCGGGCAGCGCGGTGGCGGGGCCGTCGATTTTACGCCGCCCCGAAATCATTCACGGATTGCGCAACCTGATCCAGAATGCCGTCGATTTCGCCCGCGCCAATGTCTGGATCGAGGCGTTGTGGGATGAGGACACGATCACCGTGCGGATCATGGATGACGGGCGCGGGTATCCCGCACATGTTTTGGGCCGGATCGGCGATCCGTTTATCCGCCGCAACGCTGCACCTCGCGACCAAAGGCCAGGATATGAGGGCATGGGGCTTGGGCTTTTCATTGCCAAGACGCTGCTGGAACGGTCGGGTGCCGAGTTGAGTTTCGCCAATGGGTTGGACGTCAGCCGTGACCCCAAGGAGGTGCCAAAACCCTCTGGCGCTGTGGTTGAGGTGGTCTGGCCGCGCCAAGAGGTGGACGCGCGCGCGGCCCGAAATGCCCCCCCATTGGGACCGAACAAACCGTTCGAAATTTAACTATTTAGTCACCGATTAATCTGGAATTAACCATTTCGTTCTGTTGTGGTGGGTGCAGCTCACAGGACATTTTTCATGCTCGATCCGCTCTATCTTGAATATGCAGGTTTCTTTCTCATTGCTCTTTCCGTTGCGATCGCCGCGCTTTGGATCGTTTCCGTGGCCGAACCGCGCAATCGGGATCGAGATATCGCCGCGCTGGACGGACAAGACGGTCGTCAGGTGCATTTCGTCTTTGATGGCGATGCGCTTTACGAGGCCTCATTGCCCGCAGAATTGATGTTGAACAGCGCACCGACACCGCCCACGGATTGGAGCGGCGTGCGCGCGCATCTTTTGCCGCGCTTTCCGACGTTGCCCGAAGATTGGCGTCTGGTCCAAGAAGGCATATCGATGAGTGTGCATGCCGACGAGCCTGCCGATCTGGGCGAGATCACGATGGCCCGCAAAGGCAACCGGCTTCGTATGACATTGGTCGAAGCGCAGGGCAGCGAACCCGAGCACCGGCTTGATCTGCTCGAACGTGAATTGCAGACCCTACGCCAAGCCGCAAAAGGCGCGCCCTATCCGATTTGGCAAACCGGCGCGCAGGGGCAGCTGTTGTGGTATAATGATGCCTATAGATTACTTTTTGCCCGCGTGACCTCGGGCGACAAGGATCCGGTCAAGGCAGGGCCGTTGTTTGATTTGGACCTCGAAGACAGCGGGCGGCGGATGCGCCTGCGCAACTCGTTGAAATCCCAAGTCTCCGACGAGGTGTTTTGGTTCGACATCACCTCATCACGGTTCGACGATGTATGGATGAACTACGCCACCGACGTGAACGCAGTGGTCAGCGCCGAAGTCGCCCAGCGCAACTTTGTCCAGACCCTGACCAAGACCTTCGCTCAGCTCTCCATCGGGCTTGCGATTTTTGACCGCAACCGGCAACTGGCCCTCTTCAATCCCTCCTTGATCGACCTGACCTCCCTGCCGGCGGATTTCCTGAGCGCGCGGCCCAACCTGCTGTCGTTCTTCGACCGGCTGCGCGACAAACACATGATGCCCGAGCCGAAAAACTATTCCTCTTGGCGCGAACAGATTGCCGATCTTGTCGCCGCCGCGACAGATGGCCGGTATCACGAGACATGGACCCTGCCCTCTGGTCAAACCTACCGTGTCACGGGCCGCCCGCATCCGGATGGGGCGGTGGCCTTTTTGTTCGAAGACATCAGCGCCGAGATCACGCTGACCCGCCGGTTCCGTTCGCAAATCGAACTTGGCCAAACCGTCATCGATAAAATGGGCGAGGCGGTTGCGGTCTTCTCCCCGACCGGTGTTCTCACCCTGTGCAACAGCGCCTACCGCGATATGTGGGGCATTGATCCCGAGAACAGTTTTGCCGAAATGACCATTTCGGATTCTATCTCTCATTGGGAAGAGAAATGCCCTGCCGCCCCATCATGGGCGCGCGCGCGCCGCTTTATGACGGCCTTTGGCGAACGCAGCGCATGGAAGGCCTCGGAGAAAACAGTCAGCGGCGCGATGTTGGACTGCCGGTTCGAGCCGCTCAGCGGCGGTTCCACCTTTGTGTGCTTTAGCCACGCCCCCAGCGGCACGCCCACCGGCGCACCCAATGGCGCGAAGGACGCTGCCGCCGAGGCGGAAACTGCACAAAGCTAGGCGCTTTGGCCGCTTGAGCCTTGCAGCGGCGGCGCGGTCGGGTAATCTCGCGCCATGTTGCGCAGCCCCGTTTCCTTTACCTTTCCTGATGCCACGGCCACCGCGGCCTTTGCCCGCGCGCTCGCGCCGCGCCTTGGGGCGGGCGATATTATCGAACTCGAAGGCGGTATCGGAGCCGGAAAAACCCATTTTGCGCGAAGCCTGATCTCCGCGCGGCTGGCCGAGCCCGAAGACATTCCTTCGCCGACCTTCACGCTCGTGCAAACCTATGACGCCCGCGATGGCGTCGAAATCTGGCACGCCGATCTCTATCGGCTCTCAACCCCCGACGAGGCCGTGGAGCTGGGTTTGGACGAGGCTTTCGAAACCGCAATTTGTCTTGTTGAATGGCCCGACCGGTTGGCGGATTTGCGCCCGCCTTCGACGCTGCGCCTGTCGCTCGCAACCACTCAAACCGAAGGCGAGCGCGATGTGATCCTCTCGTGGAACGACCCGCGCTGGCGCGAAAAACTTCAAGGACTGATACCATGACCGATCGCGCCTCTCAGGCGGATGCCTTCCTTGTGCGCAATGGCTGGGGCGGCGGCGCGCGCGCGCCTTTGGCGGGCGATGCGTCCAACCGCAAATACGAGCGGCTCAAACATGCCGATGGCCGGATCGCGGTCTTGATGGACGCGCCCACGGCATTGGGCGAGGACGTGCGCCCCTTTGTTCTCATCGCGCGCCACCTGTCCGGCCTCGGGCTGAGCGCGCCGCAGATTTACGCCGAAGATGCCGCCAATGGGTTTTTGCTACTGGAAGACCTCGGCGACGCCCTGTTTGCCCGTGTGATGGCACAAGACGGCGCAATGGAGCGCCCGCTTTATGAGGCGGCAACCGACGCGCTTTTGCACCTTCATAAATCGCCGCCCCCCGAGGGCCTCGCGCCCTATTCGCCGCGTGTCATGACGCAAATGGCGGCGCTGGCCTATACGTTCTATCTTGGCGGCAGCACCGAGATGTCGGCGCAAGAGGCCGCGCAGCGCGCCACAGCCTTCGCGGATCGGTTCGAGCCACTCCTCCAATCGGGGGCCGCCGAGGCGAGCGTATTGATCCAACGCGACTATCACGCGGAAAATGTTTTGTGGCTGCCCGAACGGGACGGGGTCGCAAAGGTTGGCCTGCTCGATTTTCAGGACGCTCTTGCGGGGCATCCGGCCTATGATTTGGTCTCAATGTTGCAAGATGCGCGGCGCGACGTGCCCGATTTGATCGAGAGGCAAATGATCGCGCGCTATGTCGCGACTTCGGGGCGCGAGGCCGCAGGCTTCGAGGCAGCCTACCACCTGCTTGGCACGCAGCGGAACCTTCGGATCTTGGGCGTTTTCGGACGGCTGTGCATGCGCGATGGCAAAGCGCATTACATCGATTTCATTCCGCGCGTTTGGGGCTACCTGATGCGCGATCTGGATCATCCGGCGCTCGCGCCCGTGGCCGAGATGTTGCGGCGCGATCTGCCCGCGCCCACTGACGAGATATTGCAAAGGCTCAAAGACAAATGCGCGACGCTCCCCAAGCCTTGATGCTGTTTGCCGCCGGATTCGGCACGCGGATGGGCGCGCTGACACAGGCGCAGCCCAAACCGATGATCGAAGTTGCCGGCCGGCCCTTGATCGATCACGCGCTGGACTTGGCCGCGCCTTTGCGCCTGCCCCGCGTGGTGGCCAACCTGCATTATAGGCCTGAACCCCTCGCGGCGCATCTATCGCCCAAAGGCGTGGCGCTTTCGATCGAGGCGCCCGATATTCTTGAAACCGGCGGCGGGTTGCGTCATGCCTTGCCGCTGTTGGGTGCGGGGCCGGTTTTCACGCTCAACACCGATGCGGTTTGGCATGGTGAGAACCCGCTGCAATCGCTGCTCGACGCTTGGGATCCGGCGCGGATGGATGCGCTTTTGATGTGCATCCCCAAGGCGCAAGCCATGGGTCACAAGGGTCAGGGGGATTTTATCCTTGCCCCTGACGGGCGCGCCGCGCGTGGGGCGGGATTGATCTATGGCGGGGCGCAGATCATCAAGACGGATCTTCTCGCCGAGGTGTCCGAGACAGCCTTTTCGCTCAATGTGCTGTGGGACCGGATGCTGCGCGACGGGCGGCTTTTCGGCATGGCCTATGGCGGCACGTGGTGCGACGTTGGCCACCCGCAAGGCATCAAGGACGCCGAAGCCATGATCGGATATCGCGCATGACCCACGGCGACAAAGCCAAAGTCTACTACCTCGCCCCCGGTGTGGATTTTCCGCAAGGGGTTGTCGAAGGTTTGCTCGCGCGGTTCAAAGGTCAGCCGCCAGAGGCCTTGGCCGAGGTGCAGCTTATCGTGAACACAACCCGCATGGCGCGGCGTATTCGGGCGCTGTTTGATGCAGGGCCTGCGCGGATTTTGCCGCGTATCGAGCTTTTGAGCAGCCTAGGGCAGAGCGTTGAAGCCGCCGATATTGCACCCGCGGTTCCGGCGCTGCGCAGACGGCTCGAACTGACGCGGCTCATCTCGGAACTGCTCGACGCTGATCCGACGCTTGCGCCGCGCGCGGCCTTGTTCGACCTCGCCGACAGCCTTGCCGCGTTGATGGACGAGATGCAAAGCGAAGGCGTGCCCCCCGATGCGATTGCGCGCTTGGACATCAGCGATCAATCGGGCCACTGGCACCGGACGCAAAAGTTTCTCACCATTGTGGAGCGGTATTTTGGCGAGGCAGGCGAGGCGCCGGACGCAGAAACACGCCAGCGTATGGTGATCGAGAGGTTGGCGCAAAGATGGGCCCAAAACCCGCCGTCGCATCCGGTGATCCTTGCCGGTTCAACCGGATCACGCGGGGCAACGCATCTGCTGATGCAGGCCATCGCAAAGCTGCCGCAGGGGGCGGTGATCTTGCCGGGGTTGGATGATCACATGCCGCAAGCGCTTTGGCAGGTACTGGACGAAGAGGACGGCGCGGCGATACGCAAGCGTATGCCCGCCGAGGACCACCCGCAGTTCCGGTTTCGCAAGCTGATGCGCGCGCTGGACCTATCGCCCGCTGATATCACGCCGTGGCACAGCACAGCGCCCGCCAATCCCGCGCGCAACGCGGTGATTTCTTTGGCGCTGCGGCCTGCACCGGTCACCGATCAATGGCTCGAAGAGGGGCCGCGCCTGCGCGATATTTCCGGCGCGATGGAGAGGGTCACGCTGCTGGAGGCGCCGGATGCGCGCAGCGAGGCGCTCGTGATTGCCATGCGACTGCGCCAAGCGGCGCAAGAGGGGCAAACCGCCGCCTTGATCACGCCCGACCGGATGCTGACGCGGCGGGTGACGGCAGCTTTGGACCGTTGGGGCATCGTGCCCGATGACAGCGCCGGCACGCCCTTGCAGCTTAGCCCTCCCGGACGTTTCTTGCGCCATGTCGCAGCGCTTTATGATGCGCGGCCAAGCGCCGAAAGCCTTATGACGCTGCTCAAACACCCCCTGTGTCACAGCGGCAGCACACGCAATTTGCACAATCTTTGGACGCGCGATCTGGAGCTCTACATCCGCCGCAAAGGCTGGCCGCATCCAGAGCCGGAACATTTGATGGCATGGGCCGCCGCGCAAAAGGAAGCCGCATCCATCACGCGGTGGGCCGCGTGGATTTGCGCGCATGTTCTGACCGCCCAAAAGGCGGAAAATGAAAGCCTCACCGCGCGCCTGCAGCATCACATCGCCCGCGCCGAGGCCTTGGCACGCGGCCCCGATCTGGAGCGCGGCAGCGGCGCGCTTTGGGAGGAGGCCGCAGGACGCGAGGCCGCCCAGATGATCGCAAACCTGCGCGCCGAGGCGGGGTATGGCGGGGATATCTCCGCCCGCGATTATCAAAACCTCTTTGGCGCGGTGTTGGCGCAGGGCAAGGTGCGCAGCCAAGATACGCCGCATCCGCATATTCTGATCTGGGGCACGCTTGAGGCGCGCGTTCAGGGGGCCGACCTGTTGATCCTCGCGGGGCTGAATGAAGGAAGCTGGCCCGAGGCGCCGAAACCCGACCCGTGGCTCAACCGCAAAATGCGCTATGATGCGGGGTTGTTGCTGCCTGAACGCCGGATCGGTCTATCGGCCCATGACTTCGAGCAAGCCGCCGCCGCGCCAGAAGTCTGGATGACCCGCGCGCTGCGCTCTGATGACGCCGAAACCATCGCCTCGCGCTGGCTCAACCGTTTGACCAACATGCTCGATGGCCTGCCCCAGCAAGGCGGAACCGAAGCCTTGCAAGACATGCGTGCACGCGGCGCGGTGTGGCTGGCCCGCAAGGACGTGATGGAGGCGGTCACGCCCGTGCCCCCTGCCCCGCGCCCCTCGCCCAAACCGCCCCGCGCGGCGCGGCCTTCGGAGCTTTCGGTCACCGAAATCCGCCATCTGATCCGCGACCCATATGCGATCTACGCCAAACATGTGCTCAAATTGCGTCCGCTCAACCCGTTGATGCGTGCGCCCGATGCGATGATGCGCGGCACGGTGATCCACGATGTGTTCGAACAGTTCGTCAAAGAGACGCTCGACGACGAGAGCGCCCGCACACCCGAACGCCTGCTACAGACCGCACGCACGGTTCTGGGCGAGGCCGTCCCATGGGCCGATATGCGCGTGATCTGGCAATCGCGCATCGCTCGCGTCGCAGATTGGTTCGTGGAAACCGAAACGGCGCGGCGTGCGCTGGCCCGCCCTGCGGCCTTTGAGGTCAGCGGACGGGCGATGATTGCTGGGCTTGGCTTTACCCTCAAGGGCAAGGCGGACCGGATCGATTTGGACACGCGCGGCGGGGCCCATATTTATGACTACAAAACCGGCACACCCCCTTCGGAAGCGCAGCAAAAGGAATTCGACAAACAACTGCTTTTGGAAGCCGCGATGGTCGAGCGCGGCGCCTTCGAGGCGATCCAGCCCAAACATGTGGAGCGCGCGGTCTATATCGGATTGGGCAGCAACCCCAAGGACGTCGAAGCGCCCCTGTCCGATATCTCTGCCGCGCAAATCTGGTCCGAGTTCGAAGAGTTGATCGACAGCTATATGTCCGAAGAGCAGGGATTCACAGCGCGCAGCGCCATGCCGAAAACCGACGATGCGAGCGACTATGACCTTCTATCGCGATTTGGCGAATGGGATATCACGCAAGCACCAGACGGGAGGAAGGTGCCATGATGCAACGTGATGATGCCAGCCTGAGGCAAATCGAAGCCGCGCGGCCGGATGCGTCCACATGGCTGTCGGCCAATGCCGGATCGGGCAAGACGCGGGTTTTGACGGATCGCGTGGCGCGGCTGCTGTTGGAGCATGTCGAACCCGAACACATCCTGTGCCTGACCTATACCAAGGCCGCCGCCAGCGAGATGCAAAACCGTCTGTTCAAACGCTTGGGCGATTGGGCGATGCTGGGCGATACCGATCTGCGCGCGGCCTTGGATGATTTGGGCGTCTCCGGCCCGCGTGATGAGACGGCCCTGCGCGCCGCGCGGCGGCTTTTTGCCCGCGCGATCGAAGCCCCTGGTGGGTTGAAAATCCAGACCATCCACTCTTTTTGCGCCGCGCTTTTGCGCCGTTTTCCGCTAGAGGCACAGGTCAGTCCGCAATTCACCGAGATGGACGAATTGAGCATCTCGATTCTGCAAAAAGAGATTTTGGAGGAGATCGCGTCGGGGCCCGATGCAGAGGTCTTTGAGGCACTGGCCTTGCAATTCACCAGCGATGAGATGGACAAATTGATCGGCGATATTGTCCGGCATCGCGACGCCTTTGCCGCGCCGATGGGTCGCGACGAGGCCCATGCAATTTTTGATCTTCCCGAAGGCGCAAGCCTTGAGGCGCTCGAGGCACAAGTGTTTTTGGGTGGCGAGGCGCAGATGCTGGCGAGGCTGGCCGAGGTGTGCGCAAAGGGCACGGCGAGCGACGTCAAGCTTTCGAGCAATCTAAACGCCATTGCGACCCTTGGCCTTCATGCCCTTGCGCAACTCGAAGACTGCTTCTTGTTCAAGTCCGGCGAGAACAAAAACCAGGCCAAAATAGGCAAGCTGCCAACCAAAGCCACCCGCGCCCTCATTCCTGATCTTATCGACGATCTGGAGGCCTTTATGTTGCGGGTCGAGAGCGCGCGACAGATCCGCCTCGGGTTAATGGCGGCCGAGCAAACCTTGGTTCTCAACCGCTTCGCACAAGTATTCTTGCCTCGCTACGAGCAAGCGAAACAGGGGCGCGGATGGCTCGATTTCGATGATCTGATCGTCAAGGCCCGCAATCTTTTGATCGACCCGCGCGTGGCCGAATGGGTGCTTTACCGCCTCGACGGCGGGATCGACCATATCCTCGTGGACGAGGCGCAAGATACCAGCCCGATTCAATGGCAAGTCATCGAGCAACTGGCGCAGGAATTCACATCCGGCGAAGGCGCGCGCGCGGATATCCCGCGCACCATTTTCGTGGTCGGGGACCGCAAACAATCGATCTACTCCTTCCAAGGCGCCGACCCGCGCGAGTTTGACCGTATGCAGGCCGAATTTGGCGAGAGGCTGGCAGCGACGAACTCGCCCCTCAATAGCTTGGAACTTGAATATTCCTTTCGCTCGTCGAGCGCGATTTTGAACGTCGTCGACGCCGCCTTTGAGGGGAGAGGTGCCGCGGGGTTTACCTCGCAAAACCCGCACCGCGCGTTCAAAGACGCCATGCCAGGCAGGGTCGACTTGTGGCCCTTGGTTGAACCGGCGGAGAAAGAGGACGTCGCCGATTGGCATCGCCCCGTTGATCAGCTTGGCCAAAGCCACCATAGCGTCGTTCTGGCCCGCCGTATCGCGGGCGAAATCAAACGGCTTCTTAACGAAAAGGCCCCTCTTCCAGTGGAACAGGGTCGATCCGGCAGGTTCACGACCCGACCTGTGCAGGCCGGAGACTTCCTGATCCTTGTGCAAAGCCGCGGCGCGCTATTCGAGGCGATCATCCGCGAATGCAAGGCGCTTGGCCTGCCCATGGCGGGCGCCGACCGGTTGAAGGTGGGCGCGGAAATGGCGGTGCGCGACCTCAAGGCACTTCTGTCGTTTCTGGCGCTGCCAGAGGACGATTTATCGCTCGCAACGGTGCTCAAATCACCGCTCGCGGGATGGGACGAGAGCGCGCTTTTCGATCTTGCGCATGACCGCGGCAATGGCCCGCTTTGGCCCGCGCTGCGCGCCCGCGAGGCCGAGCATCCGCATTTGCTTGAAATGCTGCACGACCTCAATGCGCGCACCGATTTCTTGCGGCCCTATGATTTGATCGAACGGATTTTGACCCGCTGGGGCGGGCGCAGGGCGCTGCTTGCACGATTGGGCGAAGAGGCGCAGGACGGGATCGACGCCCTGCTCAGCCAAGCGCTGACCTATGAGCGCACCGCCGTGCCCAGCCTGACCGGATTTCTGACGTGGATGGAGAGCGACGAGCTTGAAATCAAACGCCAGATGGAAAGCGCGGGCGACCGCATTCGGGTGATGACGGTGCATGGCTCCAAGGGGCTTGAGGCTCCGATTGTGATTTTGCCCGAAACGGTCAAGCGCGACCGCCACAACGATGCGAAGGTGATGGAGAAAGACGGGCGGGCGATCTGGTCTGCCGCGGGCGCAAACGCGCCGGACACGGTTTTGGCCCTGCGCGACGATCAAAGCGGCGCGCAAAAGAACGAAAAGCAGCGGCTCCTTTACGTGGCGATGACCCGCGCCGAAAAGTGGTTGATCGTTGCAGGCGCAGGCAAGATCGAAAGCAATAATGCGGATTGGTATCTTGCGACCGAACGCGCGATCAAGGCCTGTGAGGGTGTGGAATACGATTTCGGCTTCGGCACCGGTTTGCGGGTCGAGCACGGCGATTGGGCCGGATTAGAGACTGAATCTCCCGCGCCAACGTCGCCACCCCAAGAGATCGCTTTGCCTGCGTTTTTCAACGAGACCGTGCCCAAACCGCTGCCCTTACCCGAAACCTTGAGCCCCTCTGATTTGGGCGGCGCCAAAGCTCTGCCCAGTGAGGCTGGCCTTGATGAAGAGGCGGCGATGCGGCGCGGGCGGCAAGTGCACCGATTGCTAGAACATCTGCCTTTCTTCGAGCGCCAGACGTGGCCGCAAACCGCAAGAGCGCTTTTGGCGAGTGATGCAGATCGCTCGACAGAGGAAGAGACCGCTGCGCTATTATATGAGGCGCGCGGCGTGCTTGAAAATCCTGCTTTGAGCGAGATTTTCTCCCATGGCGCGCTTGCGGAGGTTCCGATCAGCGCCGATATCGCGCAGCTCGGCGGTCGCCGCATACACGGGGTGATTGATCGGTTGATTGTAACCCAAGACCGCGTGCTGGCGGTCGATTTCAAGACCAACGCCGCCGTGCCAACCACCGTTTCGCAATGCCCCGACGGACTTTTGCGGCAAATGGGAGCCTATGCGCTGGCTCTGGCCCAGATCTATCCAGAGCGCGACATCTCGACGGCGCTGCTTTGGACAAAGACCGGCGAGTTGATGACATTACCACATGATATTGTGATCAACGCCGTGTCGCGCACCCAGATATCTTGACGTTACCCTCTGCGGTTCTTAGGTTCACAGCCAAGTTCCCAGCTTTCAGGAGATGCTGCTATGGCCACCGTTGCCGTTACCGATGACACCTTTGACGCCGAAGTGCGCCAATCCGACCTGCCCGTTGTGGTGGATTTCTGGGCCGAGTGGTGCGGCCCGTGCAAACAGATCGGACCGGCTCTCGAAGAGCTGTCCTCCGAGATGGAAGGCAAAGTGAAGATCGTCAAAGTCGACGTCGACAGCAATCCCAATGCCCCGTCGCAAATGGGCGTGCGCGGTATTCCGGCGCTGTTTATCTTCAAGGATGGCGAGGTTGTTTCCAACCGTGCGGGCGCCGCGCCCAAAGCCACGCTGCAAAGCTGGATTGAAGACAGCATTTAAGTCTTGGCTGAAAAGATGAGCAGGGGCGCCTTCGGGCGCCTCTTTGCGTTTGTAGCATGGCCTTCTTACACGGGCCAACCATAACGGCGCAGCGTTGCGCGGATTTTGTCGGGCGCAGTGTCAAGGCTCGCGTTGATCGACATATGCTGCAAGAACCACCAAACGTAAGCGGCATGGGCGACGCTCCAATCGGGCGCGCAGGTGATAGCTTCGCGCGCGCCAATATCGGCAACATTCAAAGCGCGGTGGTGAAAGTCGATTTGCGCAAACAGGACGCTGGGCTTTTTGAAGAAATGTGCAGCAAAGGCGACCGAGGAATTTTCGCTCACGACATAATCGCAACGGGCCAAGAGGTCTTCCATCTCGCCCCTGCGTAGCGATAGGCGCGGATGGGCATGCGCAAGAACTTCGAGCGCGCCAAGCTCTTCGGCGGAATAGGATTCTTTGGGGTGCAGGCCCGCGATCACGAGGCGTTTGGGATCATGCGCCAGCACGGCCTCGATCATGTCAACGGGCGAGGCGGTTTGAAAACTACGCCGCTCCAATATCCGCCCCTGCAGCGGGACATAGACGAAACCCTCTCGCGTGACATCCGGCGCGCCAAAGAGGCGTTTGCGCCAGCGGCGATAGAATTGCACCGCCTCCTCTTGCGGCACCTGCTCGGGGTCGAATTCCGCCATCGCCACCCGCCATTCCCACCGCTTTGCGCTGCGCTCGATCTGCCAGAACGGATAATAGAGGTTGCGCCGGATGGTCAAAGCACGCTCGTGAAGCGGGTCATCCATATGGAACAGCGCATAGCCGTCAAAACGGGCCGAGGCGAGGCGGTTTTCGACACTATTCTGGCGGAAAACACTCCGAAGCCCTGCGCTTTCGAGGACGTCAACGAGCTTGGCGATAAAGGGGTGTTTGCCCGCTTCGGCGCTGGCTTTCATCTCTTCATCGAGGAAAAACTGAACGGTTTGGCTCTCGTGCATGCCGGCACGCTATCGCGGCACAATGTTGCGGGCAAGGGTTGCCAAAGGCGGGCGGGCCTTGTGCCGCCCTGCCCCACGCTCCATATATTGCCACAAGATAATGGAGGCACGCATGGCACAAGACCAATTCCCCGGATGGCACGGAACAACGATCATTGGCGTCAAGAAGGGCGGCAAAGTGGTGATCGCGGGCGACGGGCAGGTCTCGCTTGGCCAAACCGTGATCAAAGGCAGCGCGCGCAAGGTGCGCCGGCTCAGCCCGGGCGGCTATGACGTGGTGGCGGGATTTGCCGGATCGACGGCCGATGCTTTTACATTGCTCGAACGGCTCGAGGCCAAATTGGAGGCCACCCCCGGACAATTGGCGCGCGCCTCGGTAGAATTGGCCAAGGATTGGCGGACCGACAAATATCTGCAAAAGCTCGAAGCCATGTTGATCGTGACCGATGGCGACGAGTTGCTCGTCATCACGGGCGCCGGCGATGTTCTGGCGCCCGAACATGACGTGACCGCCATCGGGTCGGGCGGCAATTTCGCCCTCGCCGCCGCGCGCGGCATGATGGATAGCGATAAAGACGCCGAAGCCATCGCCCGCGCCGCAATGGCCATCGCCGCCGATATTTGTGTTTATACCAATGGCAACCTGACCGTAGAGAGCATTTCGAAATGACCGACCTGACCCCCCGCGAGATTGTATCCGAGCTTGACCGCTTTGTGATCGGACAGGCGGACGCAAAGCGCGCCGTTGCCGTTGCCTTGCGCAATCGTTGGCGCCGGCAACAGTTGCCCGACGATTTGCGCGACGAAGTATATCCAAAGAATATCTTGATGATCGGACCGACCGGCGTCGGCAAAACCGAAATTTCGCGGCGGCTGGCCCGCCTCGCACGCGCGCCATTTATCAAGGTCGAAGCGACGAAATTCACCGAGGTCGGCTACGTCGGGCGCGATGTGGAGCAAATCATCCGCGATCTGATGGATAGTGCGATTGCGATGACCCGCGAGCAGATGCGCGAAGACGTCAAGGCCCGAGCGCATGGCGCCGCCGAAGAGCGTGTGATCGAGGCCATTGCCGGAACGGATGCGCGCGAGGCGACGCGCGAGATGTTTCGCAAGAAGCTGAAGTCAGGCGAATTGGACGAGACGGAAATCGAGATCGAAGTGGCCGATACCGCAGGCTCCGGCATGCCGATGTTCGATATCCCTGGGCAGCCGGGCGGGCAAATGGGGATGATGAATCTGGGCGATATTTTTGGCAAAGCCTTTGGCGGAAAAACCACAAAACGCAAGGTGACCGTGGCGCAAAGCTATCCTTTGCTCATTGGCGAAGAGGCCGACAAGCTTTTGGACGACGAGGCCGTCACACGCGCGGCGCTCAGCGCGGTCGAACAAAACGGCATTGTTTTTCTCGATGAAATTGACAAAGTTTGCGCCCGCTCAGACGCGCGCGGCGGGGATGTGAGCCGCGAAGGTGTGCAGCGCGACTTGCTGCCGCTCATCGAGGGCACGACGGTTTCCACCAAATACGGGGCGGTGAAAACCGATCATATTCTCTTCATCGCCTCCGGCGCGTTTCACATTGCCAAGCCATCGGACCTGTTGCCCGAGTTGCAAGGGCGCTTGCCGATCCGCGTCGAATTGCGCGCCCTGACCGAGGAAGATTTCGTGCGCATTCTGACCGAAACCGACAATGCGCTGACCCGCCAATATACCGCTCTGATGGCCACCGAAGAGGTGCGCGTGGATTTCACACCCGAAGGCATTGCCGCCCTCGCCCGCATTGCCGCACAGGTGAACCAATCTGTCGAGAACATCGGCGCGCGGCGGCTCTATACCGTGCTAGAGCGCGTGTTTGAGGAGTTGTCCTTTTCTGCCCCTGATCGGGGCGGCGAAGGGATCACCGTAGATGCCGATTTTGTTGATAAGAACCTCGGCAGCCTGACCAAATCGGCGGATGTAAGCCGCTATATGCTCTAAACCTCTGGTCATTCGCGCGCGTCCTGCTACATGCTTGCTCCATCTTTGATGGGGACAGATATGCCGCGCGTGATCACCGTTCTTGTATTGCTGCTGTTGGGCGCGGGGTGCGCCGACCGGACATTGGCCACATTGGTGCCCGAAGCCCGCAATATCGGCACGATCTATCCGGTGTTCGTTGCCACATCGCGTGCGCGCAACGATGATGGCAATTTCGGCAAAGACCGCAGCAGAACACTCAGCTACGCACAGCTCGACGTTTCTATCCCGCCGGAACATATCCCCGGGAAAATCCGCGCGGCATCGACACGGCCGAACCCGCAGCGCGAATTCACCCTTGCCGGTAAGACCAATTTTGATGGCAAAAACGCCTTCATAGGCAGCCTCGCGCAGGAGATAAAATCGCGGCCACGCGGCGACCGCGAGGTCACGATTTATGTGCATGGCTATAACAACAGCTACACCGACGGGGCTTACCGGATTGCCCAGTTGATGCATGATATCGAGTTGCCCGGAACAGCGGTGCATTACTCGTGGCCCTCTGCGGCCAATCCTTTGGGCTATACTCACGACCGCGACAGCATGCTTTTCGCGCGCGACGGGCTGGAGGCCTTGCTGCGCGATGTTCAAAAAGCGGGGCCGAGCCGGATCGTGCTCGTCGGGCACTCGATGGGCACGCTTTTGGTCATGGAAGCCCTGCGCCAGATCGAAATCGGCACACCCGGTTGGTCGGAAAAGGCGTTGAGCGGCGTGGTTCTGATCTCTCCCGATATTGATCTTGATCTGTTTCGCAGCCAAGCCGACCGCGTCAATGCCCTGCCCCAACCGTTTGCGATTTTTGTCTCCAACCGCGACCGCGCTTTGCGTCTGTCTGCGCGGTTGAACGGCAGCTCAAAGCGCCTTGGCAATATCGAAAGCCCTGACGAGATCGCCGAATATCCGGTCACCATCATCGATGTGACCCAATTTGCAAGCACAGCCGACGGGCATTTTACCATCGGCAATTCGCCAACGCTGATCGCGCTTTTGAACGGGGCCGTCGATCTTGACAGCGCCTTCCAAAGGGATCGCGCCGGCATGGCAGGATTGCTCCCCGGGACGGCGCTGACGGTGCGCAACGCGACGCAATTGATTTTGTCGCCCGCATTGGTGATCGCAAACCCCAACGGAAATTAGCGGGGCCTTTTGCGTCACAAACGGCGCTAGTTTCGGCGTAGATAGATGTAGTAGGCGCCGCCGCCGCCATGTTTGAGATGCGCTTCGGAAATCTGCAAAACCAAAGACGATAGCGGCGCCATCGCGAGCCATTGCGGCACGTTATGGCGCAAAACGCCGTGCCGGACGGGGATCGGGCCGCCCTCATCACGGTGTTTGCCCTTGCCGGTCACTACCAGCACCAACCTTTTGCCGCTCGCGTGCGACGACAGAATAAAGCGCGACAGAGCCGGATGCGCTTGATCCATGGTCATGCCGTGCAGATCAAGCTTGCCTTCGGGGCGCAGCTTGCCGCGCTTGAGCCGCGCAAAGGTCTTTTTATCCATATTGAGCGGCGCGCTGGCGATGCGGTCACGCACTGGCGCGACCAGAGTATGCTCCTGCGGCTTGGCCCGCGCATGAGCGCCGATGGAAAAATCCTCGCGCGGGAGGTGTGTCTTTTGCGGCTTTGGCTTGGGGCGCGGCGTATGTTCGGGCGCGTCATTCGGGCGGTTAGGGTTGAGCCGCTCAGCCGTGGCGGCGACTTGGGCCCAAAGCTCAATCTCATCGGGGCGTAACTTGCGGCGACTCATTGCGCGCGCTCCGCCATCAAAGCCGCGGCAATTTCCTTGGGCAAGAGCACAGTCATACGGCCCCCGTCGCGCAAACGACCGGCATTGAGGCCCGCACTCTCGCCGGTGCCAAAGAAGATGTCGGCCCGTTGCGCGCCTTTGATCGCCGATCCGGTGTCTTGGGCAACCATCAAACGACGCATGGGGTTCGGCCCCCCCTTGTCCACCCAAACCGGCGCCCCGAGCGGGGTAATATCGGGATCGACCGCAATGGAGCGCAGAGGCGTAACCGAGCGGCCCATCGCGCCAACCGGCCCTTGGTCGGCGGGCACATCCGTCACTTCGCGAAAGAACACATAGGACGGATTGTGCAACAAAAGCTGCGCGCCCTCATGCGGGTTGGCGCGCACCCACTGCTTGATCACGTCCGCAGAGAGCGCCTCGGCCTCAAAGGTGCCCCGCCGGACCAGCTCTTTGCCGATAGAGCGGTAAGGATGGCCGTTTTTGCCCGCATACCCCAAACGCAAAACGCCGCCGTCCTCAAACCGGATGCGGCCCGAGCCTTGGACTTGAAGGAAAAACAGATCGACCGGCTCGGCAATCCACGCCAGTTCCAAACCGCGACCGCGCAGCGCGCCGCTGGCTTCGATCTCTTTCCGGCTCAGCCATGGTTGTTTGCCGCTTGCTTCGGGCGGCAATGCATAGACCGGATGGCGAAAAACATCCGAGCGAGCGCGCGCGCCGTTGATTTCGGGCTCGAAATAGCCGGTAAAGAGAGCATCCGCCCCGTCGGTGATGCGCACTGGCTGAAACTGCGCCTCAAAGAAGGCGCGCGGATCTGCTGCTGTTGTGGCCGCACTGCATAGTCTCTTCCACTCGGGATCGCTCGGCACATCGCAGGTCTGTTGAAACACCCCTATGGCCGCGAGGTGATCATCCTCGGGCCAACCATCAAGATCGGAGAAGGCGATATATTCATAAGTGAGTTTCGCGGTATCGGCCACGGCATCATCCAAGGTCGAAAAGGCGCAGGCGGCACAGGCAAGGCCCACCGCCAACGCCCGCCACGTCATTCACCCGTCGCGACGAGTATCCAATTGGGATCGTCTGCGCCCATGTGCCGCTCAAAGCTCCAGACATCGCGCTGACGTTTGACCTTGCCGTCGCGACCTTCAATAATGTCGCCCTCGTTGTCGCGCACGATCGACGTCAATTCACCGGTGAAACGAACATCCAAAATCGCGCGGCCCGTGGCCTCTTCGAACACCGCGTCCTCGAGAGACATTTCGCGCAAACCGACAAACTCGGCCTCGATGGTCAGGCCCTGAGCGTGGCGCGCTTCGACGACCTCGGCAAAGGTTTGATAAACCTCATCGCCGAGGAAGGGTTTGATTTCGGCCATCTCACCGCGTTCAAACCCCATCAAGATCATCTCATAGGCACCGCGCGCACCTTGCAAGAATTCGCCCACGTTAAAGCTCGGCTCGGCGGCTTTCATCGCGGCCAATGCTTTGGCGGCAGGGCTGCCTTCGGCAACGTGGTCGATGATATCGCGGTCCGGCCCGCCTTCGATCACCTCGAAATCGGGGCGCTGCGATGCGGTATCGGCGGTTTTCGGCAAAACCGGCTTTTCAAAGCCTTCACGCGTGCCGAGCACGTTTTTCAGTCGCAAAATCAAGAAGATGGCAATACCTGCCAAGACCAAAAGCTGAATGATGGGCGCGTTCATGTGTTACCTCGTCTAGGGGCAGGGCATGGAAACCTTGCCTGCATGCTCCTATGTAGGGATTGAGCGCCGCCAAGTCCACCATAGCAGCGCAAAAGAGGAGACCGCCCATGTGGCTTTTGATCGCGTTTATTGCCGTTCCCTTGATCGAAATCGCGCTGTTCTTGCAGGTCGGCGGCTTGATCGGAACATGGCCGACGCTCGGCCTTGTGCTTTTGACGGCGGTGATTGGCCACCGGCTCATGCGCCAACAGGGCGCTCTGGCGATGGGCGATGTGCGCCGCTCCCTATCCGAAATGCAGGACCCGACCGAACCCTTGGCCCATGGCGCGATGATCTTGGTGGCAGGCGTTCTTTTGTTGACGCCGGGGTTCTTTACCGACGCGGTGGGCATTTCGTTGCTTTTGCCGCCCGTCCGGCGCGCCGTGATGCGCGAAGCCCGCAAACGGATCACCGTGGCGCGGTTCGAAATGGGCGCATCCGGCCCCGCGCGGCCCGCGCCAGAGCAAGGCGATGTGATCGACGTGGAATTCACCGAAGTCGACCCCCCCAAGCGTCCGACGCACACGCCCTCGGGTTGGACCAAACACTGACGCCTTTCGGTTGAGGCGGCTTTGCCAAGCTGATAAGGCTGTAGCGAATTTGTTGAACCCTTTGGGAGAAGAACACGATGGCCGAGAATGGCAACGGCGCGGCACCGGAAATGCCCCAGATCAAAATGAACATCCTGACCCAGTATATTCGCGACATGTCGTTCGAAAACGTGCTGGCGCAGAAGGGTGGCAAGGGCAACGTGCAGCCCGATGTGCAGGTGCAGGTCAATCTCGACGCCAAACCGCGCGATACGGCGAACCAGTTCGAAGTTGTGACCAAGCTGGTCGTGACCTCCTCGGATAAAACCACCAAAGACACGCTGTTTTTGCTCGAGATCGAATATGCGGGCGTCTTCAACATCGAGGGCGTGCCGGAAGAGCAAATGCACCCGTTTTTGCTGATCGAATGCCCGCGCCTGACCTTCCCGTTCTTGCGCCGCATTGTGTCGGACGTGACCCGCGACGGGGGCTTCCCGCCCTTGAACCTCGACAATATCGATTTTGTACAGCTTTACCGCGCCGAAATCGCACGCCGCCAGCAAGAGGCGCAGCCAGCGTCCTAAGGGTTTGGCCGAAACAGTCTCTGTTTCGGTCCTATTTAGACCAAAGCGCGCCGTCGCCCATCGCCTCGACAAAGGCTTTATGGGCGGCGGCTTCTTCGTCTGTGATGCGCGGCGGAAGCGGCGCGGGGCGCGGGACAGGGCGCCAATCGCTGCTGACTTGGGCTTCGCTTCGCTTTTCTTGGGGGACAGCGCCAAGCCCGAAATCCGGCTGCCGCCCACCGATCAGCTCAAGATAGACCTCGGCCAGAATTTCGCTATCGAGCAAAGCGCCGTGCAAGGTGCGGTTAGAATTGTCGATACCGAAGCGGCGGCACAGCGCGTCGAGCGAGGCGGGCGAGCCAGGGAATTTTTTACGCGCAATGGCAAGCGTATCAAGCGCCTGAGACATGGGCAGGGTGGGCAATCCCATCCATTTCAGCTCGGCGTTGAGGAATTTCATATCGAAACTGGCGTTATGAATGATCAGCCTTGCATCGCCGATAAAGTCCAAAAAAGCCTGCCCGACCTTGGCGAATACCGGTTTATCGCGCAGGAAATCATCGCCAAGCCCGTGCACTTCAAACGCGCCTTGGGGCATGCTGCGCTCGGGGTTGATGTATTGATGATAGGTGTTTCCTGTCGGCATGTGATTATAAAGCTCGACACAGCCGATTTCGACAATCCGGTCGCCGCTTTCGGGTTCAAATCCGGTGGTTTCGGTGTCGAGGACAATCTCACGCATCGCGCATTCGCTTTCTGATATCTGCCACAACATCTTGCACCTGCGCGCGGGCATGCTCAAGCGTATCGGTTTCGATCACATAGTCGCTTCGGGCGCATTTCTCGTCATTGGGCATTTGTTTGGCTCGGATGCCCTCGAACTGTGCCTCGGTCATCGTGCCCCGCGCCATGACCCGCTCTCGTTGGGTTTGAGGTGAAACAGTGACACATGCAACCGCATCCATACGCTTTTCGCCGCCAGTCTCAAACAGCAAGGGAATGTCGTAGACGAGAATATCGGCGGCAGCATTTTTGGCAAAATCGGCGCGATCCGCGCCAAGCAGAGGGTGAACGATCGCCTCGATCTGACCTAATGCTTGCGGATCGGCGCCAATGATCTCTTTGAGGGCGTCGCGCGATACGGCACCATCAATGATCGCAGCCGGAAATACGGCCCCCATTGGCGCCACCGCTGAACCGCCCTTGGCATAAAGCCGGTGCACCGCGGCATCCGCATCCCATACGGCGCAGCCATCTTCGGCAAACATTTTCGCCGTCGTGGATTTGCCCATCCCGATGGAGCCAGTCAGACCGAGGCGAAATATCATCGCAATGCCGCCGTGCGCGCGGCGCTGTCGACCTCAGGTCGCTGGCCGAACCAGCGCTCGAAGGCGGGGACGGCTTGATGAAGCAACATGCCAAGGCCGTCCACGGTGGTGCACCCCTGTTTTTCCGCCTCAAGCAACAGGCGGGTTTTCAGTGGCGCATATACCAGATCGGTCACAACAGCGGATTTTTGCAACCCGTCGAGCGGCACCCGCAATTCGGGTTTGCCCATCATGCCAAGAGAGGTCGTGTTGACCACAAGGCTGGCCTCTTCAATCATATTGCCCGCTTGCACCCAATCCACGACCGTGAGGCGTTTGCCAAAATCATCTTGGAGTTTTTCAGCGCGCACCTTGGTGCGGTTGGAGATCAATATTTCCGGCACGCCCACATCCAAAAGCGCCGCGACCACGGCCCGCGCCGCGCCGCCAGCGCCAAGCACCGCCGCAGGTCCGGATTTCGGGTCCCAATGCGGTGCACCTTGGCGCAGGTTTTCAATGAACCCGTAACCATCCGTGTTGTCAGCGTGAATTTTTCCGTCTTTGCGAAAGATCAACGTATTCGCCGCGCCGATCAAAGTGGCACGATCTGTAATCAAATCGGCGATCTGCATCACATGCTCTTTGTGCGGAACGGTGATATTGACCCCCACAAACCCCATTTTCGGAAGCGTTTTCAGCACGTGTTCAAGATCATCCGACACCACATCCATCGGAATATAGAATCCAGGCAACCCGTAGGTTTTTAGCCAATGCTGATGCAGTTGCGGGGATTTTGAATGGGCGATCGGATTGCCGATCACGCCGGCCAACGGGATTCGTGTCATATCAAGTCTCCAAATCGCCGCGCAGGCTCAGGTAGGATAGGATTTCAAGTAAGGGCATGCCCAGCACCGTAAAATAATCGCCATCCACTCGGGAAAACAAGCGCACACCCTCTTCTTCAAGCTTATATCCGCCAACCGAGTGGCGCAGGCTATGCCAATTGCGATCAAGATAGCCCTGCAAGTAGCTTGGCGAGATATCCCGCATTTGCATCCGAACAATACCGATATGGCGCCACAAGGGCTTTCCGTTTTCGCAAATGACAGCCGCCGAGAGGAGTTGATGTTTTTGACCCGATAGTGCCCGCAGTTGCGCCTCGGCATCGCTGCGGTCCGCTGGTTTGGAGAAAAGCGTGCCCGCATGATCCAAAACCTGATCGGAGCCGATCACCAGCGCATCGGGATGTTTTTCGCTGACCTTGCGGGCCTTCATTTCGGCCAATGTGTCGGCAATATCGCGCGGCTTCGCTCCCTCGGCCAAAAGCGCGGCTTTGACCATCTCTTCATCCACGCGCGGCTTTTCTATTTCAAACGCTACATTCGCATTTTGCAGCATCTGCGCCCTGATGGATGAACCGGATGCCAGTATTATTTTCACCATGCTATGAGACCCGCCCTATGCGCCATGTGGATAACCCCGTGGAGGAGTTAACGGACTATTTACGAATAGTCTGCGTATCCTTTTAGAGGTCTCGCGCGGCTGGGGAAAGATACCGCGTCTCACGGGACGCCGCGGGAATTTTCCCTAAGGGGTAAGAATAACTTAACCATTGTGAATGGATCAGTTGTTGAATGCTTGCTCAGAGAGTTATTCACAGCATGTTTGGAATAAAAACTTATTAATTTCAATATTTTGTGCACTTATTTGGTCTGGTTATCCTTATCGACCACAGGATTTACTCCTCATGTGGAGAAGCCGTGGAGAACACAATAATCCACGGAAAATGCGTTTACCTACTAAATCATCATCCTTTTTCTTTTCTTTATTTATTATATTGAGATGGCAAAAAGGGGCTTTGAAATGATCGGTGATTTTTTGGCAGGGGTCTATCCATGGACCAAGGCGATGCACATCATGTCTGTGATTTCATGGATGGCAGGCTTGTTCTATCTGCCCCGTCTTTTTGTGCATCACACTGAGCAAGTGACATCTGGCGAGAAGGCGGATGAAATTTTTGCCATGATGGAGACCAAGCTTTTGCGCGTGATCATGAATCCAGCGATGATCGCGACTTGGATTTTTGGCCTGATGTTGGTTTTTACTCCCGGGATCGTGGATTGGTCGATGGTTTGGCCATGGACGAAGGCGGCGGCGGTTTTGATCATGACATGGTTTCATCACTGGCTGGCCAAGCGTCGCAAAGATTTTATACGTGGTGAGAATAGCCTGAGCGGAAAACATTACCGGATGATGAATGAGGTTCCGACGCTTTTAATGGTCGTGATTGTCTTGTCGGTGGTTGTGAAATTCTAAACCTGACTGCTTTCGTTGACTCGCAGCTTGGGCGGCTTTATGAAGCGATCAACCAGCCCGTCCGGGCAACGTGTTTTTCCAGATCAAAACAGAACGATCCACTGCGCGGGCAGTGTGTGCGTTGAGGTATGTCCATGAGCGATGAAACCACCATTGAACGTCTGAACCTGTCGGACCTCAAAGCCAAGAGCCCTAAAGACCTGCTCTCGATGGCTGAAGAGCTGGAGATCGAGAACGCCTCGACCATGCGCAAGGGCGAGATGATGTTCTCGATCCTCAAAGAAATGGCCGAAGACGATTGGGAAATCGGCGGCGATGGCGTGTTGGAAGTTCTGCAGGACGGTTTTGGATTTTTGCGCAGCCCCGAAGCAAACTATCTTCCCGGTCCCGATGACATCTATGTTTCGCCGGAAATGATCCGTCAGTATTCTTTGCGCACGGGCGACACAATCGAAGGTTTGATGGCCGCGCCTGACGGGGATGAGCGTTATTTCGCCCTTCAAACCGTGAGCCAGATCAATTTCGAAGATCCGGAAAAAGCCCGTCACAAGATCGCTTTTGACAACCTTACGCCGCTTTACCCCGACGAGCGTCTGAAAATGGAAGTCGAAGATCCGACGGTGAAGGATCGCTCGGCACGGATTATCGATCTGGTAGCGCCTATCGGGAAGGGGCAACGCTCGCTGATCGTGGCGCCGCCGCGGACGGGTAAAACCGTGCTGCTGCAAAATATCGCCAATTCGATCGAGCAGAACCATCCCGAGTGCTATTTGATTGTGTTGTTGATCGACGAGCGCCCCGAAGAGGTCACGGATATGCAACGCTCTGTGAAGGGTGAGGTGGTGTCCTCGACCTTTGATGAGCCTGCGACACGCCACGTTGCGGTATCCGAAATGGTGATCGAGAAGGCGAAGCGTCTGGTTGAGCATAAGCGCGATGTCGTGATCTTGCTCGATTCCATCACACGCCTTGGCCGCGCCTTCAACACGGTTGTGCCGTCCTCGGGCAAGGTTCTGACCGGCGGTGTCGATGCGAACGCCCTGCAGCGCCCCAAGCGCTTCTTTGGCGCTGCACGCAACATCGAAGAGGGCGGCTCGCTTACGATTATCGCGACGGCCTTGATCGATACGGGATCGCGTATGGATGAGGTCATCTTTGAAGAGTTCAAAGGCACGGGCAACTCCGAGATCGTTCTGGATCGCAAGGTTGCCGATAAACGGGTCTTCCCTGCGATGGATATCTTGAAATCGGGCACGCGTAAGGAAGACTTGCTTGTCGACAAAATCGATCTGCAGAAAACCTTTGTTTTGCGCCGGATCCTCAATCCGATGGGCACGACAGATGCCATTGAGTTCCTGATTTCGAAGTTGAAGCAGACCAAGACCAACTCTGACTTCTTCGACTCGATGAATACCTGATTTTCTAACGAAAACAGTAGGTTATTACTATGGACACGATCTTCGCCTTGGCAACTTCGGCGGGCAAGGCGGGCGTTGCGGTGATCCGTATTTCCGGCCCTCACGCCTTTGCGGCGGGACGGGCTTTGGCTGGCGATTTGCCAAAAACACGCGTTGCTGGGCTTAGACGCCTGATGGACCAAGATGGGATGATCTTGGATGAGGCGCTTGTTTTGTGTTTTGAGAAGGGGGCCAGCTTTACCGGCGAGCAGGTCGTCGAGCTGCAGCTACACGGATCTGTCGCGGTGATTTCTCAGGTGCTGCGGGTTTTGTCTGATATGCCGCAACTGCGTATGGCCGAACCTGGAGAGTTTACGCGTCGCGCGTTGACCTCTGGACAGTTGGACTTGGCGCAAGTCGAGGGCCTCGCGGATTTGATCGATGCCGAAACGGAGGCACAGCGGAAACAGGCGTTTCGCGTGCTTTCAGGTGAATTAGGGTCGAAAGCCGAAGTTTGGCGGCGCGATCTGATCCGCGCGGCGGCCTTGATCGAAGCGACGATTGATTTTGCCGATGAGGATGTGCCGGTTGATGTGTCGCCGGAGGTTACCGGACTGTTGCTCGATGTGCGCGGCTCAATGGCGGCAGAGATTTCCGGTGTTGAAGCAGCGGAGCGCATCCGAAGCGGGTTTGAGGTGGCAATTGTCGGCGCGCCGAACGTCGGAAAATCCACGCTCTTGAACCGGCTGGCGGGTCGAGATGCGGCAATCACATCCGAATACGCCGGAACAACCCGCGATATCATCGAGGTCCGCATGGATATCGCGGGCCTTCCCGTGACCCTTTTGGATACCGCGGGGCTGCGCGAAACCGAGGATCACGTCGAGGCCATCGGGATTGACCGTGCGCGCGAAAGAGCGACTGCGGCGGATCTGAGAGTGTTCCTCATAGAGGAAGGCGGCTCTTTGCTGATGGATCCCCAGCAAGGGGATATTGTTCTGCGCGCGAAGGGCGATCTGAGTAACGCTGGCGAAGAGAAAATTTCGGGTCTGACAGGGCAGGGCGTTGATGAGTTGGTGCGCCGTGTGGGTGAAATTTTGTCAACGCGCGCAGCGAATGTCGGGATTGCCACCCGTAATCGCCATCGGTCCGCTATGATGCGAGCCGACGAATCGTTGGCTTTGGCCGAGAGCTATATCTCCTCCTCCTTTGAGGAGACGGATATCGTTGCGGAGGAACTCCGCACTGCTATCCGTGCCCTTGAAACTTTGGTGGGTCGCATAGATGTTGAGAACCTGCTTGATGAAATTTTTTCCAGCTTTTGCCTTGGAAAGTGAGGAGTGTTTCACGTGAAACATTTTGATTTTGATGTTGTTGTGATCGGGGGGGGCCACGCGGGCGCCGAAGCAGCACACGCGTCCGCGCGAATGGGCGCGCGGACCGCTTTGCTGACTCTGCGCCGCGATGGTATCGGCGTTATGTCTTGCAATCCTGCGATTGGCGGGCTCGGCAAAGGGCATTTGGTGCGCGAAATCGATGCCATGGATGGCGTCATGGGTAAAGTTGCCGATCGCGCGGGCATCCAGTTTCGCCTTCTCAACCGTCGAAAGGGCCCCGCTGTTCAAGGCCCGCGCACACAGGCGGACCGTAAAGTTTACCGCGAAACGATGTTGTCCTTTACCGAGGCGCAGGAAAACCTAGAGATTATCGAGGGCGAGGCCATTGATTTTCTGATGAGCGAAGGGGCGGTGCGCGGCGTGATTCTCGAGGGCGGGCGCGAGATCTCTAGCGCTGCCGTCGTGCTGACCACAGGCACATTTTTGCGCGGCGTGATTCATATTGGCGATGTGTCCCGCCCTGGCGGGCGCATGGGGGATAAACCCTCTGTAAAGCTGGCCGAGAGAATTGATGCGTTTGGGCTGCCGCTGGGCCGGCTAAAGACCGGAACACCGCCTCGCCTTGACGGGCGCACGATCGATTGGTCTTCGCTTGAAAGCCAGCCGGCCGACGGTGACCCTACGATGTTCTCGTTTCTCTCTAGGGCACCTTTTGCTCGACAGATTTCGTGCGGCATAACCCACACAAACCCGAAAACCCATGAGATCATTCGCAGAAATCTTGATCGATCCGCCATGTATGGTGGGCATATTTCAGGTGTAGGCCCGCGCTATTGCCCATCCATCGAGGACAAAATTGTGCGGTTTGCGGATAAGGAATCACATCAGATTTTCCTAGAACCGGAGGGACTCGAGGATCATACGGTCTATCCCAACGGAATTTCGACATCGCTTCCTGAGGATGTTCAGGAAGCCTACATTCGTTCGATTGCAGGTCTAGAGCGGGCAAAAATTTTGCAGCCTGGTTACGCGATCGAATATGATTACGTCGATCCGAGGGCTCTGGACGCGACGTTGCGGGTAAAGTCCGTGCTTGGTCTATTTCTTGCAGGGCAAATAAACGGGACCACAGGATATGAAGAGGCGGCGGCGCAGGGTCTGGCTGCTGGTATTAACGCGGCCTTGGCGTCGGCTGGGCGTGAGCCTTTTCAGTTTAGTCGCGCTGACAGCTACATCGGCGTGATGATCGATGACCTTATATCTCGCGGAGTGACCGAGCCGTACCGGATGTTTACGTCACGGGCCGAGTTCAGGCTTTCCCTGCGTGCCGATAACGCTGACCAAAGACTTACCCCGATCGCGATCGCGTTGGGCTGCGCCAGTGTCGAGCGTCGGGCGGTGTTCGAGGATAAGCACTCTCGCTTGAAGTTTGCTCGGCAGCGAATTTCCGAGAAAACCTATACCGCGAAAGAACTTAGCGCGGTTGGGGTCGCGCTGACACAAGATGGCGCGCGCAGGACGGGGTTTGAATTGCTGTCTTTGCCCAGTGTTGATTTCGCTACATTGCGTTCTCTCGACCCAGGTTTAGAGGATATCGATCGAGAGGTCAGCGGGCAGCTGGAAAAAGACGCGATCTACGCCCATTATATTGAACGACAACAGCGCGATGTGGAGGCGATGCGGCGAGACGAAGCGCACATCATTCCCGAAGACTTTGATTTTTTGAACGTTGAGGGCCTTACAACCGAGCAAAAAGTAAAGCTTGATCGTCTCAGGCCGTCAAATTTGGCGCAAGCCGCGCGAATGGAGGGGATAACTCCTGCGGCGCTAACCTTGCTTCTCTCTAAAATCCGACAGGCGAAGCGGAGCCAAAGTGCATGATTGAGGGAAGTGATGTTTCACGTGAAACAATTGAGCGGTTAGAGCATTTTGCGACGCTCTTGATTAAGTGGAATCCAAAGATCAACCTTGTTTCCAAGGCCTCATTGGAAAATTTATGGGAGCGCCATATCCGGGATTCTGTTCAAGTCGCACAGATTGCGTTGGGAGCGAGGGGTCATTTGGTGGACTTGGGAAGTGGTGGCGGCTTTCCGGGTGTTGTTTTGGCAATCATGCGTGATGAGATTGGCCTCGACAAGGTGACCCTGATCGAGAGCGATCAGAGAAAATGCGCATTTTTGCGCTCTGCCCTGCGAGAAACGGGTGCATCAGCAGAGATTATTTCGCAACGTATCGAGCTTTCGCCACCACAATCTGCTGATCTTGTTTCGGCGCGCGCTCTTGCTGACCTGGCGGCGCTTTTGGGTCATGCTGAACGTCACCTTGCGCCGACCGGGCTGTGTTTGTTTCCAAAAGGCAGGAGTTGGGAAAAAGAGGTGGCAGAGGCCCGAGAACAATGGCATTTTGAACATGAGGCTATACCAAGCAAAACAGAAGCTGGCGCTGTCATCTTGCGAATCGGAGAAATAAAACGTGTCTGATCCGTCCCGCCCTGCAGGCCCTCGCATTATTGCTGTCGCCAATCAAAAAGGTGGCGTAGGAAAGACGACGACCACCATCAACTTGAGCGCTGCATTGGCCGAGCAAGGTAAGCGCGTTCTGGTGATCGATCTCGATCCGCAGGGGAATGCCTCTACCGGCCTTGGGATCGATCCGGAGGCACGCGATTACACGACCTATGAGTTGCTTCTCGAGGATGTGCCACTTGATGAGGTGGTTCTGCCGACAAGCAGCGAAGGTCTTTTTATTATTCCTGCGACGGTTGATCTGAGCTCGGCTGATATCGAATTGATATCAAACGAAAAGCGTAGCTTTCTTTTGCATGATGCATTGCGCCAAACGGCCATGGATGCGTTCGATTTTGACTATATTCTGATCGACTGTCCTCCATCGCTCAATTTGTTGACGGTAAATGCGATGGTCGCAGCGCATTCCATTTTGGTGCCTCTGCAGAGCGAATTTTTTGCCTTGGAAGGGTTGTCTCAGTTGATGTTGACCATTCGAGAGGTGCGAGAGGCTGCCAATCCAGCGCTGCGCATAGAGGGCGTCGTCTTGACGATGTATGATTCTCGAAACCGGTTGTCACAACAGGTCGAAATGGATGCTCGGGATAACTTGGGTGATTTGGTTTTCAAAACAATAATCCCGCGAAATGTTCGAGTTAGTGAGGCGCCGTCATACTCAATTCCGGTGTTGAGCTACGATTCGAATTCAAAGGGGGCCGCGGCGTATCGGGCGCTTGCGGTCGAGTTGCTAGAGCAGCACGCGGCGGTCGCGGTGTAAGGGGGATACAATGACGGACAAGACAAGAAAAAACCGCGGTTTGGGCCGAGGGTTGTCGGCCCTGATGGCAGATGTAGCGGTTGAACAGACAGCGACCACCCAATCTGGTGGTCGTGAGGCGCCTGATATGATGGTCCCAATCGAGAAGGTTGTGCCAAATCCTGATCAGCCGCGCCGCAGCTTCACCCCCGAACAGCTGGACGAACTGGCCGCTTCGATCAAAGAGAAGGGTATCATCCAGCCTCTGATCGTGCGTCCGCGTCCAAATAACAGCGGCGAGTATGAGATCGTGGCCGGTGAGCGGCGTTGGCGCGCGGCGCAGATGGCGCAGCTACACCGTATTCCGGTGCTTGTGCGTGAATTTGACGATACCGAAGTTCTCGAGATCGCGATCATCGAAAATATCCAGCGCGCCGACCTCAACCCGGTGGAAGAGGCGATGGGCTATCGTCAGTTGATGGACAAATTCGGTCATACCCAAGAACAACTGGCGCAGGCGCTCGGGAAAAGCCGAAGCTATCTTGCGAACCTTATGCGGCTCTTGCAATTGCCCGAAGAGGTCCTGGAATATTTGCGCGATGGCGCGCTCTCCACGGGGCACGCGCGTGCGCTGATCACCTCGGATGATCCAGTGGGATTGGCGAAGACGGTAATCAAGAATGGCCTTTCGGTGCGTGATACAGAGCGGTTGGCAAAGCGCGAAAGTGCTCCAAAGATCGGCGAACGCGCGGCCAAAGGGCCGTCGGATCGTATAGAAAAGGATGCCGATACGCGGGCCTTAGAGGGGGACCTGTCGGCCGCGCTGAAAATGAAGGTGAGTGTTGATCACAAGGCGGGTCAGGATGCGGGGCAGATTACGATTAAGTATGAAACCTTGGAGGAGCTGGACGAGCTTTGCCGCATCCTGAGCTTTACGCGCTAGGGCGCGACCAAATGAAAACCAGCACGGCACATAGCGTAATTGCCTGAATCAACAGGATTAAAAGTTTCAGCTTGAGCACCACAGATAGGCCGAAGGTCAGCGCAATAGACAATGTGGCCAATCTTTTTGCGCCTATCGAGATTGCGCCGTGTGCCTGCCAATCGTGGATTGGCGGGCCGAATTTTGGGTGATTGAGTAGCCAAAAGTGGAGCCGCTCGGATGAGCGCGCAAAGCAAAATGCGGCGAGAAGAAAAAGCGGGACGGTCGGAACCAGCGGTAGAATGATGCCTGCGATACCGGTTCCCAAGCTGAGCAGGCCGCAGATCATCCAAATCAGTCGCATTGCTCAGCCCGCCAGTAGTTTCTCGAGGATTGCGTTGAGCACCAACCGGCCTTCGCGGGTGGTTCGCAAGTTTGTGCCCTGCGCTTCGATCATGCCGATTTCGTCTAGGTGCTGCAAGCTTTCCGCGTCGAGCGGCTGTCCGGCGAGGGCGGCGTAGCGCTCTGTGTCGATGCCTTCCGTGAGGCGCAGACCCATCATCAAATATTCACCCGCCTGATCGAGCGGGGCAATGATGTTGCGGGCTTGCTCGCCGTGGTGATCCTCGGCTTGGGCGAGCCATATTGCAGGATTGTGAACCGTGCTTGTTGCGTAGCGCGCGCCACCAGCGGTCAACCGTCCGTGTGCCCCGGGTCCGATCCCGATGAAATCCCCATAGCGCCAGTAGATCATGTTGTGGCGCGATGCGGCGCCGTCTTTGGCATGGTTAGAGACTTCGTATGCGCTTAAACCGGCTTCGCCGCAGATGTCCTGCGTGGCTTTATACATATCGGCCGCGGTCGAATCTGCAGGAAGACCGCGCAGTTTTCCCAGAGCATATCGGTCTCCAAATGCGGTGCCTTCCTCGATTGTCAGTTGGTAGAGCGAAAGGTGATCCACCGCGAGGCGCAACGCTTGCGACAGCTCGCTGCGCCAGTCTGACAGGGTCTGGTCTTGACGCGCATAGATCAAATCAAAGCTTATTCGGTCAAAGTGGGCACGCGCGATGTCAAAGGCGGCATATGCCTCCTCTGCAGTATGTAAGCGGCCCAATTTTTGCAGATCACGGTTATTTAGAGACTGAATTCCCATCGAAACGCGGCTTACCCCCCCCTCGGCATAGGCGGCAAAGCGGCCTGCCTCGACCGAGCCGGGGTTGGCTTCGAGGGTGATTTCGAAGTCATTGGCTGTGGGCCAATGCGATTTGATGCGCTCGATGATGGCGGCCACGCTATCGGGGTTCATCAGGCTGGGCGTGCCGCCGCCAAAAAAGACCGAGGTCAATACGCGGCCTTTGGTTTGTGCCGCGTATCTGTCTATTTCCCTCAGGTAGGCCGAAAGCCAGCGTGATTGATCAATCTCGCGCGAAACATGGCTGTTGAAGTCACAATAGGGGCATTTCGATTGGCAAAAGGGCCAATGCAAATAGAGGCCAAAGCCCCCGTTTCGCCAATCTTCACTCAAAACAGCCCGCGACAAGTTTGGCAAAGGCGTCGGCGCGATGGCTGATCCGGTTCTTTTGCTCAGAGGGCATTTCGGCGAAGGTCACCTCATAGCCATCAGGAATGAAGATCGGGTCATATCCATGCCCGTTATCGCCGCGCATCGGCCAAGTGACTTGGCCTTCCATTTTTCCAGGGAACACCTCGTCATGCCCATCGGGCCATGCGAGCACCAAGGTCGAGCAAAACCGACCGGTCCAAGGTTGGGGTTTGCCGGTTTCGCGCAGCTTGTCGTGGGTCTTGGTCATCGCCATGATGAAATCGCGACCAGTCTCTGTTTCGGCCCAATCGGCGGTATATACGCCAGGTGCGCCGTCCAAAGCGTCGATTTCGATACCGCTGTCGTCGGAGAGGGCCGGAAGGCCGGTGGCCTGAGCCGCGGCGTGGGCCTTGATCCGCGCATTGCCGACGAATGTGGTTTCGGTCTCTTCGGGTTCTGGCAGGTTCATGTCGCCTGCACCGATGACCTCTATCCCGAAGGGCGCCAGCAGATCGATGATCTCCGCCAGCTTGCCCTTGTTGTGGGTCGCAACGAGGAGCTTTTTGCCGTCGAATTTACGCACTGGCGGCGGCCTTTTGCGCGGCGACCAATTCGGTCACGCCTTTTTCCGCGAGATCCATCAGTTGGTTCATCTGGTCGCGCGAATAGGTCGATCCTTCGGCAGACATTTGAACTTCGATCAATTTCTTGGTGCCGGTCATGATGAAATTACCATCGACGCCCGCTTCGCTGTCTTCGGGATAGTCAAGGTCGAGCACGGGTTGACCTGCATAGATGCCGCAAGAAACCGCCGCGACCGGATCGACCAAAGGATCGGAGATCACGGCGCCGGTTTTCATCAGCTTGTTGACCGCGAGGCGCAGCGCGACCCAGCCGCCCGTGATCGACGCGCAGCGGGTGCCGCCGTCCGCTTGGATCACGTCGCAATCGACGGTGATTTGGCGCTCGCCCAAAGCCACACGGTCGACGCCCGCGCGCAAGGAGCGACCGATCAGGCGCTGGATTTCGACAGTGCGGCCGCCCTGTTTTCCGGCGGCGGCTTCGCGGCGCATCCGGCTGGTGGTCGAGCGCGGCAACATACCGTATTCGGCGGTGACCCAACCAAGGCCGGAGCCTTTGATAAACGGCGGCACGCGGTCTTCGATCGTCGCGGTGCAAAGCACATGCGTGTCGCCCATGCGGATCATGCAAGACCCTTCGGCATGTTTGGTCACGCCGGTTTCAATGGACACGTCGCGCATTTGGTCTAGGTTTCTTCCCGAAGGCCGCATGGTTATTCCCCTTTGCTGTTATGCAGGGGATACAAGGGGCCAAGGCGCAAAAGCAACCCCGATTGACCTTTCGCTACGGTCATCTTTAATGATGGGGAGCACAGAGGGCCATATGACGGACAAAACGGGCATATTCGATCAAATGAACGACCGCTCGCGCGAGGTGTTTCGCCGCGTGGTCGAGGGCTATCTTGAAAGCGGCGGGCCAGTCGGCAGCCGGACATTGACTCGCACCTTAAGCGAAAAGGTTTCGGCGGCGACGATCCGCAATGTGATGCAAGACCTCGAGTATCTGGGTTTGCTGGACAGCCCGCATGTCTCTGCCGGGCGCGTTCCGACACAGCAGGGGCTTCGGATGTTTGTCGACGGCTTGCTCGAGGTGGGTGATCTGGAGAGCGATGACCGACGCAAGATTGACGAGACCTTGGGGGATACGCGCTCTGATGTCGCCGGATTGCTTGACCGCGTCAGCACCGCATTGTCGGGGGTCACCCATGGGGCGTCTTTGGTTTTGACCCCAAAGCACGAAGCCCCGATCCGGCACATTGAATTTGTCTCGCTGGCCCAAGACCGCGCCTTGGTGGTTTTGGTCTTTGCCGACGGTCATGTCGAAAACCGGCTGTTTTCCCCGCCCCCTGGTCAAACGCCCAGCTCGATGCGCGAGGCGGCGAATTTTCTCAATGCCATCGTCGGCGGGCGCACGCTTGGCGATTTGCAGCCGGTGATTGCCAAGGAGATTGCCGCGCGCCGTCAAGAGATCGACCGACTGGCGCATGATATGATCGAATCGGGCCTTGCGGTTTGGGAGAATGCGGGCGAACGCAATGAGCGGCTCATCGTGCGGGGGCGGTCGAACCTTTTGGATCGCGAGGGCAGCGACGAAGACGTCGAGCGCATTCGCACCCTCTTCGACGACCTAGAACGCAAACGCGATATTGCCGAATTCCTCGAATTGACCGACGAGGGCGAAGGTGTGCGCATTTTTATCGGTTCCGAGAACAAACTTTTTTCACTTTCGGGTTCCTCTTTGGTGGTGAGTCCATATATGAACGCTGATCGAAAGATCATCGGTGCGGTCGGGGTTATCGGCCCAACGCGCCTGAACTATGGACGGATTGTGCCGATTGTAGATTACACGGCGCAGCTGGTTGGAAAGATCCTCTCCGACCGCGGTTAAAGGTAGAGAAGATGGCAGAGCCAAAGAACGACGATTTTCTGGACGATATTGATGACGCCGAAGCCGAGGCTTATGCCGAGGAAATGGAAGAAGTCGATGATGAGGCGCTTGAACTTGACGAGCTGCGCGCAGAGCGGGACGAATATAAGAATCGCTTTATGCGCGCCTTGGCCGATGCCGAGAATGCACGCAAGCGGTCGGATAAAGATCGCCGCGAGGCCGAAAATTATGGCGGCTCCAAATTGGCCCGCGACTTGCTGCCGGTCTATGACAATATGAAGCGCGCGCTTGAGGCGGCGACCGACGAGCAACGCGCCGTTTCTGCGGCATTGCTTGAAGGTGTAGAGTTGACTCAGCGTGAATTGATTTCGGTGTTCAAAAAGCACGGTATTGTGCCGATCTCGCCGGTGGTGGGCGATGCCTTCGATCCGCAAATCCATCAGGCGATGTTCGAGGCGCCGGTTCCTGGCACCAAAGCGGGCGACATTATTCAAGTCGCAGCCGAAGGGTTCATGCTACATGATCGTTTGCTGCGCCCCGCGCAGGTCGGGGTGTCGTCGACCCCAGCCTAAATCGGCGCACGATGTTCAACGTGAAACGCCCGCTCTCAGTATGAGGCGCGGGCGTTTTGGCTGTTTTGGGGCGCGGTAGTCTCTATTCCACGTCTGCTGCCTCTTTCAATTCATAGAGCATTTGCAGCGCCTCGCGCGGGCTCATCTCGTCGGGGTGCATCTGTGCGAGACGCTTTTCGAGCTCTGACGGGCCTTTGGCGGCGGGCGGCGGTGGGGGCGGCGCAACAGAGAAAAGCGGCAGGTCATCAATGACGGCGCGTTTCGCCCCGCCGCCTTCGCGCTCGCCTTTCTCCAGAGCATCCAAAACCACGCGCGCCCTCGCGACGACGCTTTCGGGCAATCCGGCCAATTTCGCGACCTGCACACCATAGCTGCGATCCGCCGCGCCTTTGACCACTTCGTGCAGGAAGATGACGTCGCCCTCCCATTCCTTGACCGTCACTGTCGCATTTTCGACGCCCGCCAGTTTCGCCGAAAGCGCCGTCATCTCGTGGTAGTGCGTGGCGAAAAATGCGCGGCATTTGTTTGCGTCATGCAGGTGTTCCAGCGTCGCCCATGCAATCGACAATCCGTCATAAGTCGCGGTGCCGCGCCCGATCTCATCAAGGATAACAAGGGCGCGGTCGTCTGCTTGGTTCAAAATTGCGGCGGTTTCGACCATTTCGACCATAAAGGTCGAGCGCCCTCGCGCCAGATCATCTGATGCGCCGACGCGGCTGAAAAGCTGGCTGACCATCCCGATGCGGGCGCTGCGCGCGGGAACAAAGCTGCCCATTTGCGCAAGAAGCGCGATCAAAGCGTTCTGCCGCAGGTAGGTCGATTTACCGGCCATGTTCGGGCCGGTCAGAAGCCAGATATGCGCGCCATCGCCGCCATGGATCAGGTCGGCATCATTGGCAACAAAGGGAGCGCCGCCTTGGGCGCGCAGGGATTGCTCAACAACCGGATGACGCCCGCCTTCGATCACCAGATCGCGCGATGCGTCCATCTGCGGCCTGCACCAGTTTTCGCCCTGCGCGAGGTCGGCCAGTGCCGCGGCGAGGTCGAACTCCGACAGCGCGCGCGCGGTAGCATTGATTAGCGCGGCCTGATCCAAAACCGCCTCCCTTAGGCCGGAATAGAGACGCTTTTCGATCTCGAGCGCCCGCCCGCCGGCGTTCAAAATCTTGGTTTCCATCTCGGTCAATGCGGGCGTGGTAAAGCGCACCTGATTGGCCGTCGTTTGGCGGTGCTTGAAGCTCAAGGACAGGGGCTCGGCGTGCATTTTGTCGGCATGGGTGGCAGTCACCTCGACAAAATAGCCAAGCACATTGTTGTGTTTGATCTTGAGCGAGGAAATGCCGGTTTGCTCGGCATATTCGGTTTGCATTCGGGCGATCACGCTGCGGCCCTCGTCGCGCAGTTTTCGGCATTCGTCGAGTTCTTCGTCAAAGCCTTCGGCGATAAACCCGCCATCACGGGCGAGCAGCGGCGGTTCTGCGATCAGGGACTGCCCGAGCAGATCGATCAGAGTCTCGTGACCCGTCAAATCCTGCGCGGCCTCGTTCAGCAATTGAGGCAAGGCCGCGCCGGTAAGGTTGGCGACAATCATTTCGGCTTGTTCAAGCCCGTTGCGGATGGACGCCAGATCGCGCGGGCCGCCGCGGTCCAGCGCCAGCCGTGACAGAGCGCGATCAAGGTCGGGAACCCTGCGCAAACTATCGCGCAAATCGGCACAAATACGAGACTGTTCCAGCGCAAAACCCACCGCATCGTGGCGCGCGGTGATGGTGTCGAGTACGCGCGAGGGTGACGACAACCTGCGCTCCAGAAGGCGCGCACCGCCCGATGTTACCGTGCGGTCAATGGCCGCCAGAAGCGATCCGGCGCGCCCGCCGGACAGGGCATGGGTCAGCTCCAGATTGCGCCGAGTCGCCGCATCGATTTGCATCATTCGGCCTTCGGCTTCGCGCACGGGCGGGCGCAGCAGCGGAAGTTTGCCTTTTTGGGTCAGGTCGAGATAATCGACGATTGCTCCCATTGCCGAGATTTCGGCGCGCGAAAACTGGCCGTAAGCCTCGAGCGAGCCGACACCGAAAAGCGATGTAATGCGTTTTTCGCCGCTGGTGCTATCGAATGATGCGCGAGAGATGGGCGTGATGGCCGCGCCCGATTCAGAGACTGTTTCGGCCAAATCGCCCTCAACGGCCTCGTTGATCAACAGCTCGGAGGGCATAAGCCGTGCAAGTTCGGGCCCGACCCGCATAAGCGGCAGCGCGGCGGCGTGAAATGCGCCGGTAGAGATATCGACCCAAGCCAGAGCGGCCTCGTCTCGCACGACGGCGAGCGCGGCGAGATAATTGTGTCGCCGCGCTTCCAAGAGGCTTTCTTCGGTCAAGGTGCCGGGCGTGACCAAGCGCACCACATCGCGTTTGACGACGGATTTGCTACCGCGCTTTTTGGCTTCGGCGGGATCTTCCATTTGCTCTGCGATGGCGACCCGAAATCCCTTGCGGATGAGGGACAAAAGATAACCTTCGGCGGAATGCACCGGCACGCCGCACATGGCGATATCTTCGCCCAGATGTTTGCCGCGTTTGGTCAATGCGATGTCGAGCGCTTCGGCGGCAGCCACGGCATCGTCGAAAAACATCTCGTAGAAATCACCCATCCGGTAGAACAGCAGCGCATCGCTGTGCCGTTCCTTGATCTCCAGATATTGCGCCATCATTGGCGTAACTGCTGCGGTATTCACGCCCGTCCCCCATCACATCTTGCGCCGAAACCTAAACGCCCGCGCGGCGACGCGAAAGGCAAAAGCGCGAAGTTGTTGAGGCGCGGCGCGTTGCCGTGTAGAAGGCGCAAGCCCAGATAGGAACAGAGCCGCAATGTCGAAGAATAAAGTTACCGCAGAAGAGGCGCTTGCCTTTCACCTAGAGCCGACCCCAGGCAAATTCGAGATCAGCGCAACCGTGCCGATGAGCACGCAGCGCGATCTTTCTCTTGCCTATTCTCCAGGTGTTGCGGTGCCCTGCGAGGCGATCGCGGCCAATCCTGAAACGGCCTATGATTACACCAACAAGGGCAACCTCGTCGCGGTGATTTCGAACGGCACGGCGGTTTTGGGTCTTGGCAATCTTGGTGCGCTGGGATCGAAACCGGTGATGGAGGGCAAGGCGGTTTTGTTCAAACGCTTTGCGGATGTGAATTCGATCGATATCGAATTGGACAGCGAAGACCCGGAAGCCTTGATCGCGGCGATCAAATTGATGGGTCCGACGTTCGGGGGTATCAACCTTGAGGACATCAAAGCGCCCGAGTGTTTCATCATCGAGCAGCGGCTCAAGGAAGAAATGGACATCCCCGTCTTCCACGATGACCAACACGGCACAGCGGTGATTTGCGCGGCGGGTTTGATCAACGCGCTGCATATATCGGGCAAGAAAATCGAGGACGTGCGCATCGTGTTGAACGGTGCGGGCGCGGCGGGGATTGCCTGCCTTGAGCTTTTGAAATCCATGGGTGCCAAGCATGACAATTGCATCATGTGCGACACCAAAGGCGTGATCTACCAAGGTCGCACCGAGGGCATGAACCAATGGAAATCGGCCCATGCGGCGGTGACCGATGCGCGCACTTTGGAAGAGGCCATGAAGGACGCGGATGTGTTCCTTGGCGTGTCGGTCAAGGGGGCCGTGACCCCTGCGATGGTCGAAAGCATGGCTGATAATCCGGTCATTTTCGCCATGGCCAACCCCGATCCAGAGATCACACCCGAAGAGGCCCATGCCGTGCGCGCCGACGCGATTGTCGCCACGGGCCGTTCGGATTACCCGAACCAAGTGAACAATGTGCTCGGTTTTCCCTACCTGTTCCGCGGGGCGCTCGACATCCATGCCCGTGCGATCAACGACGAGATGAAGATCGCCTGTGCCGAAGCCTTGGCGGAGCTGGCGCGCGAGGATGTGCCGGACGAAGTCGCCATGGCTTACGGGCGTGCGCTGTCCTTCGGGCGCGACTATATTATCCCGACGCCGTTTGACCCGCGGCTTATCTACCGCATTCCGCCCGCCGTGGCGAAGGCAGGGATGCAGACGGGCGCCGCGCGGCGTCCGATTATTGACATGGAAGCCTATGAGATTTCGCTCAAATCGCGGATGGATCCGACGGCTTCGATCTTGCAGGGCATTCACGCCCGTGCCCGCAATGCACAGGCGCGGATGATTTTTGCCGAAGGCGACGATCCGCGGGTGTTGCGTGCGGCGGTGCAATACCAACGCTCTGGGTTGGGCAAGGCTTTGGTGATCGGGCGCGAGGCCGATGTGAAGGAAAAGCTCGCCGCTGTCGGTTTGCCCGAAGCGGTGCGCGAGTTGGAAATCGTCAATGCCGCGAATACCCGCCACTTGGCGCAATACAAGGATTTCCTGTACGAACGGCTGCAGCGCAAAGGCTATGACCGCCACGACATCCACCGTTTGGCGGCGCGCGACCGCCACGTGTTTTCGGCCCTGATGCTTGCGCATGGGCATGGCGACGGCTTGGTCACGGGTGCGACGCGTAAATCGGCGCATGTGCTTGAGCGGATCAACCATGTGTTCGACGCCGAGGCGCACCAAGGCGCGGCGGGCGTCACCGCCTTGCTGCATAATGGCCGCATCGTGTTGATCTCTGATACGCTGGTTCACGAGTGGCCGGACGAGAACGATCTGGCGACGATTGCCGAGCGCTCGGCGGATGTAGCGCGCCACCTCGGGCTTGAGCCGCGTGTGGCCTTTGTAAGTTTTTCGACCTTTGGATATCCGGTGTCGGAGCGGGCGCATAAAATGCACATTGCGCCCCAAGTTCTCGAACAGCGCGGCGTTGATTTCGAGTTCGAAGGCGAGATGACCGTCGATGTGGCGTTGAACGTCAAAGCGCAAGAGGCCTATCCCTTCTCGCGCCTGACAGGACCTGCGAACATCCTTGTGGTCCCGGCGCGGCACTCGGCCTCGATCTCGGTCAAGCTGATGCAAGAGATGGGCGGCGCGACGGTGATTGGCCCGATTCTCGCCGGTGTTGACGCTTCGATCCAGATTTGCTCGTCTAACTCGACGGTGAATGACATTTTGAATATGGCGGTTTTGGCGGCGTGCAAGGTCGGCTGATCCCGTAGGGGGACGCGGATGACCATTTTCACCTTTGGCTCGATCAATGCCGATCATTTCTACCGGCTGCCGCGTTTGCCGCAGCCGGGGGAAACATTGGCCTGCAGTGACTATTCCACCGGGCTTGGCGGCAAAGGCGCGAACCAATCGGTGGCGGCCGCGCGCGCGGGTGCGCGGGTGGTGCATATCGGGGCTGTCGGGCCGGATGGTGTGTGGATGCGCGCGCGTATGGTCGAGCTTGGCGTAGATTGCACGCATGTGGCGACGCTGGATGTGCCGTCGGGCCATGCGATTATCAATGTTGAGGAGGGCGGCGAGAACTCCATCGTCATTTTCGCAGGAGCCAATCGCGCCTTATCGCTCGCGCAGCTTGAGGCGGCTTTGGCGCAGGCCGAGGCTGGTGATGTGTTGTTGCTGCAAAACGAAACCAATCTAACCACTGACGCAGCGCGAGTTGCGCAGGAACAGGGTCTATTTGTTATCTATTCCGCTGCGCCTTTTGACGCGGGTGCTGTGCGTGAGATCGTACCGTTCATATCGCTGCTGTTGGTCAATGAGGGCGAGGCGCGCGAGCTGCGGCGCGCCATGGGCCTGCCCGAAGGGCCGATTCGGACGGCGGACATGGTCACCACCCGAGGCGCCAAAGGCGCGATATGGGAAACGCGGGGCGGGGCGACGTTTACGGTGCCCGCAATGAAGGTCGCGACCAAGGACACCACGGGCGCGGGCGATACATTTGCGGGCTATCTCGCAACGGGCCTGTCCGAAGGGATGGAGCCGAACGATGCGATGCGTTTGGCCTCGGTGGCAGCGGGTTTGAAGGTGACACGGGCGGGAACCGCAGATGCGATCCCCGCCCGAGCAGAGGTCGATGCGTTTCTAAACGCTCAGTGACCGACGAAGGGTGCAGCGCTGCCCCAAAGCTGTTTGACGCGCGCATCGCGGCCACAGCCTTCGCGGTATTTCTTGTAGGCTTTGGATTGTTTGATCGGTCCGAAGCGGGTCACGACCAGATTGTCGCCCTTGTAGTAGTCCTGATGATAGCCTTCGGCGTTATAAAAGGTTTTCGCATCGAGGATGGGCGTGACAATTTTCTTGCCAAGTGCGGATTGAGCCTCAGCCTTGGCAGCATCGGCAAGGGCCTTTTCTGCGGGATTAGAGACGAAAATAGCCGTGCGATAGGGTTCGCCGCGGTCACAGAACTGACCACCAGCGTCGGTCGGGTCAATCGAGCGGAAGAACAGCCCGAGGAGTTTTTCTCGGCTGACCTGCGCAGGATCAAAGGTGATCTTTACCGCCTCATAGTGACCGGTGCCGCCGCGCCCGACCTGTTTGTAGGTCGGGTTATCGGTGGTGCCGCCCGTATAGCCCGATACCGCGGATTTCACGCCTTTGACGCTTTCAAAATCGCTTTCGACGCACCAGAAACAGCCGCCCGCAACGATGAGCGTTTCGCTTCCGGCTGCGTGGGCACGGGTGCATTGTAGCAAGAGAGCCAATCCGATCAGAGCGGATAAAGCGAGGGGTTTGATGTGGTCTAGAACGTTTGGCATGGCGCACCTCCGCGCGGGTTGGAACATGTTTTCCCGACTGTGGCGCGACGCGGGCCGCCCTGCCAATCCCCATGTCACTCATGTCACGCTAAGGTGAGTGGAGTTTACCGCCATGCGGAAAACAAAAAAGCCCCCCGCATGGATCATGCGAGGGGCTAATCAGTCTCTAATTCGGCGTAATCCTAGCCCTTGAGGCGACGATTGCGCGCGCCGAGCAGTTTGAGCCGCAAAGCGTTCAATTGGATGAAGCCTGCCGCGTCTTTTTGGTCATAGGCACCCGCGTCATCCTCGAAGGTCACATGGGCTTCGGAATAGAGCGAGTGATCGGACCAGCGGCCAACGGTGGTTGCCGCGCCTTTGTAGAGCTTCACGCGGACGGTGCCGGTGACGTGTTCTTGACTCTTGTCGATCGCGGCTTGCAGCATTTCGCGCTCTGGCGAGAACCAAAAGCCGTTATAGATCAACTCGGCATAGCGGGGCATCAGGCTGTCTTTGAGATGGCCCGCACCGCTGTCCAGCGTGATTTGTTCGATCCCGCGGTGCGCCTCGAGGAGCACCGTGCCGCCAGGGGTTTCATAGATGCCACGCGATTTCATACCGACAAAGCGGTTCTCGACAAAATCAAGACGGCCAATGCCGTGTTTGCCGCCCAGTTCGTTCAGCTTGGTCAGGATCGTCGCGGGGCTCATTGCCTCGCCATTGATCGACACGGCGTCACCGCGCTCAAAGCCGACCTCGATGAATTCCGGCTCGTTCGGCGCATCTTCGGGCGCGACAGTGCGTTGGTAGACGTAGTCGGGCGCGGCCACGGCGGGATCTTCGAGAACCTTGCCTTCGGAGGAGGTGTGCAACAGGTTCGCATCGACCGAGAAGGGCGCTTCGCCGCGCTTGTCTTTGGCGACGGGGATCTGGTTCTTCTCGGCGAATTCCAACAGGCGGGTGCGCGAGGTCAAATCCCACTCACGCCACGGCGCGATGACCTTGATGTCGGGGTTGAGCGCGTAGCAGGCCAATTCGAAACGCACCTGATCATTGCCCTTGCCCGTGGCCCCATGGGCAACCGCGTCGGCACCGCAAGCGGCGGCGATCTCGACCAGACGTTTGGAAATCAGCGGACGCGCAATCGAGGTGCCGAGCAGGTAGAGACCCTCGTAGAGCGCATTGGCGCGGAACATCGGGAAGACGAAATCGCGCACGAACTCTTCGCGGATGTCTTCGATATGGATGTTCTCGGGTTTGATGCCCAAGAGCTCGGCTTTGGCGCGCGCGGGCTCCAACTCTTCGCCTTGGCCCAGATCGGCGGTAAAGGTCACGACCTCGCAGCCATATTCGGTTTGCAACCATTTCAGGATGATCGACGTATCAAGACCACCGGAATAGGCCAGAACAACCTTCTTCGGGGCGAATTTTTTGGGCGCGGACATATTGTTTTCCCTTCATCGGATATCGCAGCGCCGATAGCGCCTTTTTTGCCGCAGGGCAAGGGAGAGGCGGGCGCAGGGCCTTTTCTTTGCCGCTCTTGCGGGGCAATTTCGCCTTTAGCGAGAGAAAGGCATCGATGTGATCGGTTTCAAGATTTTTGCAAAGGCGATCCAGCTGGTTTTGAACAATGGCAAAGCGGCCGCGCAAATTGCTTTGGTGCCGATGCTTTTGATGATCTTGGTGACCATTGGCGCGGCCTACAACTTGCGCGGCCCAGGTGGCGGCGCGGTAGCCTTTGAGCTAGGTGTGTTTTTGGCGGTTTGTTTTCTTGCCATACCGCCGCGCTTGCGTCACTTGATCGTCTATGGACAGCTTTACCGATACGGCCCGCGCGGCCACTGACGAGATGCGCGCTGTGTTTGACGCAACGCCTTTGCAACGTAACGCCCATTTGAGCGAGCGCTTCGGGGCCGACATCTGGCTCAAGCGCGAAGACCTGACGCCAGTGCGGTCGTATAAATTGCGCGGGGCGTTCAATGCGATGCGCAAGGTGTTGGCAGATGACCCCGAAAGAGCGGTTTTTGTTTGTGCCAGCGCGGGCAATCACGCGCAGGGCGTTGCCTACATGTGCAGCCATTTCGGGGTCAGGGGCGTGATCTTTATGCCGGTGACGACGCCCGCGCAAAAGGTCAACAAGACGCGAATCTTTGGCGGCGATGCGGTCGAAATCCGGTTGGTTGGCGATTATTTCGACGACACGCTCGGCGCGGCGCAAACTTGGTGCGCTAAGGCGGGCGCGCATTTTCTCGCGCCCTTTGACGACGGCGATGTGATCGAAGGTCAAGCCAGCGTGGCGATTGAAATCCTCGACCAATTGGGCCGCGCGCCGGACCATATTGTTTTGCCTGTCGGCGGCGGCGGTTTGGCGGCGGGGGTGCGGTCGGTTTTGGGGCCGGATCAACCCTATAGCTTTGTCGAGCCGATGGGAGGCGCGAGCCTTGCCGCTGCGGTCGAGGCAGGCGCGCCGGTGGTGCTCAACAAGGTGGATAGCTTTGTTGATGGCGCTGCTGTGGCGCGGATCGGGGCGTTGCCATTCGAGCGGCTCAAAGATGTGGATCCGCGCGATATCCTTGCCGCGCCGGAGGACCGGATTTGCGTGACCATGCTCGATATGCTCAATGTCGAGGGCATCGTTTTGGAGCCTGCAGGCGCCTTGGCGATTGATGCGCTGGGCGATATTGCGGAAGATATCCGCGGCAAAACCGTGGTGTGTGTCACGTCGGGCGGCAATTTCGATTTCGAACGCCTGCCCGAGGTCAAAGAGCGCGCGCTGCGCTATTCGGGGCAAAAGAAATATTTCATTTTGCGGCTGCCGCAACGGCCAGGTGCGCTCAAGGAATTTCTTGGCATCCTTGGCCCGCAAGATGATATCGCGCGGTTCGAGTATCTGAAGAAATCAGCGCGCAACTTCGGCTCGGTTCTGATCGGGATTGAAACGCAAGAGGCGGCGAATTTCGATCGTTTGTTTGCGGCGCTGGATGCGGCGCATTTCACTTATCAAGATATCACAGAAGACGAAATTTTGGCGCAATTCCTGATTTGAGCCGCGCGCGGCGGGCCGAATTACGCCGCCAGTCGGGCGTCGAGCTCTGCATTGAAGGCATTCATGGAGGCAGCAAAGCTGCTCGAAATTGCATCGAGATCAATGCCATCCGTGTGGCCTTCGCCCGCGCGTTTTTCCCCCGCTTCGCAGAGGGATGAGAATTCCGAAAACCCCAAATTCAGGGCGCTGCCTTTCAAAAAGTGCAACTCGGCCTCAAGCGCACCTGCGTCCAGATCGGGGCCAAGCCGCGCGACACCGTCGCCGACCTCGTCGAGAAACAATTCGACAACTTCGGCAAAGTCTTCTGCGCCAATCTCGTCCCGCAATTCGGTCACGCGCGCCCAATCGATCATGATTCTTCCCTCAGGTCGTGAGTTTTGAATATTAGGAACCGGAAGCATTAATAAATTCTGGATCGCGAAGACGCGCGCTGGGCAAATCCGCTTGGATTTGGGTCAATTTTTCCATTTTACAGCTTATTAAACCGGCACGGATATCGCTGTTCCCATATGAGGTAACGCCGCTTTGCGCGGCATGGGATTACGTGTGAGAGCGGCACAGGATATCGACACAGCAGGCGACGCGAGCGCCCCGCAAACGCGCGCGATCAAGCGCGTGTTGGTGGTCGATGACAGCCGTTTGCAACGGCGCATCCTGAGCGCATCACTGAGCAAATGGGGTTTTGAGGTTCTGGAGGCAGAATCGGGCCGCGAGGCCTTGGAAATATGCCGCCAATCGCCACCCGATCTTGTGCTTTCCGATTGGATGATGCCCGAAATGGACGGGCTTGAATTTTGTCAGGCGTTCCGCGCGATGGAGCGCGAGAGCTATGGCTATTTCATCCTTCTGACATCGAAATCGGAAAAGGGCGAAGTGGCGCGCGGCCTCGATAACGGGGCAGATGACTTTCTCTCCAAACCGGTCAGCGCTAGCGAATTGCGCGCCCGAATCGCTGCGGGCGAGCGGATTTTGCGTATGGAGCGCGAGTTGACCGAGAAAAACCGGTTGATCACCGAAACGCTCGACGAGCTTCAGGCGCTCTATGATTCCCTCGACAGTGATTTGCTGGAGGCGAAGAAGCTTCAGCAGAGCCTCGTGCCGGAACGATACCGTGATTTCGGCTCTGCGGATCTGTCGCTTTTGCTGCGCTCCTCCGGTCACGTCGGCGGTGATCTTGTCGGGTTCTACCCGATCAGCGACACGCGCATCGGGCTTTACGGGATCGACGTCTCCGGCCACGGGATCAGCTCGGCATTGATGACGGCGCGGCTTGCGGGCTATCTGTCCTCTTCTTCGCCAGAGCAAAATATTGCGATGCAAAAACAATTGGATGGAAGCTACGAACCTTTGCCGCTGGATGAGGTTGCGGCCAAGCTTAATCAATTGGTTCTGGGCGAGATGGAGACCGAGCATTACTTTACGCTGCTCTTGGCGGATGTAGATCTTGCAACCGGCCGCGTGGTTATGGTGCAGGCGGGCCATCCGCATCCCTTGGTGCAACGAGCCGACGGGACCATCGAGCAAAGCGGGCCGGGAGGGCTTCCGGTTGGATTGATCGAAGGGGCGCATTTTGAGGTGTTCGAGCGGCAACTCCATGCGGGGGATCGGCTCTTGATCCTGTCCGACGGGGTGGTGGAATGCCCTGATGCCAACGGCGCGCAGCTCGATGAAGAGGGGCTCGAAGAGATCATTGGCGGGCTCAAAGACATGCGCGGCACCAATCTTCTGGAGGCGCTGATCTGGAAGCTGACCGACTTTGCGGGAGGGCGGGATTTCCCCGATGATATCTCGGCGATCCTTTTGGAATATCAAGGAGATGCTGGGGCGATCTAGGCGGTCCGAGAGGCGCTGCCCGGCGCCTCTTTGCACAGCGCCTGCCGCGCGGGTCAGTTCAGCAAAGATGCCACAAAATGCCGATCGCCCGCATTGCCAAGCTCTGCAGCGGCCAAGGATGCAGGCATCCAAAGCGCCATATGGTCCGGCTCGGTCGGTTCGTGAATTTGCCGCACGGGACGGGCAAGATAGACCGTGCAAAGCTTCTCGGCCCAGATGTCGTATTCGGGCATGAACGTATAGCGGCGGAAGGCCCCAAGGCGCTTGGGCCGGTCGATGGTATATCCTGTTTCCTCCAATACCTCGCGATGCAGGGCCTGCAACGGATGCTCGCCCGCATCAATCCCGCCGCCAGGCAATTGCAGATCGGGGAAGGGTTTGGATTGATAAGTCAAAAGAAGCTCGTCCCCCTGAGCAAGCACAGCATAAACGCCAGGGCGGTGGATGTATTTGCGACCGGTTTCGGGGGCCGAGCCAAAGCGTCTGATCATGATGGTATCCTGCTGTTAACCGCATTTCCGGCGCATCTGCCGCCGCGCGCCCTTGGACCGCGCCTTGCCGTGACTATATAGTCGCGGTATGCCAAGCCAAGGCCTTGAAGGGAACCCTATGACACTTGGAACGAAACTCGCTTGGGACGACACGGTATTGCCGTTTCAGCTCGACAATGCAGATGTGCGCGGACGTGTGGCGCGGCTGGACGGGGTGCTTGATGGCATCCTCAAGCAGCATGACTATCCGGCGCAAGTCGAAGCTTTGGTCGCCGAAATGGCGCTGTTGACCGCATTGATCGGGCAAGCGATCAAGCTGCGCTGGAAACTGTCGTTGCAGGTGCAGACCAAGGGCGCTGTGCGCATGATTGCGACAGATTACTACGGCCCCTCCGAGGATGGCCGCGCCGCGCGCATCCGCGCCTATGCCAGCTATGACGCCGAGCGTCTGACCGAAGAGGCGCCTTTTGCGCAGCTGGGCGAAGGATATTTCGCCATTCTAATCGATCAGGGTGAGGGGATGCAGCCCTATCAAGGGATTACGCCGCTTGACGGCGGATCTCTGGCCTCCTGCGCCGAGGCTTATTTTGCTCAATCCGAGCAATTGCCGACCCGCTTTTCGCTGTCCTTTGGCAAATCGACCGAGCGCGGCGGAGAAGAGCATTGGCGCGCGGGCGGGGTGATGTTGCAACATATGCCCAAAGCGTCGCCCTTTGCGGCTTCGGGTGAAGGGACGGGCGAGGGCGGCTTGCTGCGCCCTGCCGATTTGGTCGAAGGCAACGCCGAAGAAAACTGGAACCGTGCCAATATCTTGCTCGATACGGTTGAGGACCTTGAATTGATCGGGCCGAGCGTGCCACCGACCGATCTGCTGGTGCGGCTGTTCCACGAGGAAGGCCCGCGGGTGTTTGATGCGCAATCGGTGCGCTTTGGCTGCACCTGCTCCGAAGAGAGGGTGCGCCAAAGCCTGTCGATCTACTCGGCGCGCGACATCGAGAAGATGACAACACCCGAGGGGCGCGTGACGGCAGATTGCCAGTTTTGCTCGGCGCATTATGATCTTGACCCTCTGTCGGTCGGGTTTGACGCCGAGACACCAGCGCAGGATGACGCATCGTGAAAGACCGCGCAGGGGATATACCTGCGCTTTTCGCGCCGGTTCTGGCCGCGCTTGATGTGCCGACCGAGGCCTCCTCTGATTTCGATCTGAACCCCGCGCTTCGCATGACGGGGCGCAGCCTGCGCGCAGCGGGCGTGTTGGTGCCGTTGATCGAGCGTCGCGGCGCGCTGCATCTGATTTTGACCAAACGCGCTTCGCACCTCAAACACCACCCCGGACAGATTGCCTTTCCAGGCGGCAAGCAAGAAGACAGCGACGCGGATGTGATTGCTGCCGCGCTGCGCGAAGCCGAAGAAGAGATCGGGTTGCAGCGCGATAACGTCGAGGTGTTGGGCGTTCTGCCGTCGCATGAAACGGTCACGGGCTTTGAAATGACGCCCGTTTTGGGCCGTGTTAGAGCCGATTTTGCCCCCAAACCGGAGGCAGGTGAGGTTGATGAGGTCTTCGAAGTGCCCCTCGCCCATGTCGCCGATCCGGCGCAGTATATCGCGCAATCGCGCCGTTGGCGCGGGGTGGAGCGGACCTATTACACCGTTCCCTATGGCCCCTACTATATTTGGGGCGCCACCGCGCGGGTGTTGCGCGGCCTTGCGGACCGGATGGACGTATGAGCAGCGCCGCGCCGCAAAGCCTTCACGTGAAGGGGGGTTGGCTGAGCGCGCCGCCAACGCAGGCCGTCTGCCATATGCTCGAAGAGGCGGGTCATCAGGCGCTTTTTGTCGGAGGCTGCGTGCGAAATGCGCTGATCGGCGCGCCAGTGTCAGACATTGATATCTCCACCGATGCGCGTCCCGAACGTGTTGTGGGTCTGGCTGAGGCGGCGGGGTTTCGCGCCGTGCCAACGGGGATCGATCATGGCACGATCACGGTTGTGAACGGCGGCATTGCGCATGAGATCACCACCTTCCGGCGCGACGTTGAAACCAATGGGCGCCATGCGGTCGTGGCCTTTGCCGATGGGGTGGAAGAGGATGCGCGTCGCCGTGATTTCACGATGAACGCGCTGTATTGCGACGCGCGCGGAGTGGTGATTGATCCGCTGGGCGGGATGGATGACCTGATGGCGCGGCGGGTGCGGTTCATTGATGATCCGAGCGCGCGGATCGAGGAAGATTACCTGCGGATTTTGCGGTTCTTCCGCTTTCATGCTTGGTATGGTGACCCGCAGGGCGGGATGGACGCCGACGCCTTGGCGGCCATTGCTGTGCATCTCGATGGGTTGTCGGGACTGTCGGCGGAACGCGTGACCTCCGAATTGCGCAAGCTTTTGGCTGCGCTCGACCCTGCGCCGAGCGTGGCGGCGATGCGCGCAAGTGGTGTTTTGGCGCGCGTGATAGAGGGCGGCGATGACCGCAGTTTGGCCCCTTTGGTGCATCTGGAGCGAAGCATCGGCGCAAAGCCGGATGCGATGCGGCGGCTGGCCTGTTTGGGCGGTGCGCCGGAGACGGCGCTGCGGTTGAGCCGCAAAGAGGCGGCGCAACTGGTGCGGCTGCGCGAGGCGATTGGCGCAATGACCGGCGCGGGCGAGTTGGGATATCGAATGGGTTATGAGGGCGCGCGCGACGTTCTTTTGCTGCGCGCAGCCTTGTTCGAGGCGCCGATTGATGCGGCGGCGCTGCCTGAGGCCGAACAGGGCGCGGCGGCGCAATTCCCCGTGAAGGCCCAAGACCTGATGCCTGCCTATGAGGGCGCGGCCTTGGGGGCAAAGATTGCCGAGCTTGAGGCCCGCTGGATCGCGTCGGATTTTTCGCTCGCGCGCGAGGCGCTGCTTTCGGCTTAGGGCTTTCGCGGCGTCCGATTGCGCGCTATTGCGGCGATATGAGCGAATATAAAATCCAAAGATTGGGCCATCAGGGTGACGGTATTGCTGCTGGCCCGCTGTTTGCCCCGCTGACCTTGCCTGGTGAGGTTGTGACCGGCACCGCCGACGGCACGCGGCTCACCGATGTGCGCATTGTTACGCCTTCTGCCGACCGCGTCGCCGCGCCGTGCCGCCATTTCAAAACCTGCGGCGGGTGCCAGTTGCAGCACGCGAGCGACGAATTTGTCGCCCAGTGGAAGATCGATGTGGTGCGCCGCGCGCTGGAGGCGCAGGGGCTTGAGGCTGCGTTTCGCCCGATCCAGACCTCGCCGCCGCAAAGCCGCCGCCGTGCCGGATTCTCGGTCAAGCGGACCAAGAAAGGCGCGATGGCCGGATTTCACGCGCGCGCCTCCGGCCTCGTCATTGAAATCCCCGATTGCCAGCTATTGCACCCTGACGTGATGGCCGCGCGGCCAGCGGCGGAGGCTTTGGCGGTCTTGGGCGGCTCGCGCAAGGGCGAATTGACGGTGATGGTCACGCGCTCGATGGATGGGGCGGATGTGGCGGTCACCGGCGGCAAGCCGCTCGATAACGATTTGCGCATCGGATTGCCGGCAATCGCAGAAGAGTTCTCTTTGGCGCGGCTGACGTGGGACGGTGAGGTGATTGCCATGCGCGAGCCGCCGCGACAGCAGTTCGGCCGCGCGCATGTGGTGCCCCCTGCGGGTGCGTTTTTGCAGGCGACAGACGCGGGCGAGGCGGCGCTTCTGGCGGCGGTGCGCGAGATTGTGGGCGGCGCCGCGCAGGTGGTTGATCTGTTTGCCGGATGCGGAACCTTCGCGCTGCCGATTGCGGAAAAAGCAGAGGTGCACGCGGTCGAGGGCGAGGCCCAGATGCTTGCCGCGCTTGATCGCGGGTGGCGCGAGGCGCCTGCGTTGAAAAAGGTCAGCCATGAGGCGCGCGATCTGTTCCGCCGTCCCTTGATGCCGGACGAGCTCAAGCGTTTTGATGCGGCAGTGATCGACCCGCCGCGCGCGGGGGCCGAGGCGCAGGTGGCCGAGCTTTGCCGATCACAGGTCGCACGTATCGCCTTTGTGTCCTGTAATCCCGTGAGTTTCGCGCGCGATGCCAAGGCATTGGTCGATGCGGGATACCGAATGGAGTGGGTGCAGGTGGTCGATCAGTTCCGTTGGTCGGCGCATGTGGAGCTTGTGGCGGCTTTTTGCCGAGGCTGACACGGCTCGGACGGGCGCATTAGTTTCGATATGTCTTGACGCTTTGCCAAGAGGGCAGGGTTTGGTATGAGCGTGAGAAAAGAGCAAAGTTTCTTATCGGTGCGATCGGGCAAAATATGATGGTGATTTTTCGGGCATTCCTTCTCTTGGCGGTGTTTTTCGGGCTGGCGTCCTGCGGCGGCTCGCGGGGCTATAATGGCCCCGAGGTGACGCAGGTTCTGGTCTATAAAGAGAACCGAACGATGTATTTGATGCACCATGGCAGGGCGCTCAAGAAATATGACATCGGTTTGGGTTTCGCGCCGCAGGGTCATAAATCCCAAGAGGGCGACGGGCGCACGCCGGAGGGGGCCTATGTGATCGACCGGCGCAATCCCAACAGCAAATTCCACTTGTCGGTCGGGATCAGCTATCCCAATGCGGCGGATGTGGCGAAGGCCAAAGAAATGGGCGTTGAGCCGGGCGGTGATATTTTCATCCATGGGCAACCGAACCGCGCCAAGGGTAAGAAATTGCCGCAACGCGATTGGACGGCAGGGTGTATTTCCGTGCGCAATCGCGAGATCGAACAGATTTTCGCAATGGTGCGGGACGGAACGCCGATCTACATCCACCCTTGATGCACCAGATCATGTTGCGAAAGCGGCCGCCTGTTTGGGGCGGCCGTCTGCGTTTTGCAATGTCAGTGCTGACGAAGGAGGGCTTAATCGCCCATGATCAATGTCCACCAGATTTTGCCGTTGCTCTCTTGGTGCCACGCAAACCCCATATTCAGCGCGCGTTTGTCCAAAATCACGTCGCGCGTGTCCGGCTTTTCCATCCAAGCGCCAAGGGTTTCGACCTCGGTTTCGTAGGTCTCTGAGATATTCTCGCCCAGCATCGTGCCGGTGTAACCGACGCGGCGGACGCGATCGATCGGCGAGGAGCCGTCAGAGCCGAAATGCCAAGGGCGGTTTTGCACCGACATATCGCGCGAATGGGTCGCGGCAGCGGCGTTCAGTTGCGGATCGAGCGTAACGGGCTGTGCGCCGGCGGCGCTGCGCAGGGAGTTGACCGAATCGAGCATGCGATACTGCAGCTTGGCTTCGCCGGACTTCGGAATGCGGTAAAGCCGCGGCAGGGGCTTGCCATCGGGGCCGAGGCTGGGTTCGCTCGGTGCGCAAGCCGAAAGGGTCAAGGCAGAGACGAGGGCAATTGCAATTAGTCGGATCATGAGGGCTCACCTGAAACTTGTGTCCCTCTGCCTTATCGTGCGAGGCGTTGCGTTTCAAACCCACATGCGCGTGAGATTGCCAGTTAACAGTTGTTTGATTTGCGACTGCGGCTTTCGCGCCATATATGATGAGGCAATTGAATGCGTTCCGGTCCGGAGATTTTCGCAATGAACACCAATAAACCATCCAGCCGCCGTGCCTTTTTGGCGGGAACTGCTGCTTTTCTAGGCACACCTGCGCTTGTCTCGCGCGCCTTCGCGCAAACGGCCGACGTGAACGGCGATAGCACCGTCGAGATCGAGCGTGATGTTACCGAAGTGGTACGCCGCAATATTTCGAGCTTCCGGTCGCTTGATTGGCGGCCCTATTTTTCGGATCTGAGCGGCGGCGCGGTATTGGTGGATATCACCTCGCGCGCCTTGCATTATTGGTCCGAGGACGAAAGCATCTACAAACTTTACCCGTCCAGCGTGCCTTTGACCGACGATCTGACCCGCCGCGGGCGCACCTCTGTTGTGCAAAAGGTTGAAGGGCCAAGCTGGCGTCCGACACCGTCAATGCTTAAGCGCAACCCCGAGTGGCCGGACTACATCGGCCCTGGCCCTGATAATCCGCTTGGCACCCACGCGCTTTATCTCAGCTGGACCTATTACCGCATTCACGGCACACATGACACGCGCAAAATCGGGCGTCGCTCGTCGAATGGCTGCATCGGGCTCTACAACGAGCATATCGCCGAGCTTTTCGATCTGACCAAGGTCGGCACGCAAGTGTTGCTTATTTGACAAACATCTGCCGAGTTGGCAGGGTTGAATTAATCTAGTGTTTGCAATCGCCAAAATTTGATGGTTAGAAAACGCTACGAGGTTTAGTCTTGGGGCCTGTCCGTGCCATGTTTGGCCGTAAAACAGGCGAATATCTGGAGAACACTACTATGAAAAAGATCGCACTCGCAGCCGCTTTCGCAGCCGCAGCAACCACCGCATCGGCCGGCAACGTTTCCGAGCCCATGATGGAAGCACCCGTCATCGTTGAAGAAACAGCTTCTTCCTCGGCTTCGGGCATCCTGATCCCGCTGTTGGTTCTGGCAGTTGTCGCAGCAGCCGTTGCAAACAACTAAGATTTCGCCTTAACGGGCAAATCAGAAAGGCGGAGGGTTTTCCCTCCGCCTTTTGCGTATCTAGGGCCTGCTTTTGAGGCCAAAGAAAAAGCGCCGGCTTCGGGTATGGAGCGCGGCGCTTTTGTGTTTGTTGCGGCGGGGCGTGCGCTTAGGCGAGCCAGCCCTTGAGGTTTTCTTCGATAATTCCGGTGAGTGCGCGGATATGCGCCGGATCATCGTTGAGGCAAGGGATATAGAGAAAATCTTCCCCGCCCGCATGTTCAAAGCTTTCGCGGATTTCCTCGTTGATCTCTTCGAGGGTCTCGATGCAATCGGCGGAAAAGGCGGGGGCGATGACGGCGATGTTTTTCTTGCCCTCTTCCTCGGCCAATCGCGCCACCTCTTTGACCGTATAGGGTTTGAGCCATTCTTCGGGACCAAAGACCGATTGGAAGGTCGTGGTGATCTGGCCCTCGTCCCAACCCAGCCGCTCGCGCAAAAGCCGTGTCGTTTTTTGGCATTTGCAATGATAGGGGTCGCCCTGCATCAAATAGCGCTTTGGCATGCCGTGGTAGGAGACGACCAAGAGCTCCGGTTTTTTCTCGGCGGCTTCATAGGCGCGTTCGACCGATGCGGCGAGGGCATCGATGTATTCGGGGCTTTCGAAATATTCCGGCACGGTGCGCGCGGCGGGTTGGGCCGGTTGTTCCATCAGGGCGCGGAAAAATTCGTCGTTGGCCGTGGCGGTCGTGGCTCCCGCATATTGCGGATAGAGCGGGAAAAACAGGATTTTGGTGCATCCGGCTTTGACCATTTCATCCACTTTGGATTTGGTCGATGGATTGCCGTAACGCATGGCGAAATCCACCATGACCTGATCGCCGTAACGCGTCTCCAAGTCGCTGCGGATTGCGGCGGTTTGGTCGCGGGTGATCGTCAGAAGCGGGCTTTCGTCCTTCTCGGTGTTCCAGATCGACCGATAGGCCGCGCCCGAGCTGAAGGGACGTTTGGTCAGGATGATCAGTTGCAGCAGGGGCTGCCATTTCCATTTGGGATAATCGATCACCCGCTGGTCCGACAGAAATTCGTTCAGGTAGCGGCGCATGGACCAATAATCGGTGCCATCGGGCGTGCCGAGATTGGCGATGATCACACCGACTTTGGCGCTGGGCACTTTGGGGTGGTCCTTCGGTGCATGCGCGGGGCAGGTGGCGGTCATGGATGCGTCGGGCATCGGGCTCTCCTGATCTGGATGGCTGTATCTGTATAAAGCCTCATCGGACATAGTGGAAATGTCCGAGGGTTCAACGTTTTTTCACCTCACGGCTCAAGCGGCGTTTCCGTCGATCCCAAGGCATCGGCAAGGCGCTGCGCCGCTGACCCAGGGCGCAGGGGCTTTTGTTGACTGGCATCTGGCGCCCATCCGGTCAGAACAGTCAATTCAAAGCTTGCCTTGATCCGGCCTGCGTCTTGCGGGTCTTCTGCGGCAAAATGCAGCGCGTAAATTTCGGCGGCGCGGGTGAAGAGCGCGCGGCGGGTCGGGCGGCGCAATCGGGCGTGAAGTGCATTGCCCTCGCCCATCGCCCGTATGTCGCGCATCAGGTCAAAGGCGCTTTTGTAGGTGACGGTCAGCGGCACGCTATCGGCCACAGGCAGGGCAAAACCGGCGCGCTGAAGCAGCCCGCCCAGATCGCGGATCTCTCCCATAGGCGCGATGCGCGGGCTGATTCCGCCGGTCACTTCGCTTTCGGCCTGCGCCAAGGCGGCGCGCAGTTCCGATAGGGTCTGCCCGCCAAAGAATACCGCCAAAAACAACCCGTCAGGCCGCAAGGCGCGGCGCGCCTGTACCAATTGCCCGACCGGATCACTGGCCCAATGCAGGGCCATGGCGTGGATCACCAGATCATGCGCCTGCACCGCCAGATCAAGCGTGTCGTCGTCTTCAACAATCTGCGCGCTGTCAAAATTCTTTTGCCAAAACGCCTTATGTCCGGTCACGAGGGCCGGATCGGTAAAGGTTCTGTTAACCATAGACAGGCGATCATGAAGCTCCTCGGCGGCCACGTCGTGCAAGAAATGCGCGAAGTCTGTTCCAGCGCGCCTGCGGTTGCGCGTCAAAGCGGATCGGTCGGTGAGGATCGGGTTTTGCGTCATGGCGCGGACCATAGGAGGGGGAGCATGGGAATTCAAACGGCATTGCGCGTTGTTTACCCGCCGCATTGCCTGCATTGCGGGGATACGGTTGAGAGCGATTTCGGCCTTTGCGCCACCTGCTGGCGCGACACGCCGTTTATCAATGATCCGTGCTGTGATGCCTGCGGCGCGCCTTTGCCCGATGGCGGCGGCGAAGACCTCGGGGCCACGCTCATTTGCGATATCTGTCTGGATCATCCGCGTCCTTGGCGGCACGGGCGCGCGGCGCTGCTTTATGAGGGGACGGGGCGTGATCTGGTTCTGGCGCTCAAATATGGTGACCGCCACGAGATCGTCAGGCCAGCCGCGAAATGGATGGCGCGGCGTGCGCAGCCGTTGCTTGCCGCGCATCTTCTTGTGGCTCCGATTCCCTTGCATTGGACGCGGATGCTCAAACGGCGGTTCAATCAATCGGCCTTGCTCGCCGCGGCTTTGGCGCATGAACTGGGCCTTGCCTATTGTCCCGACTTGTTACAGCGGCCCACGCGCACGGCCAAGCTGAAGGGCATGGACCATGCTGAACGGTTTTCCGAACTTGAAGGGGCCATCAAGGCGCACCCCAAACGGCGCCATCGTATGGCGGGGCGGTCTGTGTTGCTGGTTGATGATGTGCTGACCTCGGGGGCGACGCTTCATGCGGCAACAGAGGTCTGTTTGCAGGCAGGTGCCAAAGATGTGCGCATCCTGACCCTCGCACGCGTTGCAAAGGACGCGTAAATCTCCGACAACGGATGTGAAAACCGGAGAAATGCGATGCAACCTGTCTTGATTTACACCACCCCGATTTGCGGCTTTTGTCATGCGGCCAAGCGTCTGTTGAAAGAGAAAGACGTGAATTTCCAAGAGGTCGATGTGATGGCCGATCCGTCCCGCCGCGCCGAAATGACCCAAAAGGCCAATGGCGGGCGCACCGTGCCGCAGATTTTTATCGGCGAGACCCATGTCGGCGGCTGCGACGATCTTTATGCGCTCGAACAAGCGGGCAAGCTTGATGCCTTACTGGCGGGCTAGGCGATGAAAGCCGCGCTGCTGCAAATCTGTTCGTCGGACAATCCGCCGCAAAACCTTGCGATGATGCAAGGGATGCTGCGCGAGGCGGCGGGCAATGGCGCGGGGTTCGCCCTATTGCCCGAGGTGTGCAATTGCGTCTCCACCTCGCGCCGCCATCAAAACGAGGTGTTGGCGCTGGAGGAGGACGACCAGACCCTCAAAGGCCTGCGCGCCGAGGCGCAAGCTTTGGGGATTTGGCTTTTGATCGGCTCGCTCGGGGTGAAAACCCGAGATGCGGACGGGCGATTTGCCAACCGCTCCTTCGTCATTGCACCCGATGGCAGCATCAAGGCGCGCTATGACAAGCTGCATATGTTTGATGTGCAGGTCAGCGAGACCGAGACTTTCCGCGAAAGCGACGGATACCGTCCGGGCGATCATGCGCAAATATGCCAGACGCCTTTTGGCGCGCTGGGCCTGTCGGTCTGCTACGATCTGCGCTTTGCCTATCTTTATCGCGCTTTGGCTAAGGCAGGTGCGCAGATATTGACCGTGCCTGCGGCGTTTTCCCCCGTGACCGGCGCGGCGCATTGGGAGCCTTTGTTGCGCGCGCGCGCCATCGAGACGGGCTGTTATGTTCTGGCCCCTGCACAAACCGGCGCCCATGACCTTAGCCGCGGCAAGCCGCGCCGCACCTATGGCCATGCGATGGCGGTTGCCCCTTGGGGTGAGGTCTTGCTGGATATGGGAGATCAGGTCGGTATCGGATATGTCGATCTGTCGCTTGATGAGGTGCGGCGCGCGCGTGCACGGGTGCCCGCCTTGGATCATGATCGCGCCTTTCGCGGGCCTTGACGCATGAGATCAGAGCCTTAAAGCAGTAAGAGCTATGACCGATACCACCGCAAATGCCCTCGCCGTCGCTTTGTTCAGCGAAATCCTGACCGCCGATCAATTGGTGCGCAACCGGCTGAGCCGCGTTCTGCCCAAGGGGATGGAGATTTCGCATTTCTCGGTCTTGAACCATCTGGCCCATGCGGGCGCCGAGCGCAGCCCCGCGCAATTGGCCAAGACGTTCCATGTCACCCGAGGCGCGATGACCAATACGCTGAGCAAACTGGAATGGGCGGGCTATGTCCACATCCGCCCCGATTGGGATGATGCGCGCCGCAAGATGGTCGCGATCAGCCCCGCAGGCCGCCAAGCGCGCGAGGCGGCCTTGGCGGCGATTTCACCGATGATTTCGGATTTGGTCAGCGAGATCGGCGACGAGAAAGTCCGCGCGGTCCTGCCCATCCTGCGCGAGCTGCGCGCCAAGCTTGAGGACGAGTGATTACGCGTCCGGTTTCACGCTGGCGGTGACGTAATTGACGCTCAGATCACGGTCTGACAGGGACCATTTCCACGTGATCGGATTGAACACAAACCCCTTGCGATCCACGGGGCGCAGGCCTGCGGTTTCGATCAGTCCGTAAAGCTCGTCCGGCGTGATGAATTTGCGCCACTCATGGGTGCCTTTGGGTAGCCAGCGCATGATCACCTCGGCCCCGACGATGGCCACGGCAAAGCTTTTGGGATTGCGGTTGATGGTCGAGCATATCATCAATCCCCCCGGTTTGAGCAGCATCTGGCAGGCGGTCGTATAGGCTTGCGGATCGGAAACATGTTCGACCACCTCCATGTTGAGCACCACGTCGAATTGCTCGCCATCCTCGGCCAAGGATTCGGCGGTGACATTGCGGTAATCGATGGTTAGCCCCGAGGCTTCGGCATGGACCTGCGCGACGGGGATATTGCCCGCCGCCGCATCGGCGCCGACGACCGTCGCGCCAAGGCGCGCCATGGGTTCGGACAAAAGCCCGCCGCCGCATCCGATGTCGAGAATGCGCAGCCCTTCAAACGGGCGCGGGCCGTCCAGATCGCGGCCAAATTCGGCGGCGATTTGCGAGGTGATGTAATCCAACCGGCAGGGATTGAGCATATGCAGGGGCTTGAACTTGCCATTCGGGTCCCACCATTCGGCGGCCATGGCTTCGAATTTGGCGACTTCTGCGGGATCGACGGTGTTTTGGGCGGTTTGCATTTTGCTCTCCCTGTGGTCTTCTGGGGGTGTCGCGGGCGCTGGTGCGCCGGACTTTGAGATCTATATAGGGCAGTCATGGACAGAATCTCAGGCCAAAAGAGCGCAGTGCAATATTTATACCCGCCGATCGACCCGTTCGATCAGCGGATGCTCGATGTGGGTGAGGGGCATAGCGTCTATGTCGAGCAATCGGGCAATCCCGACGGGCGGCCTGTTGTGGTGCTTCATGGCGGTCCGGGCGGCGGGTGCAGCCCTGCGATGCGGCGCTATTTCGATCCCGAGGTCTACCGCGTGGTCTTGTTTGATCAACGCGGCTGCGGGCGGTCAAAGCCCTATGCGAGCGTGACCGACAACACCACATGGCACCTTGTGCGCGATATCGAAATGATCCGCGAAGCATTGGGCATTGATGCGTGGGTGGTGTTCGGCGGCAGTTGGGGCGCGACCTTGTCGCTCATCTACGCGCAAACCCATCCCGAGCGGGCGCAGCATCTGGTGCTGCGCGGGGTGTTCATGATGACCAAGGCCGAACTGGATTGGTTCTACGGCGGCGGCGCGGGGCAATTTTGGCCCGACACATGGGACCGGTTTTGCGCCCCCATCCCCGAGGATGAACGCTGCGATATGATTGCCGCCTATCACAAGCGGTTGTTCAGCGGCAATCGCATGGAAGAGGTGAAATACGGCAAGGCTTGGGCGGCATGGGAAAACGCTTTGGCCTCGGTGCAGTCAACGGGTTACGGCGGCGAGAGCGCGGGCGAATATGCGCGGGCCTTCAGCCGTCTGGAGAATCACTATTTCACCCATGCGGGATGGCTCGACGAAGACGGGCACATCATGAAGAAGATGGGCCGCATTTCTCACATTCCCGCGCATATCGTGCAGGGCCGTTATGATATGATTTGCCCGCCGGTGACGGCCTACCGTTTGGCCGAGGCATGGCCGCGCGCCGAATTGCGCATGGTGCCGGTGGCAGGTCATGCGTTGTCGGAGGCGGGCATTTCCGCAGAATTGGTGCGAATCATGGACCGTCTGGCATTGTCCGGCGGCCCGAGAGCAAAGGGGTAGGGCGCGATATGGCAGGCAAGGGAAGCGGGTTTTGGAACTTTATGGCGCCGCGCTACGCGCGCTCGAAGATCAGCGATGAGGCCACATATCAGCGCAAGATCGACGAGACGCGCGCGATTTTGCATGACGGAATGCGTGTGCTTGAAATCGGATGCGGCACCGGCACAACGGCGGTTGGACATGCGCCCTATGTGCGCTCGATCTTGGGCGTCGATTTCTCAGAAAAGATGATCGAGATCGCGCGGGCGCGTGCGGCAGAGGCCGGCGTCGAGAATGCGCGCTTCGAGGTCGGTTCGGCCAGCACACTCAAGGCGCAGCCCGCCAGTTTCGAGGCGATACTGGCGCTCAACGTGCTGCATCTTTTGCCCGACTACGCGCAGGTGATTGAAAAGGCCTATATGATGTTGCCCCCTGGCGGGTATTTTGTCTCCTCCACGGCCTGCCTTGGCAAAGGGTTCACGCCGGTCAAATTGCTGCTTGCGGTGTTGGCGCCTTTGGGAATTTTGCCCAAGGTCCAATATATATCGCAAGACGAGCTTTTGGCGGCGATGCGCTCGGCGGGTTTCGAGGTGATATCGTCATGGACCCCGCCAGCCAAAATGGCGGCGACCTTTGTGATCGCGCGGCGGCCCTCGGCGGCCTATTGAGCCGCCAAGGCGCGCGCGCGGACAAAAGCCTTGCACATGCGGCATCATCGGCATATATCGCTCTCAACAGCGGCGCTTTGAGAGATTGAGGCTCCACCGAGAACGATCAACGGGCCGCGCGCCCGTTTTTTTGTGCCTGTCTTTGATGGGGCAATATGCGGGGCCGCGTGTCGATACGATCCCCGCATGGGGCGCAACCGATAGGACCACTAAGGCCGATATGAGTAACGATCTGATTGCCAAAGCTGCGATGGACCGGCGTCTTGCCGAGATCATCACCCCCGTGATCGAAGACATGGGGTATGAGTTGGTGCGCGTGCGCCTGATGAGCGGCAAGACAAACACGTTGCAAATCATGGCCGATAAACCCGAAGGCGGGATCGAGGTCGATGATTGCGCGAAAATTTCCACGGCGCTGGGCGCGACTTTGGATGTCGAAGACCCGCTGACGGATGAATATGTGCTCGAAGTCTCCAGCCCGGGCATCGACCGCCCGCTGACGCGGATCAAAGATTTCGACATGTTCGAAGGCTATGAGGCCAAGATCGAAACCGGCGAGTTGATCGACGGGCGCCGCCGCTTCAAGGGTGTGCTGGCAGGGGTCGAGGGCGACGAGATATTGATCAATCTCGAAGAAGGCAAAGAAACGGTCACCGTGGGTTTGCAATTTGACTGGCTGACCGATGCGAAATTGGTTCTGACCGACGAGTTGATTAAAGAGATGCTGCGCCAACGCAAGGCGGCGGGCGTGCTCAATGAAGACGGTTTCGACGAGATCGAGACCGAAGCCGATACTGAAACCGATACAAACGAAGAGTAACGCCGCCACGGCGCATGTTCCGAGGAGAACCTGAGAATGGCAATTACATCTGCAAACCAGCTTGAGCTGCTGCAAACAGCCGAAGCGGTTGCCCGCGAAAAGATGATCGACCCCGGTTTGGTGGTCGAGGCGATGGAAGAGAGCCTCGCGCGCGCGGCCAAGAGCCGTTACGGCTCGGAGATGGATATTCGGGTCAGCATCGACCGCAAGACCGGCCGCGCGACGTTTACCCGTGTGCGCACCGTGGTCGAGGACGAAGAGCTTGAGAATTACCAATCCGAGCTGACGGTCGAGCAGGCCAAGCAATATATGGAAAACCCTGCTGTCGGCGACACGTTTGTCGAAGAAGTGCCCCCCGTCGAAATGGGCCGGATCGCGGCGCAATCGGCCAAGCAGGTGATCTTGCAAAAGGTCCGCGAAGCCGAACGTGATCGCCAATACGAAGAATTCAAGGACCGCGCAGGCACCATCATCAACGGTGTTGTCAAGCGCGAGGAATACGGCAACGTTATCGTCGACGTGGGCCGCGGCGAAGGTATCTTGCGCCGCAACGAGAAGATCGGCCGCGAAAGCTATCGCCCGAACGACCGTGTGCGGTGCTTTATCAAGGACGTGCGCCGCGAAGCGCGCGGCCCGCAGATTTTCCTGTCGCGCACCGCGCCCGAGTTCATGGCCGAGCTGTTCAAGATGGAAGTGCCGGAAATCTATGACGGCATCATCGAGATCAAAGCTGTTGCCCGCGATCCTGGATCGCGCGCCAAAATCGCCGTGATCTCTTACGACAGCGGGATTGACCCTGTGGGTGCCTGCGTGGGTATGCGCGGCAGCCGCGTGCAGGCGGTCGTGAACGAGCTTCAGGGCGAGAAAATCGACATTATCCCGTGGAATGAAGATCAGCCGACCTTCCTCGTGAATGCGCTTCAACCTGCCGAGGTGACCAAAGTGGTTCTCGACGAGGAAGCCGAGCGCATCGAAGTGGTTGTGCCTGATGAGCAATTGTCGCTCGCCATCGGTCGCCGCGGCCAGAACGTGCGTCTTGCCTCGCAACTGACCGGCCTTGATATCGACATCATGACCGAATCCGAGGAATCCGAGCGCCGCCAGAAAGAATTTGAAATCCGCACCAAGCTCTTCATGGATGCTCTGGACGTTGACGAATTCTTTGCGCAGCTTCTGGTCGCCGAAGGCTTCACCAACCTCGAAGAGGTCGGTTATGTCGAGCTGGACGAGCTTTTGGTCATCGACGGCGTGGACGAAGATACCGCGAAAGAATTGCAGACTCGTGCGCGCGAAACGCTTGAAGCTGCTGCAAAGGCCGCTTTGGCCCATGCCCGCGAGCTTGGCGCCGAGGATAGCCTTATTGAATTCGAAGGTCTGACACCCCAGATGGTGGAAGCATTGGCCGAAGACGGCGTTAAAACGCTCGAAGATTTCGCCACATGCGCGGATTGGGAATTGGCCGGCGGTTGGACGACCGAAGGCGGCGAGCGCATCAAGGACGATGGTTTGCTCGAAAAATTCGACGTCAGCCTCGAAGAAGCGCAAAACATGGTCATGACTGCGCGGGTCATGCTGGGCTGGGTCGATCCGACCGAGCTTGAGGCTTCCGAGGATGCGGGTGCCGAAGACGCCGATGAAGCGCAAGAGGAGGCCGAGGCCTAAGGGTCTCGGGTCTGGAGCCGCCGATGGGCCGAGCCGGTGCAGAAAAATCCCGCGACGACGGGCCGGAGCGTAAGTGCATTGCCACAGGCGAAGTGCACCCTACCTCTGATCTGATCCGTTTTGTGGTGGGGCCGGACGGGCAAATCGTGGCGGATGTCATGGGCAAATTGCCCGGACGTGGCATTTGGGTTCGTGCAACCCGCGAGGCGCTCGATTTGGCCGTGCAAAAGGGGCTGTTTGCCCGCGCCGCCAAGCAGACGGTGCAAGTGCCCGATGACTTGGTCGCCAAGATCGAGGCGCAATTGGCGCGGCGGATCATCGATCTCGTTAGCCTTGCCCGCAAGGGCGGCCATGCGGTTTCGGGCTACGAGAAGGTCAAGGACTGGCTCTATAAAGACGACGCCAAAGTGCTCTTGCAGGCCTCTGACGGCTCCGAGCGCGGTAAGTCGAAGCTGAGCACGCCCGAGGGCGGAAAATTCATTGGATGGCTGACAGCGGATGAGCTGGGTCAGGCATTCGGGCGCGAAACCACCATCCATGCTGCACTGGCGGCTGGTGGTTTGGCGCAACGTGTTGTAGAGGAAGCGGCAAGGCTGAAAGGCCTGCGCGTTTCGGACGGCGGGAAGGCTCGCCGGAAAGGGAAGTAGACCACATGAGCGACGACAACGACGGCAAAAAGACTTTGGGTGTACGTGGTGGTCCGCGCGCGGGCAATGTGAAGCAAAGCTTCAGCCACGGGCGGACCAAGAATGTCGTGGTGGAAACCAAGCGCAAGCGCGTTGTGGTGCCCAAACCGGGCGGCGCAAAGCCAGGCGCGGGCGGCAATCCTGCCTTGGGCGATCCGTCCAAACGGCCTGCCGGGATTTCCGACGCGGAGATGGAGCGCCGCCTGAAGGCGCTGCAAGCGGCAAAAGCGCGCGAGGCGGATGACGCTGCGCAGCGCGAAGCCGATGAAAAAGCTCGCGAGGAAGAGCGCCAGCGCCGCCGCGAAGAGGCCGAGGCCAAAGAGCGCGAAGAGCGCGAGCGTGAAAATGCACTGAAGGCGAAAGCCGAAGAGGACGAACGCGCACGGCGCGCCGCGGAAGAGGCTGCCAAAGCGGCCGCCGCTGCAGCGGCCAACCCGCCCGCGGGCGAGCCAGCCGCGCCGCGTGCGCAGCGCTCGGCGCCGTCATCTGCGGGCGCAAACGCGCGCCGCCCTGCCGAGAACGACGATCGCCCTAACCGCAACAAGGGCCGTGATGATGGCCGCCGTTCGGGCAAGCTGACTTTGAATCAAGCCCTTTCGGGCGGCGAAGGCGGGCGTCCGAAATCCATGGCGGCGATGAAGCGCAAGCAAGAGCGCGCGCGTCAAAAAGCGATGGGCACGCAAGAGCGCGAGAAGGTCGTGCGCGACGTGCAATTGCCCGAAGCAATCGTGGTTTCGGAATTGGCCAACCGTATGGCCGAGCGCGTGGCTGACGTCGTCAAAGCCTTGATGACCAACGGCATGATGGTGACCCAAAACCAAACCATCGACGCGGATACCGCCGAATTGATCATCGAAGAGTTCGGCCACAAGGTGGTGCGCGTTTCCGATGCGGATGTCGAAGACGTGATCAAAGAGGTCATCGACAAGGAAGAAGATTTGCAGCCGCGTCCGCCGGTCATCACGATCATGGGCCACGTTGACCACGGTAAAACCTCGCTGCTCGATGCGATCCGCAATGCCAAAGTGGTAGCGGGTGAAGCGGGCGGCATCACGCAGCACATCGGTGCCTATCAGGTGAAAACCGATAGCGGTGCGCTGCTGAGCTTCCTCGACACGCCAGGCCACGCGGCCTTTACGTCGATGCGTTCGCGCGGCGCGCAGGTCACCGATATTGTGGTTCTTGTGGTTGCTGCCGACGATTCGGTGATGCCGCAGACCATTGAAGCGATCAATCATGCGAAAGCGGCGAATGTGCCGATGATCGTGGCGATCAATAAATGCGACAAGCCCGAGGCAGACCCGATGAAGGTGCGCACCGAGCTTTTGCAACATGAGGTGATCGTCGAGGCCATGTCCGGCGACGTGCAAGATGTCGAAGTCTCCGCCCATACCGGTCAGGGCCTTGATCAACTGCTCGAAGCGATCGCGTTGCAGGCCGAGATCCTCGAGCTGAAAGCCAATCCGGATCGCGCGGCGCAAGGCGCGGTGATCGAAGCGCAGCTTGACGTGGGCCGCGGCCCTGTCGCGACAGTTCTGGTTCAAACCGGCACCCTGCGCCAAGGCGATATCTTTGTCGTGGGTGAGCAATACGGTAAGGTTCGCGCGCTGATCAACGATCAGGGCGAGCGCGTTCAAGAAGCCGGACCATCGGTGCCTGTCGAGGTGCTTGGCCTTAACGGCACGCCGGAGGCAGGCGATGTCTTGAACGTGACAGAAACCGAAGCGCAGGCGCGCGAGATCGCGGAATACCGCGAGAAAGCCGCCAAGGACAAACGCGCAGCAGCCGGTGCGGCGACCACGCTTGAGCAATTGATGAGCAAGGCGAAAGAGGACGAGAATGTCTCTGAATTGCCGATCCTTGTCAAAGCGGACGTTCAAGGGTCTGCCGAGGCCATCGTTCAGGCGATGGAGAAGATCGGCAATGACGAGGTGCGCGTGCGCGTGCTGCACTCGGGCGTTGGTGCGATCACCGAAAGCGATATCGGTTTGGCCGAGGCCTCCGGCGCTCCGGTCTTCGGCTTTAACGTGCGGGCCAACGCGCCGGCGCGGGCCAGTGCGAACCAAAAAGGCGTGGAGATCCGGTATTATTCGGTGATCTATGACCTTGTGGATGATGTGAAGGCGGCGGCTTCGGGGCTTTTGAGCGCGGAAATCCGCGAGCATTTCATCGGCTATGCGCAGATCAAGGAAGTGTTCAAGGTGACCGGCATTGGCAAGGTTGCGGGCTGTATCGTCACCGAAGGCGTAGCGCGCCGTTCGGCAGGCGTGCGCCTGCTGCGCGACGATGTTGTGATCCACGAAGGCACGCTCAAAACGCTCAAGCGCTTCAAGGACGAAGTCAAAGAAGTGCAGTCGGGCCAAGAATGCGGCATGGCATTTGAGAATTACGATGACATTCGCCCCAACGACGTCATCGAGATTTTCGAGCGCGAGGAAGTGACGCGGACCTTGACCTAAGCCTGTCGTGCCTGCGGCCGGTTTGGCGGCATGGTGGGAGATGGCGAGAGCCTAAAACTGGAAAAAGGGGCTTGGCGAAATGCCGAGCCCCTTTTTCTTTCCCGCTTTGTTGCTGGGGCGGCGTTTGAAGGGCGCTGCCAGTCCGATCAAAGCCACGCACTCAGCGCGGGAAGGTCGTATGTGTATTATTTGAGATCTTTCGCGGGGCGCGAACGCCCAAGCAAGTGATGTGAGTGGTAGTAAGCGACCGAATTAGGCGGCGTCCGAGACAGGTTTACCGGTAAAAGTCTTATCACCAACACGAACTTCGACTTTTCCGTTCGGAAGCGAGCGGACAAAAGTCCCTTGGACAGAGATATAGCTGCCCATAACAATAGTGCGTAGCATTTCGAGTCTCCCCAGTTACGAAATGTAGTGTCCATCGGTTGAGTTAAATTGTTCCTAACTCTACGTCATGGTTAATTGTTACAAATTTACGAAACAATATGAAGTAGAATATTCGTCATATATGCGGAAATATTGTGCAAATTCCCATTGACGGGCAAAATTTCTGTCTGATTTTCTTGCAAATGGAAACAGTGGGTAAATTATAGCCAATCCCGCAAGATGGGAATCAACGGCACATCCGCGGGCGGCATCGGGTAATCGCGTAGATTTTTTGGCGACACCCATTTGAGGGTCTGGCCTTCTTTCGGGCGCGCAATACCCTCCCATTTGCGGCAAGCAAAGAGCGGCATCAACAAATGGAAGCTGTCGTAGCTATGCGAGGCGAAGGTCAGAGGAGCGAGGCAGGAGTTCCACGTCTGGATGCCCAGCTCCTCATCAAGTTCGCGGACCAAAGCCTCCTCGGGTGTCTCGCCCTCCTCGACCTTGCCACCTGGAAACTCCCACAGACCGGCCATGCTTTTGCCTTCAGGGCGTTGGGCGAGCAAAACCCGTCCATCCGCATCGATCAGCGCAACGGCAGAGACCAGTAGAACCGTCATGAGCGATAATCGGCGTTGATGTCGATATATCCGTGCGTCAGGTCGCAGGTCCAAATGGTGGCCGTTCCGGTGCCGAGGCCGATATCAACGCCAATGCGGATTTCCTCACCCCTCATGTGGGCTGCGGCATCGGCTTCTTTGTAGTCAGGGTGCACCCAACCGTTCTCGGCGACGCGCACCTCGCCAAAAGTGATCCCGAGCAGATCGCGGTCGGCAGCGGCGCCGGATTTGCCGATGGCCATGACGATGCGGCCCCAATTGGGGTCTTCGCCTGCGATGGCGGTTTTGACCAAGGGAGAGTTTGCGATTGCCAAAGCATGCCTGCGCGCATCGGCATCTGTTGCGGCGCTGCGCACGGTGATTTCGACGAACTTCGTGGCGCCTTCCCCATCGCGGATCACCTGATGGGCGAGATCGAGCATCACATCATGCAGGGCGGCGGCAAACTCCTGATCGTCCGTGACATCTACGCCCGATGCTCCCGTCGCGCAGGCGATCAATGTATCAGAGGTCGATGTGTCGCTGTCCACGGTGATGCAATTGAATGTGCTGTCGGTGTGGGCCGAGACCAGAGATTGAAAGGCGCCTTGGTCGACCTTTGCGTCGGTGAAGAGATAGACCAGCATCGTCGCCATATCCGGCGCGATCATACCCGATCCTTTGGCAATGCCCGCGATTTTCACGGCTTTGCCGCCGATCTGGACCTCGGCGCTTGCACCTTTGGGGAAGGTGTCTGTGGTCATGATCGCGCGGGCGGCGGGTTCGATGGCGCTGACGTCCAAACCGTCTTTCAATTCCGCAATCTTTGCGGTGATGCGCGCGTCGGGCAATACCTCGCCGATGACGCCGGTCGAGGATGAGAACACGCGCGCCTCAGGTAGGTCCATCATATCGGCAACCGCAGTGGTCACGGCCTTGGCGGCCTTGCGGCCATTGCTGCCGGTAAAGGCATTGGCATTGCCCGAATTGACAATAATGGCCGCACCGGCGTCATTGTTGCCGCCGATTTTTTCTTGGCAATCGAGAACCGCCGCAGAGCGGGTCGCCGAGCGGGTGAACGTGCCCGCAATCGCCGTTCCGGGGATCAATTCGGCCAGCATCACATCGGTGCGCCCTTGGTAACGCACGCCGGCTTGCGCCGTTGCGAAACGCACGCCGCCAATTTGCGGAAGCTGCGGGAAGCGTGCGGGTGCCAGTGGCGATTGCTTGGTGATTTTTGCCATCTTATTGCTCCATGAAATCCGCGCGCGACAGGACCGAAGGATCAATTTCGGTTTCTGCACTGCGGTCGATGTCGGCCTCGCTGGTGAGGTCCTGAATGCGGCCTTCGACCACTTTCTGGCGGATCATGTCCTCAAGCTCTGCGCGCACTTCTTCAAGGCTCGGCGCATCTGCGAACCGCTTTTGGTTCAACTTGATCACATGCCAGCCGAACTGTGTTTGCACGGGTCCGGAGATATCGCCTTCGCTTAGCTCCTTGACCGCATCCTCGAAGGGTTTGACCATCATGCCCGCGCCAAACCAGTTGAGCGCGCCGCCGTTCGGGCCCGAGGGGCCGGTGGATTTTTCTTTTGCAAGGGCGGCGAAATCTGCGCCGCTGTTGAGCTCTTCGATCAAGGCCTGCGCCGCCTCCTCGGTTTCAACGAGGATATGCGACGCGTTGTATTCGGGCGCCGGATCGGCATTGCCGTAAGTCTCTTCATAGGCGGCTTTGACGTCGGCTTCGGTTGCCGCGCCTGCCAAAAGCCGGTCGATCACTTCAGAGGCCAGAAGCGAGCGCTTTTGATTAAGCAAAACGATGCCGATATAGGCGGGCTCGGGTCCGTCAAAGGATTGCGACAGGACGGTTTGTTGCACCAGCTGGTCCAGAATTCCGGAGAAGAGCACCTCATCGGGCAATTGCTTGTATTGCTCGGGCAGGTTGGAGCGCGCAATCGCCATCTGGCCAAGGGTGATGGTCTCGCCATTGACTGTGGCCACAACGGTTGCGGGGTTTAGGTCTTCGGCGCGGCTTGGTGCGGCCCACGCCAGCGCCACCGCAAGGGTCGAGGCCGCGACTGCGGACAAAAGGCTGCGGGGGGCAAGACTGAGGGTTCGGTGCATCGTTTGGTCCTTCAAGAGAGGCGGCAAGGCCGCGCGGCGTTGACACGGGTTTAGCGGGCCCTTACATCGCCTTGTGAACAAGGCCAAGAGCACACTTTGCACTGTTGTAGGGTGGGGCGCGAAACGGGGCAAGCACCCATAGGCCACAATGTCGTCAACGACCGGAACGGATAGAGAATGCTGGGACTCGGAACAATCGCCAAAAAGGTTTTCGGCACGCCGAATGACCGTAAAATCAAGGCGACGCGCCCGATTGTAGAGAAGATCAATGCGCTCGAGCCCGAGTTTGAAAAACTCACCGATGAAGAGATCATCGCCAAGACCCGCGAGTTGTCGGACCGTGCGAAAGGCGGCGAGATCCTTGATGCATTGTTGCCCGAAGCCTTTGCGAATTGCCGCGAAGCGGCGCGGCGCGCCTTGGGTCTGCGGGCCTTTGACACACAGTTGATGGGCGGCATTTTTCTGCACCAAGGTAACATTGCCGAGATGAAGACCGGCGAGGGCAAAACCCTCGTGGCGACCTTTCCGTCCTATTTGAACGCGCTGACCGGCAAGGGCGTTCATATCGTGACGGTCAACGATTACCTCGCCAAGCGCGACGCCGAATGGATGAGCAAAGTTTACGGCGCCTTGGGGTTGACCACCGGCGTGGTCTATCCCGGACAGCCCGAGCATGAGAAGCAAGAGGCCTACGGCGCCGATGTGACCTATGCGACCAACAACGAGCTTGGTTTTGACTACCTGCGCGACAACATGAAATCGGAACTGTCGCAGATGTTCCAACGCGGGCATAATTTCGCGGTGGTCGATGAGGTCGATAGCATCTTGATCGACGAGGCGCGCACGCCGCTGATCATCTCCGGCCCCTCCGAGGATCGCTCCGAGCTTTATCAAACCATCAACACCGTGATCCCCGAATTGACGGATGACCACTATTCGATTGATGAAAAAACCCGCTCGGTGACCTATACCGAGGAGGGCAACGACTTCCTCGAAAACCTGCTCTTGTCGCGCGAGTTGCTCGAAGAGGGCACCACGCTCTATGACGCTGAAAACACCACTGTGGTGCACCACGTCAACCAAGCGCTGCGCGCGCATAAATTGTTCACGCGGGACAAGGATTACATCGTGCGCGGTGAAGAGGTCGTATTGATCGACGAATTCACCGGCCGGATGATGCCCGGGCGGCGGTTGTCCGAAGGATTGCACCAAGCGATCGAGGCCAAAGAGGGCGTCGCGATCCAGCCCGAAAATACCACGCTCGCGCAGGTGACATTCCAAAACTATTTCCGCCTCTACGACACCTTGTCGGGCATGACCGGCACAGCGACCACCGAGGCCGAGGAATTTTCCGAGATTTACGGTCTGGGCGTGGTCGAAGTGCCGACCAACCGTCCGATCCAGCGTGTCGATGAAGACGACGCCGTTTACCGCACCGCACGCGAGAAATACGCCGCCATCGTCGAGACGATCAAAGAGGCCACGGCCAAGGGGCAGCCGATTTTGGTCGGCACCACCTCCATCGAGAAATCCGAAGCGCTGTCGCAGATGCTGGAAACAGCAGGGATCAAGCATGACGTTTTGAACGCGCGCCAGCACGAGCGCGAGGCGCAGATTGTTGCCGATGCGGGCAAATTCGGCGCGGTGACGATTGCGACCAATATGGCGGGCCGCGGGACCGATATCCAACTTGGTGGCAACGTCGAGATGAAGGTGCTTGAGGCGCTGGAGGCCGATCCTGAGGCGCATCCCGACCAGATCCGCGCGCGGATCGAGGCCGAGCACGCCGATGATAAGCAAAAGGTTCTGGACGCGGGCGGGCTTTTCGTGCTGGCCACCGAGCGCCACGAGAGCCGCCGGATCGACAACCAGTTGCGCGGCCGTTCGGGCCGTCAAGGCGATCCGGGCCGTTCGTCCTTTTATCTCTCGCTCGAAGACGATCTGATGCGGATTTTCGGCTCCGAACGTTTGGAAAAGGTGCTCTCGTCGCTGGGCATGAAAGAGGGTGAGGCGATCGTGCACCCTTGGGTGAACAAATCCCTCGAGCGCGCGCAGGCCAAGGTCGAAGGGCGCAACTTTGACATCCGCAAGCAGCTTTTGAAATTCGATGACGTGATGAACGAGCAGCGTAAAGTGATCTTTGCGCAGCGCCGCGAAATCATGGAAGCCGAAGACCTGTCGGAAATCGCCGAGGATATGCGCGAGCAGGTCATCGACGATATGGTCGAAGAGTTCATGCCGCCGAAAACCTACGCCGACCAGTGGAACACCGAAGGGCTTTATGCCGCTGTGATCGAGCGGCTGAACCTTGATCTGCCGGTGATCGAATGGGCCGCCGAAGAGGGCGTGGACGACGAAGAAATCGCCGAACGCCTCGAGAAGGCCACGGCCGAGCAAATGGCCGCCAAGGCCGAGAAATTCGGCCCCGAAAACATGCGGATGATCGAGAAGCAGATTTTGCTGCAAACGATTGACGGCAAATGGCGCGAGCATCTTTTGACGCTTGAACATCTGCGTTCGGTGGTGAACTTCCGCGCTTATGCGCAGCGCGATCCGCTGAACGAATACAAGAACGAAGCCTTCCAACTCTTCGAGATGATGCTCGACAGTCTGCGCGAAGACGTCACCCAGCGGTTGGCGCGTGTGGAGCCGATGAGCGAAGAGCAGCAGCAACAGATGCTGGCGCAGATCGCCGAGCAGCAGGCACAGCTTCAAGCCGCCGCTGATGGTGCGCAGGCCGCCACCGGCGGGGCCGCGCCCGAGAGCGCAGCACCCGAGGGCTTCGACGAGAATGACCGCGCCACTTGGGGCAATCCTGGGCGCAATGATCCGTGTCCTTGCGGGTCGGGCAACAAATTCAAACATTGCCACGGCAAGCTCGCCTAAGCCGTCTTTCGCCAAGACTAGACCGTCCTGATCTTGCGCTGTCGTATTAATTGACGACGGCCGCATGGATAACAGTGTTGTATGCGGGGTTATGCGGTGGCGGGGTCGAACAGTGCGTCGATGAACGCGATCTCTCCCGCGACTCCTAGCTGTTTGTGATACATGTGATCGGGTTTGATCGTTCGTATCGTCTCAAGCCCGCTTAGGGTCGGCTTGGCTGATCGCAAGGATAGAAAGCTTTGACTGGGTCCAAGGATCCGTTTCATGGCCGCGTGACCGCTGTTGATAAGGTTGTTGCGCCACGTCTTGTCGATATGCCGGATGCTCGCAAAATGTGGGTCATACCCGCAATTAATCTCGCGGACGTCGATCATTTGAGCGTTTGCATCGACAGCCCTCCAAAGATTGCGCCATTCACCGCCCGACGGTCGCTGCATGCAGCGATGAGAGGGGGCGCCGACGCGGATGTGGGCCTCATCGACATGCCAGTCGACGCTCGCTCGGTGATCTGCGCGGCACGCTCAACCTCAAAAACCGCGACTTCCCTAAGAACGGCGATTAACGCAGCAGTCCCTCTGATCTTACTATTCGGGATGGGTTGCATGCTAACGACCCGCGTGCAATCCGTGTGCCGCCTGCCTTAACAATGCCTGAATGACTCCCCCCGCGCGCCACAAGCGCGTCTCTTTTTGCGCCAATACTTGGTCTCGACAAGAGTGGGCTCGTGGAGGGCGATATGATCAACGTGAAACGCTATGTAATGGCCGGAGGCACCTTTGCCGCCGCATTGGGCATCGGCTTTGTGATGCAAAACGGAAGCGCGCAGGCGCCCGCCGGTGTTCCGCAGGTCGTCGCGCAATCCTTGGTTCCCAAAGGTCCCGCGCCGCAATCCCAAGCGCTTGAAATCGAAGGGATTACGCATACTGCGGCCTTGGTGCCCAAACCCGTTACGCAGACCCCCGCGATCAAAGCGACGACCGCGCAGGACAAGATGGCCTTGCCGGACATGCCGGAATTGCGGCACGCAACATTGCGCGATACGCCCGTCGGCGCCTTGCCCCAAGACGAGCCAGCGCCCAGCTTTGGCTGCGAGGTCACAATGACCGCAGAGCCTACAGCCGCAGCGATGGTTGACCTGACGCTGGACGCGCCATGCCTTGGAAATGCGCGCCTGACGATCCACCACAGCGGCTTGATGTTCACGCAGGTGACGTCAGAGGACGGCAAACTGTCGATCACGGTTCCGGCCTTGGCGGAGGATGCGGTCTTTATCGCGGCCTTTGCCAGCGGCGAGGGCGCCGTGGCCAATACGGAAGTCTCCTCCTTGGCCTTCTATGATCGCGTGGCGGTGCAGTGGAAGGGCGACAGCGGCTTGCAAATCCATGCCCGCGAATATGACGCCGACTATGGCGGCGAAGGACATGTATGGGCCGAGCGCGCCCGCGATATGGCGGCGGCGGCACGCGGGATCGGCGGGTTTATCACGCCGCTTGGCGATCACAGCGCGGCAGAGCCGTCCTTGGCCGAAGTCTATACCTTCCCCACCGGCACGGCGACGCTTGAGGGCGAAGTGGCGCTCAGCGTCGAAGCCGAGGTCACAACAGCGAATTGCGGCCGCGAGGTCGACGCGCAGACAATGCAAACCGGCGGCGGTCGCCCGCTCAAGGTGCATGATCTGACGCTGCAGATGCCCGCTTGCGATGCGGTTGGCGATTTTCTGGTCTTGCGCAGCCTGCTCAACGATCTGACCGTCGCACGCAACTGATTACAGCCTGTTTCAACAAAAAACGCGCGGTCCCGAGCGGGCCGCGCGTTTTGCGTTTGTGCGGGTATGGGGGTTAGAGACGCTCGATCGCCAATGCGATGCCTTGACCGCCGCCGATGCACATGGTGATCAAGGCCTTGCTGCCGCCGATCCGCTCCAATTCATAGAGCGCTTTGACGGTGATGATTGCGCCCGTGGCCCCGACGGGATGGCCAAGAGCGATTGCGCCGCCGTTCGGGTTGACCTTGGCCGGATCAAGGCCAAGGCCCTTGTTCACCGCCAAAGCCTGCGCGGCGAAGGCTTCGTTGCTTTCGATCACGTCGAAATCGGAAATGCTCATGCCCGTGCGTTTCAAAAGGCTTTCGACCGCTGGGATCGGCCCGATGCCCATGACCTCGGGGCGCACGCCGGAATGGGCGTAACCGATGATGCGCGCGAGCGGCTTGAGGCCTGCCTTTTCGGCCGCCTCTGCACGCGCGAGAACCAACGCCGCCGCGCCGTCATTGAGGCCCGAGGCATTGCCCGCCGTGACGCTGCCGTCTTTTTTGAAGGCGGGGCGTAGGCCTGCGAGAGCCTCGGCAGAGGTCGCTTTGGGGTGCTCGTCCACCTCAAAGGCCACCATCTCGCGTTTGACCTTTACCTCGACGGGGGTGATTTGCTCTTTGAAATATCCCGCCTCGATCGCCGCTGCGGCGCGCTTTTGGCTTTCCAAGGCAAAGGCGTCCTGCGCTTCGCGGCTGATGTCATGTTCGTCCGAGACGTTTTCGGCGGTTACGCCCATATGGCCGCTGCCAAAGGGGCAATTCAGCGTGCCGAGCAGCATATCCAAGGTGCGAATGTCGCCCATTTTCGCGCCCCAGCGTTGATCCGGCACGATATAAGGCGCGCGGCTCATGCTTTCGGCGCCGCCCGCAAGGCCGAAGTCCGCATCGCCCATGAACAAAGACTGATAGACCGACACAATCGCTTGTGCGCCCGATCCGCACAGGCGGTTCACATTCATCGCCGGAACCGTGTCGGGGATACCGGCCTCGATGGCGGACACGCGGCTGACATACATGTCGCGCGGTTCGGTGTTGATGACGTTGCCATAGACCACATGACCGATCTGTGCGCCCTCAACGCCCGCGCGCTCCAATGCGGCGCGCGCGACGGTCGCGCCGAGTGTCGTGGTCGGCGTTCCGGCAAGTGCGCCGCCGAATGTGCCGATCGCGGTGCGCGCGCCGGACAGAATGACGATATCTGACATGGGTGGTCCTCCATTTTTCCCGTTCGCGCGCATTATGCGTGGCTTCTTTCGGGCTGTCACAAAAACCTGCCGTCATGACCCGCGTGGGCGCGGCGTGGTTCCGTCGCATTGATCGGGGCGCGATAACGCGATCTGGCCAGACTAGTGCCGATATTACGGGCGCAGCGCCACGCGGCCGGCTTTCTCCAAGAGCCAGCATTCGCGCCCCTCAAACACGGCGGGGACAAGCGGTCGTCCGTAAGCCGCGCCGCCATCCAGATCGATGCGATTGCCGAAATGGCGCGCCCGCTGAAGCGCGGTATGGCCGTGCACGACCAGCCAAGGGTGCGCACCCTCATGGCTTAGAAACGGCTCGCGTATCCACACAAGGTCGTTTTCAACCTGCTGTTCGAGCGGCACGTCAGGCGCGATCCCTGCGTGCACGAACAATAGATCATCCACCACATGATGGGTTTTGAGCCGCGACAGAAACTCAACATGCGCCGAGGGCACCGCAGCAAGGGCGCTTTGATGCACCTCGCCATAGCGGCGCGCTTCGCTCACTTCGATGCCGTAAGAGGCCAAAGTGGTCGCGCCGCCGATCCGGTCGTGAAACCAGTGCAGCCCGACCATCCAGTGCGGATCCCAGCGTGGAACCGGCTCCAGAAACCATTGCATCATCCGGTCATGGTTGCCCTTTAGAAAGGTCCAATCGCGTCCGGCCTGCTGACCGGCAATGAGCCGGTCCAACACGCCGCGACAATCGGGGCCGCGGTCGATGTAATCGCCAAGAAAAACCACCGCCGCATCGGCCCCGCCGTCGGCCTCGATAAGGGCCAAAGCGTGATCCAGTTGATCAAGGTGACCGTGGATGTCGGGGATGACGTAGATCGGGCGCGTGGTCATATGTTTATCCTCAAAGCAAGCGATCCAAATGAAAACGCCGCCCCCGTCGCAAAACGGGCGCGGCGCAGTCATTGCAATGTTAGAGCCTTACGCGTCGAAAGACAGGGGCTTGATTTGCTTGAACAGGCTCGTGCTCTTGAGCGCTTCGACCACTTTGGGGTCGATCACGCCATCGACATAGAGCAAAGCAATCGCTTCGCCGCCGGTTTTGGCGCGGCCGAGGGTAAAGTTCGCGATATTGACCTGATGCTCGCCCAAAATGCGGCCCAAGGCACCGATGATGCCCGGCACATCGTCATTGGTGGTGTAGAGCATGTGCTCGCCCACTTCGGCGTCGATGTTGATGCCCTTGATCTGGATGAAGCGCGGTTTGCCATCCGAGAAGACCGTGCCCGCGATCGAACGCGCGCGTTTCGCGGTTTTGATGTCGACTTTGATATACCCGTCGAACACGCCTGCGGCGTCTTGGGTGGTTTTCGAGATTTGCACACCGCGCTCTTTGGCGATGACGGGAGCCGAGACCATGTTCACATCGGGGTTCGACGCTTGCATGATGCCCGCAATCGCCGCGCATTCGAGCGCCGAGAGGTTCATTTCGGAGGCGACGCCATCATAGGTGATGTTGACCTCTTCAATCGGCTCGTCTGTCAATTGCCCGATAAAGGCGCCCAGATGTTCGGCCAATTTGACCCACGGGCCCATGACTTTGGCTTCTTCGGCGGTGATCGACGGGGTGTTGAGCGCGTTGGACACGGCGCCTGTCAGCAGGTAGTCGGCCATTTGCTCGGCCACTTGCAGGGCCACGTTCTCTTGGGCTTCGGTGGTTGCCGCGCCAAGGTGCGGGGTGCAGACCACGTTGGGCAAACCAAAGAGTGGGTTCTCGGTTGCGGGCTCTTCGGAGAAGACGTCGAAACCGGCACCAGCTACATGACCGGATTTGATCAGCTCGGCCAAGGCCGCCTCATCCACCAAACCGCCGCGGGCACAGTTGATGATGCGCACGCCTTTTTTGGTTTTGGCGAGGTTTTCGGCCGACAGGATGTTGCGGGTGCCATCGGTGAGCGGCACGTGCAGCGTGATGAAATCGGCGCGTTTGAGCAGCTCTTCAAGCTCGACCTTTTCGACGCCCATTTTGTCGGCTTTCTCTTCGCCAAGATAGGGATCAAATGCCACGACTTTCATTTTCAGGCCGCGCGCGCGGTCGCAGACGATACCGCCGATGTTGCCCGCGCCGATGACGCCAAGGGTTTTGCCGGTCAATTCGACACCCATGAATTTGGACTTTTCCCATTTGCCCGCATGGGTCGAGGCGGAGGCCTCGGGGATTTGACGTGCCACGGCGAACATCATCGCAATCGCGTGTTCGGCGGTGGTGATCATGTTGCCAAACGGCGTGTTCATGACGATCACGCCTTTTTTCGACGCGGCCTCTTTGTCGACGTTGTCGGTGCCGATGCCGGCGCGGCCGATGACTTTGAGGTTGTCGGCCTTTTCGATCAAAGCGGCGGTGGCTTTGGTTGCCGAGCGGATGGCAAGGCCGTCATATTTGCCGATCACTTCGGCAAGCTTTTCTTTGTCTTTGCCCAGCTTGGGTTCGAAATCCACCTCGATGCCGCGGTCGCGGAAAATCTGGACGGCGGCTTCGGAGAGGCTGTCGGAGATGAGAACTTTGGGTGCCATGGTGTCAGGCTCCTGTTTTATGCGCAGCGCGCGAAATAAGGGGAGGAGCGGCGCGCCGTAGCGCACCGCGATCAGTCTCTAATCCAGCTTAAAGCGCTGCGATTTCAGTCTCGAATGCATATTCGAGCCACGGCAGCATCGCCTCGATATCCGAGGTTTCGACCGTGCCGCCGCACCAGATGCGCAGACCCGCAGGGGCATCGCGGTAGGCACCGATATCCAGCGCCGCGCCTTCGTTTTCCATGCGCTTGGCAACCGCTTTGGCAAAGGCCGCGCCATCGGTGATGCGATCATCGGTGAATTTGAGGCACACGGATGTGTTCGACGCCGTCGCCGGATCATTGGCCAGATTGGCAATCCACGGTTTGGCGGCGCAAAAATCATGGATCGCTTGCGCGTTGGCATCGGCGCGGGCGATCAGGCCCTTGAGGCCGCCCACGGATTTCGCCCATTCGAGCGCCTGAAGGTAGTCCTCGACGGCCAGCATCGACGGCGTGTTGATGGTCTCGCCGCGGAAGATGCCGTCGATCAATTTGCCGCCCTTGGTCAGGCGGAAGATTTTCGGCAAGGGCCATGCGGGGGTGTAGGATTCGAGTCGCTCCACAGCGCGGGGGCTGAGAATGATCATGCCGTGCGCTGCTTCGCCGCCCAGAACCTTTTGCCAAGAGAAGGTGGTCACGTCGAGCTTGTCCCAAGGCAGATCCATCGCAAAGGCTGCCGATGTGGCGTCGCAGATGGTCAGACCTTCGCGGCTCGCAGGGATCGCATCGCCGTTCGGGACGCGCACGCCCGAGGTGGTGCCGTTCCATGTAAACACAACGTCGGTGTCGAAATCGAGCGAGGCCAGATCAACGATATCGCCGTAATCGGCGGTTTTCACCTCGGCGTCGATTTTCAACTGCTTGACCACATCGGTGACCCAGCCGGAGCCGAAGCTTTCCCATGCGACCATCGTGGCTTTGCGGGCGCCCAAAAGCGACCACATGGCCATTTCCATCGCGCCGGTGTCCGACGCAGGCACAATGCCGATGTGGTAATCGGCGGGCACGCCCAGAATTTCGCGGGTGTTTTCGATCGCGTCTTTCAGCTTGGCTTTGCCAATGGCTGCGCGGTGCGAACGGCCCAAGGCAGCGTCCGACAAGCGATCCAATGTAAATACGGGGGGTTTGGCACAGGGGCCGGACGAAAAACGCGGGTTTGCCGGCCGCGTGGCCGGTGCTTCGATAGCCATTGCTGGTATCCTTCCAGATAAATGCCTCTCGTTGGGGAGAGGTGTCCCGCCGCCGGACATATGCGCGAATGGACGATCCGGCAATATCCAAAGTGACGCAGATTGAAGATAAGGCGTCGTATTGCGCCCTCTGGCCTTGAGCAGCGTGGCGCGGTATGAGGCGGCCAAAGCGGCCCGAACCGCGCGAAAACCGGAGATTTGCCATGTATATCGCGACACTTGTGACCAATCCTGCCGCGCCTGCGCTTGACCGTACGATGGTCGAAACGCTGCGCAACGCATGGGGCGGAGGCGATGCGATTTGGCTCGCGGTCGGCGAGGCGGCCGAGTTTGCAATGCAAGCTGTGCCCGCGAATCAGTGGGACGTTTGGGCCGATCTGCAAGCCGTTGGCGTGGATTTGATCGTGCAGCCTGCGAAGGGCCGCGCGAAGAAAATGTTGCTGGCCGATATGGACAGCACGATGATCGAGCAAGAGTGCATTGATGAATTGGCCGATGTTGCGGGCGTCGGCGATCATGTCAAAGCGATCACCGCCAAGGCGATGAACGGCGAGTTGGATTTCGAAGGGGCGCTGACCGAACGGGTCGCCTTGCTCAAAGACCTGCCCGAAAGCGTCATTAACGAGGTGATCGAGACCCGCATCACCTTCATGCCGGGGGGCAAGGCTTTGCTTGCAACGATGAAGGCGAGCGGCGCCTACTGCGCCTTGGTGTCGGGGGGCTTTACCGCCTTTACGGGCCATGTGGCGCAAACGCTGGGCTTTGACGAAAACCGTGCCAATCGATTGATCGTCGAGGGCGGCACATTGACGGGCACGGTGGGCCTGCCGATCCTTGGCCGCGAGGCAAAGGTGCAGGCGCTCAAAGAGATTTCCGCGCGGCTGGGAATTGGCCATGACGATGTGATGGCGGTGGGCGACGGGGCCAATGATCTGGGCATGCTCGGGATTGCGGGTAGCGGCGTCGCCTTGCACGCCAAACCCTCGGTGGCCGCCGAATGCGACATCCGCATCAACCACGGGGATTTGACGGCGCTCTTGTATATCCAAGGCTACGCCAAGAGTGAATTTGCGGGTCTATAGGCCCAAATAGAGACTGTTTTGGCGGGCAGTTTGAGCGCGCAATAAAACGCGCCCTACCTGACACAGGCGGGCGCGTTTTCCGGTTTGGTCTTAGGCTGCGGCGCTGGGCGCGGCGATTTTCGCGCGGGCCTCGCCGATCATCAACGCGGCGCGCGCGGCCTCGCGACCCTTCTCGACGAAATGCGCGGTGTAGATCGCTTTGTGGTGCTCGGTTTCCTGAAAATGATGGGGGGTGAGCGAGACTGACAGGACGGGCACGCCGCTGTCCATCGAGGCGCGCATCAAGCCGTCGACCACGGCAGAGGCGACGAAATCATGGCGATAAATCCCGCCATCCACGACCAATGCAGCGGCCGCCACGGCAGCGTATTTTCCGGTATCGGCCAGATCGCGCGCCAAAAGCGGCATCTCGAATGCGCCAGGCACATCGAAGACATCGATTTGCGCCATGGGGATCACTTCGGCAAATCCGGCCAAGGCCTGATCGACGATATCGGCATGCCAGTTGGCTTTGATAAATGCGTAGCGGGTGTGTGTCATTTGCGTTTCCTCTCTTAGCGTTACACATCACCCAGAGCGAAAGACGACCGTTGAGGCGCCCGCAAAGGCGCGCCAAATGTCGTTCTCTTCCATCCGGACTATGACCGTCGGCTCTGGAGTTGCACCAGATCTGCTGACCCTTCGCATCTGCGAAGGCGCTCGCGGGCTTACGCTTGCGCGCTTACCGCCGGTGGGGAATTTCACCCCGCCCTGAGAACAGCATTAATCTGGCAAGACGCGGCGGATTTGGCAAGAGGAACGCGGGGTCGGATTGCTGATCGGGGCGCACAACGGGTGTGCGCGGGTCCGACATCCGTCCGACATTTGCCCGAAATCTGTGGCCTAAAGCAGCGCCGCCGCAGGGCGCAAAATACCCGTTTCGATCCCGCGCCAGTTTCGGATCGGAGCGTTCATCCGCTTGAGCGTGGCGGGGTGGTTTGCCTCCAATACGCCGAGTTTGACGAGGATCGCGGCAATGGCGCATTCGGCGCCGCGGGTCGATCCGTCGACCACCTTGAGCGCGACACCCAAACCCTTATCGGGAATGATGGCGACGTAGTAGGCTTCGGCGCCGGTTTTGACCGCCACGCGGCCCTCCATCGCGCGCATAAGCTCGGTGCAGGCGCGACCTTCGCCTGCAACCAATTCGGGATAGGCGCATATTGCATCGCGCAGGCGTGCAGCGGCGTTTTGCCGTGTGTTAGAGCCTGTTTTTGCCCCTGCAAAAAACCCCATGGCGCGGGCCATACCGTGGACCGTGGTGGCATGATTGGGGGCCGAGCAGCCGTCGATCGCATATCCGTAGCTGTCCGCGCCGGTGAGGTCTTCGAAGGCCTCAAGCGCGGCTTTTTGCACCGGATGGTCGGCTTCGACATATTCGGATCCGCCGCCCAGATGGGCATTGAGGGTCAAGAATCCTGCGTGTTTGCCCGAACAGTTGTTGTGGAGCTGGCAGGCGCTTTCGCCCGCGCGGATCAACCGTTCGGCCTCATCCGTATCGGCAGCCGGTTGCACGCCGCAGCGCAGATCGCTTTCCGATTTGCCAAGATGGTCGAGCCAATCGGCAACGCGGCTGGTATGGATCGCGGCGCCTTGATGCGAGGCGCAGGCAAGCGCAAGATGTGCGGGCGTCAATCCGGCGGCCTCAGCGGCGCCGCTTTCAATGAGCGGCAAGCCTTGCAACATCTTCGACGAGGAGCGCGGCAACACCACCGCAAGCGGATCGCCCCATGCCATAACAATCTCGCCCTTGGTGTCACACACCGCCCCATGCCCTAGATGCACGCTTTCCAAAAACGGACCGCGCCAGATTTCGGCAAATGGAACCGGCGCACCGGTTTGTGCGGGTGTATCGGGGGTGTGGGACGCTGTCATGATCCTGCTCCTGCTCACATCTGTGCGAAAATCCGCCAATTGGCCTTTCGTATGTGGCGGATTTCAGTCTAATATAGCAATGTCGAGAAGAAATCGTCAGGACGCCCGCAAAAAAGCCAATTCAAGGCCGGGTGCAAATGGCATTGAGGTAAGAGACAGCTGGAGGCTGCAAGACATGGTATCACGTATCGCAACGGGTTTGATGCGCGTTGGGTTTTTGGCTGCGGCGATGGCGGCAAGCCCCGCCTTGGCACAACAAGCAAGCACAAACCAAGTGGCGGCGAAGACCGCATGGAGCGTTTTCGAAGACGCCAACCCCAAAGAATGCTGGGCCGTTTCGGCCCCGACCGAAACCGTCAATACCAAAGACGGCCGCGTTGTTGCGGTGACGCGCAGCGAGATTTTGCTGATGACCTTCTATCGTCCGGGTGCGGGCGTGGACGGGCAGGTGACATTCACCGGCGGCTATCCCTTTGCCAGCGGATCAACGGTCAACATGAACATCGGTGGGACGCAGTTTGAATTGTTCACCGAAGGCGAATGGGCGTGGCCTGCCTCTTCTTCGGACGATAGCAAGATCATCGCCGCGATGAAGCGCGGCGCAACGGCGGTTTTGACCGGCCGTTCGGGACGCGGCACGCAAACCCGCGACGAGTTTTCCTTGTCCGGTTATACCGCAGCCTTGGAAGAGGCCGAAAAGCGCTGCAAGTAAGCGCGCGGCCTTAGGGCCGATCACATTTCGCGCCCTGCGGCCCCACTGAAACGGGCGGCGGGGCGTTTTCTTTGGCAAAACCCTTGCGAATCCTGTAAGGCCGCAGAAATCCCAAAAGGAACAGACCCATGACGGCCACGGCTCCGATCACTCAAGACGTTCATACGATCCCGCGCAAATTGCCCGAGGGTCCGGTGAACCTTGTCGGTATGACCCGCGATGCGATGCGCGCGGCCTTGATCGAGGCGGGCGTGGTGGAAAAGCAGGCCAAGATGCGGGTCGGGCAAATCTGGCAATGGATTTACCAATGGGGCGTGCGTGATTTTGCGGCGATGACCAACCTGTCCAAGGCTCTGCGCGCCGATCTGGCCGAGCGCTTTGTGATCGAGATCCCCGAAGTGGTGTCGAAACAGGTTTCTGACGACGGGACGCGCAAATATCTGGTGCGGATCGCGGGCGGTCATGAAGTCGAAGTGGTCTATATCCCCGAGGAAGATCGCGGCACCCTATGTGTGTCGAGCCAAGTCGGCTGCACTTTGACCTGTTCCTTCTGTCATACGGGCACGCAAAAACTGGTGCGGAACCTGACCGCAGGCGAGATCGTCGGTCAGGTGATGATGGCGCGCGATGATTTGAATGAATGGCCCGAACCGGGCACGCGCAATGTCGAAGAGGAAAAGCGCCTTTTGTCCAACATCGTTTTGATGGGCATGGGCGAGCCATTGTATAATTTCGAGAATGTGCGCGACGCGATGAATATCGTGATGGATCCCGAGGGCATTTGCCTGTCGCGGCGGCGCATCACCTTGTCCACCTCCGGCGTGGTGCCCGAAATTGCCCGCACGGCGCAAGAAATCGGGTGCCTCTTGGCGGTGTCCTTTCATGCCACCACCGACGAGGTGCGCGACACGTTGGTGCCGATTAACAAACGCTGGAATATCGAAACGCTTCTGGAGGCGCTGCGCGCCTATCCCAAAGTGTCTAATTCCGAGCGGATCACCTTTGAATATGTGATGCTCGACGGGGTGAACGACAGCGATGAGGACGCGCGCCGTTTGGTCAAGCTGATCGAAGGTATTCCGGCCAAGATCAACCTCATTCCCTTCAACGAATGGCCTGGAGCGCCCTATAAGCGCAGCTCGAACAACCGCATCCGCGCCTTTGCCGATATCGTTCATAAGGCGGGGTATTCGAGCCCCGTGCGCCGCCCGCGCGGCGAAGATATCATGGCCGCCTGCGGGCAGTTGAAATCGGCCACCGAGCGGGCGCGCAAGAGCCGCAAACAGATCGAAGCCGACGCGGGGCTATAGGCGGCTGCGGGCCGAAAACAGTCTCTGTTTCGGCCCGATCGCGCGGTTTACCGACCGGGGATTTCGCCGCGTTTTTCGCCTTTGCCTTCCCAGTTGTCGATCGCATCCATGGCCTCTTCGGCGGTTTCGACAAAGCGAAACAGCGCCAGATCGTCGCGCGCGATGGTGCCTGCCTCGGCCAAGGCTTCCCAATTGATGATGCCCTCCCAAAAGCTGCGGCCAAAGAGCAAAAACGGCACACGTTTCATGCGGCCGGTCTGGATCAGGGTCAGCGCTTCGAACATCTCGTCGAGGGTGCCAAAGCCCCCCGGAAAGACGCAAACCGCCTCGGCACGCATCAAGAAATGCATCTTGCGAATGGCGAAATAGTGGAAGTTAAAGCACAATCCGGGGGTGACATATTCATTCGGCGCCTGCTCGTGCGGCAGCACGATATTGAGGCCGATGGAATGCCCGCCCGCATCGATGGCGCCGCGGTTGCCGGCCTCCATCACACCCGGACCGCCGCCGGTGGCGATGACATGTTCGCGCCCGCCGGTGGCGTTGGAGCGTTCGGTCATCATCTGCGCGAAGCGCCGCGCCTCGGTGTAAAAGGCCGACAGCTTGCCCAAGGTTTCGGTTTTCGCCGCGCCCTTGTTTTCGGGCGCCGGTATGCGCGCCCCGCCGAACAGGACGATGGTGCTGTCGATCTCGGCTTCGTCGAGGGCCAATTGCGGTTTCAAAAGTTCCAGTTGCAGCCGCACAGGGCGCAATTCATCGCGGCACAAGAAGTCGTCATCGGCAAAGGCAAGCCGGTAGGAGGGCGCGCGGGTCTGGGGCGTGTCGGGCACTTCGCGCGCGGTGGAAATATCGGTGTGGGCATCGCGAAAGGCGCTATGTCGGGTATCGTCGGTCATCTGCTCTCTCTTCGGCGGTTTGGGCCGTTTTGCTGTCTATGTTGCCCCAAGAGGTATCGCGTCCGAGGCAGCTTTGCCAGACGCCAATGCGGTTGAGGAATTGCGCCTCTTGGCGCTTGGCTCTATAGCCGTTGCGAATGAAATCGAGATGAAACGGAGACGCCCCATGTCCAACGCACAATTGGAAACTGCCATCGAAGCCGCGTGGGACGCGCGCGACACGATCACATCCGCCACCACGGGCGAGACCCGCGAGGCGATCGAAGAGACACTGGCCGCGCTCGACAGCGGCAAGCTGCGGGTTGCGGAGAAGCAATCCGATGGCGCATGGCATGTGAACCAATGGGCCAAAAAGGCCGTTCTGCTCGGCTTTCGCATCAAGGATATGGAAGAGCAATCGGGCGGCCCGCAAGGCTCCGGCTGGTGGGATAAGGTCGACAGCAAATTCAAAGGTTGGGGCGAGGCCGAATGGAAGACCGCAGGGTTCCGCGCCGTTCCCAATTGCGTTGTGCGCAAATCGGCCTTTATCGCGCCGGGTGTGGTGCTCATGCCGTCTTTTGTGAACCTCGGCGCCTATGTTGACGAAGGCACGATGGTCGACACTTGGGCCACTGTCGGCTCCTGTGCCCAGATCGGCAAGAACGTGCACCTGTCGGGCGGCGTTGGCATTGGCGGCGTGCTGGAGCCAATGCAGGCAGGTCCGACCATCATCGAGGACAACTGCTTTATCGGCGCGCGCTCCGAGGTGGTCGAAGGTTGCATCGTGCGCGAGGGGTCGGTCTTGGGCATGGGCGTGTTTATCGGCCAGTCGACCAAAATCCTCGACCGCGAAACCGGCGAAGTGTTCTACGGCGAAGTGCCCGCCGGATCGGTCGTTGTGGCCGGATCGATGCCGTCGAAAAACGGCGTGCACCTTTACTGCGCCGTGATCGTAAAGCGCGTGGACGCCAAGACCCGCTCGAAAACCTCGATCAACGAGCTGCTGCGCGATTGATTTTTTCTCTGTGGTAGAGCTGTTTGAAACGCCCTTCGCATCAGCGAGGGGCGTTTTGCGTTTGCGCCTTAACCGCCCTGTGACTTGATGAAGGCATTCACCGCACGCAGACTACGAAACCTGTGGCGTGTTTTGTCGCGCGGAACGTTCTCGTGAGCCGTCTGCATCATCTCGAAATACTGTTTGCGGGAGGTCCATACCCATTTCAAAAATGACATGTCGAAGCTTTCGGGGCAATTGGCGGGCATGTCAGCGCGGCTTCGACCTTTGTGACGTATCGTGCGTTTACAAATCCGCCAAAGCCGCGCCCAAACCGGAATATCGATCCATATCAAGGTGTCACAACGCGCGATCCGTTCGCGCCAAGTTGGCGAATTTCCCCCTTCGATGATCCAAGCATCTTGCGCGTGAGCCTCACGGCAGAGCTTGTCGCGTTCTTCGGCGTCGCGCTCGATCCAGCCCTCTTTCCAGTGGAACTGATCGATATGCACGACGGGCAGGTCTAGAGCCGCTCCGAGCCGGCGCGCGAGGGTGGATTTGCCCGCCCCGGGTTGCCCGATAATCATGACACGCTGCATCAGGTATTGGTCTTTTTCACCGGCCTCTTGCCCACCGCGCCGCCCGCTGCTTTCCATCCGGAAAACCCGTCGCTGATGTGGCTGACGTTGGTCAATCCCATCTCTTGGGCCGCGCGCGCGGACAGGGCGGAGCGCCAGCCCGAGGCGCAGTAGAACACAAAATGATCGCCGCTTTGGAATTGCGGTTTGGCGTAGGGGCTTTCGGGGTCGATCCAGAATTCGAGCATCCCGCGCGGGCAATGAAATGCGCCCGGGATCATGCCTTCGCGGTCCAATTCGCGCGGATCGCGCAGATCGACAAAGGTCACGCCATCCGCCCCGTGCCTCGCCATCACCTCGGCGGCGGGGGCGTGGGTGACGAGGGCGTTGGCCTCGGCCACCATATCCTTGATCCGTTTCACTGCGCCCGCCCCTCCTTGACTTCGCGGCCTCGCTCGCGCACCAAGCGGCAAGCGGAGGATCCCGATATGGTCGACGAAAAACCCAAAAAGCGCAATCGCCAACAGGTTTACACTTTGCTGGTCGAAATTGGCCGCAAGGAGGGCGATGGGTTGCCCAAGGGCGCGGCGGGCGCGGCGTTGATGATCTATGCGTCGGGCATCGACGAGGCGGAGGCCGTGCGCGAAACGGTTGCGATCCTCAAACAGGCCGATACCGCGCCGCTCGACGTGACCGGATACGGCACGCTCGATGAGCGGCTCGCAGAGGGGCATGACATCTCTGACGAAGAGCGCGCCCTGATGGGTCGCGCTTTGGAGGAAAACTCGGTCATCGTGGCACAGATGACCCCGTTTTTCGAGGATACGCCGCGCGGTGGATCCGCGACCGAGCATTAGAGATCACTGCCAGAGAATCGCCTGTTTGGAAGGGGTTTTGTGCGCCTCTCTGGCCTGCGCCGCCGCCTACCCCAGAGGCGATTTCGGCCATCTTGCCCGCATCTGCGCCTAAATATTAGTCACAGGCCTGCGCCCACGCTTTTCCTTATGCTGCAGTGCAACAAAGATGTTGCGATACGGCGCGGGCTTGGTAAGGCTGAAGTCAACAAGCCTGATTGGCAGATGCCAAAAGGCTCGAATGCGGCAATGGCGCGGCATATTTCCAACACTTGCTCTAGATGGGCTTTGCAGCAACGGCGCTGCGATTTCGCTGACCGCTTTCGCGGTTCGGGAGACCGTTCGTCGCGCCTGATTTTGCGCCCCATTCGTGTCTCCTTCTGATTTCGCTGCGGCGCCGGAGAGGTCCGGCTGCGCGCCCGTCCCACCGGAGACAGATAATGACCCAAGAGAAACAACGCCTTGTGATTGTCGGCAATGGTATGGCCCCTGGCCGGATGCTCGAAGAGCTGTTTGCCCTCGCCCCCGATGCCTATGACGTCACGATTTTTAATGCCGAGCCGCGCGTGAACTATGACCGGATCATGCTCTCGCCGGTGCTTTCGGGCGAGAAGAGTTTTGAAGATATCGTGATCCATGATGACGCTTGGTATGCAGATCACGGCATCACGCTCCATCGCGGCGCGAAGGTCGCGAAGATCGACCGCACGGCCAAGATCGTGACTTCCGTGGGCGGGATTTCTGCGCCTTATGACAAGCTGGTGATCGCGACGGGATCGTCACCCTTTATCATCCCCGTGCCTGGTCATGATCTGCAAGGCGTGCTGGCCTACCGCGATTTGGACGACGTGGACGGGATGCTGGGCGCCTGCGCCAAAGGCGGGCGCGCGGTGGTGATTGGCGGCGGATTGCTGGGGCTAGAGGCTGCTGCGGGGTTGAAGGCGCAGGGCATGGAGGTGACGGTTTTGCACCTGATGCCGACGCTGATGGAGCGCCAATTGGATGCGGCGGCGGGGTATTTGCTGCAACGCGAATTGGAAAGCCGCGGCATTGATGTGCGCTGCGGGGCCAATACCAAGGCGATCCATGGTGACACCTGCGTCGAGGCGGTCGAATTGGAAGACGGCACAATGATCGACGCTTCTTTGGTGGTCATGGCCGTGGGCATCCGTCCCAGCGCCGATCTGGCGAAAGAGGCAGGGCTTGAGGTCGGGCGTGGGATCGTCACTGATGCGGCTTTGCGCACGTCGGACCCTGACGTGTTTTCGGTCGGGGAATGCACCGAAGTGGACGGCCGCGTCTACGGCCTTGTCGCGCCGCTCTACACCATGGCCAAAGTTGCCGCAGAGCACCTGTCGGGCCCGTCCGAGGCCGCGTTCAAACATGCCGAAACCCCGACCAAATTGAAGGTCACGGGGATCAACCTCTATTCCGTGGGCGAGTTTGGCGACAGCGAGGGCACCGAAGACGTGGTGTTGCGCGACGCGATGCGCGGCACGTACAAGCGCGTGATTCTCAAGGATAACAAGGTGATCGGCGCGGTGCTGTATGGCGATGTGGCCGATGGCATGTGGTATAACGAGATGCTCAAATCCGGCGAGGATGTCTCGGATATCCGCGATACGCTGATCTTTGGCCAAGCCTTCCAAGGCGGCGGCGGGGCGGATCCGTTGGCCATCGTCGCAAACCTTGCAGATGACGCGGAAATCTGCGGCTGCAACGGGATTTGCAAGGGCGATATCGTCAATGCGATCACCGAAAAGGGGCTGACCTCGCTGGACGGTGTGCGCGCCCATACCAAAGCTTCGGCCTCTTGCGGGACCTGCACCGGATTGGTCGAAGATCTGATGACGCTGACGCTTGGCGATGATTTCGCGGCGGGGGCGCCTGCGGGCATGTGCGGCTGCACCACACATAGCCACGGCGATGTGCGCCGCCTGATCAAGGCCAAGGAATTGAAGTCGATCCCCGAAGTGATCCAGGAGTTGGAATGGTCAACGCCCGAGGGCTGCGCAAAATGCCGCCCTGCGCTGAACTACTATCTCATCTGCGATTGGCCCGGTGAATATGTCGATGACATGCAGTCGCGTTTCATCAACGAGCGCGTCCATGCCAACATCCAAAAAGATGGCACCTATAGCGTCGTGCCGCGCATGTTTGGCGGTCTGACCACGCCGGACGAATTGCGCGCCATTGCCGATGTGGCCGACAAATACGAAATCCCGACCGTCAAAGTGACCGGCGGGCAGCGGATCGATTTGCTCGGCGTGAAGAAAGAAGACCTGATCCCCGTTTGGGACGATCTGAACAAGGCGGGTATGATTTCGGGCGCGGCCTATGCCAAGGGTTTGCGCACGGTGAAAACCTGTGTCGGCACCGATTGGTGCCGCTTTGGCACGCAAGACAGCACCGGTTTGGGCGTCAAGCTGGAGAAGTTTTTGTGGGGCTCGTGGTCGCCTGCGAAGCTGAAGCTGGCGGTGTCGGGTTGCCCGCGCAACTGCGCCGAGAGCACCTGTAAGGACATCGGCATTGTCTGCGTCGATAGCGGCTATGAAATCCTCTATGGGGGCGCGGCGGGTTTGCATATCCAAGGCACGACCATGCTGGGCAAAGTGCCGACTGAGCAGGACGTATTGGAAACCGTTGGCGCGCTGACGCAATATTACCGCGAAACAGGTTTCTACCTCGAGCGAATTTACAAATGGGCGGACCGGATCGGATATGACCATGTGAAATCCGTGGTCTTCGACGATCTGGAGCAGCGCGCCGCCTATTATGAGCGCTTTGTTTTCTCGCAAAAATTCGCACAAATCGACCCGTGGGCCGAACGGGTGGCAGGCGCCGAGGCGCATGAATTTGCCCCCTTGGCCGATCTGACGCTGGAGGCAGCACAATGAACATGCAAGCAACCGCCGAGACCTTGAGCTGGACCCTTGTGGGGGTCGTCACCGACATTCCGCGCCAAGGCGCGCGCTGCGTCAAGCGCGGCGATATGACGGTCGCGGTGTTTCGCACCGGCGACGACCGCATCTTCGCGCTCGAAGATAAATGCCCGCATAAGAACGGACCTTTGAGCCAAGGGATCGTGCATGACGGATGCGTCACTTGCCCCCTGCACAATTGGGTGATTTCGCTGGAAACCGGCTCTGCTCAAGGCGCAGATGAAGGCCAGACCGCGAGCTTTCCCGTAAAAGTCGAGGACGGCCGCATCTATATCTCGCTCTGACAGTGCGCCGCCTCGGCACGCTGAAGCGGGGCGGTGCAGAAATCCCATCCCCCGCGCGTCGCGGCCATGTGAGGGCGGTGATATGCCCCTGTGCCTCGGGCGATCCTGCGGGCGGGTGGACCTGAACGCACGCATGATCCGGACCGCCACGCCGCGCCCAAACCCGCGGCGCGCAGCCGCGCTTTGGCGGTTTCAGTTTCCGGTCGCGGCGGGCGGGATTTGATTGTATCGAAGGGGGATGAGCACATCCGATCCCTTTGAGATTTTCCTCGCCTGCGCCCCTGGTTTGGAGGCGGCGCTTTTGGCCGAAGTGCACGCCAAAGGCTTTGCCAACCCTGTGGCCACAGGAGGCGGCGTGACGATCGAGGGCGGATGGCCCGATGTGTGGCGCGCCAATCTGGAGCTTCGCGGCGCGGGGCGCGTCTTGGCCCGTTTCGGCAACTTCATGGCCTTTCATCTGGCGCAGCTTGATAAACGCAGCCGCAAATTTGATTGGGCGGCGGTGCTGCGCCCTGATGTGCCGGTGCGGGTCGAGGTGACAACCTCGAAGAAGTCGAAAATCTATCACGCGGGCGCGGCGGTGCAGCGGATCGAAAAGGCGCTTGTCGAAAGCTTTGGCGCGACGCTGGCGAGCGATGCGCCGATCTGTCTCAAGGTGCGGATCGACGACAATAAAGTGCAGTTTAGTGTCGATACCTCCGGTGAGAGCCTGCACAAACGTGGCCACAAGCCAGCGGTGAATAAGGCCCCGATGCGCGAGACTTTGGCGGCGCTGATGCTGTCGGAATGCGGCTATGACGGGCGCGAGCCGGTCTATGATCCGATGTGCGGATCGGGCACCTTCGTTTTGGAGGCGGCAGAGATCGCGCTTGGCCTTAATCCGGGGCGTTCACGTCATTTCGCATTTGAGCAACTGGCGACTTTTGATCCGCAGGTCTGGGCCGACATGCGTGCGGGTTCGGCAAGGTTAGAGACTGATTTGAGGTTTTACGGCTCTGATCGTGATGCGGGCGCGGTGCGGATGAGCGCGGCCAATGCCGAGGCGGCGGGCGTCGCGCATATCAGCCACTTCGAGGTCAAGGCGGTGAGCGATATCACCCCGCCCGACGGGCCCAAAGGCCTCGTGATCGTCAACCCGCCCTACGGTGCACGGATCGGCAACAAGAACCTGCTTTTCGGTGTTTACGGCGCCCTTGGCAAAGTGTTGATGGAGCGGTTTTCGGGCTGGCGCGTCGGGATTGTCACCAATGAGGCGGGGTTCGCCCGCGCCACGGGTCTGCCGTTTTTGCCCCATGGCGCGCCGATTGCCCATGGCGGCCTCAAGGTGCGGCTCTACCGCACCGATCCTTTGCCCTAGTTTTCGCTTGTTTCGGGCGGGCAGCGCATCATCGCGGACAAGATGCGCGGCTCGGAGCCAAAGCCGTGGGCGTCCATATGATCAGCGGCGCCGATACGCGCGGCCTCGGGTTTGTTTTGCGAAAATTTCCATGTGCCCTCGACCTGCGCCACCGTGAGGCGCATCGGCACGATCTGGCGCAGCATTTTCGCGGTGATGTCTTCGGGCATCTTATCCATGGTCCAAGGCGTTTTGGGCAAGAGTAGAGCCTCATTTTGGGCCGAGAGCCGGTCCAGAACGCCGCCGATTTCCTGTTGCTCCAACATCTCCAGATGGCCGGTCAAATGGACCGCGACATAGTTCCATGTCGGCACCTGATGGTCGATGCCATACCAATCGGGCGAGACATAGCCATGCGGGCCTTGGACGGCCAAGCGGGCGGGCAGGGGGCCGGATTTGGCGGCGCGGGCAATCGGGTTGGAACGCACCAGATGCAGTTCGGCGCTGCGCCCGTCCGCGTCGAGCAAAAAGGGAATATGCCCGACCAGCGGCGGCGCACCCTCGGGGCCGTTCACCGTGAGCATGCCAAAGCCGACGCCGCGCGCAAAATCGATATTCTGGGCGGCGCTGGCGCTGTGATAGATCGGGTTTTGGTGCATGTCGCGGGGCTCCGGCTGTGATGCGACATTGCTAGCCTGCGCATGGCCAGGGCGCTAGGGGGTAATCGCGGTGAGTTGATGGGCGTCGAGGCCGGTGATCACGGCGGTGACAATCTGCCCTTCGGTTTGCGGCGCGGCGAAAGTCACTTCGGTGAATTGCTCGGTGCGGCCCATATGCGGGTTTTCCATCAACACGCGATGGGTATTGCCGATCTGCGCGGCAAGGTGGCGCTGCACGCGCGCATCGCCCGCTGCCCGCAGCCGCGCGGCGCGTTCTTTGATCGCGCGTCCGTCCACGGCGGGCATGCGGGCGGCGGGGGTGCCTTGGCGCGGCGAATAGGGAAAGACATGGAGCCATGTGAGGCTGCAATCCTCCACCAGCCGCAGGGAGTTTTCAAACATCTCTTCGGTCTCGGTGGGAAACCCCGCGATGATATCGGCACCAAAGGTCATGTCGGGGCGCAGGCGGATCGCCTCTTGCGCAAAGCGGATCGCATCATCGCGCAGATGGCGGCGCTTCATGCGTTTGAGGATCATATCGTCGCCGTGTTGCAGGCTCAGGTGCAGATGCGGCATCAATCGCGGCTCGGTCGCGATGGCGGCCATCAGGTTTTCATCGACCTCGATGCTGTCGATCGAGGAGATGCGCAGCCGCGGCAGGTCCGGCACCAGTTTGAGGATCCGCATCACCAGATCGCCAAGGCGCGGCGCGGCAGGCAGGTCAGCCCCCCATGATGTCAGGTCGACGCCCGTCAAAACGACCTCGTTAAATCCCTTGTCCACCAAGCGTTTGATTTGATCGACCACAACCCCCGCAGGGACCGAGCGCGAATTGCCGCGGCCATAGGGAATGATGCAAAAGGTGCAGCGGTGATCGCATCCGTTTTGCACCTGCACATAGGCGCGGCTTCGGGTGCCAAATCCGTCGATCAAATGCCCTGCCGTTTCGGTCACGGACATGATGTCATCAACCGCGACGCGTTCGGTTTGGCCAATGAAATCAGGGCCGGTTTCGGCGGCAAGCCGTGTCCAAGTGCCCGCCTGCATCTTTTCGGTATTGCCGATGACGCGGTCGACCTCGGCCATGGCGGCAAAGGTTTGCGGTTCGGTTTGGGCGGCGCATCCGGTGACGATGATCTGCGCATCGGGGTTGTCGCGGCGCAGTTTGCGGATTTCCTGACGGGCTTTGCGCACGGCCTCGGCGGTGACGGCGCAGGTGTTGACGATGACCGCGCCCTCCATGCCCGCTTGCGCCGCGAGGTCCTTCATCGCCTCGGTTTCATAGGCGTTCAGGCGGCACCCGAGGGTGGTGAATTTGGGCGGATTTTGCATCACAGGGAGGCAAGAAACTGCGCGGTGAGCGTGCCGTTTGCGACATGCATCGTCGCGCCGGTCATCCAAACGCCATCCTCGCGCCAGTCGATCTCGAGGCTGCCGCCGTCCAGTTCGACCAAAACGCGCCGCCCCGTCAGGCCGCGCCGCGCGGCGGCAACGGCGGTGGCGCAGGACGACGAGCCAGACGCCATGGTGACGCCCACGCCGCGCTCCCACACGCGCATGCGCAAATGGTCAGGACCGATCAGCGAGGCGACCTGCACATTGGTGCGCTGCGGATAAAGCGGATGATGCTCATAGCGCGGGCCGAAGTCTTCGAGCGCGACGCGTTCGGCGTCCTCGACAAAAAACGTGCAATGCGGATTGCCCATGCCGGTGGCGGTGGGGCCTCCCTCGATGGGCAATTCAAGCGTCTCCATCGCCTCGGCCAAGGGGATGTCTTGCCACTCAAGCTGCGGCGCGCCCATGTTGACCGAGGTCAGCCCGCCGCCCGCATCCTCTGCATAAAGATCGCCGCGCTCGGTCGTCAGGTGCAACTCGGTTTTGCCGCTCTCGTCCATGATGTGGCGCGCGATACATCGGGTGGCATTGCCGCAAGCCGCCGAGCGCGAGCCGTCGGAATTGTAGAAAACCAGATGCGCATCGGCCTGCGGCGCGGCTTCGATCACCGCCAGTTGGTCAAACCCGATTCCCATATGCCGGTGCCCCACGGCCCGCACGAGCGCTTCCGTGACGTCATGGGCATAGGCGCGGGAATCAATGACAACAAAGTCATTTCCCAGCCCGTGCATCTTCATGAAAGGCATATCGATATGGTTTTGAGCGCTCATGAAACCGCATATAGACCCGCCGGATTGATGAATCCAGCCAAGCGATGACAATTCTTGTTTTTTCGGGGTTGACCCTGCCTCTAGGTATTTCTAGAAGCGCCTCCAGTGGGCCTGTAGCTCAGTTGGTAGAGCAACTGACTTTTAATCAGTAGGTCTCCGGTTCGAACCCGGACGGGCTCACCATTTTCTTTTTGATACATCAAAGAGGCGCATGGGTGCAGATTTCGAGCGCGAGCCTGAAATCAAGATTGGCGCTTGTGCATATATCGTTCCGAAAATCCCCGTCACTTGAGGTCGCCCGTGCGGCGGCATAGCTTGGTTGAATATCGAGTGTTGGTTTATCCTATGGCCGTGTTTTCGGGCTGCTGTGCCATAGTTTGAAGTGACAAAAAGTGATCAAAAAGTGCGGCCGGAACGGTGCAAGGGGCTTTGCTTCGTTTGCGCCCATCGGCAGGAGGCATTGATGAGCGGCGTGATGACAACCCTACTCGATCTGGCGGATCTGCCCGAGGTCGATATCCCCAGCGGCCCGTTGGAGGCGGCGCGCAACTCTTTGTTCGACTGGATGGTTTGCGGCCACGCAGGCAGCAGCGAGCCGGTGGCGCAAAAGATGAGAGCCTTCATGCAGGCCGAGGGCGGCGCGGGGGTGGCTTCGGTGTTTGGCGGCGGGTTGGCTCCGGCGCGGATGGCCGCGCTTGTCAACGGCACGATCAGCCATGCGATTGATTTTGACGATACGCATTTTGCCCATGTCGGCCATTTGTCCGTTGGCATTTATCCCGCCGCTCTGGCCGCAGGAGAGGCCGAGGGCGCGACCAAATCCCAGATCATTGCGGCGTTTCTTTTGGGGGCAGAAGCGGCCATTCGCGTCGGGCTGGTTTTGGGCAACGGGCATTACAATCGCGGCTTTCATCAAACGGCCACGGCGGGCGCTTTTGGCGCGACGCTTGCGGCGGGGCGGTTGATGGGGTTGTCGCGCGCGCAGATGCGCGCCGCGCTCGGGCTTTGTGCGACCCGCGCGTCGGGGCTGAAGTCGCAATTCGGCACGATGGGCAAGCCGCTCAATGCGGGCATCGCTGCGTCCAATGGCGTCGAGGCGGCGCAACTGGCACGGCTCGGGATGACCTCTTGCGAGGACGGTTTGATGGGCGCGCAGGGGTTTGTCGCCACCCATAGCGACGCGCCGCAGCCTGATGTCGCCCCTGTTGGCGAATGGATTTTCCCCGCCATCAGCTATAAATTCCACGCCTGCTGCCATGGCACCCATGCGATGATCGAGGGGCTGCGCGCGCTCTTGCCTCTGGCGCCGGAAACCATCGAGACCATCACATTGCGCACAAATCCGCGCTGGCTTTCGGTGTGCAATATTGCCAAGCCAGCGACCGGATTGGAGGTGAAATTCAGCTATGCGTGGCTGGCGGCGATGGTGTTCATGGGGCGCGATACGGGCGCGTTCGGCAGCTACACCGATGCGGCGGCAGGCGAGGCGGCGCTTGGCGATATTGCGCGCCGCGTCGCGGTGTCGGGCGATGCGGAGCTGTCGGATATGCAGGCCGAAGGCGCGGTGGTTTTGACGGATGGCACGCGGCTTGGCTTTGCCTATGATCTGGCGAAGGGGTCTGATGCCTGCGCGTTAAGCGAGCGGCTGATTGCCAAGTCGCGCGCGCTTTTGGGCGATGCCGCATCCCGCCTCGATCCGGTGCTTAGCGCCTCGGATGTGCCAGCGGCCGAGCTGGGCCAACACATAAGGACAGGCATATGAATATCGCTCAGGATTGGATTGGCCGCGCTTGGCAAAGCGAGGATCAGATCACCGCGCGCCGCGCCGCGGAATTTCGTGCAACCTTGGGGCCGCAACATTGCGCGGGCGAAGCATCGCCTTGCCTGCAATGGTGCCTTTGCCCCGACATCCTTGAGCCAAGCCAGCTTGGGCGCGATGGCCATCCGCGCAAGGGGCTTGTGTTGCCCGACCTTGGTTTGGCGCGCCGGATGTGGGCGGGCGGCAAGATCACCTCGCATCAGGGGCTTTTCGCGGGCGAGCAGATCACCCGCAGCACGACGCTGCGCGATCTGCGCTACAAAGAGGGGCGCAGCGGGCGGCTTGGCTTTGTCGAGCTGGAGCATCGCTATTCGTGTGCGGATGAGCTGCGCATCGAAGAGGTGCAGACCATCGTTTACCGCGAAGACCCGTCGGATGACGAACCGCCGAACGTGCCAGCCCGCGCCGAGGATTGGCCGAAAGCCGAAAGCCGTGCGGTGCTGCCCACGTCGACCATGCTGTTTCGCTACTCGGCGATGACGTTCAACGGCCACCGCATCCATTATGACCACCCCTATGCGACGGGTGTCGAAGGCTATGGCGGATTGGTGGTTCACGGCCCGTTGCAAGCGACGTGGATGATGCATCTGGCCTGCGACATCATGGGGCGGGTTCCGGCACAGTTCTCATATCGCGGCCTGTCGCCCTTGATCTGTGATCGTCCGGCGATGATCGAGGCGCGTCCGGCGGCGGGCGGGCTTGAGCTGCGCCTGCGCGAAGTTGAGGCGAATATCGTCACGATGAGCGCTACCGCAAGCTAGGCGCCCGACCAAACCAGATCACCTTCCCAAATGCCGCGCCCGACCATATCGGCGGCAACCTTGAGCGTTGCTTTTTCGATCGCGGCGCAGGCTCGGCTTTGGGTAAAGGCCGGATTGCGGACCAGATAGACAGGGCGCGAGATTACCGGATCAATGATCGGTGCCTTCAAAAGCCGTCCGGCCGCAACAAAATCATGGCAAGCCGCGGGGGCAAAGATCGAAAATCCAGAGCCGCGCGCGACCAGTTCCTTGATCTGCGTCATCGCATCCAGCTCGGTCACCACATTCAGGCTGACACCCGCTTTCTCCGCAGCTTGATTGATAATCCGGCGCAGCCCGTGCGGCTCGCCCGGAAGGACCAATTCGACAGTCTCAAGATCGCGCAACGGCACCGGTGTTCCCGGTGTGGTTTTTAGCGGCCAGCAATCGGGCGCGGAGAAGAAGTAGAGCTGCTCATCAAGCACATGGATCGCACGCAGATGCTCGACCGCCTTGAGGTCGTATAGAAAACCGATCTCGACGGTTTCATCGTCAATCCACGTTTTGATAAACCCGCTCATCGCCTCGCTGGCACGCAGCCGGACATTTGGCAAATCGATGCGCACGGTTTCGGCCAAGGGCACGGACATCACCATCGAGACAGAGGGGGGCATGCCAAAACGCACATTGCCGGCGATTTCGCTCGATAATTCGCGCATTTCGGACATGCAATTTTTCAATTTATCGCAGATCTCATGCGCGTGGCGCAAAAGCACTTCGCCCTCCGCCGTCAGTGCCGACCCACGCGAGGATCGAACGACAAGCTGCACGTCCAGTTCTTGCTCCATATTGGCGAGGTGCTGCGAGAGAGAGGGCTGCGCGATATGCAGTTTTTGCGCCGCATAAGATAGCGAACCCGCCTCGGCGATTGCGATGAAATATCTCAGTTGGCGGATGTCCAAAGGTCGTCTCCCCGATGCGGTGCGACAATGGGGTTGGCGCCGCAATGCGTCAAGACGCGAAGCGCGTGCCTTGAAGTTTTGCGGCGGTGCGGCCTTTGGTTGCCGGTTCATCACAACGGGCGTCAGCAGAAACCCCTTCGGCCCGCCTGCAGGCTGAGGACCTCAAAGCCGCTTCTGCGCAGGGGCTTTGCACGACAAATTTCGAAACCCAAGAACCGCGCAGAACCTCTCAATTGCGCAGCTTGTAAGTGGCGGCCCGTCTATGATCCGGTAAATACCGGCGGGCGTTTTTCGAGGAAGGCCGCAGTGGCCTCGGCATGATCCTTGGTCATAAACAATGCGGCCTGCGCCTCGCGCTCTGCGGCCAGAACGGCGTTCAGATCACCGAAATGTTGGGCGATAATCGATTTGATATAGATGTTTGGCCGCGATGCTGCGGGGACCAACGCCGCGGCTTGGGCCAAAGCTGCCGCGCGTATATCTCCCTGTGCGAGCACATCGGCGAGGCCGATGTCAATTGCCTCGATCCCTTTGCGCTCGCGGCCGTCCATCAATATCTGCTGCGCGCAGGCAGGGCCGACACGGCGGGGCAAAGACCACAGAAGGCCGCAATCGGGCGCAAGGCCAATGCGCGAGAACGATGCGCAAAACCGCGCGGTCTTGGTCGCCACGACGCTATCACACGCCAGCGCCAAAGACATGCCCGCGCCGTAGGCAACCCCCTCGACCGCCGCGACCACCGGCTTGGGGCCAAGGGCGATCAGCCGCACGACATCGTGCAGGATGTCCAGACGTTTGAGCGCGATGGGGACGGGCTGTCCCATCGCCTTGATATCGCCGCCCGCACAAAAGATACCCTCTGCACCGCTCAGCACGATGGCGCGCACCTTTGGATCATTGTGGGCGGATGTGAGCGCCGCACGCAGGGCTTCGCGCATCTCGTCGCTCAAGGCATTTCGCCGCGCTGGTGTATTCATGACCAGCATCCGCAGGTTATCCGGATGCTCCTCGATTTTCAGGCACTCACTCATCGTTGGTCCCTCCGACGGTAAGACCGATTCGGAAAACTGTTTTCGGGTGGGGTTTCAATTTTGGCTCCTATTACAGCGCTTTAAGAGATTTTGCGCTCTGTGTGAGGGCTGCAATCTGTCTTGTGCTCGGAAAGTTATTCTGTATGATGAAAGCCATTCCGCCAAGAGAAAAGTCAATGCTCCTGTCAACACCTCCACATGAATCCGTGCGCGCCATAAGGGCGCCCAAGGCCATTTGCCGCGCCCGCGCGGGCGCGCCCTGTCCGTTTCGCTCCCAACACAGCGAGTGTGTTTTGCCATGACCCAAGAGATATCCGAAGAGCTTTGGACCTTTGAGCGCTTTCATGCCGGACAGAGCTTTGGCGCCATCGAGGTGACGCTTGATGCGCAGCGTGTCGCGGGTTGGGAGGCGGTCTATGGTTCGATCAAGGGCAGGATCGCGCCGGATGGGTTGATCGTCGCTGGCATGATGGAGGCCTATCTTCTGGCGATCCAACCGCGCCCCAATGGCAACGTCCATGCCTCGCAAAAACTGACCTTCACCGGTGAGCAGGCAGCCTTGGACGACACGATCACCTACCGCGTAGAAATCGCCAAAGCAGAGCAAAAGAAAGGGCGGTTTTGGGTAACCTTCCTGATCTCGGCGACACTTGAGGGCCGCGCATTGATGCAAGGCGAGCTGGTCTCGATCTGGGCAGCATGAGGAGGCTGATATGATCCAATTTCCCGAAACAATTGCCCCCATTAGTATCCAGACCAGCATGAAAGCGGCTGAGGGCTATGCCGCGCTGACCCAAGATTTCAACCCGATCCATCTTGATGAGGCTTTTGCAGCCAAGACCGCTTTTGGCAGGCCGATTGCGCATGGGACGATGGCGCTCAACCTTATTTTGGAGGCGATGTCCCGCGCGGCAGACGGGGCGTTTTATATCGCCGATCTCGATATTCGTTTTACGGCGCCAACCTATATCGGTCAGACCTTGACCGCCCAAGCCACGCAAGACGACGGCGCGCTTTACCGGCTTGAGGTCAAAACCGAGGACGGGCGTCTCGTTCTGTCGGGGGCTGCACGGCTGGCGGCAAGGGTGCGTGGTTGATGGCCTATTTGCGGGCCGCATATGCGACTGCGTTCGGGCGTCATGACGGCTCCGATCCGCTCTCGCTGATGCGCGTTTCGGCGCAGCATGTGTTGGACGCGGCCGGCATGGAGCGCGGCGCGATTGACGGGCTGGTGTGCGGCTATGCGACGACCTTGCCGCATCTGATGCTCGCCACGCGCTTCGCCGAAAGCTTCGGTTTGACGCCACAGTTTGCACAGGCAGTGCAGATGGGCGGCGCGACGGGGGCGGGTATGATCCATCTGGCACGGTTGCTTGTGGCCTCGGGGACATGCCGCAATGTTCTGGTGGTGGCGGGCGAGAACCGTCTGACAGGACAAAGCCGCGACGCCTCTGTCCAAGCGCTTGCGCAGGTTGCCCACCCGCAAGGCGAAGTGCCCACAGGCGCGACGGTTCCGGCCTGTTATGCGCTGGCTGCTGCGCGCTATCTTCACACGACGGGCGCGCAGGCGTCACATCTTGCGGCGCTTGCGGTCTTGATGCGGCACAATGCCGCCCGCACCCGCGGCGCACATCTGAGCGCGCCGATTACCGAAGCGGATGTGCTAGCGTCCCGTCCGATTGCCGAGCCTTTGAAGCTTCTTGATTGTTGCCCGATCTCCGATGGTGGGGCGGCTGTATTGGTCTCGGCCGAGGCGGGCAGCGGCCCCGCCGTGGCCATAACCGGCGCGGGCCAAGCGCATACCCACCAGCATATCACCGAAGCGCCCGATGATCTCGCGCGCGGGGCGCGGCAATCTTGCGCCGCCGCGCTTCTGGAGGCGGGGGTGACGGCCGACGATATTGGATACCTCGCGATCTACGACAGCTTTACGGTGACGCTTGCGATGCTGCTCGAAGCATGCGGTATTTGCGCGCCAGGGCAGGCGGGCAAGGACGCGCGCGCGGGCCGGTTTGATGCGGTGGGGGACTTGCCGCTCAACACCCATGGCGGCCTGTTGTCCTATGGGCATTGCGGCGTGGCGGGCGCGATGGCGCATATCAGCGAGGCTTTGCTACAGATGCGCGGCATGGCGGGTCCGCGCCAGGTCGCCGCCGCCCCGACCCATGCGCTCATCCATGGCGACGGGGGGATTTTGTCCTCTCATGTCTCCCTCGTTCTGGAGCGGGTTGCATGAGCGCTATTCAATTTCAAAAATGTGCCTCCTGCGCGCATCAATGGGTCTTGGCGCGGTCGGGCTGCCCCTCATGCGGAGGCCGCGAGCTTCTGGTGCAAGAGAGCGCGGGCGCCGGACGGGTCTATTCGGTCACGATCCAGCACCGCGCACCGCACAAGGATTTCCCCGAAGCGCCGCCGTGGCGGATCGCCTTGATCGACCTCGATGAGGGGCCGCGTATCATGGGGCATCTCGAAGATGATGGCGGGATCGGTGCGCGCGTTCAGGGCCATATGAAACCTTTTGGCGGTGCGATGGTGCCGTCTTTCAATAGCAAACCAAAGGAATGAAACATGAGTGAAATCCTCAAAGACAAGGTGATTTTGATCACGGGTGCGGGCGGCGGCATCGGGCGCGATCTGGCGCTGGCGGCGGGGCGCGCGGGCGCGGCCGTGGTGGTCAATGATATCGGCGCCTCGCTCAAGGGCGACCGTGAAAACGCCGGTGCCGCGCAAAGCGTGGTCAAGGAAATCGAAGCCGCAGGCGGACAGGCGATTGCCAATGCAGGAAGCGTGAGCGATCCAGACGCGGCCAAGCAAATGGTGGACGATGCGGTAGGTGCTTTCGGGCGGCTCGATGCGGTGATCAACAATGCCGGTATTCTGCGCGACGGTTTTTTCCACAAGATGACCTATGAAGATTTTGATGCAGTGATCAAAGTCCATCTGTACGGCGCATTCAATGTCTCGCGCGCCGCAGCCGATCAATTCCGCGCCCAAGAAAGCGGGGCGATCATCAATATGACCTCGACCTCCGGCCTGATCGGAAATCTTGCGCAGGCGAATTACTCGGCTGCTAAAATGGGCATCACGGCCTTGTCAAAATCTATGGCGCTCGACCTGAAGCGGTGGAATGTGACCTCCAATTGCATCGCGCCTTTCGCGTGGAGCCGGATGACATCGGCGATCAAGGTGGATTCGCCCGAGCAGGCCGAGCGGGTCAAGAAGCTTCAGGAAATGTCGCCTGCCAAGATCGCGCCTCTGGCGGTCTATCTCGCTTCGGATGCGGGGCGCGATGTTACGGGGCAAATCTTCACCTGCCGCAACAACGAGCTTTTTGTGATGAGCCAATCGCGTCCGCTGCGCTCGGTTCATCGCAGCGAAGGTTGGACGCCCGAAACGGTGGCCGATCATGCCATGCCAGCGCTCAAGGCGGGCTTTGTGCCGCTGGATGTGTCGGCCGACGTTTTCCACTGGGATCCGGTTTAAGGAGAGACAAATGCCCAAACGCATAGATACGATCACCTCGGCCATCGGTTGGAGCACGCCGGATAAAATTCAGGTCCACGGACTTGATTTGCCTTCGCAAATCCTTGGCCATATCAACCTTGGCGACATGGCTTTCATGCAGGTGACAGGGCGCAAGCCGACGGAGCAGGAATCCAATGTATTCAACGCCATCGCGGTGACATTGGTCGAACACGGGATCACGCCTTCGGCGATGGTGGCGCGGTTGACCTATATGGGCGCGCCGGAATCGCTTCAGGCGGCGGTCGCGGCGGGGCTTTGCGGGCTTGGCACGGTTTTTGTCGGCTCGATGGAGGGCGCGTCAAAGATGCTTTATGCCGCCTTGCCGCCAGAGCAGGCTGGCAAGGGCGCGGACCTTGCGGCCATCGCAAAACAGACCGTCGCAGAGCATCGCGCCGCGCGTAAAATCGTGTCTGGGTTGGGGCATCCGGTGCATAAGCCCGTCGATCCACGCACCCCGCGCCTGTTCGACATAGCGGCCGAAAACGGCATGTCGGGCGATTACGTTGCGCTGATCCAATTGATCCAAAAAGAGGCCGAGGCGGCGTCGGGGAAGACGCTTCCGATCAATGCGACCGGCGCCATCGGGGCGATCTGTTGCGAGTTCGGATTTCCCGAAGAGATCATTCGCGGCTTTGGCGTGATGTCGCGCGCCATCGGGCTGGTGGGACATATCTTGGAAGAAACCCGCAATCCGATGGCCTTTGAACTTTGGCAGCGCACGGAGGAGGAAATCCTTGCCACATGCGGTCCCGATGCGGCCGCTGCGTCCACATAGGTAAATCGGATACCGCGGCACGCTTTCTCTTATGACGCCTCTCGGCCGGTCTTGTGCCACACTGCGGCGCAACGCGGCTTTTTCGGAGTATTCAATGACACGTGATCTGGATGGACTTTTGGTCGTTTCGATTGAGCAGGCGGTGGCCGCCCCCTATCTTACGGGGCGGCTTGCCGAGGCGGGGGCGCGAGTGATCAAAGTAGAGCGCGAAGAAGGCGATTTCGCGCGCGGGTATGATGATCTGGTGCATGGGGAAAGCGCCTATTTCGTCTGGCTCAACCGCGGCAAGGAATCCGTTTGCCTTGATCTGCGCCTTGAGACCGACAAGCGGGTGCTCTCTTCGATGTTGGCGCAAGCGGATGTGTTTGTACAGAATCTCGCACCCGGAGCGATTGAGCGGCTTGGCTTTGATCCGGTGCATCTACGGGCCCAAAACCCCAAGCTGATCACGGTCTCGATCTCGGGCTATGGCGATGACGGCCCCTATGCCAAGCGCAAGGCGTATGATTTGCTCGTGCAGGCGGAAAGCGGGCTGTCGGCGATCACCGGAAATATGGCGGGGTCCGCGCGGGTCGGGGTTTCGGTATGCGACATCGCTTGCGGAATGACGGCGCATCAAGCTGTTCTTCAGGCGTTGATCGGGCGCGGCGCGACCGGCAAGGGGCGCCATATCGCGGTGAGCCTGTTCCATGCGCTGACCGATTGGATGAACGTGCCCTATCTGCAATTCGCCTATGGCGGCAAAGCGCCGGAACGCAGCGGTCTGTCCCATCCGACGATCGCGCCCTACGGCGCCTTTGCGGGGTCGGATGGCAAGGAAGTCTTGCTCTCGATCCAGAACGAGCGCGAATGGGTCAAATTTTGCTCTGACGTGTTGGGCGATGAAGCGCTGGCGCGCGATCCGCGTTTTGCGAGCAATACAAAACGGGTGCAGAACCGCGATGCGCTTGATGCGCTGGTCGCGGCGCATTTCGCCCGCTACCCGCGCGACGCGCTGGCCGATATGTTGCAATCGGCGGGGGTCGCGAATGGCCGCGTCAATACGATGGATGATCTGGCCAACCACCCGCAAAACCGGTTTGTCGAAGCCCAAACTCCCAGCGGTCCGGTAACGCTTCTCGCGCCTGGTGCCTTGATGGACGGGCAAATGCCGACCTTTGGTCCGGTGCCCGCCTTGGGTGAACATACCCAGTCCGCCCGCGCAGAATTTGCCAAAGGTTAGGGCCGCGTCATGCGCAAGAACGACGATATCTGGACCTTGCCGCCTTTCCCGAATGATCTCGGGGTCGCGTTGACCGATTGCAAGCCCGAGCAGGTGTGCGGCGCCCTTACCGTTACGGCCAAGATGGCCAATCGCAATGGCGTGATGCATGGCGGAGCCTTGATGAGCTTTGCCGACACTTTGGGCGGCGTGGCCAGCACGCTGAACCTCGCAGGCAATGACAGCACCACCACGCTTGAAAGCAAAACGAACTTTATCCGGCCCATTGCGATAGGCGAGCGGATCACCGGTCGCTGCGTGCCGTTGCATGTGGGGCGCAAGACGATGGTTTGGCAAATCACCATCTCGCGCCAAGATGGCAAACCCGCCGCCGTGACGACCCAAACCCAGTTGACCGTCGAATGGCGCGCTCCGCCGGACACCGCCCGATAGGGCGCGATGTCGCGCCCAAGACATCCTTTTCAAGCCGTTCCCAGACAAACAAATCAGGAAATACCCATGTCCTTGCCCACAAGCGCCTCTGCCGATCACAATGAACTTCGCGAAGCCTTGCGCGCGCTTTGCGCCGAGTTCCCCGCCGAATACCACCGCAGCCAAGCCGCACAGGGCAGCTATCCGGCCGCGTTTATCGATGCGCTCACCCGTGATGGCTGGCTCGCGGCGATGATCCCCGAAGAATACGGCGGCTCCGGTCTGGGGTTGACCGAAGCCTCGATTGTGATGGAAGAGATCAATCGCAGCGGCGGCAATGCGGGCCATTGCCATGGGCAGATGTATAATATGGGCACGCTTTTGCGCCACGGCTCGGACGCGCAAAAGCGCCAATATCTGCCCAAAATTGCCAGCGGTGAACTGCGCCTGCAATCGATGGCCGTCACCGAACCGACCACCGGCACCGACACCACCAAGCTTAAGACCGTCGCCAAAAAGCAGGGCGACAAATACATCGTGAACGGGCAAAAGGTCTGGATCAGCCGGATCGAGCATTCCGATTTGATGATCCTTTTGGCGCGCACAACGCCGCTGTCCGAGGTCACAAGAAAATCCCACGGCATGTCGATTTTCATCGTTGATCTCAAACAGGCGCTGGGCCACGGGATGCAGATCAATCCGATCAAGAACATGGTTGGGCACGAGACCTATGAGGTGTTTTTCGACAACCTCGAAATCCCCGCCGAGAACCTGATCGGCGAGGAGGGCAAAGGCTTTCGCTACATCCTTGACGGGTTGAATGCCGAGCGCACGTTGATTGCGGCGGAATGTATTGGCGATGGCTATTGGTTCATTGAAAAAGCGCGCGATTACGCCGGTGAGCGGGTCGTATTCGACCGCCCGATCGGGCAAAACCAAGGCGTGCAGTTTCCGCTTGCGCGGGCCTATGTGAACATCGAGGCGGCCAATCTGATGCGTTTTGAAGCCTGCCGGCGGTTCGATGCACGCGAAGAGTGCGGCGCGCAGGCCAATATGGCCAAACTTCTGGCGGCGGATGCGTCATGGGAGGCGGGCAATGCCTGTTTGCAGACCCATGGCGGATTTGGATTTGCCGAAGAATATGATGTCGAACGCAAGTTCAAGGAAACGCGGCTCTATCAGGTTGCGCCGATCTCGACCAACCTGATCCTGTCCTATGTCGGCGAGCATTTGCTAGGCTTGCCGAGGTCCTTTTGATGGCACCCAAGGCAGCGGTGGCGGGTCCGGATGGTCTGTCCTTCCCGCTTTTTGCGCCCGCGCATCGCCCTGACCGTGTGGTCAAGGCGCGGGCGAGCGGAGCAAGCTGCGTCATCGCGGATTTGGAAGATGCGGTCGCGCCGGATTTGAAAGACGCGGCGCGCGCCTCTTTGGCACAGCAGCTTGGCGCGCCCGCGGGCCTGCCCCTATATGTTCGGATCAATGCTCTCGGCACAGCGTGGTTCGAGGCCGATCTGGCGATGGTGACCGCGTGCGGCGCGGCGGCAATCGTGTTGCCCAAAGCCGAGGATCCCGAATATGCCGCGCAATTGAAGCAACGCCTTGGCGCGGGCGTTCAATTGATCGGGCTGGTCGAGACGGTCAAGGGCATCGCGCAGGCCCGCGCGTTGGCGCAGGTGTTTGACCGGTTGCATTTCGGCTCGCTCGATTATGCGATCAGCCTTGATTGCGCGCACACCAAGCAGGCCTTGGCCCATGCGCGGGCCGAGCTGGTTCTGGCAGCCGCGCTTGCACGTAAACCAGCGCCCATAGACGGGGTCACGCCCGATGCGCATGACGGGGCGCAGGTCACGGAGCAGGCGCGCTATAGCTGCGAGATGGGGTTCAAGGGCAAATTGCTGATCCATCCGGCGCAGATCGAACCTGCAAAACAGGGCTTCAGGCCGAGCGAGGCCGAGATCGAATGGGCCAAGGGGATCATCGCGGCGGGCGCGTCAAACAGCAGCGGCGTCGCCATGTATCAAGGCGCGATGGTCGATGCGCCGGTGATCGCGCGGGCGCATCTTGTGTTGGAGCGGGCGGCGCAAACCGCAGCGTGCTGACGTTTCATGAAAACGCCCCGCGGGTAACACGCGGGGCGTTTTCATTCGCGGCTATTGGCTGCCTGCCCTAGCTTGCCTGCGCCCCGTCATCCAGTTCGATCACCGCATCCAGAGCAAAGGCGCCTTCGGGCATTGCCACGACGGGGTTGAGATCGACCGACACAAGCCGCGGACCGGCGCAGGCGGCAAAGACCGACAGTTTCGACAACATCTCGGCCAAGGCATCGATATCGACCGGTTCACGCCCGCGCGCGCCAGTCAGGATCGAGACGGCCTTGATCGAGAGGATCATCTCACGCGCAGTTGCCACATCAAAGGGGCAGCGCCGGATCACCACATCATCAAGGATTTCAACGAAGATTCCGCCCAGCCCAAAGGCCGCGACCGGTCCGAAACTGGGATCGCGGTTGATCCCCATCAGGCATTCCACCCCGCCCGAAAGCTGCTTTGCCACCAAAACGCCGGTGACCTGTGCGTTTGGGGCATGCGCGGCGGCGGCGGCCATGATCGCGCCGTAAGCCTCTTTGGCGCTTTGCGCATCACTGATGCCGAGCTTGACGCCGCCAATATCGGATTTGTGCAAGATATCGGGCGAGAGGATCTTCATGACCACCGGAAATCCGATCTCTGCCGCTGCCGTGGCCGCATCCTCGGCGCTGGAGACTGCACGTTCGGGTGCGGCCCGCAATCCGGCCTGTTCGAGGATTTTCTTGGCCTCGAATTCATCAGGGGTCGCGGCGGGCAGGGCGACATTCGCGGCGCCTTGCGGCAGGGACATATCGGGGGCTGGGCTGTCGATGATGTCGCGCACCCTGCCCATTGCATGAAGCGCACGCACCGCGCGGCTGAGATCGGCAAAGACGGGGAAGCCCGCATCCTCATAGGTCTTGATGACCTCGCGCGGGCCGATGGCGCAAAAGACGATCAATCGATCATGGTAGTCGGCGCGCAGCGGTTTGAGCGCCTCCAAAATGACCGGCGCGAGGTCTTTGCCGCCCGCCACATAGGTCATGAAACACAAGACCGAGGCATAGCCGCCTTGCTCCAACGCCGCGCGGGTGAATTTTTCCAACAGGGCCGGATCGTTGATCGCTTGGGCGGTGCAATCGAGCGGGTTGAGCGGCGAGCAGATCGGCAGCAGCTCTTTAAGTTCGGCCTGCGCGCTGGCGGGCATGGGCGGCATGGGAAGGCCGAGGTCTTCGGCCTCGTCGCTGGCCACGATCCCCGCGCCGCCGCTGACGGTAATAAAGCCCATAGAATTGGCGCTGGGATAGATTTTTTGATGCGCCATATAGGCAAAGTCGAGCATCTGTTCGCTGTCTTGCACGCGGATCACCCCGTGATCGCGCAGCACCGCATCCGCCACAACCGTATCGCCCGTCAGCGAGGCCGTATGCGAGGCCGCAGCGCTTGAGCCGAGCTTGCTGCGCCCGCCTTTGAGCATGAACACAGGCTTGCCTGCAGCGCGGGCAAGATCAAGCGCGGCAAGCAGGTTTTCGGGCCTATTGATGCCCTCGTGATAGGTGCAGATCACATCGACGGTCTCGCTTTGCGCCATCCATCCGATGGCCTCGCCGACGGTGATATCGGCCTCGTTTCCGGTGGTGACCAATACCGAGGCCCCAAGCCCCTGATCGCGCGCCAGCGCGGCCAGATGCGCCCCGAAGGCGCCTGATTGGCTGGCGATGCCGATGTTGCCTGCCAGCGGCAGACCGGTGTCGAGCGACGAGGAAAACGTGCCGTAGTAATTGAGGCTGACATTATAGACGCCAAGGGTGTTCGGCCCCAAAAGACGCATGCCGTATTTATGCGCGATCTCGATGATCTGCGCCTGCATCGCAAGGCCTTTTTCGCCAAGCTCGGCAAAGCCTGCGGAAAACAAGGTTGCAACCTTGCAGCCGCGCTGGCCAAGCGCTTCGATGACGCCCGCCGCATGCGCCGCAGGCACCGCGATCAAGGCGGCATCCGGCGTTTCGGGAAGATCGGCAACCGAGGCGTAGCAGGTCAGCCCCTGCACCTGATCGCGTTTGGGGTTTACCGGCAAAATCCGCCCCGCGTAACCGGCGCGCAGCATTGCCGCTATCGGGCGCCCGCCAATGCGCGTGGGATCGCCGGAGGCGCCAATCACCGCCACGGATTTTGGCTCCAATAGGCCGGAAAGCGAAGCGAATTTTTGCTCCATGGTGATCTGGGTCATGGTGATGCCTTTGCGTCTTTGTATCTTTGGTATTGTTCATGCGCCCGATCATGGATGGGGCGCGGCCTATCGGTTAAGCGGCCTGTGTGACCAGTTTGGTCACAAGGTAGGCCTCGATCGCTTCTGCGCCGCCCTCCGAGCCATAGCCCGAATCCTTGACCCCGCCGACATGCAGTTCCGGCAGACCAAGCAAAGTGTGGTTGATCGCCAGCATTCCGGCCTCCATCTCGTTTTGCAGGCGCTGCGAGGTGCGGATCGAGGTGGTGAACGCATAGGCGGCGAGACCGTAGTTGAGGCTGTTGGACCGCGTGATTGCCTCTTCGATTGTGTCGAATGCGGCGAGAGTGGCAACCGGACCGAAAGGCTCTTCATGCAAAATACGCGAGGCCGGATTGACCTGCGCGAGGATTGTGGGTGCGTAGAAAAATCCGTCGCCCTCAACTGGCGCACCGCCGGTCAGCGCCTGTGCGCCCTGCGCGATGGCCTCGGCGATCAAGTCGCTGACGGCGTCGAGCCTGCGTTTGCTGACCAGCGGACCCATGGTGTTTTTGGGGTCCATCCCGTCCCCGCAGGTCAGGCTTTCGACTTCGCGGCGGAAGGCCGCGGCAAAGGCGTCATAGGCACCGCGCTCGACCATTACGCGCAACGGCGAGATGCACACCTGCCCCGCGTTGCGAAATTTGAACCCTGCGATTGCTTTGGCTGCGGCGTCGATATCGGCGTCCTCAAAGACCAGAACGGGGCTATGCCCGCCCAATTCCATCGTCGTGCGTTTCATATGCTGACCGGCCAGCGCCGCGATATGTTTGCCCACAGGCACCGAACCGGTGAAAGAGATTTTGCGGATCGCGGGGTGCGGGATCAGATATTCAGAAACCTCATGCGGAACCCCGTAGACGATGTTCAAAACCCCCGCAGGCAGGCCGGCATCGGCCAATGCCTGAGCGAGGGCGGCGGGCGCGGCGGGCGTGTCTTCGGCGGGTTTGGCCACAAGGCTACAGCCTGCCGCGAGGGCGGGGCCGACTTTGCGCACCAGTTGCGAGAGCGGGAAATTCCACGGCGTAAACGCGGCGACGGGGCCGACGGGTTGTTTGAGCGACAGTTGGGTGACATCGGGCGAGCGTGCGGGGATCACGCGGCCATAGACGCGGCGCGCTTCCTCGGCGAACCAATCCATAAGGTCGGCAGCCGAGGCGACCTCTGCCGTCGCCTCGCCAAGCGGTTTGCCCATTTCCGCGGTCAGGATCGGTGCGATTTGCGCCGCGCGGTCGCGCAGCAATGTGGCGGCGCGGCGCATCAGCGCCGAGCGGTCAAAGGCCGAGGTGTCGCGCCACGGCGCAAAGCTGCGTTCGGCGGCCTTTACGGCGTCTTCGAGGTCCGAGGCCTCGGCCATCGCATAGTGCCCGATACGCGCGCCGGTGGCGGGATTATGCACCTCGCCGGTTTTGCCATCCGCGCCGTCGCGCCACGTTCCATCAATGAAAAGTTGGGTATTGGGATACATGAGATCGCTTTCTATCGAGAGAGGAAGGGGAGGGTCACTGTAGCAGGGCTGGCAGGAACAAGACGAAATCGGGGAAGGCCACCATCAGCGCGATGATCAGCACATCGGCACAGATGAACCACATCACGCCTTTGAAGATCGTGCTGATCGCGATCTGGTCGCCCATGACGCCTTTGAGCACAAAAACATTCAACCCGATGGGCGGCGTGATCATTCCGATTTCCAACAGTTTTGCCACCAAAACCCCGAACCAAAGCAGGCTGATATCGGCGGCCTCGATCAAGGGCAGAAGGATCGGCAAGGTCAGAAGCATCGCGCCAATCGGCTCGAGGAACATCCCCAAGAGGATATAGAGCAAGGCGATCGCGAGGATCAAAAACAGCGGGCTGACGCCCATGCCGTCCACCATCTGTGCGATTTCGTCTCCGGCGCCCGAATAGGCAAAAAAGCGGGTCAGCATGCTCGCCCCGATGGCGATGATGAAGATCGAGGCAGAGATCGTCAGGGTCTCCATCAAGGAGGTCCAGATCCCGCGCAGGCTGATCGAGCGTTTGAGCACCGCAATCAGCAAGGACAAGGACGCACCGATACCGCCAGCTTCGGTCGGGGTGAAAATCCCTGCGAAAAGCCCGCCGAACACGCCAAAGATCAAGACCAGAACCGGCCAGACTCCGCCAAGCGCGACAAAGCGCATTTTCCAACTGATCTCTTCTTCGATCTTGGGGGCAAGCTGCGGATTGCGCAGCACGCGCAGCATGATCACGGCGCTATAGGCCGCTGCGGTCAAAAGGCCGACCGCAAGCCCGCCAAGGAACAGCTGTCCCACGGGCACTTTGGCGATGATGCCGAACAGGATGAACAGGATCGAGGGCGGGATCAGCGCGCCAATGGTGCCGGCGGCGGCAATCGATCCGGTGGCAAGGCCCGGATCATAGCGATGGCGCAGCATCTCGGGCACGGCGATCCGCCCCATTGCGGCGGCGCAGGCAACTGACGATCCGGTCACCGCCGCAAACCCCGCACAGCCCAAAACGCCAGCAATCGCGAGACCGCCTGGCAGCGCCGAAAGCCACAGCCGCGCTGCGCCGAAGAGGCCTTTGGTCAGGCCCGCGTGAAAGCAAAAGAACCCCATCAGGACGAACATGGGAATGGACGACAGATGCCAAGTCGCCGAGAAGGCGTAGGGAAACACCCCCAGCGCGCCAAAGGCGGCCCGCTCGCCGACCAGCAACCAGATGCCGCCGAAGGAGACGGAGATCAACGCAAGGCCAATGGGCGCGCGCAAGGCGATCAACGCCAAAAGGAGGGCGACACCGGCATATCCGATCTGCACATCAGTCATGGTATTTCTCGTTCTTTATGGGGGCTTCAAGACGGGTGAGGGAAGGCATTATGCGGCTCCCTTTGTCGCAAGATCATCGCCGGTTTCGGGCCCGTCGCTGTGGCCGGTGAAATAGCAGGCGAGCTTGTAAAACAGCACAAGGGTGAGCAGGGCGGTGCCAATGGGCACAATGTAATAAGTCGGCCACGTGAGGACCTTGTGGCCGTTCTCGTAGCTGAAGGTGCCGACGTCATATTTGCGTCCGGCCTCGATCAGGGCGCGCCACGTCAGAAGGGCGAATATGATGGTGCCAAGGGCCGAAGCCAGCATGGCAATGAAATCTTGCACGCGCTTGGGAAAATGGGTGACGATGATCTCGACCGAGATATGCCCGTTGGCGCGTTCAACCATGGCCAAGGGCAGGAACGTCGCAATCACCATATAGAACTGTGACACGATCGGGATGGTCCCCGGCAAGGGGCGGTTGAAAACGAATTTTCCAATCACATCGGCAGTGATGTGGAGCATCATCAGGGCAATCGCCACCGCGCCAATCACGGCATAAGCCGCGGCCACTGCGGCCAGAATATCGCCTAGTTTCTTCATCACACTCTCCTTGCAAAGCAAAAGAGGCAGGCCAGCGCCTGCCTCTTCATTTGGCTTAGTCCATGTTGTAGTTGTCGGCCGAAACCTTGGCGAAGATCTCGTCGTGATAGACTTTGGCCAAGGCGTCTTTGTCGTCGTAGACGTCGTTGGTCAGCCCTTTCCACTTCTCGATCAAAGCGATGATTGTCTCGACTTTTTCGTCAACATTCTTGAGGCCGTAGTCATTGGTGAAGTTGGATTTGATCACCTCGATATCCTGCTTCACAAAGGCCTCTGTCGCATCGCGCAGAGCTTGCGGCGCTTCGATCACCTCGATCCCCATGCCTTTGGCTTTTTCGATGTCCGAAAACGCCGCGTCGGAGTAGTTCACTGTCGTCGCCGCAGAGTTGAACGAGGCCATCGAAATCAGACGCGCGCGGTTTTCCGGCGACATGTCGCGCCACACATCAAGGTTCACGTTGAGCGCGCCAACGCCCGAGAAAGAGCCGCCCGGAACATTGAGAGTGATATATTTCGTCACATCGAACAGCTGCAGGTTGCCCAGCTCGGGCGCTGAAATCATCGTGCAATCGACGACGCCTTGGGACATGGCCTCATAGATGTCATTGGCCGGCAGCGACACTTTGGTGGCGCCGAAGCTTTCGGCCCAACGGCCCATGGCCGAGAGCGCCGAGCGCATTTTCTTGCCCTTTAGGTCCTCGACCGAACGGATCGGCGTGGTGCACAGGTTGACGTATTCCGAGGTGCCGATCGCGCCAAGGAACACTTGGTTTTCGCGTTTGAACTGTGTCTGGCAGTCAGGGCAATGCAGCATCACATATTCCGACACCACACCTGCCATGACCGCGCCGGACGAGGCGGTGGGAGTTCCGACGGTCGCAAGCATCGACATTTCGACGGGCAGGTTGGTTTCGGAGAATTCGGCCGGATAATAGGCGGTGATGATATAGCCCGCATCGGCCAGACCGTCGCGCACACCCGGTGGGGTTTCTTTGAGGTTGAGCAAGGAAAGTTCGAAAACCTTCAGCGAAACGTCACCCTCGGCAGAGAGTTTTTCATTGAACTGCGCAACGCCATCTGTTGCCGCGCCGCCGGGCGGGAAGCCGATCGCATATTTGAGCGTCTGTGCAGACAGGCCCGTCGCGCAGAGCATGGCGGCAAGGCCAAGCCCTGCAATCTTGGATGTAAATTTGGTTGTATGGGTCATATTTTCCTCCTGTTGATCGTGACGTGTTGGCGCCGGCTTGTGTCGGCACCCAATGCTGTGCGGGGCGGGTGCCGATAAGGCGCACCCCTCCAATCGCGCAAACGGGCTGCGCGTTGGGTGTTTGTCTTTCACTGGCTTTGGCAGTTTGCGGGGCGCTATCGAAATGCTTGCCCCGCGACATGCCAAGCAGGCGCGTCAGCGCTTGGGGTCAAGCAAGGCGCGGCCTAAGATCTTCCCTTCTTCGAGCATATTCATGACCTCCTCGGCCTGTGAGAGCGGCCATGTTTTGGACGGGATGGCGGTTAACGCACCGCTATGGACGAGCTCCATCAGCTGTGCAAAATCCGAAAGCGATCCGGTGTAGCTGCCGCATACGGTGATGCTTTTGGCGGGGATCAAGGGTAAGGCCCAAGGCGCCGCGCCGCCGAACAGGCCGACCATGACAAGGGTGCCGCCCCTGCCCAAAACATCAAATCCGAGCGCGGCAGTTTGCGGGGCGCCGACGAAATCAATGGCGCCCATCGGCGCGCCGCCGCAGGCTTTGTGAATTTGCGCGATTGCGTCGTCGTCTTTTGGGTCCACCGCCGCAGCGGCCCCCGCCTCTCGTGCCGCGGCGCGTTTGGACGGGTCGATGTCCACCACGACCGGCGCTTTGGCCCCGCGCGCTTTGAGCAGTTGCAAACACATCAGCCCAAGCCCGCCGCCGCCAATCAACACCAACCGGTGCTCCGCGAGCAGATGCTCCACCTTTTTCAGCGCCGCATAGGTCGTCAGCCCCGAACAGGCGAGAGGCGCGGCAAAGGCCGGATCGAGATCGCGGATATCAAACAGGTATCTGGGATGGGGAACGCGAATATGGGTGGCATAGCCGCCATCGCTTTGAATGCCCAAAAAGGCCGGAGTGGCGCAAAGCTGCTCCTCGCCGCGCTGGCAACTCGGGCATGTGCCGCAGCCGCACCAAGGGTAGACTACATATTGCGCATCGGGGTCGATGTCGCCCGCATCGGGGCCTGCGGCGACGAGTGTGCCGGTTGTTTCATGCCCCGGCACCACGGGCAAAGAGACGCCGCGATCCTTGTAGGCCATCCGTTTGCCGTGGCCGAGATCAAAGCCGCCCTCGCGCAGATGCAGGTCGGTATGACAGACGCCTGCCGCCGTCACTTTCAAAATGACTTCACTTCCTTGCGGCTCCATGTCGGCGCGGTCTTCGGCCTGTAGCGGCTTTCCGAATTCGTGAACACATTGGCAGTGCATCTTGTTCTCCCTATCAATTCTGGCGGTGAAAATCGGTGGATGGTCTTGCGCGGGGTCAAGCGCGCCGCGACGGCCGTACCGGCTTGGCGCTTCGGGCGCTCACCCGCACAGGTGCCCCGACATACGGAAAATCGCAGCCTGTTTTCGCTTGCTCAAAGAACACACCCTCCCAAGTTTCTTTGCCGGCAAGCGCGCCCCTGCGTTTGTGTTGCTGGGCGACATGTACCATTAACGAATCACGGGAACGCTTGCACTGCATGTGTTTTCCTATACTGAAAGGCTTTCTGCAAGGAAAATGTGATGTCATCAACGCCCCCTTCAAAATCCGTTCCAGCCGTTGAAAACGCTGTGAAACTTCTGCGCCGGATGGCCATGACGAGCAGCGCCGAAGGGGTCGCGCCCATGGCGCGGGCTACGGGGTTGAGCGTTTCCACAACGTTCAACATACTGAAAACGCTAACAAAAGAAGGCTTCGTGACCTTCGAGCCCAAGGATAAAACCTACCGGATCGGTATGGGGATATTGGAGATCGTCGCGCCGATTTTGGGGGCCAATCCCAATGATCTGATCCGGCCCTTGCTGTATAATCTTGCCAGCGAACACAGCGTGATGGTGGCGCTTTGGCATGTAACCGAAAGCCAGCGGATCGTTTTGATCGACAGTGTGACCCCGTCAAAAATCGTTCATGCCCGTATGGAAACCGGCTCGCGGCTTCCGGCGATGATTGGCGCGGTGGGGCGGGTGTATGCGGCGCGGCTTGATGTGACAGAGGATGAGGCCAAGGCCGAATACGCAAAGTTGCAATGGCAGGCTGCACCAGGTTTCGACCACTACTGGAACGACATCCAAGAGGCGCGCGAAACCGGATATGCCTTCGACTTTGGAAATCTGTTTATCGGCCTCAACATTGCGGCGGCGATTGCCTGTGACGGGGACGGGCACCCGCGGTTGGGGCTCAGCGCGATCACCATCGCAGGGCAAACCGACGTCGAGACGCTTAGGGCCGCGGCCATCGGGTTGAAGGAGGCAGCGGGCTTGATCGAGACAAATGTATTTGCCCGCTCTCGCGGCGCGATCAAGGGCGCCTAGGCCGGCGAAGCACCGGCTCTAGCGGCAGGACTGGCGGATCACTTCGAGCCGCCAAGCGCAATGGAGATCGCGCTTGGCCAACTGCACTTCGTTGTCCCAAAAGGCGCCGCTGAGCGCCCTCCGAGGCTGCGCCCTAGAGGCGCGTGCCGTTGGTGTGATCGGCGATCAAATTGCGCGCAATGATCAATTGCTGGATCTGCGTCGTGCCCTCGTAAATCCGCATCAAACGCACATCGCGGTAGATCCGCTCTACGGGGTATTCGCTCATATAGCCTGCGCCGCCGAAAATCTGCACGGCGCGGTCGGCGATACGGCCAACGGCCTCTGTGGAGAACATTTTGACACAGGCGGCCTCCGTTGTGATCGGCTCGCCCGCGTCGAATTTGCGCGCCGCATCGCGCGCCATGGTCTCGGAGGCGTAAAGTTCGGCCCGACTGTCGGCGAGCATCGCCTGCACGAGCTGGAATTGCGAAATCGACTGGCCGAACTGCTTGCGGTCAATGGCATAGCCTGCTGCCTCGTTGATCAGGCGGCGCGCCTGACCCACAGCGAGCGCCGCCATATGGATGCGCCCGCGATCCAACACTTTCATCGCGGTTTTGAACCCTTGGTTGAGCCGCTCGGTCCCGCCGATGATATTGGCCGCTGGCACGCGCACATTCTCAAAGGTGATGTCGCAGGTGCGGGTGCCTTTTTGGCCCATCTTCTTGTCGTGCTTGCCGATGGTGATGCCTTGGGTGTCGGTCGGCACGATAAAGGCGCTGATCCCGCGCGCGCCCTTTTGATCGGGGTCGGTGCGCGCCATGAGCGACAGGATGGTCGCGCGATTTGCGTTGGTGATATAGCGTTTGGTGCCATTGATCACGAAATCATCGCCGTCGCGCAGAGCACGGGTGCTCAGCCCCCCCGCATCCGAACCCGCATCGGGTTCCGTAAGGGCAAAGGATGCGATCACATCGCCCGTGGCAAGGCCGGGAAGCCATTGTTGCTTTTGCTCTTTGGTGCCATCGATCACGATGCCCTGCGAACCGATCCCGACGTTGGTGCCAAAGACCGAGCGAAAGGCGAGCGCGGCCTGACCGACCTCGGCAATCACCTCGAATTCCTGCGTCAAGCTCAACCCCATACCGCCGTATTGCTCCGGCACGGACAGACCGAACAGTCCAAGTTCCTTCATCTCATCGACAAGGCTTTCGGGAAGCGCGTCCGTCTCTTCGACCTCCTGCTCGGTCGGGATCAGCCGCTCATGGGTAAAGCGCCGGACCATCTGCTTGATCTGTTGAAAGGTATCCTCGTCTACATGTGCGCTCATCTGCTGTGTCCTGCTATGTTGGTTGGAAGGTGATCATATGTTGTTCCACTTAGTGAAACTGTGATCGCAGAATGTCAAGAACCGTGGCGCGCATTCGACAAGCGCGCTCAAATAGGTTTAAGTAGCGCCAAGACGCCGCTCATCAGGCTCTGTCTTTAGAAAAAGGCTCCGCATCCATGGCAAAGCGCCCCGCAAAATCTTCCGGTCCCTCCGAGACGCCGCCAAAACGCGACGCGGGCGAGGCCAATGCAAAACATGCCTCAAGCTCGGCGGTGCAACTGATTTATGACGATCAGGATCTAAGCGAGACTCTCAAGAACGACCCCAAGTTCAATTGGTCCTTGGCGCGCGGTTTGGAGATTTTGCGTGCCTTCAGCGGGCGGCCCGCGCCCTTGGGCAATACCGAGTTGAGCGAAATCACCGGATTGCCAAAGGCCACGGTGTCGCGGTTGACCCATACGCTCAACCAGCTCGGATTTCTTGCGCTCAATCCCCGTCTTGGCAAATTCGAGCTGACCCCTGCGATTCTCGCGCTGGGCTATCCGGTTTTGTCGAGCATGAAAACGCGCGCTTTATCAAAAGGTTATATGGAGGATCTGGCGCGTGAGGTGGGGTTGACCGTGGCGCTTGGAAGCCGTGATCGTTCTAGCATGATCTATGTGGATGCCTGTCATCCCTTGGGTATGATGTCCTTGCGTCTTGATGTCGGCAGCCGCGTCGAAATGGCAAAAACCTCGCTGGGCCGCGCTTTCTTGTGGGGCCTGTCGGAGATGGAGCGCGCGATTTTGTTCAACACGTTCGAACGGCGTTATGGCGCAGAATGGCCCGCGCTCAAGGAGGCGATCGAGAGCAGTCTTGCGCAGATTGATGCGTGCGGATTTTGCATCGTGGACGGCGATTGGCAGGACGATACGCGCGGCGTCGGGGTGCCGCTGTTTTCCGAGGATGGCAGCGTTGCCTTGGCGCTCAATGCCGCCGGTCCTCGGTTCGCGGCGACCATCGAGGCGCTAGAGCAAGATGTCGGCCCGCGCCTCGTGCATCTGAGCCGCAGCTTGCAACCGATGCTGGGTTAAGCCGGAAATTTGGGATTGCGCAGTCTGTTCCACTGTGTGAAACTATGGGCAGATTTCATCTGGCCCTGACCGGACCCTGCGCCCTTGCGGTGGCGGGCGCCGATCTGCCTGACCCAAAAGGATTCCAAATCATGTTGAACGATGTTGTCATTTGCGAACCGGTTCGCACGCCCGTTGGCCGGTTCGGGGGGCAGTTCAAATCGCTGCAGGCGCATGAGCTTGGCCGGATTGTTATCGAGGGACTGTTGGCGCGGTGCGACGCGCTCAGGGATCAGGTCGATGACGTGATCTTTGCGCAATGCTACCCGTCGATGGATGCGCCGGCGCTGGGGCGCGTGGTCGGTCTTGATGCGGGGCTTTCGATTGAAACCGGCGGTTATCAAATCGACCGGCGCTGCGGCTCGGGGTTGCAGGCGGTGATCAACGCCGTGATGCAGGTCGCCACCGGCGGGTCGGAGGTTGTCATTGCGGGCGGGGCGGAATCGATGTCGAACGCGCCCTTCTATTCGACCAAATCGCGGTGGGGGATTCAGGGCACGTCGCTGGAATTTTACGATGCGCTTGCACAGGGGCGCGTGACGGCGGGGGGCATCAACTTCCCCGTTCCGGGCGGCATGTTGGAGACCGCCGAAAACCTGCGCGAAAGCCATCATATCTCGCGCGAGGCGCAGGACGAATTCGCGCTCGAATCGCATCGCCGTGCGATCGCGGCGCAGGAGGCGGGCCTGTTTGACGACGAAATCATCGCCGTGCCGGTCACGGACCGCAAAAAGGGCACGACGCTGTTTGACCGCGACGAACATCCGCGCCCCGATATCAGCCTCGAAAAACTCTCTGCGCTCAAGCCGATCCGCTTGCGCGCCGACCCAAATTCGACCGTGACGGCAGGCAATGCGAGCGGCCAGAATGATGGCGCTTCGGCCTGCGTTGTGACCACCCGCGCGCGGGCCGATCAATTGGGGCTCAAACCGCTTGCGACGCTCAAAAGCTGGGCCGTGGCGGGGGTCGCGCCCAAGGTCATGGGCATCGGCCCCGTGCCTGCGGTGCAAAAGGCATTGGCGCGCGCCGAACTGGCGCTCAAGGACATGGACCTGATCGAATTGAACGAGGCATTTGCCGCGCAGGTTCTGGCCTGCACCAAGGAGTGGGGCCTGACCGCGCAGGACTTCGAGCGGATGAATGTCAGCGGCTCGGGTATCTCCTTGGGTCATCCGGTCGGGGCCACGGGGGGCCGTATTCTGGCCGGATTGCTGCGCAATATGGAGCGCCGCGACGCCTGTTTCGGGATCGAGACCATGTGCATCGGCGGCGGTCAGGGCCTCGCGGCGATTTTCGAGAAAGCCTGAGCCTGAGCGCTGCGAAGCGCGCAGGATCGGCCGCGTCCGAAGGCGCGGTCAAAACCGCTGTGACAGCAGGCGATAGCACCAAAAGGCTTCGTCTTGCTCGATGCGCCGGTTGATCTGTGCGGGGGTGAACCCCGTGGCGCGGCGCAGGGCGCGGCCCATGTGGGATTGATCGGCATAGCCCGCCTCGAGCGCCAGTTGCGCCAAAGGTGCGGCGGGGTTTTGCGAGGACAGGCGGTGCAAATCCTCGAAGTTGCGGTAGAAGGCGAGGCTTTGCCGTGTTTGCCCGCTCCACCGTTTGATCCGCCGCTCCAGCGCGCGCAGGCTGCGGCCCCTGCCGGATGTGGCGGCGCGGGTGAGAATCGAGCGGCTCCAATCGCCCAGCCGCAAAGCGCCCGTCCAGTCGGGCCAAGGCCCCGCGCCGCGCGCATCGGCCCAATGCGGGGCGGCGAGGGCGCAAAACCTGTCCCAGCCCGCGGCGGGATCGTCCGCAGGGCCAAAGGTGCGGCAGGCCTTTGCGAGCCATTGGGGCACATCGGCGGGCACATCCCTGGGCACAGAGTTTGGCACAGGGGCTGGTATGGCGGCGGGCACATCGGCGGGCGCCTTTGCCTGCTCCGCGCCGCCGGTCAGTTTTATCCAAGCATCGTGATAAAAACCGATGGTCACCGCCGCGAGCGGTCCGGCGCTCCAGCTTGAGGTCGGCCCGTCTTGCGGCGGTATCAGCGACAGGCGCGGCAGGGGCGCGCGGCGCTGTGCCTGCGCAAGGCTCTCGCCTGCGCGCAGCAGGTGCAGATCGCCCTCGATCACATAGGTGAGCGCCACCAAAGGCGAGGCGGGAAAATGGTTGACCCGCTCTGCATCCGTCAAATCCGCCCCGCGGGTGTCGCGAAAAATGGCCGCGAAACAACAGCTTGCCAAAGAGGGCGGGGCGTAGAGCAAAAGCGATCTGGGGCGCATGGGACAACTCCGGTTTGCCGCAATCATTCTATATCGCGCGGGCGGGCGCTGGCAAATCTGTGGTGGAACAGATCAGACAACGGAGGGCCGGATGGCCAAGATCACCTATAGCGGACCTGTGCGTTTTCGTATCGAGAGTTCTGTGGCGCTGGGCGCGATCGCCGTGGCGAGCTATGCGCGCCATGCTTTGGGCCGCAAGATGGAGCCAAGCTGGAGCGCGCAGTTCGAGACCGGTATCCGCTTTTGGCGGCGGCAATTCACCCGCGCTATGCGGATGCGCGATATGGCGCGCGGGCGGCTCTTGTTCGATGCGCTGCAAACCTCGACGGATGATGTTTACGAGGTCACCGCCGAGGCCTGCGCCGCGCCGCGCGGGCATTGGTACGTGCCGCGCCGCGCGGCCTCAAAGGCGGTGATCCTCTATCTGCATGGCGGCGGATATACGTTTCACGGCGCGGTCTCGGCGCGGTTTGCGCAGATGCTGGCCCATCACACCGGCGCGCGGGTCTTTGCGCCCGACTACCGTTTGACCCCCGAGCATCCGCATCCGGCGCAATCGGATGATGCTTTGGCCGCGTGGCGCTACCTGCGCGAGAGGGCGCAGGCGCAGCAGATCGTCGTGGTTGGCGATAGCGCGGGCGGGCATATGGCGTTGATGCTGCTGCAACGGCTCAAATCGGAGGCTCTGGAGCAACCGGCGCTTTGCATCGGGCTTTGCCCTTGGACCGATATCGGCCCGCGCGGCGCGAGCCTTCGCTGCAATGACCGCTATGATCTGGTGCAGGGGTGGATGGCGTTGCAATTCGGCCGATGGCTCGACCCTGACGCGCGCTTCGGGCGCGCGGCGCTTTCGCCTGTCTCGTATGATTTCGCGGGGCTGGCCCCGATCTATTTGCAAGCGGGCGGGCGCGAGGTGCTGCGCGATATGATCATCGACTTTGCCCAAGGTCAGGCGGTCAAAGGTGCGGAGGTGATGCTCGATCTATGGCCCGATATGCCCCATGATTTCCAAGCCTACGACAGCCTCAAACCCTCCTCGACCGAGGCTTTGGCGCGGCTTGTGGCGGCGGTTGCGGCCTATACGGGCCAAGGCGCGCCTTTGGCGGCGATGGCGCAGCGAACCGTGGTCGCAAGCGATGGGCAGGCGGCCAAGGCCAAGGGAGCGCCCAAGGCCACGGTTGCGCCCGAGGGCAAGGGCAAGCCCGAGGCCAGCCGAGGTGCATGAGCGCCGCGCAAGAGGCGGTGGCATGGCGGCTATGATGGGGGGTGAGGTTTGGTCGGGCTGAGAGGATTCGAACCTCCGACCCCCTGCTCCCGAAGCAGGTGCGCTACCAGGCTGCGCTACAGCCCGACCGTGAGGGGCGGCTTAATACGCGCGCGCGGGTTTGACAAGATAAAACAAACGCGGCTCAACCGGCTTTGCGCCAAAAGCCTTGCAGCAGGCTGATGCGGGCCAAAGTCCCCGCGCCATAGCGGCTTTGGGTGCGCAGGACCGGTGTTTGGGCGCTCGATGATCCGTCCTCGCGCAGGACGATATAGATGCCGCTGGCGATGATGATCACGGCGCCGATGGCGGTGTAAATGTTGGGGTATTCGTCGAAAAACAGCGCACCGAACAAGGCGGCCCAGATGATTTGCGAATATTGCATCGGGGCGACGATGGCGGCGCGCGCGCGGCGATAGGCGCTGATCTGGATCAAGAGCGCGGCAAAGGCCAAAGCCGCCAGCGCCGCCAGAGCGCCCATATCGGCGGGGGCGACGGGGACATAGACGAAGGGCAATATCGCCCCCATGATCACGAAATTGGCCAGCATCGGATAGAGCAGCAAGACCGCGCTGCGCTCTTCATGGCCGATCTTGCGCACGATCACCGAAGCCAGCGAGGAAAACACCGCCGCCGAAAGCGCCGCTGCATGGCCCAGATTGAGCGCGGTCGCTCCGGGTTGCAGGACGACGAGAACTCCGGCCAATCCGATCACAATCGCCAGCCCGCGCCGCCATCCGACCCGTTCGCCCAAAATCGGGATCGCGGCGAGGGTGATGATCAGCGGCATGGCGAAAAGGATGGCATAGGTTTGCGTCAAGGGCAGGGCCGAGAAGGCGTAAAAGACGCTGACTGTGGCGATGGTCGCAAACAATGTGCGCAGCGCCGTCCACAGCGGGCGCTTGGGCCGCAGATTGCCATCGGTGCGGTCGCGGATCAACATGACGGTGATCAGCGGAAAGCCGAAGAGCACCGAGAAGAACACGATCTGGAAGGCCGAATAGGTCGCGCCCAAGGATTTGATCACGGCGTCATGCACCGAAAAGACCGCAAAGGCGAGCAAAGCAGTCAGCGCACCGCGCAGCGAGGATTGGGCTGTGTCGGACATGATCGGCTACCGGTTTTCGAGGTTGCGATTGGGCACAGGCGACTCGCGGCTGCTCGCGCTCACGTTAGGCAAAAGCGCCCTTTGTGAAAAGGGGGGTGATCTACGGGGGTGTTGTGCCGCAGGGGGCGGTGGGGCGGCGCCGCACTGGAGTGTGCGGGGCATGGCCCAATGAAAACGGCGCGCCCCCAAGGAAGCGCGCCGCAAAATCATGTTATCGGGTCAGCGGAGCCTAGAGCGAGGCCTCCAGAGCCGCGACAATCGCATCGCCCATTTCGGCGGTGGTCACCGGCGTGACGCCCTCTTCGCCCAACAGATCCGCCGTGCGTTTGCCATCGGCCAGAACCTGCTCGACGGCTTTTTCGAGGCGGTCGGCCTCGGCGCCTTGATCAAAGCTGTAGCGCAGGGCCATGGCAAAGCTGAGCACGCAAGCGATGGGGTTGGCCTTGCCTTGGCCCGCGATATCGGGGGCCGAACCGTGCACGGGTTCATAAAGCGCCTTGGGGCGGCCGTTTTCCATCGGCGCGCCGAGGCTGGCCGAGGGCAACATGCCCAGCGAGCCGGTGAGCATCGCCGCCGCATCGGACAGAAGATCGCCAAAGAGGTTGTCGGTGACGATGACGTCGAATTGCTTGGGCCAGCGGCAAAGCTGCATCGCGCCCGCGTCGGCATACATATGCGACAGTTCCACATCGGGGTATTCGGCGGCATGGACTTCGGTGACCACATCGCGCCACAGGATGCCCGATTCCATCACATTGGCTTTTTCCATCGAGCAGACTTTGTTGCCGCGCTTGCGGGCCAGTTCAAAGGCCGAACGGGCGACGCGGGCGATTTCGCTCTCGGTATAGCGCTGGGTGTTGATGCCGACGCGCTCGTTGCCTTCCTTGATGATGCCGCGCGGCTCGCCAAAGTAGATGCCCGAGGTCAATTCGCGCACGATCATGATGTCGAGCCCCGCCACCACGTCTTTTTTCAGCGAGGAGAAATCGGCCAGCGCGTCAAAACATTGCGCAGGGCGCAGGTTGGCAAAGAGGTCCATTTCCTTGCGCAGGCGCAAAAGCCCGCGTTCGGGTTTGACCGAGAAATCCAGATCGTCGTATTTCGGACCGCCCACAGCGCCAAGCAAAACCGCATCCACCTCTTGGGCTTTGGCCATGGTGTCGTCATGCAAGGGCGTGCCGTGTTTGTCATAGGCCGAGCCGCCGACAAGGTCTTCGCTCACGTCAAAGGCGAGGTCACGTTTGGCGCCATACCAATCGATGATCTTGCGCACTTCGGCCATAACCTCGGGGCCGATGCCGTCACCTGCGAGAATGAGAAGCGAGGGGTTGGTCATGTTGATCTGTCCTTCGTGGAATACCGTTGCGCATCGCCTATCGGCTCAGGGGCGCAGGGTCAAGAAATGAAGGGGCGTTTATGCGGATCGGGGCGCGGTGACATGGGGCGCAAGCCCCGCCGCGAGCAGCTTCCAAACACGGGCGATGCGCGGGGTGGCGCGCATCGCCTGATGCGCCGCCAGCCACAGGGGCAGCGGCGGGATGGCAAAGCCGAGGTCGATCTGCTCGACCTGCGGGTCGGCCTCGGCCACGCCCGATTGCGAAAACCCGATGCCGCATCCGGCGCGCAGCAATTGCCAATAGGTGTTTTGGTCGTCGCATCGGGTTTGAAAGGCCTCGCGGGCGATGGTGAACCCCGCCGCTTGCATGCCGCGCACGATCAGGTCCGAGCGCTCGTATCCGATCAGATCATGGGTCAATAGATCCTCGGCCGAGCGCGGGTGCCCGCGCCGCTCAAGGTAGCTTTTGGCGGCATAGACCCCGATGCGCAGATCGCCGATATGGCGGGTGATGACGTCGAGCTGTGTGCTGCGATACATGCGCAGGGCAATATCGGCCTCGCGGTAGAGCAGGTTTTCGGTGCTGTCGGAGGGCAGCAACACCACCTGTATCCCTGGCTCTTGTTGGCGGATCTGCGCGATGATCGGCGGCAAGATGTGGTGGCTGACCACTTCGCTGGCGGTGATGCGCACCGTGCCTTGCAATCGCGTATCGCGCCCTGCGGCGGTCAGGGCGATGTCGCGCATCGCCGCTTGCATCCGCTCGGCGGCAGGGCGCAGCCGCGCGCCTTCCTCGCTCAGGCTTAGCCCGCGCGGATGGCGGGTGAACAGCGTCAGCCCGAGGCTCGCTTCCAGCAGGCTGATTTGCCGTCCCAGCGTGGGTTGGCTGCTGCCCAGCCTCTTGGCCGCGCCCGACAGCGATCCGGTTTCGGCGACGGCGAGGAAGGCTTGGACCAAGGCCCAATCGAGGCGGGCGAGGGGGGAGGCGGCGGGGTTATCCATTCAGATTTGAATATCAGATGCGAATATTCTGTCAATTTCAATTCATAAAGGAATGGGAGATCCTCTCCTTAACGACACCCCAAACGGAGCGAGACCAATGACGAAAACAGCCCTTATCCTCGGCGGCAATGGCCGCTTTGCCCGCCACAGCGCGCAGGCCCTGCGCGCGGCGGGTTGGACCACGCGCGGCTTTGACCGCAGCACGGACGATTTGATGCAGGCGGCCAAGGGCGCCGATCTCATCGTGGCGGGATGGAACCCGCCCTATCATTTGTGGCAGGCGCAGGTTTTGCCGCTGCACCGGCGCGTGATCGGGGCGGCGAAAGCCTCGGGCGCGACGGTTCTGTTGCCGGGCAATGTGTATAATTTCGGCGAAACGACCCCCGCGCCTTGGGGGCCGGATGCGCCGCAGGCCGCGCGCAATCCCTTGGGCCGGATCCGGATCGAGATGGAGCAGGCCTACCGCGACAGCGGCGTGCAGACGATTATTTTGCGCATGGGCGATTTCATCGACACCGAGGCCTCTGGCAACTGGTTCGATATGTTCATCGCCAAGACCGCGCAAAAGGGCGCCATCCGCTACCCAGGGCGGGAGGATATCCCCCATGCTTGGGCCTATTTGCCCGATGCGGCGCGCGCGGCGGCGGCTTTGGCTGACAGGCGCGCGGATTTGCCGATCTATTCGGATATCCCCTTTGCGGGCTACACGTTGACGGGGCGCGCGCTTGCCGCCGCTTTGTCGCGGGCTTTGGGGCGCGATGTTGCGTGTAAGCAAATGGCGTGGTGGTGGCTCAAACCGATGCGGTTTGTGATGCCGATCCTCAAGGGCGTGTTGGAGATGCGCTACCTGTGGAACACGCCGCATTGGCTCGATGCGGGGCCGATGGCGCGCGCCCTGCCCGATTTTCAACCCACGCCTGCCGAGGAGGCCCTGCGCGCGGCGCTGGGCGTTCGCGCGCCCGAGGCCCGCCTTGCCGAAGGCGCCGCGCAGGCGGTTTAACCCCTCAGGGCGCGGGCGGCGGCAGCGCCAGATCGACAAAGATCAACCGGTGGCGGCTGGCCTCGGGGTCGGCGTGCTGCCCGCTTCCGGTGACGGTCCAACTTGCCGAGGGCAGGATATAGCTCAGCCGCAGCGGACCGGCCGTGGCGAATTCTGCGGTGGCGTCATCGCCCGAGGGGCCGCGCGGGCGCGGATCGGTCAGGCGCGGATCGGCCAGAAGCGCGCGCAGCGCGCCGCGCCGTCCCTCGCCGTGCACGGGGTCGATATTGGCCAGACCCAGCAGCACAAAAGGCTCCTCGGGGGCGGGGCCGAAAGCCCCCTCCATCATCCACGTCCAGAAGCGCAGCTCGTCATGGTTGCGTTTGCCATTGCGGTCCTGCGGCCCGTCAAAGACCGGCGGCGTGGCGGCAAAGCTCAGCAGCGTGATCACCGCGCCGCTGTCGAGGCGCAGGGGCACGGCCCAATGGCCGGTGGAGCTGAGCCGCTGCGCTGCGAAGGCCTGCGCCGAGGGGAAGGGCACGCCGCCGCGCATCGGGATCATCGGGTCGGGCATATCGGCCCAGAGCAGGGCGCTGAAATCGCGGGCTTGGTCTTGGAGAATCGGATAGCGCGACAGAAGGGCCATGCCGCCGTGGCCCGAATATTGCCCGTAGCCTTGGGCATCGCGGGCGGTGCCAAGACGCCCGTCGCCATCCATATCAAGCCCCGTCGCAAGGCCGCTATTGGGGCGCAGGGCAAAATGATAGGGCATCGCGTGGCCTGCGGCTTCGATCTGCTGCGCGAGCGCGGTGAGCGCGGCGGCGCGGTGGTCGTAGTCGATGCCTTGCAGGGCGATGATATCGGGGGCGGCTTTGGCGATCAGCGCGGCCACCGCGCGGCTTTGCGCATCACCCTTGCGGATCGCGTCCAGCAACAGCCCCGGACCCTTACGGGCAAGTTCGGTTTGGAAACTGGCAATGCGTAGGCGGCTATGCGGCTCGGCGCTGGCGGATCGGGGGGCAAATCCCGCGGCGGCGGCAAAACCCAAAGTGAGGGCCAAGGCACAGGTCAGGGCGCGCGCCAAGCGCGGGGCGCGGCAGGCAAGCGCCGCAGGGCGCGCGGGGCAGCAGCGCTGTGCGCCGCGCCGCCTCACGCGGTTTGCATGGCGTCGCTGTCGGCCTCGGCATAGGTCCGGCGGCGCTTTTCCTCGATCATATCGGCGATCCGGCTCATGGCGATGCCGCGCATGATCATGCTGGCGGGCAGGAAGGCCCATGCCGAGATTGTCCAGATCAAGGTCTGCGGGTTGCTCATGGTGATCGGGTCGATCATATCCGCCGCCGCTTTGATCACGGCAGGGATCAAGAAGGGCAAGAGGAAGCCCAGCACGATGTTCAGGCTCGCGTCGCGCTTGAGACGGTGTAACACATCGCCGCCCGCCGTGGGATCGAACAGCGGCAGGTTGACCCAGACGTTGAAGACGCCGCCACGCGCGGGCCATCCGAAGATGCGCACCATGGTGACAAAGCAGAACATCGCAACCAGCGACACGAGATAGGCGATACCGGCGGCGGTGCGCACGGTGGCGACAAGCTGGTGGCTGGCATCCGCAGGCAGGGTCAGAACCACAAGCCGCACGGGCGAATAGGGGAAATCGATGGCATTGCCGAGGATCACGCCGAGCGAGGTGACAAATCCGGTGAAATTGGTCGGATCGGTGATGCCGCGGCAAATGACGGTGAGCAAGAAGACCGTGAAGAACAGCGCGACAAAGCGCAGCCGGTTGAACGGCGGCGCAAAGCGGAATTCCACAATCGAAGGGTAGAGGCTGTAATATTCCATATAGGTGAGCAGCCCCGCGAGGATCGCGATCAGAACGACGATCTGCGACGTGTCGGAAGCAACCCCTGGCAACAGGAGCGCCGGTGTCGCGATCAAAAGCGCAACAAGGACTGCGCGCATAAATGCGCCGAATGTTCGTGCGAGCACTGCCGTATTCCCTTCAAACTGGCCCGACGCGATACGATGCCGCGTCTTTGTCCCAACTTGATGCCGCCTATTTTGACGGCTTGCCTCAATCTTGCCCAATTTCTGCCTTCTTTCACTATCTCGCTCAAGGTGTTGGTTAACAAGAGTTCAGATTCGGGGCGATTTGAGGGTCAAGGTGGTGCGGTAATGCATCAATTTTGGTGCAAGATTAAGGCAATGGCTCTGTATTCACCACATGTTGTGGGAGCGGCCCGAACGGCCACTATTTGACGTAAGGTTGATCCACGTCACCCATAGAAAAAGGCCGCCCGCGCGTGGCAGGCGGCCTTGAAAGGCAGGGGGCCATCGGGCGCGCAACCGGCGCCGGCCTCATGAATTATGGCTTACACCCAAGGGCGCGCGGAGGAGGCCTTGGCTTCAAAGGCGTCGATGGCCGCGCCTTTTTCCATGGTCAATCCGATGTCGTCGAGCCCTTCGAGCAGGCAATGCTTTTTGAAGGGGTCAACCTCGAATGTGATCGCGGTGCCGTCCGATGTGGTGATTTCTTGCGCTTCGAGGTCCACGGTCACGCGGGCGTTCTCGCCCTTCTCGGCGTCCTTCATCAACAGGTCCACTTCCTCTTGCGGCAAGACGATCGGCAGGATGCCGTTCTTGAAGCAGTTGTTGAAGAAGATGTCGGCAAAGGAGGTGGAGATCACGCATTTGATGCCGAAATCCGCAATCGCCCAAGGCGCGTGTTCGCGCGAGGAGCCGCAGCCGAAATTGTCGCCCGCGACCAGAATTTCGGCGCCGCGATATTGCGGTTTGTTGAGCACGAAATCGGGGATCTCGTTGCCCTGACGGTCGTAACGCATCTCGTCAAACAGGTTCACGCCAAGGCCTGAACGTTTGATGGTTTTGAGGAAAACTTTGGGGATGATCATATCGGTGTCGATGTTGACCAAAGGCATGGGCGCGGCCACGCCGGTGATTTTTTGAAACTTGTCCATCGGTTAAAACCCTTCGGTTTGTTGTGACAGGCCCTCGAAAGAGAACCCGATATCAGCGGCGAATTTCGCCATAAAGCTATTGGGATAGGGCGCGACGCGCAGGTGCAGCGCCCTGATCCGTGATGAGTAAAGATGCACCGCCTGCGTCTCGTCGCTCAGCCATCCGTCGACCCCGCCATGGGGGTTGAAATAGGCATCGGCCATGGACCACGGCAGCGGGTTCAATGCGGCAACCGGCAAGGCGTGATGTTTCTCGCCATGCTTTTTGAGCATATGCGTGAGCATCCTTGGCCCCAGCGTGTTGCGGATGCGTTTGCACGCCTCCATCAGCCGGTTTTTCGGCTGTACGCGCCGGACCTTGTCCTGCACCTCTTCGGGCAGCCATTCGGGCACGGTGGTCGGGTCGGTGACGACGGCGATCATCTCTTGCAATGCGCCGCTGTCTTCGGGCAGGCGCATTACCGCCACATTGACCCATCCGCCATGTTCGCGCCCGATCAGATAGCCGTCCTTGGGCCGGAAGGGCCGCAGGGCAAGCACATCGGTATCGACGCAGATGAAATCCGAACTGCCGATCAGATGCAGCGCGAACATATCGGAGAAGACCGAAGGCTTCACCGCCGCGAGGAAGGTGTGATCGTAATCGAAGATCTCGCGCGCATGGATGAATTCGACGCCCTCGATGGGCGGCTCTTCGAACCCGTCGAGATGGAACAGGGCGACCTCGTGGCCATGGTGCACGAAGGAGGCAAGCGACAGCCGGTCCAGCCATCGCAAGCGTTCCCCCACCCAAAGCGCGCCGATCGCAGGCAGGCTTTGGTCGTGCATATCCATGGCCGCGTTTGCCATTTACAGCATCTCGCGCACGTCGGTCAGATGGCCGGTCAGGGCCGCCGCCGCCGCCATCGCGGGCGAGACAAGATGCGTGCGGCCTTTGTAGCCTTGGCGCCCTTCGAAGTTGCGGTTCGATGTCGAGGCACAGCGCTCGCCCTCGGCCAATTGGTCGGGGTTCATCGCAAGGCACATCGAGCATCCCGCCAGACGCCATTCAAAACCGGCCTCCTTGAAGATATCGGCGAGACCTTCTTCCTCGGCCTGCGCGCGCACCAGCCCCGATCCGGGGACGACCATGGCGCGTTTGACCTTGACCTTCTTGCCCTTGAGGATCGCCGCCGCGGCGCGCAGATCTTCGATCCGCCCGTTGGTGCAAGAGCCGATGAACACCGTGTCGATTTCGATGTCGGTCAGCTTCTGACCGGCTGTGAGGCCCATATAGTCGATCGAGCGCTGGGCCGCTTCGACCTTGCCGCCCTTGAAGCTTTCGGGGGCGGGGACGGTTGCGGTGATCGGCAAAACATCCTCGGGCGAGGTGCCCCATGTGACCACGGGGGCGATGTCTTCGCCTTTGAGGGTGATGACCTTGTCGAAATGCGCGCCCTCATCGGTATAGAGGGTTTTCCACCACTCCAAAGCCGCATCCCAATCCGCGCCTTCGGGGGCGTGGGGGCGGCCTTTGCAATAGGCATAGGTGGTTTCATCCGGCGCAATCAGGCCCGCGCGCGCGCCGCCCTCGATGGCCATGTTGCATACGGTCATGCGCCCTTCCATCGACAGATCGCGGATCGCTTCGCCGCAATATTCGATGACATAGCCGGTGCCGCCTGCGGTGCCGGTCTCGCCGATCACGGCAAGGGTGATGTCCTTGGCCGTCACACCCGGTTTCAATTTACCGGTGATCTCGACCTTCATGTTTTTGGATTTCTTCTGGATCAGCGTCTGCGTGGCCAGAACATGTTCGACCTCGGAGGTGCCGATGCCGTGGGCCAATGCGCCGAATGCGCCATGGGTCGCGGTGTGGCTGTCGCCGCAGACAACGGTCATGCCAGGCAGGGTCCAACCTTGCTCGGGGCCGACGATATGCACGATGCCTTGGCGCACGTCCGAGACGGGATAGTAGTGGATGCCGAAATCCTTGGCGTTCTTGTCGAGGGCGTCGACCTGAATGCGGCTTTCTTCGTTGGCGATGACGCCCGACACACGGTCCAGCGTGGTCGGCACGTTATGATCCGGCACGGCGATGGTTTTTTCCGGCGCGCGCACGGGGCGGTTCGCCATGCGCAGACCTTCAAAGGCCTGCGGCGAGGTCACTTCGTGCACGAGGTGGCGGTCGATATACAAAAGGCAGGTGCCGTCGTCGCCTTCATGGGCAACATGGGCATCCCAGATTTTATCATAGAGTGTTTTGGGGGCTGTCATGGCTAGGTCCTCTCCCGCGCAGTCTCAACGGGATTTGCTGTGATAATGGGTGAATATGTCGAAAATTCGGGCCGCTGGCGCAGGCTGCGCGCGGCACAACAGGGATCGGCGGCGCCCTATAGGCGCGCAAGAATGGTCAGCGTTGCGCCGAAAAAGCGCCACGGCAGCCGTGCCCGATCATCCATGTCGAAAACTTGTGTCATGCGCAGCAGATACTATGCGCCGCTGAGTCTATCAAGGGCCATGCGCGGGTGGGGCTGCGGCGCGGGCGCGGCGCAGGGTGTGCGCGCGCATCAAAACGCGGCTGGCGTGAGGCCCAAAAACGCGCGGCCAAGAAAACGCGCGGCCAAGAAAAAGCCGCCTGATCCAAACGGACCGGCGGCTTTGGTGATTTTGATCTATGCGGCGCTCAGGATTTGCGGCGACGCGCGGCCCCGATCAGGCCCAAGCCGCTGAGCAACAGCAAGCCGCCCGCAGGCAGGGGCACAGTGCCCAGATTGTCATAAAGGATAAAGCCCGCGATGGCGTTGCTCGGCGAGCTGCTGTCATAGATGCCGAAGCGGTAATCGCCCGCGACCAGATCGGTAAAGACCATGGAGACCGGAGTGCTGGCCGAGCCGGTGTGGCCGCCCGATGCGCCCTCTTGCGCGATCAGGTTGCAATTGCCGCCCACAGGGGCCGCAGCGGCGGAGCAAAAGGAGGTGTCGTTGCTCAAACGGGTGGTGACGCCGCCCGAGATATAATCCAGCGTGATGCCGGTCACGTCGCTGAGCACGCCGTCATAGACGTCAAAGGCGTCAAATTCGAGCGCGCCAGTGCCTTCGATGGTAAATTCGACCCAGCCCGAAACCGGCGCGGATGTCCAATCGAAGGTGATGAAATGCATGTCCTGCGAGCCGCGCGCCGAAACATAAAGCTCGCCTTGCTCGACGCCGGTGCTGACGGCGGTGATGGCCTGTGCGCCGGTGGCGGTGAATGCGCCAAGGCCCAGCGCCAAGGCGCAGGTCAGGGCAGCGGTTTTCTTCAATACCTTCATAGTGTCCTCGTTACGGTTATGCCTTCGGGGAGCAGCCCCCAATATATTTAACCTCTCGGTCGCATAGGACCCCGAATTGGGTCAATGTTAACCTAGAGGAATGCCCTGCAATCGCGGCGAAAATGAGGCAAGATTGTAGCGGTTAAGCCATCATTAACCATTTTTCGCGGCTTTGCGGGAACTCTGCGTTCTGATCTGCGCAACAATCGCGGGCCGTCTGGGGCGCTGCATGACGGCGCTGTGAGGCGGGCGGTGTGTGACGCGCGATATGTGACGGGCGGTGCGTGATGAGAGGATTTGCTTTTTCCGGCCGATCCATGCGTTAATCATCCAAACGCGACAGAATGCGCAAAAGCAAAGGCAGAGCGGCACAGATGACCTTCCATCCGTTTTTGATTGGGGCGGCGACCCATGAGGCGGCGCTGACCCTATGGGAGCGCGCGATTACGTTTGCCAACAACATGCTGCGCCCGTGGAATGCCTATCAGATCGCGATTGCGCTGGGCGTTTTTGCGCTGGCGTGGCTGGCGGCGCGGGTGATCGGGCCGCGTTTGCAAGACTGGATGCGCACGCGCGAGGGTTGGCCGAAATGGCGCATGCGGCTGTTTGTGGTGCTGCACCGGCGGCTGGGGCTGATCCTGTTTGTCGGGGTGATCTGGCCGATTGTGTGGATGATGCGCGCCGCAACATGGCCCAGCCGCTCCTATCTGCTGGCGATCATCGCGCAACTGGCCTTTGCCTATCTGGTGATTGCGGTTCTCACGCGGCTGATCTCGAACAAGCTGCTGCGCTCTGTGGTGCGCTATGCGGGGTGGATCTGGGTCACTCTGTCGATCCTCGGGCTGACCGACCAGACCCAAGCCGTGCTCGACAGCGCCTCGGTGCATCTGGGCGAGATGCGCCTGTCGCTGTGGCTCTTGGTGCAGGCCGCCGCGATCCTTGGCGCGCTCTTTGCCGTGGCGCGGTTCGTGTCGGTCAACAGCGCCACGCAAATCCGCCGCAACGAGGATATCAGCCCCTCGATGCAGGTGCTGGTGATCAAATTCCTGCAGGTTCTGCTCTATGGCGCGGCGGTGTTTATCGGGCTGCGCACCGTGGGCGTGGATTTGACGGGGCTTGCGGTCTTGTCCGGTGCGATCGGTGTCGGGCTTGGCTTTGGCTTGCAAAAGGTGGTGTCGAACCTCGTGTCGGGGATCATCATCTTGTTGGATAAATCCATCAAACCGGGCGATGTGATTTCGCTAGGCGAGACCTTTGGCTGGATCAACTCGTTGGGCGCGCGCTATGTCTCGGTGGTCACGCGCGACGGCAAGGAATACCTCATCCCCAACGAGGATCTGATCACCGGACAGGTGGTCAACTGGTCCCATTCCGATGATTTCGTGCGGCTCGATATCTTCTTTGGCACGGCTTACGGCGACGATCCGCATCTGGTGCGCAAAATCGCCATCGAGGCCGCGCAGGGGGTGGACCGTGTGCTCAAGACCAAACCCTCGGTCTGTCATATCGTCGGCTTTGGCGACAGTTCGGTGGATTATATCTTGCGGTTCTGGATCCGTGACCCCACGGGCGGGCTGACCAATATTCGCGGCAATGTCTATCTGGCGCTGTGGGACGCGTTCCAAGAGCACGGCATCTCGATCCCCTTCCCGCAGCGCGAGGTGCGGATGCTGGGCGATGATTCGGGTATGATTGTGGATAAGTGAGGGGATAAACCGCAAAACCGGCGAGACTTTTTCCGAGTCTTTTGAATCGCTTAACGATATGTGAACAAAATGTTCGATGCTATATGTTGCACCACGCACGATATTTGGTAGGGTGAGTTAGTATTCGAACAATATAAGGTATATCATCGTTAGCCGAATGGTAACCGGAAGCAGGATACCGTTGAAGTTCTCCGCTCGCAGGAGCATAAATGAGGCTTGCGATGCCTTTTTGGTTTCGTTTCAGTGAAGAGAAATCAGTGAGTCAGGTTCTAACTCTCAAGTTGATATTCTGGGTTTGAATCGCCAGTGACCCCTGGCCGACGCATTTGATTATGGCTCCAGTAGTGCTGTGGTAGCGCTTCTGGAGCCTTTTCATTTTGTCGTTTATTTTGTCAGTCGATGAAACGCCGTTTGTCCAACACGGCAAGGGATCCAAAACGGTAAGGGCCCCGAGTGCGAACGACACCGGGACCCCCAGGTTTACGGTCGCCCGCTAACCCTCTTGCGCGAGTTCACTTTCGGGTTCCACTTTGTGGTCGTAGATCATCAGCACTGCATCAGCGCAGATCACCACGACCAAGTGGAACACGAAAAGTCGGATAAAGCGTATCATCGCCATCCTCCTTTCTGGTTGGTTTCAGTGTATGCAGGTCGCACCGCTTGCGCGGGTGGTATGCTCGCTGCACCGTCACTATGATCAAATTTTCTCGTCAATGCACCATTTTCTCGCAACTTATTGGCTGCTTCGACGCCGCGTTTCGCGCTTGGGGGTTATAAGCCTCTGACTGTTAACGAAAATTAATTCCACCATTCCGGCGGCGGACCTGTGCCCTTGCGCTTTGCGATGTTCCGGCACGGCGCGACGCCAAATAATGTGCACAGGTTTTCAATTCCGAGATTCTCTTTGTCGTGCATTGAGATTTCGCGCCCCCGATGCTATTTTGAACCCGATAGCCCAGCGTTCGGGGCCCTGACGGCGCATTGATAAGGAGGACGATGTCCTGTCTCTTCACGTTAACGCAGCCCCTGCTGCGGGTTCCGGAGTGCCGCCCATGAGCGCACCCCAAGACGTCACCAGCGAAGAGTTGCTGGCGCGTATTCTCTCCTCGCTCGATGAAGACAAAGCCGAAGATGTCGTGCAGATCGACCTGCGCGGGCTGACGGCCATTGGCGATTATATGGTGATCTGCTCGGGGCGTTCCTCGCGGCAGGTGGCCTCGATTGCCGAAAAGCTGGTCGAGCGGCTGAAGGCCGATTTCGGCCGTCTGAGCAAGGTCGAGGGCAAGGACACCGGCGATTGGGTGCTGGTCGATACGGGCGATATCATCGTGCATGTCTTCCGCCCCGAAGTGCGCGAATTCTACCAGCTTGAAAAGATGTGGCTGCCCAGCGGTGCGGCGGCGCCTGCCGGCGCGTAAATGAAGCTGCATATCTGCGCGGTGGGCCGTCTGCGGACCGGCCCCGAGCGCGATCTTCTTGACGATTATCGGACACGGTTTGATCGCACGGGGCGGGCTTTGGGCCTTGGCCCCGCGACGGTGCATGAGGTCGAGGACAAGAAAGGCGGCGGCATGGCGGCAGAGGCCGATTTGCTGCGCCGTGCCTTGCCCAAAGGGGCGGTGATCTGTGCGCTGGACGAGCGCGGCAAGCTCATGAGCTCGCCCGATTTTGCGGATAAAATCGCCGCGTGGCGCGATGCGGGGCGCTCCGATCTGGCCTTTATCATCGGCGGGGCGGACGGGATTGATCCCGCGCTCCGGGCCGAGGCGGATTTTTCGCTGTCTTTTGGCAAAATGGTCTGGCCGCATATGATGGTGCGCGTGATGCTGTCCGAACAGATCTATCGCGCCGCCTCGATCCTTGCGGGCGGGCCGTATCACCGGCTCTGAACGGCGGATTTTCGGCCCGTGTCGAGGCGCGTGTCGGGGCGCGGCGATGATGCGCGCGCGAAAGCGGTTCAAAACCGCGCGCGAAGCGGCTAAAACCGCCTCGAACCTCATCCGAGCCTGCGGAGCATCCCCATGAGCCATCCCAAACCTGTTGTTCTATGTATCCTCGACGGTTGGGGTGCGCGCGACGAAACGGGTGCCAATGCCCCCGCCTTGGCCGATACGCCGAATTTCGACCGCATCTTGCGCGACTGCCCGAGCAGCCAGTTGATCACCCATGGCCCCGATGTCGGCCTGCCGCGCGGGCAAATGGGCAATTCCGAGGTGGGCCATACCAATATCGGTGCGGGCCGTGTGGTGGCGATGGATCTGGGGCAAATCGATCTGGCCATCGAGGAGGGCAGCTTTGCCCGCGCCGAAAACCTTGTCGGCTTTATCGAGGCGCTCAAGGCGACGGGCGGCACGGCGCATGTGATGGGGCTTGTCTCGGACGGCGGGGTGCACGGGCATCTGGTGCATATCATCGCGGCGGTCAAAGCGATCTGCGCGGCGGGCGTGCCTGTGGCGCTGCATGCAATGACCGACGGGCGCGACGTGGCGCCCAAATCGGCGGCGGGCTATATGGCCGAACTGCAGGCCGCGTTGCCCGAGGGGGCGTCGATTGCCACCGTCACGGGGCGCTATTATGCGATGGACCGCGACAACCGTTGGGAGCGGGTCAGCACCGCCTATGATGCGATGGTCAAGGGCGAAGGGGCCAAGGCCGCAAGCGCCGCGCAGGCCATCGAGACGGCTTACGGCGCGGGCCAGACCGACGAGTTCATCCCCGCCACAGTGATCGGTGATTATGCCGGTGCGCGCGATGGCGACGGGGTGTTTTGCCTCAATTTCCGCGCCGACCGCGCCCGCGAAATTCTGGCCGCGATTGGCCAGCCGGATTTTGACGGCTTCGCGACGGGCGCGCGGCCCGATTGGGCGGGGCTGCTCGGGATGGTCGAATATTCGGACGATCACAACACCTATATGAGCGCGGTTTTCCCCTCGCGCGAGATCGTCAATACGCTGGGCGCTTGGGTCGCCAAACAGGGATTGCGCCAGTTCCGCGTGGCCGAAACCGAGAAATATCCGCATGTGACGTTTTTCCTCAACGGCGGCAAGGAAGAGCCCGAAGAGGGCGAGCAGCGCTACATGGCGCCCTCGCCCAAGGTCGCGACCTATGATCTGCAACCCGAAATGTCCGCCGCCGAGGTGACCGATGCCTTTGTCGGGGCGATCAACGACGGGTTCGATCTGATCGTGTGCAACTATGCCAATCCCGATATGGTCGGCCATACCGGCGATCTGGGCGCGGCGATGAAGGCCTGCGAGGCGGTGGATGCGGGGCTTGGCCGCGTTCTGGAGGCTTTGGAGGCCAAGGGCGGCGCGATGATCGTCACCGCCGATCACGGCAATTGTGAAATGATGGTCGATCCCGAAACCGGCGGGCCGCATACGGCCCATACGATCAATCCGGTGCCCGCCATTTTGGTCGGCGGCCCTGCGGGGGCGGGGTTGAAGAACGGGCGGCTGGCCGATCTGGCGCCGACGCTTCTGGCGCTGATGGGGCTGGAGCAGCCTGCCGAGATGACCGGCGAGAGCTTGCTGAAATGATCCGCATCGCCTGCCTTCTCGTGATGATGACGGCAGGGATGGTGCACGCGCAGGAGGGCGCGCGCCCTGAACCGCGCGAGGATGCGCGACCGGATGCGAGAGTGGCGGCGCGCGATGCGGCGCAGCGTCTGGACGCCGCCGCGCGCCAGCTGGACGCCGCCAAAAGCGCCCGCGACCGCGTCAAAGCGCTCAGCGAGACGGTCCATGCCTATGAGGACGGGCTGGAGGCGATGCGCGACGGGCTGCGCCGCGCCACGGTGAGGGAGCAACGCATCAGCAACGAGCTCAAGGCCCGCGAGGGCGAGATCAGCCGCCTGTTGGGGGTGCTGCAATCCATCGGCGCCGCCCCTGCGCCCGCCTCGCTTTTGCATCCGGACGGGCCGGTGGGCACGGCGCGTGCGGGGATGGTTTTGGCCGATATTACTCCGGGTTTGAACGGCGAGGCGGCCGCCCTGCGCGCCCAGCTTGAGGAGGTGCGCACCCTGCGCCTGTTGCAAAAATCGGCCACCGAGACCTTGCAAAAGGGGCTGGTCGGGGCGCAGGAGGCGCGCAGCGCGCTGAGCGCAGCCGTCGCGGACCGCACCGATTTGCCGCGCCGCTTCACCACCGATCCGGTGCGCACTGCGATCCTCATCGCCTCGACCGAAACGCTCGAAGGATTTGCCAGCGGGCTGTCCGATATCACCGGCGAGCAAAGCGGCGCGCCGCTGCCCGACATCAGCCACCGCAAGGGCACATTGCCGCTTCCGGTGCAGGGACAGATTTTGCGCCGCGCCGGAGAGGCCGATGCCGCAGGGGTCAAACGCCCCGGTTTGATTGTCGCCACCCGCCCGCGCGCCTTGGTCAACACGCCGGTTTCGGCGACCATCCGCTATCGCGGCCCGCTTCTGGACTACGGAAACGTGATGATCCTTGAGCCGCAAACAGGGCTATTGCTGGTTCTCGCGGGGCTTGACGTGGTTTACGGTTCAGCCGGAGAGGTCTTGCCCACGGGCGCGCCCGTGGGTCTAATGGCGGGCGAGGACGCGCTTTCGGGTGATATATTGCAAGAAACGGCGGCGGGCATCGGCATTGGCTCTGGAAACAGGCGCTCGGAAACGCTCTATATAGAAATCAGGCAGGACAACACGCCGGTGGATCCGGAGCTGTGGTTCAAAACGGATAAGGATGACTAGGCGATGAAGAAATTCCTAATGGCAGCGGCGGGCGGTATCCTTGCCGGCGGCATCGTGACCACACAGGTGGCCGCGCCTTTGCTGGCGCAAGAGGCCGCCAAGACCACCAATGTCTATGAGCAGCTTGACCTGTTCGGCGACATCTTCGAACGCATCCGCGTGCAATATGTCGAGCCGGTCGACGAGGCCAAACTGATCGAGGCGGCGATCAACGGCATGCTGACATCGCTTGATCCGCATTCCTCCTATATGCCGCCCGAAGACGCCGAAGCCATGCGTGTGCAAACGCGCGGCGAATTTGGCGGGCTGGGCATCGAGGTCACGCAAGAGGAAGGCTTTGTCAAAGTCGTCTCGCCGATTGATGGCACCCCTGCCGATGCGGCGGGCGTCGAATCGGGCGATTTCATCACCCATGTGGATGGCGAAAGCCTGCTCGGTCTGACGCTCAATGATGCGGTGGAACTGATGCGCGGCCCCGTGGGCAGCGAGATCATCATCACCATCGCCCGCGAAGGCGAAAGCGAACCCTTTGACGTGTCGATCATCCGCGACACGATCAAACTGACCGCCGTGCGCACGCGCCTCGAAGGCAGCACCGCCGTGTTGCGCGTCACCACTTTTAACGATCAAACCTATCCCAACCTTGCCGAGGGGCTGGCCAAAGAGATCGAAGCCGCAGGCGGGATGGACAAGATCAACGGCGTGGTGCTTGACCTGCGCAACAATCCGGGCGGGCTGTTGACCCAAGCGATCAAGGTCTCGGACGCCTTCCTCGAAAAAGGCGAGATCGTCTCGACCCGCGGGCGCAACCCCGAAGACGGCGACCGCTATAACGCCGAAGCGGGCGATTTGATCAATGGCAAACCGATTGTCGTGTTGATCAACGGCGGCTCGGCCTCGGCCTCCGAAATCGTTGCGGGCGCCTTGCAAGACCACCGCCGCGCCATCGTCGTGGGTACCAAAAGCTTTGGCAAAGGCTCGGTGCAAACGGTTCTGCCGGTGCGCGGCGACGGGGCGATGCGCCTGACCACCGCGCGCTATTACACGCCCTCGGGCCGCTCGATCCAAGCCTTGGGCGTCTCGCCCGATATCATCGTGCAACAACCGCGCCGCAAACCCGAGGCCGAAGCCGAGGAGGAGGCAGGCACCAAGCCGCGCACACGCTCCGAAGCGGACCTGCGCGGCAGCTTGAACAACGACAGCCTGACCGAGGATCAAATCCGCCAGATCGAAGAGGATCGCAACAAGGCCGAAGAGGCCGCCAAGCTGCGTGAGGAGGATTACCAACTGGCCTATGCCATCGATATTCTCAAAGGTCTGTCGACGCTGGGCCCCAAGGAATAGCACCGACGTGATACCGACGTAATGCCGCGCCCTGTTTGGCGCGGCATTTTCATGCGCCCCGCCGCGCCCGTTTTGCGCCCCCGCGGGGCCAATCACGGGTCTTTCGCTTGGCGGGCAGGGCCGCTAGGTTGCGCGCAATCCAACTGCGAAAGGCCGCTCGATATGACGCGCGAAATGACCCCCGAAGAGATCGCAAAACTGCCCTATCGCCCCTGTGTCGGCCTGATGCTGGTGAACGCGCAAGGCCATGTTTTTGTTGGACAAAGGATCGATAACCCCGGTCCGGCATGGCAAATGCCGCAAGGCGGGGTGGACGCGGGCGAGGACCCGCGCGAGGCGGCGCTGCGCGAGCTTTGCGAAGAGACCGGCATCACCGCCGATAAGGTGCGCATCGAGGCCGAAAGCGACGGCTGGATCCCCTACGATCTGCCTCATGACCTCGTTCCGCGCATCTGGAAAGGCCGCTTTCGCGGTCAGGAACAGAAGTGGTTTTTGATGCGTTTTCAAGGGGTTGACGGTGATGTCAACATCGAAACCGAGCATCCCGAATTCTCGCAATGGCGCTGGCTCGCCCCGCAAGACCTCGTCGCCAATATCGTCCCGTTCAAACGCGAGGTCTATGCCCGCGTGCTGCAAGAATTCGAAGCGCGGCTGTGACCTCGATCAGCGTTTGAGCAGCTTCATCAACTCTTGCGAGGGAAAGCCGTCCGGCGTCGCCCCGACTGAATTTTGAAAGGCGCGAATGGCGTTGATCGTGTTCGGCCCGATGATGCCGTCGATCTTCTCGACGGCAAAACCCTTGCGCTTCAAACGTCGTTGCATCTCTTTTTTCTCGTTGAATGACAACGGCTTATATCCGCGCGGCCAGCTGGCTTGAATGGGCGGGCCGCCCTTGAGCCGGTCCGACAAATGTCCCACGCCGATGACATAGGCATCGGCTTTGTTGTATTTCTCGATGGCGGCGAAATTGTCGAAAATCATAAAGGCCGCCCCCGCCGCCCCAGCGGGCAAGAGGATCGAGGCGCGGCCGTAATTGGGCACCGCACGCCCGTTCATATCGCGCACGCCCATCGCCGCCCAATCATTGGGCGAGCGCATGTTGTTGCGCCGCGCCGAAGAATGGTCAAACCCGCGCGGCAGCTTGACTTCAACGCCCCAAGGCTGGCCTTTTTTCCAACCCGACCGTTTGAGATAAGCCGCCGTCGAGGCCAGCGCATCGGCAGGATTTTCCGACCAGATATCGCGTTTGCCATCGCCGGTGAAATCCACCGCGAAGGCCAGATAGGAGGTCGGGATAAATTGCGTGTGACCCATCGCGCCGGCCCATGATCCGGTCATTTGGCGCGGAGCGACATCGCCCGATTGCAAGATTTGCAGCGCCGCGATGAGCTGCGCCTCAAAGAACTTTCCGCGCCGCCCGTCATAGGCCAGCGTGGCCAAGGCATCGATGATCGGGATGCTGCCGCGGTGCTCGCCGTATGCGCTCTCAAGCCCCCAAATCGCGGTAACGACCTCTTTTTCGACGCCATATTTTGCTTCGATCTGGTCCAAGACGCGGGCATGTTTGCGCAGGGCGGCTTGGCCGTTTTTGACCCGCACCGGCGAGGCGGCGCTGTCGAGGTAGTCCCAAATTTGTTTCGTGAATTCAGACTGGTTACGGTCCTTTTGGATCACGTCGGTGTTGTAGCGCACGCCGCGAAAGGCGCGTTTGAACACGTCCGAGCGGATGCCCTTGGCGCGGGCGCGCGCTTCGAATCCGTCGATCCAGCGCTGGAAACCCGCGTTCGAGGTGGACACGCGTTCGCTCGCCAAAATCACGTCGGCTTGGGCGGATGTCGGGCGCAGTTGCGGGCGTAAAGATCGGGCGAGGGCGGCGCTTTGGGCCTTGGCCTGCGCCGCCGGTTCTGCCGCCGGAGCGCTTTGCAGCGCGGCCAATGCGGCGGCTGCGATGCTCGCGCTTGCCGCCGCATCCGTGCCACTGGTGGCGGGAGCAGGGACGGGGGTGGGGGCGGATTGAAGCGGCGCGGCGGCGGGGCGCGCCTGCGGGCGCAAGGATTGTGCCACGGGGGCTGCTGCCGCCGTCGCTGCAAAAGCGAGTGTTGCCAAAATTGCTGTGCCGTATGCGTTGCGCATTCTTTGCCTCAAGACGGTATTTTTCTTGATGCTAACCGCATTGTTTCCGAATCGGAAGCAAAGTTGCGTGAGGGCTGGGCGTCTTGCCGCCGATGACGCTTGGGAAAGGGGCGTGGGTTGCGCGGCCCTAGGTGCGTTTGCGTTTGACCTTGCGCTTGATCTTATCGGCTTTGCGCTTGGCGCTGACGGCTTTGCGTTTGGCGGGTTTGCCTTGGCCCGCGCCGCCGCCGCGCCGCCGCCCGCGCGAGAACCCGCCGCCGGTCGGGCCGCTTGGCATATCCTCGCCGTCGAGGGTCAAGAGCTGTAGCTCCAGCCCGCCGGTGACCGGCAGGGCCTCGATCAATTTGACCGTGACCCTTTGGCCGATTGTGATCACCCGCCCCGTATCGGCGCCCATCAGGCTGTTGCTGTCGCGGTCGAAATGGAAATACTCGTTGCCCAAGGACCGGATCGGCACCAACCCGTCGGCGCCGATTTCGTCCAGCTTTACGAAGACGCCGAATTTGGCGATGCCGCTGATCCGTCCGCTAAATTCCCCGCCCAATCGCTCCGAGAGGAAGGCCGCAAGATAGCGGTCGTTGGTGTCGCGCTCGGCCATCATCGAGCGGCGCTCGGTGTCGGAAATATGCGTGGCGGTGTGTTCCAAAGATTCGATTTCGGCAGGGGACAGCCCGTCCTTGCCCCAGCCATGGCTGCTGACCAATGCGCGGTGCACGATGAGGTCGCTATAGCGGCGGATCGGCGAGGTGAAATGCGCGTAGCTTTGCAAAGCAAGGCCGAAATGGCCGAAATTTTGCGGGCTGTAATAGGCTTGCTGCATCGAGCGCAGGGTCGAGATGTTGATCAATTCGTCGCTTTCGGTGCCTTCGGCGGCGGATAAAAGCGCGTTGAGATGGGCGGTTTTGAGGACTTGGCCTTTGGCCAAATTGAACCCTGCTGCTTGGGCGACCTCGCGCAGCGCCTCGAGCTTGTCGGCGTTCGGTTCCTCATGGACGCGAAACAGCAGCGGCGATTTCTTGGCGATCAGGGTTTCGGCGGCGGCGACATTGGCGAGGATCATCAATTCCTCGATCAAGCGGTGCGCATCGAGCCGTTCGCGGAAATTCACCGACGCGACCTTGCCCGCCTCATCAAGCTCGACCTTGCGCTCGGGCAGGTCGAGATCCAGAGGTTGGCGGCGCGCACGCGCACGGGTCAGCGCCGCATAGGCGGCATAGAGCGGCGTGATCACCATATCCATCAAGGGGCCGGTTTTGTCGTTCGGCTTGCCATCGATGGCGGCTTGGACCTCTTCGTAATTGAGCGAGGCGGCAGAGCGCATAAGGCCGCGTTCGAAGCGGTGGCCGATCTTGTTGCCATCAGCGTCCAACTGCATGCGCACGGCGATACAGGCGCGCGGCACGCCTTCGTGCAGGCTGCACAGATCGCCCGAGAGGCGGTCGGGGAGCATCGGCACAACGCGGTCGGGGAAATAGCTCGAATTGCCGCGTTTTTTCGCCTCGCGGTCCAGTGCTGTGCCGGGCCGCACGTAATGGGCCACATCGGCGATGGCGACCCACACCACATGGCCGCCCTCGTTCTTGGGGTCGTCATCCTCATGCGCCCAGCAGGCGTCATCATGATCGCGCGCGTCCCACGGATCGATGGTGACCAAAGGCATGTCGCGCATGTCGCTGCGGCCCTTGAGGTCCGCGGGTTTCATCGCGTCGGCCTCATTGATCACCTCATCGGGGAAATCATCGGGAATGCCGTGTTGGTGGATGGCGATGAGCGAGACGGCCTTGGGGGCAGACGGATCGCCAAGGCGGTTGATGATGCGGGCGCGGGGCAGGCCCATGCGCGCCTTTGGTCCGGCCTGTTCGGCTTCGACCAATTCGCCGTCTTTGGCGCCAAAAGTGGCATCGGCGGCGACGCTCCATTCGGAGGCGAGGCCCTTGTCGATGGGCAATATGCGCCCGCCTTCGGCGCCTTTGCGAAACACGCCCAAGACCTTTTGCGGGTTGGTGCCGATGCGGCGGATCAGCTTGGCATCATAGGCATTGCCTTCGCCCTCGATCAAAGAGACGCGGGCCAAAATCCGGTCGCCTTCGCCCAAGGCGGGATCGGAGGCGCGCAGCAGCATAAAGACCTTTGGCTCCGGCCCTTCGCCTTGCCATTCCAAAGGTTTGGCCCGCAGATCGCCGTTGCCATCGGGGCCGAGGACTTGCAGCACCGACACCGGCGGCAGGCGGTCGGGATCGCGGTAGGTCTTTTGGCGTTTCTCCAGATGCCCTTCGGCCTCAAGTTCCTTGAGGATACGTTTGAGATCGATCCGCGCGGCGCCTTTGATGCCAAAAGCCTTGGCAATGTCGCGTTTTGCGGTTTGTGTCGGGTGGTCGGAAATCCATGCGAGGATTTCGTCCTTGGAGGGCAGCTTGCTCATATCCCTGCCGTAGCACGGCGCGCGGGCGGCGTCATCGGGAAAGAGCGGGCGCGGGGGCGGCGCGCGCCAAATTGCGCAAATCCTCGGCGGTGTCGATGTCTTGAAGCGTGTCGATCAGGGCGGTGCGCAGCCCGCCAAGGCTCTTGCGGCTGTCGGTGAGGGCGTGTTCGGTGGACCAGCGCACGTTTTGATAAAGGCGCGGCGGGGGCGGCGCGCTGCGCCTCAGGCCGGTGAGCCAATAGCCGCCGTCAGGGGCGGGGCCAAAGACCGCCTCGTGAGCGCCCAAAGCCGCAAAGGCGCGGGCGATATGGGCGCGGCGGATCGCGGGAATATCCGCGCCGATGATGCAAACCGGCCCTTTGGGCAGCCCAAACATCAACCGCGCCATGCGCGCGCCAAGGTCGCCTTGCCCCTGCGCGACGCGCGGCAGATGCGCGGGCCAGATCGGGGTGATCAGCCCCGCGCGGTCCGGCGCCACGGCAAGGGTCAATTCCCAACGCGGATCTTGCAAGCGGCGCAACAAGGCGGCGCTTTGGTGGCGAAACCACCACGCCGAAGCGGTCATGCCGATCTGTGCGCCAAGGCGGGTTTTGACGCGCCCCGCTTGCGGCAGTTTTAACATCACCACAAGGCGGCGGCGATAGGCCGATTGGGGTGTCATTGCCCCGTCACCCGGCGAAATAGTCGCGCAAAATGCGGGCGTAGATGGCCTTGAGTTGGTGGATTTGCGCCACCTCCACACATTCGTCGACTTGGTGCATCGTCTTGCCAACAAGGCCGAATTCCACCACGGGGCAATGGTTTTTCACAAAGCGCGCATCCGATGTGCCGCCCGAGGTGGACAGCTCTGGCGACAGGCCGGTTTCGGCTTTGACCGCGCGGGCGATGATGGCGGAAAAATCACCAGGAGGGGTCAGGAAGCTTTCGCCCGAGATTTTGATTTTCAGCTCGGCTTGCAGGCCGAATTCATCCGCGATCCTATCCGCCTCGGCGCGCAGCCAATCGGACAGGCCCGCGCCGGTATGGGCGTCGTTAAAGCGGATGTTGACCGTAGCGCGGCAGGTTTCGGGGATCACATTGGTCGCCGGATTGCCGGTGTCGATGGTGACTACGGCAAGGGTGGAGGCGTCGAAATGCTCGGTGCCTTCGTCCAGAGTATGCGAGGCCAGCCGGTCCATCAGGCGCGCCATGGCGGGCAAGGGATTGTTGGCGCGGTGCGGGTATGCCGCGTGGCCTTGGGTGCCGCGCAGGGTGAAGAACGCATTGAGCGATCCGCGCCGCCCGATTTTCATCATCTCGCCCATGGTATTGGGGCAGGTCGGCTCTCCCACAAGGCACACGGACATCGCCTCGCCCTTTGCGTCCATCCAGTCGAGAAGAGCCACAGTGCCGTCCGCCGCATCGCCTTCCTCGTCGCCGGTGATGGTCATGATCAGCGCGGCGTCTGCGGGCAGGCTTTGCGCGGCGTCCACGGCGGCGGCGGCAAAGGCGGCGACGCCCGATTTCATATCAGTCGCGCCGCGGCCATACATCACGCCGTCTTTGATTTGGGCACCAAAGGGCGGTATCGTCCATGCATCGGGATCGCCCAAGGGCACCACATCGGTATGCCCGTTGAAGCCAAAGGTTTTTGCCGCACCCTTGGGGCCGAAACGGGCGAAAAGATTGGCGATGCCGCCACGATCCACGCGGGTGCATTCAAATCCGGCCGCCCCGAGCAGACCCTCCAAAAGCACCAATGCGCCGCCCTCTTCGGGGGTGACCGAGGGGCAGCGGATCAGCGCGGCAGTGAGCGCTTCGGGATCGGTCGCGCCCTGAGCGTCGCGAAAATCGAGGGCGGGGGATGCGGTCATTTCGGCTCTCCTTTTGCGGCTCCTGTCTAGCGGCTCGGCGCGCGGGTTGGAATCCAAAACGTTGTAAAAAAGCCGCGATTTGGGCGCTGTGGTCGCCCTTCTGCGGCGAAAACCTTATGGAAACAAGGCGATGCGTGTTAATGAATGGTTAATAATGACCCGAGGCAGGGCAACCAAAGTGGGGCCGCAATAGGCCCCTATCGAGCGGAATAAAAGAATAAGAGTTTGATAGCGTTGGCATTTTTGCCTGCGCGCTCTGGGTATCTTGCCTCCAACGAGGGTTGGAGCAGTAATGGTTGCGGCATCGAAGCTGACAGTGAATAGCAACGCCTCTGCGATGCAGATGGCGCAGGAGATCTTTGGTCTCGGCGTTCAAGTCGTCGGGGCTTCGCTTGGCGGCGACAACCGCTCTTCGGGGATTTTCGAGGGCGGCGATAGCGTTGCGCCCGGGCTGACGCCTTCGGACAGCGGTGTGGTCTTGTCGACGGGGCGCGCGCATTCCGTCACCAATGCTGCGCGCACGTATAACTCGTGGAAGGGTCAGACCGAGGCGCAAGCAAACCAATCGGAGTTTCGCAGCACCAACACGCGCGGCGTCGACAATGCCGCCGATTTCAATGCGGCTGCGGGCACCCGCACCTTTGATGCGGCCTATCTCGACGTTGATTTCATTCCTGACGGCGATGTGATGACGATGCAATTCGTCTTTTCCTCCGAGGAATACCCCGAATTCACCACCAGCCAGTATCAAGATTTCGTCGGGGTTTGGGTCAACGGCCAGCAGGTCGAATTGGCCGTGGGCAATGGCGATATCGATCCGGGAAATGTGAACGGATCGACCAACCAGAACCTCTATATCGACAACGCCAATTCGGAATTCAACACCGAGATGGACGGGTTTACCGTCACCATGACGCTGACCATGCCGGTCATCGACGGCGAGGTGAATTCCATCCGCATCGGGATCGCGGATGTCACCGATACCAGCTATGACAGCAACCTGCTTATCGCGGGCGGATCGGTGCAAACGGCGGTCGTGGCCCATGAGGATGTCGGCAATATCTTTGTCGAGGGCACCACCACGATTGATGTTCTGGCCAATGATTTCGATGTCGCTGGCGGCCAGCTTATGATCACCCAGATCAACGGTGTTGACGTCTATCCTGGGCAGGTTGTGACGCTCAAAACCGGCCAGCAGGTGTTCCTTAATACGCGCGGCACCTTGACCGTTGTGGCCGATGAAGACGTCGAGGACGTCAGCTTTACCTACACGATCCAGAACCAGAGCGGGCAAACCGATGTCGGCTTTGTCACCGTCAGCTCGATCCCCTGTTTCGTGGCGGGCACGATGATCCGCACCCCCGACGGGGAGGTGCCGGTGGAAAGCCTTGTCGCGGGCGATCTGGTGATGACCAAAGACGACGGCGCGCAGCCCCTGCGGTGGATTGGCCAGCGCCGCGTTGCCGCCAAGGGCGATTTTGCGCCGGTCCGCATCGAGGCCGATACCTTTGGACGCCATGATGAATTGCTTTTGTCGCCGCTGCACCGTGTGCTGATCCGCGATCATCTGGCCGAGTTGATGTTCGGCGAGGCCGAGGTTCTGGTGGCAGCAAAGGATTTGATCAACGATTGCTCGGTGCGCCGCGTCGAGGGCGGCGAGGTGGAGTATGTCCACCTGCTGTTTGATCGCCATCAGGTGGTTTATTCTGCGGGGCTGGAGACTGAAAGCTTCCTGCCTGGTCCGCAGACGGCCAAAAGCTTCGAGGCCGAGATCGTGCGCGAGATTTGCACCATATTCCCCGAGATCGACCCCGAAACCGGTGCAGGATACAGCCCCGCCGCGCGGCGGCTTTTGCGCGGATTCGAGGCGCGGCTTTTGTTCGGTCAACGGACGGCGGCCTGATATGGGGTGGATCGGCCTGTCCGATGAAAACGGCAGCCTGTTTTGCCTTGAGGGATTGGGCACGGCATCCGCGCGCCGCCCCTGTGATACCAAAACCAATCAAATGCCCTGCGGCACCTTGCTGCTTGAGACGCGGCTTTCGCCGGACGGGCGCCCGCAGTCCTTGCTGTCACACCGGCGTAGCCACCCGTGGCGCAGCGGCTTCTCGCTCCATTCGCTGCCCGGCGGCGGGCTGGCGGTGGTCAGTTCGCTGGGCGATGTGATTGCGCATGGGGTTTTGCATCACGACGGGGCGGGGCGCACCGATGTGTTGCGCATCACCTATAGTTGGAACCACCCGCAAGGCTGGGGCCGTCTGACGGTCGAGCGGCCCGAAGGCCCGTCCTTTGTCACCCTCGATATCAAAGCGCCGCCGCCGATGATGATGGAGGACCTGCGCGAAATCCTGCGTGATCCGTTGCGGCGCAGCATGGATGCGGATGTGATTTTCGTCGCGCTGTCCGACCGGATCGAACCGGTTGGTTTGATGCCCAGCCTGAGTCTGAACACGCCGATCGCGGCGCAGGGCGGCTACCGCGCCGCCAGCACGCTCAAGCGCGGCGATCTGGTCTATACGCCTTGCGGGGATCTGGTGCCGGTGCTGCATGCGGTGCGCCGCACCGTGCCCGCACGCGGCAGTTTCGCACCCGTGCGGTTGCGCGCGCCCTATTTCGGATTGCAGCAAGACATCATCGTCGCGCCCGAACAGCGGCTCATGATCACCGGCTCGGAGGTGGAATATCTGTTTGGCACCGAAGCGGCCTTGGTGCCTGCCGGTCATATGATCAACGGCGTCTCGGCCACCCGTTGCGAGGCCGAGGCGCTGATCAGCTATGTGCAGGTGGTCTTGCCCAAACACGAGGCGGTTCTGGCGGCGGGCTGCGCGGTCGAGAGCCTATATGTCGGGCGCATCCGGCGCGATGCAAAGGGTTTGGCGGCCAGCGTGCTTTGCAATGCCGCGCGCTGCGAATTGCCCGAACATGCGCGCGCCTCCTATCCGGTTCTCAAACATTTCGAAGCGGTCACTTTGGCCGATCACCGCGCCGCTTAATCGGGCGCGGCGGTCTCTTTGAGCACGCGCATAGGCGCATCGCTACAGGGCACTTGGCTGGCCCAATCGGCATAATCGCCCGATGTGGCGCGCCCGTGGAGCGCGCGCAGGGCGCTCAGCGGGGTTTCGGAGTAATCGATGCGCAACGACATCGGCGCGGCGTCGCGGCGCAAGACCAAAAGCGCCGAAGAGTAGAGACCGCGCGCATCGCTGCCTGCGGCGTCGCCCGCCTCTAGCCCCGCGATGAGCCGGCTCGCAAGTTCCCCCTTGGCGGCCAGAAACCCGTCGACCAGCGCGTCGATGACCCCCGCATTGGCCAGCATATTGCCCGACGCGATTCCCCCCTCAAAGGCCCGCGCGGCGATCTGCGGCGTGTTGGAGGTGCCGCTGAAGATGCCGCTTTGCCCCTCGCAATCGAGCGCCGAAAGCTGGCGATGGGCACGGCCTGCGTCATTGCCCACAATTTGTGCAACCGCTTGCGGGGCGGCGGTTCCGGCCCGCATCAAGGTAAGCACATCCTCGCCCCAAAAGGTGCTGGGCGCCGCGCCTTGGGAGGCAGAAAGCCCTGCATTTATATGGCCTCTAAGCACCCAACCCCCGACGCAAAGGCTGCCGGTGGCCGCAGCGCCGCCCAATGCGCCAGTTTCAGGGTCACGAACGAGTATTGAGAAAGTCATGGCAGCATTTTCACCTATTTCGCCGTCTATTTATAGTGATAAATTTGACCGAATGAATTTATCATGATTAATTCATGGAAAATTAGCCAACTGGGAGAAAGAAAATGACACTTGTGAAATGGACACGCCGCGGGGCGATGGCCGCAGCAGGGGCGATGTTTGCGCTTGGCGCGCTTGCGGGTCCGGTTGCCGCACAAACGCCCCCTGGCGTCTTGATCGTGGGGCAGATTGCCGAACCCAAATCGCTTGATCCGGCGGCGGTCACGGCGGTGAATGATTTCCGTATTCTGGTGAATATCTATGAGGGGCTGACGCGTTATAAATCCGGCACGCTCGAGGTTGAACCGGCGCTGGCGACCGGATGGGAGATCAGCGAGGACGGCACTGAATATACCTTCAAGCTGCGCGAGGGCGTCACATTCCATGACGGCACCGGCTTTGACGCCGAGGCGGTGAAATTCAATTTCGACCGGATGCTCGACGAGAGCCACCCGTTCCACGACACCGGCCCTTTCCCGCTCTCCTTCTTCTTTAGCGCGGTCGAAGAAACCACGGTTGTCGATCCGCTGACCGTGAAATTCAAGCTCAACGCCCCCTATGCGCCGTTCTTGTCGAACCTCGCCTATCCGACCGGCCTGATGGTGTCGCCAGCGGCGGTCGAAGCGGGCGGCAAGGATTTTGGCCGCTCCCCCGTGGGCACTGGCCCGTTCAAGTTCGAGGAATGGAAATCCAACGAGCGCGTGGTGGTGACCCGCAATGACGCCTATTGGGGCGAGAAGGCGGGGACCGAAGCGGTCGTCTTCCGCCCGATCACCGATGCCAATACCCGCGTGGCCGAAATGCTGGCGGGCGGGATCGACATGATGGTCGAAGTGCCGCCCACTTCGCTGTCGCAATTCGGCAGCGGTTTTGAAGTCGCACAGCAAGCGGGCCCGCATGTGTGGTTCTTGATCCTCAACGCGAAGGAAGGCCCCTTTGCCGACAAGCGCGTGCGCCAAGCGGCCAATTACGCGATCAACAAATCAGCGATTGTCGATAACGTCCTCGAAGGCACCGCAGCCGTGGCCGCAGGCCCGACCCCGCCTGCCTTTGCTTGGGCCTATAACGAGAGCCTCGAGCCCTATCCCTATGATCCCGAGAAGGCCAAAGCCTTGCTTGCCGACGCGGGCGCAGAGGGCGCGGAATTGACCTTCTTTGTAACCGAAGGCGGCTCTGGCATGCTTGACCCGATTGCCATGGGCACGGCGATTCAGGCCGATCTGGCCGCTGTGGGCCTTAAGGTGAAGATCGAGACCTATGAGTGGAACACTTTCCTTGGCGAAGTGAACCCCGGTCTGGAGGGCAAGGCCGATATGGCCGAGATGGCGTGGATGACCAATGATCCCGATACATTGCCCTTCCTCGCGCTGCGCACCGATGCGTGGCCCGATAAAGGCGGGTTCAACTCGGGCTATTACTCGAACCCCGAGGTGGACAAGCTGCTCGAAGCGGCGCGGGTTGCGACCGATCAGGGCGAGCGCGCCAAGCTCTACCAACAGATGCAGGTCATCGTGCAGGAAGATGCGCCTTGGGTTTTTGTTGCCAACTGGAAGCAAAACGCCGTCACCAGCGAGCGCGTGCAGAACTTTGGCCTTGAGCCGTCGTTCCTTTTGCATCTCGGCACTGTTGTGAAAAACTAAGCCAAAAGGCGCGGGCGGCCTATCTCTGCCCGCGCCCGATTGATTGCGCCAATGCGCGGCGTGCACATAGGCCGCCGTGCCAGATGAGAGATCGCTATGGGCCGCTATATTCTTCGCCGATTGATTTTTGCTATTCCGGTCTTGTTGGGGATCACGGTGATCGTGTTCTTGATCATGGCGATGATCCCGGGCGATCCGGCGACGGCGATCCTCGGCTCTTATGCCACGCCCGAAAACGTCGCGAAATTGAACCGCGATCTGGGCTTGGATGCGCCCTTGGTGCAGCGCTATTTCATCTGGCTGGGCAATATGCTCTCGGGTGATTTCGGGCGGTCATACTCGCTCAACCGGCCCGTCTTGGACGAGATCACCGAAAGGTTTTCGGCCACTTTGATCCTCGCAGGGGTGAGCTTTGTGCTGTGCTCGCTCTTGGGGATTTTGGCGGGGGTGATCTCGGCGGCGCGGCAATACGGATTTGCCGACAAGGCCATTACCTTTGTCGTCTTGATCGGCATTTCGGTGCCGTCGTTTTTCCTCGGGATGATGATGATTTTGCTGTTCGCGGTCAAACTGCGCTGGCTGCCAGTCTCGGGGATGTATGCGATCTACGGCGGCGGTGATCTGGCCGATCTGGGCAAACATCTGATCATGCCTGCGTTTGCCTTGGCGGTGGTGGCCACGGGGGTGATTGCGCGTCTGGCGCGTTCGGCGATGCTGGAAGTTTTGCGCCAAGACTACATTCGCACCGCGCGGGCCAAAGGCGTGCCGGAGCGGCGGGTGATCATGGGCCATGCCCTGCGCGCCGCAATGGTCAGCATCATTCCGGTTCTGGGCATTCAGGCGGGGTTTGTGCTGTCGGGCTCGGTCTATATCGAGATGGTTTTCCAATGGCCGGGGGTGGGGCGAATGCTGGTCGATGCGATCCTCAAACGCGACATCCTTTTGGTCCAAGGCGGGGTGGTCTTTGTCGCCGCCTGCTACGTTTTGTTCAATATCGCGGTCGATGTGGCGCAAAGCCTTCTCGACCCGCGCATCAAGACCTAAGGGGCCGGATATGCAGACCTTTCTTGCGCTCTTGTTTCGCAACCGTCTGGCCGCGCTCGGCGCGGTGGTGATCTCGGCGGTGGTGCTTTTGGCGCTGATCACGCCATTGTTGCCCTTGGCCGATCCCGATGTGATTGAGACCGCCGACCGGTTCAAGCGGCCCTTCTCCGAGGGGCATCTTTTGGGCACGGACCACCTTGGCCGCGATTTGCTGTCGCGGCTGCTGTGGGGCACGCGGTTGTCGCTGGCGGTGGGGGCCTCGGCGGCACTGGCGGCGGCGCTGATCGGATCGGCGATTGGCGTGACGGCGGGGTATTTTGGCGGGAGGGTGGACAACCTGATCATGCGCGGCGTCGATATGTTGATGGCCTTTCCCTATATCCTTTTGGCCTTGGCGATTGTCGCGGCATTGGGGCCTGGGCTGCTCAATGCGCTAATCGCGGTGGCGGCGGTGAATGTGCCGTTTTTCGCGCGCAACATTCGCGGCATCACCGTGGGGCTTGCGGGGCGCGAATTTGTCGATGCGGCGCGATTGGCCGGATTGGGCCATACGCGGATCATCCTGACCGAGATATTGCCGAACCTATTGCCAGTGATCGTCATTGCCATGTCCACCACGGTGGGGTGGATGATCTTGGAAACGGCGGGCCTGTCATTTTTGGGGCTGGGCAGCCAGCCGCCGCAAGCGGACCTTGGCTCGATGCTGGGCGAGGCGCGGGCGGCTTTGATCACCGCGCCGCATACCTCGATCATTCCGGGGATCATGATTTTCCTCATCGTCATGTCGATCAATCTGCTCGGCGACGGGGTGCGCGATGCGCTTGATCCGCGCTTGCGCTCGGGCGCGCTCAGCCGTCCGATGGCGACCACGATGGTGGACCGCTCCGGCCCCGTGCCGCCGGCGGATGATGAATTGCTCTCGATCCAAGAGCTGCGCACCGAATTTCGCGTCGGCGCGCGCCAATACAAAGCCGTGGGCGGTGTCAGCCTTGCGGTGAGCGCGGGCGAATGCCTTGGGGTGATCGGCGAAAGCGGGTCGGGCAAATCGGTTACGGCCCTGTCTGTCATGGGGCTTGTCGCCTCGCCGCCCGGAGTGATCACAGGCGGTGCAGTGCGCTATGAGGGCGAGGATTTGATCGGCGCGCCCTATGAGACCCTTCGCGCCAAACGCGGGCAAGCGGTGTCCTATATCTTTCAAGACCCGCTGGCCACGCTGCACCCGCTTTACCGTGTCGGCGATCAGATGGTCGAGGCCATTCAGGTCCACCATAAGGTCGGCAAATCCGAGGCGCGCGCCAAGGCATTGGAGCTTTTCGAGGCCGTGCGTATCCCCAATGCGGACAGCCGGTTGGACAACTACCCCCATGAGATGTCGGGCGGGATGCGCCAAAGGGTCGGCATTGCCATGGCCTTGGTGAACGATCCCAAAGTGATCATCGCGGACGAGCCGACCACGGCGCTGGATGTGACGGTGCAGGCGCAGATTCTGGCGCTGCTCGACGATCTGCGCCGCGCGCGCGGGCTTGCGATCATTTTTATCACCCATGATTTCGGCGTGGTGGCCCAGCTATGCGACCGTGTGGCCGTGATGTATGCGGGCCGGATCGTCGAAGAAGGGCCGACGGGCGATGTGCTCGACGCGCCTGCCCATCCCTATACCAAACGGCTGATCGCTTGCGTGCCCGAGCTTGGCGGCGGGCGCAGGCGGCTGGAGGCGATTGCGGGCCTGCCGCCGGTGGTGGATAACCTGCCCGCTGGCTGCGCCTTTGCGGCGCGCTGCGACAAGGCCGAAGCGGCGTGCAAAGCGGGCGATATCGGACTATTCGGCGCGGCGGGCCGCCGCGTGCGGTGCCTCTACCCCGAAGAGGTGATCATCACCGAGGAGGCCCTGTCATGAGCGTTTTGCGTGTCGAAAAACTGGCCAAGACCTTTGCCGTGAAGGGCGGATTTTTTGGCCGTGACCGCGCCGGTGTGCGGGCGGTGCGGCCGATGTCCTTTGCGGTGGAAAAGGGCGAAACCCTTGGCATCGTGGGGGAATCGGGCTGCGGAAAATCGACCTTGGCGCGGATGCTTGTGGGGCTGTTGCCGCCCAGTCAGGGACAGATCGAAATCGAGGGCGCGGCGCTGACCACCGCCGATCCTGCGGCTTTCGGGCGGATGATCCAATATGTGTTTCAAGACCCGATCAGCAGCCTCAATCCGCGCAAAACCATCCGGCAGATCATGGAGGTGCCGCTCAAACGGCTCCACGGGATGGATCGGGCCGCCCGCACCGCGCGGATCAGCGAGATTTTCGCATCGGTGAATTTGCGCGACGAGTTTCTTGATCGATACCCGCATGAGTTCTCCGGTGGTCAGGCGCAGCGCATCGGCATCGCCCGCGCCCTTGCCGCCGCGCCGCGGATTATCATTCTGGACGAACCGGTGTCGGCCTTGGATGTGTCGGTGCAGGCGCAGGTGCTCAACCTTCTGGCCGATTTGCGCGCCGAATTCGACCTCACCTATCTGTTCATCAGCCACGACCTCGCCGTGGTCGAGGCGGTCAGCGACCGCGTCGTGGTATTGTATTTCGGGGCGGTGGTCGAAATCGGGCGGGCCGAGGATATTTTTCGCGCGCCCAAACACCCCTATACCAAGCTTTTGGCAGATAGCGCGCCGGTGGTGGGCCGCCCGCTCAAAGCTCCCGAGCAAAAGGGCAGCGAATTGCCCGATCCGCTCAACCCGCCGCTTGGCTGTGCGTTTGCGGGGCGTTGCCCAAAGGCGACGGACCTGTGTAAGAAGAGCGACCCGCAATTGGAAGACATGGGAGCGCATCACTTTGCCGCCTGCCACCACCCGAATTAAGCCCGAACCGCGCCAAAGCCGCCCTGTGCAAGTCGCCGAAGCGATCAAGGAATGGGTGGTCGATGAGGGCCTGCAAGCGGGTGACCGTCTGCCGTCGGAGCCGGAGCTTATCGCGCGGTTTGCCATGGCCAAAGGCACGATCCGCGAGGCGATGCGGATTTTGGAAGCGCAAGGATTGATCAAGACCCGCACCGGACCGGGGGGTGGCAGCTTTGTTCATGAGGTCTCCAAAGAGCGCGCGCGGGCCTTGCTTGGCAATTACTTCTATTTCCAAAACCTCACCATCGCCGACATCTACCAGTTGCGCCGCGCGCTGGAGCCGGAGCTGGCGGCCTCCTTGGCGGGGCAGCTATCCGATGAGGCATTGGAGGAGTTGCACGCCATTCTGGCAACCTATCCCGATGCTGCCACCAGCCCCGAAGAAGAGCGCGAGCAACATATCGCCTCGCTCAATTTTCATAAGGTGCTGGCGGTGCAATCGGGCAATAAACTGCTCGGGTTCATGATCGATTTCATGGCCAATATGCTGTCGGATCTGACGGTTTACCGCCGCCTCTACGAGCCGCCCAATGTGGAACTCTGGGCCAAGGGCCGTGCCTATCAGGCGCGGTTGATCGAGGCCCTGCGGCACGGGCAGGCCGGTGAGGCGCGCCGCGTTATGGCCGAGCATATGCAAACCGCGCAAAGCCTGATGGAGGCGCAAGAGGCCGAGATGCAGCGCGGGTTTATCTCCGAATAGCGCCGCATCGGGCCAAAACCCGCGCGCGGCGTGGGTGTTGCGTGCGGGCTTGTGCCGCCGAGCCTTGGCAATTGCGCCCATGCGGGCCTATATAGCGGCAACAGATGCGCGCGTTTGATCCGCCCGCATGGCAGGCCAAAGGGATGCGCGAATGACCAACCACCTTTACCAAAACGATTTGCCCGACGGGCTCGACATGGGCCCGATTGTGGCGATTGATTGCGAGGCAATGGGATTGCACGCGCATCGCGACCGGTTGTGCCTTGTGCAAATGTCGGGCGGGGATGGCAATGTGCATCTGGTGCAAATCGCCAAGGGCCAAACCGAGGCGCCGAACCTTTGCGCGATGCTGGAAAATCCCGATGTGCTCAAGCTGTTCCATTTTGGCCGTTTTGATATCGCGGGCATGTATCACACTTTTGGCGCGCTGGCCGCGCCGGTGTATTGCACGAAAATCGCCAGCCGACTGGTGCGCACCTATACCGACCGGCATGGGCTGAAGACCTTGGTGCAAGAACTGGTCGGGGTGGATATTTCCAAGCAGCAGCAAATGAGCGATTGGGGCGCGGAAGAATTGACCGAAGCGCAGCTGGACTATGCGGCTTCCGATGTCCTTTACCTGCACCGTTTGCGCGAAGAGATGAACAAACGCCTCGAGCGCGAAGGCCGGATGGAATTGGCGCAGGCCTGTTTCGATTTCCTGCCCACGCGGGCCAAGCTGGACATCGCCGGATGGCCTGAGACGGATATTTTTGCGCATGCCTGAGGGGATGAAATCGGACCGCGCGGCGGTGTTCTTGGACGCGGCGCGCCGCGTGATCTCGATCGAGGCCGAGGCCTTGACGCAACTTGGCGCGGCCTTGGACGACAGCTTTGCCGAGGCGGTCGAATTGATGCTGGCGGTCAAGGGCCGCGTGATCATCGTGGGCATGGGCAAATCGGGCCATATCGGGCGCAAGATCGCCGCCACATTGGCCAGCACCGGCACACCGGCGCAATTCGTCCACCCGTCCGAGGCCAGCCACGGCGATCTGGGCATGTTGACGCGCGCCGATGTGGTAATGGTGCTGTCCAATTCGGGCGAGACGCCGGAATTGGCCGATGTGATTGCCTATACCCGCCGGTTCGACATCCCGATGATCGGGGTTGCCAGCCGCGCAGAGTCGACGCTGATCAAACAATCCGATGTGCGTATTGTTCTGCCCCGCGCCGAGGAAGCCTGCGGCACCGGTGTTGTGCCGACCTCTTCGACGACAATGACGCTTGCGCTGGGCGATGCGCTGGCGGTGGCCTTGATGGAGCATCGCCAATTCACGCCCGAGCATTTTCGCGAGTTTCATCCCGGCGGCAAGCTTGGCGCGCAGCTCAGCCGCGTGCGCGATTTGATGCACAGCGGCGCGGCCTTGCCGCTGATCGGGCTTGAGACGCCGATGGGCGATGCCCTGCTCGAGATCAGCCAAAAGGGGTTTGGCGTGGTCGGGGTCACCGCCGCCGACGGCACATTGGCGGGGATCATCACCGACGGGGATTTGCGCCGCCATATGGACGGGCTGTTGAGCCAATCGGCCAAGGATGTGATGACGCCCTCGCCCAAAACGCTCGCGCCTGAGGCTTTGGCCGAAGAGGCCGTGGCGGTGATGAACGCGCGCAAAATCACCTGCCTCTTCGTGGTGGATCCGGCGGGGAGCGGCGCGCCCGAGGGGTTGCTGCATATCCACGATTGCCTGCGTGTCGGGCTAGGCTAGGCCGTGGCGCGCGAGAATCTCCACTCGCGGGTGGTGGCATGGTTGAAAATCCTGCTGCCGGTTGCGGCGCTGGGCATCCTGTCGACGCTGTTTTTGATCTCGCGCGGCAATGATCCGGTGTCGACGATTCCCTTCGCCAAAGTGGATTTGAACCAGCGCGCCAAAGAGGAAGGCATGAGCAACCCGTCGTTTTCGGGCGCTACGCCCAGCGGCGATATGGTGCTGTTTTCCGCCGCGATTGTGCGGCCTTTGCCAAAGCAGACGGGGCAGTTTTTGGCAGTTGATGTGAACAGCCGCATTGACCTGTCGGGCGGCGGGCAGATCGATCTGACTGCGGCGCGGGCCTTGACCGATAGCGGGGCGGTGCATGTCACACTTGAGGACGGCGTGGTTTTGACAAGCTCCACAGGTTACGAAATCCGCACCGATACGATGATTGCCGATCTTGGCGCGCCATCGATGGAATCGGGCGGCGAGGTGACAGGGCAAGGCCCCGCAGGCACGTTCAGCGCCGGAAAAATGCAGCTTTCCGCTTCCGGCGGTGATGGTCATGCGCAATTGCTTTTCACAAATGGCGTCCGGCTGGTATACCGTCCGGCACAAGCCGAGGAGTAACGCCGTTGCCGCGTCATAGATTCACATATGCCCTATGGGTTTGCCTTGGCCTTTGGGCGGGCTTTTATATGCCGTCTTCTGCCGCCGCGCAGGGCGTGGCCTTTGGCGCGATGGCCAGCCAAGGCGACGCGCCTGTCGAGGTCTCTGCCGATAATCTGGCCGTGAACCAAAGCGACGGCACGGCGGTGTTCACCGGCAATGTGGTGATCGGGCAGGGCGATATGCGCCTGTCTGCGCCGCGTGTTTTGGTGGTTTATGCCGAGGCGAACGAACGGATCGAGCGGTTGGAGGCCACTGGCGGCGTGACGCTTGTATCGGGGGAGGATGCCGCCGAGGCCCGCAGCGCGCGCTATGATATCGACGGGCAAGTGATCGTGATGGAGGGGGACGTCCTGTTGGCGCAGGGGCCATCGGTGATGTCTGCCGAACGTATGACCGTGGATCTCGAAAAAGGCACGGCGCAAATGGGCGGGCGCGTGCGCACGATTCTCAAGCAAGGTAAGTAAGGTATGAGTGACGCAGGCCAAGATGCGGGTGAAAGCGACGCGCCGCAATTGACGGTGACCGAGGGCACGTCGGGGCTGCGCATTATCAACCTGCGCAAGTCCTATAACAAACGTGTGGTTATCCGCGATGTGACCATTGATTTGCAGCGCGGCGAGGTTGTCGCCTTGCTCGGGCCGAACGGCTGCGGCAAGACCACGACCTTTTATTCGATTGCCGGATTGGTCTACCCCGAGGGCGGTCATGTGATGATCGACGGGCGCGATGTGACCGGATTGCCGATGTATCGCCGTGCGAAGCTGGGCATTGGCTATCTGCCGCAGGAAATGTCGGTGTTTCGCGGGTTGAGCGTCGAAGACAATATCGGGGCGATTCTCGATATTGCCGTCAAAGATCCGCATAAGCGGCGCGAGCGGCTCGAAGAGCTTTTGTCGGAGTTCTCGATCGAACACCTGCGCCGCGCGCCCGCGCTGGCCTTGTCGGGCGGCGAGCGGCGTCGGGTCGAAATCGCGCGCTGCCTTGCCGCCGATCCGAAATATCTTCTCTTGGACGAACCGTTTGCTGGGGTCGATCCGATCTCTGTGGGCGATATCCGCCATTTGGTCGCCGACCTCAAAAAACGCGGTATTGGCGTGCTGATCACCGACCATAATGTGCGCGAGACGCTCGAAATTGTGGATCGCGCCTATATCTTGCATGATGGCAAGGTGCTCATGTCCGGCACCCCCGAAGAGGTGGTGCGCAACGAGAATGTGCGCCGCGTCTATTTGGGCGATAACTTTAAAATCTCCTAACCGCGCGGCAAATAATTGCCCTAGTTGAGCAGATTCTTTTTGCCCAGACGGATTGACAAGATCGCGGGATCGGGCGTCAAATAGAGCCATGACATTCGTGCTTCTTGCCCTGCTTTCCTGTGCGGCCTTCTCGTTAGGGTCGGTGAAGGCTACGCAAAAACGGTGTCTCATTCCAGCAACCGGCAGCTAATGACTTCGGCGTGTGCGCTTCACGCGCGCAATCCGATGTGCGACCGGTGCGACTTGCAAAGGAGACGACATGCGCTACCAAATCAGTGGAAAACAAATTGATATCGGCGAGGCGCTGCAAACCCATGTTCAATCCGAATTGGGCGATGCAGTAAAGAAATATGCCGAGCGTCCGACTGACGCACAGGTGATCTTCTCCAAAAGCGCGAGCGAATTTGTATGCGAGGCGACGGTGCATTTGTCCACCGGATTGACCGCACAGGCAAAGGCGCATGAGCATGAGATTTATGCCGCTTTTGATAGCTGCTGCGCCAAGCTCGAAAAGCAGTTGCGCCGCTACAAGCGCCGGTTGAAGGACCATCACACCCACCGCGCGCAGCCAGTTGAACTTTTCGCGGGTTCCTCGTATATCCTCGCTTCAGATCACGCGGATGAAGAATCGGAACCCGAAACCCTGCAACCGATGATCGTGGCCGAGATGGAAGCGAAGATCCCTTCGTTGTCAGTCGGCGAAGCGGTCATGCAGATGGAATTGGCGAACGCTCCGGTTCTTATCTTCCGTAATGAAACCAGCGAAGGGATCAACGTGGTATATCGCCGTGATGACGGCAATATCGGTTGGATTGATCCCAAGAATTGAGGCGGCGGGGCCAATGCGCCCCTAAGCCGTCGGAGCGAAATACGGACTATGGAACTATCCACGATCCTCAAGCCTGAGGCGGTCAAGGTTATCTCGGCTGCCTCAAGCAAGAAGCGTCTTTTGCATGATTTTGGCGATCTCGCCTTTGCCGCTTATGGCATTCGGGCTGGGCTTGCCGTCGAGGCCTTGCAAGAGCGCGAGAGCCTTGGCCCCACGGGCGTGGGCAACGGCGTGGCGCTGCCCCATGCGCGTATTGACGGGCTGAGCGAGGTTGTCGGCGCGTTTATCTTGCTTGAAAAACCGGTGGATTTCGAAGCGGTTGACCGGCAACCGGTGGACATCGCCTTTGCGCTTTTTGCCCCCGAAGACGCCGGTGTCGAGCATCTCAAGGCTTTGGCTTTGGTGTCGCGCACGTTGCGTGATGCGAGCGTTTGCGCCAAGCTGCGCGCCAATACCGACGCTGCGACGCTTTACACGATCCTGACCGAAGGCCCCTCCGTCCAAGCGGCGTAAGCGCATGCGCCATCTTGTGCGCGCCGCAGGGCGGGCGGCTTATGTAAGATCGCCCCAAGGCCCGAACCCGAACATCATATAATCGCGCTGGTAGATATCGGCGACACGCGCCTCGATCTCGGCGTCATAGATATCGCCAAGCGTAAAGGGTGCATCTTGCGGCGCGGCGCTTGGGTCGGGTGCGTCGCTGCGGCCCACCTGATGGGCGATGGCGGGCAAATAGGCCTCCATCTCGTCTTCGCGCAAAATGAAATCGGGAAAGGCAAAGGTGCCAAGCCCCTGCACCGTATTGGCGGCGCTGGCCCATGTGCTGTCGATGCGCACGCCGGTTTGGCCCGCGAGGTTGGCCTTGAGAAAATCCAAAAACGCGATAAAGGCCTCGCGGTGCGCGCGCCGGTCATAGCTGTCGTCGGGCTTCTCGACCGGCCCTTGGCCAGGGATCGGCAGCTTGTATAGCTTGCGCAGGGTCTTGCGGATATCCGAATAGGCCGCGGCGCCCGAAGACAGGATATGCGCGCAAAAGGCGCAATGCGCGCGCGCGGCAGGGTGGCGAAGCACGGTGAAGCTGCGGTGGCCCGTATGGGCGCGCTTCCATTGGCGCAGGCCCTTTTGGTTGAATTTGGTGAGCAATTCGTCCTCGCCCACCCCGTCGAGCGCCGCCATCCATGCCGTGACCTCGGCCTCCGGCCCGCCGCGCACCGGCATGTAGAGCAAAGGCGATTGCGCGCAGGCCACATAGGAGGGCACGACAGGTCCGCGGCGCGGTTCGAAATTCGGGGTGCGGGTCAAATTGAAGGTGTCGAGCCGCGCCAGAGCCTCTTCCATTGCGTCAAAGTTCTCGACCTTGTCGGAAATCGGGCTCGGGTTTTGTTTCTTGAGCTTCTTGTCGAGGCTGTCCAAGGCCTCGTCCACGCCAAGGTATTTCGCCAGCCCGTTCATCACCTCGACGCTTTGCAGATCCTCATAGGCGACATAAAACGCCGTCTGGCCGGAGCATTGCAATGTGTTGAGCAGCGCGACCTGAAAGCCTTGCAGCTTGGCGAGGTGGTGTTCGAATTCGTCGCGGTCGAACTCGGCCTTGCCGTCCTTGCGCCGCCGCGCGTCGGTCAGCTTCCATTGCCCCGTGGCTTGGGCGATTTTCCAGCTGACATAGCTGTCGACCGGATTGCGGGTCAGGATGATTTTGGCGCAGCGCGGATCGGCCAAGGCGATGTCCATCGCGCGCGCGTCGTGGTCGTGGAAAAAGCGAAAGCCGCCCAAAACCCCTTCTTGCGCTTTGATCGTCTCGATCAGACGGGCCGGATCGCCCTCGCGCATGGCTTGGGTCACGCCCAGAATATTGTCGACGTTGGGGTAGCCGATGAAATGCGGATTGAAGGCCTCGCCGTGGCAGGTGATGCCGCCGAAGGCATTGAGGTTCGCCTCCAGAAAGTTCGATCCGGTGCGCATTTCGGCAAAGACAACGAAATAGTCAAAACGGTCGGTCATCGCGGGTTACTGCACCAAATAGGGTTTGCGCGGCTTGCGCGGCGCGAGGTTTTTATCATTGGTAACAGGGAAGTCGCCCATGAGATAGGGATGCATCCCTTGGTTCTTGAGGTTTTGCAAGAACTGCCCAAAGCCGGACAGATCGACCATCTTTGGCGCTTCGGCAAGGCGGCGGGTGTTCTTCGGGCCGATCTCGTCGATGATGGTTTGCAACGGCTCCATCGGGGCTTCGATAAATTCGGCCATGGTCCAGATGCGAATGCGCGCCTTGGAATGGGGCGAGCGCAGGATATCGAGATGCTTGCTTTCTATCCGTTGGAGCCGCGCCGCTTCGGCACGGATTTCGGCAAAATTCTGGTTGGAAAAGAACAAGGGCACGGCCCATGCGCCCGTGATTACGCTGATTTGCGCATTGGGGTCTTTGGCCACGTGCCAGCTTATTTTCTGGCTGTCGCGCGGGCCGAATTGAAAACACTGGCGCTCGCCTCGGGTGTTCCAGATCAGGTTGGTGAGGAAGGCTTTGGGGTTGTAGTCGCGGATCGCGGCGCTGTCGCTGAGCGCGCCGTTGATCACGCTTTGCCCGCCGCCGTATTCGACACGTTCGGGGCCATAAAGATGACCGTGAACGCGCGCGCCGGTGGCCTTGCCGAGCCATGCTTCGAAATCTTCAAAGAGGTCCGAGAACCCCTCAAAGACCGAATATTTCGACGAGGTCATGCCGTTGTCCCAACCCTCATTGGGCCAGCGACCTTGCATAAAGAGGCCTGGGCGCCCGCGGGTGCGGCGCTCGACGGCTTTGGCGAAAATGCGGTCGATCTTGCCGGGGTTCGGCTCTGTGCGCTTCATCGCGCCGGCTTCATCGGTCAGAAAAGCCTCGTAGAGCCGGTCCGCATGGGGCCAGATTTTGCGCGCCACAAAGCAATCGGAGCGGCGCAAAAGCTGCAGGTGGTCGTCATAAAAGATATGCGGCTTGCCTTGGAAATCGAATTTGCTCAGCGTCAGCGAGCGGCTTTCGATATTGGTGGAATATTGCCGCGCCAGAGTTTGGAAATAGCTCTCGTCGGGGATCCAGACCTTGGCGAAATAGCGGTCATAGGTTTCGCGTTCGGGGTCTTCCAAAATCGCTGACAAGGTCTGCCGCGTCAGGCACCACCACTGGCTGCCCATATGGGGGACGATACCGTTGGGAATGCGGCGTTTGAAGCCGATCCGGCGCTGCAACAGCACATAGCGGTCAAAGAGATAGCGATGTTTTTTCCAAGAGAAGGGAAAGCGCATGGTAAAGCGCTCTTTGTCCAAGCCGCCGACCGTCCAAGGCACATCTGCCGTGGTGGCGCTTTCGATGAAATCGGTGCGCGGGCGGCTGTCGAGATAGTCGATCAGTTCCTGCACGGGGCGCAGCGGCAGGCAAGAGCCGGAGGCCAGATAGACATGGCGCACGTCGGGAAAGCTTTCGAGCATCAGTTCGGCGGCCGATTGCGACCCCGCCACAATGCCCCAGGTGCCCCATTCACACCGGTGCCTTTGGCAAAATTTCACATCGGGCAAATCGCCCAGAGAGGCGGCAAAAGCGTTATAGGTTTTGCGCGGCACGGTCTTGTCGACGTGGATCACCACCGGACAGCCCGCAGCCGCCCAATGACGGGCCACTTGCTCGGCCCGCGCCAGTGCCGTGTGCACCAACATGACAATTCCAACGCTCACCCGCGTTTCTCTCCTTTAGGCCCAATTGCCCTTTGACATCAGCCCGAGGATTTCGAGCTGTCGCCAGTTAATGTATTTCTCGGACCATTTACACCAAAGTTCGGGGTTTTCCTCGAGCGTCTCGGCATAGGCCTTATATTCGACCGAGGCGGCATAGTGTTGCTTGCGCTCCAACTCTTCGGCCGCTTTGGCGGTGAACGTGTCGAGGAATTTGGTATGCAGCAAGACGCCGCTGGCTTTCTCGCCGCCCCATTCGTCATACACGAGATTGAGGCCGCGCGGCAAAAGCATATGAGTCGAGCTGACATAGGCGTATTTGCGGTCCCATTTGACGAGGGGAATCTTATTGAGCGCGGGCGCCTTGGCGGGTTTGTCGGGGAAAAACACCCTCTGGCGCGGCCCGCCCTGTATCCACAGATTGCCGAAGCGCTTGTTCTTGGTGATCGTGTAGTTGCCGCTGTCGAACCAATTGGCGATCTCCAGCGGGTCTTGGCCGGCTTGGTAAGGTTCGGCGTCGATGCGGCCCTTGGGATACATATCCAGCAGCATCGCCGAAAAGCTTTTGATCGATGAGGCATCGAGCCAGTCGGTCAGCGCACGAAGCGGGCGCGTGTCGCAAAACGGATAGACCAAAAATTCGTCGGGATCGACGACCAAGGCCCAATGCCCGTCGGCATAACGCATCTGTAGCCAGTTGAGCCAATCCACGCCAAAGCGCGCGCGTTTATATCCGGCTTCGGTATACCAAAGCGATACATCGGGTTGATCGGCAAGATATTCGGCAGAGCCATCGTTGCTGCCGTTATCGACAAAGAAGAAGTGGTTCACGCCGATATCGCGGTAGTATTTCAAGAAATACGGCAGGCGCACACGTTCGTTGCGCAGGGTCGAAAAGACAAGGATATCGCCGCGGCGGACGCTTTTGGTGCGGTCGGCAATGGATTGCAATTCGCGCCGCTTGCGAAACGCACGCAAGCGCCAGCGCCGACGCTGAACCCTGAGCCGATAGGATTGCAGTGCACCCAAAACCGTTTCCCCTCACCCTGCCTGAATGATTTCGCAGGTCCAGGACGCGATATCACGCCATCCTTAAGACGGCATTGAAATGACTGTCCCAATCAGGCGCGGTAAATTGCAAAGGTATGCCTTTGTCTGTTGTGCCTGTGGCCTGCTCGTTTGTGGCAAGATCAATTATAATCTTTTGCCATAGATAACTGTCATTTACCTCTGCGTAAACGGGTAATGCGCCCAAGACTTCTTGGAAAACGGGCAGATCAGAGGCCACCACAGGGCATCCCAAGCGCGCCGCTTCGACAGCGGGCAAGCCGTAGCCTTCGGCGAAGCTGGGAAACAGCAGGGCGCGCGCATGTGTGAGGAGCGTGGTGATCTGACCGTCGGTGAGATTAGGAAGTTCACGCAGGGGGCTGTCATCTCGCAGCGCGTCCAATCGCGCAAAGACCGCCTCGTTCTGCCATCCCCGTTTGCCGCAGATCAGCAAATGCGGCAGCGGCGCGTCCGGTGCGTCAAGCGCCATCCGATCCCAGATGTCGAGCAACAAGGCGTGGTTCTTGCGCGGCTCGATGGTGCCTAGGATGACAAAAAACGGCGCGGCATCGGGGCGGGTATAGCGCGCCAGATCGCTGGGGAGAGGCGATGGCGCGGCAGGGGTGACGCCCAGATGTGCGACGACACAAGGCGGCGCGCCCGCCGCATCCAGATAGGCCTCGACCCGCCTGCGCGTGTCTTCGGAGTTGTAGATCACGCGGTCCGCATAGGCCCCCACACGGCGCAGCATCGCGGCAAAGCGCGGCACGGCCTCGGGGCGGGTATATTGCGGGTAATCCAGCGGGATCGCATCATGAATCAGCACGTTGATTTCGGCCTCGGGACCATGGCGCAATCCGTGCAGCGTCCGGTCGGTGAGGTTCGAATGGCCGGTGTTGAAATATTGCGCGCCGCGTGGCAGGCGGCTGGCCAGCATTTTTTGCAATCCATAGGGGCGACAACGCGCCAGGGCCATGCGGCGCAGGTCCGTTTGCGCGCGTTTTTGCATCACCGATATCCCCCGCGCCATGCGCGACAGGCGATCTGCCTCGCCCCATTCAGCCTGTCCCTCGATGCGGGCGAGGATCGCCTCGCAGCCCGCAAAATCCAACATTATATAGCCGAAAGCCGTGCGCGAGAGGGCGAAAACCGGCGCATCGCGCAGCGTGATAAACCTTCGCAGATAGGCCAGCTCTACCCGATCAACGCCGGTCAAAACCTCTCCGGCCCGACTGACCAGTCGGGTGATGTCCAACACACGCGCAGGAAGGGGGTTATTTGTCGTAATGTCCAGTCTGATGCCACTTCCATGCGTCAGAGATCATTGTCTGCAGGGTCGAGCGGGCGGGTTTCCAACCCAATTCCTGTTCGGCGCGGGTCGATCCCGACACCAGTTTTGTGCAATCGCCCGCGCGGCGGTCGCCCTCGTTATAGGGGACGGCGCGGTTGGTCACCGCGCGCGAATGGTCGATCACCTCGCGCACCGAAAACCCCGATCCGGTGCCAAGGTTGAACACGCGGCTGCCTTTGTCGTCCTGTAGCCACTTGAGCCCCAAGACATGCGCATCGACCAGATCGCACACATGCACATAGTCGCGGATACAGGTGCCATCCGGCGTCTCGTAATCCGTGCCGAAAATCGTCAGCGCATCGCGCTTGCCGTCGATCGCGTCCAGCATCAGCGGGATCAGATGTGTTTCGGGTTGGTGATGCTCGCCCACCTCGGCCTCGGGGTCGGCGCCCGCGACGTTGAAGTAGCGGAAAATCACATGGTTGAGGCCGTTGGAGGCCTCGAAATCGCGCAAAATGTCTTCGATTGCACGTTTGGACGCGCCATAGGCGTTGATCGGATATTGAGCCGAGTTTTCGTCGAGCACCACGTTGTCTTGGTCGCCGTAGGTGGCGCAAGTGGATGAAAAAACAAAGTTTTCACAGCCCGCCGCCACCGTGGCCTCGATCAGGTTGAGCGAACCCATCACATTGTTGAGCCAGTATTTCCCTGGCACTTGCATGCTCTCGCCGACTTGGCTCAGCGCGGCAAAATGCATCACGGCGACAGGTTTGTATTTGGCAAACACCTCGTCAATGCGGGCGCGGTCCAACAGGTCGCCCTTTTCGAAGGGGCCAAATTTTACCGCGTCTTCCCAACCGGTTACGAGGTTGTCGAAGGTGACGGGGGTATAGCCCGCCGCGCGCAACGCTTTACAGGCGTGCGAGCCGATATAGCCCGCGCCGCCTGTTACCAATACATTGGTCAATGGATGTCCCTTTTCGTGTCGTTAACTCAGCCGCTTATTGCGCGGCTTTGTTAACATGAACGATCTCTTCAAGGAACTGTGTAAGCTCGTCGCGCAATTCGTCCCGTGCAAGGGCGAAGGAAACGGTGGCTTGCAAGAAGCCCGCTTTGGAGCCGCAATCGAAGCGCTGACCACGGAAGCGGTAGCCGTAAACATCGCCATTGGCGATTTCCTCGGCGATGGCGTCGGTCAACTGGATCTCGCCGCCGGCACCGGATTTCTTCTGGTTCAGGTTTTGCAAGATTTTCGGGGTCAGAATGTAACGGCCGATCACGGCAAGGTTCGACGGCTCTTCGCCCGCTTTGGGTTTTTCGACCATGCCTTTGACCGAAACCAGCGATCCCATGTCCTCTTTGACGTCCAAAATCCCGTAGGCGGAGGCCTTTTCTTTGGGCACTTCCATCGCGGCGACGATGTTGCCTTGGGTTTCCTCATAGGCTTCGACCATCTGCTTGAGGCAGGGTTTTTCGGCGGCGATCACGTCATCGGGCAAGATCACGGCAAAAGGCTCATTGGCGATCAAACGACGGGCGCACCAAACCGCATGGCCAAGGCCAAGCGCCTTGTGCTGGCGGATATAGGCGATGGCGCCGCTGTCCATATTGGTGGCCTTGAGAATCTCCAAAAGCTCGTCCTTGCCCTTGCGGCGCAGGTCGGCTTCAAGCGTGGGCGAATGGTCGAAATAGTCTTCGAGGGCTCCTTTGCCGCGCGAAGTCACAAAGATAAATTCTTTGATCCCTGCTTCGCGGGCTTCGTCAATCGCGTATTGAATCAACGGGCGGTCTACCAGCGTCATGATTTCCTTCGGCACCGATTTCGTGGCGGGAAGAAAACGTGTTCCCAAACCTGCGACCGGAAAAATTGCCTTGGTTACCTTTTTGCGCATCATTCACTCCTGAAAATTTATTTTCGTTCGCCTTAGGCGATCTAGGTTAGCATAACATCTTGCTTGTTTCCGTCCCATGACAATCGTCTGAAACTATGGCGAGCTGCGTTCAGAAATTGGGCGATGTGCTAAATATTCATCAAAATTGTGCGTCGCCTCTGGTCCGGCTGACGCGGGAGGCTTCGATTTTGGCCCGTGCCATGAGGCGGTAGAGCTTGAACAAGGGGCCGCTGCGCAGGCTGCGCCCGAAAATTCCCCCTGTGTGGAGCCAATAGCCCTCGGACGTAAAGCGGATATGGTGGAAAAGCGCCGTGGCCGAAAACAGGTAGAGGGTGACGGTGTTGCCTTCTTTGGTGGTTGTTTTCGCGATATTTTTCAAAGCCTTGGCGCGATATAGGCGGCCGGCGAGGGCGCGGTGTGATCCGGTGGCGCGGCTGCTGAAGGCTTTGAGCCCGCGCGGCGCGGGTCCGATCGCGGGCAAAGGCGCAATGGGGCGGCTTTGCCCCTCGGCCATTCCTGCGTCCAAGCTGCGGCGCAACCGGCGGATGTCGCGCGGCTCCAGACGCCCGTCGATCAGACAGGCGGATAGTCGCGCATTTTGCGCCATGCGTTCCTCGGCCAGCCGCGCCGCGCGCTGCGATTCGGGGCAATGTTTGCGCAAATACACCGCGAGGCTCGCGCCGATCTGGCTCAGATCGCGGGGCGCGCGGTTGGCGTGGCGGCGGCTTGAGGCGGCATAGCCGTGGTGGACTTGGGCCAAGGGCGCGATGGCGGTCGCGTGACCTTGGGCGGCCAGTCGCAGGTTGAGATCGCTTTCGTCGAGATAAAAGCGAAAGGCCGGATCAAACCCGCCCATTTGCGCCAGAAGATCGCGCCGCACCGCCATATTGGTGCCTTCGGTCTTGATCGCGCGCTCGGGTGTGGGGTGTAGAACGGCGGCGCGGGTTTCGTCGGGCAGGGTGATGTCTTTGCTGCGGGCGGCGCGGTCGATGCTGCGGGCTTTCCATTGAAAGCTGATCCCGTTGCGCCCCAAGACATAGCCGCCGACCGCCATGACCTCGGGGTCGCCAAAGGGCGCGGTGAGATGGGTAAGCCAAAGCGGTTCGGGCACCGCGTCATCGTCGATAAACGCCACGATGTCGCCCGCCGCTTCGGCGATGCCAAGGTTGCGCGCGGCGCAGATATTGGCCTCGTCAAAGGCGACGGTCTTAATCTCGGAAGTAAGGCCCAGATCATCCGCAGCCGCCACGCCTTCGGGGTCGGCGACAAGGATGACCTCAAACGCGGGATAGATCAGCCGCGACACAGCGGTAAGGCACAGGCGCAGCGCATCTGCGCGCGCGCGGCTGACGATGACGACGGAAACCGTAAGGGGGGCTTCCGCAGCGGTCATTATTGCATATCCATCTCGGCCATCATTGCCTCAATGCGGGGCACGTCTTCGGGGTTGTTGAGCTCCCAAAACTGGCGTCCGCGTGCTTCGACCTCGACGCAAAGAACGGGGCGGCCACGCTCCAAAAACCGCAATTGTTCAAGCCCTTCGAGGCCTTCGAGCGGGCCTGCATCCCATTTGGGATAGGCGGCCAAAGCCGAGGGGCGATAGGCATAGACGCCGACGTGGTGGAACACCGGCGTCTCGTCGCTGTCGCCATAGGTTTTGGAGGTGAAGGGCACGACTTCTTTGGAGAAATAGAGCGCGTGGCGGTCTTTGGTGAACACCGCCGTGGTGCCGCCGACGCGGCCCGCTTTGCGGTCATCCAAAAGCCCGTTGAGCGCCCGCCCGTCGCAGCGCAGCACGGGGGTTGCGACCTCGGCCATCGGGTCGTTTTGCAAGCCTGTGACCAAATCCTCGACGAACCAATGCGGGGTCAGCGGCGCATCGCCTTGCAGATTGACGACAATGTCGTAACCGCCGCCTAGGTTTTCCAAGGCCTCGGCACAACGTTCGGTGCCATTGGCGCAGGTCTCGGCGGTCATCACCACCTCGGCGCCAAAGGCCTCGGCAGCGCTGCGAATGCGGTCGTCATCCGTGGCTACGACCACGCGGTCCACGCCATTGACGGCGCTGGCCGCCTCCCACGATCGCTGGATTAGGCTTTTGGAGGTGCCGCCCGCGCCGGTCAGTGCGACCAGCGGCTTGCCAGGATAACGCGTCGAGGCGTAGCGGGCGGGGATGACGACCAGAACCGGCATTTACGCGTCTTTCAACGCGACGCTGGGGCTATAGGCGATGAAGAACGGGTTGGCGTAGCCCTCTTTGCCATAGACCAGAGGGGAATGATCGTCGAAGCGCACGACCTTGCCGCCAGCGCCATGCAACACCGCATGACCTGCGGCGGTGTCCCATTCCATCGTGCGGCCCACGCGCGGGTAGATATCGGCCTCGCCCGTGGCGATGAGGCAGAATTTCAGCGACGATCCGGCGCTTTTCATATCGGCGACGGCGTATTTGTTGATGTAATCATCGGTCGCCTGATCGCGGTGCGATTTTGATGCTACGACCAAGAGGGCCTCGTTGTTGGCCTCCGAGACTTTGATCGGCACCAATTCACCGACTTTTTCTGGGTGGAAGGGCGCGGTTTCTTCATAGCTGTCGCCGGAGCTGTCGGTAAAGAACATGCGGTCCTTGGCGGGGGCATAGACCACGCCGCGCGTCGGCGTGCCGTTTTCCACATAGGCGATGTTGACGGTGAAATCGCCGCGGCGGTGGACGAATTCTTTGGTGCCGTCGAGAGGATCAACGATCAAGAAGGTCGCGCCGGTGCTGTCGTGGGTGTCGGCTTGCTCTTCGGTGACCAGCATCACATCGGGGAAAGCGGCGCGCAGACCGGCGGAGATAAGCGCATCGGCGGCCTCATCGGCGGCGGTGACGGGGCTGTCGTCGGATTTGGTTTTGACGTCGAAATCGTCGGAGTTGTAAATCTCCATAATTTTGTCACCCGCCAAAAGGGCAAGGCGGCGCATTTCGATGGTCAGCTTTTCGTAATCCAATGTCACACTCCAGAGTAGCAAGGCGCGGGCTGCGCCTGATTTGTTGATAATGCTTTTGGGCCCCCTTATGGTATGAGCCTAACAGAACGGCAAGAATTCCGTGACATAAGGTCCGCCAAAGCGGAGCAGTGAGGCGATGTTTCAACAATCCCAGAACAGGACGGCGCGAAATTCGGCAATGGTGATGGGCGAGCTTGTCTATCATTCCATCGTCCGCTCGGTGCGCAAGAGCCATCGCAATGCCTTGGTGTCGTTGCTGAGCAATATGTTGCAGGTGGCGATCTTTGTTCTCGCCTTTTATGTGATGTTCACGATCTTGGGCCTGCGCGGCAATGCGCTGCGTGGGGATTTCTTGCTTTATATTATGTCGGGGATTTTTCTTTACCTGACCCATTCCAAGACATTGGGCGCGGTGGTCGGGTCCGAGGGGCCGGCCTCTCCGATGATGAAACATGCGCCGATGAATACCATTGTGGCGATTCTCTCGGCGGCGCTCGGCACGCTTTATATTCAGGTGCTTTCGCTCTTTGTGGTGTTGTTTATCTACTATGTCGCGGTGACGCCGTTTGAGATGGACCAACCGATTGCGGCCTTTGGCATGTTGCTTATCGCATGGTTCGTTGGCGTGGCTTTGGGCGTGGTTCTTTTGGCGATCAAGCCATGGGCGCCAGGGTTTGTGGGGATTTTCACCACCATCTACCAGCGGGCCAATATGATTGCCTCGGGCAAGATGTTTGTCGCCAATACGCTGCCCAGCTTTATGCTCGCCATGTTTGATTGGAACCCGCTGTTTCATTGCATCGACCAAGCGCGCGGCTATGTCTTTATCAACTACTCGCCGCGCTATAGCTCATGGGAATATGCGCTGATCATCGGGGTTATTTTGCTGATGGTGGGTTTGATGGGCGAGTTTTACACCCGCCGCCACGCCTCGGCCTCGTGGAGCGCGCGGCGGTGATCCGCTGCGCGATTGCGGTATTCGTTTTGATTGCGGGCGCGGCGCAGGCGCAAAACGCGGTTTTGCCTACCTATTATAATGTGCAAGGCGTTGCATCGGATGATGCGCTCAATATCCGTGCGCAGCCGGACGCCGGCGCGCCGGTTTTGGGCGTTAATCCACGACTCTGAGGGTCAGATTGATCCGCCCGCCTTTGGGCATCAGCGGCGAGGGCGCGAATTTGATCCGGTCCACCCCGTGATAGGTCAACCGCGCCGCGCCGCCCATCACCACCACATCGCCTGATTGCAGCCAGATCGCATCGGTCTTGCCGCCCCGCGCCGCATTGCCAATGCGAAACAGTCCTTCATTGCCGAGCGAGATCGAGACCACCGGATAGGCAAAATCGGCCTCGTCGCGGTCTTGGTGCAGTCCCATGCGCGCGCCTTCGCCGTAGAAATTCACCAAACAGCAATCGGGCGCGCGGGTGGTTTTCGACACGGCGCGCCAGACCGCCATCACGCTTGCGGGGATGTCGGGCCAAGGCGCGCCGTTCGGGTGGCGCGGTGCATAGCGATAGCCACGGGTGTCGGAGAACCAGCCGTATTTGCCCGCCGACGTCATCTGCACCGACATCGGTTTGCCGTAGGGCGTCATCGGCGAGAAGAGCGGCGCGGCGCGCACCACCTCGCGCAGATCCGAGAGCAGCGCCTCTTGCGCCCCCGCGTCCAGAAAGGATTTGTAAATCTCCAAGCCCCGCATCATCAGCGGTTTGGGCGCATCCCCGCGCGGCGCGATTTCTTCGTTGAGCGACATAGAACCCCCGTTTGGCGGCGCAAATTCACCGATTTTTCAGCTTAACTGCAAAAATAGCGCAAAATCTCGAAAACCCTAGCGGCACGGCGCTTGCAGGGCGAAATTCCCCTCCCTATATACGCTGCGAAGCGTGATGCACCGATCTTCTATCGGAGCGGGCAGCACACACCGAAATCGGGGCGCGGATGCCGTAACGGGTTTGCGTCTCGGGACATCGCCTTAAGTAGAAGGGATCTAAAAATGGCCAAAGTAATTGGTATCGACCTCGGAACCACGAACTCCTGTATTGCGATCATGGACGGCAGCCAGCCGCGTGTGATCGAGAACGCCGAAGGCGCGCGCACAACGCCGTCTATCGTTGCATTCACAGATAACGAACGCCTCGTCGGTCAACCGGCAAAACGCCAAGCCGTGACCAACCCCGACAACACCGTGTTTGGCGTCAAGCGCCTGATCGGTCGCCGGTTTGACGATGCGGATCTTGCCAAAGACCTCAAGAACCTGCCGTTCAGCGTCATCAATGGCGGCAACGGTGATGCATGGATCGAGGCCAAGGGCGAGAAATACTCTCCCTCGCAAATCTCTGCCTTCATCTTGGGCAAGATGAAAGAAACCGCCGAGAGCTATCTTGGCGAAGATGTTACGCAAGCCGTGATCACCGTGCCTGCCTATTTCAACGACGCACAGCGTCAGGCCACCAAAGACGCCGGCAAGATCGCCGGTCTCGAAGTGCTGCGCATCATCAACGAGCCGACCGCAGCGGCCTTGGCCTACGGTCTCGACAAAGAAGAAACCCACACCATCGCGGTTTATGACCTTGGCGGCGGCACATTCGACGTGACGATCCTCGAGATCGACGACGGGTTGTTCGAAGTGAAATCCACCAACGGCGATACTTTCCTTGGCGGTGAAGACTTTGACATGCGCATCGTCAACTACCTCGCCGAACAGTTCAAAAAAGAAAACGGCGTCGATCTGACCAAAGACAAGATGGCGTTGCAGCGTCTCAAGGAAGCGGCCGAGAAAGCCAAGATCGAGCTGTCCTCCTCGAGCCAGACCGAGATCAACCAGCCGTTTATCTCGATGGACCCCAATGGTGGCCAGCCGCTTCACCTTGTGATGAAGCTGACCCGCGCAAAGCTCGAAAGCCTTGTGGGCGATCTGATCAAAGCCTCGATCAAACCGTGCCAAGCGGCGTTGAAGGATGCGGGCCTGTCCACATCGGACATCGACGAGGTCGTTTTGGTGGGCGGGATGACCCGTATGCCCAAAGTGATCGAAGAGGTGACCAAATTCTTTGGCAAGGAGCCGCATAAGGGTGTGAATCCTGATGAGGTTGTGGCCATGGGCGCCGCCATTCAGGCGGGCGTGTTGCAAGGCGACGTCAAGGATGTGGTTTTGCTCGACGTGACGCCTTTGTCGCTCGGGATCGAAACCTTGGGCGGCGTGTTCACCCGTTTGATCGACCGCAACACGACCATTCCGACCAAGAAATCGCAGGTCTTCTCGACCGCCGAGGACAACCAGAACGCGGTGACGATCCGCGTGTTCCAAGGCGAACGTGAAATGGCGGCGGACAACAAGATCCTCGGTCAGTTCAACCTCGAAAACATCCCGCCCGCCCCGCGCGGCATGCCGCAAATCGAAGTGACCTTCGACATTGATGCCAACGGCATCGTGTCGGTGGGCGCGCTCGACAAGGGCACGGGCAAAGAGCAAAAGATCACGATCCAAGCCTCCGGCGGTCTGTCCGACGAGGATATCGAGAACATGGTCAAGGATGCCGAAGCCAACGCCGAAGCGGACAAAGAGCGCAAGGAATTGGTCGAGGCCAAGAACCAAGCCGAAAGCCTCATCCATTCGACCGAAAAATCGATGGAAGAGCATTCGGACAAGGTGGACCCGACCACGATCGAGGCCATCGAATTGGCCATCGCCGCGCTCAAGGACGAGCTTGAGACCGAGAATGCCGAGAAGATCAAATCGGGCATCCAGAACGTGACCGAAGCGGCCATGAAGCTGGGCGAGGCGATCTATAAGGCGAGCCAAGACGAAGGCAATGACGAGCCGATGGCCGCCGACGAGGGGGCCGGAGCGGGCGACGACGATATCGTGGACGCCGACTTCGAAGACCTCGGCGACGACAAGCGCTCGTAAGCGCCAATCGGAACGAAACAGGGGCCGGCCGGCAACGCGCCGCGCCGGCCCCTGACGTTCCATGAAGGGGGAACCCAATGGCAAAACGTGACTATTACGATGTGCTTGGCATCCAAAAGGGTGCTTCGGCAGACGAGATCAAAAAGGCCTATCGCAGCAAAGCGAAGGAATTTCATCCCGATCGCAACGCCGACAATCCAGATGCCGAAACCAAATTCAAAGAGGCAAATGAGGCCTATGAAGTGCTCAAGGACGGCGACAAAAAGGCGGCTTATGACCGTTACGGCCATGCGGCTTTCGAGGGCGGTATGGGCGGCGGCGGCCCGCGCGGCGGCCATCCCGGACAGCAGGGCGATTTCGCCTCGGCGTTTTCGGATGTCTTTGACGATCTGTTTGGCGATTTCATGGGCCAACGCGGCGGTGCGGGCGCGGGCGGCGGACGCAGCCGCGCGGCGCGCGGATCGGACCTGCGCTATAACCTACGGGTGAGCTTGGAAGAGGCCTTCTCGGGTCTGCAAAAAACCATCAATGTACCCACTTCGGTGGCTTGTGATGGCTGCGACGGTTCGGGCGCCGAGGGCGGCGCGGAGCCTGCGACCTGTCCGACCTGTTCGGGCATGGGGAAAGTGCGCGCACAGCAAGGGTTTTTCACCGTCGAGCGCACCTGCCCGACCTGCTCTGGCCTTGGTCAGATCATCAAAAACCCCTGTAAATCCTGCGGTGGCAATGGCCGCGTGCACAAAGACCGCTCCTTGGCCGTCAACATCCCTGCGGGGGTGGAAACCGGCACGCGCATTCGTCTGTCGGGCGAAGGCGAGGCGGGGATGCGGGGCGGGCCTGCGGGCGATCTGTATATCTTTATCGAGGTCGAGCCCCATGCGATTTTCGAGCGCGAGGCGAGCAATCTGTTTTGCCGCGTGCCGGTGTCGATGGCGACTGCCGCCTTGGGCGGTGATATCGAAGTGCCGACCATCGATGGCGGTCGCAGCCGCGTGAAAATCCCGTCAGGCAGCCAATCGGGCCGTCAAATGCGCCTGCGTAGCAAGGGCATGCCGGCGCTGCGCGGTGGCGGAGCGGGCGATATGTTTATCGAACTGGCCGTCGAGACGCCGGTGAACCTGACCAGCCGACAAAAGGAAATCCTGCGCGAGTTCGAGGACCTGTCCGAAGACAACAACCCCGAGAGCAAAAGCTTCTTCTCATCCGTGAAGAACTTTTGGGACAGCATGAAGGGGTGAGCGCCGTCTCGCAAAAGCTCCAGTGGAGCTTTTGAGGCGCGAACGGGCGGAGCCGAAGGGCCGAGCGCCGTCTCGCAGGGGGCGAGCGCACAGCCCGCCGGATGATTTCAAGCAGGCCTCCCGATGGTTTTGGGGGGCCTGTTTTCATTTGGGCGGGGCGGATCGGGTTAACAAATCGGTAACCATGTTTGCGCCATGATGACCCCATGCGTGATGCCAATGCCTTCAATGAAGCGCCGATGTCGCTGTTCGGGCCCGATGAGGCGCCCGAAGCGCCGCTCCCGTCGGGGCGGCTGCCCTCCTATATTCGCGATCATCGCAAGCGGCTTCGCGACAGGTTCATGAGCGGCGGCGCGACGGCCTTGCCCGATTACGAGATGCTCGAATTGGTGCTGTTTCGCGCGATCCCGCGGCAGGATGTGAAACCTTTGGCGCGCCGCCTCCTGGATGTGTTCGGTGATTTCAATCGCGTGCTCTCGGCCGCGCCGGAACGGATTTTGGCGGTGGAGGGCGCGGGAGAGGCGGTGCTCACGGAGTTGAAAATCGTCGAGGCGGCAGCGCACCGTTTGTCGCGCTCGAAGGTGATGCAACGTCATGTGATCTCAAGCTGGGATGCGATCATCGACTATTGCCACACCACGATGGCGCACCGCGAAACCGAACAGTTCCGCATTCTCTATCTTGACCGCAAGAACGTGTTGATCGCCGATGAAGAGCAGGCGCGCGGCACGGTGGATCATGTGCCGGTCTATCCGCGCGAGGTGGTCAAGCGGGCGCTTGAATTGAACGCCAGTGCGCTGATTTTGGTGCACAATCACCCGTCGGGCGATCCGACCCCCTCGCAGCAGGATATCGATATGACCGATCAGGTGAACCGCGCCGCCATGGCCTTGGGCCTGACGGTGCATGATCATTTGATCATCGGGAAATCGCGTGAATTGAGTTTTCGCGCCGAAGGTTACCTTTAGGCGCGGTTTTCCACGGGAATTTTGTGTCAACCGCGTGGCCTTAAACATCTTTTTTACCCTCCCTGCGGATGATGGCGGATGATCCATTAACGCCGCGCTGGTCGGGAGATAGGCATGAGCCTAGCCAACAAACTGTCAGAAGAGCGCCGCGCACGGCTCGCGGCGGAGCGTTTGTTGGAGCAAAAACAGGCGGAGCTTTATGCCGCCAACCGTAAACTGGGCCGCCACGCGCGCCAGCTTTCGGTCGAGATCGTCGAAACCCGCGCCGAGGTCAAAAACGTCCGCGACGAGAACAAGCGGGTGAAATCCGACCTGACGGTCGCGCATCAGAAAATCGAGATTGCCGAACGCCGCCTGTGGCATTCGATTGAAACCATTCAGGACGGGTTTGCGTTTTTTGATGCCGATAGCAAAATGATCGGTGCGAACCGCTCGTATATGTCTGTGTTCGACGGGCTCGAAGAGGTCCGCCCCGGCATCAGCTATATCCGTATTTTGCAGCTTGCCACCGAGGAGGGCATTATCAACATCGGCGATGAGCGCCCCGCGGCATGGCGCGCGCGGATGCTGGAGCGTTGGCAAGACCCCGCGCCCGAGCCGATCATCATCCGGCTGTGGAATGACGTCTATATCAAGTTCATCGACCAGCGCGGCGCGGGGGGCGATGTGGTGTCCTTGGCGCTCAATATCACCGATACGGTGCGCTACGAGAAGGAGCTCAAAAAAGAGCGCAGCAACGCCGAGGCGGCGAACCGCGCGAAATCTTCCTTCCTCGCCAATATGAGCCATGAAATCCGCACCCCGATGAACGGGGTTGTCGGCATGGCCGAATTGCTCACCGATACGGAGCTGGACGAAGAGCAGCGGCTTTATGTGAACACGATCAAGAACTCCGGCGAGGCGCTTTTGGTCATCATCAATGATGTTCTGGATTACTCGAAGATCGAGGCCGAAAAACTCAAGCTGCATCCCGAACCCTTTGATCTGGAGCGCTGCATCCATGAGGTGATCATGCTGTTGCAACCGCCCGCGCGCGACAAGGGCTTCGATCTTATGGTCGATTACGACATGTTCCTGCCGACGCAATATATCGGCGATCCGGGGCGCTTGCGGCAGATTTTGACCAACCTGCTCGGCAATGCGGTCAAATTCACGTCGAATGGCCACGTGTTGATCCGTGTTGTGGGCGTGCATCCCGAAGGCAGCGACGAAACCCATGTGCATGTCACCATCGAGGACACCGGCATCGGGATTCCCGCCGATAAGGTCGATCATATTTTTGGCGAGTTCAATCAGGTCGAAGACGAGCAAAACCGCCAGTTCGAAGGCACGGGGCTTGGCCTTGCCATCACCCAGCGTTTGATCAAGCTGATGGGCGGGAAAATCTGGGTCGACAGCGAGGAAGGGGTTGGCTCTGCCTTCGGGTTCCGCATCACGATGCCCGTGGCCGATACGCTTGAAGAGGTCGCGCCGGTCCTGCCTGCCAGTCTCAAGAGGGCCTTGATCGTGGATGACCACGAGGTCAATCGGGCGATTTTGGAAAAGCAGATGGATGTCTTGGGTATCCAGACCGTGTCTTGCACGAATGGCGCCGAAGCCTTGGCGGCCTTGGAGGCGCCTTTTGATCTGGTTCTGACCGATCACAATATGCCCGATATGGACGGGCTTGAACTGGCCGAAACCATCCGCGCGCGCGGATGCGATGTGCCGATTATCTTGCTCAGCTCCAACACCGGTTATGCCGAGCAAGACCCCGCAAGGGCGCATCTGCAGGGGATTTTGCAAAAACCCACGCCGCGGCGCGAGCTTTTTGCCAAGCTCAAATCCCTTGGCGCGGATGTAATCGAGGCCAGCGCCGAGGAGCGGCCCGCGCCCGCGCCCGAGGCAGAGGCCGAGATCGAGGTTGAACCCGTCGCGCGCCCGATGCGCATTCTGGCCGCCGAGGACAACAAAACCAACCAGTTGGTGTTTCGCAAGATGATCAAGACGCTGGATGTCGAGCTGTTGTTCGCGGCCAACGGGCTAGAGGCGGTGGCGGCGTTTCGGGACTTTAATCCCGATCTGATCTTCATGGATATTTCCATGCCCAAGATGGACGGCAAAGAGGCGACAAAAGAAATCCGCGCAATCGAGGCAGAGGCCGGCGGCCATGTCCCGATTGTGGCCTTGACGGCCCATGCGATGGACGGGGACAAGGACGGGATTTTGGCGGCCGGATTGGACCATTATTTGACCAAACCCTTGCGCAAGGCCGCGATCCACGAGACGATCATGGAGCATTGCCCCGAAGGCGCCCGCCCGCCGAAACCCGAAAGCGAAGAGCCTGCGCAAGCCGCCGGATAGGTCTACGCCTCGGGGTAGTCGCGCAAGAACACCCATTTATCGCCCTCGGACATTTCGGCCATATACCGGTATCCGCCAAGGTCAAAGGCCTTAAGCCCCTGCGCATCGGTGATCCGGTTTTGCACGATATAGCGCGCCATGGCGCCGCGGGCTTTTTTGGCGAAGAAGCTGACGATTTTGGCTTTGCCCGCCTTTTCTTCCATAAACACCGGCGTGATCACCCGCGGTTTGAGCGCCTTGAGGTCCACCGCGCCGAAATATTCCTGACTGGCGCAATTGACCAAAATATCCGATCCGGTTTGCTTGGCCTGTTTGTTGAGAGCCTTCGCAATCGTATCGCCCCAATAGTCATAAAGGTTCTTGCCCTTCTCGGTGGCAAGGCGGCTGCCCATTTCCAAACGGTAGGGTTCGATCGCATCGAGCGGGCGCAGCACCCCGTAAAGCCCCGACAGAATGCGCAAATGGTCTTGGGCATAGCGCATCTCGTCCGCGTCCAGCGTGCCCGCCTCCAGCCCTTGATAGGTATCGCCCGCAAAGGCGAGGGCGGCGGCTTTTTTCTCCATCTTGCCGAATTTGGCAAAACGCTCGGCGTTGAGCGCCGCGAGATTTTCAGAGATATGCATGAGCTTTTGCAAGGCGGGCGCATCAAGCGCGCGCGCCACGCCTGCCAATTCCTTGGCGCGGGCGGTGAAGGCGGGTTTGGTGGCCTCGATGCCTTCGACCGTGTCCATATCCATTTTCTTGGCCGGAGAGATGACAACCAACATCGAGGCTTCCTTTCAATTGCGTCTGCTGTATCTAGTCCGCGCTGTGCAGCACGTCCAGAAATGCGGCGGCAAATCTTTCGCTGCGCCGCGCGCCCAGCAGGCGGGTGATGGCCTCGGCGTCGCGCGGGCGTGCCTCGGCGATTTTTGCGATTTGCGCGGCAGAGCAGCTCATCGGTTTTTCCATACCGTCCGCGCCGCGCTCCATATCCTTTTGCGCGGCGACGAGGCGGTCGTATAGCGCGCCAGAATCGCGGCCCGCCAATTTGCGGCGCGACGGGTGCATGGCCTCGGCCTCGCCGTTGATCACCTTCAAAAACGCCGCGCCATAGCTTTCGAGCTTTTTCGCCCCGACGCCGCCGATGCGGGCCATCTCGTCGAGGTCGCAGGGGCGTTTTTCGGCCATCTCGATCAAGGTGCGGTCGTTGAAAATGATATAGGCGGGGGCTTTGGCCGCTTCGGCAAAGGCGCGGCGCTTGGCCTTGAGCGCCGACAAAAGCGGCGCATCCTCTTCGGACACCAAGGATTTGATCGCGGGGCCGCGCGAGGCAGCAGAGCGGATCGTGTCGCGGCGCAGGGTGATTTTCGCCTCGTCGCGCAGGATCGGCAAGGCGGGATCGGTCATGCGCAAGGCGCCGTGGCGTTCGGGATCGGGGCGCACCAGATCATGCCCCATCATCTGGCGGAACACGGCCTGCCATTGGCGGCGGTCATATTCCTTGCCGACGCCGAAGGTGGGCAAATCATCATGGCCGCGCGCTTGGACCTTCTCGGTCATATTGCCCAAAAGGATGTCGATCAAATGGCCTGACCCGAAAAACTCGCCGGTGCGCAGGATCGCCGAGAGGGCTTTGCGCACGGCGATGGTGCCGTCAAAGGTGTCGGGCGGGGTGTCGCACAGATCGCAATTGCCGCAATGCGCTTCGCTTTCGCCAAAATAGGCGAGCAGGTTCTTGCGGCGGCATTCGAGCGCCTCGGCCAGACCCAAAAGCGCGTTAAGCCGCCCGTGATCGGCGGCGCGCATTTCCGGCGGGGCGAGGCCTTCGTCGATCTGGCTGCGGCGCAGGCGGATGTCGTCGGGGCCAAAGAGGGTGAGCGTTTCGGCGGGGGCGCCGTCGCGGCCCGCGCGGCCGATCTCTTGGTAATAGGCCTCGATTGATTTGGGCAAATCCGCATGGGCGACCCAGCGGATATCGGGTTTGTCGACGCCCATGCCAAAGGCGACGGTCGCGACGACGATCAAACCGTCCTCTTGTTGGAACCGCCGTTCGGTGATGCGGCGGTCTTCGGCCTCCATCCCGCCGTGGTAGTGGCAGGCGCTATGGCCTGCCTCGCGCAGGGCGGCGGCGAGGCTTTCGGTCTTGTTGCGGGTGCCGCAATAGACGATGCCCGATTGCCCTTTGCGGGCGCTGGCAAACTCGAGGATCTGGCGGCGCGGCCCGTCTTTGGCGGCAAAGGCAAGGTGGATGTTGGGCCGGTCGAACCCGTGCAAAAAGCTTTGCGGGGCGGCGCCATCGAACAGGCGGCGGATGATCTCTTCGCGGGTTTCGGCGTCTGCCGTGGCGGTAAATGCGGCGAGCGGCACATCCAGCGCGCTGCGCAATTCGCCGATGCGCAAGTAGTCGGGGCGAAAATCATGGCCCCATTGGCTCACGCAATGGGCCTCGTCCACGGCGATCATCGACACATTGATCCGGCGCAGCATCCCGATGGCGCTGCCCGAGGCGAGCCGTTCGGGCGCGATATAGAGCAGCTTGAGCCGCTCCTCTTCGAGCGCTTGCCAGACCTCGGCGGTCTCTTCTTCGGTGTTGCCCGAGGTCAATGCGCCCGCCTCGACGCCGGCTTCGCGCAGGGCGCGCACCTGATCGCGCATCAGGGCAATCAGCGGCGAGATCACCACGGTGACCCCCTCGCGCATCAGGGCAGGGAGTTGGAAACACAAGGATTTGCCGCCGCCCGTGGGCATGATGGCAAGCACGTTTTGCCCCGTGCTGACCGCCTCGACGATCTCTTCTTGGCCCGGACGAAAGGCGTCAAATCCGAATACGTCTTTGAGCAGCTTGGCAGCAGCGGTCATGGGTGTCCTGTGGGCTTGTTTTTATGCTCTCAGCAGGTTTTCCCACGTTCCGCCGCGCACGGCAAGGCGGGGTTTAGTAGAAGGCGGCGATATTGTTGGCCAGCACGATGCGCAGGGCATAGATCGCGATCAGAACCACCAAGGGGGCAAGGTCGACGCCGCCCATCGGCGGCAGGATCGAACGCACACGGCTATAGACCGGCTCTAGGATGCGTTGCAGCATATGCCAGATTTGCGCGACCAGAGGCTGGCCCAGATTGAGCACCTGAAAATTGATCAACCAGCTCATGATCACATGGGCGATCACGAAGAACCACGCGATATCGAGGATCAGGGACAGGATCTGGAAAAGCGACAGCATGGCGGGGGTCCTTATTGGTTGCGCGTCCTAGGTAAGCATGGCGGCGCAAAAGGGCAAGTCTGACGCGCAGTCTTGGTTGACGCGGGGGTCGCTTGGGGTCAGCACGGGGTATCAGACCGTTAAAGGACGCCGCCGATGTATCCCTTCCTTCGCATGATCAAAGAGTTTGTGAAATTCCGCAATGCCGCGCCGCTTGGTGTGGACGGGGTGCATGTGTCGCATCATCGCTGCATGCCGTGGGACATCGATATGTTTTTCGAGCTTAACAACGGGCGCACCTTGACGCTTTATGATCTGGGCCGCTTGCCCTTTGCCAAACGCGCGGGGCTGTTTGCGGCGCTCAAATCGCAAAAATGGGGGCTGACCATGGCGGGGGCGACGGTGCGGTATCGCCGCCGTATCCGCACATTCGAGCGTTTCGAGATGCGCTCGCGGCTGGCCTGTTGGGACGCGCGGTTTCTCTATCTGGAGCAAAGCATGTGGCTGGCCAATGGCGAATGCGCCAATCACATCGTGTATCGCGCGGCATTGACGGACCGCAACGGGATCGTGCCGCCCGCGCGGGTGGCCGAAGTTTTGGGCGTGCCCGATGTCTCGCCCGCCATCCCGCCCCATATCGCCAAATGGATCGAGGCCGAAGACGCCCGCCCGTGGCCCCCGATGCAAGAGGCGGCGGGCTGAGGCGCGGGCAAAACGCTTGCCAGATGCCTGACTTGCCTGTCATATCGAGGGCAGGGATAGGGGACAGGCATGACAACGATTTCACCGCGCAAGCGCATTTGGGGCTGGTTTTTCTTCGATTGGGCGAGCCAGCCGTATAACACCTTGCTTTTGACCTTCATCTTTTCGCCCTTCTTTGGCGAATTGGTCGGGGACGGCGCCAAGGCACAGGCCGCTTGGGGCTTTGGCATTGGCGCGGCGGGATTTGTGATTGCGGTGCTGGCGCCGCTTTTGGGCGCGATGGCCGATACCTCGGGCAACAGGCTGCGGTGGATTTGGGGCTTTTCGGTGCTTTACGTCATCGGATCGGCGCTTTTGTGGACGGCGGCGCCTGACGATTTCGACATGTATTTCATCCTTTTCGCCTTTGCCATCGGCCTGATCGGGATGGAGTTCGCGACGATTTTCACCAATGCCATGCTGCCCGATCTGGGCCCGCGCGAAGAGATCGGGCGGATTTCGGGGCGCGGCTGGGCCTTTGGATATGTGGGCGGTTTGGTCACGCTTTTGTTGATGCTTGCGCTCTTTGCCGAAAGTGCCACGACGGGGCGCACGATGATCGGGATCGAGCCGGTGCTTGGCCTTGATCCGGCGGCGCGCGAAGGCACGCGGTTTGTCGGGCCGCTGACCGCAATCTGGTATGCGGTTTTCATGATCCCCTTCTTTTTGTGGGTGCGTGATCCCAAACCCGCCAAACCGCCCAAAGGCGCGCTTGGCACGGCGCTCAAGGGGCTGGGCCAAACGGTGCGCAAACTGCCGCAAACCCCCTCGCTCTTCAGCTATCTGGGCGCGTCGATGTTCTATCGCGATGCGTTGAACGGGATGTATTTCTTTGGCGGGCTTTACGCCCAAGGCGTCTTGGGGTGGAGCGTCGTGAACGTCGGGATTTTCGGCATTGTGGCGATCATCTTTGGCGCGATTTTCGCCTATATCGGCGGCGAGATGGATGTGCGGTTCGGGCCAAAACCCGTGATCCGCATCTGCATTCTGGTGCTGGCCTTTGTAGCGATTTCCATGGTCCTCGTCTCGCGCGAGAGCGTTTACGGCGTTTTTGTGGGACCGGAATCGAGCCTGCCCGATATCACCTTCTACATTCTTGGCGCGACCATCGGCGCGGCGGGCGGGGTGCTGCAAGCTGCGAGCCGCACGATGATGGTCAAACAGGCCAACCCCGAGCGGATGACCGAGGCCTTCGGCATCTACGGTTTGGCGGGCAAGGCGACGAGCTTCCTTGCCCCCACCGCCATCGGCATCGCCACCGCCGTCACCGGCAGCCAACAATTGGGCGTGACGCCGCTGGTTGTGCTTTTCCTTATCGGGCTGTTCCTGCTACGCTGGGTCAAACCCGAGGGAGATAGTGCAGTATGGTCCGGTTCTTCAAAGCCCTGAGTTTGGCAGTTTTCCTGAGCGCGTGCGGCGGCGGGGGCGGCGACAAACCCGCCCGCGAGGCGGCGCTCTCGACGCAAGCGACGGTGCCGCAATCCATGCGCGGCGTGCAGGCCAAACAGCTTTTCGGCGCCAAATCCGGTCCCTCGGCGCAGACCCCCGCACCCCATGGCGGATATGCCAAAGGCTGCCTTGCGGGCGGGGTGCAATTGCCCGAAACTGGACCGACATGGCAAGCCATGCGCCTGTCGCGCAACCGCAACTGGGCCTATCCCGAAACCGTGGATTTCGTCAAAGATCTCAGCCGCAAGGCCGCCGCACAGCCCGGATGGGCGGGCCTCTATGTGGGTGATATGAGCCAGCCGCGCGGCGGGCCGATGTTGACGGGCCACCGCAGTCACCAGATCGGGCTGGATGCCGATATCTGGATGTTGCCGCCAAAACGGCTCGACCTGAGCGCGGCGGAGCGCGAGAAAATTTCGTCGATTTCCATGCGCCGCAATGGCGGGGCCTATGTCAATTCAAGCTGGACGCGCGCCCATCATGAGATCTTGAAAGCGGCGGCCTCGGACCCGCGTGTGGCGCGTATTTTCGTCTTCCCCGGTGCCAAGGTGCAAATGTGCAAAGACGAGAAAGGGAACCGCAGCTGGCTCAACAAAATCCGGCCTTGGTATGGGCATCACTATCATTTCCATGTGCGGCTCAAATGCCCCAAAGATGCGCGCGGATGTGTGGATCAAGCCGCTCCGCCCGCCGGTGACGGATGCAAGGATGCGGAAAAATGGGTGCGTGATATTTTGAACCCGCCCCCCCCGAAACCGCGCGATCCCAATGCGCCCAAACCCAAACCGCGGCGTGAATACACCTTGTCGGACCTGCCTGCACAATGCGTCTCGGTATTGCAGTCGCGCTAGGCGCGCTGTGCCTGTATTTTGCCTCGTCCCGCCTTGCACAGGCTCAAAGCGCGCAGTTCGTCTCGCGCTTTGTCTGGAGCGAAAAGGCGCGGGCCTTTGGTGGAATTTCCGGTTTTGAACTGGCGCCGGATGGCGGCGCCTTTCGCGCCATTTCGGATCGCGGCACGCTATTGTCGGGGGTGCTGCGGCGCGAGGCGGGAAAAATAACCGGAGTTGAAAACCTGCGCATTGTGCAGCTTCGCGGCGCGCTGGGTGGCCCGCTGCGCGGCGCAATGCAGGATGCCGAAGGCTTGGTTTGGGACGGCGGTGATGAGGTCATTGTTTCCTTTGAGGGCAATCACCGGCTGGCCGCTTTCGATGCGGATGGCATGTTGCGCCGACCCTATCCGATCGTGCGCGAGTTTCTTGGATTTGCCAGCAATGGCGGATTGGAGGCCTTGGCGCGCGGGCCTGACGGCGCGCTTTATGCCCTGCCCGAGTTCGTAGCAAGGGACGGAAAAATAACGGTTTATCGCTATCTGAACGGGCGCTGGAGCGTGGCCATGCGCATTGAGGGCGATGCGCAGTTTTTGCCCGTGGGCGCCGATTTCGGTCCTGATGGCGCGCTCTATCTGCTGGAGCGGGACTTCACCGGACTTGGCTTTCGCAGCCGCGTGCGGCGCTTTGATATGAGCGATCCGGCGCGGGCGGGTGCTGGAGAGATTTTGCTGCAATCGCGGGCGCGGCAATTCGACAACCTCGAGGGGCTGTCGGTGTGGCGCGACGGGGCGGGGCGCATCCGGCTGACCATGGTGTCGGACGATAATTTTATGGTGTTCCAGCGCGGCGAGATCGTGGAATTTGTGATCGACACAGGGCTTGCAAAGCGCGGTGCGAAGGATTAGACGCCCCTGATCCGCGCCGATCCTCGGCGCCAAGTCGCCGCAACCTTGTAAAAACGGGCTCAAAAAATGAAAACTGCTTATTTTCCTGGCATTCTTGCCATGGCCGCGATTGTCGTGGCCTCCAACATCTTGGTGCAATTCTTGCTGCTTGATGGCCTCCTGACGTGGGGCGCCTTCACCTATCCTTTGGCCTTTCTGGTCACCGATGTGATGAACCGCGTCTATGGCGCCCCTGCCGCGCGCCGTGTGGTTTTGGCCGGTTTTGTGGTGGGCATCCTGTGCTCGCTGATCGGCAGCCAGATCATGCTCGAATTCGGCCCCGCCGTGCCCTTGCGCGTTGCTGTGGCGTCGGGCACTGCATTCTTGGTCGCGCAACTGCTTGATATTTCTGTGTTTAACCGGCTTCGCGCGGGGGCTTGGTGGCGCGCGCCCTTGGCCTCTTCGGTGGTCGGATCGGCGGTCGATACGGGGATTTTCTTCACCCTTGCCTTCTCCGCCAGCGTCTCCTTTGGCGCCAATGCCGATGCTGCCGTGGCTTGGGCATCGGACCCCGCGCCGTTGCTCACCGTTGGGGCGATGGCGCCGCTTTGGGTGACTTTGGCCTTGGCCGATTGGGGCGTGAAGCTGGCGATTGCCTTGGTCGCGCTTGTCCCGTTCCGCATCATTGTGGGGGCGATGCGCCCCTCGACCACATGATTTTGTTTTGACATCCAGAAAAACTGTGCTTTCCTGAAGATATCGAAAACATCAGAAAGGAGGTGCTCTAGTGTCTAATGAGGTCATGGAGAAAGGTGTCGGAACAGTCGGGAGGCACGCGACCTGAGGCAGCCCTCGGGAGCGAAAACTCCGGATTGGTGAGCGCCTAACCGGCCCCCACCTCCACATTCTCGAAGGGCCGTCCGCGCATGTTGGGCGGCCCTTTTGCATGTCAAAACCCCTGTCTGTATAACGTCGGTATTCTGTCGGTATTGCGTCGGTGGCAAAATGCGCCGCGCCGGACCGCCATACGCAGCCCCAAAAGGACGCGCCATGCCCCTGACCATCAGCCCCGAGATCACGATCGAAGATTGGGAATTGACCGAGCAGTTCGTGCGCGCCTCCGGTCCTGGCGGGCAGAACGTCAACAAGGTCTCGACCGCGGTCGAATTGCGCTTCGAGGCCGAACGCTCGCCCAACCTGCCGCCTGCGGTGAAAACGCGGCTGCGCAAACTGGCGGGGCGGCGGTGGACGAAAGAGGGGGCCTTGGTGATTTTCTGCGACGAGACCCGCCACCAAGCGCGCAACCGCGACATCGCGCGCGAGCGTCTGGCGGCGCTGATCGTGGAGGCGACCAAAAGGCCCAAGTTTCGCGTGAAGACCAAACCGACGAAAGGGTCTGTGCGCCGCCGCCTTGAGGCCAAAAAACAGCGCGGCGAGGTGAAGGCGCTTAGGGGGAAGGTGGAGTGAGGGGGTGCGCGCGCCCCTAAACCACTACCTCCATCCGGTCCTGATCGCCCACGCCGAACACGCGTTTATAGCGCTCGATTTCGGCTTTCGGGCCCATGGCTTTGTTGGGGTTGTCCGAGAGTTTGACGGTGGGGTTGCCATTGGCGCTGACGGCTTTGCAGACCAAGGAAAACGGCGCGAGGGCGTCGTCTTCGGTCAGGCCGCGAAAGTCGTTGGTCAGCAAGGTGCCCCAGCCAAAGGAGGTGCGCACGCGGCCTTTGAATTGCCCGTGTAGCTCGATGATTTTGTCGGTGTCCAACCCGTCCGAGAAGATCACCAGCTTTTTCGTCGGGTCCTCGCCGCGTAGCTTCCACCAATCGATCGCGACTTCGGCGGCGGCGGCGGGATCGCCGCTGTCGATGCGGATGCCGGTCCATCCGGCGAGCCAGTCGGGCGCGCCGTCGAGGAAGCCTTTGGTCCCGTAAGTGTCGGGCAAGATGATGCGCAGGTTGCCGTCATGCTCTTCGTGCCAATCGGCGAGCACGTCATAGGGCGCTTGGCGCAGGGCCGCGTCGGATTTTGCCAAGGCGCTGTAAACCATGGGCAATTCATGGGCGTTGGTGCCCACGGCCTCCAGATCGCGTTTCATCGCGATGAGGCAATTGGAGGTGCCTGTGAATTTATCGCCCAGCCCCTCGAGCATCGCCTGCACGGCCCAATCCTGCCACAGGTAGCTATGGCGGCGGCGGGTGCCGAAATCGGCGATGCGCAGCCCGTCCAGCCCGCGCAGCCTCTCGATTTTCTCCCAAAGTTTCGTCATGCCGCGCGCATAGAGCACCTGCAATTCGAATTTGCCCATATCGCGCAGAACCGCGCGGCCGCGCAGTTCCATCAGCACCGCCAGTGCGGGGATCTCCCAAAGCATCACCTCGGGCCATGAGCCTTCGAAGGTCAGCTCGTATTGATCGCCCTTGCGCTCCAGATGGTAGGGCGGCAATTGCAGGTTTTCGAACCATTCCATGAAATCGGGGCGGAACATCTGGCGTTTGCCGTAAAACGTATTGCCGCGCATCCATGTGCTTTCGCCGCGGGTCAGGCGCAGCGAGCGGATATGGTCGAGTTGCTCGCGCAATTCGCCCTCGTCGATCAGATCGGCCAAAGGGATCGAGGTCGTGCGGTTGATCAGCGAGAACCGCACCTGCGCCTCGGGGCGGTTGCGAAACACCGATTGGCACATCAGCAGTTTGTAAAAATCCGTGTCGATCAGGGACCGCACAATCGGATCGATTTTCCAATTGTGATTGTGAACGCGGGTTGCGATATCGACCATCTGCTGCTCTCCTTGGGGGCGAGATGCATAAAGCAGGGAAAACAGAGGCTTGGCAAGGTTTCGGTGAGGCTTGTGTGATACTGCCTCGCGAGGTGCCCAAAATAAGGAGAGCGGGATGCGAGAAATGGTGATGATCGGTGCGGCGGCTTTGGCGGCTGCGGGCGCGGCCTTGCCCGCCGCAGGGGCGCAATATTGGGATTACGGCGCGTGGCATGTCGCCGTCGAAGAGGTCGACACCGGCGAGGACCTGCGCCGCAGTTGCACCGCCTATACCGGCTATGACGGCGATCCGGGGTTGAAATTTTCGTTCAGCAATGGCGACGCCGGCCCGCCGGATTTCTTTCCCGACGTGATCGTGCATGAATACGCGATGCGCCATTACCAGACGGTGATGCGCGAGGGCGATGCCGCCTATGTGCGCTTTGACGACGAGGATACGATGGAGGCGGTGGTGCGCGGCTATCTCGAAGAGGATGTGTTTGAAAACGCCGAGATCGTCTATTCCCACCCCGTCAGCCTCTATGTGCTCGAAGCCATGCGCCGTAACTATCAGATGGAGGTCGTGGTGAACCATAAGGTGCTGCACACCTTCTACCTCGACGGATTCACCGCCGCCTATCTCAAGGCCGCCGAAGAATGCGGCTTCACCGGCGCGGGGTTGATGGAGGGCGGTTGAACCTAGGCCAAGGTCACCCCCGCGGCCTTCATCCCCTCCAATGCGGCGGCGAGGGATCCGTCCATGTCGATGGCGCGGCAGAGGGATTGGCGCACGGTGACGTCAAAGCCCAAGCGGGCGGCGTCGACCGCCGAGTAGTTCACGCAAAAATCCAGCGCGAGGCCGACCATGGTCAGCCGCGTGATCGCGCGCGTGCGCAGGTAGCCCTCAAGCCCCGTAGGGGTGGCGCGGTCGTTTTCGAAGAACGCCGAATAGCTGTCGATGGCGGGGTTATAGCCTTTGCGGATGATCAGATCGGCGCGGGCGGTGTCGAGCTGCGGGTGGAACTGCGCACCTTGGCTGGCTTGCACGCAGTGATCGGGCCAAAGCACTTGCGGCCCGTAGGGCATGTCGATCATCTCGAAAGGGGCTTTGCCCTTATGGCTGCTGGCAAAGGAGCTATGCCCCGCGGGGTGCCAGTCTTGGGTCAGGACCACGGCGTCGAACTGCGCCATCAGCGCATTGACCGGCGCGACAATCTCGTCGCCGCCCGCCACGGCCAAAGCGCCGGAGGGGCAAAAATCGTTTTGCAGATCAATGACGATCAGGGCGGATAGGGACATCGGGCGGCTCCGTGTGTGAGGGGCTGGGGGCAAGTCGGGTCAGGTCGGGTCGGGTCAGCGGTCGGGCCGCGCAGCAGGCTGGGGCAGGGCCAAGATGCCCCGCAGGGCGCGATCAATCAAGATGGCGGCGCGGCGCACAAGGTGCAGGTCGCAAGATGCAGAGCAACACGCAGGCCCGCGCCGCGGCAGGCGCGCGGCGGCGGGGCAAAAAAATCCGCCGCGCACGGGAACCTTTGGCGCGCTGCGGTGTTACTCTCTCAAGCCCGGCCGCAAAACGGTCCCAAGCCGGGGCGCATGAGATGGCGCGGTAAAACTGTAGGACCGCTGGCTCTGGACCCTTGTTGCGCTGCAAGCAGTCATCCCCCTGCGATACGTGCGCCGCGAGGATATATTGGCCCGCATAGGGCAAAATCTATTTTCCTTTTGGAAAGGCCCGCCGGATGTCCCTCGGCAGGGCCTTTCTTGTTTGCGGGCGGCGGCGCGGGGCGGGGGCGGGACGCGCGCGCGGTGCAGGGCGAAAAGCTGCATGGCAAATACCCTTATTTATAGGGGCGGGCATGGGGTTTGCCTCTTGCGCGGCGGGGCGCGGGCGCGCTAAAGGAGCGCCATGTCCTATACCATCGCAGCGCTCTATCACTTCACCCGTTTCCCCGACCGCGAGGCCGTGCAGGCCCCGCTCAAGGCGCTTTGCGCCGCCGAAGGGATCACCGGCTCCTTGCTCATCGCCCATGAGGGGATCAACGGCACCATCGCCGGATCGCGCGCCGGAATTGACGCGGTTTTGGCGCATATCCGCGCTTTGCCGGGCTGCGGCGATCTGGTGCATAAGGAAAGCTTTGCCGCCCAGCAGCCCTTTGGCCGCATGAAGGTGCGCCTGAAGGCCGAGATCGTCACCATGGGCCAGCCCGATGTCGATCCGCGCGCCAGCGTCGGCCATTATGTCGAGCCTGCCGATTGGAACGATCTGATCCGCTCTGACGATGTGGCGGTGATCGATACGCGCAATGATTACGAGGTGGCGATCGGCACATTCGAGGGCGCGATCGACCCGCAGACCGAAAGCTTTCGCGAGTTCCCGCAGTGGTGGGAGGCAAACAAAGAACGCTTTCACAACAAACGCGTGGCGATGTTTTGCACCGGCGGTATCCGCTGCGAGAAGAGCACGAATTACCTGCTCCAGCAGGGGGTTGAAGAGGTCTATCACCTCAAGGGCGGGATTCTGAAATACCTCGAAGAGGTGCCGCAAGAGCAAAGCACGTGGGAGGGCGAATGTTTCGTCTTTGACGGGCGGGTCTCGGTGGGGCACGGGCTCAAGGAAGGGCCGCATGAGCTGTGCCATGCCTGCCGCCGTCCGATCCTGCCCGAGGATAAGACGCGCGCCCAATACGAGCAGGGCGTGTCGTGCCACCAATGTATCGGTCAGACCTCCGAGGCCGACAAGACGCGGTTTCGCGAGCGGCAAAAGCAGATCGAATTGGCCCGCCAGCGCGGCGAGACGCATTTGGGCCACGCGCCCTCGGCGTAATCTGGCGGCGTTACATGCCGGCAATGCGCGCCCATTTGGCGCGGCCCGACAGGGCGCGGCGCTCAGAGCGGCGAGACGGCAAAGGCGGGCATGGCGCGCCCGTCCTGATCGGCCTGCAAGAACATCTCGGCGGTGTCCAAGGCCTCGCGGATGGTGACATCCATATCCAGATAGCGATAGGTGCCAAGCCGCCCGACAAAGGTCACCGCAGGGGTGTTTTGCGCCAGCGCGACATAGCGGGCGAGCAGCGCCTTCTCATCGGCCAAGCGGATCGGATAATAGGGGATGTCTTGCGGCTCGGCGGCGCGCGAATATTCGCGGTAGCACAGGCTGCGGCTATGGGTTTCCCAAGGGGCGAAATGTTTGTGTTCGGTGATGCGCGTATAGGGCACGTCGCGGTCGCCATAGTTCATCACCGCACAGCCTTGGTAATCGCCCTCGGCGGTAAAGCGTTCGAAATCCAAGGTGCGATAGCCCAAACGCCCCAGTTCATAGTCGAAATAGCTGTCGAGCGGGCCGGAGAAAAACACATGGTCGTATGTTTCGGCGTCGGGGGCGGCAAAGCTGCGGCCAAGGGTGAGGGTGATGCGCGGATGGTCAAGGATCGCGGCGATCATCGGGCTATAGCCTTCTTCGGGCATGCCTTGGAATTTATGGAAGAAATAATTGTCGTCATAGGTGAAGCGCAGCGGCAGGCGTTTGAGGATCGAAGCGGGCAACAGATGCGGCGCAAGCCCCCATTGTTTGACCGTATAGCCTTTGAAAAACGCCTCATATAGCTGCGGGCCGACCGTCATCAGCGCCTGCTCTTCGAAGTTTTGCGGATCGGTGATCGTGGTGTCGGCCTGCGCGGCGATAAAGGCGCGGGCCTCTTCGGGTCGCAGGGTTTTGCCGAAGAACTGGTTGATCGTGTGCAAATTGACCGGCAGCGCATAGACCGCGCCTTGGACGGTGGTTTTGACACGGTTTTGAAAGGGCCGGAAACGGGCGAAACCGTTGACATAGGTCCAGACCTCTTCGTCATCGGTGTGGAAGATATGCGGCCCGTAGGTATGGACCAGAACGCCGGTGTCCGCGTCGCGCGCGGTATGGCAATTGCCGCCGATATGGTCGCGGCTGTCCATGACGGTTACATCATGTCCCGCCTCGGCCAGCTTGCGCCCGATCACCGCGCCGGACAATCCCGCACCTACGTTGAGTATTTTCACCGCGTTTTCCCGTTTTGGCCAGTGGTTCGGCCCATGGTTCGGCCCATGGCTCGGCCCGTGATTGGGCGTGCCTATGTGTCCCATGGGGGGCGGGCGAATTCAAGCAAAGCGCCATATGTCGGCGCGCAAAGGCCTAACTGCGTGCGGAGCAAGGCACGGCGGGGGCGGCGGGGCGGCGGCGCTCATGGGGCCGCGCTGAACAGGAGCGATAACAAAGGTGTGAGGTGGCTTGGCCGTATTTTCCCCATGAATTTGACACGCAAATGCCTTAAGAAAAGTTTAGGCCAAATCGGGGCTTATTGTAGGCCTGAAGGCGCGCGCCTTATCTGCGCTCTTCGGGGAAAATATCGACGAGGGATTTCATGCAACCGAACGATCCACTTTACAGCTCTCAATGGCACTTCACCTTGATTGGCGACATCGAAACCATCTGGGATGATTACACCGGCGAAGGGATCGCGGTTGGGGTTTACGACGAAGGCGTCGAATCGGCGCATCCGGACCTTGATGACAACTACGATTACGCGCTGCTTTTCCCCGGTGATGATGGTGAGCCGAACGGCGCGGCCAACGGGCATGGCACGGCGGTTGCGGGGATCATCGCGGCGGAAAACAACGGGGTTGGCGTGGTTGGCGTTGCCTTTGATGCCACGCTCACCGGCGTCGATCTGTTGCAAGATCTCAATTCCTCCCAGACGCTTGATGCCTACGACTGGATGGCGAATTTCGACGTCACCAACCACAGCTGGGGCTATACCCCGACCTTTGGCAGCGCCAATGATGTCGGTGACAGCAGCGGCTATACCTACCAAGAAGCCTACCATTTCGGGATCGCGGCAGGGGCGGGTCGCGGCGGGCTTGGCACCGTCAATTTCAAAGCGGCGGGCAACGAGAATCACAATTCCTCGCTCGAAGCCTCGGGCATCATGGGCAATGCGCAGGGCGACGGGATGAACAACACCCGTTTCGCCGTCACCGTGGCGGCGACCGGCGCGGGCGGCATTGCGGCGGATTATTCCAACTGGGGCACGAATATCCTGATCGCGGCCCCTGCGGCGCAACACACCACCGATATGACCAGCTTTAACGGCTATAGCGGCACCGATTACGCCAATGATTTCGGCGGCACCTCGGCGGCGACGCCGGTGGTTGCGGGCGTGGCGGCCTTGATGATGCAGGCCAACACGGGCCTTGGCTGGCGCGATGTGCAAGAAATCCTGTCGGTGTCGGCGGCGCATACCGGATCGAGCTATGGCGCGGCGGCGACCTCTTACGAGGAAGGCGCATGGTTTGCCAATGGCGCTGACGACTGGAACGGCGGCGGGCGCACCTTCAACGTCTCTTACGGCTTTGGCATGGTCGATGCCTTTGCGGCGGTGCGGATGGCGGAAGTGTGGTCGCGGTTCGGCGCGGCGCAAACCTCGGCCAACGAGATGTCCGGCACGCTTGAGTATTCCGGCTCGGCGGTCTCGATTTTGGACAATGACACGGTGTCGATCTCGCAGGCGGCAAGCCTGGGCATGGTGGTCGAACATATCGATGCGCGCATCACCGTGTCGCACACCTATATGGGCGATATCCAGATGACTTTGGTCGGCCCTGACGGGACGCGCTATGTCTTGCTCAACCATGATGGCGGCAACGAATTTCTTGCCGGAAGCTATACTTACGGCGTCGATGTGGTGCGCGGGTCCTATTCCGACGGGACATGGACCGTCGAGGTCGAAGACAGCGTGTCGGGCGATACCGGCACCTTGTCGGATTTCACCCTCGATTTCTTCGGCAGCGCGGTGAGCGACGACAAAGTCTATCACTTCACCGAAGATTACCTCACCTACCGCGCCGAGGAGATTGCGCGCGCCTCGACCGTGGTGGCCACCGGCGGTGTGCAATGGCTCAACCTTGCGGCCATCACCGGCGATGTGGCCTTTGTGGCGGCGGGCACGTCGGGCTTTAGCGTCGATGGCGCGGTCTGGGCGACCTATGAGGGCGCGGGCCGGATCGAGCATTTCGTCACCGGCGACGGCGATGATTATGTGCAGGGCAACTGGCTGGCCAACCAGATGCTCGGGATGCGCGGCGATGATTTCCTCAATGGCGCGGCGGGCAATGATACGCTTGAGGGCGGATTGGGCAATGATACGCTCAATGGCGACAAGGGGCGTGACCGTTTGATCGGCGGCGAGGGTCATGACGACCTGCGCAGCGGCGAGGACAATGACACCTCGGTCGGCGGCGCTGGCAATGACACGTTGCGCGCGGGGGCGGGCGACGATCTGGCGTGGCTCAATGACGGCGCGGATGTCTTCTTTGACCAAGACGAAAGCGGCGGGCTTGGCCATGACACGATCTATGGCGGCACTGGCAACGACAGCCTTGAAGGCGCCAGCGGCAACGACAAATTCTATGGCGAAGCGGGGGCCGATACGCTGTCGGGCGGCACCGGCAATGATACGCTCTTTGGCGGTTCGGGCGATGATTTCCTCTCCGGCGAAGAGGGCAATGACCGGCTCAACGGCGGCGCGGATAATGACACATTGGTCGGCCATAACGGCAATGATGTGCTCATCGGCGAGAACGGCAATGACCGCTTTTATGCCGGATATGGCGACGACACGATCTATGGCGGCAATGGCAATGACACCGTGTTCGGCCACCAAGGCGACGACTATGTCGTGATGGGCTTTGGCGACGATCTGTTCAATGACACCGACGGAAGCAACGGCGGCAACGATTCGGTTTATGCGGGAATGGGCCGCGATACGATCTATGGCTCGACCGGCGCAGACACGTTCGATGGCGGCGGCGATCCCGATTTCATCAATGGCGGTCTGGGCAATGACCTTTTGGTGGGCGGCACCGGTTGGGACACGCTGCGCGGCGAAGGCGGCGACGATTTCATTGTGGGCGATCACGGGAATGACCGTCTTTATGGCGGCTATGGCGAAGACGCCATCTTTGGCATGGTTGGCAATGATTTCCTGCACGGGTCGAACGGCGATGACACGCTTGCGGGCGGCTCGGGCGATGACCGCTATTTCGGCGGTCTGGACACCGATACTTTTGTGTTCGAAAGCGGCCATGATGTGATCACCGATTTCGATGTGAACGAGGATATCATGGTGATCCTGGGGTCGCCGTGGGGGAGCGGCACGCTCACCGGTCAGCAGATTGTCGATACCTACGGTGGCGATGTGGCCGCAGGCTACGAGCTCTATTTCGACGCTGCGACCTCGATCGTCTTTGAGGGGATGTTCGACAACACCGGCCTCGCGGCGGCGATTGATTTCAGCTACTGATCGGGTTCACATCCGGTCTGACATAGCAACGGGCGCCTCGGTTTCGGGCGCCCGTTTTGCATGGGTCCGGCCCTGCGCGGTCGCGGCGGGTCAGAAGAATTCAAGGTTCGCCACGCTGATCAGCCAAGGCATGGTGTCCTCGATCACGATGGTGCCGAAATCGCTGCTCAGCAGGGTATCGCCATTGCTATAGACGAGGCTGAGGTCATTGCGCGAGGCGGGCGCATCGGGGTCGCCTTCGCTGAGGAAACGCAAAATATCCGCACCGGTGTCGAAATCGCGGATCGTGTCGTCGCCGTGGCCATCGGCAAAGACAAAAACATCATTGCCCGAGCCGCCCGACAGCACGTCATTGCCAAAGCCGCCTTCGATCGTGTCGTTGCCGCCATCGCCGTGGATGCTGTCATTGCCGCCATAGCCATAAAGCCGGTCATGGTCCTCGTTGCCGCGCATATGATCGTTGCCTTGGCCGCCGATCAATTCGTCGTTGCCAAAGCCGCCGGTGATGACATCATCATCATCGCCGCCTTTGAGCGTGTCATTGCCGCCGCCGCCGCCAATCGTGTCATTGCCGTTGCCGCCCTCGACGTGATCGGCGCCATGCACATCGTTTTGCGCGCTGTCGATAAAGATGTCGTCGCCATCATCAAGATAGACGCGGTCGCGCCCCGCCCCTGCGGTGACCACATCATTGCCCGCGCCGCCATAGATCCAGTCATAGCCGCTGCCGCCGTCAATCGTGTCGGCGCCCTCTTGGCCGAACAGCGTGTCATTGCCCGCCCCGCCGATCAGATTATCCACGCCATTGCCCGCATTGATCCGGTCCGCGCCTTCGCCGCCGTCGAGGTAATCGGCCTCATCGCCGCCGTTCAATGTATCGTTGCCATGGCCGCCAAACAAAGTGTCGCGCCCCGCATCGCCGAACAGCCTGTCGTTCATATCGCCGCCATAGATCAGGTCATCGCCCCTGTTGCCATACAGCGAATCCTCGCCGTCCGAGCCGTAAAGGCTGTCGTTGCCCCAACCGCCATAGATATGGTCGTCGTCATCGCCGCCGGTCATATGGTCGTCGCCCGCCGCCCCGTCGAGCGTGTCATCCGCGCCCCCGCCGGTGATCGTATCATCGCCGATACCGCCAAAGATCAGATCAAGCCCCGTGCCGCCGCTCAGCAGGTCATTGCCTCCTCTGCCGTTGAGCGTGTCATTGCCATCGCCGCCATAGACCGTATCGGCCCCGCCTGCGCCGTCTTCGTCATGGTCCTCAAACAGGTCGTGGCCGGCGTCGAGCCGGATGTCGTCGCGCCCCATGCCGCCATAGACCGTATCGTCGCCGGTGCCGGCGCGGATCGTGTCGGGTTGATCGCCACCATCGATGAAGTCATGTCCGTCCTCGCCGACAAGGCTGTCCTTGCCGCCATCGCCGCGCAGCGTGTCGCCGCCATTGCCGCCATAAAGGTGATCGCCGCCCAATCCGCCCTCGATGGAATCGCGCCCGCGCCCGCCATAGGCCACGTCATGCCCGCCCGAGGCAATGATCGTATCATCACCATCGCCGCCATAGACCGTATCCGCGCCATTGGCGTCGTTTTGCGTCTCGTCGATAAAGCGGTCGTTGCCATTGCCCAGCCAGACCTCATCGGTGCCCAGCCCGCCGATCACCGTGTCATTGCCATCGCCGCCGCGGATCGTATCGCCCCACGAGCCGCCATCGATGCTGTCGTCGCCCGCGCCACCGTCGATATCGTCGCTCTCGGAGCCGCCGAAAATCGTGTCATTGCCCGCGCCTCCGGTCATCACATCGCGGCCGGTCAGCCCGAACAAAAGGTCGTGCCCATCGGCGCCGACAATCGTGTCATGCCCGTCGCCGCCGTCGATATAATCATCGCCCAAATCCCCATAGAGCGCGTCATGACCCTGCTCGCCGAGCAGGCTGTCGTTGCCCCAGCCGCCGCTGATATGATCATTGCCGTCGCCGCCCGCGGCCGTATCCGCGCCTGCGCCGCCGATGATGCGGTCATTGCCCGCCGCGCCGAGCAGGCTGTCGTCGCCGATCTCGCCCAGCAGCGTGTCATTGCCATCGCCGCCCAGCAGCGTGTCGTGCCCGTCGCCGCCGAAAATGCTGTCGGCGCCGCCGCGCCCGTCGACGTAATCGTGGCTGCCGAGGGCATAGATTTCATCGGCGGTGCTCTCGCCGGTCATCACATCATCGCCATCGGTGCCGCGCATCGGCACGCGCACCAACATCATCGGGCGGTTCGGGCCGGTGATTTCATAGCCGAACAGATCGGTCATGCTCAGATAGCCGCCGCTGGCCGCATAGACGTCGATCACCTCGTTGCGATAGCTGACGCGCGCGCCCCAAGAGGTGCTCAAAAGGGTGATCTGCTGGGTCGAATAGAGCATCGGAAAGGCGCTCAGATCAAAGCGGTCCACGCCTCTTTCAAAGTCCATGATCGTATCGGTGGCTTGGTCATAGTCGAGGATGAAAATATCCGCCCCCGCGCCGCCGCGCAGCGTGTCCTCGCCATCGCCATCGACCAAAATATCGTTGCCCGCGCCGCCCGAGAGGCTGTCGTTGCCGCCGTATCCCATGATGATATCGTCGCCCGAGGTGCCGTTTTGGGTCGCGCCGCTGCTGGTGCCTGAAAGGGTCTGGCCCTGCGCGCTGGTGCTCATGGCAAGCTGCGTCAGGCCCGCTTCGGATTGCGAGGCGGCCATGACGATCATCTCGCCGCCCACCGAGGTCAGCGACAGCGCCTCGATATTTTGCAAGCCCATCGCCATCGTGTCTTCGATGGATTGCAAATGCACCAGCCGCCCGCCTGGCAGCAAGGTAAAGAGCGAGATCCCGTCATCGGCCCCGCCCGCCAGCACGTAAACGCGCCCGTCCACCGTGGTGACCTCCAAAGAGGTCAACCCGCCAAAACGGGTCGAGAGCGTGTCGAGGATATGATCGACGGGGGCCAGATTTCCCGAAGCATCGAGCCGCATGACCGAGATCGACTGGCTGCCCGCCGCGCCCAAAATGACGTAGGTCTCGCCCTCGACCTGCGCCACTTGCATCGCCGTCGGGGTGTTGACGCCCAACCCGTTTTGCGCGCCCAAGGACATGGTTTCGCTCAGGTTTCCGGTCTGTTCATTGACGTGGTAGGAGGTGACGCCATGTTCGGCGTTCGAGGCCACCAAAAGATAGGTATTGCCGCCGACCGTGGCCTGCACCAAGGCGGCGGCGTCCTGCATATAGGAGGTGTCGGTGTCTTGCGCCGAGGCGGAGGCCACATATTGCGCCGTGCCCGAGCCCCAGCGGTAGGCGTGGATTTGCGTGCCGCCCTCTTCGGCGAAATAGAAAAATTCGCCGCCCATCAGATTGACCGAGGCAAAGGCCGACACCCGCCCCGAGGCGGAGGCCTGCACGCCGCTGATCGCGGTGGCGGTGCCGATGGTGCCCGCGTCGTCGACATAATGGCCGACCAATGCGCCGGAGCTGTCGTTGCCGGTCAGCACATAGCTTTGCCCCGACAGGGTGACGGTGGTGATTTGCGTGTCGGCGACGGCGGCCATGGATGCGGAAAACACCGCCGCATCGACCAAGGAGGCGGCGCTGCCTTCGCTGAGTTGATAGGAGCTGAGCCCGCCGTTGGTGCCGCTGGTGGCATAGGCGAAGACACCGCTGCTGGTGACTTGGACATCGATGTCGGAAATCGCCACATCGAGCATCTCCTGCCCGCTGCCGATCACCGTTCTGAAACCCAGATAGCTCATACCACACCCGCTCACGTTTACGGGCTGACATTGCGCTCAGGGGCGTTAACGCGGCTTAATGGAATTCGGGCAAGATTGTGATGATCACCTCAAATCTTAATCTATCTTGATGATCTCTTTGCGCAGTCTTGAGCTAAACATGACTGTATTGTTGCCTTGGCGCGCGGCGACAACGGATCAGGCCATGAGCGTTTCATGGCGACGGATCGCCTCGTTCAGATCGTCGAAATATTCCAACCCGCCGCCGTGCAAAACGCATCCCGCTTCGCAAAAATCGCGCAACTGGTTCATGTCGTGATTGACCACAATCGCCCCAGCGCTGCGCATCCGCTCCAAAAACACCGCGCGGCTTTTGCGGCGAAAGCGTTGGTCGCCCACGGCGGTGACCTCGTCCACAAGGTAGGTGTCAAAGCCGATCCCCATCGAGGCGCCAAAGGCCAGACGCGAGCGCATCCCCGAGGAATAAGAGCGCACCGGCATCTGAAAATGCGGGCCAAGTTCGGCGAAATCCTCGACAAACCCCTCAAGCTCGTAGGTATCGACGCCGTAGATGCGCGCGATAAAGCGCACGTTTTGCGCGCCGGTCATCTCGCCGTGGAAGGATCCGGCAAAGCCCACGGGCCAAGAGATCGAGCGGTCGGTGGTCAGCGTGCCGCCATCGGTCGGCAAGGTGCCCGCGATGATTTGCAGCAAGGTCGATTTGCCCGCGCCGTTTTGCCCCAAAAGCGCGACCGAGGCCCCGTCGGGGAAGGAGACGCTGACATCATCGAGCACGGTTTTATGCCCGCCTTTGACGGCAAAGCGTTTGGTCACATTGTCGAGCCGCAACATCGGTTTGCCTTCCCTCGCTTGTCCTGTGGCGCTTGGCCCCGCCCTTATCGCCGTGCCTATTGCCGGTCGCGGATCGAGTAATAGACCAAGGCGCAGATCGACCAGAAGAGCAGCGAGAAGAGCGCGGTCAAAAGCGTCCATGTGATGCGCTGCGGATATTCGGCGGTCTGTGCCAGCGTCGGGGTGATATAGGTCGCCAGATAGCGGCTTTTGCGCGCGGCGTTGGAGCGCGCGATCTCTACGGCGGCCAAGGCGGCGCGGTAGGCTTCTTCGGAGAACTCGCGGTCCACCGAGAGGCTTTCGAATTCGGCCATCAAGGTGGGGTAATCGGCGCCGTTATTGCCCGCCTCGGCGGTGGCAAAGGTCGCGCGCTCTTCTTCGATGCGGCTTTGGATCACCTCGATGCGGCGCTCGGCTTGCTGCAGGCGCGGGTCCGAGCGTTTGGTGGTTTCCGACAGGATGTCGAATTCGATCAGGGATTCGGCCAATTGCTGTTGCAGGTTGTTGAGCACCCCCATGCGGCCTTGGATATCGGCGGTGGGATCGACGATCTGTGTGCGGGTGCGAAAGGCGGTCATGGCCTCGCGGGCCGCCTTGAGCCGCACCAAGGCCTCGTCGAGATCAAAGAGCGCATAGCGGATCGTATCCTCGCGCGCGGCGGCGTTGAGGGCGTTGATCATCGACTGGCTTTCCGCGACGATTTCCTCGGCGATGGATTGCGCGGTTTGCGGATCAAAGGCAAGCACGCGCAATTCGATCAGGCTGGCCGATTGGTTGTAGGAAATCCGCACGATCCGTTGCCAATAGCGCACCAGATCTTCGAGCGTCGCATCGGGTTTGAGCGAGAAAATCGGGTCGGTTTCATAGTTGTGCACGTAATGGGCGCGCAGATCGACGGCGGCATCGACGCGGCGCACCAACTCTTGGCTTTGGATGAATTCATACAAGATATCGGTGTCCGACGATCCGCCGCCCGACAGGCTCGACAGCCCGCCCAGAAGGTCCACGGCGCTGCCGCCGGTTTCGCGCTGCACCGTGAAGGCCGTGGTCGAGGCATATTGATCGGCGCTGCGCACCCACAAATAGAAGGACATGACCACAACGGGCAGCATGACCAGAAAGGCAAAAGAAACGATCAGCCCGCGATGGCGTTTGCGCAGCCGCGCCGGACCGGCGAGCGGTTTGATTTGCACGGCGGGGGCGGGGGAGGGGCCTTGGTTCGCCTGCCCTTGTTTGGGCTGTCCCTGATTGGCCTGCCCCTGTTTGGGTTGACCCTGATTGGACTGACCCTGTCCCTGACCCTGTTTGGCTTGGCCACCTTGGCCTTGGGCGGGTTGCCCCTGCTTGGCCGCCGGTTGGTTGCCTTGCGGCTTGCCGCCCTGACCTTGGCCGCCTTGGCCCTGCGCGCCCTGACCCTGTCCGCCCGCGTTCGGCCCCGCTTTCGGCCCTGCGTTCGGGCCGCCGCCCTGAGCGGCGTTGGGGGGTTTGTTCGGGCCTGCGTTTGGTCCCGCATTGGGTCCTTTGTTTGGCCCTTGGCCGCCCGCTTGCGCTTGGCCTTGCGGTCCTTGGCCGCCGCCCTGACCACCGCCTTGGCCTTGGCCTTGCGGTTGCGCTTGAGGCTGGCCTTGGTTCGGCCCGCCGCCGCCCTGCGCGGGGCCTTTGCCTTGACCGCCCTGACCTTGCTGTCCTTGGCCTTGCGCCGGACCTTTGCCCTGACCCTGACCCTGACCTTGCGCCGCTGCGCCCTGACCGCCTTGGGGGGCATTGCCCTTGGGCGCCGCTGGTTTGGCGGGGGTCTCTTTGGCGCTGTTGTCGGGGGCTTTGGCCTCGGCATCGGCCGCGCCGCTTGTGGCGGCGGCTTTGGCGGCTGGCGTGTTGTTCTGGTTCAACAGGGATACTCCGCTTGTGAACGCAATTGCATTGCCGCAATCATAGCCCCATAATTGCGCTTTAAAAACCCCGCATAACGGAGGCGTTGTTGAGCGCTCGTTCCAATCCTGCCGCTGCCCCGTCCGGCCCCCCGATCCGCCCCGCAGCGCGGCCCAAACGCGCGACGCGCTGGGCCTCGGGCCGTTCGGTGCTGGCCTTGATGCTGCGCGAGATGGGGTCGCAATACGGCCGCTCCCCGGGGGGCTATCTTTGGGCGGTGCTGGAGCCTTTGGGCTATGTGATCGTGATGTCCATGGCGTTTTCCTTGCTGTTTCGCGCGCCGTCCTTGGGGACCAGCTTTGTGCTGTTTTATGCCACGGGATATTTGCCCTTTACCCAATATCAAAACGTCTCGCAGGCGGTGGCGCGGTCGCTGCGCTATTCGCGCGCCTTGATGAATTATCCCGTGGTGAGCTGGATCGACGCGGTGCTGGCGCGGTTCTTGCTCAATGCGCTGACCTCGGTGGCGGTGGCGGTCTTGCTGATGGCGATCATCTTGTTCTTTGTCGACACGCGCGGCCTGTTGGATTTCTCGCCCATCTTGATGGCCTTTGCGGTGGCATCGGTGGGAGGGCTCGGCGTGGGGCTGGTCAATTGCGCCTTGATGGGGCTTTTCCCCGTGTGGGAGCAGCTATGGAACATCGCCACGCGGCCGCTGTTTTTGGGGTCGGCCATTTTGTATACCTATGAGGACCTGCCCTCGATGGTCGGCGATATCTTGTGGTTTAACCCTTTGGTGCATGTCGCCGGATTGATGCGGCGCGGGGTCTATTCGACCTATGATGCGAGCTATGTATCGCTGATCTTTATCTGGGGCGTGGCCTTGGGGCTGGTGGTGCTCGGCATGCTCTTGATGCACCGGTTCAGCCGCAAAATCCTCGCCGATATGTAAGCGGCTCAGGCGCCGCGGCGGGTTTCGGCGGCGATTTTGGCCTCGGGGATCGAGGCGTGTGGCGCTTTGGCATGGGGCAGGTGCGGCGGGCCAGCGGCCTCAAGCACCGCATCATGCGAGGTCGAGGTGCGCCGCAAGACCCCGTCGCGCAGCGCCATGCGCAGCAGCCGCAGATAATCGCGCCGATCCGCCCCGTAGCGGCGCGCGGCCAAAAGCCATTTGACCATCAAGAGCGGCAAGAGCGCGACAAACAACAGCCCCGCCGCCTCGCGATACATCATCAGCCCGTTGCGATAGGTGTAATAGACCTTCCACAGCGGGCGGAACACGCGGCGTTTTTCATTGCTATAGGTGGTGCAATCATGGGTGAAGGTGACGCGCGGATCAAAGCCGATGCGCATCCCCGCCTTGCGCAGCGACAACGCATAAAGCACGTCATCGCCATAGATAAACAGAGCGCCATCAGGCTCTCCGACCCGATCCATCGCCGCGCGCGAGACGAAAAACCCGACGAAAGAGGTGATGTCGAGCGGCACGATCTCCTCGTCCGCATAGGCCCCGCGCGAGATGTGATAGCCGTCGCGCCCGTGACCCAGAAGGGTGCGCAAGAACAAGCGCGGATGTTTGAACGGGTTTTGCGAGGGGCGGTTCATCTCGCAAATCTGTCGGTTGGGGTAAAAGACTGCCGCTGCGATCACGTCCCATCCGCTATGGTCGCGGCGGTGGAATTGCGCCAATGCATCGGGGTCGGGGCGGGCGTCGTCATCCATCAAGACGCACCAATCGGGGTCCAACTCGCGGCGCGCATGGCGCATGCCGATCTCGAAACCGCCCGCGCCGCCAAGGTTATGATCGGGGGTGATCACATGTAGACGCGCGCCCATGCGGGTCTTTTCGCGCGCCAGCCAGTCGCGGGTGCCATCGGTCGACAGGTTGTCGACCACGATGATATTGCTCAGCAGCGCAGGGCTGACCGCTTCGAGCTGCGCCAAAGTGGTTTGCAATTGCTCAAGACGGTTATACGTCGTCACCACGGCCACGACGCGCCCCTTGCGAGGTTCGGTCTCGTCGATCATCTGTGCAGACAGGGGCGTGTGCATTTGGGGCCTTTGGGTCAACGTGGTGCTTCAATGGTCATATGGCGGTGCCGATGTCAAACCGCGAAAGGGGAAAATCGCGGTGTTTCGCCCATATGCTGCTGCTTTGCGCTGTTGCGGCGGGCTGTGCACGCCCGAGCAGGATCGGCGATATCTTAGCGCAGCGCGGTCTTGAGCGCCGCTGTTTCGGCCTGCTCGGCGGCGGCGTAATCCTTTTGCCCGCGCGCGATTTGCCACGCGCAATAGGCCGCCATGCGGGCATGATACCACGGCGCGAGCGCGGCGTAACGCGCGGCCAGATCGGGCGCGTTCAATGCCGCCAAAAAGCCCTGCTCCTGCGCGCGGCTCAGCGCCGCACCGCGATAGATGATCTGCATCGCGGGCGAGAGAAAATGCGCGATATCCTCGCAAGGATCGCCCAAGGCGGGGCATTGCCAATCGATCAGCCGCAATCCATTTGGTCCGGCAATTAGGTTGCCCGCGACCGGATCCCCGTGCAGCAAGGCGCGCGCGCCGAGGGGCGGGACCGCCGCGCGCGCCGCCAGCCTGTCCAAAAACGGCGCAAGCCGCGCCCGCGCATCGCCCGGGCAAAGCGCAAGGATCGCCGAGGTTTGGCGCGCCAGCGCCGCAGAGCCGTCCGGCGCGGCAGGCAGGCCCGCACTCTTTGCCGCTCCCTGTGCGGCGCCGCTGCGGTGCAAATGGCGCAGCAGATGCGCAACAGGCGCAGGATCATCGCACCATGGCGCGCCCTCCACATGATCATAGAGGAGCGCCCTGCCTTCGGGCGTGTGCAACTGCGCGCGCAGGCGGGGCGCGATGCCCAAGCCCTCCAGACGCGCCAAAATCCGCGCTTCGCGGTCGGGGTCATTGGCAAAAAGCGGGTTGCCATCGGGGGCGGCAAAGAGCTTTACCACCGTGCTGGCGGCGTCGCCGCGCCCATGATGCAGTTGCCACAAACGGTTGCTGCGCCCGCCGGACAGCGGGATCCATCTGCATCTGTCATCGGCAAATCCCGCCTCTTGCACCGCGCGGCGCAGCGCTGGCGGCACCTGCGCGTCCGCAGTCGCCTCTGTGCTGCCCGCGCGATGCGGCGCGGCGGGGTCACCGGCAGAATATGGTTCAGGGGATTGGGGCAATGAACGGCTCTCACAGGGCTTGCGCCGCGCGACACAGGCGGGGCCGCCCGACGCTATGCGAGCGGGGGCGCCAAGGCAAGCGCCGCCCGTTGGCGGGTTGGCCAATGAGGCCGATAACCGCGCGCGCTCAGCCGCGCCGTCTCGGCTGGGCCGTGTCAGTTGCCTTGGCGCAGCGCCGTGATGCCGGAGGCCGCGATCTGCGCGCCGCCTTCGAGCAAGAGCACCGTCGTGCCATTGTCGTTTCGCGCCTCGGTGATACGGGTATAGGTTTCGACCGGCGAGGTGCCAAGCAGATCGCCATTGGCGTAGCTTTCCAATTCAAACGAATAGGCCCCTGCGGCGAAGGGCGCGCCGTCCTCGCCCACGCCCGCCCATTCGATGGTATCGGAGGAGACCGGCACATCGACCCGCTGCACGATGGTATTGCTGGCGTCGCGTACCACAAGCGTGGCCGCATCAGCGAGGCGCTCGGGGCTGGGCGAGAGGCTGACGGGGGTGCCGTCGAAATATCCGGCGGCGCTGGAGCGTGCGTCCATGCCGACCCAACCGGCCAGTTGGGCCATGCCCATCGCGCCCATTTGCGCCGCCAGCCCTTCGAGCAGGTCATTTGTCACCACCTGTTGCTCGACCGAAGAGAAGGTCGCCAGTTGCACCGCATAATCGGAACTGTCAATCGGGTTCAGGGGGTCCTGATTTTCCATCTGCACGGTGAGCATTTGCAAGAATGTGGTGAAATCCGAACTGAGCGTCGCCTTGGTGCCGGTTTCGGCCGCGCCGCTGGCGGCGGATCCGCTCGCGCTGCCCGCCGATTGGATGTCGGCGGAGCTGGCCGCGCGGGCGGTTTTGCCGGTGGTCGCGGCGGGCAGGGTGTTTGCGCCGCTCGGTGCGGCGGCGGCCTTGGCCGCGCGGGCCAGATCGGCGCCGGTTTTCAGCCCCGTAAAGGCGGGGGGGATGGAATGTGTGGCAGTGGCCATGATGGTGTCCTTTGCGTTAAAGCCTGAGGTCCAGACCTTCGGTCGGGGCGAGGGTGATTTGCGCTGCGGCGCTCTGGTCCGGTGTGTCTGCCGACGCGGCGGCGGGCGCGCCAAGACCGGAGCCGGAGGCGGCGTGTTCTGCCTCCTGATGCGCGCCGCTTGCGCCGCTATCGTCTCCTGCGCCGCCGCTTTGGGTGCCAAAGGAGAAAGAGACATCGTCATAGCCGATGTCGCGGAATTGCTCGGCCAGTTGCGCGATATGGCGGCGCATCAGATCGAGCGTCTCGCCGCGTTCGGCCAGAACCGTCACCACCATGCCGCCTTCGGCGGCGCTCAAGCTCATCCGCACGCGGCCCAGCTCTTCGGGGTTGAGGGCGATCTCGACCGGTTTGCGATCCGACAGGCGCTGCGCCGCCGAGGCCATTTGCTCGGCGATGTGGCGCGGAATTTCGGGGCGCGCCAAAGTGGCGTCGAGCCGCGCCAGCGCGGCGGGGGTGGCCCGTGCGTCGTGGCGCGTCTCAAAGGAGAACTCGGCCTCGGAGAGCCATTCCACCTCTGCCGCCGCATCGGTTTTGGATTGGGCGCCAGCGGGCATTTGCGCCTGAAGCGGGGCGGCGGATGCGGGTTGCACTTGCGCGCCAGCAGCGGTTTGCGGCGCAGGGCGGGCGGTGCGGGCGGCCTCGTCGGCGGCGCGCAGGGCCGCATCGCGACGGTTGAATTTCGGCTCTGCGGGGTCGGTTTTGGGCACGGGCGCCGCGTGGAGCGCCGCTTGGGCGGTGGCGGCGGTCGGGCCGGAGGGAAGCGCGGCGCGCGGCTCGGTAGCGGTTTGCGCGGGGTGATCGGTGAGGGCCGGCCCGCCTAGGGGTTTGCCCGTTTGCGAGGGCGCTTGCTCCGCCTGTGCGCGACCCGTTGCTTGCGCTCCCGAGGATGCGGCGGCGCTCGCGGTTTGGGTCTGCGCCGCGATGGGTGCGGCGGCGCCCTCGGTGCGGCGGGTGGTGAAGCTTGCGGCGCGGACCAAAGGATCGGCGGGCTCCGCGGCAGGGTCGGCAGGGGCGGTAGGCACGGCGGCGCCCTGCATCTGTTGTGCGGTGGAGGTGGCGGAGGCCTGCGCGCCATTGGCAATGGGCGTCGCGGGTTGCGCTGCGTTCGCGCCGTTTGCCCCGTTCGCGGCACCAAGCGCGGTACCGAGCGCGGCAGGCGTTTGGGCGGCCATCGCGGCGGGGGCGGTTTGCGCGCCCATGGCGTCGCGGCTCAGCCTTGCGTTGAGCAGGCTCAGCGCAGGCGCATCGGGCGCGGGTTTGGGCGGGGGCGGCGTTGCGGCCTCGCCGAAGGCGCGCTCCATATCGCGGCCCGCGTCATCGCCCGAGGGCTCCGCCGCGCCGCTGCTTTTGCTGCTGTCCATGGCCGAGCCGCTGTGGGGCGCACCGTCCGCGTCCGGCGCCGCCTGTGCCTCGTTTGCCGCATCGTTGCGTGCGTTGGGGGCGGCGGGCGCTTCGGCTTGGTTGGCCTTGGCGCCGTTGCGCGGGGCCTGTGCGCCGGACTGCGCGCGTTCGGCGGCGCGTTTTCGTTCTGCGGCGCGCTGCTCTTGCTGGCGCAAGATGTCGCCAAAGCGCTCTTGATCCTTGCCATGGGTGTCACGATCCAGCCGCGCGGCAGGTTCGACAGGTTTGCGCGGCGTGTCGAGCGCGGGTTTGGGCGCGAGTACGGTGTGAAGCGGATTCATATGCGTGCTACCTCCGGGAATTCTTCCTCAGCATGGGGGCACTATGACGACGCTTGGTTACTGGTTCTTTACCGCTCATCGGCCAATCTGGAAAAAACCTGTCAATTTGGAGATACCCTATGAGCGATCCCTCCCCCCTGATGACCAGCGCCATGCGCTTTTCTTCGGCCCCTGCCGTGCGCGGGCAAGGCGTTGAAACCAATGCACTATCAAGTGATGCGCGCGAGAAGGCCCTGCATGAGGCGGCGCGCTCTTTGGAGGCGGGGTTCCTGTCCGAGATGCTCAAATCCGCAGGGCTGGGCAAATCGCGCGAATCGTTCGGCGGCGGCGCGGGTGAGGATCAATTCGGCTCTTTCTTGCGTCAGGCGCAGGCCGAAGAAATGGTGAAAACCGGAGGGATCGGATTGGCCGAGTCGCTCTATCAGGCATTGAAGGACCATGAAGATGCAAAATGAGACCGCACAAGACCTGATCAATGAAATGGATGATCTTCTCGACAAGGAGCGCGAGGCGCTTTTGGTCGGGGATCTGGATGTGATCACGCGGCTTTTGGGCCAGAAGGAACATCTGATCGACGCGCTCAATGCGATGGAGCATGACGAGCAGGAGCGGCTGGTGGCCTTGCAAGGCAAGGTGCAGCGCAATCAGGCCTTGCTTGACGGGGCCTTGCGCGGGATTCGGGCGGTGGCCCAGCGGCTCTCGTCGATGCGCCGCGTGCGCAAGAACCTCGACACCTACGACAGCCACGGACAACGCCAGACCATCGAAGGCACCCGCGCGCCGACATTGGAAAAACGCGCCTGACGCGCGAAAACGCCTATAGTTCAAAGGGTTCTTTGCGGGGTGCATGGGGATTTGTCTCAAATCCGAAGTATTGCAAAAAACCGGTTTAGGCTCTCGTTAGCTTTTATGCGGGCATGGTGACAGGGCATTCCAAAGCGAATGGCGCAGACGGCCCGAACAGCCGAAACTGTAGCAGTCAGAACGACAGTTGGATCCGTCCCGATGGGGGGCGGGAATGAAAAATTGGGTGCAAAGTGCCCACTGACCAAAGGAATATGCTATGTCCAGCATTCTGACCAATAATGGCGCAATGGTTGCGCTGCAAACCCTCAAATCCATCAACTCGAACCTGTCGGATGTGCAATCGCAAATCTCGACCGGTAAAGCGGTTGGTTCGGCCAAAGACAACTCGGCCGTTTGGGCCATCTCGAAAGTGATGGAATCGGATGTCAAAGGCTTCAAGGCGATTTCCGACAGCCTTTCCTTGGGCGAAGCGACCGTTTCCGTGGGCCGTCAGGCGGCTGAAACAGTCACCGACCTCTTGACCGAAATGAAGGGCAAGATCGTCGCGTCGCAAGAAGACAACGTCGACAAAGTCAAAATTCAGGCCGACATCTCGGCTCTGCGTGACCAGATCACAACCGTTGTGGGCGCCGCCCAGTTCAACGGTTTGAACCTCGTCGACTCTGCCGGCACCGTGAACGTTCTTGGCTCGCTTGACCGCGACTCCTCGGGCAATGTGACGGCCTCCAATATCGCCGTGACCAAGCAGAACCTTTCGACCGGTAGCTACACAGCGAAAGCCGTGTTTGACACCACCAACACCGACGGCGTGTCGGCGGATGGCGCGGATACCTTCGGTTTCGCACTTGACGCAAACGGCGGCACCGATGATGCGGGCGTGATCGAATTCGAAGATGGCGCAGCCGCAGATGCATGGGCCGCAGGCGATTCGGTAACGATCCGTCTGGGTGATGAAGAAGTCACCTATACCATCACGCAAGAAGATGTGGACGCGACAGCGACCGAAGACGTGATCGCGGTTGGTGTGAAATCGGCCATCGAAGCCTCGGGTGCCAATGTCACCGTTGACTATGACACCACCACTCCGGGCCGTTTGACCATCACCAACGCAGACACGACCGATGGCTTGCACATCTCGGGTCAGTTCAACAACGCTTCGGCCGGTGGTCTTGGCGCTTTGGCGGCCATTGACGTGACAACCAACGCCAGCGCGGCTTTGGGTTCGATCGAAACCTTGATCGGCACCGCAATCGACGCGGCGGCTGAGTTCGGTTCTGTCGAAGGTCGTATCGGTATTCAGGCCGACTTCGTGTCGAACCTGTCGGACTCGTTGAAATCCGGTATCGGTGCCATGGTTGACGCCAATATGGAAGAAGCTTCGGCCCGCCTGCAAGCGCTGCAAACACAGCAGCAGCTTGGTGTGCAATCGCTCTCGATTGCCAACCAGGCTCCGCAGACTCTGCTCTCGCTGTTCCGTTAAGGCACAGTTTCAGGGGCGCGGGAACCGCGCCCCTGATCACAGTCGAATAGCATATCTGCCACCTGGAAGGATTTCACGTGAACGCTCTAAATATGGCCCGTCAGGCCTATGCCAACCAAGCTGCTCCCACACGCACGACGCGGGGCACGGAATACGAGGTCTTTGCCAAGATCACCCACCGCCTCAACGCCGCCGCGCGCAAAGGCAAACTGGGTTTCCCCGAACTGGCATCGGCGATTCACGACAACCGCAAATTATGGACCCTGCTCGCCACCGATGTGGCCGACGATGGCAACGGTCTGCCCGACGATCTTCGGGCGCGGATCTTCTATCTGGCGGAGTTCACACAGGTGCACAGCCGCAAGGTTCTCAAAAACCAAGCCTCGGCTGCCGCGCTTATCGAAATTAATGCCGCCATGATGCGCGGTCTGCGAAGCGGGAGCGTCAAGCCATGAGCGGCCTTGTCCTGAAACTTAGCCCCAAAGAGCGCGTGCTGATCAATGGCGCGGTCATTGAAAACGGCGACCGCCGCTCGCGGTTGTCCATCGTCTCGCCCAATGCGAATATCTTGCGGCTGCGCGATGCGATCCACCCCGAAGAGGCCAACACGCCGGTGCGCCGCGTGTGCTATGTCGCGCAACTGGTGCTGACCGGCGATGCCGATCCCGACGAGACGCGCCACAAACTGCTGCGCTCGATCGAAGAGTTGAGCCAGGTTTTGACCGATGTCGACAGCCGCACGCATTTGACTGCGGCCACCGATGCGGTTCTGGGCGGTCAATTCTACCAATGCCTCAAGGCCCTGCGGGCGCTGTTGCCCCGCGAAGACCGCCTTTTGGCAACGCCGCTGAGCTGAGGAGCCGCGCCATGAGTTTTCAACCCATCGTCCCCTCCGGCGGTCTTGTCGGTTGGAAGTTTCTGGAGCGCACCTATGAGGCGCAAAACGCCGCTTTCCAAAGATCGACGGTCATCACCCGCGATACCGAGTATTTTGCCGAGAATATCAGCAAGGTCGACACGGCCGAAGACCTTGTGAATGATCGCCGCCTGATGCGGGTCGCCTTGGGGGCTTTCGGGCTTCAGGACGACATCAACAACAAGTATTTCATCAAGAAAATCCTCGAAGAGGGCACGTTGGAAGACGGGGCTTTGGCCAATAAGCTGTCCGATGACCGCTACAAGAGCCTTGCCAGCGCTTTCGGGTTCGATCTGGGCACGCCGCGCAGCAAAATCTCGACGTTTTCCGATACGATCATCGAAAAATTCCGCCAGCAGGAGTTCGAGGTCGCCGTGGGCGAGGCGGATGACGATATGCGCCTTGCGATGTATACCGAGCGCAACCTTGCCGACATCGCCACGGGGGAAAACTCGGAAGAGACCAAATGGTTCAAGATCATGGGCACGCCGCCCCTGCGCGCGGTTTTCGAGGCGGCGTTGAACCTGCCGTCGAGCTTTGCGCAACTGGATCTCGACCAACAATTGGGCGTGTTCCAAGACCGCGCCACGCGATATTTTGGCGACGACAGCGTCGCTCAATTTGCCGATCCGGAGAAGCAAGAGAAGCTGATCACCAATTTTCTGGTGCGCAGTCAGGTCTCGCAGGTCACCTCTTCTTCGGCGGGCAATATTGCGCTGACCCTGCTGCAAAGCGCGGGGTATTGAGCGCGGGTCGCATCGCGCCCGAGCCGTCTTTTCAAACGTCCGATCTTTCAACATGACAGCACCGGCGCGAGGGGTTCCTCGTCGCCGGTGTTTTTCATTCATGCTGCCTCAAGCTGGCCGCTATTCGGCGGGCAAGCTTCCGCCCGACGCGCCGCGCACCGCCGGATTGAGCGCCAATGCGCCGCCACCTGCGCGTTGGCGGGCGGGCGGTTGCGGGCCGCGCGGCGGCATCGGGCGTTTTTGCCCTGCGCCGCGGGCGGCGGCCTGCGCACGGCGCAAAATGAGTTGCAGCCGCGAGAAGCTGTGAGAGCTGTCTTGGCTTTCCTTCTCGGCCAAAAAGGCATCGAGTTCGGAATGCACTTTGATCGCGCTGTCGAGCATCGGGTCGGAGCCTTCGGAGTAAAGCCCCGCGCGGATCATCATTTCCGATTGCGCATAGGCGCCGAGCAATTGGCGCGCTTCGCTGAGCGATGCGTTCTCTTCGGGGCTGGCGGCATCGGGCAAGGAGCGCGAGACCGAGCGCAGCAAATCCACCGCCGGATAGCGCCCGCGTTCGGCGATTTTCCGGTCCAGCACCACATGCCCGTCGAGCACCCCGCGCAAGATATCGGCGATGGGTTCCTCCATATCCGATCCGGCGACCAGCACCGACAGGATCGCGGTGATATCGCCGCCCGTGCCCATGCCTGGCCCTGCGCGCTCGCACAGCGACATGATGGTATGGGCGGTCGAGGGCGGATAGCCGCGTAGCGACGGCGATTCGCCCGAGGCCACGGCAACCTCACGGTGGGCTTCGGCGAAACGGGTGATCGAATCGGCGAGGAAGAGGACATGTTTGCCCTGATCGCGGAAATGTTCAGCGACGCTCATCGCGGTCCATGCACAGCGGCGGCGCACCAAGGGCGAGCGGTCGGAGGTGGCGGCAATCACCACCGAGCGGCGCATGCCTTCCGGCCCTAGAACATTCTCGACGAAATCGCGCAATTCGCGGCCCCGTTCGCCGACCAGCGCGATGACCACGACATCGGCCTGCATGTTGCGCGCCAGATGCGCCAGAAGCGAGGATTTTCCCACGCCCGAGCCGGCAAACAGCCCGACACGCTGCCCGCGAACAACGGGCAGGAGCGTGTTGAACACCGCCATGCCGGTTTCAAGCCGCTCGCCCATGGCGCGGCGCGCGGCGGCGGGGGGCGGATCGGCGCGCAGGGCGCGCGCACGCGCTCCGCGCATCAAGGGCGCGCCGTCCAAAGGTTTGCCGTAGGGGTCAATAATGCGGCCGATCCACGCATCGCAGGGGGCGACGGTATTGGCGTCCAAAAGCGCGACGCGATTGCCAAGAGAGACACCGTCAGGCGCGGCATCGGGCAACATCACCACGCTGTCTTGGGCCAGTTGCAAGACCTCGCCGCCCAAGGTTTCGCCGCCGCGCAAATAGACGCGCAACTGGTCTCCCATCCGCGCCGCGTGGCCCAAACCGGACACACGCAGCGTATTGCCCTCGACGGCGCAAATGCGGCCCACGGTGCGCACGGCGCTCAGGGTGGCGATTTCGGCGGTAAGGCTTTCGAAGTCGGGCTGGTCCATCGAACTCTCCATAAATTCTCTGCAACTGTTTCTAAAGGAATCAGGGTTAAGCCTTGATTGAAGCCAATCGAGGGAGAAGCCCCGATGTTTGAAAAACTCGAAATCTTTCGCATGGCACATGCGATGGCGACCCATGCAGGGGCGCGCCAGACCGTTGTGTCGCAAAATATCGCCAATGCGGATACGCCCGGATATCGCGCAAAGGACATTGCCTCCTTTGCCGAGCAATTCTCGCCCTCGGCGGGCGAGGGGGTGCAACGCGCCACCCGCGGGCGGCATCTTCACGGTGCCGAAGGCCCCTATCAGGTCGCGATGATTCGCGGCGATGGTGCGGCCAATCCCAATGGCAATTCCGTCACTGTCGAAGAAGAGATGATGAAAGCCGTCGAGGTGCAGCGTCAACACGACCGCGCCCTTGCCATCTATAAATCCTCGCTGGGCCTTTTGCGCACCAGCCTTGGCCGCCGCTAGGAGAACCCGCATGGCTGATTTTACCGATTCCCTTTCTGTTTCCGCCTCCGGCCTGCGCGCCCAAGCGCAGCGCTTGCGCCATGTGTCCGAGAATATCGCCAATGCCGATACCCCCGGATACCGGCGCAAAACCGTTTCGTTCGAGCGCGAGCATGGCGCGGCGGGCGGGGTGGAGACCGTGAAAACCGGCCGCGTCAAACTCGACAAATCCGATTTGGCCGCGGTCTACGATCCGGGTCACCCTTTGGCCGACGAGACCGGCCATTACGACGGATCGAACGTCAATTTGGTCATTGAAATTGCTGACGCGCGCGAAGCGCAGCGCAGCTATGAGGCGAACCTCAAAATGTTCGATCAGGCGCGGCAAATGTCGTCCAGCCTGCTTGAACTTCTGCGCCGCTAAAGGCGCGCAACTCTCTAAAGGAGATCCAGAATGGATATTCAATCGCTTGCTGCCCAGAAATATGCAGCCTCCCGTCCCGCCACCGAGCCAACGCTCGGTGCGGGCGGGGCTGGCGAGGCCTTTGCGGGTCTCGCCAAAGATTTCGCCGCGACCTTGCAAGAGGGCGAGGCGACGGCCAAAGCGTCGATGATGGGCAATGCCGATCCGCATGCTTTGGTGCAGGCGCTGGCGCAAACCGAATTGGCGGTCGAAACCGCCGTGACGGTGCGCGACAAGGTCGTCGAAGCCTATCAAGAAATCCTGCGGATGCCGGTCTAAGGCGCGGGGCATGGACGAGGCTATTTTCTTTGACACCCTGCGCCAAGGGCTTTGGGTCGCGCTGATCACATCGGTGCCGATCCTGAGCGTGGCTTTGGTTGTCGGTCTGGTGATCGGCCTGTTTCAGGCGCTGACCTCCATTCAGGAAATGACGCTGACCTTTGTGCCCAAACTGGCCGCCATTGTGGCGGTGTTCTGGATGTCGATGGGATTCATGACGCAAACGCTGGTCTCGTTTTTTCACGACCGGCTGATCCCGCTGATCATCAGCGGATAAAGAGGAAAACGCCCATGGAAAACGCAACATATACCACGCTGACACGGCAAAGCGGTTTGATGCGCGAGATGCAGATCGTCGCCAATAACATCGCCAATGCCGCGACCACCGGCTTTCGCCAAGAGGGGCTGATGTTTGGCGAATACGTCAAAAAAGTCGATGGCGAGCCGTCGATTTCGATGGCGACGGGTAACCTGCGGATGACCTCGATGATGCAGGGCGGATTGACGCAAACCGGCGGGCAGTTCGATTTCGGCATCGAAGGTGACGGGTTTTTCCTGATCGAGACGCCGCAGGGCGAGCGGTTGACCCGCAACGGCTCCTTCAGCCCCAGCGCCGAGGGCGATCTGGTCACGAACGACGGGTTTCGTGTGCTGGATGCGGGCGGCGCGCCGATCTTTATCCCGCCCGATGCGACGGACCTGTCGGTCGCGGCGGATGGCACGGTTAGCTCCAATGGCAAACCTTTGGCGCAGCTCGGGATCGTCATGCCCGTCGAGCCGACCAAGATGGTGCGCGAGGACGGCGTGATGTTTGCCGCCGAAGAAGGATACGAGCCCGCCCAGAACCCCACGGTTTTGCAAGGATTTTTGGAAAGCTCGAACGTCGATCCGGTGGGGCAGATCGCCCGCATGATCGAAGTGCAGCGCGCCTATGAGATGGGCCAGAGCTTTCTAGATGCCGAAGACGAACGCATGCGAAACGCGCTCAAAACCTTCCTGCGCTGAGGCGCAGGCAGGCCAGCCGTTGACCATATCCTGACACACCAACCAAAGGAGACGCCAGATGCGCGCCCTGAAAATCGCCGCCACCGGTATGGCCGCACAGCAGATGCGGGTCGAAACCATTTCGCAAAACCTCGCGAATATGTCGACCACGGGCTACAACACCCGCCGCGCCGAATTTGCCGATCTGCATTATCAACAACTGGCACGCGCGGGCACGGTGAATGCCTCTGACGGCACGGTTTTGCCGACCGGCGTGCAGCTTGGCCTCGGGGTGCGCCCTGCGGCGGTTTCGGTCAATCTGGCGCAAGGATCGCTCTCGGCGACGGGCGGCGATCTGGATGTGGCGATTGACGGCAAAGGTTATCTTGAGGTGACGCTGCCTTCGGGGCAGGCGGCCTATACCCGCGACGGGGCGCTCAAGCGCACGGCGGAAGGGTTGATCGTCACCTCCGACGGTTTCCCCGTCGCCCCCGAGATCGTCATCCCCGACGATGCGCGCAGCATTTCGATCAACGCCAATGGCGAGGTCTATGCCTATTTCGACACGGCCACGGCGGCGCAGCTTTTGGGGCAATTCACCTTGGCGAATTTCACCAATGCCAAGGGGCTGGAGGCCATCGGTTCCAACCTCTTTACCGAAACCGAGGCCTCCGGCCCCGCCAATGTCTCGACGCCAGGGATCGACGGGTTGGGCACGCTGCGGCAGGGGTATCTCGAAGACAGTTCGGTTGATGCGGTGCGCGAAGTGACCGAATTGATCGAGGCGCAGCGCGGATACGAGTTGAACGCCAAAGTGATCTCAGCCGCCGACCAGATGCTCGGCGCAACGACGCAAATCCGGTGATGGCCGCGCGTTCATATATTGCGGGCGCGGCATTGGCCGCCCTATGCACCGCAGCGGGCGCGCCCGTGGCGGCCGATACGGTCGTGCCGGTGCGCACCCTGCGCGCGCAGACGATTTTGACCGCCGCCGATCTTGTGGTCAGCCCCGTCGATGTGGCTGGCGCCGCGACGCGCATCGAGGATGTCGTCGGGCAAGAGGCGCGCACCGCACTCTACGCCGGACGCCCCGTAAGGTTGCAAGATGTCGGGCCGCCCGCCCTTGTCGACCGGAACCAGATTATCGCCCTCATCTACACCACCAGCGGCCTGCAGATCATGGCCGAAGGGCGCTCTTTGTCGCGCGCTGGCGTCGGGGATGCGGTGCGGGTGATGAATATGTCGTCGCGCACCACGGTGAGCGGCACCGTCCAGCCGGACGGCACAGTGCGCGTGTCCCAGTGACGCTGCGCCTAGCAATTTAGGAGTAAAGAATGAAGCCTTTGAACGTGATCTTGAGCTGTGCGCTCTTGGCCTTTGGTGCGGGCTGTGCGGACCGGTTTGACCATCTGGGAAAACCGCCCAGCTTTTCGCCCAATGTCGAATCCGCCGAGCGCAGCGCGATGGTGAACGCGGGCCTGCCGCAAACCGTAGAGCGGCGGCGGATGATCGACGGGGCTTCGCTTTGGGAAAGCGGGCGCCAGTCTTTGTTGGGAGACCGGCGTGCGATCCAGCGCGGCGACATTTTGACCGTCGTGGTCGAAATCAACGACAAGGCCGAGATTTCCAATTCGACGGCGCGTTCGCGCGGCGGCAGCGAAAGCATGGGCGTGCCCAACCTTCTCGGCATCCCGCAGCGGCTCGATCAAAAGCTGCCCGAAGGCGCGTCGATGGCCGATGCGGTCGGGATCAATTCGTCGTCCAGCTCCTCGGGCGACGGATCGGTCAAGCGCAACGAGAAGCTGACCTTGCGGGTCGCGGCGACGATCATGAATGTCCTGCCCAACGGCGTGTTGGAGATTTCCGGGAGCCAAGAGGTGCGGGTCAATTTTGAAATCCGCGAGCTTTTGGTCACGGGTTTTGTGCGCCCCGAGGATATTTCGCGCCAGAACGAGATCACCTATGACAAAATCGCCTCGGCGCGAGTGTCCTATGGTGGGCGCGGGCAAATCACCGATGTGCAGCAACCGCGCATCGGGCAACAGGTTCTCGACACGGTTCTTCCGTTCTAAGGAGTTGAAAGCATGAAGAAATTACTTCCCATACTCCTTGCCCTGATCGGGGTGGGCGCAGGGATCGGCGCGGGCGTCATGCTGCGCCCGCCCCCCGCGGAAGTGGTCGAAATACAGCCTTGCGGCGACGGCACCGAAATGGCCAAAGCGGCGTCGCATGATGAGGGCGAAGCAAAGGATGACGGCGACGAAGACGCGGCCGATCCCGACGCGGCGCTGCGCGAATATGTAAAGCTCAACAACCAGTTCGTGGTCCCCGTGGTGACGGAAAGCAAGGTCGAGGCTTTGGTGGTTCTGTCGCTGAGCGTCGAGGTCGGACCAGGGCAAAAAGAGCAGGTCTATGCCCGCGAGCCAAAGCTGCGCGATGCGTTTTTGCAGGTGCTTTTCGATCACGCCAATATGGGCGGGTTTCGTGGGGCGTTCACCAATGCCAACAATATGGACGTGCTGCGCAATGCGCTTAATGAAGCCGCCCATAAGGCCATCGGCGATACGATTTCGGATGTGTTGATCACGGAAATCGCACGGCAAGACGTTTAAGGCTCTCAATGCTGAACATCCGAAGCGTCGCAGCGCACCGCTGCGGCGCTTTGCGCGTTTGCGCGCCCCTGCCGAAGGTCGGGCGCAACACCCACCGTGCGGACCGCACACGGGTTGCACATGATTTGCGACGAATACTCTGCATGACCGCCCGCTTTGCGGCCTGACTTTGACAGAGGATTCCCTGATGCCCGATCAATCTCCGGTTCTATCGCTGCCCTATATCGCGCCGTCGCAGGCGCAAAAACACGTCACTCACAACGAGGCGTTGCGCAAGCTTGACGCGATTGTGCAGCTTGTTGCTTTGGACAGCGCGCTCACCGATGCGCCCGCCGTGCCAAACGAGGGTGATTGCTATATCGTGGCGGGCGGAGCCAGCGGTCTTTGGGCAACCCATGATCACGATATCGCCGTCTATGACAACGATATCTGGATGTTCTACGCGCCCAAAGAGGGCTGGCGCGCCGAGGTTCTGGCCACCGGCACGACGCTGCGCTTTGATGGCAGTGCGTGGCAAGATGCCGGCACCCAGTTGCAAAACCTGCCCGAGGTCGGGATCAACACCGCCGCCGATAGCATCAACCGCTTTGCCGTGGCCTCGGAGGCGAGCCTGTTTACGCATGAGGGCGCGGGGCATCAGCTCAAGCTCAACAAAAATGCCAGCGGTGATACCGGCAGCTTGTTGTATCAAACCAATTGGTCGGGGCGCGCCGAAATCGGGTTGATGGGTGACGATGATCTGGCGATCAAGGTCAGCTCGGATGGCAACACATGGACCGAAGTCTTGCGCTTTGACGGCACGGTTGGCAGCGCCACCTTCGGCGTCGATGTCAACGCGCAATCGGTCAATGCGACCGCGTCGTTTAACATGCCTGTCTATGCTTCGGCTGGGCTGCCGTCGGCGGTGACCGAAGGCGAGGGCGCGGTGGTCTATGTCACCGGCGCGGCGGGCGGGCCGGAGCCTTATTATAGCGACGGCATCGATTGGCGGCGGTTCCGCGATGGCACGGTTTTGAGCTAGCACCGCGCGAGTCTCTGGCAGCGTGATCGAGAGATTGCGCCGCCAGATACGCGCGACGGCCGTGCTATTGCGAAAGTTTTTCCAGCTCTTCGGCAATGCGCTTGGCCTCGCGCATTTTGTTGGTTTCTTCGCGGTCTTGGTCGCGCAATTCTTGCGCGACGCTCGATTTACCAAAGGCGCGGCGCAGACGGGTCATGGCTTCGTTCTTGCGCACCAAGACCTGCGCCAGTTGCATTTGCAATCCGGCGCGCGCGCGTCCGACCCATTGCCGCCAAAGCAAATCCGCACCAAGTGCACGCAGTGCCATCATATCATTTTGTGCCGCTTCCATGGCATCGCGGGCCTGCGCATCCAGATCGGCCAAGGCTTGACGCAAGCGCGCTTCCTCCGCCGCGATCTTTTGCACCTTTGCCAGTTCCACTTGGTAGAGCGCATCGGTGACTTGCACCAGATCTTCAAATTGTCCCTGCATCAGCGCCCCCATCTTGCGCGTTTGCGCATGGCTTCGGCAAAGCGGATCGCGGCGGCAACGGCGCGGAAATGCTCGGCCGCGATTTCCTGCCCGATCTCGGTCGTGGCATAAAGCGCCCGCGCGGTCGGCGGATCGGACCGGATGGGCACGGCGTTTTCATTGGCGATCTCGCGAATTTTTGCGGCAATTTCATCGACGCCTTTGGCCACGCAGACCGGCGCCGCGCCGGGCATGCGGCTCCATTTCAGGGCGACGGCATAATGGGTCGGGTTGACGATGATCACATCCGCATCGGGCACATCCTTCATCATCTGGCCCATCGCGATTTCATACCCGCGCTGGCGGCGCTGGTTTTTCATATGCGGATCGCCTTCGCTTTCCTTATGTTCGTCGCGGATTTCCTTGTTGGACATCATGTTCTTGCGGTTGTGCTCCATCTTTTGCCACAGAAAATCAATCGCCCCGATGGTGATGGCAATGAGCAGGACGACAACGAAAAACCGGCTGAACAGATCGGAGAGCATCATCGTCGCGATGCCGGGGCTGGTTTGCACGGTGCCTGCCATTTCCTCGATCCGCGCGCGCAAGAACAGGCCCAAAACCGTCGAGTAGATCAGCAGTTTGGTGAAGCTCTTGCCAAATTCAAACAGCCCGCCGCGCCCGAATTTATTCTTGGCGTTCGAGATGATGGAAATGCGGCTGAGTTTGAACTTGAGCTTGGACGGCGCGAAGGCAAAGCCGCGCTGGGCAAACAGCGCAAGCAGGGCGGCGATGGCGGGCAGGGCGAAAAGCGGCAGAACGGCGATGCCGACGGCGCTCATGATGGAGCCAAACACCGGCTGGGGCGCGCCGCCAAACATCAGCGGGGCCAGATCATGCGATTGGCTGACCAGCGTCATCAATGCATTCCCGATGCCTTCGATGATCACAGGCCCTGCGGCGACAACCGCGAGCAAAAGCCCGCCGTAGGCCGCAGCCGTAGTCAGATCCTGCGAGCGGGCGATATCGCCCTTTTTGCGCGCCTCATCGAGTTTGCGCTGCGTTGGCTCGTGGGATTTCTCTGTATCATCGTCCTGCCCGCTCATGGTGCGGCCTTGAACGGATTGGCGAGAAAGAGGTGCATGGCTTCGACCCAGACCTGCAAGATCACCGGCGAGATGATCAACAAGAGCGCCAAGGCGCCGCCGGTGATCACCGGTGCACCAACAAAGGCGACCATCAGTTGCGGCATCGCGCGGTTGATGACGCCGAGCGTGAGGTTATAGAGCACCGAAATGATGATAAAGGGCGCGGCCAAGGTGAAGGCCAGAGAGAAGGCGCGGCTGACCTGTCCGATGCCCCATTGGCTGACCACCGAGGGCACCGGAAAGGCACCGGCGGGCAGCATGTCGTAGGAAAGCGCCAAAAGCTGCACGACCCGCACATGCAGGCCGAGCATCATCGCCAAAGCCAGCCCCGCGACCATCAGGACATGACCGATGGCGGGCAAGGGTTCGGCCCCCGCACCGCCGAAAATCTGCGCCAATGAGGTCGCCTGCGCGGCCATCGATCCTGCGGTTTGCAGGGCCAGAACGAAGAGGCGCAGGCCGATGCCCAGCAGCAGCCCATTGAGCGTTTCCGTGACCACATAGCGGATCACCGAAGGCATCGCGATTGTGCCGCTTGGATCAATCGGGCCGATGATGGGCGCCAGCACCAAGGTAAAGGCAAAGGCCAGCCCGAGTTTGACCCGAACCGATACCGATTGCTCGCCAAATCCAGGCATCAAGGAGACCATCGGACCGACCCGCAGAAACACCAAGAACCCCTGCCAAAGAAGGGCCTCGGTCCATCCAAGCAGGGCGGCGGCATTTTCCATCAGGCCGAGACCACCCCAACCAAGGAGGGCCGCGCCTCAAGCCCGATTTCCTCGAACGAGAGCACCGGATTGGAGATATTCTTGGCGCTCATCACGGTGCGCAAGAACCTGCGGCGGCGGGTCGAGGTGACGATGGCGGGGAAAATGCCGCGATCGCCCGCCTCGTTGATCCGGTCGGAGACGGAATTGGCCAAGCGGTTGAACATATCAGGCGGCAGCGCCACGTCGAGCCCGCCGCGTTCGCTGTCGATCTGGTAGGTGCTGAATGTGTCTTCCCATTCGGGCGCGAGTTGGATGAGCGGGATTGTCCCGTCCTCGCGGCGCATCTGTGCGACCAGTTGGAAGCCAAGCCGTTGGCGCACATGTTCGCAAATCGCCTCGGGTTGGTGATGGATGCTGCGCGCCTCGGCTGTGGCCTCGAGGATCAGCGGAAGGTTGCGCACCGAGACCTGCTCTTCGAGCAACAGGCGCATGACCTGATGCAAGAGGTCGAGCGGCACCTTTTCGGGGATCAATTCGTCGAGCATCTTGCGATTGGCTTCGGCGCGATGGCCATCGGTGAGATTGACCATTTCGTCGAGAAGACGGCGCAGGGATTTCAACGTCAAAAGCCGCGGGAAATTCTTTTTGATGATCTCCAGAAGATGCGTGGCCAGAACCTCGGTCGGGGTCACGATGGTGACGCCCGATAGGGCGGCGGCCTCTTGGTCTTTGGGGTTTAGCCAACGCGCGGGTGCGCCGTAAACCGGCTCTTTGACATCCTCGCCCTGCGGCAGTCCGGCGCTGCCATCGGGGACGAGGGCGAGCACTTGATCGGGCGAGAGGCGCGCGCGCACCTGCTCGACGCCTTGAATGCGGATGACGTAATGGCCAGAAGGCAGACCGGGATCATCGGTGAGCCGAATTTCGGGTAAGATCAGCCCGAAGAAGGTGGCGACATGGGTGCGCATATTGGCGATCCGTGCGTCCAATCCGGTGCCAGGATCGAGCACCATATTGACCAGATCGGGGGCGAATTCGACGTGGATGTCATCGAGATTGAGCACATCCCCGAGCGGGCGATCGACGGGCAAGGCTGGCGCGTCATCGGCGGTGTCGGCGGCGGTTTCTTCGGCTTTTTGCGTTCTAAACATATAGAAGGCCGCCCCGCCCAAGACCCCCGCGCCCGCCATGAAGGGCATGAACGGCAGGCCTGGCACCAGCGCGAACAGCGCCATGAGCACGCCAACCGTGGCGAGGGCTGCGGGGTATTTTCCAAGTTGGTCAAAAAGCGCCAGATCGGTCGCGCCTTTGTCTCCGCCGCGCGCCAGCAAAAGCGCCGAGGCGATCGAGATGATCACGGCGGGAATTTGGGTGACAAGCCCGTCACCCACGGTCAAAATCGTATAGGTTTCAAAGGCATCGCCGATGGCCATGCCATGCACCGCGACCCCCATGATCAGGCCCATCACGAGGTTGAGCATGGTGATCAACAGGCCCGCGACCGCGTCACCTTTGACAAATTTCGACGCCCCGTCGAGCGAGCCGAAGAAGGTGGTCTCCATCTGCTCCAATTCGCGGCGCGCCTTGGCTTCGGCATGGTCGATGGCACCGGCGGACATGTCGCTGTCGATGGCGAGCTGCTTGCCGGGCATCCCGTCGAGAGCAAAGCGCGCGCCGACTTCGGCCATCCGCGCCGCGCCTTTGGTGATGACCATGAAATTCACGATGAGCAGCACGCCAAAGACCACAAGGCCCAAGAAGACGCTGCCCGACATGACGAAATTGGCAAAGCCCTCGATCACATCGCCCGCCGCGCCGGTGCCCGTATGGCCCTGTCCGATGATCAGCTTGGTCGAGGAGACGTTGAGCGACAGGCGCAGCATCAGCGAGGCCAGAAGGATCGTCGGGAAGGCCGAAAAATCCAAGGGCCTCTCGATGAAGAGTGTCACGGTAAAAATCAAAATTGCCAAGGCGAAAGAGGCCGCCAGCCCAATATCAAGCACAAAGGCGGGCATCGGCAGGATCATCATCACGATGATCGCCATCAAGGCCAGCGCCAGCAAGATCGTGGGTTGGAAAATCGTACGCAAAGTCAAAGGCGGCATGATTTATCCTTCGGGTGTGGGCGGAGCAAAGAGGCTCGATCCGCCGCGTGAGATGGGCACCAAGGAGCCAAGCCCTCCCGTCGCGCCGGATTGCAAAAGCGGAAAATTGTTCGGACCGCGCGGTTTTTGACGCCGCACGGGCGAGGCATCGGCAATGGCAACGGGGGCGGGGTCCACCCGCGTCTCGCGCGGTTGAAATTCGCCGACATCGGGCGGCGTATTGGTCATGGCCGCACGGAATTTCTCGAAGCGTGCCTTATATTTGTTGGCATATTTCGGCGTGCGCGAGTGATAGGCTCCCGCGGCATTGGTCCAGCTTCCGGTCTCTTGATACAGCTCGCGCAGGAATTTGGCCGCGTAGCGCGCGTTGGCCATCGGCTCGAACATCTCTTCGATGGAGCTGAAATTCTTGTGGTGCCATTTGTAGTTGATTTGAAAGCAGCCGACATCAAAGCTGCGCGCGCCGCGCTTGAAGTGGCGAAACACATAGGCGCGCGCTTCGTCTTCATTGTCGAACCATTTGCCGGTGCCCTCCATATTCACGGTCCATGGCCAAGGGCGGATTTTGCCGCCGCGCTTATGGCCGGTTTCGGTGCGTGTGATGGCTTGCAGCACCGAGACGGGAACACCCGATTCGCGGCTGACGGTTTTGGCGGCGGCATCACAAATCGCCGCGACGTCGTTGGACGCACGCGCGATTTGCGGCGCGGCCATAAGCGATAGAACACCTAGCGCCAGCAGGGCAAAGCGCGCCGCAAAGCCGCAGGAGCGGCGAAAGATATGGGAGGGAAAATGCGCCACCGTTACATACGGGGCGCGGGCCTGAACTGATGACATTCTACCATCCTTGATGCGCGTTTTGCTGCTCAAGGTTCACGATAGGCGCGGGGTCTTACCAATCGGTAACGAGGCGCGATGAATCTCGCGTCAATCACGTCGAAGTGTCGGATTTCTTGTGGATTATTCTGCGCGCGCGTTGTCGACGCGCAGATCGTCGAGCAACCCGTCAAGAAGCGCGCGCGCGTCTGCGCTTTGCTCCAAAAGCGCGCGGTTGCGGGCCAAGACGCCTTGGGGTTCGGATTGTTGCGCTGGGGGCGGGGCATCGGCCGCGACCATGAGCGCGGCGGCCTCTGCCATCGGGCCCTCGGCCACGGTTTGCACGCTGTCCCATGATCCGGCGAGCCAGGCTTGCCGTTTGGCTTGCTCCGGATCGTCGAGGGCCAGAAAGGCTTCTGTCGCGGCGGCATGATCGCCGGTCAGGGCGCGGGCTTGCGCACGAATTTCGTCTGCATCTGCACCGTCAAGCCCGATAACATCTGCTTCGGCGCGCAGAGGGCGGCCATCCAAGAGCGCGGCGCGGGCACGCAAAATCCGGCGCTCGCGTCCGGCTGGGCCATCGGCGCTGGGCTCCAAGAACCGGTCTGCGGGGGCGGCAAAGCCAAGGGCGATAAGCCGCCGTGCCGCGCTGTTGGCCACCTCTGGCGTGAGTTCTGCGATGTGGTCAAATTGTTGCGCCACCGCGATTTCCAAGAAGGTCATATCTGCGGCTTTTTGAGTCAAGATGCCGACAGCCTGCGAGCGCACAGCGTGGTAAGCTTCGGGCGCGGCCCCCGACTTGAATTGTCGCAACTGTTTGAAAGCCTCGTGGAATTTACCCGCATCCGCCAAAGCCAAAGTATTGACGCGGAGCAGCCCGTCCCCCAAGGCGGTTTCGCGTTGCTCGAAGGCATAGGCCCCCGCAAGGTCGGCCATTTCGGGCGAGATTTGCTCACCGCGTGCCAATTTGGTGTCGATCAGTTTGACGAGGGCTTCGGGCGATTGCTCGGTGTTGGACGAAACCACGGTGTCGAGAGTTTTCTCCGCAGGCTCCACCTCGCCTTTGGCCAGTTCCAACTCGGCGCGCGCCATATGGGCCTTGGCATCGGGCGCATCGGTCCCTCGCTCCAAAAGGCGCAGGACCTGCTCGGCCTCATCCTTCATACCTGCGGCCAAGAACCGTTGGCTGAGCATTGGGCCGAGGTGGACGCGCAGGTGCAGCGGCAGGCCCGAAAACGTGCGCAGCGCAGCGGAGACATCGGGGCCGGCCGCCGCGGGCAGTGCCTCATGGGCGAGAATGGCCCAAAGCGCGACGGGTGTGTCGCATTGCATCTGGCTGTGGATCAGGCCGAGACTCGGATCAAATCCGCGCTCCATGATCTGCGCGAGGGTATGGTAAACGCTGGTTTCTTTGGCCTTGGGGTCCAACATTTGCGCCGCAGCGAGAGCTTCGGCGCCAAATCCGTAGTGAAGGTAGAGGCGGACCAGATCACCGGCGGCCTTCGGGTCGGGTTTGTCAAACTCGCCAAGCAAGCGCGCGCGCACTTTGCCAACCGCGCGGCCAAAAGTGATCTCCGGATCGCCCCATTTGCCGATGTCGATATCCCCGCCGTCGAGGCATTTTTGTCCGTTTTTCGCCAAGGGCAATTCACCAATCATCCGCATCAAATCGCGATCGACGCTGGTTTCGGCCTTGAGGTTGATATGGTTCATGGCTTCTTGCAGCGCTTCTTCCGCGCTCATGGGCGCGTCATGGGGGTTTTGACCCGCCTCGCCCTGTGCGTCTTGCCCCGCGGCACCATTCTGGCCGCTCGGGCGCAGGGCGCTTGTGGTGGTTTTGCGCGGCACCAAAAGGCCCTGTGTGGCGGCGCGGCTGATCTGCTCAATCAAGCGATCTTGCGCCTCTTGGACCCGCTGCAACCGGCCAAGGTCTTCCTCGCGCATGGTTGTATATTGATCTGCCGAATTTTGGGTCTCGCTTGGCTCGGGGCGAAGCGGGACGGCAGGTTCTTCGACTTCGCCCATCGAGATGCCAAAGCCCAGACGAAATGGCGTTTGCACCGCAGCGGTGTCGAGCGGGAAGTATTCCAAAGACGGACGGCGTGTCTCTCGGGTGCCCTCGCGCGGAGTTTGAGCCTGCGCGGCGGCTTCGGCGGCGGCAACAGTGGGGGCGGCGGGCGGCGGCGGCGCAGCGTTGGGGGCGCCGTTGGAGATATCAAGCACCAGATACCGGCGTCCGACATAATAGCCCTCGATCGGGCAGTCACAGGCAAGATCCAGCCGGACCCCGCTCTCGCCCTCAATCGGGCGCAACGCCGTGATCCGGCTGCGCGGAATTTTGTCAAAGGCTTGCGCGGTGTTGAAGGTGAGCCCGTCGCGCTCGAAACGCAAAATGCGGCTGTCGCCCATTTTCTCCAGACGCCATTCGGTGGCGTCGGGAAGATAGAAGACCAGTCGTGTGAAATCCGCATGCTCGCCGCCAAGCACGTTGACCCGCTGCGCGGCAGCGGGCAAGGCGCCAAGCGCCAAGAGCAAGAGTGCAAATCCGATCCGGATCATGCTGCCTCCGATTTGAGCGCCTTAAGGGCTTCTTCAAGTTCCGAAAAGCTCGGGCGGCAATGGGACGGTGTGTTCTGGCGCCCGACTTCGATGCAAATATTGGTCGCATGGTTGTGCAGGTTGGCGACGAGAACCTCGCGGATCAACTGATAGAAATGTCCGTCTTCTTCGACCACGTCTTTCACCTTGGTGGCAAACGGCCCTACGATACCGTATGCAAGAAACACCCCCAAGAATGTGCCGACGAGCGCGCCGCCGATCATCTTGCCCAAGACCTCGGGCGGCTGGTCGATCGACGCCATGGTTTTAATCACACCCAAAACCGCCGCAACAATCCCGAGCGCGGGCAGACCGTCGGCCATCACCTGCAAGGCATGCGAGCCGTGCAGCGCGTGGTGCAGGTTTGCCTCCATCCGCTTTTCGAGCACTTCTTCGACCTGATGCGGGTCGTCATAATTCATCGAGGCCGAGCGCAGCGTGTCACAGATCAGGTTCACCGCTTCGGCGTCACTCATGATCTTGGTGTATTTGGAAAAGATCGACGAGCTTTCGGGGTCTTCGATATGTTCTTCGATGGCGACAGGGTTTTGCCGCGCCAGACGGATCAATTCGAAGAGCAGGCAAAGAAGATCTCGGTAATCGTCATGTTTCCATTTCGGGCCTTTAAAGACCTTACCGACATCCTTCATCGTATGTTTGATGCCGCCGATATCGTTGCTGATGAAAAATGCACCGATCGCCGCGCCGCCGATCATCATCAATTCGAACGGCAGCGCTTTGATGATGATCCCCATCTTGCCGCCGGCAAGAATATATCCGCCGAAGACCATCGCGAAAATGACGCCGATGCCAATGATACCGAACATGCTGGTGCTCCACCCGATTTTGGTTTGATCCGACTGTGACAGCCGAGCGTTAAGAAAGCCTCTGCGCCGTGCAGATTTTTACTGTTTTGGCACGTTGGCGTTGCGACCGGCGAGCACGACGCTGATCGTATAGGCGGCGGTGGGGGATAGTCCGGTCATGATACCTGCGGCGGCGTCGGGACGCATGCGTGCCAAGAATCCCGCTGCAAAATCAGGGTCCATTTCCTCAAACAAAGCGGCAGCATCTTTGGGCTTCATGTTCTCATAGACGGCTGTGAGTGTGGTGATATCGGTTTCTGCGGCGCTATCGGCAAGTGCCAAAGTCTCGCGCAGAGCGGCCTCCGCAGCGGTCAGTTCTGCCATTTTGTTCGCGATTTGCTCGTCGGCAACGGCCAGCGCTTGCATCCGCTCTTGCATCTGCGCTTCGCGGGTTTTCAATCGCTCTTCGCGGGTTTGGAAGAGTTTGAGCATCTCGGCCATATCCGGCGACGGCGCACATCCCTCGGCAGGGGTCGCAGCGAGGGTGTCGCTCGTTGGCGCGTCTTTCTTGTTCTCAACGGCAAAGGCCTTGCCCGCGTCGCCACCGATACGAATCATGGCTGATCCGATCAGCAGGCTGGCGATGATCAATAGCGTGCCGCGACCGGTGCGCCGACGTTTGCGCGCTTTGGGCTTGGCGCCTGCTTTAGGCGCGGTTTTGGCCGCTGCTTTTGCGGCTTTCTTGGACGCGCGCATTCTTAGCGCCCTCCGGCAGCGGCGGAATGGCGCATAAAGACCGGCTCGGCGGGTTGCTCTGGCGCGGAGGCCGCGGCGGGTTGCAGGGGCGTGGGTTCAGATGCGGTGAATTGCGGCTCGGGCACGGGCTGCGGGACCGGCTGGGGCGCCGGTTGTGGGGCTGCGGCGGGCTGCATCTGTTGCGGAGCGGGTTGCGGGGCAGCGGGGCGCACCGCGGGATCGGGCAGGTCATGCATGGAGGCGACCAAGAGTTCCAATCGTTTGGCCACCCCCTCGGCGCGATCCGTCAACCCGTCGAGCGAGCGGGTCGAAGCCACGGCGGTTTGTTGGGCAGCGGCGAGGGTTTTGGTCAAATCATCGACCTGCGCCGACAGCACCGCCACCGCGCCGCCAACGCCGGTTTCCAGATCGTTGAAGCGGCTCAGCCGCCGCGCCAGAACAAAGCAATAGAGGCCCGCGCCAAGCGCGCCGGTCACCAGCAGGATATCTGCAATCATCTCCATAAGTGTCACCCTTCTAGTTGACGACGAATTCCATAATCAAAAGATCGTTCACGCGGCCTTCGCCTGTGACGATCTGAACACGGCGCAGCATTTGTGCCCGCAAGCGCACCAAGGCAGAGGGGTCGGTCAGATCACCGGTCTCCAAAGCCCGCAGGTAGCTGTTGAGCACGTCCACGACGCGCGGCAGGAGCGTTTCTACGTCCGCCTGGTATTTGCTTGGCACTTCAAGCTGTGCGCGAAAGCGCAAGTGGTGGTTTTCCGAACGGCCGCTCAGAGAGATCACCAAGGGCTCGACCGCGACAAATGCCACATCCGGCAGGGCTTCGGCCGGCGTTTCTTCTTCTGCGTGGGCCTCTTCTTCGGCCTGCGTGTCGCCGCCGAGAATCATGCCTGACGAGACGGCGAAGAAGCCGCCGCCGCCGCCCGCCAATGCCAGTACCAACCCAATAATCAAAGGCATTTTGGAAGATTTTTTCGGCGCGTCTTCATCGCCTTCTGCGGGTGTTTCTGTCTCGGCCATGCTGTTTTCCTGCATTTCTCAATAATCCTCGTATAGCCGCTCAGGGACTAACCGATTGTTAAGTCTGATCGGCGAAACATGAGAACACGTCCGGTCAGAAGGCCGACGGCATAGGAGGCAAAGAATTGCAGCAACTCATCAACGTATGGTCCGCCCTAGATACGCGCCGCCGCATGACAGTGATCTTGGCGACTGTGGCGATGTTTGCTGCGGTCTTGTTCCTGTCCCGTATGGCCGCGGCGCCCAGCATGACCTTGCTCTATGCGGGCCTTGAAAGCGGGCCGGCGGGCGAGGTTGTCCGCTCTTTGGAGCAGCGCGGAGTGATCTACGAAGTGCGCGGCGGAGCGATTTTTGTCGAATCAGGGCAGCGCGACGAATTGCGTATGACATTGGCCAGCGAAGGCCTTCCGACGCAATCGAGCCAAGGCTATGAGTTGCTCGACGGGCTGTCGGGTTTTGGAACCACATCGCAAATGTTTGACGCCGCCTATTGGCGCGCGAAAGAGGGCGAATTGGCCCGCACGATTGTGTCCAGCCCGCATATTTCAAATGCGCGGGTGCATTTGGCAAATGCCGGATCCAACCCGTTCCAACGCGATGTGCGCCAGACCGCTTCGGTTTCGGTCACCGCTTCGGGCGGACCGATTTCCGCCAGCCACGCGCGGGCGCTGAAATATCTTGTCGCTTCGGCGGTCGCGGGCCTGTCGCCTGAGGATGTTTCGGTCATTGATGGCAGCGGCGCGTTGATCGGTGCCGCCGAAGATGCCGCGCCGCAAAATGTTGGCGAAGACCGCGCGGAGATGTTGCGCGAGCGGGTGCAACGCCTTTTGGAAGCGCGCGTGGGCTTCGGCAATGCCGTGGTCGAGGTGAGCGTCGATACCGTCACCGAGAGCGAATCAATCTCCGAGCACCGTTTTGATCCGGAAAGCCGTGTCGCAATCAGCACCGATACTGAAGAACGCTCGAACACCTCCAAGGATCAAGGCGGCGGCGATGTCACCGTGGCGTCCAACTTGCCCGAAGGCGACGGCGCGGGCACGGACAGCTCGCAAAGCCAGAACAGCGAGACGCGCGAACGGGTCAATTACGAGGTTTCCGAAACGCGCCGCGAGATCGTGCGGCAACCCGGAGCGGTGAAGCGCCTGACCTTGGCGGTCTTGGTCAACGGCACCAAAGGCACCGATGATGCCGGCGCCGAGGTGTTTATCCCGCGCCCTGATGCGGAGTTGGACGCCCTGCGCGAGCTGGTCTCTGCGGCAGTGGGTTTTGACCCCGAGCGCGGCGATGTCATCACGATGAAATCGATGGAGTTCGAGCCGCTTGTGCCCGCAGGCACCGAAAGCTCGGTTTCCTTCCTCGATAAGATGAACCTCGACATCATGTCGATCATTCAGATGGCGGTTCTGGCCATTGTGGCGCTGATCCTTGGTCTGTTTGTGATCAAGCCGGTCCTGTCACGTGAAGCCGAAGGGGCGAGTGCCGCCTTGCCCCCGCCGAGCGACGCCGACGAGGGCGCAATGTCGCCTTTGACCGGCGAGATCGATGACGGCGACTTCGAAATTCCCTCTTTGGCGACGATGTCGGAGTTCGACGACGGCGGTCTGCCGGATCTGGGGGATTTCGGTGGCGGAGGGATGAGCAACGATGATCCCGTCACACGGCTGCGCAATATGATTGGCGAGCGCCAAGAAGAGACCGTTGAAATTCTACGCAGCTGGCTCGAAGACAAAGAGGAGAATGCATAATGTCGATTTCGCATTTGCTTGAGGACTTCGGAAACAAATCTGCCAGCCGCTCTTCTATTGCGATGACGGATGTTTCGCTCGAAGAACAACGGCTTGAATCTTTCGAGCAGGGGTATAAGGCGGGGTGGGATGATGCGCTCAAGGCGCAAAACAACACCGCCGTTCAGATCTCCGAAGAGTTTGCCCGCAATCTGCAAGACCTGTCCTTCACCTACCGCGAAGCCTACGCGCATATCCTCAAATCGATGAACCCGCTTCTGAGCCAGATCGTCGAAACGGTTCTGCCGGAAATGGCACAGCAAACCTTGGGGCTGCGGGTGATCGAGCAATTGCAAGAGATGGTGAAAGCGACGGGCGATACCGGCATCGAAGTGCGCGTGTCGTCTGCAAATCAACCGGCTGTTGCAGGCTTGCTCAAGCAAGAGTTCGGGTTTCCCGTGGCCATCACAGAGGACGCCTCCCTGTCCGAAACACAGGCCTTGTTGAAATTCGACGAGACCGAAAAGCAAATCGACCTTGGCGAGGTCCTGTCCGCGATCGGGCAGGCCGTGTCGGGCTTCTTCCACGAACATCAAAAGGAGGTCGTCAATGGATGACGCCAGCGAGGCGCCGAAGACCGGCGCAACGGATCTTTCCAGCCCCTTCACCTCGGTCCCGATCGAGATCACGATTTCCGTTGGCAAGGCGCGGCCGTTGATCCGCGATCTGCTCAAGATGGGCGCCAATGCCGTGCTGCCGCTTGACAGCCGCGTCGAGGATCCGGTCGAGCTTTTCGTCGGGGACCGGCTTATTGCCCGCGGCGAGCTTGAGGAACTGGAAGGCGATCAGGCAGGGCAATTGGCGGTGCGTTTGACCGAAGTTGCGGATCTGCAGAACGGATTGTAATGACCCAAGCCCCTTTCAGGAGTCCAGAAGGACTCTGGCGGGCCGCAGTGATCGCGGCCAGCCTTCTGGCCCTTACCGCCGCCCCTGCCGCCGCGCAGGAAATTTCGCTCAACCTTGGCGATGGCGGATCGGTGAGCGCGCGCTCGATCCAGTTGATCGTATTGATCACGGTGCTCAGCCTCGCACCGGGATTGGCGATTATGGTGACCTGTTTTCCGTTTTTGGTCACCGTCCTGTCGATCCTGCGCCAAGCCATCGGCCTACAGCAATCCCCGCCAAATATGCTGATCATCTCTTTGGCGCTCTTCTTGACCTATTTCGTGATGGAGCCGGTTTTCACCGCCGCGTGGGAAACCGGCATTGACCCGCTGCTCAACGAGCAGATCGAGGTCGAGGAGGCCTTTACCCGCACTCTGGCCCCATTCCGCACCTTCATGTCGGCGCGCCTGGACGGCGATACGTTTTCGGCAATGGCATCCTTGCGCCCGGGCGGTGACGAGATCGTCGCGGGGCCGGATGCGCCACTGTCGGTCCTTGTGCCCAGCTTTTTGCTCTCGGAAATTTCGCGCGCCTTCCAGATCGGGTTTTTGGTGTTTTTGCCCTTCTTGATCATCGATCTTGTCGTCGCCGCGGTGCTCATGTCGATGGGGATGATGATGGTGCCGCCCGCGATTGTCTCTTTGCCGTTCAAATTGGCTTTCTTTGTCATCGCGGATGGGTGGAGCCTTATCGCCAGTGCCTTGGTGCGCAGCTACTTCTAGATCGCGACCTTTGGTTTCACGCCTTCAAAGCGCCGCCTCACATCGTGAGAGCGGCGTTTTGCGTGGGTGGTCTTTGTGGCTGGCGGGACTTTTCGCGCAGCCCCTCCCTCGGATCGGCGCGATGACATGCGGCTCATCTGATCGGTGTTGAGATGACACGGGGGCAAATACAATGCGGCCCCCTTGGATAAACAAGAGGGCCGCGAGTTGGTGGTGCGAGGGATGAGATTCTGCCGGTGGCTAGCGCACGATGAACTCGGCATGCAGCGCGCCGGCGGCTTTGATGCTCTTGAGGATATCGATCATGTCTCGCGGTGAGACCCCAAGCGCGTTCAGGCCCGAGATGACTTCGGAGAGCGAGGTTCCAGGCCGCACTTCGGCCAATCCGATGCCTGGCTCTTCTTGAATTTGCGCATCCGTGCGCGGCACCACAACGGTTTGCCCGTCCGAGAAAGGGTTAGGCTGCACCACGATGGGTTTTTCTTCGATCTTGAGCGTCAGGTTGCCTTGGGACACTGCAACGCGGCTGATGCGCACATCGGCGCCCATCACGATAGTGCCTGAGGCTTGATCCACCACCACCCGTGCTTTGCGCTCCGGCTCGACAAGAATGTTCTCAACGCGGCCAAGCGCGTGGGCGGGCGAAGGCATGCGCGTGGCGGTGATATCAAGGCGCACGGTGCCGGCGTCCAGCATCACCGCAACGCCCCGCCCGAAATCGCGGTTGATGGCTTTTTCAATACGCCCTGCGGTGGTGAAATCCGGCTCGCGCAACGCAAGGCGCAGCGAATTGAGCGCGGTGAAGTCGAAAGCGATCTCGCGCTCGACCCGTGCGCCCGAGGGGATCACCCCTGCGGTGGGCACGCCTTGCACCACACCGCCTGCGTCGCCCTGTGCGGACACACCGCCCGCGATGATCGTGCCTTGGGCTACGGCATAAATTTGACCGTCCGCGGCGTTGAGCGGGGTCATGACCAAAGTGCCGCCAAGCAGGCTTTTGGCGTCACCGATGGCCGACACGGTGATGTCGATGCTGCTGCCCGCGCGGGAAAAGGGCGGCAGGCTGGCCGTGACCAAGACCGCCGCGACGTTTTTTGGGCGAAATTGCTCACCGGTGACATTGACGCCAAGCCGTTCGAGAATGTTGGACATGATCTCTTCGGTAAAGGGCGCATTGCGCAATCCGTCGCCGGTGCCGTTGAGGCCAACAACAAGGCCGTAACCGACAAGATCATTGCCGCGCACCCCGTCAAATTCCACCAGATCCTTGATGCGGATCGGGCTGGCCGAGGCGAGCGTCGCGGTAAGGCCCGCGATCAGGGTCAGCGGGGCGAGCAGGCGCAAAAGGGCTTTGAGGTTCATCATCACATGAAGTCCATCAGCGAGAGGCGCGACATGCGCACGGTGACCGTGTAGAGGGTTTCGAGCTGGTATTGCGCGTTCTCTAGCCGCGTTGCGGTCTCGTAGGGGTCAATGCCGATCAACTCGCCCTTGGCATATTCGAGGGCGGTTTTTTCGGTGGCAAGGCGGGCCTTGCTTTCGTCGATGCGCGCCTCGGCATAGCCCAGATCGGCGCGAATGGCCGTCAGCCCCGATTGTCCGGTCAGCAGGTCCTCGCCCGCGCCGCGCAGCAAATCCGCCTGCATCGGGCTGGCGTATCCAAGCGTTGCATCGGTGGCGAGCGCGGCTTTTGCTGTGGCTTTGAGCAGGTCTCGGAAGGCTTGGTTGTCGGCGCGCAGATCGAGATCGACGCTTTCACCCTCGCCCAGCAAGAATGGGGCAAGACCGGTGGTCGAGCCTTGGTAGCCCGTGGTTTCAAATCCGCCGCCCGCCGTGTCGAAATAGTCGTCGAGCACCGCTTGGACATCGCCCACCGAGGCCGCACCCGCAGAGGTCAGCGCCGTGCGCAGGTCCGCAAGCATCGCATCCCCCGTCGTGAGCGGCGCGGCATCCACATCAACGCCTGCAAAAAGCGAGCGCCCCGCGACGCTGGTATTGAGCGCGCTGACCAGCGATTGAAATTGCGTGCGTGCATCGGCGGAGGCGCTGTTGAGCACCGAAGGGATCGCAGAGCTGGCCACGAGAACCAGATCGGCCGCCAGATCGGAGCTTTGCACTTGAACGGTTTCCAAGGCGGTTTGCATGGCGCCGGTGAAAATACCGGCTTCGCCCGTGGCGGTTTGATAGCCTTTGAGCAGGTTCATCCCGTGTTCGATATCGTTGAGGTAGCTGTAATTGCCGCCCAGATGCTCTGCCACATCGGCGGTGCGCCCGCTGGCCAATTCCTCGGTCAACTGGGTCATATTCATTTTGAGGTCTACGTTGTGGCGGCGCAGCATGAAGTGCGCGGCCATATCGCCTACGGTCATTTGGGACATGGGTTACAGCCTCAGAAGGTTTTGCATCAGCTCATCGACCGTTTCGATCATCCGCGCATTTGCGGCATAGGCCTGTTCGATGAGCATCAAGCGTTGCATTTCATAGTCGGAATCGACGCCGTTTTGCAGTTCCATGGTCTTGAGTTCATTGAACTGGGTGCTAGCGAAGGTCATTTGGGTTTCTTTGATTTGCCGGTCGAAGCCGACAGAGGAGAGCAAGCTGGAGGCCAGCCCCGAAGAGGAGCGCGCGGCGCTGCCAAAGCCGCCGGAGGAGGGCGTGCGCAGGGCGCTCATGGTGGCGCTGAGGTCTTGCAGCAAGCTCGCATCGCCCACCGATCCGGGTGCGGCGGCGCCAAGCCCGTCGCGAATGCGCCACGAGCCGCCGCCAACGGAGGGATCGACCGCAGCGTTGATTTGCAACCGTCCGGCAAGTCCGATCTCGTCGGTGGTGACAAAGGCCGCGCCTTGGTCGGTGAACAGGCCCGGATCGCCAAGCGCCCGCGTGGCGTCGAGGGTCGGGTCTTCGAAACGTTCGACAAGATCGCGCGCGACGGCGTCGATCTGCGCCTGCATATCGGTGGCAATCTCGTCGCGGATTTCGAACAGCGCGCCAAGTTTGCCGCCCGCGATGGGGCTGCGTTCGCTATCGGTGCGCACGGCGCGGCCATTGATTTCCAGTCCGGACAAGAGCCCGTTTTCGATGGTCATATGCGGCATGATCACATTGGACGCGGTAAAGCTGAGCTCGGCGGCGCTGCTGTCCACGAGGATGGCACCGCCTGGCGTGAAGAGCGCCACGGCGCCGCGGTCGCGCGGCACTTCGCGCACGGGAATGAGTTCGGCGATGGTATCAATGACGCTTTGGCGCAGATCTTCGAGCGAGGCGGTTTCCTTGCCTTGATGTTGCGCCGAGGAGATGCGCACATTGAGATCGCGCACCTGTTCGAGCGAGATATTCAACCGGTCCACGGTATCGGCGATTTCGGTGTCAACTTCGCGGCGCATGTCTTGAAGCCCGTCGGAGATGCCTTTGATCGTTTCGGCAACATTTCCCGCGCGCAGCACGACCTCGTCGAGACGTTCGGTCGATTCTGGGCGCGAGGCGGCGGCGACGATGCTGGTCTCGAACGACGCGATCCGAGAGGAGAGCGAATATTCGTCCTCGGGCGTGCCGAGCAATGTCTCGACACGGCCCAGAAAGGCGGCGGTCGTGTCGGTGTTGCTATAGTCCGAGGAGGCGAAACGGCGGTCGCTTAAAAGTGCGGGATCGACAAGGCGGTTCACCCCGTTGACTTGCACACCGCCGGTTGATCCGGTGACGCGCGGCGATTGCGATATTTCGCGCCGCCCATAGCCGTCGGTCATGATGTTTGACAGGTTGGAAGACACGACCTCTGCAGCGCGGGTCGCAGCGGTCAAGCCGGTGAGGGCGTTGTTTAAGGCGCCGGAAATAGACATGTCTTGGCCTCTCAAAGAGCGCGGATCGCGCCAGTTGCACAGATATCAAAAGGAGGGCGGTGCGCGGGGCTAGGCCCGCACACCGACGCGTGTCAGCCGATCAACGTTTGATGTTGGTGGTCTCTTGCAGCATCTCGTCGACGGTCTGGATGACTTTGGCGTTCGACGAATAGGCGCGCTGGGTCTGGATCATGGCGGTCAATTCGCCCGCCACATCGGTGGCCGATTCCTCGCGCGCGAAGGCCACGATGTCACCGGTCGGGCCGTCGCCTGCATCCCACAAGAAGTAGGAGCCGCTTTCGGGCGAGGGCAGGTAGGTCTGGTGGTCCAGCGCGACCATGCCGTTCGGGTTGGGCAGATCGACCAGCGGCACCTGATAGATGGTGCGGGTGATACCGGTGTCAAAGAAGGCGTGGACATAGCCGTTCGCATCGACCTCGACGCCGGTCATATTGCCGACGGGCGATCCGTCCTTGCTGATCGATACGGGGGCGAAGCTGTCGGAGAGTTGGGTCAGACCATCAGCATCGCCGAGTTTGCCGATGTTGATCTCCATCGGGCCGCCGTCGACGTTGACGATAATCGAGCCGGTGACGGCGTCATAGGCGCCGCCGGTGGTTGTTGTCACCGCATTGAGCGTGCCGCCTGCGGTGCGGCTGTCGTCAAAGGTCAGGGTGTATTCGCCGATGACGGTCGCCCCCGTGGCCGAGTCGCGCATGATCATCGTCCATTCGTTAGATGATCCGGTGGCCGGAACGGTGGCGGTGAATTCGATGTTGATGCTCTCGGAGGTGCCAAGGTTATCGAAGTATTCGACCGAAAGCTCCCAAGGGTCGTTGACCGATCCTGCGTCGGTGTCGGTGGCGGGCAGGTTGACGCCCAAAGCCATATTGGTCGTCGGCTCGCCGGAGAACTGGTTCACATTGATCTGGATCGGCTCCAAACCGTCGGATGTATCGCGCGGGTATGTCGGGATCGTCCCGTCCGGATCCGCAGGCCAACCCATAAGAACCAGACCCGATTCAGAGCGCAGGTAGCCTTCGGCGTCGGTGCGGAACGATCCTGTGGTGGTCAGGAACATTTGTGTGTCGCCATTGGCGACCTCGACTTCGGTGGCTTGCGAGACGGGCAACATGCCGCGGCCGCGCACCGCCAGATCGGTGGCGTTGGAGGTCGATACCAGCGCGCCGCTTTCGTCGATCAACCGCTGCGTCGTGGTGCGCACACCGCCTGCGGAATAGGTGCCGCCGGTCGAGGAAATCACCATCGAGTGAAAATCCGCCTCCATGCGTTTGTAGCCATAGGTGGCCGAGTTCGAGATGTTGTCGGAAATCGTCGCAAGCCGCGTTGCGTTGGCCTGAAGGCCCGCCACACCGGCATTGAGCGAGGAGGAAATAGTCATACGATACGCCTTTCTGCTGCATCAACCCATTCGTCTGGGCTCCAGCATTAGGGCGCTTCGCTTAACAGGCGGCTAATAGGTAAAATTCGACCTATTTCAAACACCCCGACCCATCGCGGTTCTCAAAGGCCTGCGGCAATCCGCGGGTATCCTTTAAATCCGCTTGTTTCTCAGAGGTTTGATGGTTTCACCGCGCCGTTCTTTGCGTGGGGACTCGCGCCGCCATAGGCGGGCGGCGCGATTTGCGGACAATTTAAGCTGTCTGCTGTATCGGTCTTTCGCCTGCCTAGAGGTTTTGCCGCAGCAAAGTGACCTCAAGCCGGTCATTGCGCAGGGCCATCGTATTGCCCACGGCGGGTTCGCGGTCGGCATGTCCGGTCACGCGCTGAACGCGGCTGCGGCTCATACCCTGTGCTTCCATCATGGCGCGCATGGCATCGGCGCGTCGGGTCGACACCTCCCAGACCGGATTTTTGGCCACGACAACAGGTTGCGCGCGCACATGGCCTTCGACCGCGACGGGGTTTTCGACCAGCTTGGTGATCTTGGCGAGCATCCGCGCCAGATCTTCGAGCAAAGCGGTCGGTGCATCGGTGTCAGGGTCAAAGAGCGGCGCGCCCTCAAGCGAGAAGAGCTCGATCACCAGCCCTTCGTCGGTGACGCGGGTCACGATGTGTTTGAGCTGTTCTTGCGTGGCCATGCTTTCGCCGCCGCGCCCCATCAAGGCGGCTTCCATCTCTTTGAAGGCGGCGTCCTCGGCGGCGCGGTTCTCGCCTTCTGCGGTGACGCCGCTTTCGCCGCGCGCCTGCGCTTGCGGTGTCGGGCGCAGGTTGGTCGCGCCTGTGCCGTTCTTGGGCAGGGTGAATTCGGAAAACACGCTATCGCCGCCAAAGGCCCCGTCGCCGCCGCCCGATACGCGGTTGATCGGGATCGTCGGAGAGAAGTAGTCGGCAATGCCTTTGCGTTGCTTTTCGGTCGTCGCGTTCAACAGCCACATCAACAAGAAAAAGGCCATCATCGCAGTCACAAAGTCGGCATAGGCGACCTTCCAAGCACCGCCGTGGTGCCCACCAGCGATGACCTTTTTGCGCTTAATGATTATCGGCGCGACATTGCTTTGTCCGCTCATCTCACCACCTCGTTTTTCACCCGAGGCCAGAGGTATCAGCGGCGCGCTTACTGTGTGCTTAACATCCGCAGGATAGGGAGATTTTTAAAAAACGGGCTTTAGTTCAAAGGCGATAGACCTTGGCCGCAGTGTCATGGAATAGCGCGGCTTTTTCATTGGCACTGGCCCCTGCGGCGATGCGTTTGAACGCGTTCCACAGGACCGGATAATCGCAAGCACCGCGATCCACGGGGAAGTTGCTTTCGAACATGCAGCGGTCTGCGCCGAACAACTCGATCGCGGTTTCCATATAGGGCCGCCAAAGCCGGGCCATTTCCCCCGAAGACGGCGGCAGGGGATGCAGATGCAAATCGAACCCGTTCACATCCATCGCCAGCCCGCCCAATTTGACACGGGCATTGGGGCATTTCGCCAGTTCGCTCATCGAGGCTTTCCAATCGGCGAATACGTCGTCGCCGCGCCCGCGGTATGGGCCGACGCCAAGCGGCCCGCCAAAATGATCCAGAACCATTACCGTTTCAGGATGCGCGCGCGCCAGATCGGTGAATTCCGCGATCTGCGGATGATAGAGCCACGCATCAAAGCTCAGCCCGTGGCCCGCGAGTTTGGCAAAGCCTGCGCGAAAATCCTCCTGCATCATCAGCCGCGGTTTAATATCGGGCAGCGCGTCGTCAAATCCGGGGTCCACGGCGGTGATATGGCGGATACCGCGCAGGCGGCCCTTTGCGGCGGCTTTATGCGCCTCGATCGTCTCGTCCAGAAGGTCGGGTTTGGTCAGGTCGGCAAAGGCGACGATGCCCCCGCAGGCATTTATGGCGGGGTTTTTCGCGGCGGCCTCTTCAGCCACGCCGACGACGAATTCCGTCTCGCCCACAGGGCGCAGATGCTCCGGCCCATCGGTCTTATGCGCCCAGCGGCATTGGATAAAAACCGACGCCTTGACGTTGTGACCAGAGGTCAGATCGGCGAGCAACTCGTCGCAAAAATAAGGGCCCAGACGATCCCAAAGGTGATGATGCGGGTCGATGATCGGCAGGTCCGGCTCGAGAATGTCCTCGCGCAGTTTGCCGAGCCATTCGGGCCGGTTCATCACATGTTTCATCATCTCGCGCGGTGCGTTCGCCATGGTCTCTCTCCCTCTCATCGCGCCTGTCCGTGCGCGATCCTCGAATGGAAAACTGGCATAGGGATAGAGCGCGCGCCAGCAAAATCATGTTCCGCAGGCCAAATGACCCTAGCCCGCAAATTCGCCCATCGTGCAAACGATTTGCCATTCCTCTTCGCTCACCGGCTGCACCGACAGGCGGGCGGATTTGACAAGGGCCATACCGGCAAGACGCGGCTCGGCCTTGATCTCGGCCAAGGTGACCGGACGGGGCATATCGGCGACGGCGCGGATATCGACACAGTCCCAGCGCGGGTCATCGGTGCTGCTGTCGGGGTGGGCGGGGGCGCAGACCTCGACAATGCCGACCACGGCTTTTTCCTTTTGCGAATGGTAGAAAAATCCGCGATCTCCGAACGCCATCTCGCGCATAAAGTTGCGCGCTTGGTAATTGCGCACGCCGTCCCATTCCTCGCCCGCATCGCCCTTGGCTTTCTGGTCGTGCCAGCCCCACGTGTCCGGTTCGGATTTGAACAGCCAGTAGCGCATTACCCGATGACCTTGTTCCATTGGGTCAAAGTGACGCTCTCGAACAGACCCGCAAGCGCATAGGGGTCCTTTGCGGCCCAGCTTTCAGCCGCCTGCATGTCCTCGACATCAAGGATCACCAAAGATCCGGCCATTTGCCCGTCACTGTCGAGCAACGGACCGGCCTGCGCCACAACGCCGGTGTCGGCGATATAGGCCAGATGCGCGTCGCGGTTGTCTTTGCGGGTTTGTAGCGCGCCGGATTTGTCTTTGGCCATAAGGGCGATGAGCATGGGTTATTCCTCCTTGAGGGGACGGTTGAGCAGGTATTGGATAGCCTCGGCAACGCTGATTCCGCCACCTGAAATTTCATGAACCATCTGGCAGATCGGCATTTCGATACCGGTTTGGCGCGCCAGTTTTGTGACCGCTTCGGCGGTTTTGACACCTTCGACGGTGAGGGCCGGATCAAAGGCATCGCCGCGCCCCAAGGACAGCCCGAAGCGGTAATTGCGCGATTGCTCGGAGGTGCAGGTCAGCACCAGATCGCCAAATCCCGACAGGCCGGTGAGCGTTTCGGCGCGCGCGCCCAAATGCACGGCAAGGCGGGTCATTTCAGCAAAGCCGCGGGTGATGACGGCGGCGCGGGCGCTGTCGCCCATGCCCTCGCCAATGGCGGCGCCGCAAGCAATCGCGATGACATTCTTGAGCGCGCCGCCAAGCTCGGCTCCGGTCACATCCGCCGTGCGGTAGAGGCGCAAGCTTGGCGTCGAAAGCTGGTCTTGCAAGGCCTGCGCGGTGGCCGCATCGGCGCAGGCCAAGGTCAATGCCGTGGGCAATCCGCGCGCGATGTCGGCGGCGAAACTGGGGCCGGTGAGGATCGCGGGCGTGGCGCTTGGCCAATGCTGCGCAAGGATCGCGGCGGGGCCGTGCAAATGGTGCAGATCAATGCCCTTGCAGCAGGCCACAAGCGCCTTTCCGGCAAGCGGCGCTTTGATCCGGTCCGCAAACCCGTCAAGGCTTTGCATCGGCATAGCGAAGAGAAGCACATCGGCGCCGAGCGCCGCGTCGAGGTCAGCCGTCACCGTCACGCTATCGGGCAGGCGCACGCCGCGCAAACGCGGGCTCTCGCGGGTCTCGAGCAAAGGCGCGGCATCGCGCGCCCAAAGCGTTATGGGGCGGGTCTTGCCGATGGCCACGGCCAGAGCCGTGCCAAATGCACCGCCGCCAAGAATGGCTATGCTCATGCTTTTGCTCCCTTCTTGCCGCTGCCCAGCATCGCAGCGCTGTTTTGATCCAAGGGCCAGCGGGGCCGCGCGGCAAGGGTCATATCGTGGCGGACACCTTCGGCCATCAAGGCCGCGCCCGCATAGGCAATCATCGCGGCATTGTCGGTGCACAGGCGCAGCGGCGGCGCGCTGAAGGTCACGCCGCGCTCAAGGCACAGGGCTTCGAGCGCCGCGCGGATCGTGCCATTGGCCGCGACGCCGCCCGCCACCGCCAAAAGCGGCGTATCTGGGGCTTCGCCTTGGTAGAGCGCCAAAGCGCGGCGGGTCTTTTCGGTCAAGACCTCCGCAATGGCGGCTTGGAAGCTGGCGGCGAAATCGGCTTGGTCTTGGGCGGTTAATCCACCCGCTTCGGCCACGCGCGCGTCGCGGGCGCGCAGGATCGCGGTTTTGAGACCCGAAAAAGACATGTCGCACCCCTCGCGGTCGAGCAGGGGGCGCGGAAAGCGGTGGGCTTTGGGATTGCCCGATTTGGCCGCCGCCTCGACCGAGGGACCGCCCGGTTGCGGCAGGCCCAAAAGCCGCGCGGTTTTGTCAAAGGCCTCACCCGGGGCATCGTCGATGGTGCCGCCAAGGCGGGTGAACTCTTGCGCCCCGCGCACCAATAGAAACTGGCAATGCCCGCCCGAGACCAAGAGCATCAGATAGGGAAATGCGGCGTTGTCGGTCAGGCGCGGCGTCAAAGCATGGCCTGCCAGATGGTTCACGCCGATCAAGGGCAAACCGGCCCCCGCCGCGATGCCTTTGGCGCACATAACGCCCGACAATACGCCGCCGATCAATCCCGGACCGGCGGTGACCGCCACGCCATCCAGATCGCCAAGACCCAGCGCCGCCTCATCCAGAGCCGCGCGCACGCAGATATCGAGCTTTTCCGCATGGGCGCGGGCAGCGATTTCGGGCACAACGCCGCCAAAATCGCGGTGCAGGTCCATTTGCCCCTCGACGATAGAGGACAGCACCTCGGCCCCGTCCGGCCCGACGCGCACGACGGCAGCGGCGGTGTCATCGCAGCTGCTTTCGAGGCCGAGAAGGGTGAGGCTGTGTCGTTGCATCTGCGGCGGGACCTTTGGCGTTGCAGGGGCGGCGCGGTTGCGCCGCGCTTATGGGGCAGGTAACACCTTAGGCAGTTGCAAACAATATCGGCGCGCCATGTCTGCTTTGATCCTTCTCACTCGCCCGCGCGCCGCGTCCGAGCGTTTTGCGCAAGAGTTTCGCGCGCTCTATCATGTCCACGGGTCGGACGGTGGCGAGGGCGGCGCTTTGGTTGCGAGCAAGCAGGCGCCGCAGATCATGGTCCTTCCGCTCGCCGAAATCGTGCCCTGCGGGCCAGTGCCGGATATGAGCGCCTATCGCGGCGCTGTCTTTACCTCGCAAAATGCGGTTGCGGCCTATGCTTTGGGCGGGGGGAGCCGCGATATTCCTGCCTATTGTGTGGGCGACGTTACGGCGCAAGCTGCGCGTGATTTGGGGATGCGTGCCATGTCGTCGGATGGAACGGCCGAGGAATTGATCGCGGATATTTGCGCCAAAGGCCAAAACGGCCCGCTCATGCATCTGCGCGGCGCGCAGGGGCGCGGGCGGGTGGCACAGCGATTGAGCGCGGCAGGCATCCCTTGCGACGAGGCGGTGTTATATCGTCAGGACGACGTTCCGGTAAGCGTGCAAAACAAGGCCGATCTGACCGCGCAGGCGGCGCAAGCGGATGTGATCATCGCGCCGGTTTTCTCGCCATTGGGCGCGGCGCGGTTGTCGCTTTTAGGCGAATCTCCAGCCCCCATGTGGGTTCTCGCGATCAGCAAGGCCGCCGCTAACGCCTTGGACGGGCGCGGTGATGCGCGCATCGAAGTGGCTGATCGCCCGTCGTCTGACGCCATGCTCGCGGGGCTGAAGAGACTGTGTGACGCAGCAGAGCGCCTTGAGGGTCGCCCCAGTCCGCATTAGGCTAAGACAGCACAGGTTAAATGTATTTTCGAGAATCAGAGGTCCGACAGGTGGCAAAACCCAGCAAGCCCAACCCAAAGAGTCCCTCAAAGGCGCGCAGCGCTGCGGCCAAGACGCCAACTGCGAAGGCGAAAACGCAGACCAAGGCCGATGAGGCCAAGGCCGCAGAGGCGCAAACCTCTAAGGGAATCGAAGGGGTGATCGAGACGATGCAGTCGAAAGCGGGAAGCAAATCGGCCAAGGCGGCACAGGCCGGTGAGGGTGCCAGCACGGGCAAGGATGGCGCAGCGGCGGATACGCCGAGCGCCAGCGACGCCGCTGCGGCTGACGCTACCCCAGCACCTCAAGCCGCGACGGACATGGGTGAACCCGATGCGGCGGAGCCTCCCGCGCAGGACCTGTCCGAAAACTCCTCTGAGGCAAAGACAGATGATTTGGCGGATGCCACGGAGGAAACGCAGGCGCCTGCCGCGCCGCAGGCCCTCGAGGAGAATGCGGGCGACGACGCGAAATCTGCGGATGCTGCGGATCAATCTGCCGCGCCTGTTGCTGTGGCCACTGTCCAAGGCGCACCCGAGCAAAGCGGCGGGTTTTTTCCGGCGCTCTTGGGCGGGGTGATTGCCGCAGGGCTTGGCTTTGGTGCCGCTTATGTGTGGCTCGATGCGCCTGCGGGTGATCGTGCGGCGCTGGAGGCGCTACGCGAGGATGTCACGGCGTTGCAATCGGCAAAGCCTGCGTCGGTTGATACATCCGCGCTGGAGCAAGGATTGGCCGAGGCGCAGGATTTAGCCGGTGATGCGAGCGCGCAGATCGCGGCTTTGTCGGACCGCACTGCGGCGCTTGAAGCGCGGCTCGCGCAATTGGAAAGCTCTGGCGTGTCGTCTTCGCTTTCGCCCGAGGCGGTGAAAGCCTATGAGGCCGAGCTTCAGGCCTTGCAAACCTCGATGGCAGAGCAGCGCGCCGCTTTGGACGCCGCTGCGGCCGCTGCCGCGCAGGCCGAGGCCAGCGCCGAAGACAGTGCCAAATCCACCCTCGCGCGTGCCGCTTTGGCGCGGGTGCAGGCCGCGCTCGACAGCGGATCGGCTTTTGCGCCTGCACTTGCGGATCTGGCCGAGGCGGGCGTGGAGGCACCGGCGGCGCTTGGCGCGTTGGCGCAAGAGGGCGCACCGACATTGGCGACGCTGCGCGCCGGCTATCCGGCGGCGGCGCGCGCTGCTTTGGCACAGGCGCGCAAGGATGCGGGACCAGACGCGGGCGGCGGATTGACCGGCTTTTTGAAGGCGCAGCTTGGCGCGCGCTCGCTTGCGCCGCGCGAGGGCGATGATGCCGATGCGATTTTGTCGCGCGCCGAGGCCGCGCTCGATGCGGGGCGGTTGAACGATACAATGGCCGAGCTTGCCAGTTTGCCCGAGGCGGCGCGGGCCGTGATGGGCGATTGGCTGTCCCAAGCGCAGGCCCGTCTTGACGCGGTTGCGGCGGCGGATGCGCTTGCGCAAGATCTGAACCAGAATTGAGGATAACGCGATGCTTTGGTCGGTAGTGAAAATAGTTCTATTCGTGGTCCTCGTGGCGGCGGCAACGCTGGGCGCTTCTGCGCTATTGGATATGGAAGGGGGCGTGCGGATCGCGCTGGGCGGTATCGAGCTGAACCTGACACCGCTCAAAGCCGTATTGGCGATGATCGTCCTTGTGGCGGCGGTCTGGCTTTTGCTCAAACTGCTGTCGCTTGCGATTGCGGTATTGAAATTCATCAATGGCGACGAGACCGCGATCACCCGCTATTTCGACCGTAACCGCGAACGCAAAGGGTTCGAGGCGCTTTCTGAAGGCGTGATGGCCTTGGCTTCGGGCGAAGGCAATCTGGCTATGGCCAAGGCGGCCAAGGCGGAAAAATACCTGCGCAAACCGGAGTTGACCAACCTGATCACCGCGCAAGCGGCCGAAATGGTGGGCGATACGCGCAAGGCGGAAACCGTCTATAAACGGCTTTTGGCCGATGACCGCACGCGGTTTGTCGGGGTGCGCGGGATCATGAAGCAAAAGCTCGCCAACGGCGATACGGAAACGGCGCGCAAATTGGCCGAGAAGGCTTTGGCGCTCAAACCCAAACATGCCGAGACTCAAGACACGCTTTTGCAACTTCAGGCTCGCGCCCAAGATTGGGCCGGTGCGCGCGCCACGCTGCGCACCAAGCTCAAATACGGCACCTTGCCGCGTGATGTGCACCAGCGCCGCGATGCGGTTCTGGCTCTGTCCGAGGCCAAGGACGTGCTTAACGAGGGCAATGATATTTCTGCCCGCGAAGCCGCAATCGAGGCCAACCGGCTCTCGCCCGATTTGATCCCTGCTGCCGTGATGGCGGCGCGCGGATATATCGAACAAGGCAAACCGCGCTATGCCGTGCGGGTGATAAAAAAGGCATGGGACGCGCAGCCGCATCCCGATCTGGCCGCGGCATTTGCCGCGATCGCACCCGAAGAGACGCCGCAAGCGCGGATCAAACGGTTTGCGCAATTGGCCAAGATCAAACCCGATCACCGCGAGACAAAGCTGCTCATGGCCGAATTGAATATCGCGGCCGAAGACTTCCCCGCCGCCCGCCGCGCTTTGGGTGATCTATTGGAGAGCTCGCCTGATGCGAGGGTTTTGACGATCATGGCGGCCATTGACCGCGGCGAAGGCGCGGCGGACGCCGTTGTGCGCGGCTGGCTCACCCGCGCGCTCAATGCCCCGCGCGGCCCGCAATGGGTGTGCGAGAATTGCAATCACGTCCACGGCGAATGGATGCCGGTTTGCGATCAATGTCAGGGCGTCGATACATTGGCGTGGAAGACACCGAAAGAAAGCGAGATCATGGGCGCATCGGGGGCGGCTATGCTCCCGCTCATCGTCGGCGCGATTGAGGACAACAGCGATCAAGAGGCCGCTGATGCCAGCGCGGAGGTAGTCGAGGACGCCGACGTCGCCTCGGACGAAACAGCCACACAGGCAGAGGGCGCGCAGGCCGAGGTGATCGACGCCGAAGTCGTGCCAGACAAAGCCTGAAGCCGCGCGCAGAATTTGCTTTTCCATCGCGAAACGTGGTGGTAAAGCGCTGCGCATACGGGGCGATATCCGCCCCGCTGGCCGCTGTAGCTCAGATGGTAGAGCACGTCATTCGTAATGATGGGGTCGGGGGTTCGAGTCCCTTCAGCGGCACCAAAATTTCCTTATAAATTGTTGTTTTGAAAGACGTAATTTGGATTGATTTTCATCAATCCGCCTCTCTATCTCCCTTTGTATGTCTGCTGTTTTGCTTTGGGTGATTGTCCTACGCGGCGACGATGCGCGTCGGCCATCATTGGCGCATATCGCATGTTGGCGCGGGCCAAACAGACCCCTGCACCTTGGGGCGGGTCGGTCCGCAAAAGCAAAAGCCCGCGCAAATCTGCGCGGGCTTTTGTTATCGCTCTGAGGGTCGCGCGTTTACGCGTCGTCGTCGTCGTCATCATTGCCGGGAAGGTTGAAGAACGTGTCGGCATCAAAGACCTTCTCTTCTTCTTTCTCTTCGCGGTCATCGGAGAGCGAGAATGTCTCGAGGCCCTCGATCGCGCTGGGGATTTTGGGTTCGGGATCCATCGACAGGCTTTGCTCGGTCGAGAGCAGCTTGCGGCGCTCGTCGTCGGTCATTGCCGCGCCTTCGGCCGCCTTTTTCGCGGCGGCTTTTTGCACGGCGGCATCCAGCTCGGATTGCTTGCAAAGCCCCAAGGCGACCGGATCGATCGGTTGGATGTTGGCGATGTTCCAATGGGTGCGCTCGCGGATCGCTTGGATCGTCGGCTTTGTAGTGCCGACCAGCTTGGAGACCTGCGCATCGCTCAATTCGGGGTGGAACTTCACCAGCCACAGGATCGACGCAGGGCGGTCTTGGCGTTTGGACAGCGGGGTATAGCGCGGGCCGCGGCGTTTTTCCTCGCCCACGGCGGCGGCGTTGAACTTCAGTTTCAAAGCGTGCAGCGGGTTTTTCTCGGCCGCATCGATCTCGTCTTGGGTCAGCTGGTTGTTGGTGACCGGATCAAAGCCTTTGACGCCTGCGGCGACATCGCCATCGGCAATGCCTTGGACTTCCAACTCATGCATGCCGGTGAAATCGGCAATCTGCTTGAAGGTAAGAGTGGTGTTGTCCACAAGCCAAACGGCTGTGGCCTTTGCCATAATCGGTTTTGCCATATCGGCCTCCTTACAAAATCTCGCGCCGGATGTTGCGCCACCGGCGGGCGGGCCACGCCGGAGAGACCATCGGGGCAAATCTTTCCCGTCGCCTGAAAGAGGCGGCCCTTCGGGAAGGGTCTGGTTTCCATTGTGGGGGAACTTGCAGGCTATATACTGCGCAAAATTGCATAAGGAAAGAGTGAATGCGGTCCCTCACGCGTGTCGTTCAAGCCATTTTGATGGCGCTTGGCCTGTTTTCGGCCTCTGCCGCCCATGCGGATGGCGAGCCTTCGGGCGAATTTGACTATTATGTCATGGCGCTCAGCTGGTCGCCGACATGGTGCGCGCTGGAGGGGGATGCGCGGCGCTCGCCGCAATGCGATGCGTCCGAGGATTTCGGATGGGTCCTGCACGGGCTTTGGCCGCAATACCATCGCGGCTGGCCCGCATTTTGCCCGACAACCGCCCGCCAGCCGACGCGCACGATGACCCAAGCGATGGCCGATATCATGGGGACATCGGGGTTGGCGTGGTATCAATGGAAGAAGCACGGGGTGTGTTCGGGGCTTTCTGCGCCGGACTATTATGCGCTTGCGCGGCAAGCCTATGCGGCGATCAATCGCCCCGAGGTGTTTCGCAAATTGTCCAAACCTGTGAGCCTGCCCGCCAAGCTGATTGAGGAGGCCTTCATGAAGGCCAATCCTGCGCTGGAGCCGGATATGATCACGGTGACGTGCAAGGCAGGCCGCATCCAAGAGGCGCGGATTTGTCTGTCAAAATCGCTTGATCCTGTGCCCTGCGGCCAAGATGTGGTGCGCGACTGCAGGCTAAAGAATGCGCTTTTCGATCCCATTCGGTAAAGCGCCGCGGCGTTGCATTTACCTTGAATACGCCTGCGATAGCCGGCTGCAGGCCCGCGAAAGTTGCCGCGCGCGGGGCAGGCGAGGGAGAAGGTTTGGCTAAATCTCGCGCCGCGCGTTGAGCGCTGCGGTGATCGTGCCATCGTCGAGGTAGTCGAGCTCGCCGCCGATGGGCACGCCTTGGGCCAACGTGGTGATCCGGCAGCGGCCCTCCAGTTGATCGGCGATGTAATGGGCGGTGGTCAGCCCATCGACCGTCGCGTTGAGCGCGAGGATGATTTCGCTGACCTCCTCGTCCTCGACGCGCTGCGCCAGCTTCGGGATGCGCAGGGTCTCGGGCCCGACCGCGTCCAGCGCCGAGAGCGTGCCGCCGAGCACATGATAGCGGCCCTTGAACACCCCCGAACGCTCCATCGCCCAAAGGTCGGAGACATCTTCGACCACACAAATCTGTCCAATGGCGCGCTCGTTCGACAGGCAGATTTCACAGACCGGCTGCGCGGCGATATTGCCGCAGTTGCTGCACTCGCATGCGGTTGCGGCCACGTTGGTCATCAGGTCGGCCAGAGGTTCCATTTGCAGCGCGCGCTTACGGATCAGTTGCAAGACCGCGCGGCGCGCCGAGCGCGGCCCGAGGCCGGGCAGCTTGGCCATCATGTCGATCAGGGCTTCGATGTCGCGGGTGCTGCTCAATGGGGGAAACCTTGCGGGGTGAGGCGGGGGCGGGAGCCTCCGGCGGGGATATTTTGGGAACCTGCAAAGGGGCGCGCGCTTTTGGCGGCCCCCTGCGGGCGTATCGGGCCGCTTAGAAGGGAAGTTTCATATCGGCGGGCAGGCCCATGCCTTCGGTGATTTTGCTCATCTCCGATTGGGCGCGTTCATTGGCCTTTTGCTGGGCGTCCTTGATCGCCGCGAGGATCAGGTCTTCGACCACTTCCTTGTCATCGCCGGAGAAAATCGACGGGTCGATGTCGAGCGATTTCAATTCGCCCTTTGCCGTTGCGGTGGCTTTGACCAATCCCGCGCCGGATTCGCCGGTGACGATGATGGCGTGCATCTCCTCTTGCAAGGAGGCCATTTTCTCTTGCATCTCTTTGGCGGCTTTCATCATTTTGGCCATGTCACCCATGGCGCCCAAACCTTTGAGCATGTTCTAGATCTCCTTTGCGCGGCGTGCGGGCCGCAGTGATTGTATGATTGCGATGACGGATATGGCGGCAAGGATCGTGATCGGCAAGGTCGGCTGTGCGACGCATCCCTCTGCGCGGGCCATTTCATGAAATCCGGTGGGGTCGAGTTTTGCGCCTGCCCATGTGAGCATGGCCAAGAGGCCTGCGACCAAGGCGGCAGGGGTCCACAGCGTGGGCCGTTTGAAATAGAGAGCGGCACCGAGCAGGGCCAAAAGAACGAGGCCGGGTGCGGTTGAAAAGACGTGGTAGGTTTCGGTCAGCCCGCTGGCCGGTCCTTGATCGGGCGACCAATTGGGGCGCTCTTTATCGCAGACACTGGCCATAGCGGAGCCCGCGCCGAGCAACAGCGCGGCGGGCGCGAGCAAGGCCAAGCGCGCGGTGGGCAGGGTCAGTCTTCTTCGAAAGGGTCCCATTCATCCTCGACTTCTGGCAGGGCCTCGGCTTGGGCCGTGGCGGCAATGTCTTCGGCGGTGCGCACTTCGGTGATGCGCGCGCGCGGGAAGGCCAAGAGCACAGCTTGCACCAAAGGATGTGCGGCGGCTTCGGCCTTGATGGCGTTGTCTTTGGCGTCGCGGCGTTCGGCGACGGTTTGCGCGTCGCTGCCGTTGACCACGATCACCGCCCATCGGTTGCCGGTCCAGCGTTGCAAGCTTGCGCCGAGGCGCTGGGCAAGATCGGCGGGCGCGCGGTCGGTGGGGGTGAATTCGATCCGACCGGGTTGGTAGGCGGCAAGGCGCAGGGTGGTTTCGACCTCGATTAGCAATTTGGCATCGCGGTTGGCGCGAATGAGTTCGATCACATGTTCGAAGCTCGGATAGCGCGCCAATGCGGCATTGGGTTCTTCTGCCAGCATGGCCACGGGGCCGGAGCCGCCTGACAGGGTTGGCGCATGGGGCGTATTGCCGCCAGGATGGGTCGGGGCGGAGGCATATCCACCGCTTTGCGCGCTGGTTTGTGCGCCGCTGGCGGGGGCGCTCGAGGTTGTGCCCTGCGAGGCGCCGTCGCCAGCAGGGCGCGGGGTGTTTTCGAGCTTGCGCACAAGGTCCTCGGGCGCAGGCAGATCGGCAACATGGGTTAGGCGGATCACGGCCATTTCGGCGGCCATCATCGCATTGGGCGCGGCGGCGACTTCGTCGAGGGCCTTGAGCAACATTTGCCACATCCGCGTCATCGCCCGCATGCCGAGGCGTTCGGCGAGGTCCACTCCGCGGCTGCGTTCGTCGGGGGAAACGGTCGGGTCATTGGCGGCGTCAGGGGTGATTTTCACCACGGAAATCCAATGGGTGATTTCCGCCAGATCGCGCAGCACCGCCATCGGATCGGCGCCGTCGGCATATTGGCCGGACAGCTCGGTCAGCGCCGCCGCCGCATCGCCGCGCATGATCATTTCAAACAGGTCCAGAACACGGCCACGATCGGCAAGGCCGAGCATCGCGCGCACCTGATCGGCGGTGGTCTCGCCCGCGCCGTGGCTGATCGCCTGATCCAGAAGCGAGGTTGCATCGCGGGCCGATCCTTCGGCGGCGCGGGTGATGAGCGCCAGCGCTTCGTCGGTGATCTCGCCGCCTTCGGCATCGGCAATGCGGCGCAGCAGGCCGATTTGGTCTTCGGGTTCGATCCGGCGCAAATCAAAGCGTTGGCAGCGCGACAGGACCGTGACGGGCACCTTGCGAATCTCGGTGGTGGCAAAGATGAATTTGACGTGTTCGGGCGGCTCTTCGAGGGTCTTGAGCAACGCGTTGAAGGCGTTGTTCGAGAGCATGTGCACCTCATCGATGATATAGATTTTATAGCGGGCCGAGGCGGCGCGGTAATGCACCGAGTCGATGATTTCGCGAATGTCATTCACGCCCGTGCGCGAGGCGGCATCCATCTCCATCACATCGACATGGCGGCCCTCCATGATCGCCGTGCAATGCTCGCACTGCCCGCAAGGGTCGGTGGTCGGGCCGCCGGTGCCATCCGCGCCGATACAGTTCATCCCCTTGGCGATGATCCGCGCGGTGGTGGTTTTGCCCGTGCCGCGAATGCCGGTCATGATAAAGGCCTGCGCAATGCGGTCGGCGGCAAAGGCGTTTTTCAACGTGCGCACCATCGCGTCCTGCCCGACGAGATCGGCAAAGGTCTCGGGGCGGTATTTGCGGGCGAGGACCTTATAGGCGGTCTGCTCTGTGTCGCCGGACTGGCTCATGGAGGCTCCTAGATTCTAATCCACGCAAGGGTAAATGCCCGCGCGCCGAAGGTCCACTGCTGTCTGTGATGCGATTGGGGCGCGGCAGGCCGTAAAGGCCGCTGCCCGCTTTGCATCCATATGCTCTGTTCGAAAGTTGGACGGCGCGTCCGAGCGCGCGCTTGTTTGGTTGCTCTATTCGTGCGGCGGGGTAATATCGCGGCACAGGCGGCGCATTGGGCTGCGGCCAGTTTCCGGAGTGATATGCCATGCGTTTGAGAGGCACCCGCGCCAGCCGCAATATCGAAGACCGCCGCCGCCGTGGCGGGGCCAAAGCCGGTGGAATTGGCGGTGTTGGCCTTTTGATCGTTCTGGCTGTGGGCTATTTCGCGGGGATTGACGTGACGCCGCTTCTCGAAGGCGCCGCCCCGATGCAGCAGCAAAGCAGCAGCCGCGAATTGACCCCGCAAGAAGAGCGCGCGGGGGAATTCGCCGCGCGGGTTCTGACCACGACCGAAGAGGTTTGGGGGCAGATTTTCCCCCAGCAGGTCGGCAAACCCTATAGGCCGCCGATCATGGTGCTTTATGCGGGCGTGACGCAAAGCCCTTGCGGCGGAGCCTCCGGTGCGACGGGGCCGTTTTATTGCCCCGCGGATCGCAAAGCCTATCTCGACACGGCGTTTTTCGCCACGATGGAGCGGCAACTCGGGGCCAAGGGCGATTTCGCCGCGGCCTATGTGATCGCCCATGAGGTCGCGCACCATGTGCAAAACGAATTGGGCATCCTGCCCGAGGTCAACCGCCGCCGCGCGGCGGTCTCGCAGGCCGAGGCCAACGCGCTGACCGTGCGGCTCGAGCTTCAGGCCGATTGCCTGTCGGGCGTTTGGGCGCGCGCCGTGGGCAGCAGGCTTGAGCAGGGGGATCTCGAAGAGGCGCTCAACGCCGCGCGGCAGATCGGCGATGACACGCTGCAACGCAATGCGGGCCGTGTGCCGCAGCCGCACACCTTTACCCATGGCACCAGCGCACAGCGCGCCGGATGGTTCAAACGCGGCTATGACAGCGGCGATATGAACCAGTGTGATACTTTTGCAGCGCGCCGCCTCTAGCGCCGCGCCGCGCGTTGATTGACCCTGCGGAAGCCTGTAATCTGCGCCTATTCACGGTGACCGGTTTACCCGTATTGAAAGGGCGCCTCTTATGCTGACCCAGCGCGATCATATTTATAGCTCCAAATACCAAAATGCCCTGCGCGAGATGGAATTGGCAGGGGTTGCACCGCGCGATGCCGATCCTTGGACGCAGCGCGTCTTGCGCCGTTTGGGCGTGCCGCACCGCCCCGCATATTATCGCGGGTTTTGTTGCACCGCGCTGATGAGCGGGACCCTGTTCGGGCTGTTTTGCCTGTTGTTTTTGGTGTTGATCTACAACCGTGAGGGCCTGTTTTCGGTGCAAACCATGACGATCACCGGCGTTCTTGCGGGGCTGTTCTTCGGGATTGGTGTGGCGCTGATTGTGCGGCGCAAGGCGATCGAGTTTAAACTTAGCTCTTGGGACGCGCTTTAACCGCTAGCGGCGAAACTTGCCCTGCTTTCCTTGCTGGCTTTCCGACTGCACACGTTTGTGGAAGCGCGACATCTTTTTCTCGCGCCGCCGTTTTTCGCCGACGCTTTCGGTATTGCGATTGTCTTCCTCGGCAAGCTTTTTCCAACGCTCGACGCGCTCTGCGTCCAACTCGCCCGCTGCAATCGCCGCGCCGATGGCACAGCCCGGCTCGCCCGCGTGGGCGCAATCGCGAAAGCGGCAGTCGGCGGCCAGATCGACGATGTCTTCAAATAGGGTATTAATCCCCGCCGCCGCATCGATCAGGCCCAATTCGCGCATGCCAGGCATGTCGACCAAAACCCCGCCACCATCGAGCAAATGCAAGCTGCGCGCGGTGGTTGTGTGACGGCCCTTGGCATCGTCTTCGCGGATGCCGCCGGTGGCCTGCGCGCGCAAAGCATCGCGGTCGATACCGGTCAAGCCGTTGATCAACGTCGATTTCCCGACGCCCGATGAGCCGATAAAGGCCACGGTGCGCCCTGCGCTGCACCACGGGCGCAGATGTGCCAGATCGCCTTGGTCCTTGGAGTTCAGCACAATGACCGCTGCGATCCGGTCGGAAATCCCGCGCGCTTGGGCGGCATAATCTTCGGGCGTGCGCCCCACGGCCAAATCGGATTTGGTGAGCAAGATCACCGGCGTTGTTTCGGCCTCGAGGGCCAGCGCGACATAGCGCTCAAGCCGCGCGATATTGAAATCGGCGTTGCAGGAGGTCACGATAAAGAGCGTATCGACATTGGCGGCAATCAGCTGCGGGCGCACCTCGGGCCCTGCGGCGCGGCGGGTGAGCAAGGAGGCGCGGTCCAGAACGCGGGCGATGCGTCCGCTGTCATGGGCAAGCACCCAATCGCCGACCGCGACCTCGCCTGTGGTCAGCCCCGGCGGGAAATGCAAATCCGCGCCGCCCGCACCATTGAGGCCCGTGGCCCCCGCACGCTCGAGATGGGTGATGCGGTAAGGCGCTACATCGCCGTCATCGGCGCCAATTTGATTGGCAAAATATGCGCGCCATCCCAAATCTGTATCGCTGTGCGGTGTCGACCTCATGTGGAGGGCCGAAGCTGGCCGCGTAGAGCGGAGCACTGGAGAGGGATGCAAAGGGCGCGCGCCAAAACCAGCGGTCAGGCCGTGCGGAGTAGGACATCAATGCAGGTCATAAACATCCCTCCGGCAAGGGCCGCGCGGCGCGGCGTGAGGTGAGAGGCTGGACAACGACCCAAGCGGGGCTCGTTACGGCTGCTTCCTTCCGGATCTGACCGGGTTGGCGAGGCGCTCGCCCGCGCCAACCTCTCAAGGCTGCATATAGGGGCCGCGCGGCGGATTCGCAAGCCTTACGCATAAGTGGCACGGCAACGTTGCGCTCGCAGCGCGGACAGGCTGCCGCGTTTGTGTGCTGCTATGGCGTGCCAGTGCCGCAGCGGATTTTCCCGAAGGCTCCATAGCAGGCCAGAACGCGCCCGAAACCGTTTAGTGCGTAGTGGTTATAGACCAGCCGGTCGCTGACCCTTTGCGTCACATGAGGTTTGACCAGCTCGAAACAGGCCGTCGCCGAGACTTTGCATATATCGGACAGCCCTTGCGCCACGGTCTTATTCGCAGGCGCAAAATCGCCTTTCATCACCGCGGCGCGCAGGGCATCGGGCATGTTTGCGGCCAATCGGGCTTGGGGCGGACGCGTCGCGATGGCCACTGCGGCGGCGACGATGATGGCGGCCAAGAGCAGTCTGATCAAAGGAAATAAACGCATTCGGTTGGTCCTGCTGCCGCGCCGCGCCAAACTGGCGGGGCTTTGGGCTGCAAAGACCCTATTGCAGGGCAAATGTCCATCCGTGCCTAGGGGGAACTTCGCTCTTAAATAGGCAGTGCGCGGGCCTCAGAGGGTTAGGCGCAGGCGGGCAAAACCGTTTTCGAGATCGCCAAGGTCTTCGGGGGAGAATTGTGCGATCTCCTCCATATGGTCGCGCGCTTGCGGCGATGTGTCGAACAAGAGCTGCGCCCCGCCCGCAGGGGCAAATGACCAGATTTCGCGATGCTGCAAATCGTTGACAAGGCCGGACTGGATGTAATCCAGAACGATCTGACGGCTGGTTTGATCGCTGCGAATGACAACTGTGTCGCCCTCCGCCCCTGGAAAATCGCCACCACCGCCAGCCCGAAACGAGTTTGTCGCAATCAGGAATTTGTCGTTAGCGCGCACCGGTGCACCGTTGTAGCACAGGTTCAATATGCGCTCGGATCCGGCATTTGCGGTTCTGCCGCGCTCGTTAAAGCGAGGGGGGCGGGTGATGTCGATTTGGTATGTGACCCCGTCGATCACGTCGAAATTGTAGCTGGGGAAATCGGGATCGAGAAGCATTTGATCTTCGCGCGACTGGGTAATCGTTTGAAACACGCCGGCCGCGCGCTCGAGCCATCCGGCGAGCTGCGCGCCGTTGACTTGCACGGCACGGAACATATTGGGAAAGACATAAAGATCGGCAAGATTGCCGAGGGCCAAAGTGCCCGATGGCAGGTACGTGTAGTTCTCCGGCCCGCCGCGACCGCCGGTCTTGAACGGCGCTGCGGCTGAAAGCACCGGCAGCCCTTCCCATTGGGTCCCTTTGGTTAACTGCGCAAGGTGGTGCTTTTGCGCTTCGGTGACCATTTGGACGGAGGCATCGGTGCCCAGCAGCGAGAAATAGCTGTGCACGGGGCGCGTGATCGCCCCAACCGGCCGCCGTAGATAGGTCAGGGTTTGTTTATGCGCCTCTTCGGTGCAGGCAAGGATCTCCGTATCCTCTTCGACCAAAGCCTGCGGGGCATGATCCGCACCGCGCACGGCAGTGGGCAGCAGTTGGCTTTCGTGGCTCTTTACCCGCCAAATGCCGCCTTCGCGCAGGAGGTTCAAATCAATTTGCCCAAGGACATTTCCGCCAAATCCGGGCATGACGGCAGGGGTGCCGCAGATGGTGCCGTTGTTCGGGTTCACATGCTCGCTGCTGGCGTGGTCGGGTCCGGGGAATTGTAAATGGCTGTGCCCGCAAACCATCGCATCGATCCCCGAAACCGCAGCCAAGGGCAGGGCCGCATGTTCCATATTGCGCCGATAATCCGCGTCCCCGAGGCCCGAATGGCACAGGGCGATCACAATATCCGCGCCCTCTGCACGAATTTTGGGCACCAATGTGCGGGCGGTTTCGACAATATCATGGGTTTCGACATGGCCCAGAACGTGCCGGCGGTCCCAGATCATCATCTGTGTGGGCAGAACCGAGAATATGCCGATGCGCAGCGGCTCTATGCTGCCGCCCTCGCAGCAGATGTCGCGCGTCAAGATGGTGAAGGGCGGCATGAGGGTTTGCTCGAACGTGCGGTGGCGCGCGGCTTCGGGCGGCGAGAACACATTGGAGCACAGCACCGGAAACCGCGCATCGGCCAGCGATTTGCTCAAGAAGTCGAGGCCGAAATTAAACTCGTGGTTGCCCAGACCGACCGCGTCATAGGACATCCGGTTCATCGCAGCGATCGCCGGATGTGGCGCGGGGTCATTCTTGTCGCGCTCATAGGCGATGTAATCGCCCAAGAGCGAGCCTTGCAAGAAGTCGCCGTTGTCGACGAGAATGCTATTGTCTGCGTCGCGGCGCTGTTGCCGGACCAATGTTGCAATACGCGCTAGGCCGCCCGATGTGGTCGGACGGTCTGCGAAGTAATCATAGCTGCGCAAGTTGACGTGCACGTCGGATGTTGCAAGCACTCTGAGAGTGGCTTGTGCGGATGTGGCGGGCGCGGGCGGATGTGAAGTTCGGTGGGGCAAGTGGGACCTGTATTGTCGTTATTTGGAGGCTTGGAGGCGTAGGCGGCCCCAAGCACGGGACTGGCTTGCAAAATCGGCATCACATTTACTCGGTGGAGAACCTCATAACACAATGAAATATCTAATCAATCAACTTTAAGGTGTGTTTGCGAAAAAAAATCACCCAAATGTGCTTTTGACGACGCATTGCGCATTGGCGGCGGGCGAGGCATCAAGTGAACGGGGCCGGATTACAAGGCGCAAGCAAAAGGAACGGGCATGAAAATTGCAGAGACAGTAACCTTTGGCGGTGCGGGATTGGATCGTGCGGGCGAGCTGCGCAGCGATGCACAGGGGCTGGCGCAGGCGCTCGCTGCGGATACCAGCCGGACGCTTGTTTTGTGGCGCGGCAAGCCGTTGCTCGCGGATCATGGTCAGGGCGGGTTGATGCTTTTGCCGCTGGACCACCCGATCATGCGCGATGCATCGCAGGCACGCATCTTGCTGGGGCGCGATGTTCAAGGGGCCTATATTTTTGCGGTAGATCTGGCGCAGTGGTCGCCTGCGGATGTGGACGAGACGCAGATGGGCAGCTTTCTGGACCGCTCGCTACAGTCGCATCCTACCGCGCCCGAGGCGGCATTTACCGAGCTTCGCCTCGCGATGGCCTCGCAACTGACCCCGATGGAGGCGGAGCTGACCGCGGCGGCGGTGGCGAATTTCAACTGGCACCGCAGCCATATGTTTTGCTCGAAATGCGGGCAGCCGTCGCAGATGGCTTTGGCCGGATGGCAACGCAATTGTGCCTCTTGCGGGGCAGAGCATTATCCGCGCACCGATCCGGTGGTGATCATGTTGATCACCCGTGGCAATTCGGTGCTGATGGGGCGTTCGCACGGATGGCCTGCGGGAATGTATTCTCTGCTCGCGGGGTTCGTGGAATCGGGCGAGCCGATTGAGGGTGCGGTGCGGCGCGAGGTCTATGAAGAGGCGCGCATCAAAGTGGGCGCCGTGGACTATCTGGCCAGCCAGCCTTGGCCTTTTCCGAATTCCTTGATGTTCGGTTGCCATGGCGAGGCGCTTGATACGGATATCGTCATTGACCCCAAAGAGATCGAAGATGCGCGTTGGTTCACCCGCGAGGAGATATTGGCCTCCTTTGCGGGGCAAAATCCCGATTTGCTGCCCGCACGGAAAGGGGCCATTGCACAATTTATCCTGCGCAACTGGCTTGCGGACAGGTTGGATTAACGCAACAATACCCCCAAGAAAAATCGGCAAACCGACGAGAGCAGACCTGATGCAGTTTACCACACACCAAGATATCGAAGCTCCGATTGATCATGTTTTTGCGCAGGTCTCGGATTTCTCCGGCTTTGAGAGATCGGTGCTGCGCCGCGGTGCAGAGGTCAAACGTGTGGTGGACCGCCCCGTGCCGAGCGCTGGTATGGCGTGGGATGCGCGGTTTCCGATGCGCGGCAAGAACCGCGAGATGCATATCGAATTGACCGAATATGATGCGCCCAACTTGATGGCCTTCCAATCGGTTTCTCAAGGTCTCGAAGGCGCGATGCAGATCGATTTGGTGGCGTTGTCGCGCGGGCGCACACGGATGAACATCAGCGTCGGCCTGACGCCAAAAACGCTTTCGGCGCGTTTGTTGGTGCAATCTTTGAAACTGGCGCGCAATAATTTGAACAAGCGGTTCAATCTCAAGGTGGCAGAATATGCCAAAGAGATCGAAGAGCGGTTTTCGCGCATCGTTTGAGCGCGCAGCTTTCGCCAGACATCCATTACATAAATTCGCTCGTTGCGATGTGCGGCGGGGCGCTGAGCGCGCCGGTTTGACGCGCGAATAACTGTTCGGCGATCAATATCGCCACGGTGCCTGCGAGCAAAAGGGCAACGGTAAGTGCAGCAAGCCAAAGCGGTTTCATTCGTCTCATCCTGTTGTGTGTGTCTGTGGATGATACGCACGGCTCGCGGGTTTCCGTCGGACCAACGGGCGAAAAGGCGCCGCAACGCAAAACGCCCCGCAAACCGCGAGGCGCAGCGTTGATGAGGTGAAAAATGGGCCTAGTTGCTGGGCACTTTCGCGGCAGGATAGACGCCCAGAAGGGCCATGGAATTGGTGAAGTAATCCAATTCATCAAGCGCCAGTTGCACATTGCGGTCATCGGGGTGTCCGTCGATGTCGGCATAAAACTGCGTCGCGGTGAAGGAGCCGCCGACCATATAGCTTTCGAGCTTGGTCATGTTGATGCCGTTGGTCGCAAACCCGCCCATGGCTTTGTAAAGCGCGGCGGGGATGTTGCGCACTTCAAAGATAAAGCTGGTTTTCATACCGCCGCTGCCGCGCCGCGACAGGTCGGGCGTGCGCGACATGATCAAGAACCGCGTCGTGTTGTTGGACTGGTCCTCGATATGACGGGCCAGAACGTCGAGGCCGTAAATCTCGCCCGCCAATTCGCTGGCCAAGGCGGCTTTGCGTTTGTCGTCTTGTTGCGAGATGAGCAGGGCCGATCCGGCGGTGTCCGCGCCGGTGATCCGCTCGATCCCGTGTTTGCTCAGAAAGTCGCGGCATTGGCCCAGCAGCATGGAATGGGACGTGGCCGAGGTCACCTCGTCCAGCGTCGCACCAGGCAGGGCGAGCAAGTTGATATGCACCCGCACATAGGCCTCATTGATGATATGCAGGCCCGAGGCGGGCAGAAGGTGGTGAATATCGGCGACCCGCCCGAAGGTGGAGTTTTCGACCGGCAGCATGGCAAGTTCGGCCTCGCCCTTGCGCACGGCCTCGATGGCATCCTCAAAGGTGGCACAGGCCATCGGTTCGTGATCGGGCAAAGCCTCGCGGCAAGCTTGATGCGAATAGGCGCCTGGTTCGCCTTGAAAAGCCACTCGTTTCGTCATTCGTCAATCATTCCCGTCCATAAAATGCGCTCAGAGGCGTTTGGTCGCGGAAACTATACCTTGCGTTCGGTAAGGGGAAGCGAATACATACGCGCCCAAAGACACCGATTAAGAACGGGCTGATCCATGTTTGATACAATGACAATGACGAAGGTTTTGGGCGCTGGCTGTGGCGCCTTGCTGGTATTCTTGCTGGGCAACTTTGCTGCAGAGATGCTTTATGAAACGGGCGGCGGTCATGGCGAGGGCGAACACGCTGCGGGCTATGTCATCGAAGTGGCCAGCAACGATGCCGCCGCGACGGATGCCGCCGAAGGCCCCAGCTTTGCAGAACTGCTCGCCTCGGCCGATGTGGGCAAGGGCGCGAAAGCCTTTGGCAAGTGCAAAGCCTGCCACAAGCTTGAGGACGGCGCGAATTCGACTGGCCCCTCGCTTTACGATGTTGTGAACCGCACCGTGGGCACAGAAGAGGGTTTTGCTTACTCCGGCGCTTTGGTGGCCGTGGCCCAGACATGGAGCCCCGAGAACCTCGACCAATTCCTCGAAAACCCCAAGGGCTTCGCGCCGGGCACGAAGATGTCCTTCTCGGGCTTGAAAAAACCCGAAGATCGCGCCAACCTGATTGCCTATCTCGACACGCTCGACGACTAAGCGCAGGCGTTGAAATTATTTGAAAAAGGCCGCGTCCATCGGGAGGCGGCCTTTTTTGTGCCTTGAGGGCGCGATCACGGACGGCTCACGCATTCTCAACTTGAAACTCCTAGGCCGCCTCCGTTAGCCTTGCGTAAAATGCCAGCCGGAAAAACCGGCTCCGAGGAGGATGTGCATGCGCGATCTCGACACCGTTTTTGACCGCACCCGAAGCCGCCAAGCAATGCCCCGCGCGCAAGTGCGCGCCAAAGCCGCCAAACCCGCAAATGCGCAGGGGTTTTGGCAGGTGCTGGCGCTGGGCGCGCTTTGTGCAGCCTTGGCATGGACGGCGGGCATGGCGCGCGGCGAAAGCCATATGCAGGCCCCGACCGGCGACGGTGTCATCCGCTCGCACGGCTATTCGTTTTTCGGCGATCTCAAATACCCCGCCGATTATCCGCATTTCGACTATGTGAACCCCGATGCGCCCAAGGGCGGCGAGATTTCTCTAGCCGCACCTGGAACTTTTGATTCGATGAACCCCTATAGCCGCAAAGGTCGCGCGGGGCGGTATTCGTGGATGGTTTACGAGAGTCTGCTGGGCGAGATGCCCGCCTCCGGCAGCAGCGCGCCCGCCGATGTCTATGGCGAGAGCTACGGGCTTTTGGCCGAGCGGCTTGAGTATGACGAAGGCAAAACATGGGTGATCTTTTACATGCGGCCCGAGGCACGGTTTTCGGACGGCACGCCGGTGACGGCGCATGACGTGGTCTTCACCCACAACCTGTTCTTGGAGCAGGGCCTTCCCTCCTATGCGACTGCGGTGAAAAAACGGGTGCTCAGCGCCGAAGCCTTGGACGATCACACGGTGAAATTCACCTTTGCCACGGGTATCTCGCGCCGCTCCTTGATTGATCAGGTCGGCGGCACGCCGGTTTTTGCGCGCAAATGGTATGAGCAGAACGGCGCACGGCTGGACGAGCCGCGTCTTGATGCCGCGCCTGGATCGGGGCCCTATGTGATCGAAAGCGCCGAGGTGAACCGGCGCATCGTCTATAAGCGCAACCCCGATTATTGGGGCAAAGACCTGCCGATCAACAAGGGCCGGCATAATTTCGACCGTATCCGCATCGAGTATTTCGCCGATGACAGCGCAAGCTTCGAGGCCTTCAAGGCGGGCGAATACACCTTCCGCCCCGAAGGCGATTCGAAAAAATGGGCAACGGGCTATGATTTTCCTGCCCGCAACCGCGGCGATGTGATCCTCGAAGAGCTTCCCGATGGCACCCCGCCGACCCCCACGGGCATCGTGTTCAACCTTGGCAAAGAGCCGCTCAAGGACCGCAATGTGCGCCGCGCCATTGCCTTGGCCTATAATTTCGAGTGGACCAACGCGTCGTTGCAATACGGGCTGTTCTCGCAGCGCCACAGCTTTACCCAAGGTTCGCCGCTGGAGGCCGAAGGCGCGCCCGAGGGGATGGAGCTTGAGTTGCTCAAATCCCTCGGCGATCTGGTGCCCGAAGAGATGCTCACCGAGCCTGCGCTTCTGGCCCATACGTCAAAGCCCGAAAGGCTGACCGACCGGCGCAACCTGCGCGCGGCGATGAAGATGCTCGACGAGGCGGGATGGAGCGTCGGCGATGACGGGATCCGGCGCAATGCGGCGGGGCAAAAGCTGTCGCTGGATTTCCCGATCAATTCGTCGGGCTCGGCCACATTGGAGGCTGTCGTTACGAATTTCGCCCAAAACCTAGAGGCGATGGGCGTGGATATCCGCGTTGAAAAGGTCGATCCGAGCCAATTCACCCTGCGCAACCGCGACCGCGATTACGATCTGATCTTCGACAATTACGCGGCCTTCCTCGGCACGGGCACCGGATTGATCCAGATGTATGGCACCTCCGAGGTGGAAAACAACGTCTTCAACCCTGCGGGCCTTGCCTCGCCCTTGGTGGATAAACTGATCGACGTGTCGCTCAATGCGGCCACCCGCGAAGAGCAGGACGCGGCGCTTATGGCGCTCGACCGTGCCTTGCGGCACGAGTTTTTCATGATCCCCGTTTGGTATAACCCCACCTCTTGGGTGGCCTATTGGAACATGTATGAGCACCCCGCCGAATTGCCGCCCTATGCTTTGGGGATTTTGGATTTCTGGTGGTGGAACGCCGATAAAGCGGCGGCGCTCAAAGCCTCCGGCGCGCTGAGGTAGTCCGCCGGTATGGGAGCCTATATCTTACGGCGATTGCTGCTGATCATTCCCACGCTATTGGGGATCATGGTCATCAATTTCGCGCTTGTGCAATTTGTCCCTGGCGGTCCGGTCGAGCAGATCATTGCCGAAATGCAAGGCCAAGGCGACGTGTTCGAGGGCTTTGCAGGCGGCGGCAATGACGCAGGCGCCGATATGGGCAGCGCGGGCGGCGATGAAAAATACCTTGGCGCGCGCGGGCTTCCGGCGGAGTTCATCGCCGATCTCGAGCGACAATTCGGCCTTGATAAGCCGCCGCTTGAGCGGTTCATCGGCATGATGTGGAACTATATGCGGCTCGATTTTGGCGAGAGCTATTTTCGCAAGATTTCCGTGGTCGATCTGGTGCTCGAAAAAATGCCCGTGTCGATCACGCTTGGCCTTTGGTCGACGATTATCGCCTATCTGGTGTCGATCCCCTTGGGCATTCGCAAGGCGGTGCATGACGGATCGCGCTTCGATACATGGACGTCGGGTTTGATTATCGTGGCCTATGCGATCCCTGGTTTCTTGTTTGCGATCCTTTTGATGGTGCTTTTTGCGGGCGGGTCTTATTGGCAAATCTTCCCGCTGCGCGGGCTGACGAGCGAGAATTTTGACCAACTCAGCGCCTTTGGCAAAGCCAAGGACTACCTGTGGCACATCGCCTTGCCCGTTATCGCCTCGACGATTTCGGCCTTTGCCACGCTGACCTTGCTGACCAAAAACAGCTTTTTGGACGAGATCAAAAAGCAATATGTCATGACCGCGCGGGCCAAGGGGTTGACCGCCAGCCGCGTGCTTTACGGCCATGTGTTCCGCAACGCGATGCTCATCGTGATCGCGGGATTTCCGGCGGTGTTTATCGGGGTGTTCTTTGGCGGCAGCCTGTTGATCGAGACGATTTTCTCGCTCGACGGATTGGGCCGTTTGGGCTTCGAGGCTGCCGTGGCGCGCGATTATCCGGTGATGTTCGGCACGCTGTTTATCTTCGGGTTGATCGGCCTTGTGGTCGGCATCCTGTCGGACCTGATGTATGTGCTGGTCGATCCGCGCATCGATTTTGAAAAGCGCGAAGGGTAGGGCGATATGGCTTTGATCACTCTTTCGCCGCTCAATGCCCGCCGTTGGCGCAATTTTTGCCGGAACCGGCGCGCCTATTGGTCTTTGATCTTGTTCAGCATTTTGTTCGGCCTGTCGATGTTCGCCGAGTTTCTGGCCAACGACAAACCGATCGTGGTGAATTATCGCGGCGCGTACTACATGCCGATTTTCAACTTTTACCCCGAAACGGAATTTGGCGGCGATTTCAAAACCGAAGCGATCTACCGCGATCCGGAGGTCAAATGCCTGATCCGCTCCGGCGGGATCGAGGCGTGTTTAGACGATCCCGACGGCATCTTGGAAGAGATCGACGCGGGCACTTATACCGCCGAAGGGTTCGACAAAGGCTGGTCGATCTGGCCGCCCATCCCCTACAGCTATGACACCCCCGTTGACCGCCCAGGCGCCGCGCCCTTGCCGCCCAACGGGCAAAATCTGCTCGGCACGGACGATACCAAACGCGATGTTCTGGCGCGGGTGATCTATGGCTTCCGGCTGTCAGTTCTGTTCACCTTGATCGTCACTGTGATCTCGACCGCCATCGGCATTTTCGCGGGGGCGATGCAGGGGTATTTTGGCGGCTGGGTGGATTTGATCACGCAAAGGGCGATGGAAATCTGGTCCTCGACGCCGCAGATTTACGTGATCATCATCATGTTCTCGATCCTGCCGAGGGGGTTCTGGCTCTTGGTGTTTATCACCGTCCTGTTCGGGTGGATGTTCTTGGTTGGCGTGGTGCGCGCCGAATTCCTGCGTGCGCGTAACCTCGAATATGTCCGTGCCGCCAAAGCCTTGGGCGTCAGCAACGCGACGATCATGTTCCGCCATATGTTGCCCAATGCGATGGTGGCGACGCTGACGATGCTGCCCTTTATCGTGACCGGAACGATTGCCTTGTTGGCAGGGCTGGATTTTCTGGGCTTCGGGTTGCCGGCGTCGTTGCCGTCTTTGGGCGAATTGACCTTGCAAGCCAAACAGAACCTAGAGGCGCCGTGGCTGGCCTTCACCGCCTTTTTTGCCTTCGCTATCATGCTCTCGCTTCTGGTCTTCATCTTTGAGGGCGTGCGCGATGCCTTTGACCCACGAAAGACCTTTCAATGAGTATTCTAGAGGTCAAAAACCTGACCGTGGGCTTTCGGCAGGACGGCAAGACCCATGCAGCGGTCAAAGGCGTCAGCTTTGCGCTGGATCGCGGGGAAACCGTGGCTTTGGTGGGCGAATCCGGATCGGGAAAATCGGTCACGGCGCTTTCGACGGTGTCGCTGCTGGGCAGCAATGCCGAGGTCAGCGGATCGGTCACCTATGACGGGACCGAGATGATCGGCGCGTCCGAGCGCGATTTGCGCCGTGTGCGCGGCAACGATATCTCCTTTATCTTCCAAGAGCCGATGACCTCGCTCAACCCGCTGCACACGCTTGAAAAGCAATTGGCAGAATCGATTGAGTTGCACCAAGGGCTGCGCGGCGAGGCCTTGCGCGCGCGGATTATTGAATTGCTCTTGCGGGTCGGCATCCGCGATCCTGAAACCCGCCTCGGGGCCTATCCGCACCAATTGTCGGGCGGGCAACGTCAGCGGGTGATGATCGCCATGGCTTTGGCCAACAAACCCGATGTGCTGATCGCCGACGAGCCGACGACGGCGCTGGACGTGACCATACAGGCGCAGATTTTGGAACTGCTGGCCGAGCTCAAACGCGAGGAAAACATGGGGCTGTTGTTCATCACCCATGATCTGGGCGTGGTGCGCCGCATTGCCGACCGCGTCTGCGTGATGAAGGACGGCGAGATCGTCGAAGAGGGGCCGACGGCCGAGATTTTCGCCGCACCCAAACATCCCTATACGCAAAAGCTGCTCGCGGCGCGGGCGGTCGGGCGGCCCGCACCGGTGGCGGATGATGCGCCGCAGGTGGCGAAAACCGAGCATCTCAAAGTCTGGTTCCCGATCCAGAAGGGCTTTTTGAAAAAGACCGTCGGCCATGTCAAAGCCGTCAATGACGCAAGCATCGACGTGCGCGCAGGCGAAACCCTTGGCATCGTCGGCGAAAGCGGCTCGGGCAAGACCACGCTGGCGCTGGCGATTATGCGGCTCATTGCCTCCGAGGGGGCGATCAATTTCGACGGCCGCGATTTGCGCAGGGTTTCGACCAAGGCGCTGCGCAGCCTGCGCGGCGAGATGCAGATCGTGTTCCAAGACCCGTTCGGCTCGCTCAGCCCGCGCATGACCTGCGAGCAGATCATCGCCGAGGGGCTTGGCGTGCATGGCACATCTGCGGGCAAGGACCGGCGGCAAATGGTGGCCGATGTGATGGTCGAGGTCGGGATGGACCCCGAGATGATGCATCGCTATCCGCATGAGTTTTCCGGCGGGCAGCGCCAAAGAATCGCCATCGCCCGCGCGATGATTTTGCGGCCGAAACTGGTGGTTCTGGACGAGCCGACCTCGGCGCTGGACATGACGGTGCAGGTGCAGATCGTCAATCTTTTGCGTGATCTACAGGTGAAATACGGTCTGGCCTATCTGTTCATCAGCCATGATTTGCATGTGGTGCGCGCCATGAGCCACAAAATGATCGTGATGCGCCAAGGCGATGTGGTCGAGGCGGGAGAGGCAGGCGCGATTTTCGAGGCACCCCAAACCGAATATACCCGCGCGCTTTTGGCGGCGGCGCTTGATTTGAAGGCCGATGAAGCGGTGACGGGGCAATAGCGCGCGTCAGATCGCCGAGCTATGCCCTGCTTTGCTCAGATCGTAGGCATCGATGCTGCGCGCGATCATACGGGTCAGCGCCCGCGCATCAGGCGGGATCGCAAGGCGGTCCGCCGTGACATGCAAAAGCCCATCGTAGCCGCGTGCGATGTCGGCAAACCGGCGGCCCACTTCGGCGTGCGACAGGCCGAAGTCACGGCGCAGCTCCTCGGCGTTGATTTCAAAATCGCACATCAGGGCTTCGATCATCCGCCCGCGCAATTTGTCCTCCGCGCTAAAGGTATGACCGCGGCTGATGGAAAACCGGTTCTCGCGGATTTTGGCTGTATGCGCGCCGGTGGCCGGCGCGTTTTGGGCGAACCCTTGCGCAAAACGCGAGATCGACGAGGCGCCAACGCCAATGAGGGCGGCGGCGGTGTCATCGGTGTAGCCTTGGAAATTGCGGCGCAACCTGCCCGCGCGCGCGGCCTTGGCCAGCCCGTCTTCGGGACGCGCGAAATGGTCGATCCCGATGGCGTCATAGCCGTCCCATTCAAACAATCGCGCGGCGGTTTCGAACAGGCCCAGCCGCTCTTGTGGGGTCGGCAGCGCATCGGATGGGATCATCTGTTGGCGTTTGGCCATCCACGGCACATGGGCATAGCCATAAAGCGCCACGCGGTCCGGCGACAGCGCCAGTAGCTTTTGCACGCTTTGGGTGATCTTTTCATTGGTCTGATGGGGAAGGCCAAAGAGGATATCGGCATTGAGGCTTTGAATTCCGCGCGCACGGATCATATCGGCGGCGTCGCGGGTGATGTCAAAACTTTGCAACCGCCCGATGCTTTGCTGGATGCCCTCGTCGAAATCCTGCACCCCGATCGAGGCGCGGTTCATTCCCGCAGCGGCCAGCGCATCAAGGCGGGCCGCGTCGATCTCGTTGGGATCGATTTCGACGGAAAACTCGTAGTTTGGCGCAAAGGGCGCGATTTGCGCGATCTTTGTCGCCAGTTCGGTCATCATCTGCGGTTGCAGCAAGGTCGGCGTGCCGCCGCCCCAATGCAGCCGCGACAGGCGCGTGCCCTCGGGCAGGTGCCGTGCCAACATGTCCAACTCGCTCAGCAGGGTCTTGAGATAGGCCTCTACCGGCGCATCGTTTTGCGTGCCTTGGGTGCGGCAGGCGCAAAACCAACACAGGCGACGGCAGAAAGGCACATGGACATAGAGCGAGATTTCGCCATCTACGGGCAGGGCCTTGATCCATTGCACATAGGTGTCCGGCCCGACGTCATTGCTGAAATGCGGGGCGGTGGGGTAGGAGGTGTAACGCGGCACTTTCGCGTCAAACAGCCCCAGTTGGGTAAGTTGGGTTTGTGTGACCATAGCGGCGGTGATATGGTCAAGCCTGCAAGAACACTTTGATACAGATCAAACGCGCGACGAGAACATATGCTCAAAGAACAGATCAAATCCTTGGCTCACGATTGCGACGGATGTCCGATCCGCCATCGTGCGGTTTGTGCGCGTTGCGAATCCGATGAGCTGGAGCGTCTCGAAGAGATCAAATATTATCGCAGTTTCGAGGCCGGTCAGACGGTGATCTGGTCCGGCGACAAGATGGATTTTGTCGGCTCTGTCGTTTCGGGCATTGCGACCTTGACCCAGACGATGGAGGACGGGCGCACCCAGATGGTGGGCCTGTTGCTGCCGTCCGATTTTGTCGGTCGCCCCGGGCGCGAGGGATCGGCCTATGACGTGGTGGCGACGACGGATCTGGTGATGTGCTGTTTTCGCAAGAAACCCTTCGAAGAGATGATGGTTTCGACGCCGCATGTGGCGCAGCGGTTGCTTGAAATGACGCTTGATGAATTGGATGCGGCGCGCGAGTGGATGCTTGTTTTGGGCCGCAAAACCGCGCGCGAGAAAATCGCCTCGCTGTTGTCGATTATCGGGCGGCGTGATGCCTCGCTGAACTTGCGCGAAGCCACGGGTGCGGTGGTGTTCGACCTGCCGCTGACCCGCGAAGCCATGGCCGATTATCTGGGGCTGACCTTGGAAACGGTGAGCCGCCAGATGTCGGCGCTCAAACGCGACGGGGTGATCGCGCTTGAAGGCAAGCGCCATGTGACGATCCCCGATTTCACGCGGCTGATGGATGAAGCGGGCGATGACGCCGATGGCGGGATCTTCGCATAAGGCGTGCTGCGGGCGGCGGCCGCTCCCTAGTTGGCACAAGAAATAGTTGGCACAGAAAATGCCGCGCGAGGATCTCCTCGCGCGGCTTTGTTTTGTGCGGCGGCGCGGATCAATGCGCCATCAGCACCGGCAATTTGGCCTGTTCGAGCATATAGCGCGTCGCGCCGCCCAAGATGGCTTCGCGAAAGCGCGAATGGCCGTAAGCGCCCATGACGATCATATCGGCGTCGATGTCGGCGGCGTGGCGGCTGATCACATCGGATATGCGCGGCAAGGTTTTGGACAAAACGTCAATCTCGCAGCGCACGCCGTGGCGCGATAGATATTGCGAGAGCATCCCGCCAGGATCAGAGCGCGACGGGCCGTGGGTGGGCGGATCGATCACCACCACATGCACGGCCTCGGCTTGGGTCAGGAAGGGCAAGGCCGCGCGGGCTGCAGCCAAGGCTTCGGAGCTTTCGTTCCAGCCCAAAAGGATGCGTTTGGGCGCGGGGTTTGGCGCCACATCATTGGGCAGGACCAAAACCGGCACGCCGCCTTCGAACAGCGCGGCCTCGACGATGGGTTCCAATTCGGCGCCGCGATCCGTGCCGTAGGGTTGGGGCAGCACCGCCAGATCCGAGAACCGCGCCCGCGTCGCCACATGACGCGCCAGATCGGCCAGTTGCGCCACGCCGCTTTCGGCGCTCCAGCGGATTTCCGACGGGCCAAAGACCGCACGCGCCGCCGCTTCGATTGCTTCGGCCTCGGTTTGCGCCCGCGAGATGGTTTCTTGGAGCACGGCGGCGCTGGCCCCCGCATAGTAATAGCCCGTCTGGCTGCGATCGACGCCAAGGCAAAGCGCGTCCACATGCGCATCCAGCCGCGTCGCCAAGGCGATGGCATGATCGAGGGTCGGTTTGATCAGGGCTTCATCCGTCAAAACGGAAAAGATTGACTTATAGGCCATGGGATCCTCCTCAGGATTGGCATTTGTGCCCTCAGGTTAGGCGCAACCGGCCGCAGCAGCCTTGATGCGGGTCAAACAACGGCGCCGCTTGTCTTGATGCAGATCAAAGCGGGGGGCTGTGGGACGGGCGAAAAGGCAATCAGTCAAAATCCGCCCATGCGATGGGATTCGAACCGCGTGGGAACCGACGAAGGGACGCAACATGAACAACTATCTCAAGCTGATCGTGCTTGGCTTGATCACGCTTTTTGCGATGATCGCGGCCAATTACGCACGCGATCTGGCCTATATGGTGAACGCACTGACGATTGTGCTGGTCGCCGGTGGCCTATTTTTGTGGACTTTGCGCCGCACGGGCGAGCCCCCTGTGCCGGTGGATCAGTCCGTCTATATGGATGATGTGGTGCGCGCGGGCGTGATTGCAACGGCGCTTTGGGGCGTTGTTGGGTTTCTCGCCGGCACGTTCATCGCCTTCCAACTCGCCTTTCCGGCCCTGAATTTCGAATGGGCCCAAGGCTATATGAACTTCGGCAAACTGCGTCCCCTTCACACCTCGGCGGTGATTTTCGCCTTTGGTGGTAACGCTTTGATTTGCACGTCCTTCTATGTGGTGCAGCGGACCTCGGCGGCGCGGCTTTGGGGCGGTAATCTTGGTTGGTTCGTCTTTTGGGGCTACAATTTCTTTATCGTTCTGGCGGCCACGGGCTATATCCTTGGCGCGACCCAGTCGAAAGAATATGCCGAACCCGAATGGTATGTTGATCTGTGGCTGACCATCGTCTGGCTGGCCTATCTGGCTGTGTTCCTCGGCACGATCATCAAACGCAAAGAGCGTCACATCTATGTGGCGAACTGGTTCTATCTGTCCTTCATCATCACCGTGGCGATGTTGCATGTGGTCAATAACCTGAGCATTCCGGTCTCCATCTGGGGGTCCAAATCGGTTCAGGTTTTCTCGGGCGTGCAAGATGCGATGACCCAGTGGTGGTATGGCCACAACGCCGTGGGCTTTTTCCTCACCGCCGGTTTCCTTGGCATGATGTATTACTTTGTGCCCAAGCAAGCCGAGCGTCCGGTTTTCTCGTATAAACTGTCGATCATCCACTTCTGGGCGCTGATCTTCTTGTATATCTGGGCCGGTCCGCACCATTTGCATTACACCGCCTTGCCCGATTGGGCCTCGACCCTTGGCATGGTGTTCTCGATCATCCTGTGGATGCCCAGCTGGGGCGGTATGATCAACGGTCTGATGACGCTTTCGGGCGCATGGGACAAATTGCGCACCGATCCGGTGATCCGGATGATGGTGATTTCGATCGGCTTCTACGGCATGTCCACATTCGAGGGTCCGATGATGTCGATCCGCGCTGTGAACTCGCTGAGCCACTACACCGACTGGACCATTGGTCACGTGCACTCCGGTGCGCTCGGTTGGAACGGTATGATCACTTTTGGCGCGCTTTATTTCCTCGTGCCCAAACTGTGGCACCGCGAGCGTCTGTATTCGCTTAGCCTTGTGAGCTGGCACTTCTGGCTCGCGACCATCGGCATCATCCTTTACGCGGCCTCCATGTGGGTGACCGGTATTATGGAAGGCCTGATGTGGCGCGAAGTGGATGCCAACGGCTTCTTGGTCAACAGCTTTGCCGACACCGTGGCTGCCAAGCTTCCGATGTATGTGGTGCGTGGAACAGGGGGTGTGCTCTACATCGCTGGCTCTATCATCATGTGTTACAACCTGCTCATGACTGTGCGTCGCACACCGGCTGTCGAAGCCGCTGCGCATGACGCAGTCCCGGCCGAATAAGGAGGGCCGGAACAATGGCTATTCTCGACAAACACGCCGTTCTGGAAAAGAACGTCACCTTGCTCTCGGTCTTTGCCTTTTTGGTGGTGACCATCGGGGGGCTGGTAGAAATCGCGCCGCTCTTCTGGCTCGAAAACACCATCGAGGATGTAGAGGGCATGCGCCCCTACACCCCGCTGGAGCTGGCTGGGCGCGACGTCTACATCCGTGAGGGTTGCTACGTCTGCCACAGTCAGATGATCCGCCCGATGCGCGACGAGGTGGAACGCTATGGTCACTACTCTTTGGCCGCCGAAAGCCAGTATGACCACCCGTTCCAATGGGGCTCCAAACGCACGGGGCCGGACCTTGCACGTGTGGGCGGGCGCTATTCGGACGAATGGCATCTCGATCACATGACCGATCCGCAATCTGTGGTGCCTGAATCCGTGATGCCGAAATACGGCTTCCTGAGCAATCGCAGCCTTGAGGGCAAATATATCGAAGACAACATGAAGGTGCATTCGGTTGTCGGCGTGCCCTACAGCGAAGAGATGCTCGCCAATGCGCAGGCCGATTTCCTCGCCCAAGCCGATCCGGACAGCGATTACGACGGGTTGATCGAACGCTATGGTGACAAGGTACAGGTGCGCAATTTCGACGGCCAAGAGGGCGTAACGGAAATGGATGCGCTGATCGCCTATCTGCAAATGCTCGGGACTTTGGTTGATTTCTCGACCTTCACCCCCGACGCCAGCCGCTAGGAGGAGCGATTATGGAAACCTATTCCCTTTTGCGCGGATTCGCTGACAGCTGGATGCTGATGGTGCTCTTCGCCTTCTTTATCGGTGTGATCCTCTTCGTCTTCCGCCCTGGCGCAAGCAAGATCGATCGCGACATCGCCGAGATCCCGTTCCGGCATGAAGACAAACCCGCGCCCGCAGCGCGCGGCAATGCCAAGGAGGCCTGAAACCATGGCTAAAAAACCTGACAATAAGCAAGATGTCGGCACAACCGGCCATTCTTGGGACGGGATTGAAGAGTTCAACAATCCGCTGCCGCGATGGTGGCTTTGGACCTTCTACCTGACCATCATCTGGGGCATTGGCTATGTCATTGCCTATCCGGCGTGGCCCTTGATCAATGGCGCGACGGCGGGTGTTCTGGGCTATTCGACCCGCGCCGAAGTGGCCGCCGATATCGCCGCCGTGGATGCGCAGAACGAAGCCATCAATGCCAAGCTGGCCAGCACCGAGTTGACGGAAATCTCCGCCGATCCCGCGCTGAACGGCTATGCGCAATCGGCCGGTGCCGCCGTGTTCAAAACATGGTGCGCCCAGTGCCACGGGTCCGGCGCTGCCGGTGCCAAAGGCTATCCGAACCTGCTCGACAACGATTGGCTTTGGGGTGGGGATATCGAAGAAATCCACACCACCATCGCCCATGGTATCCGCAACGAGACCGATGACGACGCCCGCTACAGCGAAATGCCCGCCTTTGGCGAGATGCTGGAGGGTGACGAGATCGATCAGGTTGTGAACTATGTGCTGTCCCTGTCGGGCACTGCGCCTGATGCCTCTATGGTCGAGGCCGGTGCGGTGGTCTTTGAGGACAATTGCGCGGCCTGCCATATGGAAGACGGCACCGGCGACCGGACCCAAGGCGCGCCCAATCTGGCCGATGCGATCTGGCTCTATGGTGGTGATTTCGACACCGTCAAAGAGACCGTGACCTATTCGCGCTTTGGCGTGATGCCCGATTGGAACTCCCGCCTCACCGAGGCGCAGGTTCGCGCTGTGGCCACCTATGTCCACAGCCTCGGCGGCGGCGAATAAGCCGCGCTGATCCGAGATACCCGCGCGCCTTCGGGCGCGGGGGTTGGCACCGACCCTCCGTCCTGTTCGCGCGTTTCCTGGAGGGCCGGTGTCCTTAATCAAACAGCCCCGCTATTTTGGCGGGGCTGTTTTGCGCTTTAGGCTATTTGCGCTTGATCTCGCCCTAGCGTTTGCGCGGCGGGGTTTGCGGGGCGCTATCGGGTTGGCGCGCCGCAACGCGCAGCATATCGACATAAATATGGAGCATCATTTCGGCCCGCGTCCGAGCCGGCGCTCATAGGCTTGCGGCATTTCCATCGTGGTGGGGTAGGGCGGCAAAGTGGCCCAGCTTGATTGCGGCGGATCAAGGCTCATGCGGGCGGCCTGCGGGTAGCTGTGTAAGTTGTGATGTTTCATCTTGGCGCTCCTATGCGGTGATGCCTATGAAATAGTCATGATATGTGGCAATCTCAAAGCCACAGATGATTTTATGCTGTAAGTGGAGCTTACATATGAATTGGCGCGATCTTCCGCCCCTCTCGGCCTTGCGGGCCTTTTGCGCCTTTTCCCAAGAGGGCACGATGAGCGCGGCGGGGGCGGCGCTCAACGTCAGCCATGCCGCGATCAGCCAGCAATTGCGCGGGCTGGAGGAGCATCTGGGCGTGGCCTTGCTGGATCGCAGCGGCGTGCGCCCTGTCATGACCGAAGCAGGCCGGCGTTTGGCCGATGCGCTAGAGGCGGGGTTCGGCACGATCCACCGCGAGATCGAGACGATGACAGGGCGCGATGCGGACCGGCCCTTGCAAATCTCCACCACTCCGGCCTTTGCATCGGGCTGGCTTTTGCCGCGTCTGGCGGGGTTTCGCGCAGCCCATCCCGAGGTCAGTTTGATGATCGACCCGACATCGGCTCTGCGCACGCTCGCACCGGGGGGCGTGGATGCGGCGGTGCGTTTTGGCGCGGGCCACTGGGCGGGGCTGGAGGCCGAGCTTTTGGTTTCTTCGCCGATTGCGGTCGTCGCCGCGCCTGAACTGGTCGGCGATGCGGTGATCTCTTCGCCCGCCGATTTGCGCCCCTTTCACTGGCTTCAGGAGCTGGGCACCGGCGAGGCGCAGCAATGGCTCCACCGTCACGGCGCGCCCGAAGGGTTTGGCAGCGGTGTCACCACTTTGCCTGGCAATCTTTTGCTCGAAGCGGCGCGGCAAGGCCAAGGTGTGGCGATCATCGCCAAGGCCTTTGTCGAGGCCGATCTGGAGGCGGGGCGGCTGCGGCTGTTGTTCGAGGATGACCGCCATAAGGGCTATTATCTTGTCACCCGCCGCGGGGTGCAGCGCCCCGCCCTGCGCGCCTTCACGCGCTGGCTGCGCAAAGAGGTGTGACGCGGGGGGCGGGGGGGCACGCAATCCGGCCTGCGCAATCCGGCCAGCGCAAGCAGGGCGCAAAAAGATGCGCCCAAAAGTTAGATTTTGATGCAGATCAAAGCTCGGGCGGCGCGAGCCTGTGACAAGGACAATGAGACATACATATCCGGAGTTTCGCACGTGTCCGATTCTGATGCCCCAAAACTATACGCGGCCCGCGAGCCGATTTTCCCGCGCCGCGTCTCGGGGGTTTTTCGCAACCTGAAATGGGCGATCATGATCGTCACTTTGGGCATCTATTACATCACGCCTTGGCTGCGCTGGGACCGCGGGCCGGAATTGCCCGATCAGGCGGTTCTGGTCGATCTGGCCAGCCGCCGGTTTTTCTTTTTCTGGATCGAGATCTGGCCGCATGAGTTCTATTTCATCGCGGGGCTTTTGGTCATGGCGGGGCTGGGGCTGTTTTTGTTCACCTCGGCCTTGGGCCGTGTGTGGTGCGGCTATGCCTGTCCGCAGACCGTCTGGACCGATCTGTTTATTCTGGTCGAGCGCTGGATCGAGGGGGACCGCAATGCGCGGCTGCGGTTGCACCGCCAGAAAAAGCTCGATTTTCGCAAGGCCCGTCTGCGGGTGACAAAATGGACGTCGTGGTTGTTGATCTCGATCGCGACGGGCGGGGCTTGGGTGTTTTACTTCACCGATGCACCGACGCTGTTGGTCAATCTGGTCACCGGACATGCCCATCCCGTCGCCTATACGACCATCGCGATTTTGACGCTGACGACCTTTATCTTTGGCGGTTTCGCGCGTGAGCAAATCTGCATCTATGCCTGCCCGTGGCCGCGCATTCAGGCCGCGATGATGGATGAGGACACTTTGGTCGTCGGGTACCGCGAGTGGCGCGGCGAGCCGCGCGGCAAGCACCGCAAGGCCGAGGGCGCGGACCAGTTGGGCGATTGCATCGATTGCATGGCCTGCGTCAACGTTTGCCCCGTGGGGATCGACATCCGCGACGGGCAGCAACTCGAATGTATCACCTGCGCGCTGTGCATTGATGCCTGCGACGATATGATGGACAAGATCGGCAAGCCACGCGGTTTGATCGACTATATGGCCCTGACCGACGAGGCGCGCGAGCGGGCGGGTATGGAGCCGAAATCGGTTTGGAAACATGTGTTTCGCCCGCGCACCATCATGTATACCGTGCTTTGGGCTTTGGTCGGCTTTGCGCTTTTGTTCGCCCTGTTCATTCGGGCGGATATCGATTTGACGGTGGCGCCGGTGCGCAACCCGACCTTTATCACCATGTCCGACGGCACGATCCGCAACACCTATGAGGTGCGGCTGCGCAACAAACATGGCGAGACGCGGCCGTTCCGCGTGACCGTCAAGGGCGATCCATCCTTGCGCGTGGCCGTCGAGGGCAGCCCCTACGAGGTGGTCGATGTGCCCGCAGACAGCACGAAACTGGCGCGGATTTATGTTATGGCACCCAACGGCTCGGCCCCCGCCGAGGCAGAGCGCACCGCGTTCCGCTTTTGGGTCGAAGACACGGCGAGCGGCGAGCGCGCCTATAAAGACAGCGTATTCAACGGAAGGGCGAATTGATGCAGATGGCAAAAGAGCCGCGTAAAATCACCGGATGGCATGTGTTTGCGATCTTTGCTTTGGCCTTCGGGGTGATCATCGGCGTCAACCTCGTGCTGGCCTTCAGCGCGGTCAAAACCTTTCCTGGGCTGGAGGTGAAAAACTCCTATGTCGCCAGTCAGGAGTTCGATCTGCGCAAGGCCGCGCAAGAGGCTTTGGGTTGGAAGGTGCGCGCCGATCATCGCGACGGTGAGGTGGTCTTGTCGATCACCGATGAGGCGGGCGCACCGGTGATTGTCGGCGATTTGCACGCCGTTGTCGGGCGCGCGACCCATGTGCGCGAGGACGTCGAGCCGCAATTCGCCTTTGATGGCACCGCCTATGTGGCGCCGCTCGAACTCGGCGCGGGCAATTGGAATATCCGCATGACCGCTCTTGGCAGTGACGGCACCGAATTCTCCCAACGCGTGATCTTGCATGTGAAACGATAGGCCGCTCCCAGCGGCCCCCAAACCGGACCCCTCCCTCATGTCGTCAATGAGCACCATGACCCCTTCGATGTCGGCCTGCCCCGCGTGCTCGGCCGCCCCCGCCGCCGAGGCTTTGGCCAATCGCGCGGCGATCAAGGATGCGCAAATCGCGCTCAGCTTGCCGCAAATCCATTGCTCGGCCTGTATCGCGGGGGTGGAGCGGGTCTTGTCGGCGCAAGAGGGCGTCGAGGATGCGCGGGTCAACTTGACGCTCAAACGCGCGATGGTGCGCGCTGCGCCCGAGGTGACGGCGCAGCATCTGGTCGAGGCGCTGGAGGCGGCAGGCTATGTCGCGCACCAGCTTGACGCGGGCACCATCGCGGCAACGCAAACCGACCGCGCAGGGCGCGATTTGTTGATGCGTCTGGCGGTGGCGGGATTTGCCTCGATGAATGTGATGCTGTTGTCGGTCGCGGTCTGGTCCGGCGCGGCGGATGCCACGCGCGATCTGTTCCACTGGATCTCGGCGGCGATCACCTTACCGACCATTGCCTTTTCCGCGCAGCCCTTCTTTCGCAGCGCCTTTTCCGCCCTTGCGGGCAAGCGGCTCAACATGGATGTGCCGATCTCCTTGGCGATCCTTCTGGCCGTAGCGACATCGCTTTGGGAGACCAGCCTGTCGGGTGAGCATGCCTATTTCGATGCGGCTTTGACCTTGACGTTTTTCTTGTTGGCGGGGCGCTATCTGGATCATCGGACCCGCGCCGTGGCGCGCTCTGCCGCCGAAGAACTGGCGGCGCTGGAGGTGCCGCACGCGCTGCGTTTGCAGGCCCTCGGCGGGGCCGAGGAAGAGGTCCGCGTCAGCGCGCTGCGCGCCGGTGATCTGGTGCTCGTGCGGCCAGGGGGGCGGATGCCCGTGGACGGGGTGGTCGTGCAGGGCACCTCCGAGATCGACCGCTCGCTTTTGACCGGAGAAACCCTGCCGGTCTTCGCGGGCGAGGGGCAGGGGGTTTCGGCGGGCGAAATCAATCTGACCGGCCCGCTGGTGCTGCGCGCGACGGCGGTGGGGGCGGATAGCTCCTTGCACCAGATGGCCGATCTGGTGGCCATCGCCGAAAGCGGGCGCTCGCGCTATACCTCGCTGGCCGATAGCGCCGCCAAGCTCTATGCGCCTGGTGTTCATATCCTGTCTGCCTTGAGTTTTCTGGGCTGGTGGGCCTATTCGGGCGATCTGCGCATGGCGCTCAATATTGCCGCGGCGGTGCTGATCATCACCTGCCCCTGCGCCTTGGGATTGGCGGTGCCTGCGGTGACGACGGCGGCCTCGGGACGCCTGTTTCGCAAGGGGATGTTGATCAAGGATGCCACGGCGCTGGAGCGCTTGGCGCAGGTCGATACGGTGGTCTTTGACAAGACCGGAACCCTGACGGCGGGCACGCCGGTTTTGACCAATCTGGCGCAGGTCGAGGTGCAGGCGGCGCAGGTGGCTTTGGCCTTGGCGCTCGGCTCTTCGCATCCTTTGTCGCAGGCCTTGGTGCAGGCGGCGCAGGGGGCTTTGATTGCGCCCGCGCGGGTCGAGGATATCCGCGAAATTCCAGGCTACGGGACCGAAGGCATCTGGCAAGGGCGCGCCGTGCGTTTTGGCCGCGCGGCATGGGCGGCGCAAGCCAGCGGGGGCGATGCGCGCGGCTTGGCGGGCACGGCGGCGTGGCTCGGGATCGAGGGCGCGGGGCTGCATGGATTTGCCTTTGAGGACAGCCTGCGCGCGGGGGCCGAAGAGGCGGTGGCGCAGGTGATGGCGGCGGGGCGCGCGGTCTATCTGATCTCGGGCGATACGCCCCATGCGGTCGAGGCTTTGGCGCAAAAACTGGGCATCGCGCATTGGATGGCCGAGGCGCTTCCGGCGGATAAAGTCAGCCGTATCAATGATTTGACGGCCGAGGGGCGGCGTGTTTTGATGGTTGGCGACGGGCTGAACGATACGGCGGCTCTGGCCGGAGCGCATGTGTCGATCTCGCCCGCTTCGGCGCTGGATGCGGCGCGGGTGGCCTCTGATATCGTGCTGCTCGGCGGGGATCTGTCGCCGATCCCCGAGGCCTTGGATGTGGCCCGTTCGGCGACGGCGCGGATCAAGGAAAACTTCCGTATTGCAACGCTTTACAACGTCATCGCCGTGCCTGTGGCGATCATCGGATTGGCCACGCCGCTGATTGCCGCGCTGGCCATGTCGCTCAGTTCTATCACCGTCTCGCTCAATGCGCTGCGGTTGGCGCGGGGGGCGCGAAAATGAGTATTCTGGCCTATCTTATTCCGATTTCTCTGGTGCTCGGCGGGGTGGGGCTTTTGGCTTTTGTCTATACCGTGCGCAGCAATCAATATGACGATCCGGACGGCGATGCGCAGCGGATTTTGAGCGACGAATGGGACGATCATCCGCGCCCCTGAGCGCCGTGATCCGTGCCTGTCCCTGCCCCCGAAAACCCGCAAAAACCGGCGTCGGTATCACGTCGGTATTTTGTCGGTATCGCGTCGGTGCGATTTTTCGCGCGAATTTTGCGGGGATTTTGGCGCGCCGCCGCGATGGGACGCTGAGACTTGCCCAGTCGCAGAGGTTCGCGCAGGGCAGGGCCGAGCACAGGGCAGGGCGCAGCAGCGCCCGCGCGCGGGGCGAGATTGGTTTGAGTGCGGCCCACAAAAGTGCAGCCCACAAAAAAGGCGGCGCTCAGCGGGGCCGGTCATCTTGTTAGCTGGCCGGTCCGATCATGAAGCAGGTGACCTTGCGCGCGGCCAGACGGCGACAGGCCAGATCGGCGGTCTCGCGGCTCATACCCATGAAATTGGCATCAAATCCAGAGCGGCGTTTGACCACTTTGCGCAATGTGCCGTCCAGCGTGCTCATCTCGTTCAGCGCGGTGGTCAGCAAGACGCGTTCGGCCTTGTAGCGGCTGGGATAGCTGCCGACATTGATGCCCCAATGACGCCCGCCCGAGGTCGACACGCGGGTGACCACTTCGGGTTCGGGGCGGCGCTGCGGCGCGACGCTGGCGAGGACCACATCCTTGGGCCGTGCGGCGGGTTTGAGGCTGCGCGCGGGGGCGGCGGGGGTCTGCGCCGCCGCGGTGTTTGCGGGGGTCTCCAATGCGGCGGCCAAAGCGGCCTGCACCGCCGGTTTCGGCGTGGCGTTGGCTTCGGTGAGCGCTTCGAGAATATCGCCCTTCATCGCCACCACCACAGGGGCCGGAGCAGGCGCCGCGCCGGGGCGGGCCTGCGGGCGCAGGCTTTTCTTGACGGCGGTCATGATACGGATGGTTTTGCCCGCCTTGCCGTCCGATGTGCTGCGCCCTGCGACGATGATCGGCTCGCTTTTGCCGACGCTTGGCTTTTTCGGTTTGCGCAGGGGGGCGCGGCTGGGTGCGCGGCGGAACCCGAGGTCGAGCAGTTCGGCGACTTTGGCATTGCGCGAGGCGGTGGAGCGCCCGCCGAAGACCGTGGCGATCACCCGCTCGTTGCCGCGTTGGGCAGAGGCGACAAGGTTGAAGCCCGCCGCGCGGGTATAGCCGGTTTTGATCCCGTCCGCACCGCGATAGGAGGCCAGCAGGCGGCTGTTGGTATGGCTGACGGTGCGCACGCCCGCATCGGCGGTTTTGCGCGAGAAGAGGTTGTAATACTGCGGGTAGTCATAAAGCACATGCCGCCCGAGGATCGACATATCGCGGGCGGTGGACATATGGCCGCTTTCGGTCAGGCCATGAGCATTTTTGAAGGTGGTGCGCGTCATGCCGAGCGCTTTGGCCGTGCGGTTCATGCGGCGGGCAAAGGCGGCTTCGGAGCCTTCGATCGCCTCGCCGATCGCGGTGGCGGCGTCATTGGCCGATTTCACCGCAGCGGCGCGCACGAGGTAGCGCAGCTTGATCTTCTGACCCGCCTTGAGGCCAAGTTTGGAGGGCGGCTCGCTGGCGGCATGTTTGGAGATGCGCACCATCGTATCCATCGAAATCTCGCCCGCCTCGACCGCTTGGAAGGCGATATAGAGGGTCATCATTTTGGTCAGGGATGCAGGGTGCAACCGCGTGTCGGCATTGCGCGAATGCAGCACCTCTCCGGTGCGTGCATCCATCACATAGGCCGCATAGGGCGCGGCTATCGCGCTGAGCGGCACGACGAGGATCATCCAAAATAATGCAAGAATATACAGCCCTTTACGGGCCGGCTGCCTATGCCGAACCTTCACGGTCTTCACCTTTTTTCTGCCTCGTGCCGCCGGTTATCCGACTGGCTTATTGATTTGCGACGAGGCTAACACGGGTGCGATTCTCGCGAAAGGATTGATTTACCATGCTGCAGTGAAAGATTGCGGCGCTTTTTGGCATATATTGGGGCAAGGACGGGGCAGACCACTAGATCGGCAATTGTGGCGGGAATGTGGCGGCGCGGGGCGACGATTTTTCGCCAACCGTTGCCAAAAGGTCAGCCGATCGAGCGCACCAATTGGGCAATGGTGCTCAGATCGGGAATTTCGTGGTAGCGCGGCGCGCCCAGCGGCGGTTCGGCATGCTCAATCTCCCAGCTCAGCCCGTGCGGGACATAAACGCCCCAACCGCCCGCATCGACCACGGGGCGCACATCGGATTTCATCGAATTGCCCACCATCATGGCGCGCGCGGCCCCCTCGCCGTGGCGGGCGAAAATCTCGGTATAGACGGCGGGGGTTTTATGGGACACGATCTCGACCCCGTCGAACAGATCGCCCAATCCCGATTGCGCCAGCTTGCGCTCTTGGTCGAGAAGATCACCCTTTGTTATCAACAAGATGCGGTGGCTATCTGCGATCTCTTCGACGGCTTGGCGCGCATGGGGGAGCAATTCGATCGGATGGGCGAGCATCTCTTGTCCGGCCGCGATGATCTGCGAGATGACCGAGGCGGGCACGCGCGATTGGGTGACCTCGATGGCGGTTTCGATCATCGACAGAACAAAGCCCTTGATGCCGAATCCGTAATGGCCAAGGTTGCGTTTTTCGGCCTCCAAGAGCCGCGCCATCAGGTGCTCTTGCTCGGCATAATCGGCGAGTAGCTCGGCAAAGCGGGCATGGGTAAGATGAAAGAAACGCTCGTTGTGCCACAGCGTGTCATCGGCGTCGAAACCGACTGTTGTGAGGATTTTCGCCATTTCTGTGCCCTCGCCCCTCTTTTCAGTGCCGCCTTTAAGGTTATATACAGCCCCAAGATGCCAATCACACCCCGCCAATGATTTATCCCGCAAGAGAATTCGTAACCCCATGTCCTTTGCCATGACCGACGATCTGATGCCATTTGCCATGCGGTTGGGCCTGTCGCCTCGGGCGCTGCCCTTTGTGATGTCCGGCGAGGGCGGCGAGGATGACGATGGCGATGTCTCCCTCGCGCTCAAGACCCGCCCCAAAACCAAACGCCCGCCGCTCTATAAGGTGATGCTTTTGAACGACGATTACACGCCGATGGAATTTGTCGTGGCGGTGCTGGAGCGGTTTTTCTCGATGAATCACGCGCAGGCCTTCGAGATCATGCTGACGGTGCATAAAAAGGGCCTCGCGGTGGTCGGCGTGTTCAGCCACGAGATCGCCGAGACCAAGGTGATGCAGGTGATGGATTTCGCCCAGCAGCACCAGCACCCGCTGCAATGCACGATGGAAAAAGAATGAGCGCTTTGCGCCGGATGCGGGACGTTATCTGATGGCAGGATCACGGCTTGAGGCCGCTTTGGCGGCAGGTTTGCCCGTGGCCGAAGGGGCGCGGATCGCGGTCTTTGCCCCGCGCAGCGATACCGATCTGTCGGCCTTTGCGGCGGATCAATGCCATATCATCACCGGATTTCGCCCCGACCGCGATCATTTCGCCGCCCAAGGCTATGCGTGCAACACCGCGCCCGAAGGCTGTTACGGCGCGGGTTTGGTGATCGTGCCGCGGGCCAAGGCTTTGGCGCGCGGGCTTGTGGCCTTGGCCGAAAGCGTCACCGATGGGCCGCTCATCATTGACGGGGCCAAGACCGACGGGATCGAACCGATCCTCAAGGAGGCGCGCAAACGCGGGGGCGTTGCGGGGCAGATTTCCAAAGCCCATGGCAAGCTGTTCTGGCTTTTGCCTGACGCGGATGCGCAGGGCGATGCGGGCGCGCAAAGCGCGCGGTTTGCCGATTGGGCGCTGCCCGAGAGCCAGATCATCGAAGGCGGCTACCACACCGCGCCGGGCGTGTTTTCCGCCGATGCGATTGATCCGGCCTCCAAACTTCTGGCGGCGGCCCTGCCCGACAAGCTTGGCGCGCATATCGCCGATCTGGGCGCGGGGTGGGGCTATCTGTCGGCGCAGGTTCTGTCGCGCGACAGCGTCAAAACCGTGCATCTGGTCGAGGCGGACCATGCGGCATTGGACTGTGCGCAGCGCAATGTGGCGGACGCGCGGGCGCAGTTCCATTGGGCCGATGCCACCCATTGGACCCCGCCCAAAGACGCCTCTGCGCCGCGGATCGATACGGTGGTGATGAACCCGCCCTTCCACAGCGGGCGGCGCGCCGAGCCGGAGCTTGGCCGCGCCTTTATCGCGCAGGCGGCGCGCATCCTTGCGCAGTCCGGACATCTGTGGATGGTGGCCAACCGGCATTTGCCCTATGAAGAGGCGCTGGCGGCCGGTTTTGCGCATGTCGAGGAAGTCGCGGGCGACAACCGCTTCAAGGTGCTGCATGCGCAGCGGCCCAAAGCGCGCTCTCGCCCCTAGGCGCGTGATCGCGTAGCCTCGCCAAAACGGAATCACCCACGCATCCACCTCGCAATCTTTCAAGGGACGGCTGTCATGTCATTTTCCATCGCGGGTAAAACCGCCATTGTCACCGGCGCGGCCAACGGGATCGGCCTTGCCATCGGGCGCCATTTCGCGGATCGCGGCGCCAATGTGGTCTTTGCCGATATGGACGAGGCGCGGCTTCTGGACGAGCTTGGCCCCAATGAAGAAGGCAAGGCGACGCGCTATTTCGCGGGGGATTTGCGCGAAAAGCTGACGATTGCCAATCTTCTGTCGGCGACGATTGATGCCTTTGATCAGGTGGATATTTTGGTCAATGGCGCGCGGCAGATCACCTCTGCCGATCCGCTTGATGCGGAGGCCGACAGCGTCGAATTGATGCTCAACCAGAATTTCCTCTCGGCGCTGCGCCTGTCGCAACTGGTCGCCAAACGGATGATGAAGCAATCGCAAAGCGGCGAGGGTCCGGCCGGATCGATCGTCAACCTGTCGTCGATTGCGGCGCGCACGGCGCATCCCGAATTGATGGCCTATTCGATCTCGACCGCCGCTTTGGACCAGATGACGCGCAGCCTTGCCGTGGCCTTGGCCCCGCACCGCATCCGCGTCAATGCCGTGGCCTTCGGTTCGGTGATGTCGGCCAGCTTGCAAGAGACCCTGCGCGATCATGCCGATTACCGCGAGGATATCGAACACCACACGCCGCTGGCGCGGATTGCCGCGCCATCGGAATTGGCCGAGGCGGTGCAATATCTGGCCTGTGACGCGTCAAGCTTCATGACCGGCCAAGTGATGACGGTGGACGGCGGGCGCACCTTGCTTGATGCTGTCTCTGCGCCCGCGCATTAACCCATATCTGAAAGGCGCTGCCGATGACCGATGCTCCGCTGTTTACCCCCGAAATGAGCGATGAAAAAGTCCGCGCCTCGGCGTGGTTTCGCGCCCTGCGCGACGAGATTGTCGCCGCTTTCGAAGCCCTTGAGGACAGCCAGACGCAGGGGCCGACGGCGGGCCTGCCTGCGGGCCGCTTCGAGGTCAGCGAAACGCGCCGCGCCTCGGACGACGGATCGGACGCCGGCGGGGGCCTGATGTCGGTGATGCGCGGCGGGCGGGTGTTTGAAAAGGTCGGGGTGAATATTTCGACCGTCTACGGCAGATTGGCCCCGCGGGCACAGGCGGCGATGGCGGCGCGCAAGGGCATAGAGGGCATGGCCGAGGATCCGCGGTTCTGGGCCTCGGGCATCAGCCTTGTCGCCCATATGCAAAACCCCCATGCCCCCGCCGTGCATATGAACACGCGCATGTTCTGGACGCCCCATGCGTGGTGGTTCGGCGGCGGGTCCGATTTGAACCCCTGCATCGAATATGCCGAGGATACGGCGCATTTTCACGCGGTGCAAAAATCCCATCTTGATCCGCATGACCCCGCGCATTACCCGCGTCTGAAGGCATGGGCGGACGAGTATTTCTACATCCCCCACCGCAACCGCGCGCGCGGGGTCGGGGGGATTTTCCTTGATGATCACAACAGCGGCGATTGGCAGGCGGATTTCGCCCTGATCCAAGACATCGGCCGCGCGTTTCTGCCCGCTTTCGCGCCGCTCACCCAAAAGCGCCGCGACCAGCCGTGGAGCGAGGCCGACAAGGAGGCGCAGCTCGTGCACCGCGGGCTTTATGCGGAATATAACCTCGTCTATGACCGCGGCACCAAATTCGGGCTGGAAACCGGCCATGACGCCAATGCGGTATTGATGAGCCTGCCGCCCATGGCGAAATGGGTTTGAGAGAATAGCCGCAAAAGCGAAGCGGCTGCGAGGGTATGCCGCAAAAGCGAAGCGGCTGCGAGAGTGTAAACCCAAAAGCCCCGCCTGATCCGGCGGGGCTTTTTCTAGCGCGGCGGCGGGGCGCTCGCCGGTTTCTTGCGGATCACGCGTTCTCGCGCAGGGTTTCGATCATCAAGGTGACGTTTTCGGGGTCGGCGTCGGGTGTGATGCCGTGGCCGAGGTTGAAGATATGCGGGCCTTTGGAGAAAGCCTCGCGCACATGGCGCACCTCGTCGATCAGATCCTGCCCGCCGGTGACCATATGCGAGGAGGCGAGGTTGCCCTGCACACAGCCATCGACCTGCACATGTTTTGCGCCCCATTCGGGGGTGATCGAATTGTCGAGCGCCACGCAATCGACGCCGGTTTTGCCATGGAACCCGATGTATCCCTCGCCCGCTTCGCGCGGAAAACCGATGATCGGGATATGCGGGTGGCGCTGTTTCAATGCGGCGGTGATTTTGCGCGCCGGTTCGACGGCATAGGTCTCAAAGGCCGCGCCCTTGAGCGATCCGGCCCAGCTGTCAAAGATTTTCACCACCTCGGCGCCGGCTTGGATTTGCTGGTCGAGATATTCGATCGTGCCTGCGGTGATCAAATCGATCAGCGCGGCGAACAGCTCCTCATTGCCTTCGCGCAGCGCATGGGCGGGGGCTTGGTCGGGGGTGCCGCGCCCCGCGATCATATAGGTCGCCACGGTCCAAGGCGCACCGGCAAAGCCTATCAGCGTCGTCTCTTGGGGCAATTCGCGCGACAGGATTTTGACGGTTTCATAGATCGGGGAGAGCGTCTCATGGATCGCGCCGACACCTTTGAGTGCGTCGAAATCGGCCTTGGATGTCACCGTGGACAGGCGCGGGCCTTCGCCGGTGACAAACCACAAATCCGCGCCAAGCGCTTGAGGAAGAAGCAAAATATCGGCAAAGAGGATCGCCGCGTCAAAGCCGTAGCGGCGGATCGGTTGCAAGGTCACCTCGGCGGCCAGTTCGGGGTTATAGCACAGCGAGAGGAAATCACCCGCCTGTGCGCGCGTGGCGCGGTATTCGGGCAAATAGCGCCCCGCCTGCCGCATCATCCAGATCGGCGGCGTGGGTAGGGTTTCGCCCGCCAACGCGCGCAGGATTGTCTTTGTCTGAGCCATGATGCACCTCCGGTTTGGCCACGTGGTCGCCTTGGGGCGACAAGATGTCAAGCATCGCCTTCTTGTCAGGACGATCCGCCGCGTCTAGACCCTTGGCCATGACATTGACATTGCCCACACCCGCCCAGCCTCTCAAGATCGGAACCCGCGGCTCGCCGCTTGCCTTGGCGCAGGCCTATGAGACGCGCGCGCGGCTCATGGCGGCCTTTGATCTGCCCGAAGAGGCGCTTGAGATCGTGGTGATCAAGACCACCGGCGACAAGGTACTCGACCGTCCGCTCAAGGAGATCGGCGGCAAGGGGCTATTCACCCGCGAGATCGAGCAGGCGATGCTTGTGGGCGAGATCGACATCGCCGTGCATTCGATGAAGGACATGCCGGTTTTGCAGCCCGAAGGGTTGACCTTGGATTGCTATTTGCCGCGCGAGGATGTGCGCGATGCCTTCGTGTCTTTTGATCACGACAGCCTTGCGGCGCTGCCCGAAGGGGTCAAGATCGGCACCTCCTCCTTGCGCCGCCGCGCGCAGCTTTTGATTGTGCGGCCCGATCTGGAGGTCGTGGAGTTTCGCGGCAATGTGCAAACGCGGATGAAGAAATTGCAAGACGGCGTGGCGGCCTGCACCTTCTTGGCGATGGCGGGGTTGAACCGCCTTGGCATGAACGATGTGGCCAAATCGGCAATCGAGCCCGAAGAGATGCTGCCCGCGATTGCCCAAGGCGCCATCGGGATCGAGCGGCGGTTGGACGATCTGCGCTGCGCCGCGCTTCTGGAGCCGCTGCATGACCGCGCCACGGGCGAGCGTCTGGCCGCCGAACGCGCGCTTCTGGCGGCGCTGGATGGCTCATGCGAGACGCCGATTGCGGGTCTGGCGGAACTGGACGGCGGCACATTGCGCCTGCGCGGCGAGGTGCTGCGCCCTGACGGGTCGGAGCGTTTGTGCGAAGAGGCGACGGGCGCGATCGAGGATGGCGCAGAGATGGGCCGCGCGATGGCGGCGCGTTTGCTGGATCGGGCGGGCGAAGGGTTTTTCGACTGGCGGGGCTGATGCCCCCCCGCGGTTTTGGCCGCTCCTGAGGTTTTTGCCCTCTTTGCGCTCTGTTCTGCCCTTCGCGGGCTAGGGCGCTTTTGCCGTCTTGGCCGCCTTGGCCGCCGCGATCCACTCTTTGATCTGCGCCAGCAGGGCGGCGCGCTCTGCACCACTGGGCAGGGCGCTGCTCGGGATCATTTGAAAATGGCCAAGGTCCAAGAGCAGGACAAATCCGCCCGCGCTGTCGGTGGCATCGTCGAAATGCTCCCATCCCAAAAACATCTGCGCGCCAGGTTTGTCGGTGGCAAAACCCTCGGGCGTCAGCGTCACCGTGCTCACCCCCGCGCGCAGCGAGCTGTTTTGCAAACTGGCCGCGATCTGGCGGGTGAGGCGGCGGCGATAGAGGACATATCCGCCCAGCACCACAGCAAAAACCACCGCCGCGGTGATCAGGTAGCGATCCGGATATCCGTTGAGGAAAAAGAGAACCCCCAAGATATAGCTCGCAACCAAGATGATCCGCGCGGCGCGCCCGATGCGTTGGGCATTGGGCCGGTAGTGTTGCACCGACAGTTTGGAGGCGGCGGCGAGGTTGAAATCGGCGATACGCGCCTGAGTTTTGAATGTCATCTTATGACCTTACAGTGTTTTGCGCGCAGCCCAAGCCTTAACCGCGCCGCCGCCCGCGCGGAGCCTGCCATGAGGCCCATCGGGGGTTAAGCGTCCGGCAGAACCTTACCCGGATTGAGGATGCCATTGGGGTCGAGCGCGGCTTTGATCGCGCGCATCGCGCCGATAGAGGCGGCATTCTTGCGCCGTGCCATAGAGGGTTTTTTGGTGATGCCGATGCCGTGCTCGGCCGAAAAGCTGCCGCCCATCGACAGGGCGACCTCCTCGACCGCCTCCATGATGGCGTCGATATGGTCCGGCGCGTCATGGCTGGGCCAGACCGAATAATGCACATTGCCATCGCCCAGATGCGCCACCGTGATCGAGCGCGCATCCCCGTCAAGCCGCGCCACGGCGGCGTCGGCGGCCTCTAGGAAATCCGCCACACGGTCGAGCGGCACGGCAATATCGTTGAGCTGGATCGGCTGGCGGGCCATGGCGATTTCGGCGGCGGCCTCGCGGCGCTCCCACATCTGCGCGCGCTGGGCCTCGTTTTGGGCGATCACCGCGTCGAGCACCTCGCCGCTGTCCAAGAGCGCGCCGAGCACCTCTTCGAGACGGGCGGCGAGGGGCGTTTGCCCGTCCGGCCCCGCATCCGCATCGCGCGGCGCGGTGGCGGCGACCTCGACAAGGATATTCACCTCATAGGGCGCATCAAAGGGTTCGGGCGCGGGGGTGCCCATGGATTTGCCGCGCGCGATATGGCCTTCGATATAGTTGCGCGGCATATATTCGAACGCCTCCACCGCGCCGCCGGTTTCCTCTTGCAACCGGTTCAAAAGCGCCAGCGCGCTGGGCAGGTCGGGCGCGGCGACCATGGCGGTGGCATAGGCGCGCGGTTTGGGGTGCAGTTTGAGCACCGCCGCAGTGATAATGCCCAAGGTGCCCTCGGCCCCGATCATCAGATGTTTGAGGTTATAGCCCGAATTGTCCTTATGCAGTTCGGACATGATCTCCATCACCTCGCCCGTGGGCAAAACCACCTCCAGCCCCAAACACAGATCGCGCGTGTTGCCATAGCGCAAAACATTGCTGCCGCCCGCATTGGTGGCCAGACATCCGCCGATGCGCGCCGAGCCGCGCGCGCCGAAGGTGAGCGGGAAAATCATATCCTGCGCCGCGCAGGCCTCGTGCAGATCGGATAGAATCACCCCCGCTTCGACAATGGCGATGCGGGCGTTTTGGCGGATCTCGCGGATCGCGGTCATCCGCTCCAGCGAGACGATGATCGCCCCCTCGCCATAGGTGCCGCCCGCAAGGCCGGTGTTGCCCGCCATGGGCACGACGGGGGTGCCTGTTTGATTGGCCAGACGCAAGATCGCGCCGATCTCTTGGGCGGTTCTGGGGCGTGCCACGGCGCGCGGGGTAAAGCTATATTTGCCAGACCAATCGCGGGCATATCCGGCCATATCACCGCCGGTGAGCAGGTTTTTTGCCCCGACAATTGCCCTGAGTTCGTCGATCATCTGTCTCTCCTCGCCTGCCTTTGGGCGGCGCCGAAGGGGCCGCCGCCTCAATCCCTTGCCCATGCTTGCGCCGATCACTCGCGCGGCGCAAGGGGGCGTCTTGGCCGCGCGCACGGGTCGGCGCGGTTGACAAACCTGCGCGCGAGATGCCAATTGGGCGGGCTTATGGTTCCGGGTAAACCCACGCCCGGATGAAAAGGGAACACGGTGAGGAGTAGCCAATCGGCGCCGAATCCGCGACTGCCCCCGCAACTGTGAGCGGTGAGCGATGCCGAAAAATGCCACTGGGGGTGACCTCGGGAAGGCCGGCAAAGCAAAGACCCGCGAGTCAGGAGACCTGCCCTAAGTGGTGGCCGCGCAGAGCGGCGATCAATGTTCACCGGATGCCGGGGTAGGCATCTGGCGCAGAGTATTTTCCGCGCCTGACACCCCCGTCCCTTGGTCGCAAGCCGTGCAATCGCGCGCTGCGGCAGGAGACTATATTTATGCGTAGCAACGCGATGCTTAAGACGATTTTCACCCTCATACTGGCCGTGGGGACGGGTGTTTGCGCCCCCGCGCAGGCGCATTTCCAATTGGTCTATACGCCCGAGGTCCTGCCCGAAAAATCCGGCGATCTGCCGCTCAAGCTGGTGTTCTGGCACCCGTTCGAGAACGGGCCGGTGATGGATATGGGCGCGCCGGAGGCGTTTTTCGCCCTGCATCGCGGCGCGCGGATCGATTTGATGGACAGCCTCACGCCGACGCGGTTCGCCGGCGCGCAAAACAGCGCGGCGGCCTATGATGCGGTGCTGCCGGTGCGGCGCGCGGGCGATTATGTGCTGGCGCTGCAACCTGCGCCCTATTTCGAGCAAAGCGAAGACAAATACATCCAGCAATTCGCCAAAAGCTACGTCAACCGCGCCGGATTGCCCACCGATTGGGAGGCCGAATTGGGCATGGCGGCCGAGATCATCCCGCTTTCCAAACCCTATAATGTCATCGCCGGAAGCAGCTTTACCGGCCGCGTGATGGCGGATGGCAAACCCGTGGCGGGGGCCGAGATCGAGGTCGAATATATCGCCGCCCTGCCGGATATGGAGACCTCCAAAGCGGGCGCGCCCAGCGTTGGTCCGATGCCAGGCGGGGCGGTTGTGATCCGTTCGGACGACAATGGCCTGTTTACCTATGCGGTGCCGCGCGCGGGCCATTGGGGCTTTGCCGCGCTTGATATCGGGCCGGACAAGACGCATGGCGGCAAGGATCTGAGCCAAGATGCGGTGATCTGGATCCGCGCCTTTGGGTTGGAGTGAGCCATGCATATTGTTGACGGCGCATTGTCCAATCCGGTGGTGATCGGCGGTGCCTTTGTGGCGGCGGGGGGCATTGCGATGGGGCTCAAACGCCTGCCGGTGGAGCGTATTCCGGCGGCGGGGGTTTTGAGCGCCTGTTTCTTTGTCGCCTCGCTCATTCATGTGCCGGTGGGGCCGTCTTCGGTGCATTTGATCCTCAACGGGATGGCGGGGCTGGTGCTGGGCTGGGCGGCTTTTCCGGCGCTGTTTGTGGCGCTGTTGCTGCAGGCGGTGTTTTTCGGCTTTGGCGGTTTGACGGTGCTCGGGGTCAATACGGTTTTGATCGCGGCGCCCGCCGTGGTGATGCATTACCTGTGCACCCCGATGATCCGTGCAAGCGCCCCGTCGCGCGCCGCGATCTGGGGCGGATTTGCGGGCGGGGCCTCTTTGGCTTTGACGGGGCTTTTGGTGGCCTTTGCCTTGGCGCTGACGGGGGATGCCTTTGTGCCTGCGGCGAAATTGGTGATCGTTGCGCATCTGCCGGTCATGGTGATCGAGGCGCTGTTGACCGGTGCGGCGGTGATGCTGGCGCGGCAAGTCAAACCCGAGCTTTTCGCGCCGGAGGCTTGGGCATGAGCGCCGCCCGCAGGTCGGGCGCGGGCAAGCGTGGCGCGCGCCGATGGATATTGTCGGCGCTGCTGCTTTGCGCGATGGCGGCGCCTGTCTCGGCCCATAAGGTTATCGCCTCGATCTATGCGGCGGGCGCGCGGCTTGAAGGCGAGATCGGGTTTTCCAACGGGGTCTTTGCCGCCGATACGGTGATCTATGTGCGCGCAGGTGATGGCGCGCCCTTGGGCGAGGTGGTGACCGACGCCGAAGGCTTCTTTACCTTCACGCCCACCCGCGCCGTGGCGCATGTGTTTCACGCGGATCTGGGCGCGGGCCATGTGGTGAATGCGCGTGTCGAGATCGAAGACCTGCCGCGGGGCCTGCGCGAGGGGTCTGCGCCTGCGCCGCTGGCAGCGGCGGGCGGCGGCGGGGCGGATGCCTCTGGCGCCGGTCTGGCGTGGCAGCAAGGGGCGGGCGCCTCGGGCGGCGCTGCGGCTTTGGCAGGCGCGGATCGCGCCGCGCTCTCGCAGCTTTTGCAAGACGAGTTGCGCCCGCTCAAACGCGAGGTCGCCGCCCTCAAAGAGGTGCGCAGCATGCAAGATATCCTTGGCGGGATCGGCTATATCGCGGGGCTTTTCGGGCTGGGGTTCTATATCGCGGCGCGGCGCAAGCTGGGGCAGGACGCATGAGCCTTCTGGCCGCTCTTGCCCCCGCCCATGCGGCCCCGCGCGCAAGATTGGGCGCGGTGGACCCGCGCGCGCGGGTGGTGATGGCATCGGCTTTTGCGGTGGTGACCGTGGCTTTGTCGGGCTTTGCCGCGCTGATCGCGGCGCTGGGCATGGCTTTGGCGCTGATGGCGATGGCGCATTTGCCGGTGGGCGCGACCCTGCGCCGGATGGCGGCGATGGATATGTTCATCTTTGCGCTCTTGGCGATGTTGCCCTTCACCACACCTGGCACGCCGCTTTTTACGGTTTTCGGCTGGACGGCCAGCGTCGAGGGGGCGCAGCATGCGGCGCAGATTGCGTTGACCGCCAATGCGGTGGTTCTGGCGATGCTGGCGCTTTTGGGCACAATGGAGGCGGTGACCTTGGGCCACGCGCTGCATGCGCTGCGCTGCCCCGAACGCTTGGTGCAACTGATGATGTTCACCGTGCGCTATATCGAGGTTCTGGGCGAGGAATACGCCCGTATGCGCGGCGCGATGCGCGCGCGCGGGTTTCGCCCGCGCAGCAATTGGCACAGCTATCGCAGCTATGGCTATCTGGTGGGGATGATGCTGGTGCGGGCGATTGAACGCTCCGAACGTATCCTCGGCGCGATGAAATGCCGTGGCTTTACGGGGCGTATTCCGCTGCTGGAGCGGTTTCGCATGGGGCGGAGCGATTGGCAGTTTGCCGCGCTGTTTGCCGCCGCTCTGGCGGCATTGATCGCGATCGAGGTGGCCGATGTGTTTGTTTGACCTGCGCGATGTGCATTTCGCCTATGCGGGCCGCGCGCCGGTCCTGTCGGGCGCGTCGTTTCAATTGCGCGAAGGCGAGCGGCTGGCGATCAACGGCCACAACGGCGCGGGCAAATCGACGCTTTTGCGGCTGATGGTCGGGTTGCTGCGCCCCGCCTCGGGCGAGGTCATCGCCTTTGATCGCCCGCGCCGCCGCGAGGCCGATTTCCACGAGGTCCGCCGCCGCGCCGGATTGGTGTTCCAAGACCCCGATGACCAGTTGTTTTGCCCCACCGTGGCCGAGGATGTGGCCTTTGGCCCGCTCAACCTCGGCCAAAGCCGCGACGAGGCCATGGCGCAGGTCGACAGCGTGTTGTCCCTGCTCGATCTGATGTATCTACGCGACCGGATCACCCATAAACTGTCGGGCGGGGAAAAGCGGTTGGTCAGCCTCGCGGCGGTTCTGGCGATGTCGCCTGCGGCCTTGCTGCTGGACGAGCCGACCAATGCTCTGGACGAGGAAAACGAGGCGCGGCTGGTGGAGATTTTGCAATCCTTGCCCCAAGCTATGGTTCTGGTCAGCCATGATCCGCATTTTCGCCGCAAGATCGCAACCCGCAGCCTTGTGCTGCGCGGCGGGGTCCTTGGCGAGGCCGCGCCAAGCGCCCCCGCCTGCCGTCATGCGGGCGGCGCGGATGCGGGCGCGGATCGGGGCTAGGCGCTCTGGATGAGGCGCGCTTTGAAGAGCTGCGCTCTGGACGAGGCGGCGCGCGGTGCTATATGGCCCGCCATGAGCGATCAACAACGGTCATCCGAGGTCATGTGATGCATAGAGTTTCCCGCCGCCGCGCGATTGTGACGGGCGCCGCCGCCTTGGCCCTCGGGGCGCCGCGCGCTGGCGCCGCCGAGCCGGTGCCGGATTTCGAATTTGCCTCCATCGACGGCGGGGTCTTGCGCTTGAGCGCCTATCGCGGCGGACCGGTTTTGGTGGTCAATACCGCCTCGCGTTGCGGCTACACCAAACAATATAGCGGGCTTCAGGCGCTTTATGACCGCTACCGCGCGCGCGGCCTGACGGTTCTGGCGGTGCCCTCGGGCGATTTTCGCCAAGAGCTTGGCAGCGATGCCGAGGTCAAGGCCTTTTGCGAGCTGACCTTTGGTCTGGACCTGCCGATGACCACGCTGACCCCTGTGCGCGGCCCGCAGGCGCATCCCTTCTACGCATGGCTCAAAACCACCGCAGGCTTCGAGCCGACGTGGAATTTCAACAAGGTCCTGCTCGACGGCGAAGGCCGCGTGGCCGATGTTTTCGGCTCTGCGGCCAAACCGCAATCGCGCCAGATCACCGATCGCATCACGGCCTTGCTGGACGCAAAATAAGCCCCCGCAAGCGGGCGGTTTGATTAGTTCAAAATTCTGCGGCTTTCGGGCTTGACGGGTTGGCATCCTTGGCATACCTACCGCATCGGTTTTGGCGGAGTAGCTCAGTTGGTTAGAGCAGCGGAATCATAATCCGCGTGTCGGGGGTTCAAGTCCCTCCTCCGCTACCAAACCGACCTCCCGAGTTTTGGTGATCTATGCCCTGACGGGCGGGGCGCTTTGCGCCATGATCCGCGGCGCGCTAAGGGCGGCGGCGCGCAATTTGCCAAGGCGCGGCAATGGCCCTAGTCTGGCGCAGGCAGGCGCGTCCTCAGGGCAGGTCGCAAGACCCTTGCCGAGCGGCGCTTTGGCGCGGGCTGCTGCGCTTGACGCCCTGCTTTGGCGCGGTCTATCAAGCGCCGACAGGGTGATTGGTTTACTGGCACGAAAGGCCGAAAAGTGCTGGCTTCTCAATGGATGCAGATCGCGGTTTCGATTGCCCCCAAAAGGGCCGCGCGGCTGATCGCCAAGCGCAAATTTGCGCATCTGTCCAAGGACGCCAACAACTTCACCCACCCCGATGATCTGGCGCAGATCGCCGCGCCCTACCGGATGGTCAGCTTTGATCTGTTCGACACGCTGGTGTGGCGCAAGATCGCCCTTGAGGATGTGCATCGCAAGACCGCCGAATTTGCCGATACAGCTTTGACCGGCGATGACGGCCCCTTGCCGCGCGGCCTGTTGCTGCATGCGCGCGGGGCGCATCAAGAGGCGGTGAAACGCGCAGGCATGGCGTCGAAAACCGCCTATCGCAACGAGGTCGATCTGGCCGAGGTTTTCGCCTCGGCGCTGGCGCCCTATATCGGCGATGCGCGCGCCCGCGCCCGCGCGGTCGAGGCTTTGATCGCCTATGAGATCGAGACAGAGCGCCGCGCCTTGGTGGTCGATCCGGCGATGCGCGATTTCGCGCGCGCGCTGCGCGCGCAGGGCAAGACGGTGATTTTGGTCTCGGATATGTATTTCTGCGAGGCTTGGCTGCGCAGGCTTTTGGCCGATCTGGACCTGCTGGACCTGTTCGACCATATCTTTGTTTCGGCCAGCGTCGGGGTGACCAAACACAGCGGTCTGCTCTTTGATCATGTCGATGAGACGCTGGGATCGCGCGATTGGCCGCGCCTGCATCTGGGTGACAATTGGACCAATGATGTGGCGCAGCCGCGCGCCCACGGCTGGGACGCGCTGCATTATTTCAACCGCCGCAACGAAGAGCGCAAGGATGCGCTGGAGCGGCTCGCGCGCCACCGCGTTCATGCGCGGCGCGGCGCGGCGCGCGGGTTTTTGCGCGCGGTGGAGAATGGGCCGCAAGCGTCCCATGGCGGGCAAACCGACCGTTTGACGCGGCTTGTTGCCGCCAATTTCCTTGGCTTTGCCCATGAGGTTTGGGCCGAAGCGGTGCGCGGGCGCTATGATCGGGTGCTCTTCTTGACCCGTGACGGCACGATCTTCCGCCCGCTGCTCGAAGAGGCGGCGCGGCAAAGCGGTGCGGCGGCGCATCTGGACCTGCCGACGATGGGCGAATTGGCGCTCAGCCGCCGCAGCGGCGCGCTTTTGGCCCTGCCCGCGCCCGATGATCCCGAATGGGAGGGTTATCTGCGCGATCAAACCCAATGGTTGCAAGGCGAGGCGGCCAGCCTGACCCAAGTTATGCGCGCCTTTGCGCTGACGGCGCAGGATCTGCCGCAGATGCACGGGCAGGGCGCGGAGGATATGACGCTGGAGGCCGCGATGGCGACGCCCGCGCTCAAATCCGCGCTGGCGGCGGCTTTGGCGGCCAAGCAAGACCGCGCGGCGCTCTATCTGGAGCAGCAGGGGGTTTTCCAGCCTGATCTGCGGATTTTGCTGGTCGATATCGGCTATTCGGGCACGGTTCTCAAATCGCTGAGCGCGCATATCCATGCGCGCGAGCGGGCGGAGCAAGGCGCCGATCAGGGCGCCTCGGCGCGGCTCAGCTTGATGATCTTTGCGGGCAATCGCTACTATGCGGGCAATCTGGACCGGATGCATCCGCGCGCGCAGATGCTGCCGCCTGCGGTGATCGACCAAAGCACATGGCGCGCGCGGGCGCTGTCGTTGAATTTCGCGTGGCTGGAGCCTTTTGCCGTGGATCGCCGCCGCGGCAGCCTGCGCGATTATGCGCCCCAAGAGAGCGGCGCGCTTGCGCCGGTCTTTGCCCCGCCCAATGCACACGAAGAGGCGGCAGACGCCGAGGTCATATTGGATCAGGCGCGCGAGATCGGGGCATTGATGCGCCTGTCGCCGCTGCCGCAAAAGGGCGCGCGCGCGGCTTTGGCCGAGGCGCTTGTCGCCCGCTTTGGCGCGCCCACACGGGCCGATGTGGCGCGGCTTGGCGCGTTGACCCATCATGCGGGCCTGTCCGAGGTGGTTGAAAGCGGGCTTATCGGGCGGCTGCGCCTGTGGCGGCTGCGCCGTGATCTGACGCGCCTGATGGCCGAGGACAGGTGGATCCAAGGCAGTCTGGCCGCCAGCCGTTTGGGTCTTTTGACCCCTCTTTTCAATCGCATGATAGGTTTGATCACCCGATGAAAATCCTGATTTACAACTGGGCGCCCTTTGACAATCCGGTGATGGCGGGCGGCGGGGTCACGACCTATCTGCGCAATGTGATTGACGAATTGCTGACCCGCGAGGGGGTCGAGATCTACTTCCTTTCTTCGGGCGAGCGTTACGGGTTTTTCGATCGCAAACCGCGCATCGAGGCGACGGGCAATGTCTATGACGATCCGCGGATCAAGAGCTTTGCCGTGATCAATTCACCGATCAAAGCCCCCGCGCATGATGCATTTTATGCGGTGGATCAATGGCTCGCCGATCCCGTCACGCCGCGGCTTGTGGGCGAATTTCTTGCCGCGCATGGCCCTTTTGATGCCTTCCATATCCACAACCTCGAAGGCATCGGCGCGGGGGTTTTGAGCTTGCCCAAGGACGCGGGCGCGCGGCGGATGTTCTATACATTTCATAACTATATGCCGCTGTGCCCGCAGATCGAGCTGCTCTATGATCAACGGCTGCCCTGCACGGATTACCGCGATGGCACGCGCTGTGTGGGCTGTTTGGGGCACGAGCGGCGCATGGGCGATCTGATCGCCTTTGACCGCGTGGGCGGCGCGATCAAGGGGCGCGGTTTGGCCGGTCATCCCTTGGGCGGGTTTTTGTTCGATGTCTATTCGGGCAGCAAATCCTACGCCCGCGCGCTGCGCAATCTGGCGCGCGATCTGGTCCACGGGGCGCGCACGCGGTTTCGCCATTGGCACCTGCGCCCGAAAACCGAAGCGGGCCAGCGCCAGTCATGGCGGCCAAGCGCGAAGACCAAACCGCTCAATATCCTGCCGCTGGACCCGCCGATGCTGGGCGGCGCGGCCTATAAGGCGTGGCGCGAGACCAATGGCGCGGCGCTGCGCGATCATATGGATGCGATTTTCGCGGTCTCGGACCTGTGCCGCGATACGGCCTTGCGGTTTTTGCCCGAGGGCACGGCGGTCGAGACCTTGGCCTTGCCGATCGATATCGAGATCTGTGCCAAGGAGCGCGAGGCGCTGCGGGCCGCGCGCGTGCAGGGGGATACCCTAGGGCGCGACGGGGTGACGCTCTCCTTTATCGGCTATGATATCCCCTCCAAGGGCTTGCCGTTCTTGATCGACGCCTTGGCGCAGATCGACGATCCGTTTTACCGCGAAGAGGTTGACCTGCTCATCGTGGCGCGGTTTGACGGGCAACGCAAACGCCAGCTTGCACAGCTTGAAACCCGCTTTCGCAGCGTCAAAATCGTGCCTGGATACGGGCGCGATCAACTGTGCGAACTGGCGCAGAACATCGATTTGAACATCGTGCCGTCGATCTGGTGGGAGACCTTTAATCAGGTCACGGTGGAGCTGGCGCGCCTTGGCGTGCCGTCCTTGGTGTCCTCCCATGTGGGCGCGAAACAGGTGATCGCCGATCCGCAGAGTTTTGTGTTCGAGGCGTCAAATGCGCAAGATATGCGGCTCAAGCTTGACCGGCTTTTGCGCGATCCGGCGCTGCGCGCGGGCTTTTTTGATCGCGAGTTGGTGATGCCGACCATGGCCGGACATGTGGATGAATTGCTGGCGCGCTATGGCGGGTCCAGGTCGGCGGGCTAGGCGGCAAGCTCGGCAGGCGCGCGCGGCAGCGGCGCGCTCACGCGCCTAGCTAGGCCAAGGCGGCCGCGTAATCCTCGGCATAGGTTTGCGCCAGAGCCTCGGGCATGGTCCAGTTTTGCGGCGAGAATTTGCCAAATTCCTCGACCGGAAAAATATCCACCAATGCGTCATTGACCAATTCGGCCCGCATCGGGTTGAGCACTTCGCGGTTCATCACGCGGCACAATTGCACCGCGCGCATCGAGGGCGAGGGGTTGTGCACCTCCTCGGTGTCCAGTTTGAGCGTCAACCCGCCCAGCCCGAAGCTGGTCAGAATGCGGCTCATATATCCGTCCATCCCGACCTCTGCGATGGCCGACATCGGCACCACATCGACCGCAGCCGCGCCGAAACGGGCCTCAAAGGCGCGCACGGCGGGTTGCCACAAAAGCGCGCCAAGGTCGACCTCGGCATCCAGCCAGCCTTTGAAATCGCGGCTTTCGTGTTGGCGGTGGACGAAATGCGCATAGGTCGACGACAAAAGCGCCGCTTGCGGGCGGATGGTGAGCACGATCTTGACCTGCGCCGCGCCGCAATTGGAGAGGATTTCGGCGGCACGCTCGGCGCGGTCGATGCCGCCCGTCCCGAATTTTCGCGAGGGCATGAAATCGTGGCAAAAGGTCTCTTCGGAGCAGATCACCCGATCATAGCGCGCCAGATAGGGCGCGAAAAAATCGGCAGTGGCTTGGACAATGTTGTCGACGCGGCGGCCGCGGTAGGCGGCCAGATAAAGGCCAAGGTAGTCGTGACCGCGCAGGTCTTCGGGCAAGATCAGCCCCACCCCCGCCCGCGACAGCCGCGCGCGGTTGAGCCGCAAGACATGTTGCAACGTCGAGGTCGCCGTTTTGGGCGAGCCGGGATGCACGATCAAGGTGGTCAAAGCGATGTCCTCGTCCTAGCAAAGCGCAACGCGCGTCAGCCCAGCGTCGGGCGCTCGAAGCCCTTTTCGAACCCTTCGACAAGATAGTGGTGATAGGGCAGCAATTCCCCCTTGCCGTTATAGGGCGTGGCCCAGATTTCGGGATACAGACGCAGATAGGTGATGTGGTCGAAATCCTCGGGGCTGGGGATCAGCGGCAACAGCTTGGGCAGGTATTTGCGCCGCTGCGCAGGGTCCGACAGGGCGGCCAGCCGCATGGTCCAGCGGATGCGCGACGCGATCCGGCGCGGCGAGGCGCTGCGCGGCAGGGCGGCTTTCACCGAGCGCTGGATATGGTCCATATCGACCTGCGGCAGTTGCGGCGCGGGTCCGGGCATCTGCGCGGGGTCTTTGCCAGCGGCGGTGTCGGGGTAGAACTCTTTCAAAATGGCTTTTTGGTTGTTCCACGACACACCCATGTGATGGTCGAGCCGTTTTTCCAGATGTTGCACCGCCCCTCGGGTCGAGGCGAAATTATGCTCCATCACGCGCTGGCTATGGGCATTGGCGATGGCGATGCGCAACCCGTCGGGCACATCGGGGTCGCGCATGATGGCATTGGTGACCACCGAGAAATATTGCCCGTGCAGGCTGCGCCCGCCGGTGATCGAATTGGCATAGACGCCGTCGCGGGTGCTGTCGCCCATATCGCGGTGGTGGTAGTGCGACAGGTAGGCGTCCAGAAAGCCGATATTGGCCTTCATCAGGAAATCGAGGTTGAAGCGCCAATCGCCCAAAACCGGCAGGCTTTCGTCATAGCCGCCGACCTCGTCATAGACCCAGCGGCGATAGAGGAAGCTGATCGGGGCAAAGAAATTGCCCACCGCCATTTGGGTCAAGGAGACCTCCGAAACCCATGGCATATAGGGTTCGGATTTGTGGATGATGACCTCGTCATTCTTGATCTGCTCGGAGACCCGCCATGCGCGCGACAGCACGCCTTCGAAATTGGCCGCAGCGGCGCGCGGGGCTTGCAAGAACTCGACGCTCTCGCGCAGGAAATCCGGCTCCCATTGGTCGTCGTCGTCGTGGATCACCACAAATTCGGTATCGACGGCGCGCACGCCCATGTTGGAGGCGGCTTCCATCCCGACACTTTCGGGGTTGGTGATCACGGTGATGCGGGTGGGGTCGACGCCGCTGCGGGCGATGATCTCATGCACGGATTCGGTTTCGCCGCCATCATTGACCACGACCCATTGCAGGTTTTTCCACGTCTGTTTGGCCACCGATTGCGCCGCGCGTTTGAAGAGCAGCGGGCGGTTTTTGGTGCGGGTGACCACGGCGACCGATCCGGCCCAATCTGCGGGTTTGCGTTTGGCTGCGGCGGCGGCTTTGGGCGACAGTCCGGCCTTTTCATGCGAGGCAAAGAAGGAGGATTTCTCGTCGACGCTGGAGACCTGCAATTGCAAGGCGCGGGCTTTTTTGGTCTCGTATTCCAATGCGATCTGGCCCTGCGGCCATAGCGAATGCTGGATGCGCTGCTCGCTCGATTGTTTGCTGGCCGCATCGCGCAGCACCGGCACATCGCCTTGGCGTCCGAAATCGACCGACCGGTCCTTGCCCGCCAAGGCCACGGCGTCGTTCCGGTCGGGCGTGACCAGCATCGGCACCAGTTTGGGCAGGGCCTTGTGGTAGTCGATGTAAATCTGGTCGGGCGTCAGATGGGCGTTTTTGCGGATATAGTCGAGAATGCCCAGATAAAGCGCGTCCTGCTCGGCGTCGGGCAATTCGTCTTGCACGGCTTTGAGCTGCGCGCGGGCGAGGGCATCATTGGGACCGCCGACCAGTTCCTCGACCGAAGGGGCGTTGGGCTCCAAGATCGTTTCGATCAAATGGCGGTGGGTGATGAACACGGTTTGCGGCTGCGCCGGAGTATAGGCGGGTGCATCGAAAAGCACGCCGTAACGCCCCGCCATGGGTGCGTCATCCATGACGCCAAAATACATGCCCTCAAAGCCGTATTCGGGGAAAGCATGGGTGAGCATCCGCTGGATCGAGCCTTTCCAGCCCGAATCCACCAAGACATAGCCTTGGTTGTCATGGCGGTCGCCCTTGGCCTTCAGGTGGGTTTCAAACCACGTCTTGAGGCCCTCATGGCTGGCGATCAGCCGCTCGCGAAAGAAGGTCGAGGCGGGATCATTGGCGGCGATCAGGCTGCGGAAATTGGCCTCGGTGTAGGGTTGGCGCAATTTGCCGAGCGTGGCCATATGGGGATTTTTCTCGTCCCATTCATATTGCAGATAGGCGCGGCACAAATCGCCCAGCGTCACGTTTTGGAGCGACTCGGCGGTGATCTGATGGGCGGTGGCAAAGGTCTCGGGATAGGGCGCACCGGCTTTGCACGCCGAAATGCGCGAGATGCCGAAAAGCTCTGCGTCAAAGGGCAGATCGGTGCCCGCATAGGCGGTCATCATGTCTTCGATGCGTTTGCCCGACCGGGTGCAATAGAGCGCCTTGCGCCCCTTGGTTTGCGCCAAAAAGGCCAGTTTGTCGTGAAGCTGCGCAATCCAGTGAAGGAAAACAGGCCCGAGGAGATTGGTGTATTTTTGGGTCATAATCTATTCAAACGGTTGGCACAGACATGGGCAAAGGCAGCTTGCGCTGGCCGAAGACCGTCTCGATGGTTTTGAAATGGCTGTCGCGGCGCTCTTGCAAGATTTTGCGCGGCACCGGCAGGTAACGCGCGGCCCAGCCCGCTTCGATGGGTTTGCGGAAATCCGAGGTCAGGCTGTCGCCCATATGCAAAAATTCCTCGGGGGCGACATCCATCATCTTGGACAGATAGGGGAAAATCGTGCCGCTGCGTTTGTTGATCCGCGTGTCGGCGGTCGAGACCAGATGCGCGACGCGGCTCATATCGCAGCCGCAGTTTTCCAAAAGGGTCTGGATCTGATCGGCCTGTAGATACATGTCCGAGACAAAGATCACCTGTTTGTCCATATCGACCAGCCGGTCGATCAGATCGTCGATAAAGGGCGCGATGCGCAATTGTTCGGTTTCGATCTCGATCTCGGTCTCGCACCATTTTTCGGCCCATTGCTTGCGCTCGCCCTCAAGACGCAGCGCGTGCATCATATTGAGCGCGATATCGCTGAGCCGTCCTTCGGTGGTGTGCTCGACCATTTCCGACAGTTGATAGGCGTGCGAGGCGCAGGTCAGCCGCGCCGTCAGGCAGGCCCGCGCCGATGGGGCCGCATCGCCCGAAAGCTGCGCGGCAAACCGCGTGGCCACGTCGTGAAACCGCTCCAATTCGCTTTTGCCATCGCGCCACAGCACCGTGTCGAACACATCAAAGGAGACCACCTCGGCGTCTTGCGCTTGGTCCAGAATACCGGCCAAAAGCGCCTGCGATTGTGCGCTCTCGTGGAAGGCTTCGAAACCTGCCGCGCCGAGTATGGCTTGTTCGAGAACACCGAAATGCGGGGCATCGTCATGTGCAGCGGGCTTGGGCTTTGGCATCGGCTGGTCCTGAATTCGACTTGTCTGGCGCGACTGTTAAACGACCCAAGGGGCCGGAGCAACCTTATCGGCCAAAGAAAACAGGTGCTTTCTAACGCTTTGCCCCCGCGCGGGGCAGGGGGAATGTCGCGCTATTTCAATCCATCCCGCAGCGTCATCAAGGGTGTTGACGCTGGCGCGGCGCGGCGCAAGACTGTGTTGCGCCGGTATGGGTCACAGGGTATTTGGTGCGTTACAAAAGAGGTTTTCATGACACCCGAAAAACAACACGAGCTTGCGGATCGCTTTGATCTGGCCTTTGGCAAGATGAATTATCTGCTCAATATCGATGAGGCGCGCCGCATCGTGTATCATGAAACGCCCAAGGTCGCCTGCACCTCGATCAAGAAATACATGATCGACCAAGCCTCCGGTGCGCCCGTCGAGATGGAGCCGCGCAAAGTGCATGATCGCAGCGCCTCTCCGCTGCGGATGCTCGACAGCTATAGCGACGCCGAGATCGACGCGATGTTTTCGCCCGATGGCGGGTATCGCCATTTTTGCTTTGTCCGCGACCCCTATAGCCGCGTGTTGTCGGCCTATCTCGACAAGCTGATGACCAATGAATGGGAGCGAAAGCGCCATTTGCCGATGTTCGGGTTCAAACCCGATGCGCGCCCGCAATTCGTCGAATTCCTGCGCCGCCTGTCGCGCCGCCCCGACCGCGAGCGTGACATCCATTATATGACGCAGGCGCGGTTGACGGGACGGTTGGCTGGGTTCGAGACCTCCTACATCGGGCATTTCGAGAATTTCAAACATGACTTTTTGAAGCTGAAGCTGGAGCTTTTCGGCGATAGCGAAGGCGAGGATTACCAGCAGTTCGGCAAGCACCATTCCTCGGGGGCCGATGACAAGACGGCGGAATATTACGGCGAGGAAGAGCGCGCCTTGGTGCGCGATATCTACGCCGTGGATTTCGCGGTCTATGGCTACGCGCTTTAGGGCGGGGCTAAAATAACCCGACCCCCCACGCGGCCCCCGCGCAAGTCACCAAGGTCCAGACCACGCCCAGATGCAGCCGCAACAGCAAGAGCGCCGCAAGCGCGATAAGCGCGGCGGCGGGCAAGCTGAACGTCGCCGGATCGGGGCTCCATAGGGTCAGCGGGCCATAGGTTTCGCGGGTAACTGCGCCAAAGAGCACATGCAAAGCGAACCATAGAGACAGGTTCAAGATCACGCCGACAACGGCGGCGGTGATGGCCTGTAGCGCGGCGTTCAATCGCGGCTGCGCGGCCATCCATTCGATGTAGGGCGCCCCCGCGAATATCCACAAGAAACACGGCGCGAAGGTCGCCCACAGCACCACCGCGCCGCCCGCAAAACCCATGGCGGTGCCGCCCGCGTGAAACCCCGCCATCATCCCCACGAATTGCGTGACAAGGATCAACGGGCCAGGTGTGGTTTCGGCCAATCCGAGGCCATCCATCATTTCCGCCGCGCTCAGCCATCCAAATCCGGTGACCACGTCCTGCGCCATATAGGCCAGAACGGCATAGGCCCCGCCAAAGGTGACCACCGCGAGTTTGGAGAAAAACAGCCCCAGCATTGGCAGGATCGTCTCGCGCGCCAGTGCGGCAAGCAGCACCAAAGGCGCGGCCCAGATCACCAATCCGGCCGCAATTGTGCCCGCCGTGCGCGCCATCGAGGTCCCCGAGCGCGGGCTATGGGCGCGGCTGCTGGGCGGCATCTGCGCGTCCGCATTGCGGCGCAAAAACACCGCGCCATAGAGGCCTGCGGCCAGAACGATGAGCGGATAAGGCAGGCTGAGGAGGAAAATACCGACAAAGGCCAGCGCGGCGATGGTCCAATGGGCGCGCTGGCGCAAGGCGCGTTTGGCCACGCGCAGCAGGGCCTCAAGCACGATGGCGACTGCCGCCGCCTGCACGCCCAAAAACACCGTGCCGAGCAGGGGCATTTGCGCATAGTGCATATAGAGCGCGGCAATCGCGGCGATCACCATCGCCCCTGGCAGGACAAACAGCAATCCGGCGACCAAACCGCCGCGTATCCCGTGCAAGCGCCAGCCCGCATAGGTCGCCAGTTGCATGGCCTCCGGCCCCGGAAGCAACATGCAAAAGCTCAGCGCGTTGAGGAATTGCTGTTCGGTGAGCCATGCGCGCTCGTCGACCAATATCCGGTGCATCAGGGCGATTTGCGCTGCGGGGCCGCCAAAGGACAACAGCCCGATTTTGAGGAAAACCCCGAAGGCCTCGGCGCGGGTGGGCGGCGCGGCGCGGGTCTGCGCGGCGGCGCTCACGGGGCGCTCCGGCGCGCGTGCGCAGCAGGGGGCGCATAGTGCCGCGCGCCGTTTGATGGGGCGGCATGGCGCCGCGCGCTGGGCAAAAGCTGGGGATCTTGGGCAAAATCCTCATCGATGCGAACATTAATGAGCGTGGGGCAATCGGGGGTGCCGACCAAACGGGCGAGTTGATTTGGAGTGATTTCCGTCGGAGACGCCATAATACATCCTTCCCTAGGTTTAGGTGTCGCAGGATGCGGGGTTTGGCTGGCGCCTCACGAGGCCGCCGCAGGCCCCATAGGCCGTTCATCCCAAATTGCGCGCGCTCTTGTCAAGGGTGTCCGCCGCGCGCGCCGCGTCCCTTTGCGCCGTCCGCGCGGGCCTCATATATGCATGTTTTTTGATGTTTTCGCCCAATTTAACCCAATATTAGCTTTTCCTAACCATTCTCTTGCGGGGTGAAACGGTAACAAGGTTGGTGGCTCTTGATCATATTGGATCAGGTCTTTCGCAGGTTGGGCGCGATCTCGGATCGCCGCGCAATGCTCAGTGACGGCGCGCAGACGCATCACTCCGAAGGGTTTTTGCCGCTGCTGCGCTATCACCAGCTCAACACGATTTTCTCGCTCACCCCCGTGATGATGATCGCCAATCTGCTCAACGCCGCCGCCTTTGCCATCTTGGAGTTGCGCTTGGGGTTGATGTCGGGCGCCGATTGGGCGTGGTGCTTGCTGGTTTTCGGCCTCGGGGGCACAGAGCTGTTGCGCCCGTCGCGAAAGAAGACGCAGCGCAAACACTCCCGCGCCAGTGCGCGCAGCATCGGCAAGATCGTTGTGAGTTCGGTGCTCTTGGGGCTGATCTGGTGCTATCCTTTGACGGTGATCGCCTTTGGCGGGACCAGCGAGGAGATCGCCTTTGTCAGCGCCCTGACGGCGGGGATGGTGGCGGGCGGGGCCATCGCGCTTTATCCGGTGCCCTTGGCGGCGCTGAGCTATATTGGCGTTTTGACCATCGCGGTGCCTCCGACGATCTTTTTCGGCCTGCCGGAGATGGTCGTGCCTTTCTCGATTGTGACGCTGATTTTCTTTGTGGTGGTCATGGTATCGGTGGGGCATCACCACCAAGCCTTTGTGCAAGAATTCTCGCGCCGTTTGAAGGCGGAGTTCCAGATGGAGTTGCTCGATCTGATGATCGGCAATGACCAGACCCGTTTTGACAATTGCATCTGGCAAACGGATGAAGATCTCAAGCTGATCACCCTTGCCGATCCGGTGCACCGGATTTTGGGACTGCCTGAGACGGTCGGCACTCTATCGATTCCCGATCTGATCGAGGCTTCCGGCCATCGGGCGGCTTCGGCCCATTGCCGCGCGCTTCTTGAAGGGTTGCTCGGCTTGCACGGGGAGGTGCCCGAAGAGTTTTGTTTTCGCATCACCCGCACCGAGAGGGGCGAAAGCGCGCGCACTTTGGAGGTGGCCGGACGGCGCGCCGATCTGCGCGAAAGTGGCGGCACCTATTACAACGGCTATATCAAGGATGTGTCCGAAGAGGTTCTGGCGTTGGCCGAGGCGCATCGTTTGGCGACCCACGACAATATGACCGGCCTGCCCAATCACCGCGAATTCCTGCGCCAAGTCGAGGCGATGATCGCCGAGCGGCTGGCATGGCAGGAGCAGTTCCATCTGGGGCTTTGCTTTATTGACGCCGATAACCTCAAACGCACGAATGACAGCTTTGGCCACCGTGCGGGCGATCGGCTTTTGACGGCGATTTCCGAGCGGTTGGAGCAGATCGAACTGCCTTGCAAGGTGGTGTGCCGCAAGGGCGGGGATGAATATCTGATCTTCCATATCTGTGAGACTGCACAGGAATTCGCCAGCGCGACCGAGCGGTTGCACCGCCATCTGAGCGGGATGTTCGATTTCGACGGGCGCGCCTTGCAGATGCAATGCACCATCGGGGCCTCCTCTTGCGCCTTGGGGGCAAAAACCATCGAGCAGCTTGAATTCGAGGCGGATGTCGCGCTCAAGAACCAAAAGAAAATCTGGAAATCGCAGGTCGGTTTTTATGAGGAGACCCTTGGCGCGGCGCATCGGCGCAATGCGATTGTTGCGCGCGATTTGCGCGCGGCGCTGAGCGAGGATGCAATGGATCTGGCCTATCAACCGATTGTCTCGGGCGATGATCGCCGCGTCTGGGCGGTGGAGGCTTTGCTGCGCTGGACCCATCCGGAGCTTGGGCCGATCAATCCGCAAAAAGTGGTGGAGATTGCCGCCGCCGAAGGGTGCAGCGGCGATTTGACCGAATGGGTGATGCGGCGGGCGCTGCGCGACGGGCGGGCATGGCCGCGGGAGGTGCAAATTTCGGTCAACGTCTCGGCCAGCGAGTTTGACCGCCCCGATCTGAGCGCGCTTGTGGCGCGGGTGCTCAAGTCCGAGCGCTGCGCGCCCGAGCGGCTATGGCTGGAGATCACCGAAGACCAGTTCTTGCCGCGCAACACCCGCGTGGCGCAGAATATTTCGGGTCTGCGCGCTTTGGGCGTCAAGCTGGCGATCGATGATTTCGGCAGCGGCTATTCCTGTTTGAGCAATCTGGACGACATCGAATGCGATGTGATCAAGATCGACCGCTCTTTGGTGCAAAACTGTCATTTGCGTCCGACCAGCTTGACGATGATCGTCTCGCTAAGCGCGATTGCGCGGGCCAACGGGCGGGTCGTCGTGGTCGAAGGCGTGGAAAACACGGCCGAGGCCGAGGCCTTGGAATTGGCGCAGGTCGATCATTTCCAAGGCTTCTTGTTCCATCGCCCGATGCCCGCCAAGGAGGTGAGCGAGGTGATCCGCGCCAAGGCGGCATCGGACGCGGCCTGACCTGCGGCGCATGGGGCTGGCTTTGCGCGCGCCCTTTGTCAGGGGCCGCTCAGCTTGCCGCGCATGGCCTGCGCGTCCACCGGCGCGCGGCTAAAGATGTGCCACGCGTCGATGCCTTGGTTGAAGAACAGCTCATAGCCTGAAATCACCTGTAGCCCCGCCTTGCCTGCATCGGTGAGAAACACCGTATCGACGGGGGTATAAACGGCATCGAAGGCCCATGAGGCCCCGCTCAAATGGGCGGCGGGCAAGGGCGTGCCATCAAGGCCGACCATGCCAATCGGGGTGCAGTTGATCAGACCATCGGCGCCGCGCGCCGCCTCGGCGGCATCGGTGAATATCTCGATCCGGCTCTCGCTGCCCGCCGCGCGCAAACCGGCGGCGAGCGCTTCGGCCTTGCCCGCGTCCAGATCGACCAAGCGGATCACCGGAGCATGTAGCGCGAGCAGGCCGAAAGCCACCGCTTTGCCCACCCCGCCGGTGCCGATCAAACATACGGTGCCTGTGCTTTGCGCGCCGCGCGCCGCGCGGTAGGCCGCGACAAAACCGGTGCAATCGGTGTTATGGCCTTCGGGGCCGTCTTGGGTAAACACCACCGTATTGACCGCGCCAATCGCGCGCACCAACGGATCAGGCACCGCAACGCGGGCACAGACGCGCTCTTTATACGGATAGGTGATGTTGATGCCGCGATAGCCCTCGGCGGCGGCCCAATCGAAAACCTCGTCAAAGCTTTGCCCCCTGTCGGCGGGGATCAAGCGGTCATAGCTCACGTCCAGACCGGTGATTTCGCCCGCCAACCGGTGCAGCATCGGCGATTTCGAGCGGGCGATATTATCCCCGATCAAACCCAGTCGCAGTGTCGCGCTCATTTTGCACTCCGCAGGCGGGATTTGATCTTGGTCCAGAGCGGCGTCTGGCTGACGAAAATGAGGATCACCGCGATGAAGAGGACGCAAGAGACGGGGCTGGTGAACACACCGTGGAAAAAGCGGCCAAGGTCTTCGCGCTCGGAGATGATCGCACGGCGCCAGTTGTCATCCAAAAGCCGCGACAGGATCACGCCAAGGATCACCGGCCCGAGCGGATAGCCGTAAAAGCGCATGAAGTAGCCCAAGACGCCAAAGCCCAGCATCCAATAGACATCGGTGATCGAATTGTTCACCGCAAAGGCCCCGACAATCGACAGCAACAAGATCAGCGGGATCAAAACCGCGCGCGGCATTTCAACGATCTTGGTGAAAATCCGGATGCCGGTGAGGCCGAAAAGCAGCATGAAGAAATTGGCCGTGACCAAGGCGCCGACGATGAACCAGAACATGTCGGGCTGGTCGATCATCAACATCGGACCGGGGTTGAGGCCGTGGATGAAGAGCGCGCCGATCATGATCGCGGTCACCGCATCTCCGGGGATGCCGAGGGTCATCATCGGAATAAACGCCCCGCCGACGGCGGCATTATTGGCGGTTTCGGGGGCGACAAGCCCCTCCATCGCGCCTTCGCCAAAGGGCACTTCGGGGTCTTTGGTCACGCGTTTGGCGTGGTCATAGGCCATCAATGCGGCAATGTCCCCGCCGGTGCCTGGAAGCGCGCCGATGATCACCCCGATCGAGGAGGTTTGCAAAGACAAGGGCAGGTGACGGCGCACCGCGCTCCACGAGGGCACAATGCGGCCGATCTTTTGTTTTACGGCGGCGGTATTGACGTGGTGCAATTGGTTGAGCGCCTCGCTGACGCCGAACATGCCGATCATCACGGCGATGAAATTCACCCCGCCGCGCATGATTTGCAGATCAAAGGTAAAGCGCTCGGTAAAGGTCAGCGGGTCCATGCCCACCGCGCCAAGCGCAATGCCGAAGGCACCGGCAAAAATGCCCTTGAGCAGGCTGCCGCCCGACAGCGAGCCGACAAGAAGAATGCCCAGAACCGCAAGAAGCATATAGTCGCGCGGTTGGAATTTCAGCGCGAAATCCGACACCAAGGGCGCCGCCAGCGCGAGAACGCCGATGCCCAGAAGGCCGCCGAAAAACGACATGACGGTGGTGACGCCAATGGCCACGCCCGCTTCGCCGCGCTTTGCCATCGGATAGCCGTCAAGCGCCGTGGCAATCGCCGAAGGCGCGCCAGGGATGTTGAGCAAAATCGCCGTGCGCGAGCCGCCGTAAACGCCGCCCATATAGATGCCGATCATCAGCGAGATCGCCGGATAGACGTCCCAAGAGAAGGTAAAGGAGATCAGGATCGACACGGCCATGGTGACCGACAATCCGGGGATCGCGCCGACATAGACGCCCGCCAAAGTGCCAAGGCCGACGAGCAGCAAGAGCTGGGGTTGGGCAAAAACGGTGAGGAAGGCTTGAAGGGCTTCAAACATGTTAAACTCCTTTGCCGAACAGGCCGCGAAGCCATGCGAGCATTTCGCCTTCGGGCACGATGCCAGCGGGCATGAGCACGGTGAAAACGATGCGGAAAATCAGGTAGATGGCGATGAGGCTGAGCAGGCCGACGAGGGCGCTGAAGCCCCAAGTGCGGCGGCCCAGAATCTTGATCGAGAGGATCAAGAACACCGCCGATGTGGGCAAAAAGCCCAGCGGGTTGAGCGCCAGCGCGTAGAGCACCAGCAAGACAACCGCGATGATCACATTGGGCGGCAAGATCACCCGAAAGAAGGATCCCGCGTCGCGTGCGGGGCGGCGCAGGGTCTGGATCAGGACGGCAATCGCGGCGATGCTCATCACCGCCGTGGTGGCCATCGGCACGCTGCCCGGCGCGCTGAGCGCTTCGAAACCGGAAATGCCATAGGCGCTGTAGAGCAGGCCGAGGCTGGCCAGCGCGACGAGCACGGCAAAGACGGCCTCGCCCGGGCGGCGGTGCGCCTCGGGGGCGTTGGGCGTCTTGCCGCTTGGGGTGTCGGCGGCGGATTTCGGGGCAGGGGGGGCGGCATTTTCCGGATGGGTCACGGGGCATGTCTCCTTGGGCCAATGATCAGGGCGAATGCGCTGGGCGGCCTCGGGGCTGCGGGTGCAGGGCTTCGCTTGCCGCAAAATGCGGTGCGCGAAGGGTGGCACATGTTGGGGGGCTGGGGATAGTTGCAAAAAGGGCGGGCCTGATCGGACCCGCCCCCTTGTCGGTCGGTCTTATTTCTTGCGTTCGATGCCGAACTCTTCAGGCGACTTTTTGGTCAGACCTGCGTCTTGCATGAGCCATGCGGTGGTTTGCTGCCAACCGGTGAGGAAGTCTTGCGCCTCTTGGCCGGAGATCCCCATCATGGTGAAGCCGCGACCGTTCATCAGCTCGACGAAATCGGGCGCTTTGGAGGCTTCAGCATAGGCGGCCGAGAGTTTGGCCACGACATCATCCGGCGTGCCTTTCTTGACGAAAACGCCGAAGAACGGACCCCAAGGCAGCATCGCGTTGAACTCGGGGTTGGTGTCGGTGATCGCAGGCACGTCGGGCAGCGCGGGGCTGGCGGCGGTGTCGAACAGGGCCAGAGGCTTCATGGTGCCGGCGCGGATGCCTTCGACCGAGGCGCCCAAAACGGCGGGCATCACGTCAATGGCGCCGCCTTGCAAAGCGGTCAGCGCGGGGCCGTCGCCATCATAGGGCACAAAGATCACCGGCAGATCGGTGGTCGAGCGGATCATCGCCGTGACGACCGACGGCAGGCCGCCCGGACCGGTGGAGCCGAAACGCACTTCATTGGGGTGCGCGGCGATATATTCCAGCATCTCGGGGTAGGTGTTGAACGGCGCATCGGGACCGGCGACCAAGATCGGCGTGCCGCGGGCCAGAATGTTGATCGGCGTGAAATCGTTATAGTCCTTGTCGCCAAGGCCCATGACTTTGTAGAGCAGCGGGTTTTCCGCGCCCATCAGCAATTGGTAGCCATCGGCATCGCCGTTGGCCACGTGGTTGAGCGCAATCGCGCCCACGCCGCCGGTCATGTTTTGCATCACGATCGAGCCGCCGAGGATTTTTTCGGCATGGGGCGTGACGGAGCGCATCACCGTATCGGTGGAGCCGCCGGCCCCCCATTGGATGATCCCTTGAATTTCTTTGGTGGGGTATTCGGCCACGGCTGCGGTGGCACTCAGACCAAGAGCGACAATTGCGCTGATCAGTTTACGAGACATCTCTTTCCTCCCTTTGAGCGTCTGGGGCTGGCGTTTCCTCCTCGGACCCGCCAGCGATGCCTTAAAATGTAACGATTGGTCAATTTGTCAATTGAAATGTTCTGTTTGGTTAAATTAATGATAGGTTTAACCATGGCTGGCCATAGGGATCGAGGGGCTTGCCGCGGTTCGATGAGGATAAAACAGATATTTCACAGTCATTTACGCAAGGCAGGTCTCGGGAGGGTCAGCGGCGCGGCTTTTGGAGGAAAAATGCGATGAAACCGGCGATATCGGAGAAAAACGGCGATTCCGGGGGCGACTCACCCTCCCAGATGGAGTGTGATTTTCTGGTGGTCGGGTCGGGCGCGGCGGGGCTTTCGGCGGCGGTTTGCGCGGTGCATGCGGGTCTGCGCGTGATCGTGGCAGAGAAGGAACCGGCGCTCGGCGGCACCACCGCATGGTCGGGTGGATGGATGTGGACCCCGCGCAATCCACTGGCGCGGCGGGCGGGCATCAACGAAGATATCGCCGCGCCGCGCGCCTATCTCAGAGCGGTTCTAGGCGCGCAATACGACGCCGAAACCGTCGAGGCGTTTTTGCAGCAGGCGCCGCAAATGGTCGCCTTTTTCGAGGCGCAGACGGCGCTGCAATTCGAGGGCGGATTGGCGATCCCCGACACCTATGGCGCGGCAGAAGGGGCGGGAACCGGTGGGCGTTCGGTGATTGCCGCACCTTTTGATGCGCGCGCTTTGGGGGCGATGGCGGCAAATTTGGCCCGCCCGATGCCGGAGACCACCTTTCACGGAATGACGATCCAAGCGGGACCGGACCTGCGCGCCTTTATGACCATGACCCGTTCTGCGCGCGCCTTCGTGCATGTGGCTCGGCGGGTGCTGCGCCACGGCTATGACCTGCTGCGTTACGGGCGGGCGATGCAACTGCGCAACGGGATGGCGCTGGTGGGGCGTTTGGTGAAATCCGCCGAAGACCTGCCAGTCACGTTCATGCTGCAAACGCGGGCGGTCTCGCTGATTGATGCCGCAGCGGAGCAATCCGGCACGGGGCACTTCGATACCGCGCAAAGCGCCAGCGCTCAAAGTGGCGGACCGCAAAGCGCCGACCAGAGGATCATCGGCGCCGTGCTCGAACGCGGCGGGCAGAACATACGCGTTCTGGCGCGTTGCGGCGTGGTGCTGGCAACGGGCGGCTTTCCCCATGACCCCGCGCGCCAAGCCGCGCGCATTCCCCATAGCGATCATCACCTGAGCGTGGCCGCGCCCTGCGCCACGGGCGACGGGCAGCGCCTCGCGGTTCAGATGGGCGCCGCGCTGCGCGAGGATCTGGCCGCGCCCGCCGCCTATTGTCCGGTCTCCGAGGTGCCGTTGGGCAAGGGGCGCAGGGGCCGTTTTCCCCATATCATCGAGCGCGGCAAGCCGGGGATCATTGCGGTCAGGGCCAACGGGGCGCGGTTTTGCAATGAGGGGCTGGGCTATCATGACTATGTAACCGCGCTTTTGGCGGCGACCCCCGAGGGCGAAGCGCCGGTGTCGTGGTTGATCTGCACCCGCGCGTTCCAGCGCCGCTACGGGCTTGGCATTGCGCGGCCTTTCCCCTTGTCCGAAAAACCGTGGATCAAGGCGGGCTATATCAAAACGGGGGCCACGGTGCGCGGCCTCGCCCAAGCCTGCGGCATTGATCCGGCGGGATTGGCCGAGACGTTGGAGCGCTATAACGCGGGTGCCGAACGCGGCGAGGATGTTGAATTCGGGCGCGGCACCACGCCCTATATGCGCCTGCAAGGCGACCCCGCGCATGGGCCGAACCCCTGCGTCGCCCCCATCGCGGGCGGGCCGTTCTATGCGGTCAAAGTCTATCCGGGCAGCTTTGGCACCTTTGAGGGGCTGCGCGTCAACCGCCATGCGCAGGTGCTGCGCGCCGATGGCAGCGTGCTGCGCGGGCTATATGCGGCGGGCACGGATATGGCGAGCGTGATGGGCGGGCATTATCCGGCGGGGGGGATCAACCTCGGCCCCGCCATGACCTTTGGCTATATCGCGGCGCGCCATGCCGCAGGAGAGGCATGATGACCCAGCAAAAGACCACAGGCCAACCCCAGCCGCGGCAGTTTTCCATCGCGCATCTGACGGCGATTGATCTGCCGCCGCATGAGTTGATCCATCTGGCGGCGCGCTGCGGCTATGATGCGGTCGGGTTGCGGCTCATTCGGGTGACAGACACCAGCCCCGGTTACCCGTTGATGGAGGACCCCGCGATGATGCGCGCGGCGCAAAGCGCATTGGCCGAAACGGGGGTTTTCGTCAATGACATCGAGTTTGTGAAGCTCACCCCCGATCTGGAGGTTGCGACGCTTGAGCCGATGCTGGCGACGGGGGCGGCCTTGGGCGCGCGCCATGTGATTTGCGCGCCCTATGATCCGGATTTGCCCCGCCTCGCCGTGCGTCTGGCGCAGATGAGCGAACTGGCGGCGGGATATGGGATCAAGGCGATGCTGGAGTTTTTCCCTTGGACCGTTGTGCCCGATCTGCCCGCCGCCCGCGCGCTTGTCGCGGCCAGCGGCGCGGATGCGGGGATTTTGGTCGATGCGCTGCATTTCGACCGCTCCGGCAGCCGCTTGGCCGATCTGGCGGCGCTGCCCCCTGCGCAGGTGCCCTTCTTGCATCTGTGCGACGCGCCGGTGCATCCGCCCTATAGCACCGATGACCTTTTGCATGCGGGGCGGGCCGAGCGTTTGCCGCCGCTTGAAGGGCAGATCGATTTGACCGCCTTCCTTGGGGTCTTTCCCGCGCAAAGCCTGATCGCGCTCGAAGTGCCGATGACGGCGGCCACCGCGCGCGAGGGCATAGAGGCCGTGGCAAAGCGGGTGATCGCGGCCGCGCGCACCTGCGCGGCGCAGGCGGAGTTACGGTGAGGGCGCCGTAGGGCCGACCGCTGCGGTTTCGGCCCGCTTGCGGCCATGAATACGGCGTGATGTGAGCGCAAACATGCGTAATTTCGCTTTTGTGTCCAAAAATGCGGAAAAATCCGCGATCTGCCCCTCCGCGCACCTTGCGCGCTGCGTCAAACATGCGACAAAGCCAGAGCAAAGGGCAAAAGGAGCGCAGGATATGGCAACAGTTTTGGACCAACTCAGAGAGATGACGGTCGTGGTCGCGGATACGGGCGAAGTGGCGGCGGTCAAAACCTATCAGCCGGTCGATTGCACCACCAACCCTTCGCTGGTTCTGGGCGCCTTGCAAGACCCCGCGTCGGAGGCTCTGGTCAGCCGCGAGATCGAGGCAGGCCGCAAGGCAGGGCGCAGCGCGCAGCAGGTTTGCGACGCGCTGACCGTGGCCGTCGGGGCCGAACTGGCCGCGCTGGTGCCAGGGCGGGTGTCGACCGAGGTGGATGCCTGTTTGTCCTTTGACACCGATGCGACGGTGGCCCGTGCCCGCGCGATCATCGCCGATTACGCCGCGCGCGGCATCGACAAAAGCCGCATCCTGATCAAGATCGCCGCCACATGGGAAGGCATCCGCGCCGCCGAAATCTTGCAAGGCGAGGGCGTCGATTGCAATCTGACGCTGCTGTTTTCCTTGGCGCAAGCCGTGGCCTGTGCCGATGCAAAGGCGTTTTTGATCTCGCCCTTCGTGGGCCGCATCACCGATTGGTATAAAAAGGCCGAAGGCAAAGACAGCTACGGCCCGAATGAGGACCCCGGTGTTTTGTCGGTCAAGGGCATCTATGACTATTACAAATCCAACGGGATCGACACGGTGGTCATGGGCGCATCCTTCCGCAGCACCGATCAGATCAAAGCCTTGGCCGGTTGCGACCGTTTGACCATCGCGCCGAAGCTTTTGGAGGAAATGGGCCGCGAAGAGGCGGTCTTGCCGCGCGCGCTGAGCGAGAAAACCGCCAGCGCCGCCGCCCCGATCACGATGGACGAGCGGGCCTTTCGTTGGGCGATGAACGCCGATGCGATGGCGACCGAAAAGCTGGCCGAAGGCATCCGCAATTTCGATGCCGACCATCAAAAGCTGATCAAAATGATCGCGGCGCGGATGGGGTAACCTGCCCGATCAGGGCACGTAGGTCTCTTGCCAGAGCGCGTCAAAGCTTTGCCCGCTCTGGCCGCACATCTGCATCGCGGCGGCTTCGGTCACGCAGATCCGCAGCTTGATCTTGCTGATATAATCGAGCGCCTGCTCAAGCATGCGGGCGCTGCCGAAGACGGTATCGTCGCTCACCATCACCACGCTGAGCGCGCCGGAGGAGAATTTCGAAAGCGGGCGCGACAGCCCGAACAGATTGGTCAAAATCTGGGTGAAACCCGCATCGACTTGCGTCACGGCGCGGGCGTCGCTGAGCATGATGAAATCGGGGTCGAAATCGGGCATCGCGACATAGTCGAGGAAGGCCTGTTTCGCCTCTTTGACCGTGACGGGCCCGTCAAACCGGAAAAGCGCGATCTCGCGGGGCGTGTGAATTTGGATCTTATAGGGCATTATGCCTCACGAAGACGCAGATGAGCACGAAGCGCGCGCTAGAGATCATCATATCGAACGGTGCCAAAGATACTATGCCGATGGGGCAACTTTGTGGCAAATACTGGTGAAACGCGCATTGGGGCGATCTTTCATCGTTGCCGCACTGCGCGTTCGTCCAAATGACGGAGCGAAACTGGCTTGGGGAATTGAACCATTTTTTTAATTTGTTAGTCTTTGTCCGAATCTTCGGGAGGTTACATGGCACGCGAGACGCAAGAGGCGGCCCCCAAAGGGCGGCGCTCGGGATGGAAGCAAAACCCCGAAGCCGTGCGCGAGAATATTTTGCGCGTGGCGCGCGAAGTGTTCTCCGAAGCGGGGTTTTCGGGCGCGCGGGTGGACGAGATTGCCGCCCGCACAGAGACCTCCAAGCGGATGCTGTATTATTATTTCGGGGACAAGGAAGGGCTTTACCGCCATGCGCTGGAGGCCTCCTACCGCGAGGTCCGCGAAGGCGAGCACGAGCTTGATCTGGTCGGGTTGTCGCCGGATGATGCGCTGCGCAAGCTGGTGGAATTCACCTATGACCACCACCGCCGCAACCCCGAATTTATCCGCCTCGTGATGATCGAGAACATCCACAATGGCGCCAGCCTTGCACAGTCCAAAGTGATCAAGGATATGAACAAGACCGCGATTGCGGGGCTTGAGGATATTTTGGCGCGCGGCCGCGACAGCGGTGTGTTTCGCAGTGATATCAAGGCTTTGGCGCTGCACTGGCAAATTTCGGCCCTGTGCTTTTACAACGTGTCGAACCGCATAACATTTTCGGCGCTGTTCTCCGCTGCCGAGATGTTCGAGGAAGAAGGCCAGATCGAGCGCCGCGATTGGGTGGTAGATGCGGTGCTGCGCAAGGTTCTGGCCTAGGCGCTATTGCGCGGCCTCACCCCTGCGGTGCGGGCAAGGTCATTTTCGCGGCGGCGGCCCGCGCCAAAGGGGTCAATCCCGCGCCGCCTCGGGCCAGATGCGCATGCAACTGCGCCCGCATGCGCGGCTCCCAAAAATCATCGAGATGCGCGGCCACTTTGGCGGCTTTTTCGGCCTCGGTCAGTGGCTGGGTGGCGAAAAATCCGGCGATCTGATTGGCCATATAGGTCAGCTTTTCGGGCTTCATGTCGTGATCCTGTCGGGGCGGGTGAAGATGTCGAACTGGCCGCGATCTGCCCTTGGCAGGCAGGCAAGGGTCAGCCCCGCCGCTTCGGCCTGCTGGACGGCCAAAACCGTAGGGGCGGAGACGGCGCACAGGACCGGCGCGCCCGCGATGGCGGTTTTTTGCACCATATCCACCGACAGGCGGCTGGTCATCAAGACGGCGCCCGTGGCCGGATCAATGCCGCCGCGCGCCAAGGCACCGATCAGTTTGTCGAGCGCGTTATGGCGGCCCACGTCCTCGCGCAGGCACAAGATGTCCCCTTGCGGCGTGACAAAGGCGGCGGCATGGGCGGCGCGGGTGGCGTCTTGGAGCGGTTGCTGGGCGCGCAGGGCATCGGCCGCGCCGATCAGCGCGGATTGCGACAGGCGCAGCGCGACATGGCCGCGCTCGGGCAGCGGGCGCAGCGCCGCCTCCAGACTGTCGATCCCGCACAGCCCGCATCCCACCGGCCCCATGCTGCGCCGCCGCCGTGCGGCCATCGCCTCGGCGCGCGGCGCGGCAAGCCACAGGCGCGCCTCAAAGCCCTGCGGATGGGGCAGGATATCGAGGCTCTCGATCTCGCGCGCGCTGTCGATCAGGCCCTCGGAGAGGCTGAAGCCGAGGGCGAAATCCTCCAGATCGGAGGGGCTGGCCATCATCACCGCTTGGGTGCTGCCTTGATAGGTCAGCGCCACGGCGACCTCCTCGGGCAGGGCGCGCGCGCCGCTGTCGGTGGGCATTTCGCGTGCGGCGGGGTGTGGGGCCATATCGCGCCTCTTGGCAGTCATTCCGCCGCCGGAGTGATGCGGCGCGACTTTGCGGCCTGCGCGGCATAGTCGTCCTGCCACGTTGTCGTCGGGCCGTTCGACAGGCTCACCTGCACCGCCGTGACCTTATATTCGGGGCAATTGGTGGCCCAATCGGAATAATCGGTGGTTATGACATTGGCCTGTGTGTCGGGGTGGTGGAAGGTGGTGTAAACCACACCCGTGGAGACGCGGTCGGTCAGCGTGGCGCGCAAGGCCGTCTCGCCGGAGCGCGAGGCGAGGCGCACGAAATCGCCCTCCTTGATGCCGCGCACCTCTGCGTCATGGGGATGGATTTCCAACAGGTCCTCGCCGTGCCAGACCGTATTGGCCGTGCGCCGCGTTTGCGCCCCGACATTATATTGCGACAAGATCCGCCCCGTGGTCAAAAGCAACGGAAAGCGCGGGCCGGTTTTCTCGTCCGTGGCGATATATTCGGTATGGATGAACCGCCCCTTGCCGCGCACAAACCCGTCCATATGCATGAGCGGCGTGCCGGTCGGATGCTCCTCGTTGCAGGGCCATTGCACCGATCCGTGCTCTTCAAGCAGATCATAGGAAACGCCTGCGAAGCTGGGCGTGGTGGCGGCGATTTCCTCCATGATCTGCGCGGGGTGGGTGTAGCGCCAATCGGCCCCCATCGCATTGGCCAAAAGCTGCGTCACCTCCCAATCGGCATAGCCGTTCTTGGGCGCCATGACCTTGCGCACGCGGTTGATGCGCCGTTCGGCATTGGTGAAGGTGCCGTCTTTTTCCAAAAAGGACGAGCCGGGCAAAAATACATGGGCGTAATTGGCGGTCTCGTTGAGAAACAGGTCATGCACGATGACACAGTCCATCGCCTCCAGACCCGCCGCCACATGTTTGGTGTCGGGGTCCGATTGCAGGATGTCCTCGCCTTGGCAGTAGAGCCCTTTGAAGCTGCCATCCACCGCCGCATCGAGCATATTGGGAATGCGCAGCCCCGGTTCGGGGTCGATGGGCACGCCCCATGTCTGTTCGAATATGGCGCGCACATCGGGGTTTTTGACATGGCGATAGCCGGGCAATTCATGCGGGAAGCTGCCCATATCGCACGATCCTTGCACGTTGTTTTGCCCGCGCAAAGGGTTCACCCCGACGCCCTTGCGCCCGATATTTCCGGTCAGCATCGCCAGATTTGCAATGCCGATCACGGTGGTTGATCCTTGGCTGTGTTCGGTGACGCCAAGCCCGTAGTAAATCGCGCCATTGCCGCCCGCGGCGAACAATCGCGCCGCGGCCCGCAACTGCGCCGCCGCAACGCCGGTGAGCATTTCGGTGGCTTCGGGGCTGTGGCGCGGATCGGCGGCAAATTCGGCGTATTCGCGGTATTCGTCCCAATCGCAGCGCGATTTGATGAAGGCCTCATCGGCGAGGCCTTCGGTGACGATCACATGGGCCATGGCGGTGACCACGGCGACATTCGTGCCAGGACGCAGGGCAAGGTGATGCGCCGCCTCGACATGGGCCGAGCGCACGATATCGGTGCGGCGCGGGTCGATGACGATCAATTTTGCCCCCGCGCGCAGGCGCTTTTTCAGGCGGCTGGCAAAAACCGGATGCCCGTCGGTGGGGTTGGCGCCGATGATGACGACCACATCGCTGTGCTCGACGCTGTCGAAATCTTGGGTGCCCGCCGAGGTGCCGAAGGTTTGCCCCAATCCGTATCCGGTGGGCGAATGGCACACCCGCGCACAGGTGTCGGTATTGTTATTGCCAAACACCGCGCGGGCCAGTTTTTGCACCAGATAGGTTTCCTCATTGGTGCAGCGGCTCGAGGTGATGACGCCGATGCTCTTTTGGCCATGGGTCTGTTGGATGGCGCGCATCCGTTGGGCGGCAAATGTCAGCGCCTCGTCCCATGACACTTCGCGCCACGGATCGGTGATCTTGTCGCGCACCATCGGGGCCAAAATCCGGTCGCTATGTTCGGCATAGCCATAGGCAAACCGCCCCTTGACGCAAGAATGGCCGCGGTTCGCCTTGCCGTGTTTATAGGGCGTCATGCGGACCAACCGGTCGCCGTTCAGCTCGGCCTTGAAGCTGCATCCGACCCCGCAATAGGCGCAGGTGGTGATGACGGAGCGCTGCGGCGTGCCCATCTCGATCACCGATTTCTCTTGCAAGGTCGCGGTCGGGCAGGCGGCGACGCAGGCCCCGCAGGACACGCAATCGGAGGCGAGGAAATCTTGGTCCGCGGTGCCGGCGCTGACGCGGCTGCCGAACCCGCTGCCTTCGATGGTCAGGGCGAATGTGCCTTGCACCTCTTCGCAGGCGCGCACGCAGCGCGAGCAGACGATGCATTTGGCCGGATCATAGGTGAAATAGGGGTTGCTGTCGTCCTTGGGGATATAGGCGGGGTTTGCCTCGCCGTTCTGGCGGGTCTCGAAATGGTTCTGCCCGCTCTCGTAGCGCACATCGCGCAGGCCGACCGCGCCCGCCATATCTTGCAATTCGCAATCGCCATTGGCCGCGCAGGTCAGGCAATCGAGCGGGTGGTCGGAGATATAAAGCTCCATCACCCCGCGGCGCAGTTTGCGGATTTTCGGCGTCTGGGTGTGCACTTGCATCCCCGCCGCCACGGGGGTGGTGCAAGAGGCGGGCGTGCCGCGCCGCCCTTCGATTTCCACCACGCACAGGCGGCACGAGCCAAAGGCCTCGACGCTGTCGGTGGCGCACAGCTTGGGGATGGCGAGCCCCGCCAAAGCCGCCGCGCGCATTACCGAGGTGCCTTCGGGAACGGTGATCTCCTGCCCGTCGATGGTCAAGGTGACCGGCGCGCCCGCGCGCGCAGGCGTGCCTAGGTCGCGCTCATCGGTCCAAGGGATGATCAGGTCTTTCATTGGCGGGCCTCCTGAGCCGGTCGGGATGGGGTGTGCCTTGGCCCGTGGCGCATCGCGGCACGGGCATCGCCCGAACCGCCCCCACGGGGCGGGCGATCATCGCCCACCCCTCGGTTCGGGCGATGCCCTTCGTTGGATTTACGCAGGTAACAGATCATTGCGCCGCCTCCCGCTGCTGGTCGAAATCTTCGGGGAATTGCTCCAACGCCGACATCACCGGATAGGGGGTAAAGCCGCCCAAGGCGCATAGCGATCCGTCGCGCATGGTCTCGCACAGGTCGCTCAATATCTCCTTGGCCGCCGCATCCCCCGCCGCGATCCGGTCGATGGTTTCCACCCCGCGCACCGCGCCGATGCGGCATGGGGTGCATTTGCCGCAGCTTTCCACCGCGCAAAACTCCATTGCAAAACGGGCCATCTGGCGCATGTCCGCGCTGCCGTCAAAGACCACGATCCCCGCGTGGCCGATCAATCCGCCCGCGCCGTCGAACTCTTCATAGCCGAAAGGCACATCGAATTTATCGGGGGCGAAATAGGCCCCCAAAGGCCCGCCGACTTGCACCGCTTTGACCGGCCCACCCGTGGCGGTGCCGCCGCCGATCTCTTCGACGATCTGGCCAAGGGTCATGCCAAAGGCCGCCTCGAAGAGCCCGCCGTATTTGACGTTTCCGGCGATTTGCAACGGGATCGTGCCGCGCGATTTGCCGATGCCATGGGCGGCATAATGCGCCGCGCCGCGCTCGAAAATCACCGGAACGGTGGCGAGGCTGATGACGTTATTGACCACGGTGGGGCGGCCCATGAACCCCTCCAAAGCGGGCAGGGGCGGTTTGGCGCGCACCACGCCGCGTTTGCCTTCGAGCGAGTTTAAAAGCGAGGTTTCCTCGCCGCATACATAGGCTCCCGCGCCGGTGCGGACCTCCATGTCAAAAGCCGCGCCCTCGCCCATGATCGCCGCGCCCAAGATGCGGTTTTTACGCGCGATTTCAATGGCATCCTCCATCACGCGGATCGCGTCAGGGTATTCGCTGCGCAGGTAGATATAGCCGCGCGTGGCCCCGACGCCGAGGCCCGCAATCACCATGCCTTCGATCAAGGAAAACGGGTCGCCCTCCATGATCATCCGGTCGGCAAAGGTGCCGCTGTCGCCCTCATCGGCGTTGCAGACAATATATTTTTGCGCCGCCTCGGCCTTGCGCACGGTCTCCCATTTGATGCCGGTGGGAAAGCCCGCGCCGCCGCGCCCGCGCAAGCCGCTTTGCGTGACCTCGCCGGTGATTTCCGCGCCGCTCATCCCAAGCGCGCGGCGCAGGCCGGACCATCCGCCGTGAGCCTCGTAAGTCTTTATATCCAAAGGATCAATCACGCCGCAGCGGGCAAAGGTCAGGCGGGTTTGCGCGGCCATATAGGGGATATCTTGGGTGGGGCCGAGGCTGGCGGCGCTGCCGTCCAAAATGGCCTCGGCCTGATCGGGGGTGACCGGCCCGTAGGCGATGCGCTCGCCGTCCTGCTCGACCTCGACCAAAGGCTCCAGCCAGATCATTCCCCGCGTCCCCGTGCGGATCAACTCGATCTCTTCGTCGCGCGATTTTGCCTTTGAAACAAGGGCTTTAGCGACGTCTTCGGCGCCAAGGGCGAGGGCGGCGCTGTCGCGGCTGAGGTAGATGCGGCGGGTCATGACTGGACCTCGGATTTGATGCGCTCAAGGGTTTCGAGCGTGACGCGGCCCATGGGCGCGCCGTCGAGCAGTGCGGCGGGGCCGCAGGCGCAAAGCCCGAGGCAATAGACCGGTTCGAGCGTCAGCGCCCCGTCGGGGGTCGTTTCATGCCATTCGAGGCCGAACAGAGCCTTGGCCGCCGCTTCCAGATCGCGCCCGCCGACGGCTTGGCAGGCCTCGGCGCGGCAGATCTTCAAGACATGGCGGCCAGCGGGTAAGTCACGGAAATCATGATAGAATGACGCGACGCCATGGACCTCGGCGGCGGTGATATTGAGCGCCTGCGCGAGGATCGGATAGGCGGCTTGGGGCAGATATCCGAGCCGCGATTGCACCTCGTGCAGGACCGGCAAAAGCGGCCCTTCGGCCCCCTCATGGGCGGCGAGCGCGGCGGTGCAGGCCTCGGTGATATCTTGGCTTGATGGCTGGCGCGCGGCGGCGCTGGCGGCTGTCGTCATTGGGTCCTCCGTGGGCGCAGCTAGACGGGTTTTGATGGGGAAATCAATATGAATGATCCGTGGATTGATAGGCGCATCCTATCAAATCCCTGTCTGTAACGCGTCGGTATCACGTCGGTATTGCGTCGGTGCGCCCCGCCGATGCGCGCCGCCGCGCGCGCGGCCATTGCGCCGCGCCTGCATTGGCGCTCATAGTGGGGCAAGTCGCGGGCCAAACTATGGGCCGAATTTTCTGGCCAAACTTATCGGCCAAAACAGTGGGCCATAGGTGTAGGCCGAACCGATCTGGAGGATTGTCATGCCATCGCTTTTGCCGCGCCTGCCCGTCATCAGGCGCACCGCCGCCATCACGGCCCTCATCGCTGCCCTGATCGCGGCTGGCGGTTTCGCCGCGCCGCTTGTCGCGCAGCAGGCCGCCGATGCGGTCGCGCCGGAGGCGGGCACGGGCACGCCATCCGCTTCGGCCCCCGGTTCGGGCGCTGCTTCGGGCGGTGCGGGCGATGTGGTGATGCGCCCCGATGTGGCGCGGGCGCTGGCCGCCAAAGCGGCGGGCGCGCCGGTCGCGGCGCGCGAGTGGATGATCGCGGTGGCAAATCCTGCGGCGGCGGCGGCGGGGGCGGATGTGCTGCGCGCGGGCGGCACGGCGGCAGATGCGATGATCGCGGCGCAGGCGGTTCTGGGGCTGGTCGAGCCGCAATCCTCGGGTCTCGGCGGCGGGGCGTTTTTGGTCTGGTATGACGCGGCCAGCGGCGCGGTGACCACGCTCGACGGGCGCGAGACCGCGCCTTTGGCCGCCACGCCCGCGCTGTTTCTGGACGGCTCCGGCGCGCCGCTAAAGTTCTTTGACGCGGTGGTGGGGGGATTGTCGGTCGGAACCCCGGGCACGCCGGGCTTGATGCAAGAGGCCCATGCGCGCTGGGGCAAATCGGCGTGGAGCAGGCTTTTCGATCCGGCGATCACCTTGGCCGAGCAGGGGTTTGCCGTCTCGCCGCGACTGGCGGGGTTGATCGGGGCGGATGCCGAGCGATTGGCGCGCCATCCGCGCACGGCGGCCTATTTCTTGCCCGACGGTGTGCCGCTGGCGGCGGGGCAAAGGCGCGACAATCCGGCCTATGCGCAAAGCCTGCGCGCCCTTGCCGCGCGCGGGGCACAGGCCTTTTACGGCGGTGCCATCGCCCAAGACATCATCGACACCGTGCAAAATGCGCCGCGCGCGGGGCGGCTGGCGGCGCTTGATCTGGCGATTTACCGCGTCAAGGAGCGCGCGCCGGTCTGTGTGCCCTACCGCATGTATGAGGTCTGCGGCATGGGCCCGCCCTCGTCGGGTGCGCTCAGCGTGGGACAGATTTTGGGGATGCTGAACAGCTTTGATCTGGCCGCATCGGGGCCGCAGGATGCGCAAAGCTGGCGGTTGATCGGCGATGCCTCGCGGCTCGCCTTTGCGGATCGGGGCCGCTATATGGCCGATAGCGATTTCGTACCGATGCCGGTCAAGGGTTTGGTCGAGGCGGGCTATCTGGCGGCGCGGGCGGGGTTGATGGGCAAGGATGCGCAAAGCGGCACGCGGATCGAGACGGTCGAGGCGGGCACTCCCAAATGGGACCATGCGCAGCTTTGGGCCGATGATGCGGCGATCGAACTGCCCTCGACCACGCATATTTCGATTGTGGATGGCTATGGCAATGCCCTGTCGATGACGAGCACGATCGAGAATGCCTTTGGCAGCCGCTTGATGACGGCGGGGGGATTTTTGCTCAACAACGAGATGACGGATTTTTCCTTTCGCAGCCACCGCGACGGGGTGCCTGTGGCCAATCGGGTCGAGCCGGGCAAACGTCCGCGTTCCTCCATGGCGCCGACGATTGTGATGCAGGGCGGCAAGCCGGTGCTGGTCGTCGGATCACCGGGCGGCAGCCGCATCATCGGCTATGTGGCGCAGGTGATCGTGGCGTGGGCGGATTGGGGTATGGATGTGCAATCGGCGATTGCCATGCCGCATCTGGTGAACCGGTTCGGCCCCTATGATGTGGAGGCGGGCACGCAGGCCGAGGTCATGATCCCCGCGCTGGAGGCGATGGGATATGAGGTCAAGGCGCGCGATCTCAATTCGGGGATACATGCGATTGACCTGCGCGGCGGGATGCTGCGCGGCGGGGCCGATCCGCGCCGCGAGGGTGTGGCCTTGGGCGAGTAGCCGCGCGGCGCGCAGAGAGGTGCGCGCAGGCAGGCGCTCAGGTCGGGGCGCATAGATCGCCGCATGTGGTGACGGCGCGCGACTAGACCATTTCGGGCGGCACGGCGGGCAGGGGCGCGCCAAAGCCTTCGGCGGCGCGCAGATCATAGGGCACGATAAACCCCGCGCGGGTTTGCGGCGGGCGCGCGCCGTTGGTGCGGGCGGTGGCCTGCCATGCGGCGCGGGCGGTTTCGAGGTCGAAATGCGCAGGGCTGGCGGCCTCGCACAGCCAATGGGAAAACACCGCGCGGCGCAGGGTCTCGACCTGATCGCGTTGCGTCAGCCTCAGCCCCGCCTCGGTGTCCCAATAGAGCGAGCGGCCGTTGAGATTGGCCGAGGAGACGATGGCGCTTTGGTCGTCAAAGATCGAGACTTTGGCGTGGACATAGATGATCGGCGCGCGGGCAAGCTGTGCGCGCGGGGCGGGTGCGGTCTGTGTGCGTGCTGCTTTGCCTGCCCGTGCGTCGGCCTTTGAGGCGGGTGCGGGGGCGCGGCGCACCGGCGCGCCGACAAACAGGCGCGGGCCAAAGGCGCGGCGCATATGGCGCAGGTTGCGCGCTTGCAGATATTCGCCAAAGCGGGCGTCGGGTCCGGTGTTGTTTTCAAAGGCCACGTCTTCGGGCGCGGCGGGCAGGATCACCACCGCCTGTAGATCGGGGCGCGCCCGCGCCGCCGCGCAGAGGGCACGCGAGACCGATTGATCGCGCAAGAATTGCGTCTCGATATAGATCAGCCGCCGCGCGCCATGGATGGCCTCGATATGGGCCTGAGCGATTTCGGCGCGCAGGCGGTGGGGCGACAGATGCAGCGGGCCGAAACGGCGCGGTCTCGACAAGGTGGTCACAAAGGCGCTGCCCTTTGGCGCGCGCTGTTGGGAGGGCGCGGATGGCTCGGGCGGCGCGGGGTGCTGGGGCGGCGCGGCGCGCGCGCCATTGGCGGCGCGGGCGGCGGTGCGGGCGGCGCTTTGGTCTTGCGCGGGCGGGGCTTCGGTGCCTTTGGTCCATGATTGAAACCCGCGCAGATGCGCCCTTGCCTGCGCCACCACGGGGCCGCTCACCACAAGCTGCACATCGTGCCATGTGGCCTCGGCGGCGCGTGCATGGGCCTTGGTGTCATAGCGCCGCTCGTCAAGGTCCAGCCCGCCGATATAGAGCCTTTCGCCGTCAAAACAGGCGAGCTTTTGGTGGTGCGTCACGGGCGAGAGCACGGGCGGGGGCGGGCCAAGCCGCGCGCGCAGCGCTGCGCCGCCGATGCCGCTCGCCAGATGGGGCTTGAGGTGCGGCATATCGCGCAGACGGGCGGCGCGCTGCGGCGCGGGCAGCGCATCGAGCGCGCGCGCATGACGGCGCAGCTTGGCCAGCGCGAGGGGCCAAAACAGCACCCGCGCCGCAATCCCCGCGCGCGCCGGATGAAGCGCGGCGGTCACGGTGAGTTTGGAATGCGCGCCCGCCAGCGCCTCGGCGGCGGCGAATTGGCGGATGCTGCGCCATGTGCCGCGGTGCAGCTCGGCTGCGGCAATCGGGTCGAAATCGGCAATCACCATATCGATCTCCACCCCGCCGCGCAGCACATGCACGATCAGATCGAACCATGTCTCGCCAATGGCGCGGCCCGCGTCGCTGCGCAGCTTGGTGTCCAGATCAAAGACCCGAAAGCTGGCGCGGATGTCGCGCCGCGCCGTGAGGAACAGATGCTCCAATGCGGGATAGGCCTCTTGCGCAGTGACCAGCACCTTGAGGGTTTCGATCTCATCCGCCGGATCGTTGCCCGCCGGATCGTTGCCCGCCGCGCCTTGCCCGCCTGTTTGCGGTGCTTGCAGATCAGCCATCGGCCTTGGCGCGCGGCGGCTGGGTGGCAAATCCGTCCTGCACATCCTCTTCGGCTTGCGGAGTCTCGTCGGCCAAGGTCAGCGCCAGCAAGAGCCGGTATTGAGCGTCTGTTTGCTCGGTGGTGATCTGCGCGCCGATCTGCACCGCGAAGGCTTTGATCAATTGCCCGCCCAGTCCGGTGCTGGTGGCGACATGGGGCATTTCGGCCAGATGGGTGCCGATGGAATTGACGATGCTGACATCGACCTTCCGCTCGCCGGTGCGTTTGAAGCGCACGGCGATCATCGGCGCGCTGCCATCGGGCGGCTTGCCCAGATATTTGACCGCATTGGTCAGGGCCTCGGTGACCAGCAACGAGAGGGGCACCGCCTGATCGGGCAAAAGCGCGAAATCGTCGATCTCGATCTCGACCGAGACGCCCGAGGGCGGCAGCGCGGATTTGAGCGTCTGGTTGATCACCTCGTTGAGCAAGGTGCGCGCATGGACCGAGGCCAGCCGCGAGGTGCGGTAAAGATTGCCATGCACCGTGGCAAGGCCGAGCACGCGGTCCTGCACACGGCGTAGCGCGGCGCGGGTGTCTTCATGGGCGGCTTTGCGCGCTTCCATGCTGACGATCGAGGCGATGAGTTGCAGGTTGTTTTTGACGCGGTGGTGCACCTCTTTGAGCAGCACGTTCTTCTCGCGGATGCCGTTTTCCAATTCGGCCTCGTCGAGGGCGATGGTATGGGCCATCTGGTTGAAGGTCTCTTCCATCTGGAGCAATTCCGCAGGGGCGGGGCGCACATCATCGGGCGAGAAATTGCGGCTTCCGGCGGCAAAGCGGCGCATTTTGAGCCGCAGGGCGTGGACATGGCGGATCACCAGCCGGTGCACCGCGATATAGGCGACCAGAAGGCTGATCAGCCACATGATCAGCGGAAACATCAATGCGGCGCGGTCGATCAGATTGCCCTCGCCGAGCAGGTCCTCGGGCTTCCAGACGCTAAAGCTGTAGCTGACACCGGGGATGACGGCGACGGAGGAATAAAGCCGCTCGGAGCCGTCTTGATTGAGGGCCGAGAAGGTTTTGGCCCCCTGCATGGCGATGGTGGACAGGGCGATGCCTTGCGGCATCTCGTTGCGCGCGGCCTCGCGGTTGCTCAGCGTCAGGAGCAATTCGCCGTCTTGGTTGAAGCTGATCAGCTGCACCGGCCCCGCGCCGTGCGGTGCAGGGCCGCCCGCCGTGTCTGCGCCCTGCGCGCCGCTGTGCGGTCCGGGCAGGTGGTGCGGAATGTTCTCGGGCGGCAAGGAGAGCGAGACAAAACCGGCATAACGGTCATCGATCACCACGGGGCGCACCACCACGATCACCGGACGGTCCGACACGCGGCCACGGTCGATGCTCATCACCCGCGGGCGCGGGTCGGCCATCATCCGGCGGGTCACCTCGCTGCGCCGCAAATCGGCGGGCAGGGCGTTGGAGTTGCAGGTCGAAATGCCGCTGACGGGGACAAAGAGCGCCAAAATGAATTCGGGATGCGATTGCAAGAACTGCGTGGCCACGTTTGAGCAGGCGGCGCGATCCCCCATCACCGGTTTGATCGCCTCGCCCAAAACGCGGCTGGCGGCGAAACCGCGATAGAGCAGCGCGCGCTGCGGCTCCACCGCGATCAAGGTGCGGCCAAGCACCGCCGAGCGGCTCAGCTCTTCGGCCTGCCGCGCCACGTTTTGCGTTTGGAAAAAGGCGATCAAGCCGACGGGCAGCAGGGCCACGGACAGTAGCATGATCACGCGAAACGCGAGGCTTTGGGTGGTCTTGACGCGCATCGGGGGCCGTCAGCCGCTCGGGTTGGCGTTGGCGGTGATCACGGCCATGGTGGACTCGTCGGTCAATTCCAGCTTCTCGTCCTCGTCCAGTTGCAGCAATTCGGCCAGTTTCGCGCGCCCGCGATTGGCGCGGCTTTTGATCGTGCCGACGGCGCAGCCGCAGGTTTCGGCGGCCTCTTCATAGGAAAACCCCGAGGCCCCCACGAGGATCAGCGCCTCGCGTTGCTCGTCGGGCAATTGCACGAAGGCGCGTTGGAAATCTTTGAGGGCAAGACGGCCGTCGTGGTCGGGTTTGGAGGCGAGATTGTTCGAATAGATGCCATCGACATCGGCGACCTCGCGTTTGGATTTGCGCCGCCCCGAATAAAAGGTGTTGCGCAAAATCGTAAACAGCCACGCGCGCAGGTTGGTGCCGGTTTTGAAGCTGGCAAATTTGCTCCACGCCTTGACGATCGTGTCCTGCACAAGGTCATCGGCGGCGGCGCCGTTGCGCGTCAGGCTGAGCGCAAAGGCGCGCAGGGCGGGCAGATGTTCGATGATCGCATCGCGCGGATCGGTGGCATTGATGCCGCCTTGCGCGTCATCAGCAGGCACAGCCGCATCGGACAGGGCGGCGGCGGCGGGGCCACTCATTTGTTGCTCCCGTTTTGCGCGTCTTGCTCTTTGAGCTGGGCGAGAAGCTGCGCAAAGCGGTCGGGCATCGCCTCTTCTTGAGCGGCCTGAAACACACGGCGCAGGTTCTCGTCGATCTGCCGCTGCACGTTGCTGTCTGGTTTCGTCTTCGACATGCTGACTTTCTGAACTATTTTGAGGTGCCTGTTAGATTTCTTGGAACTTAACGCGGCATGTTGCGTTTGGTTCCTGAAAAAAGCGAAAAAACCGAAAAAAAGGGTGATCAGCGAAATGACGACTTCTACGGCGAATGGAAACGGGGCCGATCAGGGACAAACATCGGGCGATTTTGTTGCGCAGATTGCGCAAAACCTGCCCTTCTTGCGCCGCTATGCGCGGGCATTGACCGGATCGCAAACCTCGGGCGACACTTACGCCGCGGCGACTTTGGAGGCGATGCTTGAGACGCCCGATATTGTGGACCGCTCGATGGACCCCAAAGTGGCGCTCTTTGGTGCGTTTCACGCCATCTGGTCCAGTTCCGGCGCGCCGGTGGACAAGGGCGGATCGGGGGCCTTTGCCAAGGCGCAGGCGCATCTGGCCAAGCTGACGCGCAACACGCGCGAGGCGCTTTTGCTGCATACGGTCGAGGAGTTCCGCACCGGCCAAGTGGCACAAATCATGGGCCTGCCCGAAGCGGAGGCCGAAGAATTGATCGCCATCGCACAGCGCGAGATCGCCGATAGCATCTTGGGCAAGGTGATGATCATCGAGGACGAGGCGATCATCGCGATGGATTTGCAAAGCATCGTGGCCAGCATGGGCCATGCCATCACCGGCGTGGCGCGCACCCGCACAGAGGCGGTCGAACTGGGCAAGGCCGAGCGCCCCGACTTGATCCTTGCCGATATTCAACTGGCCGATAATTCCTCGGGCATTGATGCGGTGAATGATCTTTTGGAGGCGCTGGGCGATGTGCCGGTGATCTTTATCACCGCCTTCCCCGAGCGGCTTTTGACCGGCGAGAAACCCGAACCGGCGTTTTTGATCACCAAGCCTTACAGCGAAGAGCAGGTGCGCCTCGCCGCGAGCCAAGCGATGTTCTTTTCCTCGACGGAAACCTTGTTGGCCTAGGCAGGCCCCGCGCCGCAGGGGCGCGCCGCCGCGTCCGGATTGCGCGCGAAATCACGTGCAAAAAACAAAGGCCGCGCAGGGCAATCCGCGCGGCCTTTTGATCTGGTGCGGTGGGGGTTCGGGGCGGGCGATGTCTTGCCCGTTCTCTTTGGTTCGTGCCTGCCTGCCCTAAATCTCTGCGGCAAGCTCCGAGGCCCAAGGCGGGTTGGCCCCCGCCCGTCCCACCACCACGGCGGCCACGCGCGCGCCGTATCGCAGCGCCTCTTCCAGCGCCGCCTCGGGCAGGGCGCGGATTTGCTCTTTGCGCAGCAATCCTTGTGCCTCCAGATGGGCCAGAACGCCCGCGTTGAACGTATCGCCCGCGCCGACCGTGTCGACGATCTGCGCCGCCTGCGCGGGCACCGAAACCTCGATATCGCGCATATAGCCGCTCGCCCCCGCGCCGCCGCGGGTGATGATGACCACGGCGGGGCCTTTGTCCAAAACCTGCGCCGCCTTGTCGCGCAGCGGCCCGTCGCCGCCGATCAACCACTCAAGGTCCTCGTCCGACAGTTTGACGATATCGGCCTGCGCCATCATCGCGTCCAGCCGCGCGCGATAGCGGGTCTCGTCGCGGATAAATCCGCTGCGGATATTGGGATCGATCATCACCGCGCGCCGCCCCGCCTCGCGCGCCAAAAGCGCGGCGTAGGCCTCGGCGCAGGGCTCGCAGGCAAGGCTGATCCCGCCGAAAAACAGCGCGCCGACATGATCGGGCAAAGGCGGCAGATCCTGCGCGGTGATCATCCGTCCGGCAGAGTTTTCATCCATGAAATGATAGCGCGCCTGCCCCTGCGTGAGCGTCACAAAGGCCAAGGTCGTGGGCCGGTCCGAACGGATCAGCAAGCCGCGATCCACACCGGATGCGCCAAGCGCCGCGTCGAGCTGTGCGCCGAACATATCGCGCGACAGGCCGGTGAGCATGCCGCTCGGCGCGCCCAGCCGCCCCAGCGCGATGGCGGTGTTGAAGACCGCGCCGCCCGCATGGGGCACGAAGCCCTCCTGCCCCGCCGCGCAGGGGGCGGGGATCATGTCGATCAAGGCTTCGCCGCAACATAGGATCATAGGGTGCCTTTGCAGGTTGGGGCGGGGGCGCGGTCTGTGCTCATCTCGCTCATGGCCCTAGATAGGCCTCGATCGCGGCGCTCATGCCGCGCGCATGGATCACATCGAGCCAGCGGCCAAAGGCCTCGGCAAAAATCGCGCTCTCGCCCAGATCGCCGTAAAACTGCGTCATCTCGAGCCATTTTTGCGGATCGGATTGCGCGGCGATGGCGCGGGCCTGTAGCAGGTCCCAATGTGGATCATTGGGGGCGACGGTGCTGGCGTCCTCGCGGATGCCGGTGCAATAGCGCGCCCATGCCGCCGACACCAGCGCCAGCCCCTCGACAGGCGCGCCCGTGGCCAGCCCGCTGCGCACCGAGGGCAAGATGAAACCGGGGTGGCGGCTTGAGCCGTCAAAGGCGACGCGGCGGGCCGTATCGGCGATCTCGGGATTGGCGAAACGGCGGTCGATCAGGTCGAGATATTGCAGCGGCGTCATATCCGGCACGGCGCGCACATGGGGGGCGATTTCCTCGCGCACGACCTTGTGCAGCAGCGCGCGAATGCCCGCATGGGCCATGGTTTGCGCGATGGTCTGCAGGCCCAAAATCTCGGCTGGGCCTGCGATGATCTGATGGCCGCCGTTGAGAATGCGGATTTTCATCGTCTCGTAATCATGCACATCGGGCGAGAAGGTCGCGCCGGCCTTGTCCCAATCGGGGCGACCTGCGCAAAACGCATCCTCGATCACCCATTGGCGGAAATTTTCATGGGTGACGGGGGCATTGTCGCGCAGGCCAAACCCATGCGCCAGTTCGATTTCCTTGGGGCCGGTGGCGGGGACGATGCAATCGACCATGGAGTTGGGAAAGCTGCAATGCGCGTCGATCCAATCGGCCAGATCGGGATCGCCGAGCCGCGCCAGCGCCACGAGGGTCTGGCGCAAGACCGCGCCATTGCCTTGCAGGTTGTCACAGCTCATGCAGGTGAAAGGGCCATGCCCTGCCGCGCGGCGGGCCTTCAGCGCCGCAATCATCGCGCCAAAGGCGGTGCGCGGGTGGTCGGGATGGGCGGCGTCATGGAGGATATCGGGATGGGCGGCGCTGAACCCGCCGCTGGCCGCATCGATGAAATAGCCGCTCTCGGTCACGGTCAGCGACACGATGCGAATGGCCGGATCGCTCATCTGTGCGATCAGCGCGCCATGGCCCTCCTCGACCGGCAAAAACCCGATCATCGCGCCGCAGACCTCGGCGGATTTGCCCGAGGGGTCCAGTTCGATCAAGGTGGTCAGGCAGTCTTGGGCCAAGAGTTTGTCGCGCATGGCGGCATCGCCGGCGCGCACGCCTGCGCCGATGATGGCCCAATCGTGGTTCATCCCCTGATCCATCACCCGATGCAGATACCACGCCTGATGGGCGCGGTGGAAATTGCCAAGCCCGATATGCACGATGCCCGCGCGCAGCGCGCTGCGATCATAGGCGGGCACGCGCACCTCGGGCCCCAGATCGGCGAGGGTTTGGTTCGACAGGGGGGTTAGCTCATCCATTGGCCGCCATCCACATTATAGGTCTGCGCGACGATGTAATCGGCCTCGCTGCTGGCCAGAAAAACGGCCATTCCGGTCAGGTCTTCGGCCACGCCCATCCGCCCGAAAGGCACGGCCTCGCCGACCTCGCGCTTCTTCTGGCCGGGGGCTTTGTTTTCGTGTTTGGCGAAAAACGCATCGACGCCGTCCCAATGCTCTCCGTCGACGACACCAGGGGCGATGGCATTGACGTTGATCCCGTGTTTGATCAAATCCAGCCCCGCCGATTGCGTCAGCGAGATCACGGCGGCTTTGGTGGCGCAATAGACCGCGACCAAGGCTTCGCCGCGGCGCCCTGCCTGACTGGCCATGTTGATGATCTTGCCGCCCTCGCCGCGCGCGATCATATGTTTGGCAACGGCCTGCAAGGTAAAGAGCGTGCCTGCGACATTGATGTCAAAGACGCGGGCATAGTCTTGGCGGGTGATGTCCGCAATCGGCGCGGCGGTGAACAGCGCGGCGTTGTTGATCAGGATGTCGATCTGGCCGAAACGGGCGAGGGCGGCTTGGATGCCCGCGTCGATGCTGGCTTGGTCGGTGACATCCATGCGCAGGGCCATCGCCTGATCACCCAAGGCTTCGGCGGTTTGCGCTGCGCGCTCGGCGTCGATATCGGCGATGATCACCCGCGCGCCCTCACGGATATAGCGTTCGGCAAAGGCGCGGCCGATGCCACGCGCGGCGCCGGTGATCAGCGCGGTTTTTCCGGTCAGCCGTGTCATGCGATGCGCAGCCCCTTGGCGTCGAAGCGGTGGATTTTATCGTTGCGCGGCGACAGGTAGACCGTATCGCCGTGGTGAAAGCTCACCTCACCAGGCGCACGCACGGTGATGGTTTCGGCCAATCCGGTTTCGTGGATGTGAAAGAACGTGTCGGAGCCAAGATGCTCGGCCACGCCGACGGTGCCTTTCCAGATGCCGTTTGCGGCGTCCACGTCGATATGTTCGGGGCGCACGCCGATGGTATGGGCCTCATGTTTGGCGGCCTCGGCCCCCTCGATGAGGTTCATTTTCGGCGAGCCGATGAAACCGGCGACAAAGGTGTTGCGCGGGCTGTGGTAAAGCTCGAGCGGGCTGCCGACCTGTTCGATATGACCGGCGCGCAGCACGACGATTTTATCGGCCATGGTCATGGCTTCGACCTGATCGTGGGTCACGTAAATCATTGTCGTGGCAAGCTTTTTATGAAGCTCGGAGATTTCCAGCCGCATCCCGACGCGCAGGGCGGCATCAAGGTTCGACAAAGGCTCGTCGAACAAGAAGGCCGACGGTTCGCGCACGATGGCGCGGCCAATGGCGACGCGCTGGCGCTGTCCGCCCGACAATTGCCCGGGGCGGCGGTCGAGATAATCGGTCAGGTTGAGCGCCTTGGCGGCGGCTTCGATCTTGGCGTCTTGGGTGGCCTGATCGACCCCCGCCATCCGCATCGGAAAGGCGATGTTCTTGCGCACGCTCATATGCGGATAAAGCGCGTAGGATTGGAACACCATTGCCAGCCCGCGTTTGGCAGGCGGGATCGTGGTCGCGTCATTGCCGTCGATGCGCAGGGTGCCCGAGGTCATATCCTCCAGCCCCGCAATCAGCCGCAGCAAGGTGGATTTGCCGCAGCCCGAGGGGCCGACAAAGACCGTAAATTCGCCATCCTCGATGGTCAGGTCCAGCGGCGGGATGACCTCCACATCGCCGAACTTCTTGGTGACTTTTTCAAGCGTGATTTGTCCCATGGGATGTTCCTTATTTAACCGCGCCAAAGGTGAGGCCGCGGACAAGCTGTTTCTGGCTGAACCAGCCGAGGATCAGGATCGGCGCGATGGCCATGGTCGAGGCCGCCGAGAGTTTGGCGTAAAACAGGCCTTCGGGGCTGGAGTAGCTGGCGATAAAGGCGGTCAGCGGCGCGGCTTTGGCCGCCGTCAGGTTGAGCGTCCAGAAGGCTTCGTTCCATGCGAGGATGAAGTTCAGCAGCAAGGTCGAGGCAATCCCCGGCACCGCCATGGGCGTGAGCACATAGAGGATTTCGGCGCGCAGCGTGGCGCCATCCATCCGCGCGGCCTCCAAAATCTCGCCCGGGATCTCGCGAAAATAGGTGTAGAGCATCCAGACGATGATCGGCAGGTTGATCAGCATCAAGACCACGGTCAGGCCGAGGCGGCTGTCCAGTAGGCCCATTTTGATGAAGAGCAGATAGATCGGGTAGAGCACGCCCACGGCAGGGAGCATTTTCGTCGAGAGCATCCACAAAAGGATGTCTTTGGTGCGGCGCGAGGGCACAAAGGCCATCGACCACGCCGCAGGCACCGCCACGATGAGGCCCAAGAGGGTCGAGCCGCCCGCGATAAAGATCGAGTTCCACAAGAAACGCGCGTAGTCCGAACGCTCCATCACGACCGAGTAATTCTCCAGCGTCCAGTCAAAGAAGAAGAACACCGGCGGGTCGGAAATCGCCGTGGCTTCGGTTTTGAAACTGGTCAGGATGGTCCAGAGGATCGGGAAAAAGATCAACAGTCCCACGGCCCAAGCGGCGATGGTGTTGAGGATCTTGCGGCGGGTGGTGACGGTGCGGGCCATGGTTGTCTCTCCTCACGCGTCCAGATTTTTGCCGACGATGCGCATCAAGAACACCGCCATGATATTGGCCAGAATGACCGCATAGATACCGCCTGCCGATCCAAGCCCGACGTTCTGGCTTTCGAGCACGCGTTGATAGATCAGATAGGTCAGGGTTTTGGTGCCGAAGCTGCCTTGGGTGGTGACGAAAATCTCGGCGAAGATCGACAGCAGGAAGATGGTCTGGATCAGCACGACGATGGTGATGGCGCGCGACAGGTGCGGCAAGGTGATATAGCCAAAACGCGACAGGGGCGGCGCGCCGTCCATTTCGGCGGCCTCCAATTGTTCGCTGTCGAGCGATTGGATCGCGGTGAGCAGGATCAAGGTCGCAAAGGGCAGCCATTGCCACGAGACGATCATCACGATCGAACTGAGCGAAGCTTGGCTGAGCCATTCGATCGGGGTCAGGCCAAAGGCCTTCCACAGATGCGCGAACAGGCCGTTCACGGGGTCCATGAACATGTTTTTCCACACAAGCGCCGACACGGTGGGCATGACAAAGAAGGGGGCAATCACGAGGATGCGCACCACGCCTTGGCCCCACATGGGTTGATCCAAAAGCATGGCCAGCAGGATGCCCAAAACCACGGTGATGATCAAAACGCTGCCGACGATGGTGAGCGTGGCAAGGACCGAGGGCCAAAAGGCGCTCGAGGTCACAAAGCGGATGTAATTGTCAAACCCGACCCATCCCAGATCACCGCCGCGCAGGGGCAGGTATTTCTTGAACGAGAAATACAGCGTCATCGTCAGCGGCACCAGCATCCAGCCCAACAGCAAAATCACGGCTGGGGCCATCATCAAACGGGCGGCGGATCGGGAATGTTGCGTGGCCATGACATCTCTCCTCGCGGGCGGGGCCGCGGTTGTTTTACTCTGCCAGGATATAGAAATTCGGGTGGGGTGGGGGGCGAAAACCATCCGCCCCCCGAGATCGACGCGATCAGTAGCCTGCGGCTTCCATCTCGTCTGTGGTCAAAGCCTGCGCCTTGGCGAGGGCTTCATCCACGGTTTGTTGTCCGGCCAAAGCGGCCGAGAACTCTTGGCCCACCTGCGTGGCAATACCGGCAAATTCGGGGATCGCGACGAATTGCACACCGGTATAGGGCACGGGTTTGACCGTGGGTGCGTTCGGGTCTGCCGAGTTGATCGAATCGAGCGTCATCTGCGCGAAGGGCAGTTTGGCGTATTCGGGGTTCTCGTAGAGCGAGGTCCGCGTTCCCGGAGGCACGTTGGCCCAGCCTTCATTGGCCGCGACCAAGGCGGTGTATTCCTTGCTGGTGGCCCAAGCGACGAATTTTTTCGCTTCATCGGTGGCGTCCGAACCGGCCGGAATGGCCAAGGACCATGCCCACAGCCAGTTGCCGCGCTTGCCCAGACCTGCATCGGCGGCCAGAGCAAAGCCGACCTTATCGGCGACGGTGCTGTCTTTGGGGTTGGTCACGAAGGACGCCGCAACGGTGGCGTCGATCCACATGCCGCATTTGCCCTGTTGGAACAGCGACAGGTTTTCGTTGAACCCGTTGGTCGAGGCACCGGGAGGGCCATAGTTGGTCATCAGGTTCATATAGGTGTCGAGGGTGGTTTTCCACTCGGGCTGGTCGAATTGCGCGGTCCAGTTTTCGTCAAACCAGCGCGCGCCGAAGGAGTTCGACATGGCGGAGAGAAAGGCCATGTTCTCGCCCCAACCGGCCTTGCCGCGCAGGCAGATGCCGTAAACGTCATTGGCCTTGTCGGTCATGGCGGCGGCGGCTTTTTCAATGTCGGCCCATGTGGGCGCGTCGGGCATTTGCAGGCCAGCGGCCTCCATCAGGTCCTTGCGATACATAACCATCGAGCTTTCGCCATAGAAGGGCGCGGCGTAAAGCTCGCCGTCCACGGTCAAACCGCCGCGGATCGCGGGCAGGATGTCATCGGCGTCCCATTCGGCGGGCAGATCGTTGAGCGAGACCAACCAGTTTTGCGCGCCCCAGATCGGAACCTCATAGGTGCCGATGGTCATCACGTCGAACTGGCCGCCCTTTGCGGCGATGTCTTGTGTGACCCGTTGGCGCAGCACGTTCTCTTCGAGCGTGACCCATTCGACTTTGATGTCGGGGTGTTTCGCGGTGAAATCATCGGTCAGACCCTGCATGCGGATCATGTCCCCGTTGTTCACGGTGGCGATGGTGAGTGTGGTTTCGGCTTGCGCGAAAGTGGCTGCGAATACAGCCGCCGCGCTCACCCATGTGAGCGGCGTCCTGATAGTCATCCTTTGTCCTCCCTAAGTGCATCGAATGCTGTGGATCAGCTTAGTGAGAACCGATACGCGGCGTCAATTCTTTTTTTACGCGCGTAAAATTGAGCAAGGTTTCAAGCGGATGCGCGCATCACCAGCCGCCCTTCGAACAGAACTTCGCGCTCCGAATCGCGTACCGTGCCGCCATCGACGAGGTTGAGAATCGTCTCGACGCTGCCTTTGGAGATGGATTTGTAATCTTGCGCCACGGTGGTCAGCGACGGGCAGGTAAACCGCGCGAACGGGTGGTCGTCATGGCCCGCGATGCGCATCGAGCAATCTTCGGTGATGCCGACGCGAATCCCGCTTTCATAGGCCGCCGCCAGAAGGCCGATGGCCAGACGGTCGTTGCTGCACAAAACCGTGCGGCTGGGCAGGCCGCCCTCTTTGATCACCCGCAGCCCCTCGCGATAACCGATGTCCTCGAAATCCCAACCGCTGCCCTCGACGCGCACCACATGGGGCGCATGGCCTAGATCTTGCATCGCCCAAAGATAGGCCTCGCGGCGTTTGTTGGCATTGGGGTTGACGGGGGGCATTTCGAAAAAGCACGGCGGCTCGCCGCTGCGGCACAGGTATTCGACCATCAAGGGCACCGATTGGAACGGGTCCGAGCCGATAAAGGCCGCGCCGACGCCCTCGATGTTGCTGTCAAAGAGGACCGTCGGCACATCCTTGCAAAACCCTTCGATCTTGGCGCGGTCCGAAGCGCGGCCCAAGGGCGCCATCAACACCCCCGCAGGCCGGATCGCGCGCAGGGTTTCGAGGATCTCGATCTCATGGTCGCGGCTGCCGTGGGAGCTGAAGGTCGAGGGGGAATAGCCTGCGTCGATGAGCAGCCCCTCGATATTGCGGGCCATTTCGGAAAAGAACGGGTCGGCCACATTGGGCACGACGATGCCGATGTTTTTGGTCAGGCGGCGGTTCTGGTTGACCGCATAGAGGTTGGGCCGGAAGTCATAGCGCTCCAGCGCCGCTTCGATCCGCTCGCGGGTGGATTTGCGCACGCTGGAGGGATCGTTGAAATATTTCGAAACCGTGGGGCGCGAGACGCCGCTTTTGGCGGCGAATTCTTCCATATTCCTGATCTTGCGCTCGCTCATCGCCCACCCCGCCCTAACTTACGCGATGGTCAAATTTAATTTATCGCGCGAAAATAATTAACTTACCTTAGGAAGGATTGCGCCGCGAGGTCAAGGCGCGCGGGGCCGATTGACCCCTGCGGCGCCGCGACAAAAAAGCCCCCGCCAAGATGAGGGCGGGGGCTAAAGCAGTGATATGGCATCCGGTCGCCGGCTCTGGCGCCGGCGCGGCGCAGGGATCAAGGCGTGCGGCCCTTGAGAGCGCGCACCACCATGGCGACGACAAAGAGCGCGAGGAAAATCACGAAAAGCAATTGCGCGATGCCCGCCGAGGCGCTGGCAATGCCGCCAAAGCCGAACACACCGGCGATGATGGCGACGACGAAGAAAACAACAGCCCAATACAGCATGGTTTCAATCCTTTGGTTATGGGGCGCAGCGACTGCGCTTGAGGGGTTCAACTGGGGGATCAACGCGAGGCGGGCGGCGGCGGTTCCCATATTTTATTGGGAATTTTTTGCCGCTGCGTTGGAACCTTTTGGCGCGGCGCGGCGTTGTTTGGGTAATCGCGGCCCGCTGCTGTCACAGCTTATGAGGCGGGCCCTCACATAGATCAGGAGATATATCATGGCCGCTGCGACCAAGTTGAAAGTTACCGAAACCACCACCGAGGATCTGGCCGCGCAGGTGGAGGCGCTCAAGTCCGATCTGGCTGCTTTGACCGGCACTTTGGCCGAATATGGCAAGACCCAAGGCGCGCATTTGAAAGAGGGCGCAAAGGCCCGCGCGGCATCGGCCCGCGAGAGCGGCGAGGCGCAAATCGCGCAATTGCGCGCGCAGGGCGCCGAGCTTGGCAAACAGGCCGAGAGCTTTGTGCAAGAAAAACCCGCCATGTCGGTGGGCCTTGCGGCGGGGCTGGGCTTTGTCGCTGGTCTGTTCTTGGCCCGCAAATAAGCGTGCGTCGATGCTCAGCGATCTCAAGCACAAAGCCACAAGGACAGCGCGCAAGGCCGCGTTGTCCTTTGTGGCGCTCATGGCGCTTTGCGTCGGAGCGGGGTTTTTGACCGTGGCCGCTTGGCTGTTCTTGCAGGTCCATTACGCCCCGCAGGGCGCGGCCTTGATCATCGCTTTGGTCTATTTCGGGCTGGCGGCGATCCTCTTTGCCATCGCGGCCTCCAAACCCGAAGACATCGCGCCCGCCCCCGCCGCGCCCGCCGCCAAAGGCCCCGATCTGGCGCAGGCCTTTGCCTTTGGCATCGAGGCCGCCGCCGCCATGCGCCGCGCACGGCGCTAGGGCGCGGGCCTGCGTTTTGACCCGCGCCTTGCCTTTGCCCCTGAAATTTAAGGGGGCGGGGGCGGTATTTTCCCTTGCCAGCCTTCTCGTTTGCGCCTAAGGAAGCGCTTCCATCGCGCGACCGGCCCGAAGTGGCATGCCGAGTCGCGTTTGACACCGACCCAAACGAGGAGACGGAAATGCCCAAAATGAAGACCAAGTCGAGCTGCAAAAAGCGGTTCAAAACAACGGCCAGCGGTCGTGTGAAAGCCGGACAGGCAGGCAAAAGCCACGGCATGATCAAACGCACCAACAAATTCCTGCGCAATGCGCGCGGAACCACCACGCTGTCGGCTCCTGATGAGAAAATCATCAAGTCGATGATGCCATACGCGCGCTAAGGAGGGTTTGATATGTCTCGTACCAAAGGCGGAACCGTCACGCACGCGCGTCACAAAAAGATCATCAAAGCCGCAAAAGGGTATTACGGTCGCCGTAAGAACACCTTCCGCGTCGCCACGCAGGCCGTGGACAAGGCCAACCAATACGCCACACGCGACCGCAAGGCCCGCAAGCGCAGCTTCCGCGCGCTGTGGATCCAGCGGATCAACGCCGCCGTGCGCAGCCACGACGAAGCGCTGACCTATTCGCGCTTCATCAACGGACTGTCCTTGGCCGGTATTGAAGTGGACCGTAAGGTTCTGGCCGATCTGGCCGTGCACGAGCCCGAAGCATTTGGCGCGATCGTTGATCAAGCCAAGGCGGCGCTCGCGTAACCCATCCCTTTCACTGAGGGATCAGAGATTTGAGAAGCCGCGGGCCTATAATGGGCCGCGGCTTCTTGCGTTTGTGTGCCACGCTGGGTAGCAACAGCCCAAACCCCGCCCGTCATCGCGCAGATGGGGATCAAGGACGAACAGGAGGATCGGATGGACGATCTGAGAGACAAGTATATCGCGGCCATCGCGGCGGCCTCTGACGAGGCGGCGCTCGAAGATATCCGCCTTGCCGCTGTTGGCAAAAAGGGCGAGGTCGCGCTCAAGATGCGCGAGCTGGGCAAAATGACCCCCGAAGAGCGCCAGATCGCAGGGCCGAAATTGAACGCGCTCAAGGACGAGATCAATTCGGCCTTGGCCGCCAAGAAAACCGCGCTGGCCGATGCGGCGCTTGATGCGCGGCTGGCCACCGAATGGCTCGACGTGACCTTGCCGTCGCGCGCCCGTCCGCAAGGCACGGTCCACCCCGTCAGCCAAGTCACCGAAGAGATCAGCGCGATTTTCGCCAATCTCGGGTTCGCCGTGGCCGAAGGGCCGCAGATCGAGACGGATTTCTACAATTTCGACGCGCTCAACATGCCGACGCACCACCCCGCGCGCCAAGAGTTCGACACCTTCTATATGCACCGCGCCGAGGGCGACAACCGCCCGCCGCATGTGTTGCGCACCCATACCTCGCCGGTGCAAATCCGCGCGATGGAGAAAAGCGGCGCGCCGATCCGCGTGATCGCTCCGGGGCGGGTGTATCGTTCGGATTACGACCAGACCCATACGCCGATGTTCCACCAAGTCGAAGGCCTCGCCATCGGCAAGGATATCTCGATGGCGAACCTCAAATGGGTTCTGGAGGAATTCTTTGCCGCCTTCTTCGAGATCGACGGCATCAAAACCCGTTTTCGCGCCTCGCATTTCCCCTTCACCGAACCCTCGGCAGAGGTGGATATCCAATGTTCGTGGGTCGATGGGCAATTGCGCATCGGCGAGGGCGACGGATGGATGGAGGTGCTCGGCTCGGGCATGGTGCATCCCAAGGTCTTGCAAGCGGCAGGCGTTGATCCCGAGGCGTGGCAGGGCTTTGCCTTTGGCATGGGGATCGACCGTCTGGCGATGCTCAAATACGGCATCCCCGATCTGCGCGCCTTCTTTGACAGCGACTTGCGCTGGCTGCGCCACTACGGGTTCTCGTGTTTGAACCAACCGACATTGCACGGGGGTTTGAGCCGCTAGCAAAACGCGGCGCGGCGCATCTGCCGCCGCCCCGACGGATCAACGGCCCACCCCCAAGATTTCCCTCCATAAGGAGACCGCAAAATGAAATTCACTCTCTCTTGGCTCAAAGAGCATCTGGATACCACCGCGACGCTGGACGAGATCCTTTATGCGCTCACCGACCTCGGGCTTGAGGTCGAAGAGGTGATCGACCCTGCTGCCAAGCTGGCCGGTTTTACCCTCGCCAAGGTCACCCATGCCGAAAAACACCCCGATGCGGACAAGCTGCGCGTGTGTAAGGTGCAAACCGACGAGGGCGAAAAGCAGATCGTTTGCGGCGCGCCCAATGCGCGAGAGGGCATTACCGTGGTGCTCTGCAAACCGGGCGACTATGTGCCGGGGATCGATGTGACGCTTTCGGTGGGCAATATTCGCGGCGTCGAGAGCCACGGCATGATGGCCTCCGAGCGCGAATTGGAATTGTCGGACGAGCATGACGGCATCATCGAATTGCCCTCGGGCGAGGTCGGGCAGACCTTTACCGACTGGCTGGCCGAACATGATCCGGCCAAGGTCGATCCGGTGATCGACATTGCCATCACGCCGAACCGTCCCGATGCGCTGGGCGTGCGCGGCATTGCGCTTGATCTGTCGGCGCGCGGGCTGGGCGTGATGAAACCGGTCAAAGCGGCCAAGGTGGCGGGCGCATTTGCCTCGCCGCTCAAGGTGACGATCGATGCGGACACCCGCGAGGACGGCTGCGCGGTTTTTGCCGGACGGCTCATTCGCGGCGTGAAAAACGGCCCCTCGCCCGAATGGCTGCAAAGCCGTTTGCGCGCCATCGGGTTGCGCCCGATTTCGGCCTTGGTCGATATCACCAATTTCTTCACCTATGACCGCAACCGCCCGCTGCACGTTTTTGACGCCGATAAGGTGACGGGCGATTTGCGCGTGCACCGCGCGCAGGGCGGCGAGGTGATGACCGCGCTCGACGATAAGGACTACGCGCTCGCCGAGGGCATGGTGGTGATTTCCGACGATAAGGGCGTCGAGAGCATCGCGGGCATCATGGGCGGGCTGGAGACGGGCTGCACCGAAGAGACGGTCAATGTGTTTTTGGAGGCCGCCGTTTGGGACCCGATCCAGATCGCCAAAACCGGCCGCGCGCTCAAGATCAATTCGGACGCGCGCTATCGCAACGAGCGCGGGATTGATCCGGATTATAACATGCAAGCCATTGAAGATGCTGCGCAAATGATCCTTGATCTGTGCGGCGGCGAGGCTTCCGAAGTGGTTGTCGCGGGCGAGGTGCCGGATGTGGCGCGGGCTTACAAGCTCGACACCGACCGCGTGCAAAGCCTTGTCGGCATGGAGATTTCCGCCGACGAGCAACGCCGCACATTGACCGCTTTGGGCTTTGTGATCGACGGCGATATGGCGCATGTGCCCTCGTGGCGCCCTGACGTGCTCGGCTCTGCCGATCTGGTGGAAGAAGTGGCGCGTGTGGCCTCTTTGACCAAACTCGAAGGGCGGCCTTTGGCGCGGCTGGACGACGGGATTCCCGCCCCGATCCTGAGCCCCGCGCAGATCCGCGAAAGCGCGGCGCGGCGCATGGCGGCCTCTTTGGGCTACAACGAATGCGTGACCTACAGCTTCATCGATCAGGCCAGTGCCGCATTGTTCGGCGGCGGGTCGGATGCGACGATGCTGGAGAACCCGATTTCGAGCGAGATGAGCCATATGCGCCCTTCGCTTCTGGCGGGTCTGCTGCAAGCGGCGGCACGCAACCAGTCGCGCGGGTTCAATGATCTGGCGCTTTTCGAGGTCGGCCCTGCCTTTAGCGGCGGCGAGCCGGACGAGCAGCAGTTGCAGATCAGCGGCATTCTGGTCGGCCGCACCGGTCCGCGCGATGTGCATGGCGAAATGCGCAGCGTCGATCTTTATGATGCCAAGGCCGATGCCGAAGCGGTCCTGTCCGCCATCGGCGCCCCCGCCAAGGTGCAAATCCTGCGCGGCGCTGAAGGCTGGTGGCATCCGGGGCGGCATGGCAAAATCTGCCTTGGGCCGAAAAAAGTGCTCGGCGTGTTCGGCGAAATCCATCCCAAAATTCTGGCGCAGATGGATATCAAAGGGCCGGTGGTCGGTTTCACCATCTATCCCGCAGAAGTGCCCTTGCCGAAGAAAAAGGCCGCGACGCGCCCTGCTTTGGCGATCCGCGATCTGCAAGCGGTGGAGCGGGACTTTGCCTTTGTCGTGGATGCGGATGTCGAGGCTTTGACTTTGGCCAACGCCGCCGCAGGCGCCGACAAGGTGTTGATCGAAAACGTGCATGTCTTTGATGAATTCACCGGCGCGACCGCAGAGGCGCAAATGGGCGCGGGCAAGAAATCCATCGCCGTGACCGTGCGGTTGCAACCCGCCGAGAAGACGCTCAAGGAAGCCGATATCGAAGCGGTCAGCGCCAAGATCGTCGAGAAGGTCACCAAGGCCACCGGCGGCGTGCTGCGCGGCTGATTTCGGCCAAGCCCCTGTAAACAAAGGCCGCCCTTTTTTGAGGGGCGGCCTTTGGCGCTTTTGGCCGCGGCTCAGGCTAGCGAATCCTTGTTACAAAAGGCGGAGTAATTGTGCGGATTTCGCAGGGATTTTTGCATCTCGCTAGAGTTAAAATCTTTTGTTGTCAGGTGCTTACTTGTTATTGGTCAGGTTTCATAAAGCTGTTACAAAAGCATTACATAAGCGACACACCGACGATTTAGGCAGCCCCCAAGGCCGCGAGAATGTTGGCCGCGAGATGTAACCCTAAAGGAGCTATTATGTCCCTTATCAAATTGTCCGCCTCCGCAATGGCCATCGCCGCCGTTTGTGCCACTGCCGCCTCGGCGCGCGACCAAGTCCAGATTGCCGGTTCCTCGACCGTTCTGCCCTATGCGTCGATCGTCGCCGAAGCCTTTGGCGAAAACTTCGACTTCCCGACACCGGTCGTGGAATCGGGCGGCTCCTCCGCCGGTCTCAAAAAGTTCTGTGAAGGCGTGGGCGAAGGCACCATCGACGTGGCAAACGCCTCGCGCAAGATCAAAGACAAAGAGATCGCCGCCTGCGCCGAAAACGGCGTGACCGACATTATGGAAGTGCGCATCGGTTATGATGGCATCGTCTTTGCCTCCGACATCAACGGCAACGGCTTTGAATTCACGCCCTCCGATTGGTTCCTTGCGCTCTCCGACAAAATCGTCGTGGACGGCCAGATCGTCGCCAACCCCAACAAGACTTGGGCCGATGTGAATGCGAATTTCCCCGCGCAAAACATTCAAGCCTTCGTTCCGGGCACCAAGCACGGCACGCGCGAAGTCTTTGAAGACAAGGTGATCCTCGCAGGCTGCGAAGAGACCGGCGCCTTTGAAACCTTCCTCGCCGCCGCCGAGGGCGATGACGAGAAAGCCAAGAAAAAAGCCGCCGAGAAAGCCTGTATCTCGCTGCGCACCGATGGCGCGTCGACCGACATTGACGGCGATTACACCGAAACCCTCGCGCGTATCGAAAGCAACAAGGACGGCATCGGCGTCTTCGGTCTGGCCTTCTACGAGAACAACACCGACAAGCTGCAAGTGGCGACCATGTCGGGCGTCGTGCCGTCGACCGAAAGCATCGCAAGCGGTGACTATCCGGTGTCGCGCCCGCTCTACTTCTACGTCAAGAGCGCGCATATCGGCGTGATCCCCGGCCTGCAGGAATATGCAGAGTTCTTCGTCTCTGACGATATGGCTGGCCCCGACGGCCCGCTCGCCGAATACGGCCTCGTCTCCGACCCCGAGCTGGAGCAGACCCAAGCAGCCGTCGCAGGCGGCAACAACATGTAAGCCAAACGCGGCTTAGACAAAACCGGCGGCGGCCCGACAGAACGGGGCCGCCGCCCCACAATACAAAGCTAAAGCAGGTCCCTTATGTCCTTGGCTCTTTCCTTCCTCTGTGTCCTCGCGATTTGCGTCGCGGGGTATTTTGTTGGCCGCTTGCGCGTTGCCGCGACAGGGGACAGCCGCACGCGCCATTCGCGCGCGGTCTATCACGGGCTCAACACGGCGCTGACGGGGTTTGTGCCTGCGGCATTGGTTTTCATGGCCTATATGGTGCTGCGCAAGATCGCCGAAAAATCCGATGCGCTGGCCCTGCCGGTCGGGGCGGATCGGGTGATGGCTTGGGCGATTTTGGCGCTTTGCGTGGCGGGCGTTGTGTTTGCCCTCTCCAAGATCACCGCCGAGTATCGCGCCCGCAATGCGGCAGAGCGCTGGATCATGGTTTTGCTGATCTTTGCCGCCTCTGTTGCGATTTTCACCACCGTCGGGATCGTGATGTCGATGTTGCTGGAGACCGGCAATTTCTTCTCGCAATACGCGTGGACCGAGTTCTTTTTCGGCGTGACATGGGCACCGGATTTTCGCGGCGATAGCGCGCTGGGAATTTTGCCGCTCTTGTGGGGCACGCTCTACATCAGCTTTATCGCGCTGCTGGTGGCGGTGCCGATCGGGCTGTTTGCGGCGGTCTATCTGTCGGAATATGCGGGGCCGAAAACCCGCTCTATCGCCAAGCCGTTGATCGAGGTTCTGGCCGGTATCCCGACCATTGTTTACGGTCTTTTCGCGCTGATCACCGTGGGGCCGATGCTGCGCGATTATTTTGCCCAGCCGATGGGATTGGGCGACAGCGGATCGTCGGTGATGACGGCGGGTCTGGTGATGGGGATCATGCTCATTCCCTTCGTCTCGTCGCTTTCGGATGATATTATCAACGCGGTGCCGCAGGCGATGCGCGACGGCTCTCTGGGCCTTGGCGCGACGAAATCGGAAACCATCAAACAGGTGGTCGTGCCTGCCGCCCTTCCGGGGATTGTTGGCGCGATCTTGTTGGCGGCGAGCCGCGCGATTGGCGAGACGATGATCGTCGTCTTGGGCGCGGGGGCGGCGGCGGCGCAGTTCAGATCCGGCATTGGCGAGGTCATCAACCCCTTTGAGGCGATGACCACCGTGACCGTGAAAATCGTCAGCCAGCTTACGGGCGATACGGATTTTGCCGCGCCCGAAACCTTGGTGGCCTTTGCTTTGGGGCTGACGCTGTTTGTCTTTACCCTCGGCCTCAATGTGCTCGCGCTCTACATCGTGCGCAAATATCGGGAGCAATACGAATGAGCGACGCGACAAATTCGGGCGCGATGCCCGTGCCGCCCAAGCGCAAGACGCTGCTGGAGCCGGATGCGCGCACCAAGCGGCGCAATGCCGCCGAGGCACGGTTTCGCGCCTATGGAATGGGGGCCATCGGCATCGGGGTTCTGGCCTTGGTGATGCTGTTGATCTCGATCTTCAGCGCCGGATCGGGCGCGTTTTCGCAGACCTATCTGACCATGCCGGTCGAATTGTCGGAGGCCAAGCTCGACAAAAAGGGCGGGCGCGATCTCGACAACCTCAAGAAGGTCACGACCATCGGCTATGCGGGGGTTCTCAAAACCTCGCTGGCGGCTTTCATCGCCACCGAGGGCATCGAGATCGAGGGGCTGAGCGATAAGGACGCGGCGCAGATCATCTCTAAAGAGGCCGCCGCCACGGTACGCAATGCGGTTCTGGCCGATCCCGATCTGATCGGCACGACGCAGGAGTTCACGCTTTTGGTCAACGGGCGGATCGACGGGTTCTACAAGGGCCGCGTGACGATGGACAGCGCCGAGCTTGACGGCAATGTCTCGCCCGAGCAATTGATGCTGGCCGATGCGCTCAAGGAGCGCGGCTATCTGCGCACCAAATTCAACTGGGCATTTTTGACCGCGCCCGATGCCTCGGACCAGCGCCCCGAAGCGGCGGGGCTAGGCGTGGCGATCCTTGGCTCGCTTTATATGATGTTGACGGTTCTGGTGCTGGCGCCGGTGATCGGGGTGGCGGCGTCGATCTACCTTGAAGAATTCGCGCCCAAGAACCGTTGGACCGATATCATCGAGGTGAATATCTCGAACCTCGCCGCCGTGCCGTCGATTGTGTTCGGCATCCTCGGCCTTGCGATTTTCATCAACTTTGCGGGCATGCGCGCCTCTGCGCCGATTGTCGGCGGATTGGTTTTGACGCTGATGACCTTGCCGACGATCATCATCGCCACCCGCGCGGCGTTGAAGGCCGTGCCGCCGTCGATCCGCGATGCGGCTTTGGGTCTTGGCGCGTCGAAAATGCAATCGGTATTCCACCATGTGTTGCCCCTCGCCGCGCCTGGTATCTTGACCGGCACGATCATCGGTCTGGCGCAAGCCTTGGGCGAGACCGCGCCTTTGCTGCTCATCGGGATGGTGGCCTTTGTGCGCGAATACCCCGCCGCTTGGAGCCCCGAAAACGGGTTGTTCGGCGAGCCGTCGACCGCGCTTCCGGTGCAGGTTTTCAATTGGACACAGCGCGCCGATCCGGCTTTTGTCGAACGGGCCTCGGGGGCGATTATTGTGTTGCTGGTGTTTCTTGTGGCGATGAATGTCGTGGCCGTGTTGCTGCGCCGCCGCTTCGAGCGCCGTTGGTAGGGTGAGCATCTGACATGAATGATATGCGAATTATGGAGAGAGCCGTGGACGTGAAAGAGATCAAGATCGCGGCCCGTGGGTGTCAGGTCTATTATGCCGATACCCATGCGATCAAAGACGTCGATGTGGACATCGAGGATAAAACCGTCACCGCCTTTATCGGCCCTTCGGGCTGCGGCAAATCCACGTTTTTGCGCTGCCTGAACCGGATGAACGATACGATTGATATCTGCCGCGTCGAGGGCGATATCCGTCTGGACGGCGAGGACATCTATGACCCCAAGGTCGATCCGGTGCAATTGCGCGCCAAGGTCGGGATGGTCTTTCAAAAGCCCAATCCTTTCCCCAAATCGATCTATGACAACATCGCTTACGGCCCGCGCATCCACGGCATGGCCAAGACCAAGGCCGACCTTGATGTGATCGTGGAAAAGAGCCTGCGCCGCGGGGCGATCTGGGACGAGGTCAAGGACCGTCTCGACAAACCGGGCACCGGATTGTCCGGCGGTCAGCAACAGCGCCTGTGCATCGCGCGCGCCGTGGCCACCGAGCCGGAGGTTTTGCTGATGGACGAGCCTTGCTCGGCGCTTGACCCGATTGCCACGGCGCAGGTCGAGGAATTGATCGACGAATTGCGCGCGCAATATAGCGTGGTGATCGTCACCCACTCGATGCAGCAGGCCGCGCGGGTCAGCCAGAAAACGGCGTTTTTCCACCTTGGGAATTTGGTCGAATTTGGCGAGACGGGGCAGATTTTTACCAACCCCGAAGACCCCCGCACCGAAAGCTATATCACTGGACGGATTGGATAAATCGCATGGTAACCGAACAGCATATCGCCAGCGCCTTTGACCGCGATCTGGAGGCGATCCAAGCCTTGATCATGAAAATGGGCGGTTTGGTCGAAGCCAATATCGGCGATGCGGCCAAGTCGCTCGAAGAGCGCGACAATGAATTGGCCGATAAGGTCCGCGCCGCTGATAAAGTCATCGACCGGATCGAAGAGCAGGTCAATGAAGAGGCCGCGCGGGTGATCGCGCTGCGCGCGCCGCAAGCGCGCGATCTGCGCACGGTGTTGACGGTGATGAAGATCGCCTCCAGCCTCGAACGCTGCGGCGATTACGCCAAGAACCTCGCCAAACGCACCGGCGTTCTGGTGCAGATGCAGCCCGTGGGCGGCGCCTCCAAGTCGATCCGCCGCATGGCGCGCGAGGTCGAGCAGATGCTCAAGATGGCGCTGGATGCCTATATCCACCGCGACGTGGCGATGGCCGAAGAGGTGCGCCTGCGCGACCGCGAAGTCGATCAGATGTATAATGCGCTGTTTCGTGAATTCCTCACCTATATGATGGAAGATCCGCGCAATATCACCGCCTGTATGCATCTGCATTTCATTGCCAAAAACATCGAACGCATGGGCGATCATGCCACGACGATTGCCGAGCAGGTGATCTATCTGGTCACTGGCGAAATGCCCGAAGAGGCGCGCACCAAGGCCGATGTGACCTCGACTGAGGCGATTGAGGTGGAGGACTAAGCCATGGCTGCCGATCAACTGCGTGTTCTATTGGTCGAGGACGAACCGGCGCAGCGCGAGATTTTGGCGTATAACCTTGAGGCCGAAGGCTTTTTGGTGAGCCGCGCCGAGACGGGCGACGAGGCTTTGGTTTTGGTGGATGAGGTGGTGCCGGACCTCATTGTGCTGGATTGGATGTTGCCAGGCGTGTCGGGGATCGAGATTTGCCGCCGTCTCAAAACCCGCGCTGCGACGCGCAATGTGCCGATCATCATGCTCTCGGCCCGCTCCGAAGAGGCCGACCGCGTGCGCGGGCTTGAAACCGGCGCGGATGACTATGTGGTCAAACCCTATTCGGTGGTCGAATTGATGGCCCGCGTGCGCACGCAATTGCGCCGCACCCGTCCGGCAGCGGTGGGGCAAAAGCTCAGCTTTGACGATATTATCCTCGACGCCGAGACCCATAAGGTCACCCGCGACGAGCAGCCGCTCAAGCTTGGCCCGACCGAATTCCGGCTGCTCTCGACCTTTATGGAGAAACCGGGGCGGGTGTGGAGCCGCGAGCAATTGCTTGATCGGGTTTGGGGGCGCGATATCTATGTGGATACGCGGACCGTGGACGTGCATATCGGCCGCTTGCGCAAGGCGCTTTGCACGCATGGCGGCGATGATCCGCTGCGCACGGTGCGCGGCGCGGGATACGCATTGGGCTAAGCGGGCAGCCGCGCAAAGGCGGCGCAGGACCGATCGGCCGCGCCGCGCCAGAGCTTTGGCTGCGGGGTTAGCTGCCGCGATAGGTCGAATAGCCAAAGGGCGACACGAGCAGCGGCACATGGTAGTGGGCGGCGGGGTCGGAAATCCCGAAACGGATCGGCACCACGTCTAAAAACCGCGGCGCTTCGGGGGGCGTGCCCGACGCGTCAAGGTAATCGCCCGCCGCAAAGACCAATTCATAAACGCCCACGGCAAAATCCTCTTTGGGCAGGATCGGCGCATCGGTGCGCCCGTCGTCATTGGTCACCATGGTGGCCAGATGGCTGCGCGTCTCGCCGTTGATGCGGTAAAGATCAATGCGCAATCCGGCGGCGGGGCAGCCTTTGGCCGTGTCGAGAACATGGGTGGTCAGATAGCCGTCAGCCATGAGATGCTCCTTTGACGTGCAGCTTTGCATATGCTTGCCTGATTGATACGCGCATCCTGTCTGGCAAAGCACCCCTGAAAGTGTTTCTTGAAAAAATTGATAATGCATAGGGGCCGGATCGCTTAGAAATTTGGCAAAGGGGACGACAAGATGCAGCGATATGAGCGCGATATGCTGGGCTATGGGGCCGATGCGCCCGATGCGGCGTGGCCGGACGGGGCGCGCGTGGCGGTGCAATTCGTGCTCAATTACGAAGAGGGCGGCGAGAATTGCATCCTGCACGGCGATGGCGCGTCAGAGGCGTTTTTGTCCGATATCGCGGGGGCCGCGCCATGGGCGGGGCAACGCCATTGGAACATGGAATCGATCTATGAATATGGCGCGCGGGCGGGGTTCTGGCGGCTGCACCGTCTGTTCACCGGCGCGAATATTCCGGTGACGATCTACGGCGTGGCCACCGCCTTGGCGCGCAGTCCGGCGCAGGTCGAGGCCATGCAGCAGGCGGGTTGGGAGATCGCAAGTCATGGCCTCAAATGGGTCGAGCACAAAGACATGCCCGAGGCCGAGGAGCGCGCCGCGATTGCCGAGGCGGTGCGGCTGCACAGCGAAGTGACGGGCACGCGCCCGCGCGGATGGTACACAGGCCGGTGCAGCGAAAACACCGTCCGCCTTGTCGCCGAAGAGGGCGGGTTTGATTATATCTCCGACACTTATGACGACGATCTGCCCTATTGGATCGACGTGCAGGGGCGTGATCAATTGATCATCCCCTATACGCTCGAGGCCAATGATATGCGCTTTGCCACGGCTCCGGGCTATATCACCGGAGAGCAGTTTTTCACCTATCTCAAGGATGCGTTTGACGTGCTCTATGCCGAAGGCGGGGCGGGGGCGGCCAAGATGATGTCGGTCGGCCTGCATTGCCGGTTGATCGGACGGCCCGGAAAACTGGCGGGTCTGAAAAAATTCATCGACTATATCCAAGGGTTTGAGGGCGTGTGGTGCCCGCGCCGGATTGATGTGGCCGAGCATTGGGCCAAGACGCATCCGCCCAAACGGATCGAGCGGCCCAGCCGGATGAGCCAAGCGCGTTTTGTCGAGGCCTATGGCGGCGTATTCGAGCATAGCGCGTGGATCGCCGAGCGCGCGCATGGGCTGGAGCTTGGCCCCGCTCATGATTGCGCGGCGGGGGTGCATAATGCGCTTGCGCGCATTTTCCGCAGCGCCTCGGAGGCGGAGCGTTTGGGCGTGCTTAAGGCGCATCCCGATCTGGCCGGAAAGCTCGCAGCGGCCAAGCGTCTGACCGCGCAAAGCACCGCCGAGCAGGCGGGCGCGGGATTGGATGCGCTGACCGACGCCGAGCGCGCACAGTTCACGCAAATGAACACCGCCTATGTGGAAAAACACGGGTTTCCCTTTATCATCGCCGTGCGCGACCATGATAAATCCGGCATTCTGGCGGCCTTCGAGCGCCGCATCGGCCATGACCGCGACAGCGAATTTGCGGAGGCCTGCCGCCAAGTCGAACGCATTGCACGGCTGCGTCTAGAGGATCTGTTTTGAGTTATGCCTTCCCCATGGGCGGCCACCCGTCGCAGGACCAAGACCCCGATGGCCGGGCGATCTTTACCGAGGCCTACGCCCTGCTGCCCGCCGAAACGATGCGCGATATCGTGACCTCGTTCCTGCCTGGATGGGTGCAGACCCGCGCGTGGATTTTGGCCCGCCCGTTGACGGGTTTTGCCGAAACCTTTGCGCAATATGCGCTCGAGATCGCGCCGGGGGGCGGCAGCCACACGCCCGAACCCGAACTGGAGGCGCAGGGCGCCTTGTTCGTTGCCCATGGCGCGGTGCGTCTGACCTTGGGCCGCGACACCTATGATCTGGAGGCAGGGCATTTCGTCTATCTGCCGCCTGCCGCCGTGTGGTCCTTGTGGAATGTGTCGGATGCGTCCGCAGGGGTGCACTGGATCCGCAAACGCTACAACCGCATCGCCGATATGTTGCCGCCCGAAGCCTTTGTCGCGCATGAACGCGACGTGACCGCGTCGAATATGCCCGATTGCGATGGCAAATGGTCGACGCAGCGGTTTTTCGATCCGCTGGACATGCGCCATGATTTCCACGTCAATATCGTGAACTTCCTGCCAGGCGGGCGGATCCCCTTTGCCGAGACCCATGTGATGGAACACGGGCTTTATGTGTTGCAAGGCACGGCGCGCTATTTGCTCAACACGGATTGGGTCGAGGTGGGTGCGGGCGATTTCATGTGGCTGCGCGCCTTTTGCCCGCAGGCCTGTATCGCCACGGGCGAGGAGCCGTTCCGCTATCTGCTCTATAAGGACGTGAACCGTCATGTGGGGCTGACGCTTTGAGCGCGCGGATCGCCACCGAGCCGCTGACGGTTCAGGCTTTCGCGCCCTTCGGTGATGTGCTGGAGGCTGCGGGCGATCCCGACAAGATCATCAACCAAGGCCATTGCGGTCGATACCACGACCGTGCGCGATTGGATTTTGCCGATGGGCGCGCGGGGATCAGCATATTCAAGGCCGCGCCGCGTGCCTTGCCCTACCGGCTCGATTTGATGGAGCGCCATCCTCAGGGCAGTCAGGCCTTTGTGCCGATGAGCATGACCGAGTGGTTGGTGATTGTCGCCGCTGATGCGGGCGGCAAACCCGCCGCGCCGCGCGCCTTTATCGCCGCTGCGGGCCAAGGCATCAATTTGCTGCGCAGCACATGGCACGGGGTTTTGACGCCCCTGCATGCGCCAGGTCTGTTTGCCGTGATCGACCGGATCGGCGCGGGCGCGAACCTCGAAGAATACCCCCTTGATCAGCCGGTTCTGATCGAGAGGGGAGACTAACCGCCGAAAAGAGCGGGCAATCCAACCGGAAGGACAGATCGGAGAACATCAATGAGTAACGCAAGCCTCGGGACGCCAGAACAGCTGCGCGATCCCAATTATACGCCGCCAATGGCGCAAGCGGTGCCCTTGGGCATTCAACACGTCCTGGCCATGTTTGCCAGCAACGTCACCCCCGCGATCATCGTCGCGGGCGCGGCGGGCTTCGGGTTCGGATCGAATTCGCCGGAGTTTCCGAACCTGATCTATATGATCCAGATGTCGATGCTTTTTGCCGGCATCGCCACCTTGTTCCAGACCATCGGCATGGGGCCGGTGGGCGCGCGTTTGCCGATTGTGCAAGGCACGAGCTTTGCCTTTTTGCCGGTGATGATTCCAGCCGTGGCAGGGCAGGGGGCCGCAGGGCTGTCGGGGTTGATGACCGGCATTGTGATCGGCGGGATCTTCCATTTCCTGCTCGGCACGGTGATCGGGCGCATCCGCTTTGCGCTGCCGCCCTTGGTGACGGGGTTGATCGTTTTGATGATCGGGCTGGCGCTGCTCAAGGTCGGCATTCAATATGCGGCGGGCGGTGTGCCAAAGATCGGCAAGCCGGAGTTCGGCACGCTGGCGATGTGGCTGCCGGCCTTGGTCGTGATTGTCGTCTCTTTGTTTTTCAGCTTTTTCACCAAAGGGCTTTGGTCCGTGGCTTCGGTGCTTTTGGGACTGATCGCGGGCTATGTCGTCGCCTATCTGATGGGGCAGGTGAGCTTTGCCAATGTTGGCCGCGCGGCGATGTTCGCACCGCCCATGCCGTTCAAATGGGGCATTGAATTCAACGTGGCGACCATCGTGGGCATGTGTTTCATGGCGGTGATTTCGGCGATTGAAACCGTGGGTGATGTGTCGGGCGTGACCAAAGGCGGCGCAGGGCGCGAAGCGACCGACAAGGAAATCCAAGGCGCGACCTTTGCCGATGGTTTGGGATCGGCCGTCGCCGGTGTGTTCGGCGGTCTGCCCAACACCTCGTTCAGCCAGAACGTCGGGCTGATTTCGATGACCGGCGTGATGAGCCGCAATGTGGTGACCATCGGGGCGCTGTTCTTGATTGTCTGCGGGTTGATCCCGAAATTCGGCGCGATTGTTGCGACGGTGCCGATCAATGTGCTGGGCGGCGGCGTGATCGTCATGTTCGGCATGGTGGCCGCAGCGGGCATCAACATGCTATCGGATGTGAACTGGAACCGCCGCAATATGGTGATCTTTGCGATCTCCTTGTCGGTGGGCTTTGGCTTGCAACTGGTGCCCGAGGCGCTTCAGCACACCTCCAAGACGGTGCAAATCCTGCTCACCTCGGGCTTGCTGCCTGCGGCGGCTTTGTCGATCGTCCTCAATCTGGTTTTGCCGCAAGACCTCGATTGATCGGCTGATCCAAGATTGGCAGCGCCCGACACAGGGCGGGCGTGATAGCGCCCTCCCGCCCGATCCGGCGGGAGGGCGTTTTTTGCTACGGCCTCACCCGCGCGATACGCGCGCGCCCCGTGGGGGCGGTTCGGGCGCTGCCAAAGCGACGCTTTGGCACAACGGGCTCTTGGGTTTTGCGGTCTGCGCGCCTACATATGCAAGCCATATAGACAGCGCCCTCAAGGGCAGATAGACAGCAGCCCCATGGCCAAACCAAAGACAGACCCCAATTACAAAGTGATCGCCGAAAACCGGCGCGCGCGCTATGACTATGCGATCGAGGACGACCTCGAATGCGGCATCATGCTTGAAGGGTCCGAGGTCAAATCGCTGCGCGAGGGCGGATCGAATATCGCCGAAAGCTACGCCTCCGTGGACGACGGCGAATTGTGGCTCGTGAACGGCTATATCGCGCCCTATAAACAGGCCAAACAGTTCAAACACGAAGAGCGCCGCCGCCGCAAACTCTTGGTCTCGCGCAAGGAATTGGCGCGGCTTTGGGCGGCGACCAACCGCAAGGGCATGACGCTGGTGCCATTGGTGATGTATTTCAACCACCGCGGCATGGTGAAGCTGAAAATCGGCATCGCCAAAGGCAAGAAGAACCACGACAAACGCGACACCGAGGCCAAGCGCGATTGGGGCCGCCAGAAGGCGCGTTTGCTGCGCCACGGCGAATAGGCGCGCCGCACCTGCGATCTGCGACCATTTTCCATACAATCGCCGCCGTTTCGGGCGCGCCCCCCGCTTGCGCGAGCGGCCCAAGCCGCGTAGCAAGGGCGGGACTTTTGCGAAACCTCAAAGATTGATCATGGGAGCCCGACAGATGGCAAGCGATGATCCACAGGTGCTGGTCTCGACCGACTGGCTGGCACAGCATCTCAAAGACCCCGATATCAGGGTGCTGGACGCCAGCTATTTCCTGCCCGGTGTCGAGCGCGACGCGCGCGCCGAATATGCGCAGGCCCATATTCCGGGGGCGCGGTTTTTTGACATCGACGAGATCAGCGATCTGCGTTCGGACCTGCCGCATATGGTGCCGCCGGTCGAAAAATTCATGTCGCGGATGCGGTCCATGGGCGTGGGCGACGGGCATCAGGTCGTGGTCTATGACAGCCAAGGCATTTTCTCTGCGCCGCGCGTGTGGTGGCTGTTCAAGCTGATGGGCCAAAACGATGTTGCGGTTCTGGACGGGGGATTGCCCAAATGGGTGGCCGAGGGCCGCGCGACCGAAGACATGGCCCCGATCGTGCGCGACCGCCATATGACGGTGCGGCGGCAAAACCATCTGGTCAAAGACGTCACGCAGGTCTCTGCGGCCTCCAAGCTGGGCGATTACGAGATCATCGATGCGCGCTCTGCCGAGCGGTTTCGCGGCGAGGTGGACGAGCCGCGCGCGGGGCTGCGCCGCGGCCATATTCCGGGCGCAAAAAGCCTGCCCTTTGCCGATCTTTTGTCCTCGGCGGGCACTTTGAAAGGGCCTGCGGGGTTGAAGCTGGCCTTTGAGGGCGCGGGCGTCGATATGGATAAACCGGTGATCGCCAGTTGCGGATCGGGCGTGACGGCGGCGGTGATCTGTCTCGCGCTGGAGCGTTTGGGCAAATCCGACTACGCAGTATATGACGGGTCATGGGCCGAATGGGGGATGTTCCCCACCCTCCCCGTCGCCACGGGAGAAGCGTGATGTTTTCCAACCTCAAAGAACAACCGGCGGATAAAATCCTCGCCCTGATGCAGATGTATAAGGACGATCCGCGCGAGACCAAGATCGACCTTGGCGTCGGCGTCTACAAGGATGCTTCGGGCAATACGCCGGTGATGCGCGCCGTCAAAGCCGCCGAGCGCCGCCTTGTCGAAGAGCAGCAAAGCAAAGCCTACGTCGGCCTGCTCGGCGCGCCGGAGTTTTCGGATGCGATGATCGATCTGATCTTGGGCGATGCGGTGGGGCGCGCCAATATCGCCGCCGCCGCCACCCCCGGCGGCACCGGCGCGGTGCGCCAAGCCTTTGAAATGATCCGCATGGCCAACCCCGATGCGCGGGTGTTTGTCTCGGATCCGACATGGCCGAACCATTTGAGCATCCTCAAATATCTGGGGATGGAGGCGGTGCCGTATCGCTATTTCGACGCCGAGACGCGCGGCGTGGATTTCGCCGGAATGATCGCCGATCTGGGCGGGCTGCGCGCGGGCGATGTGGTGTTGCTGCACGGCTGTTGCCACAATCCGACCGGCGCGAATTTGAACCTCACCCAATGGCAAGAGGTCATTGATGTGCTCAACGCCAAAGGCGCGGTGCCGATGATCGACATCGCCTACCAAGGCTTTGGCGACGGGCTTGAGGCCGATGCGGCGGCGACGCGTTTGCTCGCCTCATCGGTGCCCGAATGTTTGATCGCCGCGAGTTGTTCGAAGAATTTCGGCGTTTACCGCGAGCGCACGGGGCTTTTGATGGCCATCGGCCAAGACAGCGGATTGCGCGCCGTGACCCAAGGCACATTGGCGTTCCTGAACCGTCAAAACTATTCCTTCCCGCCCGATCACGGCGCGCGGGTGGTGACGATGATCTTGCAAGACGAGGCCCTGCGCGCCGATTGGGCGGCGGAGCTGGAGCAGGTGCGCGGCTCTATGCTGGGCCTGCGCGCCGATCTGGCCCGCGAATTGCAGCGCCTGTCGGGCTCGGACCGCTTCGGATTTCTGGCCGAGCATCGCGGCATGTTCTCGCGCCTTGGCGCGGCGCCCGAACTGGTCGAGAAACTGCGCAGCGAGCACGGGATTTACATGGTCGGCGACAGCCGCATGAATATCGCGGGTCTGAACGCCCATACGGTGCCGATTTTGGCCAAGGCGATCATCGAGGTCGGCATCTGATCTGCCCCGCACCGCCCAAAGAAAAAGCCCCGCCGGATCGCTCTGGCGGGGCTTTTTTGTCGATCGTGTCGCGGCTTACAAAAGGCCCGCGTGCACCATCGCGTCTTTGACCAAAACCTTCGTCGCGTCCGACAGGCCGGTGAGCGGCAAGCGCACTTCGTCGCCGCACAGCCCCAGAAGCGACATGGCGTATTTGACCCCCACAACACCTGGCTCGGTAAAGATCGCCTTGTGTAGCGGCATCAATTTATCCTGAATTTCCAAGGCCTTCGCATAGTCCCCCGCCGCGCAGGCGTTTTGCAGATCGGCGCATAGGCGCGGCGCGACATTGGCGGTGACCGAAATGCAGCCGGTGCCGCCTTGGGCGTTGAACCCGTGCGCCGTGGGGTCTTCGCCCGACAATTGGATGAAATCCGCGCCGCAGGTCATGCGCTGCATGCACACGCGCGCCAGATCGCCGGTGGCATCCTTGACCGCGATGATGCGCGGCAGTTTGGCCAATTCGCCCATGGTTTCGGGGGTCATGTCGATCACCGAGCGGCCAGGGATGTTGTAGATCACGATCGGCAGGGTGCAGCAATCATGCACGGCTGTGAAATGCGCGATCAAACCGCGCTGCGTCGGTTTGTTGTAATAGGGCGTGACGACCAAAGCCGCCGTCGCGCCGACCTTTTCCGCATGTTGGATCAAGCGGATCGATTCGAGCGTATTGTTGCTGCCTGCGCCTGCGACGACGGGCACGCGGCCAGCGGCGGCGCGCACGACCTCCTCGACCACGGTTTCATGTTCGCGGTGGGTGAGCGTCGGGCTCTCGCCGGTGGTGCCCACGGGGACAAGGCCATGTGTGCCTTCGCCGATGTGCCATTCGACCAGCTTTTTCAGCGTCTCCAGATCCAGCTCGCCGTTTTTGAACGGCGTGACCAGTGCGGGCATTGACCCTTTCAACATGTGACGCTCCTTTTTTCAAAATGACGGGCGACAGGCCCGTGAGAGATATGCGGCGGACCTTACCCCTCCCTTGGCGCGCTGCCAAGTTTGTGAATGGACGGGCGGGGGCCACAGCTTTAGATTAGCGCTGTCTATCCTTTGCCTTGGCAGGAATTGCAAGAGATGTTGCGTATTGCGTCGATCATAGCGCTCGGTCTGTGCCTGCCCCAAGGGGCGGCGGGCGAGGCGGTTTCGGTTTCCTTGCGTCCGGTGATGCGGCCCGCTGTGAAACCCGCCGCGCATGTGCTTGCACCTGCGCCTCAACAAGCCGCACAGGCGCAAAGCGCGCAGCGGGCGCAAGAGGCGGGCAGCCCGCCGATTTCCGTGGCCGCCGTGATTGCGCCGCCGCCCTCGCGCCTTGCGCCGCGCCCCTTGGGCAGCGCGCTGCGGTTGGCCTCTGCGGGGCGTTGGGCCGATGCGGTGGAATTGTCCAAACGCGCTGATCCGCTCGGGCCTGACCTGATCGAATGGGTGAGGCTGCGCGCAGGGCAAGGCAGCGCCGAAGAGACGCTCGCCTTCCTTGATAAACATGGCGGTTGGCCCGGTTTGGAGTATCTGCGCAAGCGCGCCGAGCCTGCTTTCGAGATGGCCGATGATGCGCAGGTTTTGGCGTTTTACGGCGGCTATGGGCCGCAAACCGGCGCGGGGGTTTTGCGCTATGCGCAGGCCTTGATCGCGGCGGGGCAAGCGGCCAAGGCTGAGGCGCTGGTCACCGATGCGTGGCGCAGTTTTGATCTTGGCACCCGTGATCACCAACGGTTTTTGGAGCGGCACGGCGCGTGGCTGGCCCCGCATCACGGGGCGCGGCTTCGGATGGCGCTGTGGCGCGGGCTTGACGGCGATGCGGCCTTGATGGAGCCTTTGGTCGCCGCGCCCGATTGGGGTTTGGCCAAGGCGCGCCAAGCGGTGCAAAGCGGCGCGGCGGGGGCCGATGCGATGATCGCGGCCCTGCCGCTCGCGCAGCGCGGCGATGCGGGGCTGGCCTATGACCGCTTCCGCCGGATCATGAAAAGCGGCACCGCAGAAGAGGCCGCAGCCTTGATGCTGGCGCGCTCCGAGATCGCGGGCGGTTTGGGGCTGCCCGAGCGTTGGGCCAGCGAGCGGCGGTCCTTGGCGCGGCAATTGATGCGGGGCGGCAAGGCGCAACTGGCCTATCAACTGGCGGCGCAGCACCAGCTTTCCGAAGGGTCCAACTACGCCGATCTGGAGTGGCTGGCGGGCTATCTGGCGCTGCGCTATCTGGACAAGCCCGCCGTGGCTTTGGAGCATTTCGACCGCTTCCGCGCGGCGGTGCAAACCCCTATTTCATTGGGCCGTGCGGGCTATTGGATCGGCCGTGCCGCCGAGGCCTTGGGCGATACGCAGCGCGCGGCGCGCGGCTATGTCTTGGGCGCGCAGCATCAAACCAGCTTTTACGGACTGCTGGCCGCAGAGCGCGCCGGATTGCCGGTCGATAGCGATCTGGCGGGCGATGAGATTTTCGCCGATTGGCGCCGCGCGGAATTTTTGCAGCGCCCCGTCGCGCAGGTGGCGCGGGCGGCCTTGGAGGCGGGCGAGATCGGGCTGGCCGAACGGTTCTATACCCATCTCGCCGAGAGCCTTGACCGCACCCAGATCGGACAGATGGGCGCGATGCTCGAGGCGATGAACCGCCCGCATCTACAGGTCATGGTCGGCAAGCGTTCGGCGCGCGAGGGGCATGTGTTGCCGGGGCCATATTATGCTTTGCATGAAATGCGTTACATGGATTTGCCGGTGGCCAAGGAGATGGCTTTGGCGATTGCGCGGCGCGAGAGCGAGTTTGACCCGCGGGTGCGCAGCGGCGTGGGCGCGCAGGGGTTGATGCAACTGATGCCTGCCACGGCCAAGGAAGTAGCGCAGGGGCTCGGGCTGGCCTATGACGCGCGCCGTTTGGGGCAGGACTGGCGCTATAACGCCGTGCTGGGCAGCGAATATCTGTCGCAGATGGCAGCGCGGTTTGACGGGAATGTCATCATGATATCAGCGGCTTACAATGCCGGCCCGTCGCGTCCGATCCGCTGGATGGAGGAGTTTGGCAATCCGCTCAACGGCGAGATCGATATGGTCGACTGGATCGAACATATCCCCTTTCGCGAGACACGAAACTACGTGATGCGGGTGGCCGAGAGCTTGCCGGTCTACCGCGCGCGCCTTGGCGGCGATGCGCTGCCCATGCCCTTCAGCGCGGAGATCAGCGGCCATAGCTTGCGCCCGCCGAGCGAGTGACGCGGCGGCGCGCAAAGGGGCAAAACCGGCTGCCTGTATCACGTCGGTAAAACGTCGGTATTGCGTCGGTGGCGTTTCGGGATGTCCGGATGCGGCGCGAGGGGCCACGGCGAGCGCACCGCCCGCCGCATGATCCGACGCGAGAACCAATGTCGTTTGAAAGACCGCTGGGGCTGCGTGAGCGGCCGCGCCACTGTCCCGCGCACTCGCAAGATCTGCGGGTGTCGGCCCGTTCGTGCAAGTGCTCCGATCAGCGCCACAGGGCAGCAGGTCAGCCCAAGCGCGGCCGTCTGGCGCGCTTGGGCATTGGGGTCAGGCCGCTTTCTTGCGACGCGCGAGAGCGCCCATGCCGATCAGGCCGGCCGCAAGCAAGGGAAATCCTGCCGGCAGAGGGACGTCGGGAATGCCACTCGTTGTGTTGATCGTCAGGCTGTAGCTATGCACTCCGCTGTTGCCTGACGGCACGACCCCGAAGCCGTATGTGCCCGCGGGAAGGGTCCCGAGTGATGCGAAAATATCCGTTCCAGAAGAGCCAGAACCCGCGAAGCTGAAGCAGCAGCCGCCACCGTCGTCATAGAGGGTCCCGAACGTCAGGCCCGAGATGGTTGTCAAATCGACTGTGAAATCTCCGCTCACGGAAAACTGGAAGGTGTCGAATTCATCTACACCGTCACTTGTGCCGGAGCCTCCGGCATCAAGGGTGCCGACAATTGTGTAGCTTCCTGCGGTCGTGAGATCAAAGAAAGGATTGGCCGATGAGCCAACAGTGGACAGGAAATTGGTGAGGTCTCCGTCAATGGCTTCATCATGGAATGTTGCGGCGCCTGCCGCGCCCGCAGTGAGCGCCAAGGCCGTGGCGGCGATCGTAAAATACTTCATATGTCCCCCAGAAAAAAGGTTGAGTTAAGGATTGTTCAATCCGTCCAGAGTTCCGCAAGACTGGGGTGTGAGTCAAGGGGCGCGCCCCTTGCGCCGCGCGGGGCACGGCACTCCGCTTGAATATCCGGCATTGTGTCCCAGATGAAAGCAAACCTGCGACCGCAAGAGGGGGGGGCGTGTTTTTTGGCCCGCAGGCGCCGCCGCCCGCATCTCGCGCCGCCGCGCGCCCCGCCTATGCCGCTTGGCGTGCGCGCCACAGGGTGAACAGACCGGCGCTCACGATGATGCCCCCGCCCAAGGCGACGTGATGGGGCACGACCTCGCCGAAGACCATCACCCCGATGCCCGAGGCAAAGACCAGTTGTAGATAAGCAAAGGGCTGCACCGCGCTGGCCTCGGCCACCTCGTAGCAGCGGATCAACAGGTAATGCCCCAGCGCGCCGGTCACGCATAACAGCGCCATCCAGCGCCAGTCATAGGCGCTCATCGGCTCCCATGTGCCGATGCCCACGGCGGTCAAAACCACCGCCCCCGTCACGCCGGTCCAAAAGAAGCTGGTGGCGGCGCTGTCGCGGCGGGCGGCATAGCGCGTCAAAAGCCCGTAGAGCGCGAACATCAAGGCGGCGATCAAAGGGATCACAGCGGCGGGGCGAAACACCCCGAAACCGGGTTGCAAGACGATGATCACCCCGACAAACCCCGCGCCGATCGCCGCCCATCTGCGCCATCCGACGCGCTCGCCCAAGACCGGCCCAGACAGCGCCGCGATGAGCAGCGGATAGCAGGCAAAAACTGCGTGGCTTTCCACCAGCCCGAGCAGTTTGAACCCCAAAACCATGACGCAGATTTCCGCCGCCAGAAGCGTGCCGCGCAGGATTTGCAAGACGGGCTGATCGGTGCGGGCGGCGGCGCGCAGGCCTCCGGCCTTGGCGCTGGCCACGGCGATGACGAAAACCGCGAAGAACCAATAGCGGATCATCACCACCATGCGCACATTGTATTCGCGCACGAGATATTGCGAAATCCCGTCTTGGGCGGCGAAGACAAAGGTCGTGGCGATCATCAAGATCACCCCGAGGCGGGTGTTTTGCGCGGCGCTCATGCGGGCGGGCTTTGCGGATCGGTCTCATTGCGGGGCGCGGCGGGACCCACGGCGGAATCCACGGCTGGACCAGCGGCGGGCATCTGCGCCGTGGTCATATGGCGCTTGCGGCCAAAGCCCTTGATACGGCGCACGTCAAACCCCGCCTCGGCCAGATTGCGGCGCACGAAACCGGCGGCGGTATAGGTGGCCGCCGTGCCCATCGGGGCGGTGCGGCGGGCAAGCGCGCGCATCAGCGCCGCATCCCATAGCTCGGGGTTTTTGGCCGGAGAAAACCCGTCCAGAAACCACGCATCGGCGCGGCCTTGCCACTGCGGCACGGTCTCGCGCGCATCGCCCTCGATGAGGGTGAATTCAAGATCGGGCAGCGAGAGCTGCTTTGGCGAGGCTTCGAGGCGGGGCATCAGATCGTCGCTTATCTGCGCGATCTCGGCAAAGGCCCGATGGGCGCGGCGCATCTCGGCGGCCTGCATCGGGAAGGCCTCGAAGGAGGTGAAATGCAATCGCCCCTGCGCGCCGCTTTGCCGCCACAGGCGCAGCGCCGCCAATAGGTTCAGCCCCGTGCCAAAGCCAAGCTCGGCAATGTGGAAGCCGTCCGCAAAGCGTTCGGGCAAATCGTTGCCTTGCAAAAACACATAGGCGGTTTCGGCCAGCCCGTTTTCGAGGCTGAAATAGGGGTCGTCGAAACGGGTCGAGACCGGCACACCGCTGTCGCGCCATGTGAGGTCTGCGTGCTGGCTTTGCATCGCGGGGTCCCTTAGAGAAGCAGTGAAAACCGGCGCGCCGTGATCGGCCGCGCCCGCCCAAAATGCGCAGGCTGCGGGCAAATGGCAATGGGGGCGATGGATGGCTGTGGATGCTACGGTAAGGGGGGCGGGGATTTTCGGCCTGTCGGTGGCGTGGTCCTTGATCTTGCGCGGGGCGCGGGTGCGGGTGATTGACCCCCACGGCGTGGGCGCGGGGGCGAGCGGCGGCGTGGTCGGGGCTTTGGCGCCGCATGTGCCGGAAAACTGGAACCCGAAAAAAGCCTTTCAACTCGAGAGCCTGTTGATGGCCGAGGCCTATTGGAAGCAGGTCGAGGCGGTGTGCGGCTTGCCCTCGGGCTATGCGCGCCTCGGGCGGGTGCAGCCCTTGGCCGATGCGCGGGCCGTGGATCTGGCGCGCGGGCGCATCGCGGGGGCGCAGGCGCTATGGCAAGGGCGCGCGGCGTGGCAGGTTGTGGGTATGCGGGCGGATGCGGGCGCAGAGGCCAGTGCAGAGGCCAGTCCAGAGATCGGTGCACGGGGCAGTGCAGATACGGTTGCCGATACGGTCGCGGCATGGGGCGCATGGCGGCCGCATAGCCCGACGGGATATTACGTCTATGATACGCTCTCGGCGCGGATGCATCCGCGCATGGCGGCGCAGGCCTTGGCCGAAGCGATCCGCGTCAAGGGCGGCGAGATCGTGCAGGTGGGGGCGGACGAGGGCGCGGTGATCTGGTGCACCGGCGTGGCCGATCTGGAGGCGATATCGGCGGCGCGGGCGCGCCCCGTGGGCGGCGGCGTCAAGGGGCAGGGCGCTTTGCTGCGCTATGAGGCCTCGGGCTTGCCGCAGATATTTGCGGGCGGGGTGCATGTGGTGCCCCACGCGGATGGCACGGTGGCCGTGGGCTCGACCTCGGAGCGCGCGTATCGCGATGCGCGTAGCACCGATGCGCAGCTGGATGCGGTGATCGCGGCTGCCCGCGCGGCCTTGCCCGCTCTGGCCGATGCGCCGGTGATCGAGCGCTGGGCAGGGGTGCGGCCCAAGGCGCGCTCGCGCGCGCCGATGCTGGGCGCGCATCCGCTGCATGAGGGGGCCTATATCGCCAATGGCGGGTTCAAAATCGGCTTTGGCATGGCGCCCAAAGCGGGCGAGGTTATGGCCGATCTGGTGCTCGGCGGGGCGGCGGATATTCCCCAAGGCTTTGAGCCGGAAGCGAATTTTTGAGCCGTGCAGCGATGGCGCAGTCCATAGGGCGCGAAACTCACAAGGCGCGCAGTCCATAGGGCGCGGACCCTACAGGGCGCGGCAGACAGGAGAGACGACAATGCAAGACATGCAAGCGGCGGGCGGCCCCGCTGTGCAGAGCCTTGACCATCTGGTGCTGACGGTGCGCGATCTGGACCGCAGCATCGCCTTTTATCAGGCGCTGGGTATGCGGGCCGAGTGGTTCACCCCGAAGGGCGGCGCGCCGCGTCCGGCTTTGGTCTTTGGCGCGCAGAAAATCAACCTGCATGTGCTGGGCGCCGAGTTCGAGCCGAAGGCGGCGCAGGTGGCCGCAGGCTCGGCGGATTTGTGTTTCCTGTCGCAAACGCCGCTTCAGGAGTGGGCCGCGCATCTGGCCCGCGCGGGCATCGCCATCGCGCAAGGCCCCGTGGCGCGCACGGGGGCGCAGGGGCCGATCCTGTCGATCTATCTGCGCGATCCCGATGGCAATCTGATCGAAGTGTCGAACCGGCTCTAGGGCGTCATTGCTCCGCCTCGCGGCGCAGCGCCTCCATCAGATCGGCGAGCATGTTCGCCGTCGTCTCGCGCGTCAGCCGCCCCTGCGCGTCAAAGGCATTGCGGCTGTCGCCAAGCATCACATCCGGCCCTGCGATGATGCGCGCGCGAAACGGCGTCAGGCAGGCGCGCAGCATGACTTGCGCGCGCGCGCCGCCGGTCATGCCCGCCGCAGCGGTCATGATGGCGACGGGTTTTGCGGCAAAGGGTTTGATCGGCGTGCGGCTGACCCAATCGAGCGCGTTTTTCAAAACCCCCGATACGGCGCTGTTGTATTCGGGGCTGGAGATGATCACCGCGGGAGCGGCGGCGATGGCCTCGGCCAAGGCGGTGACCGCTTCGGGCATGCCCGCGTCCTCGATGTCTTGGCTATAGAGCGGCAGGTCGAGCGAGGGCGCCGCATAGGGACCGCCATAAAGTCGCGCCGCCTCGGCCAGCAAAAGCGCATTGGTCGATCCGGCGCGCAGCGCGCCGCACAGGCCGATCACGGGAGCAGGGGACGACATGGGCAATTCCTTCCAAAGAGTGACGCGCCCCACCCTAGAGCCTTGCGCCGCCATGAAAAGGCCAAAAGAAAACGCCCCGACCTATGGACAGGCGGGGCGTTTATAGATGGCGATGCGGCGCGGCGCGGTTTAGGCGTTCGGCAAGATCACGATTTCAACGCGGCGGTTTTGCGCGCGGCCCTCGGGCGTCAGGTTCGAGGCAATCGGTTGATCCTCGCCGCGGCCCGTCGTCACGATGCGCGAGGGTGCAACCCCCGACGCGATCAACACATTGGCCACGGTGCTGGCACGGCGCGCCGACAGGTCGAGGTTATAGGAGGCCCCGCCGGTGTTGTCGGTATGGCCCAGAACCTGCACGGTGGTATTGGGGTAATCGTTCAGATTGGCCGCGACGGTGCGCAGATCGCTTTGCAGATCGGGGCGCAGCGAGGCGCTGTCGGTGGCAAAGAGGATGTCTTGCGGCAAGGTCACGATCAACCGGTCGCCGGTGTTGCGGATGGTGACATTGTCATTGCCCAGATCGCGGCGCAATGCGGCCTCTTGTTTGTCGAGGTTGTTGCCGATGGCCGCGCCTGCGCCCGCGCCGACCAGCCCGCCGATCACCGCGCCTTTGGCTTTGTTGTCCGAGACCATGGCGCCCGCGGCGGCGCCGACGAGGCTGCCCAAAAGCGTGCCTTGTTTGGTGTTTCGCTGCGGATCATCGGGGTTCATCATCGCCGGATCGGTGCAAGCGGTCAGCGCGATCAAAGAGGCCGCGCCAAGCGCGAGAGCGGATTTGGGAAAGGCGCGGGGGCGCGCGGCGGCGGTTTGTGTTTGGGTCATGTCTTTGCCTCGGTCATTTGTGCCCGTCTCGGGCGGGGTTTTCCCTTATATAGGCCGAGTTTGCGCGCGGCCCAACAGGGCGCGCGGGCGCAGGCGGCACCAATCGGCGGAAAATAGCGCATCGCCTATCCGTCGCGGCGGGCGCTTTCATAGGCCAAAAGCGCGCGTTTGACCGGCAGGCCCCAGTGGTATCCGCCAAGCGCGCCGGATTTGCGCAAGGCGCGGTGGCAGGGGATCAGCCAGCTGACCGGATTGCGGCCCACGGCGGTGCCGACGGCGCGCACGGCGCGGGGGCTGCCGATGGCACCTGCGATCTCGCTATAGGTGGTGACATGGCCCGAGGGGATGCGCAAAAGCGCCTCCCAGACCTTGATCTGGAAGGGCGCGCCGATCAGATGCAGGCGGGTTTCGCCGCGCTGGGCGAGCGCGGCCTTTGCCATGGGCGCAAGGGCGCGCGGGTTTTCGGCAAACCGCGCCTTGGACCAGCGCGCGCGCAAATCCGCCATCGCCGCCTCGGGTCCGGTTTCGGCGGCAAAGGCCAACCCGCAAAGGCCGCGATCCGTGCCCATGACCAACGCGGGGCCAAAGGGGCTGTCGAACCAGCCCCAATGGATGGTCAGCCCTTCGCCCTTGCGCGCAAAATCACCCGGGCTCATGGCTTCCCACCGCACGAAAAGATCATGCAGGCGGCTGCTGCCGGACAGGCCGATGGCGTGGCTGGTTTGCAATGTGGTCATGCGCTCGCGCAGCATCTGTTTGGCCTGATCGAGGTGCAGATATTGTTGGTAGCGCTTGGGCGAGATGCCCACCCATGCGGAGAACAGCCGCTGGAAATGCGCGGGGCTCATGCCGATCTGCGCCGATAGGGCCTCCAGCGAAAGCGGCCCATCGGCGGCGTCGATCGCCTCGATGGCGCGGCGCATGACGGCGTAGTGATAGCCGCCCTGCGCGGCGGCATCGGTCTGGGCAGGCGCAAGGTCGGGGCGCGGGTCAGGGGCGGCGGGCGACGCCGCATCGGGGGCTGCCTTGGGGGGGCATTGTGCGGCTTGGGTCATGGTCACACTCTCATGGCTTGGATGAGACGAGCCTAGCGAGCCGCGCGCCGCCGCGCGACCCGAATTTTGCGCAATCGCGGCGGCGCGGACAAAGAGAAAGCGCGCCGGTGACTCACCCGCGCGCTTGGACCCTCACCGCGAAGCGGCGGAGCGCCTAGGCAACCAGCAGGTCCAGAAGCGACATATCCACCGGTGCCGTTTGGCGGATCATCTGCGCCTCGTCACGGGTCAGGCACATGCGCGCGGTCTGCGCATTCGGGTCGAAAATCCGGCTCTTCTTGCGCACCCAATCGGGCACATCCAGACGCAGCGCCATCTCGGCGTCCACGGTTTCGACCCAAAGCCCGCCTGCGTTGACCAATTCGTGCTGCTCCATCAAAATGTGATGATAGACCAGCCCGCCCATATTGGGATCGGGACGTTTGGAATGGCGGCGCGACAGATCGGAAACGCGGGCCAAGGCCTCGTCGGTGCCGTGATGCAATTGCACATCAGGCACGCGCAGCATCGCGCGATGCCCCGGTGCGAGGCGCAGCCGCTCGATCGGGCTGTCGCCGACGGGACCATCGCCAGGATAAAGCACGACCGGATCGGGCAAAGGCACGCCCTCGGGCGTGGTGCCGCGCATCCGTCCCATCCACAGGATCGGCTGCGCGCCGTGATCGCGGGTGATCATCTTGTCACCGGGGGCGAGCCATTCGACAGGCATCTCGCCATCGGTGGTCATCACAATCGTTCCGGGGCCAAAGCCCGATACAGGCGTCGTTGTCAGGTTCATGTTCATTGTCTCATGCCAGTTGCCCTATTACCCTGCGCCCAAGTTATTAATCGCGACTTGAATCGCCAAATCAAAAGCCTCGAAAGCTTGAGCAAAAATCATCTCGAATTTTCGTAAGTTTGGCGCAAACCCCGATCAAACTTGTCTTGCGCCGTGAGTGCGGGCATAGAACAGGCATGGCCAGACAACTCGACTATCATACGATCTTTGAGATATTTTCGCGCTTTGCCGAGGCAGAGGCCGAACCCAAAGGCGAGCTTGACCACACCAATGCCTATACGCTGGTGGTGGCGGTGGCGCTGTCGGCGCAGGCGACCGATGCGGGGGTCAACAAGGCCACCGCCAAGCTGTTCCAGATCGCCGATACGCCGCAAAAGATGCTTGATCTGGGGCTTGAGGGGCTGACCGAGCATATCAAAACCATCGGATTGTTCCGGCAAAAAGCCAAGAATGTCATGAAGTTGAGCGAAATTCTGGTGCGCGATTACGGCGGCGAGGTGCCGTCCAGCCGCGCCGCGCTGCAATCCTTGCCCGGTGTGGGGCGCAAAACCGCCAATGTCGTGCTCAACATGTGGTGGGGCATGCCCGCACAGGCCGTCGATACCCATATCTTCCGCTTTGGCAACCGCTCGGGCGTATGCCCTGGCAAGGATGTCGTCGCGGTCGAACGCGCCATCGAGGACCAGATCCCCGCCGAATTCCAACGCCATGCCCATCACTGGATGATCTTGCACGGGCGCTATACTTGCAAGGCGCGTAAACCACTTTGTGGCACTTGTCTGATACGCGACCTGTGTGAATTTGAGGAAAAGAACCTATGAGCAAATACCAAGTCGTCGGCATCGGGAATGCCATTGTCGATGTGATCAGCCCCGCAGACGACAGCTTTCTCGACCTGATGGGAATCGAAAAAGGCATCATGACGCTGACCGAAAAGGCGCGCGGCGAGATGCTTTATGCCGCGATGAAAGAGCGCGTGCAGGCCCCAGGCGGGTCGGTGGCCAATACATTGGCCGGTCTGGGCAATCTGGGCCTGACCACGGGGTTCATCGGGCGGGTGCATGACGATGCGCTGGGCCGGTTCTACGCCGAGGAAATGGCCAAGGGCGGCACGGATTTCGTCAACCCGCCGGTGGCGGGCGGCGATTTGCCGACCTCGCGCTCGATGATCTTTGTTTCGCCCGATGGCGAGCGCTCGATGAATACCTATTTGGGCATATCCGCCGATCTTGGCCCCGATGATGTGTCGGACGATGTCGCGGGCGCGGCACAAATCCTCTTCCTCGAAGGCTATCTTTACGACAAGGACCAAGGCAAAACCGCCTTCGAGGCCGCCGCCAAAGCTTGCAAATCGGCGGGCGGTCTGGCGGGCATCTCGCTCTCCGATCCCTTCTGCGTTGACCGTCACCGCGATGATTTCCGCCGCTTGGTCAAAGACCTCGACTATGTGATCGGCAACGAGCACGAATGGGAATCGCTCTACCAAACGGATCTTTCCGCCGCATTGGAGCAAGCCGCGTCAGAGGCGGGCCTCGTGGTCTGCACCCGCGGCGGCGATGACGTGGTGCTGGTGCGCGGTGACGAAGAAGCCGTGGTGCCCGTGACCCCCGCCAAAGTGGTCGATGCCACCGGCGCAGGCGATCAATTCGCCGCCGGTTTTCTCTTTGGTCTGGCGACGGGGCAATCGCTTGCGGTGTCGGGGCGCATGGGCTGTATCGCGGCGCATGAGGTGATCGGCCATTATGGCGCGCGCCCCGAAACCGATCTCAAAGCGCTGTTTCGCGCCGAGGGCCTGCTCTGATCAAAAACGCGGGGAAAGGCTTTCCGCCCCGCCCCGCGCCATTTGAGACTGGCCAGCGCGATTTTCCGCGCCGTGTCGCCACAGGCCTTTTGCACATGTGGCCGCATGCGGCATTTTGCACGCATACAAGTCGTTCGCTGGTCCAAGGTGCGCGCCCCGCTACACCATCGGCGCAGGGGGCGGCTTTTCCTTGGAGGGCCATCGGCGCTTCCGCCTGTTCCCTGCCTTAGGTGTAGCGCGATTAACCTTAAACAAAGGTTACGAAAGCCGTGAAAAATCGCGCCAAACTGTCCGCGCCGCTTTTTCTTGGTGCAAATACTTTCGGGGGGTGAGGCCGCAAGGCCGAGGGGGGCAGACAGCCCCCCCTCCGCCAGCCGCCTTTGCGGTCACCGCCGCGCGTTAATCGCCCAGCTTGGCATGCACCTCGTCCAGATCAATCTCGCCCACCGGCATTTTATTGGCCGGATTTTCGAAATCATATTTGAACAGGTGGAAATCACGTTTGTAGATTTCATAAACCAGATGCATCGACAGATCGTCGAAATACTCCTCGACCGGATGGGCGCGTTTGGGCCCGTGGCCCTCGCTCTCATTGAACCGCGGAATGCTGCTTAAATCGACCGCATGGGGCGTCTCGATCGCATCAAGCACCTGTTGCATCCCGTCATTGAAGGCCTCGGTCCAGAAAATCTTGTCGTAGCTGCCGCCATTGACGATGAAGGTCGAAATATGCCCTGACATGGCCGACCAATGGATGTCCGGCTCCATCGGGCGGCGCCAGCGGATGGTGTCGCGCGCAAAGAGCAAGAAGCGGCGAAAGCTCTGGATCTGGTCAAACTCGTCCTGCCCGTCCGGCCCGCCCACATCGATCCCGTATTTCTGGATCAAAAGCGGCACCAGATTGCCGCGATAGCGTTTGCCGTTGCGCTGGATGCCGCAAATCTTGTCGAAAAACGACGACAGGATGCGCGTGTAGGGGTTGCGCACGCAGGTAAAGGCATAGGAGCTGTGGTTTTTGACATTGGCTTCGATCTTGGGCTGGCTGTCGTCGAGCGCCCATTTGTGCAAGCCCTCTTGGGCGTCATGAATGTCGCCGTCGAAAAACGCACCGTGATCGGAGTAATACATAATTTGCCCGATGGTCGAACAGGCGCATTTGGGCACCACGCGATACACGACGCTTTCACTCTGCGTCATCCAAGTTCCGGGAAACCCCATATGCTGCCGCCTCCAATCGATCTGCGGCTTTTTGGCCCGCCGCAGTTACTATCTTGCTAAAAAAGCAGAAAATTGCTGTTTATTCAACGCCTGTTCATCTCTATCAAGGTAAACAATCACCGTAAATAGGGGCTATTGGTTTCCAAAATGGCAAAAATCGCCTTCATCCTTTTATGCCACAAGGACCCTGATGCCATCATCAAACAGGCCGAGCGCCTGACGGCGGTGGGCGATGTGATGTCGATCCATTTCGACGCGCGCGCCAAACCCGAAGATTTCCAACGCATCCGCGAGGCATTGGACGGCAATCCCAATGTCACCTTCGCGCGCAAACGGATCAAATGCGGCTGGGGCGAATGGAGCCTCGTGCAAGCGACGCTCCATGCGGTCGAGGCGGCGGTCGACGCCTTCCCGCGCGCCACGCATTTTTACATGCTGTCGGGCGATTGCATGGCGATAAAATCGGCGGAATATGCGCATGAATTTCTGGACGCGCGCGATTGCGACTATGTGGAAAGCGTCGATTATTTCGAAAGCGACTGGATCAAGACCGGCATCAAGGAAGAGCGGCTGATCTACCGGCATTTCTTTAACGAGCGCAATCACAAGCGCCTGTTCTACGCCTCGATGAACCTGCAGCGCCGTTTGGGGCTGACGCGCGAGGTGCCCCATGATTTGCAGATGATGATCGGCAGCCAATGGTGGTGCCTGCGCCGCCGCACCATCGAATGGATTCTCGATTTCACCAAACAGCGCCGCGATGTGATGCGGTTTTTCCGCACGACATGGATCCCCGACGAGACGTTTTTCCAAACCCTCGTGCGCCATCTGGTGCCCGAAAACGAGATCGAGAACCGCACGCTGACGTTTTTGATGTTCACCGATTACGGCATGCCGGTGACCTTCTATAACGACCACTATGATCTGCTGCTCAGTCAGGATTTCCTTTTCGCCCGCAAGATCAGCCCCGAAGCCAACGAGCTTAAACGCCGTTTGGGGCGGCTTTATGCCAGCGAGGGAGTGGAGTTCAAAATCTCCAACGAAGGGCGCAGCCTGTTCAAATTCCTGACCGGACGCGGCCGCATCGGCCGCCATTTCGCGCCGCGCTTTTGGGAGGCCGAAAGCACCCTTGGCCGCGAGCGCGAGTTGATGATCGTCGTGTGCAAGAAATGGCACGTTGCCAAACGGTTGCTCCATGAGGTGCGCAAGGTCACCAATGTGCCCGCGATCGAATATCTGTTTAATGAGGAAAGCTGCGATCTGCCCGATCTGGGCGGGATCCAATCGACCTTGGGCAAACGCACCCGCCACAGGCGCGCCTTGATGCGGATGCTGTTCGATTATTACGACACGGATCAATTGATCATCTGCCTCGACCCGTCCAATCTGGAACTGATGCAGGATTTCGGCTCGGATCGCTCGGTGACGCGGATTTTGGAAATCGAATGCGTGTTCGACGACGACTATCTGGTGGGCCACGCCAAACGCGTCGGCCTTGCGGGCGAGCAAACCTCGCCCGACACGCTCGAGCGGCTGCTGCCGACGATCCGCAACGATATGGTCTATGAAAGCGATCACATCCGCGAGGCGGGGTTCGAATATCTCTACCGGCTGCGCCAACGCGCCACGCCCGAGGAAAATGCCGCGCCCTTGGCGCAATTCCTTGCCATCGCGCCGGACACGGCCCATGACATCGCGGCAACGCCGCATCTGTTTACCGACTAAAGGAGCGCGCCCTATGGCCTATCTCTATGATGATCAAAACGTTTTCGCCAAAATCCTGCGCGGCGAAATTCCCAATAAAACCGTGCTCGAAACCGAACACAGCCTCGCCTTTCATGACATCTCCGAACAAGCGCCGGTGCATGTTCTGGTGATCCCCAAAGGGCCTTACGTCACTTACGACCATTTCGCCAATACGGCCTCCGAGGCCGAGATCGTAGATTTCACCCGCGCCATCGGCGAGGTCTGCAAGATCATGCAAGTCGAACCCGGCGCAGGTCACGGCGGGTTTCGCGCGATTTCAAACGCGGGCGATGCGGGCGTGCAAGAGGTGCCGCATTTGCATGTGCATATCTTGGGCGGCCGGCGTTTGGGCCGGATGCTGGCCAAGGCCGAATAAGAGATTTCAGCCTCCGGCGGGGATATTTTCAGAACCAGCAAGCGGCGGCGCTTTTGCAGGTTCGTCAAATATCCTCGCCGAAGGCATAAAAGTTAATGCGCCTGCGCCCAGTTGTCGCCGGTGCCCGCGTCGACGACGAGCGGCACGTCGAGCTTGACCACCGGATCGGCGGCGTTTTGCATCACGCCTCGCGCCACGTCGATCACCTGTTCGGCGGCGCCGCGCTCGACTTCGAAGATCAATTCATCATGGACCTGTAGCAACATTTTGCACGGCAGGTCCTTGATGGCGTCCGGCATGCGGATCATGGCGCGGCGGATGATGTCGGCGGCGGTGCCTTGGATCGGCGCGTTGATCGCGGCGCGTTTGGCAAATCCGGCGCGCGGGCCTTTGGCGGCGATCTCGGGCGTGTGGATGGTGCGGCCAAAGAGGGTGCGCACAAAGCCGTGCTCTTTGGCAAAATCGGTGGTGTCCGACATATATTGTTTGATGCCGGGGAAGCGTTCGAAGTAGCGGTCGATGAAGCCTTGGGCCTCGGAGCGCGGGATGCGCAGGTTGCGCGCGAGGCCAAAGCCCGAGATGCCGTAGATCACGCCGAAATTGATCGCCTTGGCTTGGCGGCGGATGTCGGGGGTCATCTGGTCCAGCGGCACGTCGAACATTTCCGAGGCGGTCATGGCGTGGATGTCCTGCCCGTCGCGGAAGGCCTGTTTGAGCGCGTCGATCCCCGCGATATGGGCGAGGATGCGCAATTCGATCTGGCTGTAATCGAGCGAGATCAGGCATTTGCCTTCATCGGCGACAAAGGCTTCGCGAATGCGGCGGCCTTCTTCGGTGCGCACGGGAATGTTTTGCAGGTTCGGATCGGAGGAGGCCAGCCGTCCGGTATTGGCCCCCGCGATGAGGTAGGAGGTATGCACGCGGCCGCTGTCGGGGTTGATATGTTCTTGCAGCGCGTCGGTATAGGTGGATTTGAGCTTGCTCAGCGAGCGCCAGTCGAGCACCCGCGCGGGCAGGTCGTGCCCCTCGGCGGCGAGGTCTTCAAGCACATCGGCCCCCGTCGCATAGGCGCCGGTTTTGCCCTTTTTGCCGCCCTCAAGGCCCATTTCGTCAAACAGGATTTCGCCCAGTTGCTTGGGCGATCCGACGTTGAAGCTGCGCCCCGCAAGTTCGTGGATTTCCGCCTCCAGCCCCGCCATTTTTTGCGCAAAGGCGTTGGACATGCGCGAGAGCGTATCGCGGTCGACCTTGACGCCGTGCATTTCCATTTCGGCCAGAACGGGCACCAAAGGCCGCTCCAGCGTCTCGTAAACGCGGGTGACTTTGGCGGCGTGAAGCTGCGGTTTGAGCATTTGCCACAGGCGCAGGGTGATATCGGCGTCTTCGGCGGCATAGGGCACCGCCTCGTCGATGGGCACCAGATCGAAGCTGCGCGCCGATTTTCCGCTGCCGAGCAAGGGTTTGATCGGGATCGGCGTATGGCCGAGGTAGCGTTCGGACAAAGTGTCCATCCCGTGCCCGTGCAGCCCCGCATGCAGCGCGTAGGAGATCAGCATCGTATCGTCGATCGGCGCGACGGTGATGCCGTTGCGGGCAAAAATCTTGGCGTCATATTTCATATTCTGCCCGATTTTGAGGATCGCCGCATCCTCCAGCACCGGTTTGAGCGCGGCCAGAACATCGGCGGCGGGCAATTGCCCGTCGGCCAGTTTGTCCTCGGCAAACAGATCGTCCGAGGCGCCTTCGCGGTGGATCAGCGGGATATAGCAGGCATGGCCCGCCTCGACGCAAAGCGAGATGCCGACGAGATCGGCGCGCATCTCGTTCAGGCCGGTGGTTTCGGTATCGACCGCCACATAGCCGCGTTTGCGGATCGCCGCGATCCATGTCTCAAGCGCCGCCATATCGCGGATGCACTCATATTGCGCCTTGGCGAAATCGGGCTGTTCGGGGGCGGCGGGCGCGTCGGTTTGCGCATCGCCCGCAGAGGCGGCGGGCACGGCATCGGGGATCTCAGGGGCCTCGCGCCCCAACCTGTCGGCGACGCGTTTCGACAGGGTGCGAAACTCCATTTCCACAAGGAAGGGCAGCAATTTGTCAGGGTCGGGATCGCGCACTTCGAGATCATCAAGGGTAAAGCCCAGCGGCGTGTTGCAATCCAGTTGCACCAGCTTTTTCGACAATTCGATCTGCGCACGGTTGTCGATCAGGGTCTGGCGGCGTTTGGGCTGTTTGATCTCTTCCGCGCGGTCCAAAAGAGTTTCGAGATCGCCAAATTCGTTGATCAGCAGGGCGGCGGTTTTGATCCCGATGCCCGGCGCGCCCGGAACGTTATCGACGCTGTCACCGGCGAGGGCCTGCACATCGACAACGCGGTCGGGGCCAACGCCGAATTTCTCCTCGACGCCCTCGACATCGATGCGGCGGTTTTTCATCGCGTCGAGCATTTCAACCCCGCCGCCGACCAATTGCATCAGGTCCTTGTCCGAGGAAATGATCGTGACGCGCCCGCCCGCCGCGCGGGCCTGCACGGCCAACGTGGCGATGATGTCATCGGCCTCATAGCCTTCAAGCTCCTCGCAGGCGATGTTGAAGGCCTCGGTAGCGCGGCGCGTGAGCGGCATTTGCGGGCGCAAATCTTCGGGCATGGCGTCGCGGTTGGCTTTGTAGAGGTCATACATATCGTTGCGAAACGTATGGCTGCCCTTGTCGAAGATCACCGCCGCATGGGTCGGCGCATCGGGGCCGTTGTCCTCTTCGATATATTTTTGCAGCATATTGCAAAACCCCGCCACGGCGCCGATGGGCAATCCGTCGGATTTACGCGTCAGCGGCGGCAATGCGTGATAGGCGCGAAAGATAAAGGCCGATCCGTCGATCAGATGCAGATGGCACCCCTTGCCGAAATTCATGCTCATGTCCTATCCTCGCCTGCGTATCATTTGCGAGGATATCAGTGCCATGTTTCGATCCATTCTTCCAGCCGCCATTGTCGCTCTTGCGGGGCTTTTGCCGCTGCAAAGCGCGGCGCAGGCAGAGGCCTGCCGCAATACGATGGACGAGGAGAACTGTGTGCGGGTGCTGGCCTGTGTCGGCGCGCAGGGCGTGGTGTTTGACGGTCATGCTTACGGGTGGGAGCAAGGCGTGGTCAAAGGTCTGCTGAGCAGCGGCGTGCCTTGCGGCGGGCAATGGAGCGCTAACGGCCCGATGGGCACGGGATTTGCGCAGATGCAATGCGGCGACGGGGTCACGGGCAAGGTGATCTATTTCAAGCAAGACAGCCTGACCGGCACTGCGATCGGGCGCGGGAAAACCTCGCGCGGGGAGGCGATCCGCATCTGGTCGGGGCGCAATGTGCTTGAGTATCTGCGCCGCGAGGGCGGGCGCGAGCGGGCGATTTTGCCCTGCGAGAGCGGCGATATTCCGGTCAGCTAGGCCGCGCGGCGCGTTCGGTCACGCGTTTTGCCAAGCGTGCGGGGCGCGGTGGGGCGCGCTGGGGCCGGACGCTCGGACCATGCGGCGCGCTCGGGCCATGCGCTGAGGCGGGGCGCTCAGACCTTGCCTTCGAAATCCTTATGGACGTATTTCGCATCGCAATAGCCGCATTCGACAAACCCTTTATCGGCAGGGATTTGCAGCCAGACGCGCGGATGACCGCCCGCGATATCGCCGCCGTCGCATGCGACCTTATAGCTGTCCACAATCTTGGTTTCGGGGGCCTCGATGGTCATCGCGGAATCCTTCTTTAGGTTGCCGAACGGCAGGGGATGAATTACCTCGCGAATATGAGCCAAGCAGCGAGCAGGAGCAAGAGCGCCATGACGTCCAATGCGATCGAGATCAGCGGGTTGCGCAAAACCTATCGCGGCGCCAAGGGCGAGCCGGAGAAAGAGGCGCTCAAAGGCATCGATCTGAGCATCCCGCGCGGGTCGGTTTTCGGCCTTCTCGGACCCAATGGCGCGGGCAAATCCACCTTGATCAATATTCTGGCGGGGCTGGTTTTGAAAACCGAGGGCCGCGTCAATATCTGGGGCTTTGATCAGGACGAAAATCCGCGCATGTCGCGGGCGTCCATTGGCGTCATGCCGCAAGAATTGAACCTTGATCCCTTCTTTACCCCGCGCGGCGCATTGGAAGTGCAGGCGGGGCTATACGGCGTGCCTGCGCGCGAGCGCGACAGCGACGGGATTTTGAAAATGATCGGGCTTGAGGACAAGGCCGAAGCCTATGCGCGCACCCTGTCGGGGGGGATGCGGCGGCGGCTTTTGCTGGGCAAGGCCTTGGTGCACCGCCCGCATATCTTGGTGCTCGACGAGCCCACGGCGGGGGTTGATATCGAGTTGCGCCAGATGCTTTGGGAAAACGTGCGCAAATTGAACCGCCAAGGCATGACCATCATCTTGACCACGCATTACCTCGAAGAGGCCGAAGAGATGTGCGACGAGATCGCCATCATCAATCACGGCGAGGTGGTGGCGCGCGACACCACGGCGAATCTGCTTGGCTCGCTGGATGCGAAAACCATGGTGATCCAGCCCTCCACCGTGCCCGAGCGTTTGCCCCAAGCCGAAGGCATCGCGGTCGAGACCCGCGCGGGCGGGGCGATTGCGCTGAGCTATAATTCCAAATCCACCAGCGCCGATGCGGTTTTGGAGGCGGTGCGCGCGGCGGGGATTTCGATCTCGGATGTGAAAACCGAACAGGCCGATTTGCAGGACGTGTTTTTGGACCTCACCCGCAGCCGTTGATCGCGCTTGGGTTTTGCCAAAGGCGGGCATAGGTTGGATGTGTCGCAACTCGGAGACCGCAGATGCCGCATGATCATTCCGGCCCTTCGCATCATCATCACGGCCACCATCACCCGCAGATGGAGGAGGGCGACCGGCGGATGCAATTGGCCGTTGCGGTCAATATCTTGCTCACCGTGGTGCAGATCATCGCAGGGGTGATTTCCGGCTCGCTCGCTTTGATCGCCGATGCGATTCACAATCTGTCGGATGCGCTGTCGCTGATCATCGCCTTTTTGGCGCGCAAGATCGGGCGCCGCCCCGCCGATGCGGGGATGACCTTTGGCTATGGCCGCGCCGAGGTGGTCGCGGCTTTGGTCAATTACACCACGCTGATTGTCGTGGCGCTCTATCTGGCGGCGCAGGGGGTGGAGCGGCTCTTCAATCCGGCGGCGGTCGAGGGCTGGATCGTGGTGGTGGTCGCTTCTGTGGCGTTGGTGATCGATACGATCACGGCGCTTTTGGTCATGCGCATGGCGCGCGACAGCATGAACATCCGCGCCGCGTTCTTGCACAATGTCGCCGATGCGCTCGGCTCGGTGGCGGTGATTGTCGGCGGGACGTTGATCTTGCTTTATGACTGGCGGCTGGTCGATCCTTTGATCACGCTGCTGATCTCGGGCTATATCTTGTGGCACGCGGGGCGCGAGGTCGGGCCGGTGGTGCGGGTGTTGATGCTTGGCGCGCCGCAGGACACGGATTTGAACGATGTGGTCGCGGGTTTGCGCGCCATCCACGGGGTCGAGGATTTGCACCATCTGCACCTGTGGCGGATGCAAGAGCATGAAACCGCTCTGGAGGCGCATATCGTTATCGGCGAGGGGGCCGATGCGCAGGCGGTCAAAACCCGTATCAAGACCCATCTGAGCGAGCGGTTTTCGATCCGGCACAGCACATTGGAATTCGAACAAAGCGGGGCGGCCTGCACCGGCGCGCCGCTGATCGGGCATTAGGTCGGGCCTAAATCGGGCGCTCGGATAGGGGCCGAGGCGCGATGCGATATAGGAGGACGCGATGACGATCATTGCCGATTTCAACCCTGCCGCAGGGCAGCATTGCGAGACCACGACCACCTGCAATTTGCTGCGCCATGCGGGGCTGGAGATCAGCGAGCCGATGCTCTTCGGGCTGGGCCAAGGGATCGGCTTCGCGATTTTCGCGATCAAATCCATGCCCGCGCCTTTCATCGCGGGGCGCAGCAAAATGGAGGAGGTCACCAAACACGCCGCCGCCAATCTGGGCTTCGAGGTCGCGTTTCGCCAAACCCGCTCGTCCAAGAAAGCATGGGAGAATATCGCCGCTTTCATCGACGCGGGCACGCCCGTGGGGGCAAAGCTCGATTGCTATTACCTCGATTATTTCGCGTCCGATGTCCATTTCGCCGCCCATTACGTCGCGGTCTACGGCTATGACGCGCAGCAGGTCTTTGTCGTCGATACCGCGCAACAGGGCGGCGCGCTGACCACCTCGCGCAGCGGGTTCGAGCAGGGGCGGTTTTGGAAAGGTCCGATGGCATCCAATGCGCTGACGTGGACGGTCAAAGGGCCAAGCGCGAAGCCCGATTGGGCGGGAGCGGCGCGCAGGGCCATTCGCGCCAATGCCGCCTCCTACCTTGCCCCGCCGATCCGCAATTTCGGGGCCAGCGGCATTCGCAAGGCGGCGGGGATGGCCGCGAATTGGGGGCAGACGATCGAGGATGCGCCTGCGCAGCTTGCGCAAATGGGCATGTTGATGGAACGCGCGGGGACGGGCGGCGGTCTGTTCCGGCGTATCTATGGCGCTTTTTTGGACGAGGCGGCGGGCTATCTGGGCGCGGCGGCTCTGGCCCCTGCGCGCGCGTTGATCGGCAAATCTGCGCAGGGGTGGACGCGGGCGGCGGCCTTGCTCGAAACCGTGCAAAGCGATCCGGCGGCGCTTGACGAGGTTGCGCCGCTGTTTTTGCAAATCGCCGATTGGGAAGAGCAGGCCTTTGCCCTTCTGGCCGAGATCTAAGGCGCGGCTTGGCCGCCCGAACGGCCCCTGCGCCCGTGCGTAGGCTGGCCTAGATCATTTCGCCCATGGATTTGCCGCCGCTGGTGTCGGGATTGGCGCGTTGGCGCGCGTAATAGGCGGCGGCGCTTTTGTCCGGCTCGATGCGAAACACCTCGCCCGATTGCATCTGCGCGATGCGGTCGATGCGAAAGCTGCGAAAATCGTTGCGCGTCTCGCACCATGCGCCAAGGGTCCAGACCTTGCCCCAAAAATACAGACCCACAGGCCGCACGATGCGGGTGCTGGGCGTTCCATCGGCGCGCGCATAGGCAAAATGCAGCCGCCTGCGGGCCTCAATAGCGCGCTCCAGATCGTCGAGCCGCGCGCGCAGCTCGGGCGTCATTTCGGCGGGTTGAAAAGCATGGATGCGCACCGCGTCGGCGCGCGCGCGCGCGGCGTCGGGCAAGACGGCGTTGATCTTGACCAAAGCCTCCTCGGCGGCAGAGGCCATGCCCGCCCCGCCCCATGCGCGGATCATCCGCGCCCCCGCCGTCAGGGCGGCGATCTCGTCATTGGTGAACATCAAGGGCGGCACGTCATATCCCTCGCGCATCAGATATCCGACACCTGCCTCGCCGTCGATGGGAACGCCCGACCCGATGAGGTCGGCCACGTCGCGGTAAATCGTCCGCGGCGTGACCTCCAGCCTCTCGGCCAACATCGCCGCTGTCAGCAGCCGTCCGCCCCGCAGATATTGCACGATCTGGAATAGGCGGTCGGCGCGGCGCATGGTGTCTCCTCTCGGGTAAGGCTCGGCGGATCAGCGTGCAGTGTGGCTCACATACAGGCCGAACCTATTGCCGTCGAGGTCGCGTGCATAGATGAATTTGCCCGAGGGCACCGGATATTCCACCGCGTCCGTCTCGCCCCCTGCGGCGCGCAGGCGCTGCGCGGCCTCGGCCAAGGTGCCTTGGATAAGGATATGCAAAATAGGGCCTTGGCCGTCTTTGGCGGGGCTGCCTTCGACCAGATGCCCCGATACGCCTTCGCCGCCCGCATAGGGAAAGACGGTCATTTTCATCGGCCCCATGTCATCGGTGATGCTCAGCGGCACATTCATCGCGGCGCTGTAGAAGGCGGTTGCGGCGGCAAGGTCGGATACAGGGATTTCGCCCCAAACAATTGCGTCTCGTTCCATGGTCATTCTGTCTCTCCTATCGAGGTTTGTGTGTTGTCGATATGAGAGGTCTAACACCCCCCTACTGACAGCATTCTGTCAGCAGGGTTCGGCAGAGCGGAAAAAAGATCGAGGCCCGAGGCGGGGATTGCCCGCCTATGCGCGCATGGCGGCTTTGGCCTCTTTGAGCCATTTCAGCCCCGCTTCGGTGGATTTGCGCGGGTTGTATTCGGCGCTGACATATCCGGCGTAGCCCTCGGCATCGAGCTGGGCGAAAAAGGCCGGATAATCGATCGCGCCCGCCACCGGTTCGTGGCGCCCGTCGGGATCGGCGATCTGGATATGCAGGGCGCGGTGGCCGTGTTTGGCCCAAGTGGCGGGCATATCGCCGGTGATCTTATGGGCATGATAGGTGTCGAATTGCAGGCCCAGATTGGGCGCGCCGACCTCGTCGAGAATCTGCGCCGCCTGATCGAAATCCTTGAGAAAATATCCGGGCATATCGACGGTATTGATCGGCTCGATGGTCAGGCGGCGCTCGGGGGACCTATCCTCGGCAAAACCCGCGGCCCAGGTTAGATTTTGCACAAAGGTTTCATGGGCCTCGTCCCCCTCGGCGACGCCCGCCATGATATGCAAATGCCGCGCGCCGAGCGCATCGGCAAAGCGCAAGGCGCGGCGGAAATCATGCTCAAACCGCTCCTGCCCGCCGATGGTGGCGGCAAATCCGCGCGGCCCGCCGGTGTAATTGGGCGGCGGTGTGTTGATCAACGCCATGGGCAATCCGGTGATGCGCAGCACCTCGATGATGTCTTTGGCCGGTTCGTCATAGGGAAACAGAACCTCGACCGCATCAAACCCCGCCGCCATGGCCGCCGAGAACCGCTCGATAAACGGGCCCTCCTTGAACAAAAAGGACAGGTTGGCGGCAAATTTCGGCATGGGTTAGTCCTCGGGCAACTCGCGGCTTTCGATTATGGGGAAAAATTCGCCGCCCGACCAGAGGCCGAACCATTCGGTCTCGCCGACGGTTTCGTGCGCGCCGATCTCGACAAGGCGGTAAAAGCTTTTGCGGTCGATTAGCGCCTCGAGGTTGGAGCGGATCAGCACATAGGGCGAAGGCTCTCCCGCTTCGTCGCGCACAACGCGGATCGGGTGCTCGGGGCCTGCCACGGCGGTCTCGCCCAGATTGGTCTCAAAGGTCAAAACCTGTTCGCGGCCCGCGCCAGATACGGTGAAATCCACCCCCACGAAAGGCGCGTCATCGACGGTGATTCCGACCTTTTCGACCGGAGTGACCAAAAAATAGTCATCCCCGTCGCGGCGCAGGATGGTGGAAAACAGTTTGACCAACTCGGGCCGCCCGATGGGCGTGCCAAGGTAGAACCACGTCCCGTCGCGGGCGATGCGCATGTCCAGATCCCCGCAAAACGGCGGATTCCACAGGTGCACCGGCGGAAGTCCGCGCTTTTTCGCACCGGTTTTGCCTGTGGCGGCACGGGCGGCGGCGGCGATTCCTTCGGCGGATGGGGCTGCTTTGGTCTCGGTCACGGTATTTTGTCCCCTCATTGCTTTTGTCATTTGCAGTTTGCACGATACAGTCACATCAAAGCATATAGGTCACTGAGGAGTTTTGCCATGTCTGCCAACAGGTCCGCCGAGACGGCTGCGACGATAGAGCCGGCCGATCTGGTGCCGCAGATCGAAGCCTTGGAGGCGAAGCTGGCCGAGGCCAAAGCCTCGATCACCGCGCGGTTCATCGGGCAGGAGCGGGTTGTCGACCTGACGCTTTCGGCGCTTTTGTGCGGCGGTCATGCCCTGCTGATCGGCTTGCCCGGTCTGGGCAAAACGCGGCTTGTCGAAACGCTCAGCACGGTGATGGGGCTGGACGGCTCGCGCATCCAGTTCACCCCCGATCTGATGCCCGCCGATATTCTCGGCTCCGAGGTGCTGGAAAAGGCCAAGGACGGCACGCGCAATTTCCGCTTTGTGCCCGGTCCGGTGTTTTGCCAGCTTTTGATGGCCGACGAGATCAACCGCGCCAGCCCGCGCACCCAATCGGCGCTGTTGCAGGCGATGCAGGAAAAACGCGTGACCGTGGCGGGCGAGGATCGCCCGCTTGGCGTGCCCTTCCACGTCTTGGCCACGCAAAACCCGATCGAGCAGGAGGGCACCTATCCTTTGCCCGAGGCGCAGCTTGACCGGTTTTTGGTGCAAATCAACGTGGCCTATCCGGACCGCGACACCGAACGCGATATTTTGCTCTCGACCACGGGCGCGGCGGAGGGCGAGGCCCATGCGGTCTTTACCGCCGATGAATTGCTCGCGGCGCAGGCTTTGTTGCGGCAAATGCCGGTGGGCGAAAGCGTGGTCGAGATGATCCTCGATCTGGTGCGCGCCTTCCGCCCCGATGATGCGTCGGCCTCCGAGAAGGTGCGCGACACCGTGGCATGGGGGCCAGGGCCGCGCGCGGCGCAGGCCTTGATGATGACAGTGCGGGCGCGGGCGATGCTCGAAGGGCGTTTGGCGCCGTCGGCCGAAGATGTGATTGCCATGGCCGAGCCGGTGCTGATCCACCGGATGGCGCTGAATTTCGCGGCGCGGGCGCGCGGCGACAGCCTTGCCGATCTGATCGCGCAAACCGCCGCGCAGCTTGGCCGGAGCGAGGCCGCCGCGTGAGCGATAGCGCCCCCCAGATGTTGCGCGCGCGCGCCGAGACGCAGGCGGCGCGCTTTCCGCCCCTGCTGGCGCGGGCCGAGCAATTGGCGGGCACCGTTCTATTGGGCGATCATGGCCGCAGGCGAGCGGGCATGGGCGATGATTTTTGGCAATACCGCCCCGAGCAACAGGGCGATTCCACGCGGATGATCGACTGGCGCCGCTCGGCGCGCGGGGACGAGCGCTTTGTGCGCGAACGCGAATGGCAGATTGCGCAAAGCGTGATGTTTTGGGTCGATCAGGCCGCTTCGATGCAATTCACCTCTGCGGACGCTCACCCCGAAAAGATCGACCGCGCGCGGCTTTTGGCGTTGGCCTTGGCGGTGCTTTTGGTGCGCGGCGGCGAGCGGGTCGGATTGACCGGCACGCTCTTGCCCCCACGCCGCGGCAAGAACCAGATTTTGCGGCTGGCCGAATTTTTCTCGCGCCCTGACGAGGCCGATTTCGGCGCGCCCGAAAGCCGCGCCATGATCCCCAATGCGCGGGCGGTTTTTGTGTCCGATTTCATGGGCGATCTGGGCGAGGTCAAAACCGCGCTGACCAAAGCCGCCGATCGCGGCGTGCGCGGCGTGTTGCTACAGGTGCTCGACCCCGCCGAAGAGGCTTTCCCCTACCGCGGGCGCACGATTTTCGAGAGCATCGGCGGCAGCGTGGCGCATGAGACCCTCAAGGCGGGCGATTTGCGGGGGCGCTATCTGGAGCGGCTGGCGGCGCGCAAGGCCGAGCTTGGCGATCTTTGCGCGCGCACCGGTTGGCAATTTTATACCCATCACACGGATGCGTCGGCGCAGGCGGCGCTGCTGTGGCTTTACCGCGCGTTGGATCGGGGGGCGGCATGATCGGACCTGTCGGATTTGCCGCGCCTTGGCTTTTGGCGGCGCTTGTGGCCTTGCCGGTCTTGTGGCTGATCTTGCGCGCGGTGCCGCCCGCGCCCACGCGCCGCCGCTTTCCGGGCGTGGCGCTTTTGCTGGGTCTCAAGGACGCCGATAGCGTCGCGGATCGCACCCCGTGGTGGCTCATGCTGCTGCGGATGCTGGCGGTGGCGGCGGTGATCATCGGGCTGGCGGGGCCGGTGCTCAACCCGCGCGCGCAAGAGGGCGCGCCGAGCCGCGCGCCGCTGTTGGTGGTGCTCGATGCCTCATGGGCGAGCGCGGCGCAGTGGCGGGCGCAATCCTTGCTTTTGGAAGACATTCTGGACGAGGCCGCGCGCGCCGGACGCCGCGCCGCCTATCTGCGCCTGACCGATGCCGGTGAAGCGCCGCGCTTTGCCCCCGCCGCCGAGGTGGCGCGCGGGATCGGCAATATGGCGCCGTTGCCGTGGCAGGCGGGCGAGGACGATATCAAAGCGGCGCTGGCGCGCTTGCCCGAGGGAACTTTCGACAGCATCTGGATGTCGGACGGTCTGGCGCGCGGCGGCCGCGCCGATATGGTCGCGGCGCTCGGCGCGCGCGGGGCCTTGCGCGTCTATCAAAGCGCGCAGCCGGTGTTGGGCATGACCCCTGCGGCGCCCGAGGGCGCTGCGCTGTCGCTTCGGGCGCTGCGCAGCGATGCATCATCTGGCGCGCGCGAGGTTTCGGTGGCGGTGCATGGGCTTGATCCGGCGGGCAATCCGCAAATCCTCGCCCGCGTGCCGATGCAGTTCGCCGCAGGCGCGCAGGAGGCCGTGGCCGAGCTGAGCCTGCCTGCCGAATTGCGCGCGCGGCTGACGCGTTTCGAGATCGAAGGGGTGCGCAGCGCGGGGGCGGTGGCCTTGTCCGATGACAGCCTGCACCGGCGCGAGATTGCCATTATCGGCGGCGGGCGCGCCCGCGAGGGGATGGAGCTTTTGTCGCCGCGCCATTATCTGGACCGCGCTCTGGAGCCATCGGCGGATATGATCGAGGGTGATCTGGCCGATATCCTGCCCGCCAATCCCGATGTGATCATTCTGGCTGATGTGGCCACTTTGGCGCCTGCCGAGGCGGCGCAGTTGACCGAATGGGTCGAGCGCGGCGGGCTGTTGCTGCGCTTTGCCGGTCCGCGCCTTGCCAGCAGCGATGTCAGCCGCGCGCGCGAGGATGCGCTGATGCCGGTGCGGTTGCGCGCGGGCGGGCGTTCGGTGGGTGGCGCGATGAGTTGGGGCGAGCCGAAAACCCTTGCGCCTTTTGCCGCAGACAGCCCCTTTGCGGGGCTGGTGATCCCTGCCGAGGTGACCGTCTCGGCGCAGGTTCTCGCGCAGCCCGATCCCGATCTGGCCGCCCGCGTCATTGCCGCGCTCAGCGATGGCACCCCCTTGGTGACGCGTAAATCCATGGGCGCGGGGCAGGTGGTGCTGTTCCATGTCACCGCCAATGCCGAATGGTCGACGCTGCCGCTGACCGGATTGTTTGTCGAGATGCTGGAGCGGCTGGCGGTGCTGTCGGCGATGGCCGCGCCGCAGGCCGAAACCTTGGCGGGCAGCACATGGCAGCCGGTGCAGGTGCTTGATGCCTTTGGCCGCATCGCGGCGGCGGGCACATTGGCGGGCGTCGACGGGGCCGATTTGATGCAAGCGCCCTTGGGCCGCGATTTGCGCCCTGGCCTCTATGAGGGCGAGGGCCGCCGCATCGCGCGCAGCGTTCTGGACCGCGAGGCGGCGCTTGCGCCTGCGGTTTGGCCCGCCTCGGTGGCGGTCACCGGATTGGAGCGCCGCCCTGCGGTCTTGCTTGGCGGCTGGCTTTTGGCGCTGGCGCTTGTGGCTTTGGCGGCGGATGTGGCGGCGTCTTTGGCGCTGTCGGGGCGGCTCTTTTCGGCGCGCGCCAAAACGGCCTCCGGCGTCAAAGCCGCGGTTTTGGCGGGGGTTTTGGCCCTCACGGCCTTTGGCGCGCCCCAAAGCGGGCAGGCGCAAGACAGCAATGACATGGCCGCGATCGACGCCTCGGCCGAAATCGTTCTGGCCCATGTGATCACGGGCGATGCGGGCATTGATGCGACGGCGCGGGCGGGGCTTTTGGGCCTGTCCGAAACCTTGTATTTTCGCACATCGGTCGAGCCGGCGACGCCCAAAGGGGTCGATCTGGAACGCGATGAACTGGCGTTTTATCCGCTGCTCTACTGGCCCGTCACGCCGCAGCAGCCGCAGCCGTCGGATGCCGCCTATGCGCGGCTCAACCGGTATTTGCGCGCGGGCGGGATGATCTTGTTCGACACGCGCGACGCCGATATCGCCCGCTACGGCAGCGCCAGCCCCGCAGGGCGCAAGCTGCAACAACTGGCCGCGCCTTTGGATATTCCGCCTCTGGAGCCTTTGCCCGCCGATCATGTTCTGACCCGTGCGTTCTATTTGCTTCAGGATTTTCCGGGCCGTTGGCTGAGCCGCGAGGTCTGGGTCGAGGCCGCGCCTGCGGATGCCGAGAAGATCGAAGGCATGCCGTTTCGCAACCTCAATGACGGTGTCTCGCCGGTGGTGATTGGCGGCAATGACTGGGCTGCGGCATGGGCGGTGGGCGAGAACGGGCAACCGCTCTATCCCGTCGGGCGCGGGTTTGCGGGCGAGCGCCAGCGCGAGCTTGCGCATCGCTTCGGGGTCAATCTGGTGATGTATGTGCTCACCGGCAATTACAAATCCGATCAGGTCCATGTGCCGGCCTTGCTGGACCGGCTCGGGCAATGAGGAGCGCGCGATGACCAATACATTGCTGTTTGCGCCGCTGCTGCCTTGGGCTTTGATCGCGGTTCTGGCCGTGCTGAGCGCGGCGGTGGTGGCGCTGGCTTTGGTGCGCGGATTGGCCGGATGGGCCTTGCGCGCTCTGGCGATGCTGGTGGTTCTGGCGGCGCTGACAGGGCCGGTGATGCAACAAGAAGAACGCGCGCCGCTGTCCGATATCGTCTTGATGCTGGAGGATGAGAGCGCCAGCCAGAAGCTGTCCACCCGCGCCGCGCAAACGGCGGCGGCGGCGGATGCTTTGGCGGCGCGGATCGAGGCGCGCGGCAATACCGAATTGCGCCGGATCACCGTGCCGGACGGGCAGGGCGACGAGGGCACGCGGTTGATGGGGGCCTTGGCCGAAGCCTTGGCCGAGGAGCCGCGCGGGCGTATCGCGGGGATCGTGGCGCTGTCGGACGGGCGGGTGCATGACGTGGACCGCGCGCCCGATCTGCCTGCGCCGATGCATCTTTTGTTGTCGGGCACGCCCGAGGATTGGGACCGCCGGTTGATTGTCGAGGCCGCCCCCGCCTTTGCGATTTTGGGCGAGCCGGTGACGCTCAAGCTGCGCATCGAGGACAGCGGCGCGGCGCCCGAGGGGGTGACATCGGCGCCATTGGACATTGCCATCGACGGGGCCGAGCCGCAGCGCTTTGTCCTGCCCGTGGGGCAGATGATCGAATTGCCGATCACCTTGGAGCACGGCGGGCGCAATGTGATCCGCTTCTCGGTGCCCGAGGTCGCGGGCGAATTGACCGCGCGCAACAATGCCGCCTTGGTGCAGATCAACGGGATGCGCGACCGTTTGCGCGTTTTGCTGGTCAGCGGAGAGCCGCATCCGGGCGGGCGCACATGGCGCAATCTGCTCAAATCGGACAGCTCTGTCGATCTGGTGCATTTCACCATCCTGCGCCCGATGGAAAAACAAGACGGCGTGCCGGTGGCGGAATTGTCGCTGATCGCCTTTCCGACGCGCGAATTGTTCCTCGAAAAGATTGATGATTTCGACCTGATTATCTTTGACCGCTACAAGCGGCGCGGGCTTTTGCCTTCGCTCTATCTGGAAAATGTCGCCAATTACGTGCGCCGCGGCGGGGCGGTTTTGATTGCGGCAGGGCCGGATTTTGCCAGCGCCGATAGCATCTATCGCTCGCCTTTGGCCCCCGTGGTTCCGGCGCGGCCTTCGGCGCGGGTGGTCGAGCAGGGCTATTTGCCCAAGGTGACCGATCTGGGCGCGCGCCATCCGGTGACCTCGGGCTTGCTCAAGGATGCGGCTGATCACCAGCGCGCCGAGGGGCGCGAGGTCGATGAGGATACGCCGCCATGGGGCCGTTGGTTGCGGCAGGTCGAGGTCGAGGCCCTGTCGGGCACCACGGTGATGAGCGGGGTCGAGGACCGGCCCTTGCTGGTTCTGGACCGTGTGGGCGAGGGGCGCGTGGCGCTTTTGGCCTCCGATCAGGCGTGGCTTTGGGATCGCGGCTTCGAGGGCGGCGGGCCGCAGGCGGGGCTGCTCAAGCGGTTGGCGCATTGGATGATGAAGGAGCCGGAGCTTGAGGAAGAGGCGTTGATCGCCGAGGCCGAGGGCCAGAGCCTGCGCATCATCCGGCGCACCTTGGGCGAGAGTATCGGCGCGGTGACGGTGACCACGCCCGAGGGCGTCGAGGTCAAGGTGCCGCTGGAGAAAACCGCCGAAGGGCGGTTCGAGGCGCTCTTTGAGGGGCCGCAGATCGGGCTTTACCGGCTCAGCGAGGGCGATTTGAGCATTGTTGCGGGGCTTGGCCCTGCCGCGCCCAAGGAGTTTGAACAGACGATTGCCTCGGGCGAGGCTCTGGCGCCGGTGATCGGCGAGACGCGCGGCGCGATCATGGCGCTGAGCGACGGCGTTCCGGCGCTGCGCGATGTGCGGGCGGGGCGTCCGGCGGCAGGGCGCGGATGGATCGGGCTGACCCCGCGCGGGGCCTATGAGACCTTGGCGCTCAAACAGATCGCGCTTTTGCCCGCGTGGCTGGTGCTACTGCTGGCCTCGGGATTGATCCTTGCCGGATGGCTGCGCGAGGGGCGGCGATAGGGCGCTTGGGGCGTTCAAGATTGGCGCCCAAGTTTTGCGTTCATGTTTGCCGCTGCTCGGGGCCTTGCGCGGGGCCTCATGCGGATTACCTCAGCGGATCAGATCCACCGGCTTGCGCGTCTCCGCCAGCCCATGCACCGAACAGCCGGCGCGAATGAAAATCCGCTGCGTGCCATCGGGCACCAACACGCCGGAAAGACTGCGGGTGAAGGGTTGCTCGTCCACATGGGGGTGGTGCAAAATCCGCTGGCCCAGAACCGTGCCATCCTCGGCTTCCACCTGCCAGCGATCCGCATAATGGTCCCAGCCGCTGTCGGGGTGGAGGAGGGTGACGTCGATGCGCCATCCCATCGCGGCGGGCGTGGCGCTGGCGTGGGTGATCTGCGGCGCATCGGCGCGCAGGGGCACAGCCATGGCGGCCAGACATGCGCCAACAAGCGCGGTGCGCAGCAGGGCAAGGCGAAGGGGATCGGAAGATGTCATAGGACCAGCCTATCCGATCCGCGCCCGATCTGTCATCACGTCTTGGTGCGCGCCGCGATGCGTGAGGCCAGCCCCATGTTATCGCCATCGCCCAAAATCGCCGCGCGCGATTGCGAGGCAAACTCGCGCCGCCAGAGCACCGATACGGTGAACAGCGTCGCCCCCATCAAGGCCAAGGGGCCAAGCATCCACGCCGTGGTGCCAAGCGCGAAATAGACCGAGCGCAGCCCGCGATTGAACCCGCGCGCGGCGGTGATATTGACCTCGGCCGCCTTGGCGGCGCGCGGCAGGGCGGCGCCGTCTTGGGCATTATTGGGCACGGCGGCCATCAGCACGAGGCAATAGCCGAACAAACGGTGCGACCAGACGAATTTCAAAAAGGCGTTGGCCAGAAAAATCAACGTGACCAACAGCTTGATCTCCCACACAATCGCAGGGGCGCTGTCGAGCGTGAGATCATTGGCCACGCCCACCAGCCGCTCGGAGTTGCCGATCAAGGCCAGCCCGCCGCCAATGGCGATCATCACCGCCGAGGCGAAAAACGACGTGCCCTCGCGCAGGGTGGCAAGGGTCTGCGCGTCGAAAATACGCGGCTGGCGCGTCACCAGTTGGCGCATCCATTCGCGGCGGTATTCGGCCATCAAAACCGAGACCGAGGGCCGCGTTTGCGAGGGGTGCTCGATCCGCCAGCCGATCAAGAGCCAAGCGGCAAACAGCCCGCCCACGGCGGCGAAATCAAGCGGGGTAAAAAGGGTGATACGGTCGGTCCAATTCATTGGCCTGTCATAGCGCGCGGTGCGGGGTCTTGTCATGCGGCAAAATTGGTAATAAGACTTTACCAATAGCGCCGCCGTCCTGCGACCCTTGTTCGATTGCTGTGGCTTTGCCCCTGTTTTCGGGCATGATCCGACCCAGTGGGGCCGCCTGCGCCCTGCACCCGCCATTTGCCCCCCCGTCCTGTGCCCCCTGCGCGCGGCCGACAAGGAGATATCCGATGCAGATGCCTGTGCCCGATGCTGCCGTATTGGCAAGAAAATCCGAACTGGTCGCGCGGCTCAGGGCGGTCATGGCGTCCGGCGCGGTGATCGACGATCCGATGGAAACGCGCGCCTATGAATGCGATGCGCTCACCGCCTATAAATGCGCGCCCTTGGCGGCCATTTTGCCCAGCACCACGGGCGAGGTCGCGGCGGCGCTCAAAATCTGCCACGAGATGGGCGTGCCTGTGGTGCCGCGCGGCGCGGGCACCTCGCTTGCGGGCGGGGCGCTGCCCACGGCCGATAGCGTGATCTTGGGCGTGGCGCGGATGAACGCTGTGCTGGAGACCGATTACGCCAACCGGTTGATCCGCGTGCAGACGGGGCGCACCAACCTCAGCGTCACAGGCGCGGTCGAACAGGACGGTTTTTTCTATGCGCCCGACCCGTCGAGCCAGCTTGCCTGTGCCATCGCGGGCAATATCGCGATGAATTCGGGCGGGGCGCATTGCCTCAAATACGGGGTGACGACGAACAATCTGATGGGCGTCACCATGGTGACCATGGAGGGCGAGATCCTCGAGATCGGCGGCGGCTACCTCGATGCGGGGGGATTGGATTTGCTCGGGGTGATCTGCGGCTCCGAAGGGCAGCTTGGCGTTGTGACCGAAGCGACATTGCGCATCCTGCCCAAGCCCGAAGGCGCGCGGCCCGTTCTCATCGGCTACGACAGCAATGAGGTCGCGGGGGCCTGCGTGTCGGATATCATCAAGGCGGGGGTTTTGCCCGTGGCGATCGAATTTATGGACCGCCCCTGCATCCGCGCCACCGAAGCCTTTGCCAAGGCCGGATACCCCGATTGCGAGGCGCTGCTCATCATCGAGGTCGAAGGCTCGCAGGCCGAGATCGACGCGCAACTGGCGCGGATCATCGAGATTGCCGAGCGCCACAACCCCGTCGAATTGCGCCAAAGCAAATCGGCCGAAGAAAGCGCGCGCATCTGGCTGGGCCGTAAATCGGCCTTTGGCGCCATGGGGCAGATCAACGATTACATGTGTCTGGACGGGACGATCCCCGTGTCGGAATTGCCCTATGTTTTGCGCCGCATTGGCGAGCTGTCGGCGCAATACGGGCTGGGCGTCGGCAATGTGTTTCACGCGGGCGACGGCAATATGCACCCGCTGATCCTGTTCGATGCCAATAAGGACGGCGATTTGGAGAAATGCGAGGCGATGGGGGCCGATATCCTCAAGCTATGCGTCGAGGTCGGCGGATGCCTGACGGGCGAGCATGGGGTGGGCGTCGAAAAGCGCGATCTGATGGCGCATCAATATAGTGACGCGGATCTGGAGGCGCAGATGCGGATCAAGGATGTGTTTGATCCCAAATGGCTTTTGAACGCGGCCAAGGTGTTTCCTCTGGCCCATTCGGACGCGAGGCGCGGCGCATGATGCGGCCCCAAACCGAGGGCCAATTGGCCGAGGCGATCCGTGATGCGCGCGCGCCTTTGAGCGTGCAAGGCGGCGGCACGCGCGGACTTCACGTGGCGGGCGAGGGGCTGAGCACGGCGGCGCTGCGCGGGATCAGCCTCTATGATCCGGGCGCTTTGACCATGGTCGCGGGCGCAGGCACGCCCTTGGCCGAGATCGAGGCGGCCTTGGAGGCCGAGGGGCAGATGCTCGCCTTTGAACCCTATGATCTGGCCCGCATGACGGGGGCGCAGGGCACCTCGACCATCGGCGGGGTCTTTGCGACCAATGCGTCAGGCCCGCGCCGCGTGCAGGTCGGGGCGGCGCGCGATTTTCTGCTTGGCGTGCGGTTTGTGGACGGGTCGGGCGAGATCGTCAAAAACGGCGGGCGGGTGATGAAAAATGTCACCGGCTATGATCTGGTCAAACTGATGGCGGGGGCGCATGGCACTTTGGGCGTGCTCAGCGAGGTCAGCTTCAAAACCCTGCCGCGCCCCCAAGCCAGCGCCACATTGCGGATCGCTGGCCTTGATCCGGCCCGCGCCGTGGCGGCGATGTCGGCGGCCATGGGCACGCCCTATGACGTGAGCGGCGCGGCGCATCTGGAGGCGGGCGGCGGGCAAACGGTCCTGCGTCTCGAAGGGTTCGAGGGGTCGGTCGCCTACCGCGCGCGCGCCCTGCGCGAGGCGCTGGCACCCTTCGGCGATGCGGCGCCCTGCGAGGGGGCGATCTGGTCCGGTTTGCGTGATCTGTCGGCGCTCGGCGCGGCGCAGCAGATATGGCGCGCGGCACTACGGCCCAGCGATGCACCCGCGTTTTTAGCGCGATTGCGCGCGCTTGGCGGCGGAGCCGAGGCGCGGGTGATGATGGATTGGAGCGGCGGGCGGTTGTGGATCGGCGCATCGGCGGGCGCGCAAGAGGGCGTGGCGCTGCACCGCGCTTTGCAAGAGCTTGGCGCGCAGATGCGCGGGCATGTGACCTTGATCCATAGCGATGCACCGCTGGAGGGTCCGAGGTTCCAGCCCGAGGCGGCAGGCGTGGCACGGATCAGCGCGGCCTTGCGGCGCAAATTCGACCCGCGCGGCCTGTTGAATGCGGGGCTGATGGGATAATGCTCTTGTCCTTCGTCATCGCCTTTATCGCCGGACCGGCGGCGTTCTTCGTTCTGGCGCGGCAATCGCGCGGACGGGTGGCGGTCTGGTCTTTGGGGCTGATGGCGGCGGGGTTGACGATTTCGGCTTTGGTCCTGTTCGAATGCGCCGCGGGCCAAGGCGCGCAGATCGCCGCTCTGGTCATGCTGTGGCTGGCATGGATCGCGGCGGTGACGATGGTGGTGCAGGCCCTGCGCCGCCGCTTGCCGCATATGGCGCGGGTGCTCAACGCGCTTGGCGCCATGGCGACAACATTGCCGTGGTTCGGTTTTTACTTTGCAACAATGGTGGCCCTCTAGATATGCGCACAGAATTTACCGCTCGGCAGCTTGAAAACCCCGCCACCGCCCGCGCCAACGAGATTTTGCGCGCCTGCGTGCATTGCGGCTTCTGCACCGCGACCTGCCCCACCTATCAGGTGCTGGGCGACGAACTCGACAGCCCGCGCGGGCGCATCTATCTGATCAAGGATATGCTGGAAAACGAGCGGGTGCCCGATGCCAAAACCGTGGGGCATATCGACCGCTGCCTAAGCTGTCTGGCCTGTATGACGACCTGCCCGTCGGGGGTGCATTATATGCATCTGGTCGATCATGCGCGCGCCTATATCGAGGAGCGCTACAAACGCCCGCTCACCGATCGCGCGCTGCGGTGGGTTCTGGCGCGCATTCTGCCCTATCCGACGCGGTTCCGTCTGGCTTTGCTGGGCGGGAAAATCGCGCGGCCCTTCGCTTGGGCGATGCCCGATGCGCGGCTCAAGGCGATGCTGGCCATGGCGCCCAAATATATCCCGCCCGTCAGCCGCAATGACGATCCGCAAAGCTTCGCGCCGCAGGCCCCGCGCAAGATGCGGGTGGCCTTGATGACGGGCTGTGCGCAAAAGGCGCTCAACACCGATATCAACGATGCGACGATCCGGCTTTTGACGCGGCTCGGCTGCGAGGTGGTGGTGGCCAAAGGCGCGGGATGCTGCGGCGCGCTCACCCATCACATGGGCAAGGAGCGCGAAAGCCACTCCGCCGCCCGTGCCAATATCGAGGCATGGAGCGCCGAGATGGAGGCGGGCGGATTGGACGCCATCGTGATCAATACCTCGGGCTGCGGGACGACCGTGAAGGATTACGGCCATATGTTCCGCAATTCCGACATTGCCGATAAAGCGCATAAAATCAGCGCTTTGGCCAAGGATATCAGCGAGGTATTGATGGATCTGGACCTGCCCCAAGGCGGGGCCGCGCCCTTGTCTGTGGCCTATCACGCGGCGTGCTCCTTGCAGCACGGGCAGCAAATCAAGACCCATCCCAAAACGCTTTTGGCGCGGGCGGGGTTCACGGTTCTGGAGCCTGCGGACAGCCATCTGTGCTGCGGCTCGGCGGGGACCTATAATTTGATGCAGCCGGAGATTTCCGGCCAGCTTAAGGCGCGCAAACTCGCCAGTTTGCAGGCGCTCAAGCCGCAGGTGATTGCGGCGGGCAACATCGGCTGCATGATGCAATTGGGCGCGGGGGCGGGCGTGCCGGTGGTGCATACGGTCGAGTTGCTCGATTGGGCCACGGGCGGGCCGAAACCGCCCGCGATGCGCACCGAGACCGCCCGCGCGCAGCCGGTTCCGATTTTGCGCTGATCTGCCCTATTTTCGCCGCAAGCGCGGGTTACTCAAGGCTAACAAAACCTTGAGGGATTGGGATGCTGAGCGCTATCCGATTGATTACATGTGCTTTCTTGGCGTTTGCACCGCTGGCATTGGCGGCGCAGGATGCGCAATTGCGCCGTCTCGACACCATCGACGACAGCCGTGGATGGGAGGCCGTGGGCCGTTTGGACGTGGACGGGCGCGGATTTTGCACCGGCGCTTTGATCGCGCCCGATCTGGTGCTGACGGCGGCGCATTGCCTGTTTGACAAGGACAGCAAGGCGCGGATCGACCACGAGAAAATCGAGTTTCTGGCCGGATGGCGCAACGGGCGCGCTTCGGCCTATCGCTGGATCAAACGCGCGGTTGTGCATCCCGAATATGTCTATGACGGCGAGGTCGGCGCCGAACGGGTGCGCAATGACGTGGCTTTGCTGGAGTTGCACCACCCCATTCGCAACACGACAGTGCGCCCCTTCGAGACGGACATCCGCCCGCGCAAGGGCGCGAAAATCGGCGTGGTCTCCTATGCGCGCGGGCGCTCGGATGCGCCTTCGCTGCAAGAGATTTGCCACGTCATGGCGCGCCAGCAAGGCGCGTTGGTGATGTCTTGCGATGTGGATTTCGGCAGCTCCGGCGCGCCGATTTTCTCCTTCGAGGGCGGCGTTGCGCGCATCGTGTCCGTGGTCTCGGCCAAGGCCACGGTGGAGGGCCAGCAGGTGGCGCTTGGCACGCAGCTTGAGGTGCCTTTGGAGATTTTGCGCGCCGAACTGGCCTCGGGCAAGGGGCTGGGGATCAATGCGGCGGGGCATGTATTGGTTGGCACGGCGCGGCGCGCCAATGGTGCCAAATTCGTCAAACCATGAGCGCGGCGCGGCGCATCATCGCGGCTGTGGCGGCGGCGCTTTTTGCCTTGCCTGCAGGGGCAGAGAATTCCGGTCTCAAACGGCTGGGCCATCCGAGCGATATTTTGGGATGGGAGGCCGTCGGGCGGCTTGATTTCGCGGGCGGGTTTTGCACCGGCGTGTTGATCGCGCCCGATCTGGTTCTGACGGCGGCGCATTGTATTTATGACCGGCGCACGGGTGCGGCGCGGCCGACGCAAAAAATGCGATTTCGCGCCGGATATCATGACGGGCGCTCGATCATCGACATGAAAATCGACCGCGCCGTGGCCGACCCCGATTACCGCCCCGCAGGGGGCACGGGGCCGAGCAACACCCGCCATGACGTGGCGCTTTTGAAGCTTGAGTATCCGGTGCCGGATACGGCGGCCAAACCGTTCAATTTGCACTCCGGCCTTGCGGTGGGGCAACGGGTGAGCGTGGTTTCCTACGGGCGCGGGCGCTCCGAGGCGCTGTCGCGGCAAAAGGACTGCGGGCTTTTGCGGCGCGAGGCGGGGCTGATGGCCTTTGATTGCGACGTGACCTTTGGCTCATCCGGCGCGCCGGTTTTTGTGCGCGAAAGCGGGCGGGCGCGGATTTTGTCGCTGATCTCGGCGGGGCGCGAAAAGGATGGCGGGATGATTTCCTTTGGCATGGAATTGCCCGCGATTGTCGCCTCGCTCAAACACGCATTGCGCGGCGCGCGCAGCGGCGGATTGACCGCATCGGCAGGGGCCAAGCGCATCACCATCGGCGCGCAGGCCGGGGTGAAGGCAGGCGCGAAGATGGGGGCGGGCAAACCACCCGTGCGGCGGCTTGGCAGTTCGGGCGGCGCGAAATTCGTGCGCGCCAAAGAGTAGCGCCGCACAGCAAGGCGGTAGGGCAAGACGGCACAGCTAGACAGCAGAGCAAGACGGCACAGCTAGACAGCAGAGCAAGACGGCACAGCAAGACCGCGCCTCAAGGGCGCGCCGCGCGCCTCTTGAAACCGATAAACCCCATCCCCAGATAGATTTTGCAGCAACGCCTCATGAGGGTTGCCGCGACTTATGACTGCGCCTGTCCGCGACGGAAGGCGCGCCCACTTTTGGTATCGCTCAATGGAGGATTCCCATGCGAAATTTTGACCTTGCTCCGCTCTATCGTAAGTCTGTCGGCTTTGATCAGATCGCCGATATGATGGACCGGATGATTTCTACCGAGACCGCCTCGCCCAGCTACCCGCCCTATAACATCGAGAAGACCGCCGAAGACGCTTGGCGCATCTCGATTGCCGTTGCCGGATTTGCCGAAAGCGATCTGGGTGTGGAAATGCGCGAGAATGCGTTGATCGTCACGGCCCGTAAGGCCGAAGAGATCGACGAAAAGACCTATCTGCATCGCGGAATTGCCACGCGCGCCTTTGAGCGCCGGTTCCAGTTGGCCGATCATGTGCGTGTGACGGGCGCGGAATATGCCGACGGTATGTTGCATGTCGATCTGGTGCGCGAGGTGCCCGAGGCGCTCAAGCCGCGGCAGATTGCGATCACCCGCGCAGCCTCTGCCGATGATGGCGTTTATGACAGCCAAGCGGTGAACTGACGCAGACCCCATCTCGCGGTCTGTTGTCCCCCAGCCGCGAGAAAGCCCGCTCCGACAGGCGTGTCGGGGCGGGCTTTTGTTTGTCCCATGTGGGCGCTGATGCCCTATCGGCAAAGCCTTGCGGCGGGCCTTACACCGACATGCAGATGTATTTCATCTCCAGATAGTCCTCCATCCCGTGGTGGCTGCCTTCGCGGCCAAGGCCGGATTGTTTGACCCCGCCAAAGGGCGCGACCTCGGTCGAGATAATGCCGGTGTTCACCCCGACGATCCCGTATTCGAGGGCTTCGGCCACCTTGTAAACGCGGCTCAGATCCTTGGCGTAGAAATAGGAGGCGAGGCCGAAAATCGTGTCATTGGCCAAATCGATCACCTCGTCCTCGTCTTCGAATTTGAACAGGGGCGCGAAGGGGCCAAAGGTCTCTTCGGTGGCCACGGCCATCTCGCGGGTGGCGCCGGTGACGATGGTGGGCGCAAAGAAATTGCCCTCCATCTGGTCCCCGCCCAAGATCACTTCGCCGCCTTTGGATGTGGCGTCGGCGATATGTTCCTTGACCTTATCGGCGGCCTCGGCGTTGATCAGCGGGCCGAAATCCGTGCCTTGAGCCATGCCGTCGCCGACCTTCATCTTGCCGACCGCCGCCTTGAGGCGTTTGGCGAATTCGTCATAGACGCCCGCTTGCACATAGATGCGGTTGGCGCATACGCAGGTCTGGCCGTTGTTGCGGAATTTGCACATGATCGCGCCCTCGACGGCGGCGTCGAGATCGGCGTCGTCAAAGACGATAAAGGGCGCGTTGCCGCCCAGCTCCATCGAGCATTTCATCACCTGATCGGCGGCTTGGCGCAGCAAGATGCGCCCCACTTCGGTCGAGCCGGTAAAGGTCAGTTTGCGCACCAAGGGGTTCTCGCAAAACTCCTTGCCCGCCTCGGAGGCGCGCGAGGAGGTGACCACCGAGAACACGCCTTTGGGGATGCCCGCGCGCTCGGCCAGAACCGCAAGCACCAGCGCCGAAAGCGGGGTTTCCTTGGCGGGGCGCGCGACAAAGGCGCATCCGGCGGCCAAGGCGGGGCCAGCCTTGCGGGTGATCATCGCATTGGGGAAATTCCACGGGGTGATCGAGGCGGCAACGCCGATGGGTTGCTTGATCACCGTGATGCGTTTGTCGCGCTGGTGACCGGGGATGGTTTCGCCGTAATTGCGTTTGGCCTCTTCGCCGAAAAACTCGATGAAGGAGGCGCCATAGGCAATCTCGCCCTTGGCCTCCGCGAGGGGTTTGCCTTGCTCGGCGGTCAAGATGGTGCCCAGATCGTCTTGGTTCTCCATCATCAGATCGAACCATTTGCGCAAGAGGGCGGCGCGCTCCTTGCCGGTCAACTTGGCCCAGTCTTTTTGCGCCTTTGCGGCGGCTTCGATGGCTTTGGCGATCTGTGCGCGGCTCAGGTCGGCGACATTGGCGATCACATCGCCGCGGGCGGGATTGGTGACCTCGAATGTGCCCTGCTCGCCTGCGGTCCATGTGCCGTCCAGATAGGCGGCTTCGACCAGAAGGCTGGGGTCTTTGAGCAAGGATTTGAGATCGGTTTGAGCGGGCATGATGTGTCCTCCTGAGGTGTGTCTCTTTGCAGAGCATTTAGGGCGCGGCTTGTCCAGAGAAAGCGGCGGGAGCGGTTGTGGCCGATCTGCGCCTCCGGCGGGGATATTTGCGGAACCTGCAAAGGGTCAGCCGTGGGTGTCCGCATAGGTCGGCATCACGTCGCCAGCGGCGGCGCGGGCATGGAACACGGCGCGGGCGATGGCGCGGGCCATGACGGTGGCGGCGCCGTGGCCAAGATAGAGCGTATCGGCGGCGGGGTTTTGCAGTGCGCGCGCGCCGGTGGCGGCGGCGAAAATCAGGTCTCCGTCCATCGGGGTATGGGCAGGGAAGAGCGCGCGGGCAAAGCCGTCATGGGCGGCGGTGGCAAGGCGGGTGCATTGCGATTGCGTGAGGTCCGCGTCGGTGGCGATTATGCCGATGGTGGTATTGGCGGGCGCATCGGCGCGGGCGCCCATTTTGGTCGGCGGGGTATGGGTGTCGCCGTAGTCTGTTGCGGTGCCTTTGCCGCCGAATTCGCCGCCCTGTTCGAAAGGCGCGGCCCAAAAATGCGGGCCGCCGTTTACGGTGGCCGCGCCAAGCGCATTGACCGCGACCAGCGCGCCGATGGTATGGCCGGAGGGCAGGCGGATCGAGGCCGAGCCTAGCCCACCTTTGAGATTGGCGGTGAGCGCGCCGGTGCCCGCGCCGTAGCTGCCCAGATTGAAGGTCTCGGCGGCCGCGCCCAAGGCCGCGCGGCCAAGGGATTTATAGGGGTTCTCGGCCCAGTTTTTGTCGCCGCCATTGATCAGGTCGAACAAGATGGCCGAAGGCACGATGGGCACGTTTTGATCGCCGACGACAAAGCCGCGCCCCTGCGCGCGCAGCGCATCCGCAACGCCGGAGGCCGCATCCAGCCCGAAGGCCGATCCGCCCGAAAGCACCAGAGCATCGACCTGCTCGACGGTTTTGTCGGGGGCCAAAAGATCGGTTTCGCGGGTGCCGGGCGCGCCGCCCATGACATGCACGCCCGCGGTAAAGGGCGCATCCCCGACGAGCACGGTGCAGCCGGTTTTGATCGCGTCGTCAGAGGCATTGCCGACCCTCAGGCCGGCCACATCGGTGATCAAATTGCGCAGGGGCTGGGTCATGGTGGGCCTTTGATGGTTGGCGGCGACACCGGTCGGCGGCGCAGACGATCTTGCGGGCGCATAAAGCGCGGGCGCTTGGGCGCTACTATTGGCAAGGCGCGCGAGAGGCGCAAGGGCGCAATCCTGCGCTGCGGTTTTCACGTGCCTTGATGGAAGCGCCATGGTAGCAAGCCCTACGGCTGCGGAGGATGGCGTCTTCCGGTTTTGAGGCCGAACAGTCCTGAACGCCGGGACCTTTCTTTGTTTGGGGAGGTCATGATGACTGAACGCACTGCTTTTGAATTTATGCCCAACGGGGCGCGCGCGACATTGCCGTTTGCGCCCGAGGAATATGCTGCGCGGCTCTCCGGTTTGCGCGCGGTGATGGAGGAGATGGGGGTCAGTTCGGCCGTTCTGACCTCGATGCAAAACATCGCCTATTATTCGGGCTTTTTGTATTGCAGCTTCGGGCGGCCCTATGGGCTCGTCGTGACCGAGGATCGTGCGGTGGTGATTTCGGCGGGGATTGACGCGGGGCAACCGTGGCGGCGCAGTCATTGCGAGAGCCTGACCTATACCGATTGGGCGAGGGGCAATTTCTGGCGCGCGATTGCCAGCATTGTCGATGGCGACGAGGTGGTCGGATATGAGGGCGATCACCTGACGCTGCAGATGCGCGATGCGCTCGAACATCATCTCGACCCGATGGTGATCTTGGATATCTCCGAGGCGATGATGCGGCAACGGATGGTAAAATCTGTTGCGGAACAGGCGCTTATCCGCGAGGGCGCGCGGATTGCGGATCTGGGCGGGGCGGCGATCCGCGAGGCGATCACGCTTGGCGCGCGGGAGATCGACGTGGCCATGGCGGGGCGCGATGCGATGGAGTTGGAGATTGCCCGCGCCTTTCCCGATGCCGAATATCGCGACACTTGGGTGTGGTTCCAATCGGGGATCAACACCGATGGGGCGCATAATCCGGTGACCTCTAGAGCTTTGAAAACGGGCGATATTTTGAGCCTCAATACCTTTCCGATGATCTCGGGATACTACACGGCTTTGGAGCGCACGTTGTTTTTGGGAGAGGTCGATGCGGCCTCCTTGGCGATTTGGGAGGCCAATGTGGCGGCGCATGAACTGGGGCTGTCCTTGATCAAGCCGGGCGCAAGATGCGATGAAATTACCAAAGAAATCAATGCCTTCTATGCCGAGCGGGATCTTTTGAAATATCGCAGTTTCGGCTATGGGCACAGCTTTGGCATCTTGTCGCATTACTATGGGCGCGAGGCGGGATTGGAGCTGCGCGAGGATATCGACACGGTGCTCGAAGAGGGCATGGTGGTGTCGATGGAGCCGATGCTGACGATCCCCGAAGGCATGGCGGGCGCGGGCGGGTATCGCGAGCATGATATTCTAATCATTGGGAAAAACGGCGCCGAGAACATCACAAAATTCCCCTATGGACCGGCACATAATGTGATCGCCTAGGCGCGCGCGGGGGCGGCGCATCCCGCGCCTCTGGCCCCGATCGCCGCGCCCGTCAGGGCAGGGCGGGCGCGGCATTTTGCGCCCGCTTTCGGGCGGGTTTTTGCTGCGGTTCGGGGGCGCGATTTGGCGGTCGGTATCACGTCGGTATTTTGTCGGTATTGCGTCGGTGCGATTTTGCGCGGCGCGGGCAGGGTCGGGCTGGCTGGGTCGGTCGGGCTGGCGGGTTAGAACGGGCGGAGCAAAACGCGCAGGGTCAGGCTGGCAGGGTCGGGCGCGCGAGCCTCTCATCGGGGCGCCAAGCGCAATCGGCCGCGCGCCGCGCCGGATTTTCCTTCCCTTCCATTGGCGGTTTTGCAACAGTTCAAACAAAGCGGGGGCGGGGGTATGTAAATTGGTGTTACATCTTCCCATATCCCATTTGTAACGACGATTTCATGAGGGATAAGTGATGGCCAATTTCGAAACCCAGATGCGCGAAAGCCAAGAGCAGGTCGCAGCCGCGCAGGCGAAAATCTCCGAACTGACCAGCCGGATCGAGAGCGCGCGCGGCAAGATCGACAGCGGCGAGGCGAATATCGACATCGAGAACGCCACGCTTGAGGATGTGCACGCCCATACCGAGGTGATGAACGCCAATATCGCCGAATTGATCATGGGGCTGGACGATGTGACATCGGCCTTTTCCAAAGACTTCAACGAGATGCGCTCGAAAACCGGATGGGAAAGCTTTGTCGGGATTTTCGCCAAGGCCAAATCGGAATCGATGCGCCAAGAGCGGATGAAAACCGCCAGCATCGACGACAAGCTGCAAGACCTCATCGCCAAATCCGATGTGATCACACAGCTGTTGCAAGGGCAATTGGCGGTGCTCGAAGAGCAAAAGACGCGGGTCGAGGACAACCTGACCGGCACGCTGGACGAGCGCGAATTTACCGTGGGCGAATTGGAGGCCGTGCGGGCCGAAATTCTGGCGATGGATCCCAAGATCATCGAATTGGAGAATAAAATCTCGGTCGAGCAGGACGCCGCCGCGCGCACGCGGCTGGAGACGCAATTGGCCGATCTGAACAAGGCCTATAACGCGATGGTGCAGGACGAGCAGGTCAAATTGGCCAAGAGCCAGACGCTCGAGCGCTATATCGAGAAGGGCAAGACATGGGTCGACAGTTTGCAAAACCAGGCCGCGACGCAGATGGTTTTGATCAACAAACTGCAAACGGACACCAAGCAACGTGTTGTTTTGTATGACGCTTTGACCAAATCGCTCAAGACCGCGCAGCAACAGGACGTCGCGCACCGGATCAACGAGATCGGGGTGGAAACCGACAAGGAGGCACAGGCCTCTATGGCGGCGATCGGCACGGCGACGAACCAGCGGATGGCCGACATGCTCGAAGGTCACGCGGATAATATGGTCTTTGCGCGGCAGGTTCTGGAGGCCAAGGCCAAGGCGGACGAACGCTTTGCGCGCCGCTTCGAGAAGATCGTCGAGCAGCATGACAAGAACCTTTACGGGGGCTGATCCGATGCGCCGCTTCCATGGGCAGAGCGCGCCATGAGCGCCGCCGATCTCACGCGCGACCATGTGGCGCTCACCGACGGGTTCGCGGCGCGGCGCTATTTCGCCAAATTCGAGGCGATCACCGCCCATATGGGGCGCGTGGCGGCGCAGATGCGCGCCGAAGGGCGGTTGAGCGATACGGATGTCGATATTCTGGGCCGCTATCAGGTGGCGCTGGGCTTTACCTTCAAGGCGCTGGCGCTCAAATACCTGATGACCGGCAAGGCGAGCGAGCGGTTTTTGACCGCCATGAGCTTTGACGCGGTCGAGAGCGGTTTTCCCGTGGCGGCGGAGCTTTTGGTCATGGCCAATGACGCGCTGCAAGCCGAACGCCATCTGGCGCAGGCGCCAAGCGCGGCGCAGCTCAAGGCCGATATGGTGCAAAAGATCACCAGTGATTACGAGGTGCCGGTCAAGCTGCAATATGCGCTTAGCCAGCGGCTCTATTACGAGGAACTGGCCAAGGGCGGGCTGTTTTGGGCGCGCAATGATCCCGAGGCGATCTGGATCGAGAACAGTGGCGAGGGGCGCGATATGCGCCGCCGTTATGTGCTGCATTGGGCGGTTTATGACAGCCAATACAACCTGCCCGCCGTCTATATCATGGAGGTGGAGGACAGCGGCAAATACGCATTGGCCAGGGATCAGCGCCGATGGCCCGAGGTGCAGGCGCATTTGATGGGGCAGGCCTTGGGCGGGCTGAAACTGGTGACGATTGCGGCGGGGTTTGACGAAAGCTTTGACGATCTGCACCCCAAACGTTTGCGCCGCTTCCATCTGGGGCCGATGTATAGCCATGCCTTCACCCGCCAGTCGGGGCCGATTGCCGAGGTTCTGGCCAGCGCCAAGGCGCCGATGGGCCAAGATTGGGCGATGGCGTGGACGCTTGAGGTGCTCTCGTCCGAAAAGGTGCGCGAGGAGCGCGCCGGATGGCTGAGCACCGTGGAGCGCGAGGTCTATGCGCTCGACCCGTTTTCGGGGCGCGGCGCGGATACGGGGGCCACATCGACCGAGCGGATGATCATCCTGCCCGAACGGCCCTATCAGGCGCTCGAAGAAATGCGCCCCGCGGGCTTCGAGAGCATCCGCAAATTCGTGGTCAGCCCGCAAGGACGGGTGTTGAGCTATAGGTAAAGGCGCGCGCCACTGGGCGGCGTGCGAAGCGAGAAGGCGTAAGAGATGAGTTTGACCAGCGATCTGATGGAGCTGCGCGAGGGCGATATCACCAAACATTACGCGGCGGCGACCGCGATGATCGAGGGTGTCGATCACACCCCGCGCATCGGCAAGGGCAAAGAGGCCTCTGCCGCGCCCGAACGCTCGGCGGGGATCGGCACGCGGCGGCGGTTTCGCAGCACCACACCGGGTTTGGTGACGCGTTCGACCGCGCGGCCCGAGGGGGTGCAACTGGCCGCCACGATCGAGGGGGCGGGCGCCGCCGATCCTCTGGTCTCTCCGGCGCAGGCCAGCGCCCTGCATGCGCTGCGCCGCGCTTTGGCGATTGCTCTGGCGGTGGGCGAGACCTACGGCGAGGCGACCGGATTGACGGCGCTCAAACGTGCCAATCTTGAGGGCGGCTTGTCCGACGCCCGCAAATCGGAGTTCTCCGAGCTTCTCGCCGCCGAGGCTTTGTGCGTCACTTACGTTTTCGCCAATGCGGCGGCGTTTTTGATCGGGCCGCTTTTGGGCGAGACCACGGTCGAGGTGGGCGAGGTCGAGGAAATCCTGACCGACAACGCGCAACTGGCGCTGCACGGGATGATCTGGGAGCTTGACCAAGACATTGCCGCGCTGGGCACGGATGATGCGCGGCTGGTGGCGGTGATCGCGGCCTATGCCGAACAGGCGATGGAGAAAATCGCCCTGCGCGCCCAAACCGCCCCGCGACTTCAGGCTTTCACGGGCGCAAGCTGGCGCATCGAGGCCGATGATCTGACCCTGCGCGGCTTTACCCCCGCCTCCAAGGGCAAGGGCACGACCCTGACCATGACCTTCAAAAAGCCCCATGAGGTCGTCGGCAACCATATCGCCAAATACCAAGCCATGCGTTTGGCCAAAATGCTCATGGCCTATGATTTCGACCGCAAATTGAACCCGTTTGCCGAACTCGGCGGGTTTATTTTCACCTTTATGGGCGACGGCAAACCGGGGACCGGCAAGACCACGCTGATCCAGATGATGGCCGGATTGCTCAATGACTATTGCGCCGTGGCGGGATATCCGTTCCGCTATCAAAACCTGTCGACCGACAATATCGACAGCTATCAAGGCAAATCGGGCCAGAACGCCAAAGCCTTTATCAACACGGTGCTCGACCCCACGGTGATCGGGTTCGGCACCATCGATGATATCGACCAATTGGCGGGCAAACGCGGGGACCGGCAATCCTCGGCGGGGCAGCTTGAGATCACGGCGGTGTTGATGGAAAGCTTTGCAGGGGCCAATACGGTGGTGCGCGGCAATTGCACCTTTGGCATGTTCTCGAATTATCCCGAAAACGTCGATGACGCCCTGCGCCAACGGGCGGGGGCGCGGTTTTTGATCGACGGGCCGCAAACGCGCGAGGATTACATCGACATTCTGGCGCTCTTGATGGGCAAGCACCACGACATCCCTCTGGGCGATCACGAGGTCTTTGCCGCGCAGGAAATCAAACGCGCCGTCGCGGCCAGTTTCGAGGGCCACAACCGCCCGCAAGAGGCCGGATTGATCGAGGTTTTCGCCCGCGTCGAGGAAAAGATCGGCGCGCTTGATACGATTGCCAAACTGGGCGGCTATCTCAAGGCGATCCAAGAGGCGGACCCGCGGTTCACAGGACGCGCGATCAAGAATATCACCGATGCGGTCAAGGTCCGGTCGATGGATTTCGAATTGCCCGACGCGTGGATGGAAAACCCCGACCTGTTCTTGTTCAAGGATTACGAGACCAAAAAGGCGATGATCGAGGATCTGCGCGTCAAGGTGACGCCGCAAATGGTCTTGCAAGAGATCAACCGCTACGCCGACAGCGAGTTTCGCTACGCCGACAAAAGCGACGAGGTGGCGATCGACAATATGGTGCGCGATTTTGGCCGCCAAGAAGAGGCCAAGCGGCGCTATCTGGAGGGGAAGAATGGCTAAGGCCCCTACTCCTATCGCGCCTTTTTCCGACCCGCGTATCGGGGCGGGATGGGCGGCGCAGCGCCGCCCCGCGGGAGGGGTGCGCCGATGAAACGTCTCATCCAAAAGGGCCTGATGTTCGGCAATCTCTTTGCGGTGGACAGCCCCGCTTTGGTGGCGCGCTACAACCGTGCGCTCAAAAAGCTGACGGGGCATGAGACCAAGCTGGAGGAGTTTTACGTCGATATTTCAGGCTATTCGCCGGAGGTGGGCGAGGAGCTTGGCGATCATCTCTATCTCAATCAAGGGGGCTGTAACCGGCAATTCATCCTGCTCTCGCCCGAGCAAAAGCGCGCGCCGCTGTTGGGGGCGAAATTTTCCACCTCGCGGGGGATTCTGCGCGGCTTTATCGACGCCAACGAGGCGCAGATTTTCGCGCTGACGGCGCGCGATGCGCTGGCGGGCGAGTTGATGAATTCGGTCTACCGCCTCGACAGCCCCGCGCGATTGTTCGATCTGCGCAAGATCACGGTCGAGGCCGATACCACCGAAGGCAGCCTTGCGGGGGTGGCGGCTTTGGCGGCGCGCGTGGACCGCTTTATGGCGCAGGAAAACGCGTGGTATGACGAGGCGCTGATCGGCGAGATGATCGATCTGTCGCGTCAAGCGGGCGATTTTGCGCGGGTGCCGGTGCAGCTAAAGCATACCGAATTCGAGCAGGGTGATTTTTGGACCGCGCATTTTGGCGGGCTTTATGTGCTGCGCGATCTGACCCAGCCTGCGGTGATCGCGCCGGAGGCTGATGATCTTGGCCCTGTGCCGGTGGAGCGGGTGATCGACATCACCGACCGCAATGCGATTGCGCGCTATCTGGCGGATAACGGATTGGTCGAACCGATCGTCAAGGCGCGCGGCGTGGATGCGGCGGCGATCTTGCGCCAGAAGATGGAATTCATTGCCGTGGATGCGGTGGCGGGGCAAGACGGCGTGGAAATCGGCAATGATGCCAATGTCTTGCACCGGCTTGCGCGGCGCTACGGCGAGGCCCTGCCCGAGGCCTTCTATGGTTTGGAGGCGATGCTGCGCTGGGCGACAGGGGCGGGCAAATGGCCCAATATCACCTCCGAGCATCCGGCCTATTTCTATACGCTGCGCGCCGCCGATGTGCCGCAGCGCGATTTGATCAACATGCTCTTGGCGCAATTGGCGCCCAAGGATATCCGGCAATTGTTCATTTGCCATAAGGACCTGTTTTACAAGCTTTATGCGGGCTGGCCGGAGGCCAAGAAAGCCTATGTGGCGGACTATCTGCAGCGCGCCTATCAGGCCGATAAGGCGGGCGCGCGCGCGGCGCTTTTTGCCCATGACGCGCCGATGGATGACAGCGGCCCGCCCCCGCGCGAGGACCTTGTGACGCGGGTCGGCCCATGGGGCGCCGTGGCCGCCGCGCGCGCCAGACGCGCGGTGCGCGGCGCATCGGGGCCGTGGGACAAGGTGGGGGACAAGACAGGGGACAAGACGGGGGACAAGCCCGAAAAATGGGGTAAAAAGAGCGGCAAGTCGAAATCGAAATCCAGATCCAAGGAGAAGCGGCGATGATGGGATTTGCGCGGCTGGCGCTTTTGGGCGCCATCGGATTGACGGCGATCTATTTCATCGTCTCGCTTTATTCGCGCTCTGTGCGGCGCGAGAAACTGGAGAAACGCTGGGACGCGGCGCATGAAAACGCGCCCTTGGGGGCTGACGATCCGGCGCGCAGGGCCTATATCGAAGAGGGCATGGCGGCCTATGAGGGGTCGCTGCGCAAAAAATTGATCTGGTTGATCTTTGTGCTGCCGGTCTTGGCGGTGATCGTCTTGATCTATTTGAATAATTTTTCCTGAGGCTGGATATGCTGTATTATATGAAATGGATCTTCTACGCGGTTCTGGCGCTGATCACCTTTGCGTTCTTTCACTATGTCCTGCCGCAACATGACATCGTGCGGGTGACCGCGACCGAGGTGATCCGCACCGATTTCACCGGCTTTAACCGCCGCTTTTACGCCCAAGCGGACAGCGGCAATGTCGATGGCACCACCCGCGATATCCGGCTGATCAACACGGTGCGCCCGAACGGCAAGGTGATGGTCTATCGCAATGAGGACACCGGATGGATCTGGCCGCCCTATTTCAAGTTCGACAGCTCGAACCTGCAGGCCGAGGCGGGGGATGAAATTTCGACCAAGAGCAATCCGACATGGGTCAAGATCACCCATTACGGCTGGCGCAACGAGTTTTTCTCGATCTATCCCAATGCGGTGGCGGTCAAACCCGTGGCAGGCCCCGATGTCGGCACCGGATGGCCGTGGTTCAACACGATTTTCCTTGCGGTGCTTTTGGTGCTTTTGCTGATGGTGCGGCGCATCTGGCTGCAGTTTCGCGAGCGTTCGATCGACCCTTTGCTTGAGGATGTCGAGGACGGATGGGAAGCGGCGGGCGATAATATTGCCCAAAAACGCGGGCGGTTTTCGCGCTGGCTCTCGACGTGGCGCGGCAAATAGCGCGCCCGCGCCGCAGTAAAATCGAAGTGTAAAATCGAAGGGCAGACTCAGGATGTCAAAAACGGCGCTGCGGGGATCCGCGCAGCGCCGTTTTTTGTTTGCCTTTGCCGATGGCCTGCGCCCCAGAGGGCTAGCCAAAGACGCGGGTGAGCGCGGCGTCGACCGCGCCGGTGATGGCGTCGATGTCTTGCTCGGTCGCGATCAGCGCGGGCGAGAAGCACAGCGTGTTGTTATAGCCAGGCACCGAGCGGTTGGTCGCGCCGATGATCACGCCCTGCGCCCCGCATTCGGCGACGACTTTGGCGGCGAGCTTTTCATCGACGGGGGTTTTGGCGGTGCGGTCGCTGACCAATTCGGCGCCGCAGAACAATCCCGCGCCGCGCACATCGCCGATCACCTCGTGTTTTTCGGCCAGCGCCGAAAGGTTGCCCATCAGGCGCGCGCCCATCGCGGTGGTGTTGTCGAGCAGGCCCTCCTCTTCGATGATATCCATATTGACCAAAGCCGCCGTCGGCCCCGCCGTGCAGCCGCCAAAGGTCGAGATATCGCGGAAGTAATCGAGCGGATCGTCGGGCTGCGCCTTGAACATGTCAAACACCTCTTCGGTGGTGACAAGGCAGGCGATGGCGGCATAGCCCGAGGCCACGCCCTTGGCCATGGTGACGAAATCCGGCTCGATCCCGTAGTGTTGATAGCCGAACCATGTGCCCGTGCGCCCGACGCCGCAGACCACTTCGTCGATATGCAAAAGGATGTCGTATTTGCGGCAAATCTCCTGCACGCGCGCCCAATAGCCTTCGGGCGGGACGATGACGCCGCCGCCTGCGGTGACCGGCTCAAGGCAAAGCGCGCCAACGGTTTCGGGCCCTTCGCGCAAGATCACCGCCTCGATCGCATCGGCGGCGGCGCGGCCGTAATCGGCGCCCGACAGATGGCCGAGGTCTTGGTCCTCCTTGTGATACTCAAGGCAATGGGGGACTTCGACAAACCCCGGGGCAAAGGGGCCGTATTGGGCGTTGCGCTCTTGTTGCCCGCCCGCCGACAGGCAACCGATGGTCGTGCCGTGATAGTCGCGCGCGCGGTAGAGGATTTTATGCTTGGTGCCGCCGTATTTCTTATGGGCGATCTGGCGGACCATTTTAAAGGCCTTCTCATTGGCCTCCGAGCCCGAATTGCAATAATACATCCGGCTCATCCCCGGCATTTTGGTGAGCAGCTTTTCGGCAAACAGCGCGCCAGGGATCGATCCGGCGGCACCGGCGAAATAGTTCAGCTGCACCAATTGGTCGCGCACCGCATCGGCGATGCGTTCGCGCCCGTAGCCGACATTGACGGTCCAGACGCCGCCCGACACCGCATCGAGGTATTCCTTGCCGTTCTGGTCCCAAACGCGCATGCCGCGCCCTTCGGTGATGATGCGCGGCGCGCCGGTTTCAAAAGGTTTATGTTGGGTCAGGTGATGCCAGACGTGGGCGCGGTCGGCCGAGACGATTTTTTCGATGTCATTGCCATGCAGGGTGCTGTCCATGAAGCGGCTCCGTAGAATGCGAGGTGAGAGAGGGCGCGCGGGGCGCGATTTGGGGTAGACCCTGCGCCCAAATATCCGCTTTGGCAAGCTGGGGAAATACGGGGGGGCGGGGCGGGCTTTGCTGCAATTTCGCCGCACCTTTGGGGGTTTATGCGCGCGCGCGGCTGCGGGCGGTGGCGCGGCGCGGGCGCTTTGGCTAGGGTCAGGGTAACTGCCTTGCCCGATTTGGACCCGATACGCATGCCCCGATTCTCCTCGCCGTTCCATGCTGCAACTCTGGCCGCCGCGGTCTGCGCCGCGCTGTTTGCCGCCCCTCTTCGGGCCGGTAGCGAGGCGGATGTGCCCGCCGATGGCGAGGTTGCGCCGCAGGCCGCCGGCGTCGAGGGCGATATCGCCAAGGGCGGGTTTTTCAAAATCGGCTATGGGCGTTTGGTGACCAATGATCTGCTTGGCGACGGGCAGGACCGCTGGCGCACCGGATCGGTCGCCTCAAGCCGCATCTATGCGCGCGCGCCTTGGGCGGGGGCCTTGCCCTCGCAGATGGGCGAGGTGATCGAATTGCGCTTTTCCGGCGAGATCATGGCCCCCGACAATTTGAGCAGCCCCGCCGCAGGGGATCGGCCCTTTGCGGGGGCGCTGTCTTTGGGGGCGCATACGCATTTTGCGCGCGGCCAGACCGAATTTGCCCTTGGCGCCGATCTGGTGGTGACGGGCAAACAGACGGGGCTGGACGGGTTTCAAACCGGCCTGCACGATCTTTTGGGACGCGGCGCGGCCTCGGCGGCGGTGCGCGATGCGCAGATCGGCGACGGCATCCATCCGACATTGGTGTTCGAGGCGGGGCGCGATCTGAGCCTTGGCGGCGCGCAATTGCGCCCCTTTGTCGAGGCGCGCGCGGGGGCCGAGACCTTGCTGCGCGTGGGCGCGGATATGACCATCGGATCGGTGGGCATGGGCGAATTGCTGGTGCGCGATCCGGTCAGTGGCCAACGCTACCGCACCACCGAGAACGGCGAGACCGGCTATAGCTTTGTCCTCGGGGCCGATATGGCCGCCGTCGACAGCAGCATTTTCCTGCCCGAAAGCCGCGGCTATGCGCTCAGCGATGCGCGCTCGCGTGCCCGCTTTGGCGTGCATTGGCAAGGCGAAAGCAGCAGCGTGTTTTACGGGCTGACCTATCTGGGCGAGGAATTCGTCGGGCAGGGCGAGGGGCAGGTTCTCGGCTCGCTGCGGCTCAACCTCGACTTTTGATTTTCTGCCACAGTTGCAACTCTTCGCATCTTTGACGTGAAGACAAGGGTTTGCAGGGGCAATTGTCTCTGTTAACGATTGCTTAATAAAAAATAAAAACGAGGCAGTAGACAGGTATGAAAACGGGCTTTCGAGGCACGTTCGTCATCTCCTTGTCGCAGACGGAAGTCGACGGTTTATCCGCCCCGCCCCTTCAGGCGTTGAACGTGGGCGCGGCGTGGTCTTGGCACGGGGACGCTGTGCGGGTGGACGGACCAAACGATGTGATGCGGCTTGAACAGGCGGATGGCGAAGCAGATCTTCGCAAACGCGCGGCGCGTATGGTGCGCCGCCTCGTGGGCAGCGCCGTGGCGCGCAGTGCCCCGATGGGCGAGGCCGATTACGCCGCCCCCCTTGCAGACAGCAGTTTCGTGGTCACCGACGGGGCAAAAACCTATACGGTGACCTTGATCGAGGTCGGCGGCGGTGCGGCGCCTTTGCTCATGTTTCTCAATGAATTGCCCCCCAAGGGCGTCGATCTTTGGGTGGTGCATCACACGCTGGATATCGCCGCGCAGCAAAGCGCATCGGCGGGTGACGGCGGGGTGATTTGCTTTACCCCTGGCACGATGATCCGCTGCGAGGACGGGCTGCGCGCGGTCGAAGAGCTGCGCGAGGGCGACAAGGTTTTGACCAAGGACAGCGGCGCGCAGGAAATCCAATGGACCGGATCGCGCCGGATGAGCGGCGCGCGGCTCTTTGCGATGCCCAAGCTGCGCCCGATCCGGATCCGCACCGGCGCTTTGGGCGTCGAGCGCCCCGATGCCGAGCTTTTGGTCTCGCCCGAGCACCGGATGTTGATCAAGGGCGACGAGGCGCGGGCGCTGTTCAACACCTCCGAAGTGTTGGTCGCGGCGCGTGATCTGGTCAACGGGTCCAATATCGTGGTGGATTTGAAGGTGCGTCAGGTGACCTATGTGCATCTGCTGCTGCCCTCGCATCAGATCGTTTGGGCCAATGGGGTCGAAACCGAAAGCTTCCATCCGGCCAATGCGGCGCTGGGCACGCTGAGCCCTGACGACCGTCGGCGTTTGCTCGAACATCTGCCGCAGCTGGAGCAAGATGCGCAAAGCTACGGCGATTTTGCGCGCCGCAACCTGAGCGCCTCCGAGGCGGCGATTATGGGGCATGACGCGGCCTGATTTACCCTGTGCTGCGCGGGCCGCCGCATTGAGGCGCGGGAATCTGTTGACACGCCCTCGCGCGGCTGTATAAGCGCGCTTTCATTGGTGTTGGTGGCCCCCGCAAGGGGATGCCTGTCGGGCTTCGGCCAGAGGACAACGCCCTTTCCATCCGCCGCATTTTGCAGCGGGTCCAAACCGAAAGGATATCAGCCGTGACCAAACGCACGTCTGCCAAGTATAAAATCGATCGCCGCATGGGCGAAAACATCTGGGGCCGCGCAAAATCGCCGGTCAACCGCCGCGAATATGGCCCCGGTCAGCACGGCCAGCGCCGCAAGGGTAAATTGTCGGACTTCGGTCTGCAGCTGCGCGCCAAGCAAAAGCTCAAAGGGTATTACGGCGATCTGACCGAAAAGCAGTTCCGCCGCATCTACGGCGAAGCCGAGCGTGTCAAAGGCGACACCGGTGAGAACCTGATCGGTCTGCTCGAGCGCCGTCTCGACGCCGTTGTTTACCGCGCGAAATTCGTGGCCACCGTTTTTGCGGCGCGCCAGTTCGTGAACCACGGCCATGTGACCGTGAACGGCAAACGCGTCAACATCCCCTCCTACCGTGTGAAAGAGGGTGACGTGATCGAAGTGCGCGAGCGCTCCAAGCAGATCGCCGTTGTCATCGAGGCCACCCAATTGGCCGAGCGCGATGTGCCCGATTACATCGAAGCGGACCATTCGAAAATGAAAGCGACCTTCGTGCGCACTCCTGGTTTGGGGGATGTGCCCTATCCGGTGATGATGGAGCCGAACCTCGTGATCGAATTCTACGCGCAGAACTAAGCCTGCGCCGATCCAGTCGAGGAAGGGCCGCACCGAAAGGAGCGGCCCTTTTTCTTTGTGGCGGGCGGATTTTCTTTGCCCCGCGCCTATGCGTCCCGTTATGACGCGCATGTCTTTTCACGGGCCGATGCGGCCCGCAGCCCGCAGGAGCGCCCCATGACCTATCCCGTTTATGGCCGTATTGACGGCCCCGTTGTGATGATCGGCTTTGGATCGATCGGGCGCGGCACCTTGCCGTTGATCGAGCGGCATTTCGACTATGACGCGAAACAGATGTGCGTGATCGATCCGTCGGATGCGGGGGCGACGTTCTTGCGCCAACGCGGCATCCGCCACGAACAGGTGGCCCTGACGCCGGAGAATTACCGCGAGGTTCTGGGCGCGCTGTTCGCGGGCGGCAAAGGGTTTTGCGTGAACCTGAGCGTCGATACCTCCTCGCTCGATATCATGAAGCTGTGCCGCGAGATGGGGGTGCTTTATATCGATACGGTGGTGGAGCCTTGGGCGGGGTTCTATTTCGACACGGCCGAGAATGCCGAGCGCACCAATTACGCGCTGCGCCAGACGGTGCGCGACGAGAAAGCCGCCAATCCGGGCGGGACGACGGCGGTGTCGTGCTGCGGCGCCAATCCGGGGATGGTGAGCTGGTTCGTCAAGGAGGCATTGTTGCAACTGGCGCGCGATACGGGGGCCGATGCGCAGGTGCCGCAAGATCGCGCCGGATGGGCGGCGCTGATGCAGGGCCTCGGGGTCAAGGGCGTGCATATCGCCGAGCGCGACACCCAAGCGCGCCGCACCCCGCGCCCGCGCGGCGTCTTCGTGAACACGTGGTCGGTCGAAGGCTTCATCGCCGAGGGCTTCCAGCCTGCCGAATTGGGATGGGGCACCCATGAGACATGGATGCCCGAAACGGCGCATTCGCATGAGACCGGATGCCGTGCGGGGATCTGGTTCGAACGCCCGGGCGCGATCACGCGGGTGCATACGTGGTGCCCGACACCGGGGCCGCAGTTCGGCTATCTGGTGACCCATAACGAGGCGATCTCGATCTCGGATTACTACACTGTCGGCGCGCCCGAGGCACCGGCCTACCGGCCGACCTGCCACTATGCCTATCACCCCTGCGATGATGCGGTTTTGTCCTTGCATGAGATGTTCGGATCGGGCCGCCAGCAGCAGGTGCATCACATTCTGGCCGAGGATGAAATCGTCGAGGGCATCGATGAATTGGGCGTGCTGCTTTACGGGCACGCGAAAAACGCGCTGTGGTATGGATCGCGGCTCAGCAATGCCGAGGCGCGCGACCTGGCGCCCTATCAGAACGCCACGGGGCTACAGGTCACATCGGCGGTTCTGGCCGGTATGGTTTGGGCGCTCGAGAACCCGCAAGCGGGGATCGTGGAGGCCGACGAAATGGATCACGCGCGATGCCTTGAGGTGCAGCGGCCGTATCTTGGCCCTGTCGAGGCGCATTATACCGATTGGACGCCGTTGCAGGACCGTTGGGAGCATTTCCCCGAAGACATCGACGAAAGCGATCCGTGGCAGTTTCGCAATGTTCTGGCGACCTGAGGGCCTGAGGGCCTAAGCGCATGAGGGCGTACGGCGCAGCGCGCGGCGGGGACTGGCGGCGCTGCGGCGGGCCGCGTTTGTTTTGCGCCGCTCCGAGCCTGCGGCGGGGATATTTGAAGAGCCGGCAAAGCGGGCGGGTTTGCTGCGCCGTGATGGGGGCGAAATGCCGCGTAGGGCAACTATTGCGGGGTTCATTCTTCCCTTGGGGCGGATGCGCGGATAAGAGGTTTGCAGGAGAGATTAACGATGACGCAGATTACGCCGCAATCCGGCATTATGGAGATCGAGCTTTACCAATCGGGGGCCTCGAAAATCGAGGGTGTCGAGCAGGTGGTCAAGCTCAGCTCGAACGAAAATCCTTTTGGCGCCTCCGAGGCGGCGATCGAGGCATTTCGCCGCGCCTCTTATGATCTGCACCGCTATCCGAGCACCGATCATGCCGCCTTGCGCGGGGCGATCGGCGAGGTGCACGGGCTTGATCCGGAGCGGATTATCTGCGGCGTCGGCTCGGATGAGGTGATCCACTTTTTGTGCCAGTGCTATGCGGGCGCGGGCGATGAGGTGATCCACACCGAGCACGGGTTTTCGATGTATCGCATTTCGGCCTTGGCGGCGGGGGCGACGCCCGTGGAGGTGCCCGAGCGCGAGCGCGTGGTCGATGTGGATGCGATTTTGGCGGGCTGCACGGCGCGCACGCGGCTGGTGTTTATTGCCAATCCGGCCAATCCCACCGGCACGATGCTGAGCGAGGCGGAATTGACCCGTTTGGCCGACGGGGTGCCCGCGCATGCGATTTTGGTGATCGACAGCGCCTATGCGGAATATGCGCAGGACTATGACGGCGGCGCGGCTTTGGCCAGCGCGCGGCCCAATGTGGTGATGACGCGGACGTTTTCCAAGCTTTACGGGCTGGGCGGGCTGCGCGTCGGTTGGGGATACGGGCCGCGCGAGATCATCGATGTGCTCAACCGTATCCGCGGGCCGTTCAATTTGAGCCAGCCCGCTTTGGTGACCGCCGAGGCGGCGGTGCGTGATCGCGCCTATGCCGAGAAATGCCGCGCCGAGAACGCGCGGCTGCGCGGGTGGTTGGCCAAGGCTTTGGACGATGTCGGCGTGGCGTCCGATGCGTCTTCGGCCAATTTCATTCTGGCGCGGTTTCGCGACGCGGCGCAGGCCGAGGCCTGCAATGCGCATCTCAATGCGCAGGGGCTGATAGTGCGGGCGACCAAGGGCTATAAATTGCCTCACTGCCTGCGCATCACCATTGGCGATGAGGCGTCGTGCCGCCGCGTGGCCCATGCGGTCGGACAATTTATGGAGACACAGTCATGAGCGCGCCAGTCGCAGCGCCGGTTTACGGGCGGGTTGCATTGATCGGGCTGGGGCTGATTGCCTCCTCGATGTTCTGGGCGATCAAACGCGCCGGATTGGCGGGCGAGGTCACGGGCTATGCGCGCTCAAACGAGACGCGCGCCACGGCCCGCGAGATCGGCCTGTGCGACCGCGTCTGCGACAGCGCCGCCGAGGCGGTGCAGGGCGCCGATCTGGTGGTGCTTTGCGTGCCCGTGGGGGCGATGGGTGCGGTGGCGGAGGAAATCGCGCCGCATCTGAAGGCGGGCGCGACGGTGTCGGACGTGGGATCGGTCAAGGCGGCGGTGATCGCGGCCGTGGCGCCCCATATCCCCCAAGGCGTGCATTTCATCCCCGCGCACCCATTGGCAGGGACCGAGCACAGCGGGCCGACATCAGGTTTTGCCGAGCTTTTCGACAACCGCTGGAGCCTGATCGTGCCGGTCGCGGGCAGCGATGCGCAGGCGGTGGCGCGGCTGCGCGCGTTTTGGGAAGGGCTGGGTGCCAATGTCGGGGAAATGGACCCCGAGCATCACGATCTGGTGCTGGCGGTGACCAGCCACACGCCGCACCTGATTGCCTATACGATGGTGGGCGTGGCCGATGATCTGGGCCGCGTGACCGATAGCGAAGTGATCAAATATTCCGCCGCAGGTTTTCGCGATTTCACGCGGATTGCGGCCTCGGACCCGACGATGTGGCGCGATGTCTTCTTGAACAACAAAGAGGCGACGCTGGAGATTTTGGGTCGCTTCACCGAGGAGCTTTTTGCGCTGCAACGGGCGATCCGCACCGGCGATGGCGAGATGCTGCATGATTATTTCACCCGCACGCGGGCCATCCGCCGCGGTATTATCGAAGCTGGCCAAGACACGGACGCACCCGATTTCGGGCGCGCGAAAGCGGGCAAGTGAGGCTGCGCGCGGGGCTTGTCGCGGCGCTGGTGCTCAGCGCGGGCACGGGAGCGGCGCGCGCGCCCGAGGTCTCGCTGCGCCCCGTTGCGCGGGCCGGTAGCGAGATGGCCCCGTCGGTGCAGGCCGCACCTTTGGCCGCGCCGCAAAGCGCCCCGTCGCAGGCCCCCAGCCAGCCGCAAAGCCAGCCGCAAAGCCAAGCCGCCGCTCCCGAGACGACGAAAAAACGCTTTGGCCTGTTTCGCTCCTTGCGCCCCAATGCGCGCGGCAAGGATGTCGAGGCCACGGGGCGCAAGGCGCGGCAATTGGCCAAGAAAGGCGCGGTTTGCGGTGATCTTGCCATCCAGGGCGAGGCGGTGGGCCGCGTTGCGGGCAAGCTCAAAGGTTGCGGTGTGAGCGATGCGGTGCGGGTGCGCTCGGTTTCGGGCGTGGCGCTGAGCACGGCGTCGGTGATGGATTGCGGCACGGCGCGGGCGCTCAAATCATGGGTGGATCGTGGGATGAAACCGGCGGTTGGCGGCATCGGCGGCGGGGTGCGCTCGATCCGCGTCGCGGCGCATTATGCGTGCCGCACCCGCAACAGCCAGCGCGGCGCGAAAATATCCGAACACGGCAAGGGACGGGCGATTGATATCTCGGGCTTTACCTTGGTCAACGGGACACAGATCAGCGTGCTGCGCGATTGGGGACGCGGGCGCGAGGGGCGCGCCTTGCGCAAGATGCATGGCGCGGCGTGCGGCCCCTTCGGCACGGTTCTGGGGCCGGAGGCCAACAAATACCACCGCGACCATTTCCATTTCGACACCGCCCGATATCGCAGCGGCAGCTATTGCAGATAGCGCCTAGCGCAGCCGGATCACCGGCGCAGGCCCGATCGGAAGCGGGCCAAGGCGGATCAGGCCGCCTTTGAAATCCAATGGAATATCAAGGGTTTTGGGGTTGCCCGCCATCTGCGCGAGGGTCGAGAGCGCGCGCTCGGTGAGGTTCAAAACCGGTTCGGGCCAGGCGCCGGTTTGCCGCGCGAGGGTGATGATTTGCGGCCAGTTGCGCGCCTTGAGGGTGATGCGCCCCGTGGGAATGCCCGCCGCATCGACGCTCAGCGCCCCTGCCGCCGCCAGTTGCAACTCGCCCCATGTGGCCTCGGCCAAGCTCACGTCGATCTGCACCGGCTGCGGGCGCGCGCGTTCAATGGCGTAGCGGTCCCACGGCGCGTCAAATTCGATGCTCAGATCGGCGCGCAGATCGCCCAGAGCCTGCGGCAAACGCCCCTGCGGGTCGATCACGCGGCGCATCGGGGCGGAGGGCGAAATGCCCGCGCCGGTGACGCCAAATCGGTAGCGGCTCTCAAAGCCCGCCGCGCGCTCTACCGCGAGGTTGAGCGCGCCGATGTCCAAACTGCCGCCCTCTTCGCGGGTGCGGATCGCCAGATCCTCGCCCTCAAGCACCGCCTTTTCAATCGCCAGCGCGCTGGTGGGTGCGACACGGGCCGAGGCGCGCATGCGGGTGCTGTGGATGTCGAATTTGGCCAAGGGCGTGGCGAGGGTTTGATCGTTCGGCCAGACGGCGATGACGTGGTTGGGCCGGTAGCTGAGCGCGAAAAGCTGGAAAAACGGGGCCTGCCATGCCACCCCCGTGGCCGGATCGGCAAGGGCGATATCGGTGAAGGTGCTGTCGAAACGGTTGGGAAAGCCGCGCAGCGACAGATCGGAATATTCCGCGACCCAGCCTTCGGCGCGGCGCGTGTCGAACCACGCCTCCAGCCCGCCGCGCAGGGCGCGCGATCCGACAAACCAATAGCCCGACCACAAAACCGCCGCGACGATCACCAATCCGATTAGCTTGCGCATCCAAAATGCCCTCTTTTGCCCGCCTATGGCGCGTGTTTATAAGGGTGCGCGCGAAAGGACCAGCATCATGACACTTTGGGTATTCGGCTATGGCTCTTTGGTTTGGAACCCCGGTTTCGAGACCGAAGAAAGGGTGATCGCCTCCTTGCCCGATTATGCGCGCAGCTTTTGCATGCGTTCGATCCACCATCGCGGCACCGACGAAAACCCCGGCCTTGTTCTGGCGCTCGACCGCGCGCGGGGGGCGGCGTGTCACGGGGTGGCCTTTCGGGTGGCGGATGATCTGGCCGACGGGGTTCTGGCCTATCTGCGCGAGCGCGAATTGGTCTCCTCGGCCTATCTCGAAGAGGTTTTGGAGGTCGAGTTGCGCGGCGGCGGGCGGGCGCGCGCCGTGACCTATGTGGTGGACCGCGCCCATGAGCAATATTGCGGCGGGCTGGCGCTCGAAGAGCAGGCACAGATCATCGCCCGCGCCCACGGCGGGCGCGGCCCCAATAGCGAATATCTGTTCAACACGGCGGCGCATCTGGCCGAGCTGGGCCTTGCCGATGGTGATCTGGATTGGCTCAGCGCAAGGGTGCGCGCGTTGATGTGATCGCCTGCCCGCGCGCCGCGCGCTAATTCTCTTGGCGCGGGCGGGGTTTTGCGATTAAGCTTTGGTCAAAGAATTCCAGAGTTCAGGAGCCCTGCGCATGGCGCATCCGGACCGCGAGGCCGAAGTGCACTTTTCCCAACCTGTGCGCCAGATCATATCGATGCTCATCGTGCTCGCCCTGTGCGGCGCGGGGGTCTTCCTTGCCTTGCCGCGGGTTTTGCCGGTTTTCCAAGCCAACCCCTATCTCAACAGCTTCATCGTCTTTGTCTTTGTCATCGGTGTGGTGACCTGTTTCGTGCAGGTGGTGCAATTGGTCTCCTCGGTGCGCTGGATCGAAGCTTTTGCCCGCGATGCGGTGGAAAAGGAAGGGGTCAAGGCGCCGCGCCTTCTGGCGCCTTTGGCGGCCTTGCTGCGGGCGCGCTCCAAACGGATGCAAATCGCCGCGACGTCGACCGCCTCGATCCTCGACAGCGTCGCCACGCGGATCGATGAGGCCCGCGATGTCACGCGTTATATCGTCAACCTGTTGGTATTCCTTGGCCTTTTGGGCACGTTCTACGGGTTGGCGACGACGGTGCCGGCCTTGGTCGATACCATTCGCGGCCTCGCGCCGCAGGATGGCGAAACCGGTGTGGCGGTGTTCAACCGGTTGATGACCGGCCTTGAGGCCCAGCTTGGCGGCATGGGCGTGGCCTTTGCTTCCTCGCTTTTGGGTCTGTCCGGCTCGCTCACCGTGGGGCTCTTGGAGCTTTTCGCAGGCCATGGACAAAACCGCTTTTACCGCGAGTTGGAAGAATGGCTCTCGACCATCACCCGCGTCGGATTTGCAGCCGAAGGCGGCGACAGCGGCATCGAGAACGCAGTCGTGGCGGGGGTGCTCGACCATATGTCCGAGCAGATGGAAGGGTTGCAGGAGATCTATGTGCAATCGGACATCCGCCGCGCGCAGGTCGAGGAAAAGCTCGGCGCGCTGGCCGATGCGGTGGAGCGTTTGACCCTGCGCCTTGGCGATCAGAGCGCCGCGCATGAAAGCCATCTGGCGCTGGAGCGGATCGCCGAAGGGCAAGAGCGGGTGGTCGCCGCCGTCGAGCGCGCCGCGGGGGCGGGCGGCAGCGGCGCGATGGACGCCGAAGGATTTGACGCCGAAAGCCGCATGCGCCTGCGCTCGATCGACGTGCAGATGCTGCGGATTCTCGAAGAGATCAGCGCGGGCCGCCAAGAGACGATGAGCGAATTGCGCAATGATCTGGCCGCTTTGGGCCGCGCCTTGGGCCAAAGCCGCAGCAGCGGGCCGCGCAAAATGCGGCTGGCCACGGGCGATGCATCGCGCTCGGGCGACGAGACGGGCGAGGAGGGCTGACCCATGGCCCTATCGCGCCGCGCGGGCCGCGAGCCTGCGCCGATCTGGCCCGGATTTGTCGATGCGATGACGGGGCTTTTGCTGGTTCTGGTCTTTGTCTTGACGATCTTCATGGGGGTGCAATCGGTCCTGCGCGAAACCATCAGCGGCCAAGAAAGCCAGTTGGATGCGTTTTCCGACGAGGTCGCGGCCCTCTCGAAAGCGCTGGGGCTGGAGCAACAGCGCGCCGGTGATCTGGAGGCGCAATTGGGCGCGCTCACGGCGACGCTGACGCAGGTGCGCCGCGAGGCCGCAGAGCAAGAAACCGCACTGGCCGGTGCCCGCGCCAAGATCAGCGATTTCGAAGCGCAAGTCGCGGGGCTGTTGTTTGAGCGCGACCGGCTGAGCGCCGATCTGGCCGATGCGAGCGAGAGCGCCGAGAGTTTGCAATTGCGATTGACGGCGGCGCAGGCGGATCGCGACGATGCCTTGTTGATCGCCGATGAAAAGGCCGAAGCGGCGCGGCTCGCGGCGGCGCAGCGCGCGGCGCTGGAGGCTTTGGCCGCCGATCTCAAATCCGATCTGGCGCAAAACCAAGAGGCTCTGGCCGCCGCCACCTCCGAGTTGCAGGCCGAAGAGGCGGCGCGTTTGGCCGAGGCGGCGGCGGCGCAGGCGCTGCGCGCGCGGCTGGAGAATGCCGATGCGGAATTGACCGCCATGACGATGGCCTTGGAGACCCAACGCGCGAAGGCCGAGGAAACGCTGACGCTTCTGGCTGCCGCCGAGGCCGCGCGCGACCGGCTGGCCGCCGCGCAAGAGGCGCAGCTTTCGGAGGCGGACAAACGTGCGGGGCTCTTGGCGGCGGCCAATGCGGCCTTGTCGCAAGAGGAGGCAAAATCCGCCGAGGCGATGCGCCAGCAGGCTTTGCTCAACCAACAGGTCGCGGCCTTGCGCGGTCAATTGTCGAGCCTTCAGGCGCTTTTGGATGACGCAAAAGCGCGCGATGCCGCCGCGCAGGTGCAGTTGCAATCGCTCGGATCGGACCTCAATGCCGCATTGGCCCGCGTCGCCGCCGAAGAGCGCAAGCGCGCCGAATTGGAAGCGGCCGAGCGCAAGCGGCTGGAGGCGGAAACGCAGGATCTGGCCAAATACCGCTCGGAGTTTTTCGGCCGGATGCGCGAGGTTCTGGGCGCGCAGGAGGGGGTGAAAATCGTCGGGGACCGATTTGTGTTTTCCTCCGAAGTCCTCTTTCCGCCCGGTGCGGCGGAGCTTTCGGCGCAGGGCCAGCGCGAGATCGCCAAAGTGGCGCGCATCCTGCGCAATGTGGCGGGGGATATTCCGGCGGGCATCGATTGGGTGATCCGCGTGGACGGGCATACGGATAATGTGCCCTTGTCCGGCGAGGGCGAATTCGCCGACAATTGGGAATTGAGCCAAGCGCGGGCCTTGTCGGTGGTGCGCTATATGTCGGGCGATCTGGGCATTGCGCCGGAGCGGTTGTCGGCCAACGGCTTTGGCGAATTCCAACCGGTGAACCGTGCCAATACCCCTGCGGCGCGGGCGCAAAACCGGCGTATCGAATTGAAACTTACCGAGAAATAATGCGCGCGCCCTAGCGCAGGTCGGCGCGGATCTGCGTTTGGGCGATGATCTGGCCGCCGCGCAGCAAGCTGGCGCGGCCTTCGTAATCGCCCGCAGGCCATTGCGGCGCGCGCCGTTTTTTGCCGGTGGCGCGGAAAAACTGTGCCTGATCCTTGTCCAAAACCGCGTCATGGCGGATCAATTCGCCCTCGGGCCCCGTGATGGACAGGCGCATGATGTCGCCCGATTGCCCGCCAAACGCATAGGCCCAGAGCACAAAGGCGGGGGCATCGCGGGCGGGGGCTTCATCGGCGGTGCCGGCCTTGATGGCGTCAAAGCTGGGCACGAGGGGCGCGAAACCGGCGGCCAGAATGCCGCCCGCCGAATAGGGAATATCGCGGTCCCAAAGGGTGGTTTGCGAGGGCGCGCCGCAGGTGATCTGCCCGTCGGGGTCAAAGGGGTCGACCTGCGCGCCGTCCTTGCGCAGCGAGATGTGAAGATGCGGGAATTGTGTGCGCCCGCTCAGCCCGATTTCGCCCAAAGGCGTGCCGGCGGTGACGCGCTCTCCCTTGGTGACGGTGATCGAGCCGCGCTTCATATGGCAATATTGCGTGTCCCATCCGCCCGCGTGGCGGATCACCACGCCGTTGCCGCAATCCTTGCCCTCGATCTTGGCCTCGGTCTCGCGGGTGAGGATCGCATCCTCCATCCCGTCGCGCAGACCCAGCACCACACCGTCGGCCGCGGCCAGAACCCGCACGCCCGCCGCCATTTCGGCGCGGCTGCGCAGGCGGATGTCAGTGCCTTTGTGGCTGTCATAGGTGGCACTGCCGCAGGTGTAATCGGAGGCGCCGCTTGTGGGGTCGTCGTCGACGTAATGCTGGATAAAACAGGTCTCGCCGAGGGTGCAGTCGACGGGCCATGAAAGCGAAAAATCCTCCGCAGCGGCGGGCGCTGCGAAGGATAGGATCAGGGCGATATGCCGTGCAAGCCGCATCAATCGGCGGTGAGCAAGGGCGGCTTTTTGCTGGACGAAATGCGCGCCTTTTTCGGGCCTTCGGTCTTGAGGTCGATCTTGCCATCCTTGACACCGACCTTGACCACACCGCCTTTGGCCAGCTTGCCAAAGAGCAATTCCTCGGCCAGCGGCTTTTTGATGTGCTCTTGGATCACGCGGCCCAAGGGGCGCGCGCCCATCTTGCTGTCATAGCCCTTGTCGGCCAGCCATTCGGCGGCGGGGCGGGTCAGTTCGATGGTGACATTGCGGTCCATCAATTGCGCTTCGAGTTGCAGCACGAACTTCTCGACCACTTGCAAGATCGTGTCTTTGGGCAGCGGCGCGAAGGAGACCACCGCATCCAGACGGTTGCGGAATTCCGGCGTGAAGGTGCGTTCGATCGCGGCGGTATCCTCGCCCTCGCGGCGGTCGCGGTTGAAGCCGATGGCCTCTTTGGCCTGTTCGGTGGCGCCCGCGTTCGAGGTCATGATCAAGATCACATTGCGGAAATCCACGGTGCGGCCGTTGTGGTCGGTCAGCTTGCCGTTGTCCATTACCTGCAGCAAGATGTTATAGACATCGGGGTGGGCTTTTTCCATCTCGTCGAGCAGCAAGACGCAATGCGGATGTTCGTCCACACGGTCCGTGAGCATGCCGCCTTGGTCAAATCCGACATAGCCGGGAGGCGCGCCGATGAGGCGCGAGACCGCGTGTTTCTCCATATATTCGGACATGTCGAAACGCAAAAGTTCGACCCCGAGAGTATCGGCCAATTGCTTGGCCACCTCGGTTTTGCCGACGCCGGTGGGACCGGCGAAGAGATAGTTGCCGATGGGTTTTTCCGGCTCGCGCAGGCCCGCGCGGGCCAGTTTGATCGCCGAAGACAGGGCCTCGATCGCCGCATCTTGGCCAAAGACCACGCGTTTGAGCGATTTCTCCAGATCCTTGAGCACCTCGGCATCGTCCTTGGAGACGTTCTTTGGCGGGATGCGGGCGATTTTGGCGACCACGGCTTCGATCTCTTTGACGCCTATGGTCTTGCGCCGTTTGCTTTCGGTCACCAGCCGCTGCGCCGCGCCAGCCTCGTCGATCACGTCGATGGCTTTGTCGGGCAGTTTGCGGTCGTTGATATAGCGCGAGGCCAGTTCGACCGCCGATTTGATCGCATCATTGGTGAATTTCACCGCGTGATGCTCTTCGAAATAGGGCTGCAGGCCGCGCAGGATTTTGACCGTATCCTCGACGCTCGGCTCGCTCACGTCAATTTTCTGGAACCGGCGGCTCAGGGCGCGGTCCTTCTCGAAGTGCTGGCGGAACTCTTTGTAGGTGGTCGAGCCCATGCAGCGCAGCTTGCCGCCCTGCAAGGCGGGTTTGAGCAGGTTCGAGGCATCCATCGCGCCGCCGGAGGTGGCACCTGCGCCGATCACCGTGTGGATCTCGTCGATGAAGAGCACCGCATCGGGGTGGTCTTCAAGCTCGGTCACCACGGCTTTGAGACGCTCTTCGAAGTCGCCGCGATAGCGGGTGCCCGCCAAAAGCGCGCCCATATCGAGCGAGAAAATCGTGGTTTCGGAGAGAACCTCGGGGGTCTCGCCGTCGATGATTTTGCGTGCAAGCCCCTCGGCGATGGCGGTTTTACCAACGCCGGGATCACCGACCAAAAGCGGGTTGTTCTTGCGGCGGCGGCACAGCACCTGAATGCAGCGCTCGACCTCGCCGGAGCGGCCGATCAGCGGATCGACATCGCCTTGGCGGGCTTTTTCATTGAGATCGACGCAATATTTGCCAAGCGCGCTTTCCTTGGCCTCTTCGGCTTCGGTCGGGCCGTGCTCGTGCTCGGTCTCGGCACTGGCGCCGGAAATCGGGCGCGGTTCGCCGTAAGCGGGGTCTTTGGCGACGCCATGGGCGATATAATTGACCGCGTCGTAACGGGTCATGTCCTGCTCTTGCAAGAAATAGGCGGCGTTGCTTTCGCGTTCGGCAAAAATCGCGACCAAGACATTGGCGCCGGTGACCTCGGTGCGGCCGGAGCTTTGCACATGGATCGCGGCGCGTTGGATCACGCGTTGGAAGGCGGCGGTCGGCACGGATTCCGAGCCGTCGATATCGGTGACGAGATTGGCCAGATCCTCGTCGATGAATTCCACCAGCGTTCGTCGCAAATCGTCCACATCGACGCTACAGGCCTTCATGACCTTGGCCGCTTCGGGCTCGTCGAGGAGCGCGAGCAGCAGGTGCTCGAGCGTTGCAAATTCGTGGCTGCGGGCATTCGCAAGCGCCAGTGCGGCGTGGATTGCCTGTTCCAGTGTGTTCGAGAATGAAGGCACTTTGTGCTCCTTCTGATCTGGGTTGGGGCGATGTTGACACCAACCATGGCCTCATAGTCTTAAAGTTTGGTCGATTGCGGCCCCGCTTCAAGTGCTTTTTGTGATTTAACGATCACATTTCGTGTTTTGGGCTGTATTTGCCGTGATTATGCGCCCATCCATGGGGCGTTGCCGTAACGGCAAGGGCGCGCTCTGTGGGTTAACCATGCGGATCTGTCTGCGTGGCGGCGCATGCGCCCCGCCCCGCGCAATGGCGTATGAACCGCGTCGGAGCACCCGCTGCGCACGCCTGCATTCGGGCCGCGTATGAACATATAGGGGCGCGGCGCGCTGATACCACTAGATCGGGCTAGAATTTGTCCTTGCGCGCGCGCAATTCGGTAAAGACATCGACCGGAGCGGCGCCCTCCATACCCACGGCGCGGGCGAGACGCGCATCGCCCGCGCGCAAGAAGGGATTGGTCGCCAGTTCCAAGGACAAAGGCGCGGGCACGGTGGGTTGACCGGCGGCGCGGGCGGCGTCAATCGCGGTGCTGCGCGCCTGCAAATCGGCATTATCCGGATCGACGCTGAGCGCGAAGCGGGCGTTGGACTGGGTGTATTCATGGCCCGAATAGACCATGGTTTGAGCGGGCAGGGCGGCGAGTTTTTCCATGCTGGCATGCATCTGCGCGGGCGTGCCCTCAAAGAGGCGTCCGCAGCCCAAGGCCATCAGGCTGTCGGCAGAAAACAAAGCGGCGCTTTGCGGCAGGTAAAAGGCGATATGGCCAATCGTATGGCCGCTGACGTCAAAAATCTGCACCGGCTCGCCGCCGAAATCGAATGTCTCGCCCTCGGCCACGGCAAGGTCGAGATCGGGCAAGCGGTGCGCATCTGCGCGCGCGCCGACCACTTTGGCCCGATTGGTTTCGAGCAAGGGCGCCACCCCGTCGATATGGTCCCAATGGTGGTGGGTCAAAAAGATATGGCTCAGCCGCCAGCCGCGCGCCGCCAAAGCGCGCCGGATCGGGTCGGCATCGGGCACATCGACCACGGCCGTTTCGCCGCTTTGGGCATCATGGAGCAGATAGGCGTAATTGTCCGACAGGCAGGGAATTGTGATGATCTCAAGAGGCATGGCGTTTTATCTCCCTGTTGATATGCTTTGCGCAGATGGTGCGATGACCGTGACCGATCCGGAGCCTGCCTGCAATGCATCTTGATGTGCAAGACCTGCGCAACTTTTATTACCGTAGCCATCTTGGCCGTGCGGCGCAAAAGACCGTGCGCGACCAGATGCTCAAGCTGTGGCCCGAGGCCAAGGGGCAGACGGTGGCGGGCTTTGGTTTTGCGGTGCCGTTGTTGCGGCCCTATCTGGCCGATGCGCGCCGCGTTGTCGCCCTCATGCCCGCGCCGCAGGGGGTGATGCCGTGGCCTGCGGGCCTGCCCAATGTGTCGGTGCTGAGCGAAGAGACCCTATGGCCGCTTGAAACCGGACGGGTGGACAAGCTGGTGGTGCTGCACGGGCTGGAGACCTCCGAGCGGCCATCGGCGTTGCTCGAAGAATGCTGGCGCGTCTTGGGGCCAGGGGGGCGGGCGCTGTTTATCGTGCCGCATCGTGCGGGGCTTTGGTCGCGCTCGGATCGCACGCCTTTCGGCTTTGGTCGCCCCTATAGCCAAGGCCAGCTCGAGAGCGAATTGAAGCACCATAATTTCCTGCCCGAGCGGCATATCAGCACGCTTTACCAGCCGCCCTCGCACAAGCGGTTCTGGCGCAAGACCGCGCCGATGTGGGAACGCGCGGGCAGCAGCCTGTCGGTGATCCTGTCGGGGGGCGTGTTGATGGTCGAGGCGACCAAACGCGTGCATGCGCCCGCCGGGCCAGGGCTGCGCGAAGCGGTGCGCAAACCCTTGGGGGCCTTGGCGCCCGCGCCCAAGGTCAAGCCGGTTTAAACGCTGCGCCTGAGCGTCTGCGCCCTGTCGCTCGCCTGCGCCTTGTGAAACGGGTCCGGTTTGGGCGTGACGCTTGCGAGCCATGTTTGGCCGTCCCAGCCGCCGCTGCTCTGGCGCGGTGCCGCGGGCAAATCCGCAGGTGTTGGCGCGCCGCTCAAAGCAAAACGCGCGCCCCGAGAGAGGCGCGCGTTTGCAATTTCGCCGTTTGGATGATCAGGCCGCCGCTTCGGTCGCGGTGGTGTTGATCGGGAAGTTGAAGCTGCTGGTCAGCGTGCCGTTCACCGTGATCCCCACCGTGTCGTTGAAGGCGTCGGTGATATCCAGCCCGCCGCCCGAGGCGGACACGCCGGTTTTCACGCCCAGATCAATTTCGGCCAGAACCGTCGCGCCGCCAAAGTCGGCCATGAAGCCCTCCTCGGTCAGGCCCAGACCGGCCGCTTTCGACAAGAAATAGACCGTGCCGGTTTGCGTAAAGCTGACCGGATCGTCCGATGTGGCATCGGTGATCGTATCGGTCTCGACCACGGTGACTTGGAAGTAATCCACCGCCGTATTGGCCGCGAGGTTGACGGTGATCGTATCGGCCTCTTCGGAGAAGGCGACGGCAATCGGCGCTGTGCCCGCTTCGAGGTTGAGGGTGATCGCGTCGGTGCCGGTGCCCGGATCGATGGTCGCGCCGCAGGCGGCGGTGATCACATCGTCGCCCGCGCCGCCGTCGATGATGACATTGGCCGGACCGGCCACAATCGTATCATTGCCATCGCCCAGATCGGCGGTGCCGCCGATGCCTGCGGTCCATGTGACCGTGTCATTGCCCGCACCCGCATCAAGCAAGGTCGCTGCCGTGATGACCGCCGTATCATCCCCGTCGGTGAGGGTCTGCGGCGTCACAGGACCGGCGAAGGTTTCGGGCGCATCGGTGGCCAAGGCCTCTTCGGTGCTGGTGACAAAGCCGAGGTGGACCAGCGGATCGAAAGCCTGCGCATCGATATTGGTGAGGCGCAGGGTCAGGCTGCCGACCGTCTGCTCCGCGCCATTGGTGGCGGTCAACAGGACATCCAAGGTGTTGCCGGCTTCGTTGCTGACGGTGGACATCTCGGTGATCACCGACAACTCGCCGTCGATCTCGTCAAATGCGTCGATGAGAATGCGATCTTCCTCGGCGTTGAAATCGGTGATCTCGAAAACATTGCCCGCCAAGGAGGGCAGGCCTTGCTGCGCGTTCCAATCGGGCAGCGCGCCCTCCGATCCGGTCAGGCCGATCACAAAGGTATCGGCCCCTTCGCCGCCCGTGGCGGTCACACTCGCGCCGCTGTCGGTGGCGTTGCCTTGATAGGCAAGGATGTCGTCGCCGTCGCCGCCTTCCAACTCTGCGCCGCCCATGCCCAGCAAAGTATCGTCGCCCGCATTGCCAAGCGCCGTGCTGTTGCCATCGCCCGCGAGCAGGTCGTCGTCCAGACCGCCCTTGCCGACCGCCAGTTCGGACAGTTGCAAGATGTCGCTGCCTGCTTCGCCCTTGGCCAAGGCGGTGCCGCTGGCGATAAGGATATCGGAGCCTTCCTCGCCCTCGCCGAAGGCATCATCGGTCAAGGTCAGCGTATCGGAGGCGAAGCCCCCCGACACGGTGCTCTCGCCTGAACCGGTCATCACATCCGAGCCGGTGCCGCCGAGCGCCTCGCCCTGATCTGCGGCGCTGAGCGTATCGGCGCCTTCGCCGCCGACCACAATGCCGGTGCCGGAGGCGGACATGACATCGGCCCCGTCGCCGCCAAAGGCGATCTGGTCGTCTGCGGCGCTGAGCGTGTCCGAACCGGTCGTGCCGGTGATGGTCTCGATGCTTGCGGGGGTTTCCGGCGTTTCGGGCGTTTCTGGTGTCTCGGGGGTTTCGGGGGTGTCCGGATCGGTCTGTGTGTCGTCCGTTGACGTGTCTGCGAGATCATAGAGTATACCAACCGCGAGCGTTCCGACCAGCGCGTAAAAAATCGTTAAAATCATCTCGTACCCTTTTCTCTCGTTCCCAGTGACATGGTTAACGTCGTTAACGTTTTCGTATAACGGCGGGGAAAGTTAGTCAATTTTTTGGCGATTTTGGCCGCGCAAAGCGCAACAATCGCGTGCGTTTTGCGCGATTGTTGCGCGGTCGGTGGTCATATGCCGCCCATTGGGAGCGTCGGACGCGAGAATCGCACCGCAGCGCGCCAATGCCTATCGCGCCTGCTGGGGGCGCGATGGCAAAAATTCTTTTTTCATAAGGGGTTCGCAAACCCGCTCGGCCGCTCAGGCCGCCATGCGGCGCGCGATGCTAAAGGCCAGATCGGCGCGGCTGAGACTATGATCGCCCAAGACGCGGATCACACGGCGCGCGGGGATCACCCCGTCTTGCAACAGCACCAGATCGGTGTAGTCGCCGCTCGGATGCTGGCGGAAGCTGATGCGCGGCACGCGGCGTCCTTCGGTCAGCTCAATGAGCAGGACTTCATCCTCGGCACTAAACCCTTCGATGATGTCATCGGGATCGCCGATGCCTGCGCCATGGTGCAAGCACAGGGCCGAAGGCGTGGGCGTTTCGGGAACCTCGTCAATCGCGGGCAGGGGCAGCTCGGCGCTTTGCGGTTGCGCGGCATCGGCATTCACCTGCGCGGCACGCGCAGCCAGAGCGGCGCAGCGGCCCAAGAGCAAATCATCGTCTTGGTCTTCGTGGCCGTCATCGTCGGGGGCCGCGTGCGGCGCGGCGGCGGTGGATGCGGGCGTATCCTCGGCGGAAACCTCTGCTTCGGAAACATCATCTGCCGGAAGATCGCCGGCTGCGTGATCTTCATCGGCCTGCTCTTCGACCGCTTGGACCAGCGGCGCGGCGAAGCGGTCTTCGGAGGCCGTGAACACCATCGTGTCGGCATCCGATGTCATCAGGGCCGATACGGAACATTGTGCAGCGGTCGGGGCGGGTTGCTCGGCAACCGCAAAGCCGGACAGGTCAAGCGTGCCAGACAGCGGCGCCGTTTGGGCGGCGTCCTGCGCGGGCGTGGGGGGCTGCATGGGGGCTTCCGCGGTGTCTTGAACGGCGTGTTGGCGCGTCTCGGCATCTTGCTGCGCTTGCGCATCGCGCTCGGCGGCGCGGCGGGCGCGGCGCGGGGTGATGCGGCCGGTCTCGTCCCCGCCTGCGGCGGTGAGGGGGCGGCCTTCGTCGATTTTGGCGCGCAGCGAATCCAGAAGCGCGGCGTCGGCTTCGATTGCGGGGTCGCGTTGGGGCGCGGCTTGGGCGAAGGAATGGCTGCCGTCCATGTTTTCGAGCACCAGATCAGCGCCGTCAAATTCGGCCGATCCGGCCTCGAGGCTTGGCTCATCGTTTTGCGCCTCAGTGGCGCGGCGGCCAAGGCGGCCGGTCAGCGCGCCGGTCAAGGCGCTCAGGGACGGGAAAGAGGACTGTCGCATCAGCATATTCTTGTCTCCACTGCCGCTTCTTCACAAAGCGTTAATAGTTTGTGATTCCCTTCTGCGCGCAAAGCGTGACAGCCTGAGGGCGCAAAAAGGGCGATATCTTGCCGAAGGATTAACGCCAGTGCCTCATTTGGCGGCGCTGGCGCAAAAACGGGCCTTTGATTATCGTGGATCAGTGCGCGCGCGAGGGATCGCGCCGAAGGCGGGAAGGGGGCTTTTACCCGCCGCAGGACCGCACCAGAGCGCGCCGCAAGCCCCACGCCGGCGGCGATAGCGATAACGGCAGGCCGGTAAAACCGACCGGTTTGGTCATGAAAACGGGCGGGGGAATCGCAAAAAGACAGATTTTTGAAACTTTTTATTGCGCTCTGCGGCGGTGCAAAGCGTCGCACTTGGGTTAAGGCTTTGAAAAGATGCGGTATTCATTTGCATACAATCAATTTCGCGCGGGTTGCTAGGAAGGAATTGCTCTGCTACACCCACGCCGATTTCTAAGCTTTGAAAACGATCAAGGCATCCAAACGCCCTCGGATGACCCCAAGCGGGGTCTGTCAAACCGAGGCCAGATATCGGAAGGGTGGACGTGTCCGAACCAGCAGCGATCTCATCCGGCATTGCCGCACGCTATGCCACGGCCGTTTTTGACCTGGCCAAAGAAACAAAGAAGGTGAAAGCCGTTGAGAGCGACGTGAGCGCTCTTGAGGAGGCTCTTGCCGCCAGCACCGATTTCGCAACCTTGATGTCTTCGCCGCTTTACTCGCGCGAAGAGCAAGAAGGCGCGATTGCTGCGATTGCCAAACAGATGAAGCTGTCGCCCATGATGGGCAACACGCTGCGCCTGATGGCGAGCAAACGCCGCCTGTTTGTTTTGCCTGCTTTGCTGAACGCGCTGCGTGAAGCCATTGCAGCGGACAAGGGCGAAGTGACCGCCGAGGTCGTATCGGCCAAGGCATTGACCAAGGCCCAGTCGGACAAATTGTCCAAAGTCTTGGCGGCCAATGTCGGCAAAGACGTTTCCATCAAAGCGACCGTGGATGAGAGCCTCATCGGCGGTCTTGTTGTTAAAGTGGGTTCGAAGATGATCGACACGTCGATCCGTTCGCGCCTCAACTCCCTCCAGAATGCAATGAAAGAGGTCGGATAAATGGGTATCCAAGCTGCAGAAATTTCTGCGATCCTGAAGGACCAGATCAAAAACTTCGGCAAAGACGCCGAAGTTGCCGAGGTTGGCCGCGTGCTGTCCGTTGGCGATGGTATCGCGCGTGTCTACGGACTCGACAATGTGCAGGCCGGTGAGATGGTCGAATTCCCCGGTGGTATCCGCGGAATGGCCCTCAACCTCGAATCTGACAACGTCGGTGTTGTTATCTTCGGTGCTGACCGCGACATCAAAGAAGGTGACGTTGTCAAGCGCACCAACTCGATCGTGGACGTTCCTGCAGGCGACGCTCTTTTGGGCCGCGTTGTGGACGGTCTGGGCAACCCGCTGGACGGCAAAGGCCCGATCGAGGCGACCGAGCGCCGCATCGCGGACAGCAAGGCCCCCGGCATTATCCCGCGTAAATCGGTGCACGAGCCGATGGCAACGGGCCTCAAATCCGTTGACGCGATGATCCCCGTTGGCCGTGGCCAGCGCGAACTGATCATTGGCGACCGTCAGACCGGCAAAACCGCCGTGGCTCTGGATGCGATCCTGAACCAGAAATCCTACAACGAAGCTGCTGGCGATGACGAGAGCAAGAAGCTCTACTGCATCTATGTTGCGATCGGTCAAAAGCGTTCGACCGTGGCCCAGTTGGTGAAAAAGCTCGAAGAGAGCGGCGCGATCGAATATTCGGTTGTGGTTGCTGCGACGGCTTCCGATCCCGCACCGATGCAGTTCATGGCCCCCTATGCCGCGACCGCGATGGCGGAATATTTCCGCGACAACGGCCGCCACGCCTTGATCATCTATGATGACCTTTCCAAACAGGCCGTGTCCTACCGCCAGATGTCGCTCTTGCTGCGCCGTCCGCCCGGTCGTGAAGCCTATCCTGGTGACGTTTTCTATCTTCACTCGCGCCTGCTCGAGCGTTCGGCCAAGCTGAACGAAGATTTCGGCTCCGGTTCCTTGACCGCTTTGCCGATCATCGAAACCCAAGGCGGCGACGTTTCGGCGTTTATTCCGACCAACGTGATTTCGATCACCGACGGCCAGATCTTCCTCGAAACCGAACTCTTCTACCAAGGGATCCGCCCTGCTGTGAACACCGGTCTGTCGGTTTCGCGGGTTGGCTCCTCGGCCCAGACCAAGGCGATGTCCTCGGTTGCCGGTCCGGTGAAACTGTCGCTCGCGCAATACCGCGAAATGGCCGCCTTTGCGCAGTTCGGTTCCGATCTGGACGCTTCGACCCAAGCCTTGCTCAACCGCGGTGCGCGTTTGACCGAGCTGATGAAGCAGCCGCAGTATTCGCCGCTGACCAACGCGGAAATCGTTTGCGTCATCTTCGCAGGCACCAACGGCTACCTCGACAAGATCGCGGTGTCGGATGTTGGCCGCTACGAGGCTGGCATGCTGGCGCATCTGCGCGGCAAGCACGCCGATTTGCTCAAGTGGATCACCGACGAAGATCCCAAGATCAAAGGTGAAGCCGCAGATAAAGTGAAAGCCGCGCTCGACGAATTCGCCGCTGACTTCGCTTAAGGGAGAGGTGAGGCAATGCCAAATCTCAAGGACCTGAAAAACCGGATCGCGAGTGTGAAAAACACCCGTAAGATCACCAAAGCCATGCAAATGGTTGCCGCGGCGAAGCTTCGCCGCGCGCAGGAGGCTGCTGAACAGTCCCGCCCCTATACCGCGCGTTTCAACGCGGTTCTGGGCGGTCTGGCTGCATCCGTTGGCGGGTCTGACAGCGCACCCAAGCTGCTGTCGGGCACCGGAGCGGACCAAGTGCATCTGCTCGTCGTGATGACCGCCGAACGCGGTCTGTGCGGCGGCTTCAACAGCAACATCAGCAAGTTGGCGCGTGCCAAGGCAGAAGAGCTGATCGCCGCAGGCAAGACCGTCAAGGTTTTGACCGTGGGCAAGAAAGGCCGCGACGCAATCCGCCGCGATCTGGGACAGTATTTTGTCGGTCATGTCGATCTGTCCGAGGTGAAGCGCCTTGGCTATGACAATGCCCAAGGTATCGCACAGGACATCCTGACGCGCTTTGACGGTGGTGAGTTTGACGTCGCCACGATCTTCTATGCGAAGTTCGTGAACGTGGTCAGCCAGATCCCGACAGCGCAGCAGATCATCCCCGCCGCTTATGAAGCGGATGAGGATGCCGGTGCGAGCACGCTTTATGACTACGAGCCCAGCGAAGAGGCCATTCTGGCCGATCTGCTGCCGCGCGGTGTCGCCACGCAAATTTTCAGCGCCCTGCTGGAAAACGCGGCGTCCGAGCAAGGGGCGCGTATGTCGGCAATGGATAACGCCACACGCAACGCGGGCGAGATGATCGATAAACTGACCATCGAGTTCAACCGTTCGCGTCAGGCGGTCATCACCAACGAGCTAATCGAAATTATCTCGGGCGCGGAAGCGCTCTAAGAGGACGGAGACTTAACAATGGCTAATATTGGCAAAATCACGCAGGTGATCGGCGCCGTGGTCGACGTGCAGTTCAGCGACACGCTGCCCGCGATTCTGAACGCGCTGACCACCGACAACAACGGCAAGACGCTGGTGCTCGAAGTGGCGCAGCACCTTGGCGAAAACACGGTTCGTGCGATCGCTATGGACGCGACCGAAGGTCTCGTGCGCGGTCAGGACGTGACCGACACCGAAGCGCAGATTTCTGTGCCCGTCGGCAAAGCGACCTTGGGCCGCATCATGAACGTGACCGGCGATCCGGTTGACGAAAAAGGCCCCGTGAATTCGGAATCGCGCCGCCCGATCCACGGCGATGCGCCTGCCTTCGACCAACAGTCGACCGCGACCGAAATCCTCGTGACAGGCATCAAGGTCATCGACCTTCTGGCGCCTTACACCAAGGGTGGTAAAATCGGTCTGTTCGGCGGTGCCGGTGTGGGCAAAACCGTTTTGATCATGGAACTGATCAACAACATCGCCAAAGTGCACTCGGGCGTGTCCGTCTTCGCCGGTGTTGGCGAGCGGACCCGTGAAGGCAACGACCTTTACCACGAGATGATCGAATCCGGCGTTATCGTGCCCGATAACCTCGAAGAGTCGAAAATTGCTCTGGTCTACGGCCAGATGAACGAGCCTCCCGGAGCGCGTATGCGTATCGCTCTGACCGGCCTGTCGCTGGCGGAACAGTTCCGTGACGACACCGGTTCGGACGTTTTGTTCTTCGTCGACAACATCTTCCGCTTTACCCAAGCGGGTTCGGAAGTGTCGGCTCTGCTTGGCCGTATTCCTTCGGCTGTGGGCTACCAGCCGACGCTGGCGACCGACATGGGCGCGATGCAGGAACGTATTTCCTCGACCAAATCCGGTTCGATTACATCGGTTCAGGCCGTTTACGTTCCCGCGGATGACTTGACCGACCCTGCGCCGGCCACCTCCTTTGCCCACCTTGACGCGACCACGGTTCTTGATCGTGCGATCTCGGAAAAAGGCATCTATCCCGCTGTGGATCCGCTGGGTTCGACCTCGCGTTTGCTTGACCCGCTGATCATCGGCGACGAGCACTACAAAGTCGCGACCGACGTGCAGCAGGTTCTTCAGCGCTACAAGTCGCTGCAAGACATCATCGCCATTTTGGGCATGGACGAATTGTCCGAAGACGACAAACTGGCCGTGGCGCGTGCGCGTAAAATCGAACGCTTCCTGTCGCAGCCCTTCGACGTTGCGAAGGTCTTCACCGGTTCGGATGGTGTGCAGGTTCCGCTCGAGGATACCATTGCATCGTTCAAAGCCGTTGTTGCAGGCGAATACGATCACCTGCCCGAAGGCGCCTTCTACATGGTTGGCGGCATCGATGAAGTGATCGCCAAAGCCGAGAAAATGGCGGCTGACGCCGCTTAAAGGGGGGCCTTATGGCTGATACCGTGCAATTCGATCTGGTGAGCCCCGAGCGCAGCGTTGCGTCGCTTGAGGTCACACAGGTTCAAATTCCCGGCGCTGACGGGGACATGACGGCCATGGCCAATCATGCCCCGACCATCACCACCCTGCGTCCCGGCCTTTTGTCGGTGGACGGGCCCTCGGGCGCGGCATCCTATGTCGTGACCGGCGGCTTTGCCGAAATCGGCGCGGACGGGATCACCGTTCTGGCCGAACGTGCCATCCCCCGCGAGGAGATGACACAGGCGCATATGGACGAGATGGTCACCGCAGCACGCGAGGCCCATGCGCAGGCGAAGGAAGTCTTCGTCAACGAGCCGGGTCCCGTGGATGATGCGGCCAAGCTTTTGGCGGATATGGTGGCCATGGGCGACCACATCGGCCTGTCGGCGAATTGATCTTTTCCGCTTTGCGGAGGTGAAAATGACAAGGGGCTCCGCGATTGCGGGGCCCTTTTTGCGAAAAGGACGTGTCAAACTCTCGCCCGAATTGCATTTTATGAAAACGTTAAACACCTAAGAGTTACACCTGCCTTCACTGACAGGCATGCAATAGATTTGGAAGCGCGGCAGAATGAAGCGTCTCGATAGCCACCTGATCGGAATGGATCAGGGCGACAATATTTTGTTCTCGGATTTCGAGGACGGCGGCGACATGTGGACCGGCACGGGGCCGCGTCTGCGGCGCAAACGCGTGGAGTTTTCGCAAAGCTTCGCGCAGGTGCCGATGGTGCATTGCGCGCTGTCGATGTGGGACATGGACAGCGAGACCAATGCGCGCGCCGATACGGGCGCGGAAAATATCACCGAGACCGGATTCGAGATCGTGTTCCGCACATGGGGCGATACGCGCGTGGCGCGTGCACGCGTGCGCTGGATGGCGATCGGTCCGCTGCCCCATGAGGATGATTGGCAGCTCTACTAGGCGGCCCCCTGCGGCGCTGCGGGCGGGCCAAGGGCCTTGGCGGAGCAAAGGATGCCTCCGGCGGGGATATTTTTGGAACCTGCAAGACAGGGCGCGGCGCAAAGCCGCGTGCGCGGCGCGGCTCGGGCGCTTTGGATTAAGACATGTCAGGCAAAAGGCCCGCGCGCGCTAGCGTGTGGGAACAGGCGTCTCGCCGCGGTAGTCGTAGAAGCCGCGCCCTGATTTGCGGCCCAGCCATCCCGCTTCGACATATTTGGTCAGCAGGGGGCAGGGGCGGTATTTGGTATCGGCCAGCCCGTCGTGCAGCACATTCATAATCGCAAGGCAGGTGTCGAGACCGATGAAATCGGCCAGCTCCAGCGGCCCCATCGGGTGGTTGGCGCCAAGCTTCATCGAACTGTCGATGGATTGCACCGAGCCGACCCCCTCATAGAGCGTATAGACGGCCTCGTTAATCATCGGCATCAAGATGCGGTTGACGATGAAGGCGGGGAAATCTTCGGCGGCGGCGGAGGTTTTGCCAAGCCGCTCGACCACGGTGCGGCAGGCCTCATAGGTTTCCTCATCCGTCGCGATGCCGCGAATGAGCTCGACCAATTGCATCACCGGCACAGGGTTCATGAAATGGAAGCCCATGAATTTTTCGGGCCGGTCGGTGCGGCTGGCGAGGCGGGTGATCGAGATCGACGAGGTGTTCGAGGTCAGGATCGTGGTCGGCGTCAGATGCGGTAAAAGCTCGTCAAAGATCGCCTGTTTGACGGTTTCGCGCTCGGTCGCGGCTTCGATCACCAGATCACAAACGCCCAGATCGGTCAGCCTTTGGGTGCATGTGATCCGCGCCATGGTGGCATCTTTGTCGCTTTGGGAGACTTTGCCGCGCCCGACTTGCCGGTCCAGATTGCCCGAAATGGTTTCAATTGCAGCTTTTAGCGCGTCTTCGGAGATGTCGGTCATCATCACGTCATAGCCTGCAAGCGCCATGACATGGGCGATTCCGTTGCCCATCTGCCCTGCGCCGATCACGCCAACTGATTGAATTTCCATGAAAATGCCGCCTCTTTTGTCGATGCTGTTTTGAGGATAGGCGGCGGGGACCGAGGGTGCAAGGGCAGTGCAGGCACAGGTGCGAGGGTGTTTTAGTCAAAGTCGCCGATTAGGCCTTTGGTAACAGAGCTTGCGGCAAAGTCAGCGTGGGTGAGAAAAATTTAGGTGGGTGAAATGACCTATGAAACGATGGGCGATGGTGCCCTTGATTATTTCCCGTGTCGCTACGGGAAGTCCAAGCTTCTGTTCCGCGGTCCCAAGCGCAAGCTTGAGGGCGACTATGTCGCCTTCATTGGCGGCTCGGAGACCTACGGAAAGTTTATTGAAAGACCCTTTACGGATTTGGTCGAGGGTCAGATCGGGGTGCCTTGTGTCAACTTTGGTTGGCTCAACGCGGGGGTCGATGTTTTTGCCGGTGATGCCACGGTGCTCGAAGCGGCGGGTGCGGCGCGCGCCACGGTGGTGCAAGTCATGGGCGCGCAAAATATGTCCAACCGCTTTTACGCCGTGCATCCGCGTCGCAACGACCGGTTCTTGCAAGCCAGCGCCTTGATGCGCACGGTGTTCCGCGAGGTGGATTTCACCGAATTTCACTTCACGCGCCATATGCTACGCTCGCTGCGCACGCTGTCGCCGGAGCGTTACGATATGGTGCGCGAAGAATTGCAAAATGCATGGGTGGCGCGGATGAAAGTGCTGCTCGGCAAGATCGGCGGCAAGACGGTTTTGCTTTGGTTTGCCGATCATGCGCCGGAGATGTCGCTTGAGGATGATCTGGCCCATGACCCTCTCTATGTGACGCGCGAGATGATCGAGAGCTTGCGGCCCTTGGTGACCGAGGTGGTCGAGGTCACGGTGAGCGAGGCGGCTTTGGCGCAGGGCACGGATGGCATGAAGTTCAGCCAGATGGAAGCGCCCGCAGCAGAGCAAATGATGGGCCCCGCCGCCCATGCCGAGGCGGCGCAGGCGCTGTCTGCCAGCATTAAGGATCTGGTCGGGCTATAGCCGCGATACATCCGCCGCGCGCCGCCACGGCGCGGGGGCGGCAACGAAAAAGGCCCGCCTCTCGGATGAGGCGGGCCTTTCGTGTTCTGTCCGCAAAGACCGATGCTTAGAGCTTCGAGGTCAGTTCGGGGATCGCGTCGAAGAGGTCCGCCACGAGGCCGTAATCGGCCACTTGGAAGATCGGCGCTTCTTCGTCTTTGTTGATCGCCACGATGATCTTGGAGTCTTTCATACCGGCCAAGTGCTGGATCGCGCCGGAGATACCGACGGCGATATAGAGCTCGGGCGCGACGACTTTACCGGTCTGGCCGACCTGCAGATCGTTCGGAGCATAGCCGCTGTCCACAGCCGCGCGCGAGGCGCCGACCGCTGCGTTCAGCTTGTCCGCGAGACCTTCGATCAGGGCAAAGTTCTCTTCGGAGCCGACACCGCGGCCACCGGAGACAACGATGCCAGCGGAGGTCAGCTCGGGACGGTCCGAGGCGGCAACCTTGTCTTCGACATGGCTCGACAGGGCGGGATCGCCTGCGGCGCCGATGCTCTCTACTGCGGCTGCGCCGCCTTGACCTGCGGCATCGAAGGTCGATGTGCGCACGGTGAGGACTTTCTTCGCATCCGAGGATTTCACCGTCTGGATCGCGTTACCGGCATAGATCGGGCGCTCGAAGGTGGCGCCGTCCACGATGGCGGTCACGTCCGACAGAACCATGACATCCAGCAAGGCCGCAACGCGCGGCAGGATGTTTTTGGCCGAGGCGGTCGAGGGGCCGATGATGTGCTCGTAATCGCCCGCAAGCGAGACGACCAGATCGGCAACAGGCTCGGCCAGACCATTGGCATAAAGCGCATCGTCCGCGACCAGAACCTTGGACACGCCGTCGATTTTCGCGGCCTCGTCGCCTGCGGCAGCGGGGCCTGCGACCAATACGGTCACATCGCCAAGCGCCTTGCCTGCGGTGACGGCTTTCGCGGTGGCATCAACTGCCAATGCGCCGCCGGAGATTTCTGCGAGAAGAAGAACAGCCATTAGATAGCTCCTTTTTCTTTGAGTTTCGCGACCAGCTCGTCGACCGAACCGACCATTTCGCCAGCAGAGCGCGAGGCGGGTTCGGAGGTCTTGACGACTTCGAGGCGCGGTGCGGTGTCGACGCCGTAATCGGCGGCGGTTTTCTCGTCCAGCGGCTTTTTCTTCGCTTTCATGATGTTGGGAAGCGAAGCATAGCGCGGCTCGTTGAGGCGCAAATCGGCGGTGACGATGGCAGGCAGTTTGACCGAAATCGTCTGCAGGCCGCCGTCGACTTCGCGGGTGACTTTCGCCGCGTCGCCGTCGATCTCGACTTCGGAGGCAAAGGTCGCCTGACCCCAACCGGTGAGCGCGGCGAGCATTTGGCCCGTGGCGTTCATGTCGTTATCGATTGCCTGTTTGCCCGCGATGACAAGGCCGGGGGCCTCTTCGTCGATCACGCCTTTGAGGATTTTGGCAACGGCCAAAGGCTCGATGTCTTGGTGCACGTCATCGGCAGCCACCACGAGGATCGCGCGGTCCGCGCCCATGGCCAATGCCGTGCGCAGGGTTTCTTGCGCTTGCTTGACGCCGATGGAAACGACGACGACTTCGTCGGCCTTTCCGGCCTCTTTGAGGCGGATGGCTTCTTCGACGGCAATCTCGTCGAAGGGGTTCATCGACATTTTGACGTTGGCGAGATCGACACCGCTTCCGTCCGCTTTGACGCGCACTTTCACGTTATAGTCGATCACACGTTTGACAGGCACTAGCACCTTCATGAGCGTGGTCTCCCTTTAGAATTACATAAACGCACCGAAGATTCGGGCGCGTAGGTCTGGTGGCTTTGATATATTCTTGCGCGATGGGAAAACAGGGAAAAATAGGGGGTCTGCGTCTTCCCGACGCCGCGTTTTATCTTCCTTTGGGCGGAATTGCCTTCCGACAGGCGGAATTTTCCGAATCGCCCTGATGATCTCGTTCCTGCGCGGCGGCCGATGCGCCGCCAAGCGCAAGTTACCGGTTCGCGCCCGGCACCCATAGCACATCATCCACGCCGCCATTATTGGCCACGCGGCCCGCGGCAAAGAACCAATCGGACAGGCGGTTGAGGTATTTGACGGCGGCCGGATTGACCGGCTCGAGCGTGGCCAGTTCGGTGGTCAGACGCTCGGCGCGGCGGCTCACGGTGCGGCACAGATGCAGATGCGCGGCCAAAGCCGTGCCGCCGGGAAGGATGAAACTGCGCAGCGGTTCGAGCGTGGCGCTCATCGCGTCGATCTCCTGTTCCAGACGGTCCACCTGTGCCTGCGTGACGCGCAGGGGCGGGTATTCGGCCTCGGCATCCTTGTCCATTTCGGGGCGACAAAGATCGGCGCCAAGGTCGAAAAGATCGTTTTGAATCAATGCCAAAGCGGCGTCCATCTCGCCTGTCGCGTGGAGGCGGGCGAGGCCTAGGGTGGCGTTGGTTTCGTCGACGGTGCCGTAGGCGGTGACGCGGGCGGAATGTTTGTCAACGCGGGTGCCATTGCCAAGGGCGGTGGTGCCGGCGTCGCCGCTGCGTGTGTAGATTTTGTTGATCACGACCATGGATCAGCCTCCCGAGCGGCGAAAATATACAAAGGCGAGGATCAAGACGATGGCGACGAATTGCGCAATGATGCGCAAGCGCATGATTTTATTGGCATTTTTTCGGTTGAAATCGCCGCCTTTGGCGAAGCCGCCGACGCCGACCATCAAGATGCCGACCACCGCGAGGCAGGCCAGCGCCACCAGAATAAAGAGGGGATCGTCTTTCATTGGCTGTCTCCGTCCGATGCGTTGCCCGCCAGATGTAGCGTGCATTTGGGGAAAAGCGAATTGGTTATTTGGACGCGGCGGGGGCGCATTTTGGCCTGTCTGTATCGCGTCGGTATTTTGTCGGTATTGCGTCGGTGCGGTTTGCGCCCCCGAGATAGCGGGTTCGGAGCGGCGCAGCGGCGCGCGGGTGGGGCGACGACCGTCGGGGCAAAGCGGCGGCGGGAAGCGGCGGGACCCGGGGAGGCGGGGGCTGCGGGTGGGGCCGCAGGCGGGTGCGCGCGGCGGCGCGGGCAGATGCCTCCGGCGGGGATATTTGGCGAACCTGCAAAGAGGGGTGGCAGGTTTGAGGCGGCGGCGCCTTTGGGTGACGCTCGTGGGTAACGCTCGTGGGTGAGGCGCGTTTGTGCGGGCGCAGACGCAGGGCGCGCGGATCAGCCTTTGGCCAGCAGCCAGTCGAGGGCGCGGGTCGGGGCGAGGCGTTTGAGCGCGGCCATCGCATAGGTCGGCGTGGTGACATAGTAGCGCGCGCGCGGGCGTCTGGCCTCCAGCGCGCGGGCGAGTTTGTCGGTCACGGCGCGGGCGGGCAATTCGAAGGTATCGGGGCCGTTGTCGCGGTAGAGGCGTTTGAGCAGGCTGGCCTCGTATTGCGCGGCGCGCGGCGAGGCTTTCCAATCGACCCAGCGTTCGAATTCCTTGGCGGCGTTCTTGCGAAACTGCGAGGTGATCGGTCCGGGTTCGATGAGGATGATGTCGATGGCGGTGTCGCGCATCTCCAGCCGCAAGGTATCGGTCAACCCTTCGAGCGCGAATTTCGTCGCATTATAGGCGCCGCGCCAAGGAGCCGCGACAAGGCCGAGCACCGAGGAACATTGCACCACGCGCCCGTGGCCTTGGGCGCGCATCACGGGCAGCACCGCGCAGGTCAATTCATGCCAGCCGAACAGATTGGTTTCGAAAATATGGCGCAGGGCCGCGCGGCTGAGGTCTTCGCTCGCACCGGGGATGGCGAAGGCGCCGTTGTTGAACAGCGCATCCAGCCTGCCGCCGGTGGCGCCGAGCACCGATTGCACGGCGGCGGTGATGCTGTCGCTGTCGGCATAGTCGAGATGGACCGCGTCAAAGCCTTCGGCGGCCAGGCGCGCGACATCCTCGGCGCGGCGGGCGGCGGCAAATACGCGCCAGCCGCGCGCGCGCATCCCGTGTGCGGCGTCATAGCCGATGCCCGACGCGCAGCCGGTGATCAGGATCGAGCGGGGGGCGGGGGCTTGGGCCATGTCGGTCATTTCCGTCATCTTCGTCGGTGTCGTCAGTGTCGTCATGGCGCGAGATATGGCGAGGATGGCGCGGCGGCGCAAGCGCGATGCAAAACGCCCGCCGCTGCGGGGAGGCAGGGCGGGCGGATCGGGCGCGGTTATGCGGCGGCGCGGATCAGTTGGAGGCGGTGACCAGATAATCCGCCATCCAGCCGACGCGTTTGGTCTCCAGCACCCGCAGCTTGACCCAGCCGTTTCCGGGGTCTTGCAGGATTTCGACATCGGTGCCGCGCAACAATTGCCCGATTTTGTTGAACTCGGTGCCAGGGCCAAGGCGCAGGTTCACGCGGTTGCCGCTGATCTGGCGCAGGTCCAAGGCGGGTTCGGCGGCGCTTGAGGCGGTAAAGCTGACCGGTGTGGCTTGGACGGTTTGGCTGTTCGCGGTTTGGGTTTTGACGGTTTGCGGCGCGGCTTTGACCGTGGGCACGCCGAGCGCGGCAACCCCGACCTGATCGGCGGCGCGCACCGCTTTGGCGGTGGCGGCGGCGAGGGTGACCTTGGCGTCGGGCAATGCGGTCAGATCGCTTTGGGCGCGGGTGATGGCGGTATTGTCATCGCTGCGCGCAGCTTCGGCGCGCTGGTCGGGCATGGGCGCGCGGCTGCGCGGTTCATAGTCGCTGCCGCCGCTGAGTTCGAAAAAGGCCCAGCCCAGAAAAGCAAAAGTCGTCAAAATGAAGCGCCACATTGCGGCCTATCCCCCGTTCACTTGTTAACCGGCGCTAGGTGATGCCTTTGGCGCCCAGTTTTCGCCGCTGGCAGGCGGCACTCAAAACTTAATTTTTCCCTAACAGATTCGATCTCTTCGGGTCACCCCTAAATTGCCCTTTGGGGATAAGTTTTCCCGTCCTACGGGATCGGTTTTGAGCGGTCACGGGGAATATTCTTTTGGTTTTTCCCGCAGTTGCAGGGCGGCAACGGCCGATTGGCGGGCGGCGCGGCGCGGGCGGGGGCGAAAACCCCTCTGGACCCGAATGAGCGGCGCGATTACACAACATACATGAGTGACATGATTGACGACCCCAAGATGAACCCCGCCACCGGCGTCGAGAGCCTGCGCCGTGCGATTGGCGATCGCTATCTGACCTATGCGCTGAGCACGATTATGCACCGCGCGCTGCCCGATGCGCGCGACGGGCTCAAACCCGTGCACCGGCGGATTTTGTTTGCGATGCGTGAGTTGCGGCTGGCCTCGAACGGGGGGTTTCGTAAATCGGCGAAAATCTCCGGCGATGTGATGGGCAATTACCACCCGCATGGCGATATGGCGATTTACGATGCGATGGCGCGTCTGGCCCAAGATTTCAACGTGCGCTATCCGCTTGTGGACGGGCAGGGGAACTTCGGCAATATCGACGGCGATAACCCTGCGGCGAGCCGCTATACCGAAGCGCGGATGACGGCGGTGGCCGAGGCGCTGCTCGAAGGGCTCAACGAGAATGCGGTCGATTTCCGCGACAATTACGACGGCACGCTGCGCGAACCTGTGGTGTTGCCCGCGACCTTCCCCAACCTTCTGGCCAATGGCGCCTCGGGGATCGCGGTGGGCATGGCGACGAATATCCCGCCCCATAACATTGCCGAGCTTTGCGATGCCTGTTTGCATCTGATCAAAGTGCCCGAGGCGCGCGACGATACGCTTTTGAACTTCGTGCCTGGTCCTGATTTTCCCACCGGCGGCGTCATCGTCGAGCCGCGCGAGAATATCGCGCAAGCCTATGCCACGGGGCGCGGCAGCTTCCGGTTGCGGTGCAAATGGCAGGTCGAGGACCTTGGCCGCGGGCAATGGCAGATCGTGATCACCGAAATTCCCTATCAGGTGCAAAAGAGCAAGCTGATCGAGAAGATCGCCGAGGTGATCCAGACCAAGAAAGTGCCGATCCTCGCCGATGTGCGCGACGAGAGCGCCGATGACATCCGGCTGGTTCTGGAGCCGAAAAGCAAGAATGTCGAGCCAGAGGTCTTGATGAATATGATGTATCGCAACTCCGATCTGGAGGTGCGGTTCTCGATGAATATGAACGTGCTGATCGACGGGCTGACGCCCAAGGTCTGCTCGATGAAAGAGGTGCTGCGGGCGTTTCTGGACCACCGCCGCGAGGTGCTGCAGCGCCGCTCCGAGCACCGGCTCGAAAAGATCGACCATAGGCTCGAAGTGCTCGAAGGCTTTATCATCGCCTTTCTCAACCTCGACCGTGTGATCGACATCATCCGTTATGACGATGACCCCAAATCCGCCCTGATGGCCGAGGAATGGGGCAAGGAGCATGTGCGCGCGATTGACGAGAAATCCTATGTCTCGCCCCTGCCCGCCAGCGGCGAAGGCGAATTGACCGAGGTGCAGGTCGAGGCGATCCTCAACATGCGCCTGCGCAGCTTGCGCCGTCTCGAAGAGATGGAATTGGTCAATGAACGCAACGCTTTGATGGAAGAGCGCGCGGGGCTTGAGGACCTGCTTGAGCGGCCCGAACTGCAATGGGACGCGATCGCGGCGCAGCTCAAGGAGACCAAAAAGAAATTCGGCAAGGATTACGCGGGCGGCGCGCGGCGCACCCAGTTCGCCGAAGCGGGCGAGGTCGAAGAGGTGCCGCTCGAGGCGATGATCGACCGCGAGCCGGTGACGGTCGTGTGCTCGAAAATGGGCTGGATCCGCGCCATGTCGGGCCATATCGACCTGACGCGCGAATTGAAATTCAAGGATGGCGACGAGGGCCGGTTTATCTTCCACGCCGAGACCACCGACCGGATTTTGATCTTTGCCAGCAACGGGCGCTTCTACACCATCGGGGCCTCGCTCTTGCCTGGCGGGCGCGGGATGGGCGAGCCGGTGCGGCTGATCGTCGATCTGCCCAATGAGGCGGAAATCGTCGATCTGTTCATCTACCGCGAGGGGGTCAAAATGCTGCTGGCCTCTTCGGCGGGCGACGGGTTTGTGGTGCCTTCGGCGGAGCTTTTGGCGCAAACGCGGACCGGCAAACAGGTGCTCAACGTGCGCGGCGATGTGCGCGCGCAGGTCTGCCGCGAGGCCAAGGGCGATCATGTCGCCGTGGTCGGCGAGAACCGCAAGGTTCTGGTCTTCCCGATTGCCGAATTGCCCGAAATGGCGCGCGGCAAGGGCGTGCGGCTGCAAAAATACAAGGACGGCGGATTGTCCGATGCGACCACCTTCGAGATGGAGGCGGGGCTGAGCTGGCTTGATCCGGCGGGGCGCACGCGCACCGAAACCGCGCTTGACGAATGGACCGGCAAACGCGCCACGGCGGGCCGCATGGCCCCGCGCGGTTTCCCGAGGGACAATAAATTCACCTCCTAAGCGCCGCGCTCAAGGCGTCATATGGGACCAAGCAAAACGGGCGGCCTTCGCGGGCCGCCTTTTTCTTTGCGCCGCATGGAACGCGCTGCTCGTTTGGCGCGGCATGTTTCGCGCCGAAGGCGATGCGCCGTGCGGGTGCCCTTACGCTATCGCGTTGCTGCGGGCGCGGGATCTGGCGCGGGGGCGGGATCGGCGTCGGGCAGGGGCGTGGCGGTGAGCCATACGCCGCCCTCGGGCCGCAGGGTCAGGATCATCACCGGATCGGGGGTTTTGCCCGCCACGGCGGCAAACTCGAACCGCGCCAGTTGCGTGGCCAGAATGATCACCGCCTCTTGCAAGGCGAAAGAGGCGCCGATGCAGATGCGCGGCCCGTCGCCAAAGGGCAGATAGGCAAAGCGCGGCGCGGGGCTGCCGCCTTCGAACCGCTCGGGGATAAAGGCGTCGGGCGCCTCCCACAACAAGCGGTTTCGGTGCAGCGCATAGACCGGAATGGTGATCGTATCGCCCGCATGGATCGCCCGCTCGCAGAGGGTGTCGCGCTTTTGCGCGGTGCGCGCCAACAGCGCCGCAGGCGGGTAAAGGCGCAAGGTCTCGTCGATGATCTGGCGGATATAGGGCAGGCGGGCAAGGTCATCCGCGCAGGCGGCGCGGGCGCGGCTGCCCGATCCCAAAACCGCCGCCGCCTCGGCGCGCGCCTTGGCTTGGCGCGCCGGATCGAAGGCCATGAGGTAGAGCGCCCAAGCAAGGGTCAGCGCCGTGGTCTCGTGCCCCGCGACGATAAAGGTCAGCAGGTTATCGCGCAATTCGGCGTCATTCATGGCGCGGCCGGTGTCGGGATCGCTGCCCGCCAGCAGCAGGTCGAGCAGGTCGGGAATGGCGCTGGCCCCGCGCGCGCGCCGCTCGCGGATCGCCGCATCGGCCATGCTTTGGGTCTTGCGCAGGATCTTGCGGCTCATCAGGCGGGCAGGGCGCGGCACCCAAGTCGGCACGCCGATCACATCGAGAAACGAGACCCGCGCGGCCTCGTCGATGTAATTGTTGATGGCGCGGTTGATCTCGTCGCGCGAAAACCCCTCGCCGCCCGAAAAGGTCACATCCGAGATCACGTCGAATGTGGCGCGGGCCATTTCTTGCGCCATGTCCACGGCGCGTTTGCCCTGATTGGATTGCTGGCGGATACGGGCCGAGGTGGCATCGGCGACGGCGCTCATCACGGGGGCGAGGGCGTGGATGTTGCGATGCGAAAACGCGGGGGCGGCGGCGCGTCTTTGCCATCGCCAATGGGCGCCCTCGGCGACGAAAAGGCTCTCGCCGATGGCGGGGCGCAGCAGGTTTTTGGTCACATCCGATTTGGGATAGGCGGGGGCCTCGGCCACAAGCACATGGCGCAGCGCGGCAGGGTCCATGACCATATGCCAACGGCGCCCCATTTTGCCGCTGACCATCGGTTGGGTGGTGGCGATTTCGGGGATGATCAAAAGGATGTTTTTGCGCGCCGCATTGACGGTTTGCAAAATGCCCATGGGCTGGGTCACCAGTGGCACTTTGACCGGCAGGCGCGCCGCCGCCGGATCGGGCGCAGCGGACAGGGCGGACGCAAGGGCCCGTGATTTGGCAGGGTCGGTGGCAAGATCAGCGGCAAGATCGGCGTCGGACATCGTCAGGGCCTCCTTGCCGCAGATGGTAGACCTCGCGCGCGTCAATGCAAGCTTTGCCTGCGTGCGCGCCGCCCGATCACGGCGCATCACAGCGCCGCGCGCGGCCATCTGCTCCATTGCGCGCGCGGGCGCGCTGCGTTAGCTATGGTCTGCCCAAAGAAGAGAAGCCCATGACCCGACTGATTTATGCCGCCTGCGCCTTTGCTTTGCTCGCCCTCGGGGCCTGCACCGACGCCAGCGATTTGCACTCCAGCCGCGAGGATTTGGGCAATTTCGCCTTGGGTCATAACGTTGTGGTCGCGCCGCATCTGGTGAAAGGTCCGCTGTCGCGCGACATGGATGACGCCACATGGATCAAGACGGTGGAGAAGGATATCGAGGCGCGTCTGGGCCGCTATTCGGGCTCCAAACTCTATCACATCGGGGTCAGCCTCGACGGCTACGTTCTCGCCGCGCCAGGTGTGCCTTTGGTGTTCTCGCCCAAATCGGTTTTGATCATCAATGTCACCGCTTGGGACGATGCGGCGGGCAGGAAGCTCAATGAAGAGCCCAAGCAGTTGACCGTTTTTGAAGGCGGCGGCGGGGCGACGATCCTTGGCTCGGGCCTGACGCAATCCAAGGAGCAGCAGCTGGCCAATCTGAGCCGCAACGCCGCGAAGATGATCGAGATCTGGCTCGAGCGCCAGCACCGCGAGCAAGGCTGGTTCAAGGAGACGCCCGCGCAAAAGGCCGAGCGTCTGGCCGCCGAGGCCGCCGATCCGGTGGTGAAAGCCAAACCGGTCAAAGCCGAGGCAAAAGAGGCGGCACCCGCGGATGAGAGTGAGGCGCCCGCGCCGTCCGAACCTGCCAATACCGCCAAACCCGCCAGCGCCGCCGCCCCGAACGCCGCGCCCGCGCCTGCCGCCGCAGCGCAAGACAGCACCGCACAGACAGTGGCCGCAGCGCCTGCCGCCGGTTCTGCGCCCATGGCGCCGGTGATCGAAGGCGAGCCTGTCGCGCCGATGACATGGGCCGAGCGCCGCGCCGCGCGCAAAGCCGCGCGCGAGGCCGAAGCCGCCGCTCAGGCTGCAGCAGAGTAAAAACCGGCGCGCATTTGCCTTAACGCATTGAAATTATGTGCGCCTTCGGGCCGCCTTGGATGGGCGCGATGGCCCGCCGCGCGGCGCGCGGGACTGCGCGCGTGCAGTCCTGCCATGGCATCGCATCGCTTTGACGCGCCCGAATTGATCTGCAATTGATCTGCAATCGGGCGGATCGACAACTGTGGCTTGATTTTCCCGCCCAAAGCCAATAAATGGCCCGCGGAGTAACCCGATGGGCAATTGCCCGAAATATGACTTATGGGCCTTTGCCCCCCAACTTACGAGGCGCCTCGATATGGCTAAGGAAAAGTTTGAGCGTAATAAACCGCACGTTAACATCGGCACGATCGGCCACGTTGACCACGGTAAAACCACGCTGACGGCAGCGATCACCAAATATTTTGGTGACTTCAAAGCCTATGATCAGATTGACGGCGCGCCCGAAGAGAAAGCCCGCGGGATCACGATCTCGACGGCGCACGTCGAATACGAGACCGAAAACCGCCACTATGCGCACGTCGATTGCCCCGGCCACGCGGACTATGTGAAGAACATGATCACCGGTGCGGCGCAGATGGACGGCGCGATCTTGGTTGTGAACGCGGCCGATGGCCCGATGCCCCAGACGCGCGAGCACATCTTGCTTGGCCGTCAGGTCGGCATCCCGACCATGGTTGTTTACATGAACAAAGTGGATCAGGTTGACGACGACGAGCTGCTCGAGCTGGTTGAAATGGAAATCCGCGAATTGCTGTCGTCCTACGACTACCCTGGCGACGATATTCCGGTCATCCCCGGTTCGGCTCTGGCCGCTTTGGAAGGCCGCGACAATGCGATCGGCGAAGATTCGATCCGCAAGCTGATGGACGCTGTCGACAGCTGGATCCCGACGCCTGCACGTGCGGTGGACCAGCCCTTCTTGATGCCGATCGAAGACGTGTTCTCGATCTCGGGCCGCGGCACGGTTGTGACCGGCCGTGTCGAGCGCGGTGTGATCAACGTGGGCGACGAGATCGAAATCGTCGGTATCCGCGACACGTCGAAAACCACTTGCACGGGCGTTGAAATGTTCCGCAAGCTGCTCGACCGCGGTGAAGCGGGCGACAACATCGGCGCCTTGCTGCGCGGTGTGGACCGTGAAGGCGTCGAGCGTGGTCAGGTTCTGTGTAAGCCGGGTTCTGTGACCCCGCACACCAAGTTCGAGGCCGAGGCTTATATCCTCACCAAGGACGAGGGTGGCCGTCACACGCCGTTCTTCGCGAACTACCGTCCGCAGTTCTACTTCCGCACGACCGACGTGACCGGCACCGTGACGCTGCCCGAGGGCACCGAGATGGTGATGCCTGGCGATAACCTGAAGTTCGAAGTCGAACTGATCGCCCCGATCGCCATGGAAGACGGCTTGCGCTTCGCCATCCGCGAAGGCGGCCGCACCGTCGGCGCCGGCGTCGTGTCGAAAATCATCGCGTAAGCGGTGATTTGACGCGCTGGCAACGGCGAGTGAAAGATGCATTTAAGGGCTGCCCTCGGGCGGCCCTTTTTCTATTGGCCGCTTCTATTTCCCGCGCGTGATCGGGCGGGGAAATATGCGGGTATTGCGGTATTTTGCGCGGCGCGGCGTCAGGGTAGCTTGCGGCGCAAACATCATTGAGGAGCAAGCCCGTGACAAAAACACTCTGGCGCTTTGGGCGGATGGCCTTGACCATCTTGGCGGCCGTGGGGGCGCATGGCGCGCAGGCCGACGCATGGAGCGAGCGCAAGTGCTTCTATTACGAGGCGGCGGTTGGTGATGCCTTGGCCGCGCTCGGGCGTGAGGGGCTGCGGGCCGAGTTTTTGGCGCAAAACGATGCGTTTATTGCCGCGGGCTGTGTGAAGACCCATGCGATTTGCCCCGCGACGCCGCAGGAGGGCAGGCTGGTCGATATGCTCACGATGATGACGATGAATGAGGGGATGGCGAGCACTTTTGTGCCCTTTGGCTGCCGCGGCGGGTGAGCCGTGCGGGGCGCTTGTCTGCGTGAGGGGGCGCGGGGTGCTGCCTCTTGCGGCGGCGCGCGCCGCAGCCTACCGTTGCCTCTATGACAAACCCGATCAAATATGCCTACCGCCTTGATATTGCAGGTGCGGATCAATTGACCGAACGCGAGGCCATCGCGCTGTTGCATGATGATGCTTTGGCTTGGGTGCATCTGGACGGCACCCATCCGCAGGCGCGCCCATGGATCGAGGAGCATCTCGCCTATCTTGATCCGCATGCGATTTCGGCGCTTCTGGCCGAGGAAACCCGCCCGCGCGCGACGCGGATCGGCGAGGGGTTCTTGGTGATTTTGCGCGGGGTCAATCTCAACGAGGGGGCCGAGGCCGAGGATATGGTCTCGGTGCGGGCCTGGGTGGATGCGCATCGGATCGTGACGGTGTCGCGCCGTCGGATGCGGGCGATCGAAGATCTGATCGAGATGCTGCGCGGCGGCACGGTGATGAACGCGGGTGGGTTTTTGGCGCTTTTGGCCGAGCGTCTGGCGGTGCGGATCGACGGATTTGGCCGCGAGTTGGACGATTTTTCCGACACGCTCGAAGCCGAGGTGGCGGGCACGCCCGAGGCCTCGCTGCGGCGCAGGCTTGTCGATCACCGGCTGCGCTCGATCACCTTTCGCCGCTATGTCGCGCCGCAACGCGATGCTCTGGAGGCTTTGGCGATGTCCGAGGGCGGCGGCCCCATTGGCCCCGAGGACCGGCGCCGTTTGCAAGAGACCCACGACCGTATGACGCGGATGATCGAAGACCTCGACGCGATGCGCGAGCGGCTGACGGTCCTTCGCGAGGAGCTGGCAGGGCAGCTGTCTGACCGGCTCAACCGCAATATGTATCTGATCTCGATTATTTCGGCGGTGTTTTTGCCGCTGGGTTTTTTGACCGGCCTCTTCGGGGTCAATGTCGGCGGCATGCCAGGGGTCGAGGCGCCTTTGGCCTTTTGGTGGCTGTGCGGCGGTATGGGGGCGATTTTCGCGGTGCAGATCGCGCTTTTGCTGCGGCTGCGCTGGGTGTGAGTTGATATTTTTGCGCGGTCGTGGCACGATATGTCTCGCCGATGATGGAGGGCGCGATGAACAGCAAATGAACCTTGTTTGATTTTTCTTTATCACAGGAGTTCAGATTATGGCTGATTTGTCTTTGGACGCGCGCGCGCGTCATCCGATCACCCTGCCGGACGGGCAGGTCTATCCCAATACGGTTTGGCTGGATGCGGTGATCGACCATCCCAATATCGAGGTCGGTGCCTATAGCTATTACAACGATTTCGGCGCGGTCGAGGATTACGCCGCGCGGCTGGCGCCCTATTTGCACAAAGGCGCGCCCGAGCGTTTGCGCATTGGCCGGTTTTGCCAGATTGCCAATGGCGCGCGGTTCATCACCTCTTCGGCGGACCATCCAAAGAGGTGGTTCACCGCCTTTCCCTTTGCGGTGTTTGATGCGGCGCAGATGCCCTATTTCGCGCAGGAATTTGCCAAAGGGGGCGATACGGTGATCGGCCATGACGTGTGGATCGGCGATGGGGCGACGATTTTGCCCCAGGTGACGGTGGGCAATGGCGCCATCATCGGCGCGCGGGCGGTGGTGGCGCGCGATGTGCCCGCCTATGCGGTGGTCGCGGGCAATCCGGCGCGCGTGGTGCGGCGCAGGTTCGCCCCCGAGATCATCGCCTTGCTGGAGGCATTGGCATGGTGGGATTTGCCGCTGGAGACGATTGGCGCGCTGATGCCGGTCCTGACCTCGGCGCAGGTGGAGCCGTTGAAAAACGCGGTGCTTGAGCATCGTGGCGCAGGCGCAATGCCGCCGCCGTTTGATAATGGTAAAAATCCGTCTGAAACCGCTTGATCTCAACGCGCGCATGGCGTAATCCCGCCCTCGGTCTTAGGGGTATAGCTCAGCTGGTAGAGCGACGGTCTCCAAAACCGTAGGTCCCGGGTTCGAACCCTGGTGCCCCTGCCAAGACCCTTTTGCGGCGGTGATCAAATCCGCCGCGCCCTAATCCAGCCTTGAAATTGCTGCACGGCCCTCGTATGTCGGGCCTTGAAACGCAAAAAGAGATCGATCACATGGCCCGCACCAATCCGCTTCAGTTCATCAATCAGGTTCGCGCCGAGACCGCGAAAGTGGTTTGGCCCACGCGCCGCGAGGTGCTTTTGACCACGGGGATGGTGTTCGTGATGGCGGCGCTGACGGCGGTGTTCTTTGCGGTGGTCGATATTTTGATCCGCCAAGGTCTGACGGGGCTGTTGTCGCTGTTCGGTTGATCGCAGATCGCTGATCGCTACGGGATTTATCAAGACGCGCCCTTTGGGGCGCGTTTTGCGTTGCGGGCAGGCGCGAGGGGGCAGGGGCGAAGGGGCAGGGGCAGCGACGCACGGCGCAGCAACAAAATCGTAACCTTTGCCATTTGCGCGCCAAAGCTGTCGGCGCGCCATCGGCGGATTTGAGCGCATGAAAATGCGCCCTTGGGCCTTGAATTTTTGGGGTGCGCGATGTAGATCGCAAGTCTGATCAGGAAATGGCGTGTGGCGATTCGGGCCCCACGCCGATTTTTTGTTTCGGCGGCAAACAATTAAACGTTTGCAAAATATGAAGAATTTCCCCGATCCGCGGGCCTTATGGGCGCAGGGTCGGGCGCAAAAAATGGGACTTGGGTCAAGATGGCGAAACGTTGGTATTCTGTGAGCGTTCTCTCGAACTTCGAGAAAAAGATCGCCGAGCAGATCAAAACTTCCGCGCTTGAGAACGGTCTTGAGGACGAGATCGACGAAGTTCTGGTGCCCACCGAAGAGGTGATCGAAGTGCGCCGCGGCAAGAAGGTGACCTCCGAGCGTCGCTTTATGCCCGGTTATGTTCTGGTCCATATGGAAATGTCGGATGCGGGCTATCACCTGATCAACTCGATCAACCGCGTCACCGGTTTCTTGGGCCCGCAAGGCCGCCCGATGCCGATGCGCGATGCCGAGGTCAATGCGATCTTGAACCGTGTTCAGGAAGGCGAAGAAAGCCCGCGCACCCTGATCAACTTCGAGATCGGCGAAAAGGTTAAGGTCAACGATGGCCCGTTCGAGGATTTCGACGGCATGGTTGAAGAAGTCGATGAAGAGAACAATCGCCTCAAGGTGATGGTCTCGATTTTTGGCCGCGAGACGCCGGTCGAATTGGAATTCACACAGGTCACCAAACAGGCCTGATGTGTCGCCGTGGGAGGCAGCCGCATCGCGATGCGGCGGGCCGGACCACACAACTGAGAGCGGAAGGGGCGCGCCCCTGATGCGTTGGAATGAAGGAGAGGCCTCATGGCCAAGAAACTCGTCGGCACGATGAAGCTGCAAGTGCCCGCCGGTCAAGCGAACCCGTCCCCGCCCGTGGGTCCGGCGCTCGGTCAGCGCGGTATCAACATCATGGAATTCTGCAAGGCGTTCAACGCCAAGACGCAGGAAATGGAGCCGGGTGCACCCTGCCCGACCGTGATTTCGTATTACCAAGACAAATCGTTCACGATGGACATCAAGACGCCCCCTGCGTCTTATTTCCTGAAAAAAGCGGCAAAGGTTAAGTCGGGCGCGAAATTGCCAGGCAAGGAAACCGTCGCAACCGTGACCGCGGCTCAGGTGCGTGAAATCGCCGAAGCCAAGATGAAAGATCTGAACGCCAATGACGTTGACGCGGCGATGCTGATCATCATGGGCTCGGCCCGTTCTATGGGCATTGAGGTGAAGTAATGGCTAAGGTTGGAAAACGTTTTAGCGCCGCGCGCGAAGCTTTCGCAGGCAAAGAGGCTCTCTCGGTTGCAGAGGCTGTTGCTCTGGTCAAAGGTTCGGCTTCGGCCAAATTCGACGAGACCGTCGAAATCGCAATGAACCTTGGTGTCGATCCGCGCCACGCCGACCAAATGGTCCGCGGCGTTGTCGGTCTGCCCAATGGCACCGGTAAAACCGTTCGCGTTGCAGTCTTTGCACGCGGCGCGAAGGCCGATGAAGCCCAAGCGGCAGGGGCCGATATCGTTGGCGCCGAGGACCTGATGGAAATCGTCCAAGGCGGCAAGATCGAGTTTGACCGTTGCATCGCAACCCCCGACATGATGCCGATCGTTGGCCGTCTGGGTAAGGTGCTTGGCCCGCGCAACCTGATGCCGAACCCCAAGGTTGGCACCGTGACCATGGACGTCGCAGACGCCGTGAAAGCGGCCAAAGGCGGCGAAGTGCAGTTCAAGGCCGAGAAAGCCGGTGTTGTGCACGCGGGCGTTGGCAAAGTCTCGTTTGACGAAGCCAAGCTGGTTGAAAACATCCAAGCCTTCATCGACGCCGTGGCCAAGGCCAAGCCGTCGGGCGCCAAAGGTGCCTATATGAAGTCGATCGCTTTGAGCTCCACCATGGGCCCGGGCGTGACCATCGACGTGGCAAAAGCCACCGAGTAAAGAATTCAAGCGGCGTGCCTTCGGGGGCGCCGCGCGAATGGCGGGGCCGCTTTGGCCCTGTCCTGTCCGAGACGGAGGGTGCGGCGCAACCGCGTGGCATAAGTCCTTCCTGAGATGGGAAACGAGACAATTTCCGAAGGGCTTAGACCTTCGGGCGATATTGGCCTCGGGACCCTGAAATTGGACCCGATTGTCAGGGAAACCTGACGTAACTGAGCCGGGGGGAGACCCCCAAATTTGGAGTAAAACTGTGGATAGAGCCCAGAAAGAGAAAGTGGTCGAGGAACTCGGCCAAATCTTTGAAAGCTCTGGCGTTGTAGTGGTTGCCCACTACGCGGGTCTCACGGTTGCTGAAATGCAGGATCTTCGGGCACGCGCAAGCGAAGCCGGTGGAGCCGTACGCGTTGCCAAGAACAAGCTCGCCAAAATCGCCCTTGAGGGTAAGCCCTGCGCTTCGGTTGCAGAGTACCTTTCGGGCATGACCGTTTTGACCTATTCCGAGGACCCCGTGGCAGCAGCCAAGGTCGCCGAGGACTTCGCCAAAGGCAACGACAAGTTCGTTATCCTTGGCGGTGCAATGGGTGAAAACGCTCTGGACCGTGCCGGTGTTAAAGCCGTGTCGTCCATGCCGTCGCGTGAGGAGCTTATTGCTTCGATCGTTGGCTGCATCGGCGCACCTGCTTCGAACATCGCGGGGGCCATTGGCGCGCCTGCTTCGAACATCGCGGGTATTTTGTCCACGATCGAGGACAAGGCCGCGGCCTAAGCAATCTGAAATTCGCGTGGTGGCATAAGCCGCACGTTGGAACACACTTTAGAAAAACGGAAAGAGTCTAAAATGGCTGATCTGAAAAAACTTGCTGAAGAGATCGTTGGTCTGACGCTTCTCGAAGCCCAAGAACTGAAAACCATCCTCAAAGACGAGTATGGCATCGAGCCCGCCGCCGGCGGCGCAGTGATGATGGCTGGCCCTGCGGATGCAGGCGGCGCGGCTGCTGAAGAGCAGACCGAATTCAACGTGATCCTGGTTTCGGCCGGCGCGTCGAAAATCAACGTCATCAAAGAAGTCCGCGGCATCACCGGTCTGGGCCTCAAAGAAGCAAAAGAGCTGGTCGAAGCTGGCGGCAAAGCCGTCAAAGAAGGCGTCGACAAAGCCGAAGCAGAAGACATCAAAGCCAAGCTCGAAGCAGCTGGCGCCGAAGTCGAGCTCAAGTAATTGCGTCCGGCGTAAGCCGGAGCACCAAATGCAGGCTGGGTCCGATGGTTTTCGGGCCCAGCCGAACCTGTCTTAGAAAGGGCTTTCACGGCAATGCCGCAAAGCGTTTTCTCAGGTGAGGTTCACCGATCGGGAGGCTGTCCTTGGGAAGATGGCCATGAATTGATCAGAACTTAACCGTCTCGAAAGGGCGAGATGCCGGTGCCCAACGGTATCTTCGTCCCATGAGAAACTGAAAGGTGACATCGACCATGGCTCAATCCTTCCTTGGCCAGAAACGTTTGCGTAAATATTATGGCAAAATCCGCGAAGTGCTGGAAATGCCCAACCTGATCGAGGTGCAAAAAAGCTCCTATGATCTCTTCTTGAATTCCGGCGACGCGCCCCAGCCCACCGATGGTGAAGGCATCATGGGCGTGTTCCAATCGGTCTTTCCGATCAAGGATTTCAACGAGACCTCGATCCTCGAGTTCGTGAAATACGAGCTGGAAAAGCCGAAATACGACGTCGAAGAGTGCATGCAGCGCGACATGACCTATAGCGCGCCGCTCAAGGTCACCCTGCGTCTGATCGTGTTTGATGTCGATGAGGACACCGGCAACAAGTCGGTCAAGGACATCAAGGAACAAGATGTCTTTATGGGCGATATGCCCTTGATGACCCCGAACGGCACTTTTGTGGTGAACGGCACCGAGCGCGTGATCGTCTCGCAGATGCACCGCTCGCCTGGTGTGTTCTTTGACCACGACAAGGGCAAAACCCACAGCTCGGGTAAGCTGCTTTTTGCCTGCCGCATCATTCCCTATCGCGGCTCGTGGCTCGATTTCGAATTCGACGCCAAAGACATCGTGTTCTGCCGGATCGACCGTCGCCGCAAATTGCCGGTGACCACGCTGCTCTATGCGCTCGGTCTCGACCAAGAAGCGATCATGGACGCCTATTACGACACCGTCGATTACACGCTGGACAAGGGCAAGGGCTGGGTCACCAAGTTCTTCCCCGAGCGCGTGCGCGGCACCCGTCCGACCTATGATCTGGTCGATGCGGCCACCGGTGAAGTGATCGCCGAAGCGGGCAAGAAAATCACCCCGCGCGCGGTCAAGAAATTGATCGACGAGGGCAAGGTGCAAAACCTGCTGGTGCCTTACGAGCATATCGTTGGCAAATTCGTCGCCAAGGATATCATCAACGAAGAAAACGGCGCGATCTATGTCGAAGCGGGCGATGAGCTGACGCTGGAATATGACAAGGACGGCACGTTGATCGGCGGCACCGTGAAGGAGCTTGTCGATGCGGGTGTGACCGAGATCCCCGTTCTCGATATCGATAACATCAATGTCGGCGCCTATATGCGCAACACGATGGCGATGGATAAAAACATGGGCCGCGACACCGCGCTTATGGATATCTACCGCGTCATGCGTCCGGGCGAGCCGCCCACCGTCGAGGCCGCGTCGAACCTGTTCGACACGCTGTTCTTCGATTCCGAGCGCTATGACCTCTCGGCCGTTGGCCGCGTGAAAATGAACATGCGCCTTGCGCTGGACGCCGAAGACACACAGCGCACCCTGCGCCGTGAGGATATCGTCGCCTGTATCAAGGCTCTGGTCGAATTGCGCGACGGCAAGGGCGACATCGACGACATCGACCACCTCGGCAACCGCCGTGTCCGTTCGGTCGGTGAATTGATGGAAAACCAATACCGTGTTGGCCTTTTGCGCATGGAGCGCGCGATCAAGGAGCGTATGTCCTCGGTCGAGATCGACACCGTCATGCCGCAAGACCTGATCAACGCCAAACCTGCCGCGGCTGCCGTGCGCGAGTTCTTCGGCTCGTCGCAATTGTCGCAGTTCATGGACCAGACCAACCCCCTGTCGGAAGTGACGCACAAGCGCCGCCTCTCGGCGCTCGGGCCGGGCGGTTTGACCCGCGAACGTGCCGGTTTCGAGGTGCGTGACGTTCACGCCACCCACTATGGCCGCATGTGCCCGATTGAAACGCCCGAAGGGCCGAACATCGGTCTGATCAACTCGCTTGCGACCTTCGCACGGGTGAACAAATACGGCTTTATCGAAACACCTTATCGCACCGTCAAAGACGGCAAGGTGACCGATGAAGTGCATTATATGTCCGCCACCGAAGAGCAGCGCCACACCGTGGCGCAGGCCAACGCCAACCTCGACGAGGAGGGCAAGTTCATCAATGATCTGGTCTCCACCCGTCAGTCGGGCGAATATATGCTCGCGCCCAACGAAAGCGTGGACCTGATCGACGTCAGCCCCAAACAGTTGGTTTCGGTCGCGGCGTCCTTGATCCCCTTCCTTGAAAACGATGACGCCAACCGTGCTCTTATGGGCTCGAACATGATGCGTCAGGCGGTTCCGCTGTTGCGGGCCGAGGCGCCGCTGGTCGGCACCGGTATCGAGGAAATCGTGGCCCGCGATTCCGGCGCTGCGATCATGGCGAAACGCGGTGGTATCATCGACCAAGTCGATGCGCAGCGTATCGTGATCCGCGCCACCGAGGACCTCGAATTGGGCGATGCGGGTGTGGATATCTACCGCATGCGCAAGTTCCAGCGTTCGAACCAGAACACCTGCATCAACCAGCGTCCGCTGGTGAAAGTGGGCGATATGGTCACCAAAGGCGAAGTGATTGCCGATGGCCCCTCCACCGATATCGGTGAATTGGCCTTGGGTAAAAACGTGGTCGTCGCCTTTATGCCTTGGAACGGCTACAACTACGAAGACTCGATCCTGATCTCCGAGCGGATCGCCCGTGATGACGTGTTTACCTCGATCCATATCGAGGAATTCGAGGTCGCCGCGCGTGATACGAAGCTCGGGCCGGAAGAGATCACCCGCGACATCCCCAACGTCGGCGAGGAAGCCCTGCGCAACCTCGATGAGGCGGGCATCGTCTATATCGGTGCGGATGTGGAGCCGGGCGATATTCTGGTCGGGAAAATCACCCCCAAAGGCGAAAGCCCGATGACACCGGAAGAAAAGCTTTTGCGTGCCATCTTCGGCGAGAAAGCCTCGGACGTGCGCGATACATCGCTGCGTGTGAAACCGGGTGATTTCGGGACGGTTGTCGAAGTGCGCGTCTTTAACCGCCACGGCGTGGAAAAAGACGAACGTGCCTTGCAGATCGAGCGTGAAGAGGTCGAACGTCTGGCCCGTGACCGCGACGACGAATTGGCCATTCTGGACCGCAACATCTATGCGCGCCTCAAGGATTTGATGCTGGGTAAAACCGCCGTCAAAGGCCCCAAAGGCGTCAAGTCGAACTCGGAAATCACCGAAGATCTGCTCGGCATGCTGAGCCGCGGTCAATGGTGGCAACTGGCGCTCGAAGACGAGAAAGATGCACAGATTGTCGAGGCTCTGAACGAGCAATACGAGATCCAGAAACGTGCATTGGACGCGCGGTTCGAGGATAAGGTCGAGAAAGTGCGCCGCGGCGACGACCTGCCTCCGGGTGTGATGAAAATGGTCAAAGTGTTCATCGCGGTGAAGCGCAAGCTGCAACCGGGTGACAAAATGGCCGGTCGTCACGGCAACAAAGGTGTGATTTCGCGCGTTGTTCCGATGGAAGACATGCCGTTCCTTGCCGATGGCACGCCGGTTGATTTCTGTTTGAACCCCTTGGGCGTTCCGTCGCGTATGAACGTCGGTCAGATCCTTGAGACGCATACCGGTTGGGCCGCGCGCGCGCTCGGTGTGAAGATCGACGAGGCGCTGCAAGGCTATCGCCGCTCCGGCGATCTGTCGCCGGTCAAAGAGGCGATGCGCATTGCTTATGGCGATGACGTTTACGCCGAAGGCATCGAAGGCATGAGCGACGACCAATTGGTCGAAGCGGCAGGCAATGTGACCGGCGGTGTGCCGATTGCAACGCCGGTTTTCGATGGCGCCAAAGAGGCCGATGTGAACGACGCGCTGACGCGTGCCGGTTTCGACACCTCGGGCCAATCGGTTCTGTTTGACGGTCGCACGGGCGAGCAATTCTCGCGCAAAGTGACCGTGGGTATGAAATACCTGCTCAAACTGCACCACTTGGTGGACGACAAAATCCACGCGCGTTCGACCGGTCCTTACTCGCTTGTCACACAGCAGCCGCTGGGTGGTAAGGCGCAGTTCGGTGGTCAGCGTTTCGGGGAGATGGAAGTCTGGGCGCTCGAAGCTTACGGCGCGGCCTATACGCTTCAGGAGATGCTCACCGTCAAGTCGGATGACGTGGCGGGCCGGACCAAGGTCTATGAAAGCATCGTCAAAGGCGAAGACAACTTTGAAGCGGGCGTGCCCGAGAGCTTTAACGTGCTCGTCAAAGAAGTCCGCGGCCTTGGCCTGAACATGGAACTCCTGGATGCGGAGGAGGACGAATAAGGGCCTCGGCCTTTATTCCCTTCCCCCCTTCCGCAACCAATTTGAGGACATCAAAATGAACCAGGAACTGACAAACAACCCGTTCAACCCCGTCGCGCCGATCAAGACGTTTGACGAGATCAAAGTCTCGCTGGCCTCGCCGGAGCGGATTCTCTCGTGGTCTTATGGCGAGATCAAAAAGCCCGAGACCATCAACTACCGCACGTTCAAACCCGAGCGTGACGGCCTGTTCTGTGCGCGTATCTTTGGCCCGATCAAGGATTACGAATGCCTGTGCGGCAAATATAAGCGCATGAAATATCGCGGCGTTGTCTGCGAGAAATGCGGCGTCGAAGTGACGCTGCAAAAGGTGCGCCGCGAGCGTATGGGCCATATCGAACTGGCCTCGCCCGTTGCCCATATCTGGTTCCTCAAATCGCTGCCCAGCCGGATCGGCCTCATGCTCGACATGACGCTGCGCGATCTGGAACGCGTGCTCTATTTCGAAAACTACGTTGTGATCGAACCGGGTCTGACCGACCTGCAATACGGTCAGATGATGACCGAAGAAGAGTATATGGACGCCCAAGATGCCTATGGCATGGATGCGTTTACCGCCAATATCGGCGCCGAAGCGATCCGCGAAATGCTGGCGGCGATCGATCTGGAGCAAGAGGCCGAAACCCTGCGCGCCGATCTCAAAGAGGCGACAGGCGAGCTGAAGCCCAAGAAGATCATCAAGCGTTTGAAGGTTGTCGAAAGCTTCCTCGAATCGGGCAACCGCCCCGAGTGGATGGTTCTGACCGTGATCCCCGTGATCCCGCCGGAATTGCGCCCTCTGGTGCCGCTTGATGGTGGCCGTTTCGCGACGTCGGATCTCAACGATCTCTATCGCCGCGTGATCAACCGGAACAACCGTTTGAAGCGTCTGATCGAATTGCGCGCGCCCGATATCATCGTGCGCAACGAAAAGCGGATGTTGCAAGAATCCGTCGATGCCTTGTTCGACAACGGCCGCCGTGGCCGCGTGATCACCGGTGCCAACAAGCGCCCGCTGAAATCGCTGTCGGATATGCTCAAGGGCAAACAGGGCCGTTTCCGCCAGAACCTTTTGGGCAAACGCGTCGACTTCTCGGGTCGTTCGGTGATTGTGACGGGCCCCGAGCTCAAGCTGCACCAATGCGGTTTGCCCAAGAAGATGGCGCTCGAACTGTTCAAACCGTTCATCTATTCGCGGCTGGAGGCCAAGGGCCTGTCGAGCACCGTGAAGCAAGCCAAGAAGCTGGTCGAAAAAGAGCGTCCCGAAGTGTGGGATATCTTGGATGAGGTGATCCGCGAACATCCCGTCATGCTCAACCGTGCGCCGACGCTTCACCGCCTTGGCATTCAGGCCTTCGAACCCGTCTTGATCGAAGGTAAGGCGATCCAGCTTCACCCGCTGGTCTGCTCGGCCTTTAACGCCGACTTTGACGGTGACCAGATGGCCGTTCACGTGCCGCTCTCGCTCGAAGCACAGCTTGAAGCGCGCGTCTTGATGATGTCGACGAACAACGTTCTGTCGCCTGCAAACGGCGCGCCGATCATCGTTCCGTCGCAGGATATGATCTTGGGCCTTTATTACACCACGATCATGCGGACCGGCATGAAGGGCGAAGGCATGGTCTTCTCCTCGATCGACGAGGTGCAATATGCGCTTGATACCGGTGCGGTTCACCTGCACTCGAAGATCACCGCGCGTATTCCGCAGATCGACGAAGAGGGCAACGAGGTGATGGTGCGGTTCGAAACCACACCGGGCCGTGTGCGTTTGGGCGCGCTTTTGCCGCTCAACGCCAAGGCGCCGTTCGAATTGGTCAACCGTCTGCTGCGTAAGAAAGAAGTGCAGCAGATCATTGATACGGTCTATCGCTATTGCGGACAAAAAGAGTCCGTCATCTTCTGTGACCAGATCATGACCATGGGCTTCCGCGAAGCCTTCAAGGCCGGTATTTCCTTTGGTAAGGACGACATGGTCGTGCCCGATACCAAATGGCCGATCGTTGACGAGACCCGCGATCAGGTGAAGGATTTCGAGCAACAATATATGGACGGTCTGATCACTCAGGGCGAGAAATATAACAAAGTTGTCGATGCTTGGTCGAAGTGTAACGACAAGGTCACCGAAGCGATGATGACCACCATCTCGTCGGTCAAACAGGACGAGAATGGCGCCGAAATGGAGCCGAACTCGGTTTACATGATGGCCCACTCCGGTGCGCGTGGCTCGGTCACCCAGATGAAACAGCTCGGCGGGATGCGCGGCCTGATGGCCAAGCCGAACGGCGACATCATCGAAACGCCGATCATCTCGAACTTTAAAGAGGGCCTGACGGTTCTGGAATACTTCAACTCGACCCACGGTGCCCGTAAGGGTCTGTCGGATACGGCGTTGAAGACTGCGAACTCCGGTTACCTGACCCGCCGTTTGGTCGACGTGGCGCAGGACTGCATCGTGCGCGAGCGTGATTGCGGAACCGAGCGCTGTGTGACCGCAGAGCCTGCCGTCAATGACGGTGAGGTGGTCGCCTCCATCGGCGAGCGTATCTTGGGCCGCGTTGCGGCAGAGGATATCTGCAAGCCCGGGACCGACGAAGTGCTGTGCACCCGCGGCACATTGATCGACGAACGTATGGCCGACACGATCGAAGAAGCCGCCGTTCTGACCTGCAAAATCCGCAGCCCGCTGACGTGCGAGGCCGAAGACGGCGTTTGCGCCACTTGCTACGGGCGTGACCTTGCGCGCGGCACGATGGTGAACACCGGCGAAGCCGTGGGCATTATCGCGGCGCAATCGATTGGTGAGCCGGGCACACAGCTGACGATGCGGACCTTCCACATCGGCGGCGTTGCCCAAGGTGGCCAGCAGTCGTTCCAAGAAGCCGGTCAGGAAGGCAAGATCGAGTTTGAAAACCCGCAGGTTCTGGAAAATGCCAATGGCGAGATCCTCGTCATGGGCCGGAACATGAAACTGCGGATTTTGGGCGATGCGGGCGAAGAGCGCGCCAGCCACAAGCTCGGTTACGGGACCAAACTCATGGTCAAAGAGGGCGACAAGGTTGCCCGCGGCGACAAGCTTTATGAGTGGGATCCCTACACTTTGCCGATCATCGCAGAGAAAGCCGGTACGGCGAAATTCGTCGATCTGACCGTGGGTATCGCCCTGCGGGACGAGACCGATGACGCGACAGGTATGAGCCAGAAGATCGTGATGGATTGGCGCGCGGCCCCCAAGGGCAACGAGCTCAAGCCCGAGATCATTATCATGGATGCGGACGGCGAGCCGGTGCGCAATGACGCGGGCAACCCCGTCACCTACCCGATGTCGGTCGATGCCATTCTTTCGGTCGAAGACGGCCAAGAGATCAAAATGGGCGACGTCGTTGCGCGTATTCCGCGCGAGGGCGCCAAGACCAAGGACATCACTGGTGGTCTGCCGCGTGTGGCCGAACTCTTTGAGGCGCGCCGTCCCAAGGACCACGCGATCATCGCCGAAATCGATGGTTACGTGCGCTTTGGCCGCGACTACAAGAACAAGCGCCGCATTTCGATCGAGCCGGCGGATGACAGCCTCGAAGCCGTGGAATACATGGTGCCGAAGGGCAAGCACATCCCCGTGCAGGAAGGCGATTTCGTCCAGAAGGGTGATTACATCATGGATGGCAACCCTGCCCCCCATGACATCCTCTCGATCATGGGCGTCGAGGCCTTGGCCGAGTATATGATCGACGAGGTGCAGGATGTTTACCGTCTGCAAGGTGTGAAGATCAACGATAAGCATATCGAAGTGATCGTGCGCCAGATGCTGCAAAAATGGGAAATCCAAGACAGCGGCGAGACGACTTTGCTCAAGGGCGAAAACGTCGATAAGGCGGAGTTCGACGAGGCCAATGCCAAAGCCGTGTCCAAAGGCGGGCGTCCGGCGACCGGCGAGCCGATCCTTTTGGGGATCACCAAGGCGTCGCTGCAAACCCGTTCGTTCATCTCGGCGGCTTCGTTCCAAGAGACCACGCGGGTTCTGACCGAGGCTTCGGTGCAGGGCAAGCGCGACAAGCTGGTCGGTCTCAAAGAGAACGTCATCGTGGGTCGTTTGATCCCTGCGGGCACGGGCGGTGCGACACAGCGCGTGCGCCATATCGCGCAAACCCGCGATAACGTCGTGCTCGAAGCGCGCCGTGAGGAGGCCGAAGCGGCCGCCGCACTCGCCGCGCCGATGGCCGATGATATCGTTGGCGGAGATGATTTCGACACGCTCGTCGAAACCCCCGAAAGCCGCGATTGATCGCAGGCCTTGATGGTTTGAATAGGAAAGGCCCCGCTTTGGCGGGGCCTTTTGCTTTGGGGCGGGGCCTTTGCCGCTGCCCTTTGCTTTTGGTCATCGGTCCTTCGCTTCGCGCGCGCGGGGGAGCCTTTGCCGTGCAAAGTCGCGCGGGCTCTTTCCACGGCGGGGATTTCGGATATAGCGTGGGCAAGATATCAAACATTCAAGATGAGGCCGGTCGATGAGCGACAACCTGCGCGGCGCGCTGTTTATGATGCTGGCCATGGTCGGCTTTACCGTGTCGGACAGTTTGATGAAGCAACTGACCGTGGATTTGCCGCTCTCGCAGGTGATTTTGCTGCGCGGGACGGTGACCACGGCGCTGACGCTGGCCTTGGCATGGCGGATGGGGGCGCTGCGCATGGCCTTGCCGCGCAGCGAATGGGGCCTCGTCTTCTGGCGCGTGGTGGGCGAGATCGGCGCGGCCTATTTCTTCCTCACGGCGCTCAAACATATGCCCTTGGCGAATGTGACGGCGGTGTTGCAAAGCCTGCCGTTGACGGTGACCTTGGCGGCGGCGCTGCTGTTTCGCGAACCGGTGGGTTGGCGGCGGATGGGCGCGATTTTGGCGGGCTTCATCGGTGTGGTGCTGATCTTGCAACCGGGGCCGGAGGGGTTCTCGGTCTATTCGGCCTATTCGCTCATTGCGGTGGCGTTCGTCACCCTGCGCGATCTGTGCACGCGGCGTTTGTCGCGCGAGACCCCGTCGCTTTTGGTCACGGCGATCACGGCGGTGTCGGTGACAGCGGCGTTTGGATTGGTGTCCATCGGGGTGGAATGGCGCGCGGTGAGCGCGGTGCAAGGCGCGCAGCTGGCCGCATCGGGCAGTTTCATTTTCGTCGGATATCTGTGCGCGATCTCGGCCATGCGCAGCGGCGACGTCGCCTTTGTCGCGCCGTTTCGCTATACCTCGCTGGTCTGGGCCTTGGTGCTGGGCTGGGCGGTGTTTGGCGATTGGCCAAGCGCGGTGACCTTGCTGGGCGCGGCGATTGTCGCGGGCAGCGGGCTTTATACGCTTTATCGCGAGCGGCAGGTGCGGCTTCGCGGCGCGCGCGCGCGCAGCGGCGCGGCGGGGCGGGGCCTATAGGGCGCTGTCCTCGACGGGCGGCACATCGCGAAACAAGCGGCGGATCTCATCGGCGTCGATGGCGAAGGTCTGTTTGAAATGTGCCTCTTGCTCGGCGCTCAGCGGGGCCATTTCCATCGGGCGTTTGCCCATGCGGCTGTCGTTGAAGGTGTTGTGGCTGCGCACATACATGTCCGATCCGCCCATGATCACGCAGGGCATGAAGCGTTGCAGGCGGCTGTGGGAGAAATTCATCACCGTCAGCGGCACCTCGGGTTTGATCATCAATGCCAGCGCGGCGGTCATGAAACGGGCGCGCGAGGGGGCGGCCTCGATCCCGTTCATCGAAGGGCGCGCAAGGAAGCCTTGGTTGAAATCGATGGCGATATGGCGCTCGTCGCGCAGCAGTTTGTGATGCTCGCGGGCGGCATAGCGCAGGGCCTCGATATAAGAGAGGGACACGGCGTCGTCATCGTCGAGGCGAAATTGCAAGCTTGGCTCGGCGCTGGGGATGCGGACCGAGTTGATCGCCTGTTGCATGACGTCGCGGTGACGGCCCGGGGCGTGGGATTGGATCACCACCTGCGCGATGTCGCGGGTCAGCGCGTCGAGGCGGGCGCGGTAGGGCGCGGGCAGATCGTCGCCGATGACGATCAAAAAGGTAAAGTCGGGATCGGTTTGCGCGCGCAGGGCGGGCAGGGTGAAGCCTTCGAAGAGGGCAAAGCGTTCTTCCATACGCGCAGGGGCATAGAGAAAGGCGCGGCGCTGCTCGATGCTGTCGTGTTCGATCTGGAACCCGCCAAGGGCAGGGTAGGAAAAGCGGCACAGGCCGATCACTTGCATAGCGGTCCTCGCGGGGCTGGTTTGGCGGGACTATGGCATTTTGGCGCAGGGATCGGCAAGCCGCGGGTGGCGCGGATTTGGCGGGGTCGGGAGCCTCCGGCGGGGATATTTGCAGAACCTGCAAAGCGGGGGGAATATCGGGCAAATCCGCTCTTGGGGCACAGGGCGTGATGCCGCGTTGAGGATGTGTTGACACGGGGTGCGACTCCCCCTATACGCCCCCTCATCCGGCACTGGGGTAACTCCGAGCCGATATCAAAACTTAAGTGGTCAAGATCCAAGCAACTATCGCTTCGATCCTCTGTTAACCCACCGCGTCGTTCACCTCGGAATGGGAACGATAGCGGTTTTTGCGCTATGTGGCGACATGTTGCGTGATTGAGATTCATCCGCCTTTGGCTCCGGCCATCGGCAGCAAAGTGTAGGAAACGGGGAAAACGCCCAATGCCAACGATCCAACAGCTGATCCGCAAACCGCGCCAGCCTAAAGTGAAACGTTCGAAGTCGATGCACCTTGAGCAATGCCCGCAAAAGCGCGGCGTTTGCACACGTGTGTATACCACCACACCGAAAAAGCCGAACTCGGCGATGCGTAAAGTTGCCAAAGTGCGCTTGACCAACGGGTTCGAGGTTATCTCGTATATCCCTGGTGAGAGCCACAACCTTCAGGAGCACTCTGTGGTTCTGATCCGCGGCGGCCGTGTCAAAGACCTTCCGGGTGTCCGTTACCACATTCTGCGTGGTGTTTTGGATACCCAAGGCGTCAAAGACCGTAAACAACGTCGTTCGAAATACGGCGCCAAGCGTCCGAAGTAAGGAGAGACTGGTATGTCCCGTCGTCACGCCGCTGAGAAGCGCGAAGTATTGCCCGACGCCAAATATGGCGATCGCATCCTGACCAAATTCATGAACAACCTCATGATCGATGGTAAAAAATCTGCCGCTGAGCGGATCGTTTACAACGCATTGGGTCGGGTCGAAGACAAGATCAAACGCGCACCGATCGAAGTGTTCCACGAAGCGCTTGAGAACATCAAACCTTCCGTCGAAGTGCGTTCGCGCCGCGTCGGTGGTGCGACCTATCAGGTGCCGGTCGAGGTTCGCCCCGAGCGCCGCGAAGCGCTTGCGATCCGTTGGCTCATCAAAGCCAGCCGCGCCCGCAACGAAAACACCATGGAAGAGCGTCTTGCTGGCGAGCTTCTGGACGCGGTGAACAGCCGTGGCAGCGCCGTTAAAAAGCGCGAAGACACCCACAAGATGGCCGACGCCAACAAAGCGTTCAGCCACTACCGCTGGTAATTCAAATCTCTTAGAGGCTGCACACCCATGGCACGCGACTATCCCCTCGACCGTTACCGGAACTTCGGTATTATTGCGCATATCGATGCCGGTAAGACCACCTGTTCCGAGCGTATCCTGTATTACACAGGCAAATCCCACAACATCGGCGAAGTCCACGACGGCGCCGCGACGATGGACTGGATGGAGCAAGAGCAGGAACGGGGTATCACCATTACCTCGGCTGCGACGACGACATTCTGGGAACGCACAGAGAACGGCACAGAAGCCGATTCTCCCAAGCACCGCATGAACATCATCGATACCCCCGGCCACGTTGACTTCACCATCGAAGTCGAGCGTTCCTTGGCGGTTCTCGATGGTGCGGTTACCGTTCTTGACGGTAACGCCGGTGTTGAGCCCCAGACCGAAACCGTTTGGCGTCAGGCCGACCGCTACAAAGTTCCGCGGATCGTCTTCGTCAACAAAATGGACAAGATCGGCGCAGACTTCTTCAACTGCGTGCGCATGATCGAAGACCGCACCGGCGCGACCGCGATTCCGGTTGGTATTCCGATCGGTGCCGAGACCGAGCTTGAAGGTCTGATCGATCTGGTGACCATGGAAGAATGGCTGTGGCAGGGTGAAGACCTTGGTGCATCCTGGATCAAGGCTCCGATCCGCGACAGCTTGAAGGCGCAAGCCGACGAATGGCGTGGCAAAATGGTCGAAGCCGCCGTCGAAATGGACGACGACGCGATGGAAGCCTACCTCATGGAAGGCACCGAGCCTGACGTGAAAGAATTGCGCGCCTTGCTGCGCAAGGGTTGCTTGGCGTTGAAATTCGTGCCGGTTCTGGGCGGCTCTGCGTTCAAAAACAAAGGCGTCCAGCCGCTGTTGAATGCTGTGATCGATTATCTTCCGTCGCCTTTGGATGTTGTCGATTACATGGGCTTTGCCCCCGGTGACGAGACCGAGACCCGTAACATCCCGCGCCGCGCGGATGATGATATGCCCTTCTCGGCTCTGGCGTTCAAAATCATGAACGACCCCTTCGTCGGCTCGCTGACCTTTACCCGCATCTATTCGGGTAAACTGGCCAAGGGTGACAGCCTTCTGAACTCGACCAAAGGGCGCAAAGAGCGCGTTGGCCGGATGATGATGATGCACTCGAACGACCGTGAAGAAATCACCGAAGCCTTCGCGGGCGACATCATCGCTTTGGCCGGTTTGAAAGACACCACCACGGGCGACACGCTTTGCGCGACCGGCGAGCCGGTGGTTTTGGAAACCATGACCTTCCCCGAGCCCGTCATCGAGATCGCGGTCGAGCCGAAAACCAAGGCCGACCAAGAGAAGATGTCGACCGGTCTGGCCCGTTTGGCGGCTGAAGATCCCTCCTTCCGCGTTGAAACCGATCTTGAGTCGGGTCAAACGATCATGAAGGGCATGGGCGAACTTCACCTCGACATTCTTGTCGACCGTCTGAAGCGCGAATTCAAAGTCGAAGCGAACATCGGTGCGCCGCAAGTGGCCTACCGTGAGACCATCGGCCACGAAGTCGAGCACACCTACACCCACAAGAAACAGTCGGGTGGTTCGGGTCAGTTCGGCGAGGTCAAACTCATCATCACACCGACAGAGCCGGGCGAAGGGTATTCCTTCGAAAGCAAAATCGTTGGTGGCGCGGTTCCCAAGGAATACATCCCTGGCGTCGAAAAAGGCATCAAATCGGTTATGGACAGCGGCCCGCTCGCAGGCTTCCCCGTGATCGACTTCAAGGTGGCCTTGATCGACGGTAAGTTCCACGATGTTGACTCCAGCGTTCTGGCCTTCGAAATCGCGGCACGTATGTGTATGCGTGAAGGCATGCGCAAAGCGGGCGCCAAACTGCTCGAGCCGATCATGAAAGTCGAAGTGATCACGCCGGAAGAATACACCGGTGGTATCATTGGCGATCTGACCTCCCGTCGCGGGCAGGTTCAAGGCCAAGACACCCGCGGCAATGCGATTGCAATCGACGCATTCGTGCCGCTGGCCAATATGTTCGGCTATATCAACACGCTGCGCTCGATGTCCTCGGGCCGTGCGAACTTCTCGATGCAGTTCGGCCACTACGAGGCCGTGCCGCAGAACATCTCTGACGAAATCCAAGCAAAATTTGCGTAATGCAGGCAGGGCGCGCGGCAAGATCGCGCGCCACTGGCCCTTAAAAGACAAAGGAGGCCATCATGGCTAAGGAAAAGTTTGAGCGTAATAAACCGCACGTTAACATCGGCACGATCGGCCACGTTGACCACGGTAAAACCACGCTGACGGCAGCGATCACCAAATATTTTGGTGACTTCAAAGCCTATGATCAGATTGACGGCGCGCCCGAAGAGAAAGCCCGCGGGATCACGATCTCGACGGCGCACGTCGAATACGAGACCGAAAACCGCCACTATGCGCACGTCGATTGCCCCGGCCACGCGGACTATGTGAAGAACATGATCACCGGTGCGGCGCAGATGGACGGCGCGATCTTGGTTGTGAACGCGGCCGATGGCCCGATGCCCCAGACGCGCGAGCACATCTTGCTTGGCCGTCAGGTCGGCATCCCGACCATGGTTGTTTACATGAACAAAGTGGATCAGGTTGACGACGACGAGCTGCTCGAGCTGGTTGAAATGGAAATCCGCGAATTGCTGTCGTCCTACGACTACCCTGGCGACGATATTCCGGTCATCCCCGGTTCGGCTCTGGCCGCTTTGGAAGGCCGCGACAATGCGATCGGCGAAGATTCGATCCGCAAGCTGATGGACGCTGTCGACAGCTGGATCCCGACGCCTGCACGTGCGGTGGACCAGCCCTTCTTGATGCCGATCGAAGACGTGTTCTCGATCTCGGGCCGCGGCACGGTTGTGACCGGCCGTGTCGAGCGCGGTGTGATCAACGTGGGCGACGAGATCGAAATCGTCGGTATCCGCGACACGTCGAAAACCACTTGCACGGGCGTTGAAATGTTCCGCAAGCTGCTCGACCGCGGTGAAGCGGGCGACAACATCGGCGCCTTGCTGCGCGGTGTGGACCGTGAAGGCGTCGAGCGTGGTCAGGTTCTGTGTAAGCCGGGTTCTGTGACCCCGCACACCAAGTTCGAGGCCGAGGCTTATATCCTCACCAAGGACGAGGGTGGCCGTCACACGCCGTTCTTCGCGAACTACCGTCCGCAGTTCTACTTCCGCACGACCGACGTGACCGGCACCGTGACGCTGCCCGAGGGCACCGAGATGGTGATGCCTGGCGATAACCTGAAGTTCGAAGTCGAACTGATCGCCCCGATCGCCATGGAAGACGGCTTGCGCTTCGCCATCCGCGAAGGCGGCCGCACCGTCGGCGCCGGCGTCGTGTCGAAAATCATCGCGTAAGCCAATCTTTTTGGTTGCGAGATCGCAGGCTGCGCTGTAGTGCAGCCTGCAAACTATTTCAGGGTTCGAAGTGGGGCGGGCAATGGTGCGCGTTCGACCTCTCAACTCTTAGCCGCGAAAGGCAATGACTATGCAGTCGCAAAACATTCGCATTCGGCTTAAGGCGTTCGATTATCGTGTGTTGGATGCGTCCACACAAGAAATCGTCAACACCGCAAAGCGCACCGGCGCCACCGTCCGTGGTCCGATTCCGCTGCCGAATAAAATCGAGAAATTCACCGTTCTACGTAGCCCTCACGTGAACAAGAAATCACGCGACCAGTGGGAAATCCGTACCCACAAGCGTCTTCTCGACATCGTTGATCCGACCCCCCAGACCGTGGACGCGCTGATGAAGCTCGACCTCGCCGCTGGTGTGGATGTCGAGATCAAGTTGCAGTCGTAATAGGAGGGTATGAATATGCGCTCTGGTATTATTGCGAAAAAAGTGGGCATGACCCGCTTGTTCATGGAAGACGGCAAGCAGATCCCTGTGACCGTTCTTCAAATGGAAAACCTTCAGGTTGTCGATCAGCGCACCGCTGAGCGCGACGGTTACACGGCTGTTCAGCTGGGTGCCGGTGCGGCCAAAGCAAAGCGCACCTCGAAAGCCATGCGCGGCCATTTCGCCAAAGCAGGTGTCGAGCCGAAACGGAAAGTCGCGGAATTCCGCGTTTCCGCAGAGAACCTCATCGCCATCGGCGAAGAGATCTCGGCCGAGCACTATGTTGTGGGTCAAAAGGTTGACGTTGCCGGCACGTCGATCGGTAAAGGCTTCCAAGGTGCGATGAAGCGTCACAACTTCGGCGGCCTTCGTGCCTCGCACGGTGTGTCGATTTCGCACCGCTCGCACGGCTCCACGGGTCAGTGTCAAGATCCCGGCAAGGTTTTCAAAGGCAAGAAAATGGCCGGTCACATGGGCGCTGTGCGCGTGACCACGCAAAACCTTGAAGTTGTCAAAACCGACGCCGAGCGCGGTTTGGTCATGGTCAAAGGCGCCGTTCCCGGCTCCAAAGGCGGCTGGGTGACGGTCAAGGATGCTGTAAAGAAGAAACTGCCCGAGAACGTCCCGTTCCCGGCGGCTTTGAAATCGGCAGCGGCAGCAGCTCCGGCTGAAGCACCTGCGGAAGGCGGTGAAGCATGAAACTTGATGTGATCAACCTCGACGGCGGCAAAGCCGGTTCTATCGATCTGGACGACGCAATGTTCGATCTTGAGCCGCGTGCCGACATTCTGCACCGTGTGGTCCGTTGGCAGCGTAACAACGCACAAGCCGGCACGCACAAGGTGAAGACCCGTTCGGAAACCTCCTATTCGACCAAGAAGATCTATCGCCAAAAAGGCACCGGCGGCGCACGCCACGGTGACCGTAACGCGCCGATCTTCCGTAAAGGTGGTATCTACAAAGGTCCGACCCCGCGTTCGCACGGTCACGATCTGCCCAAGAAGGTCCGCAAGCTGGGCCTCATGCACGCGTTGTCGGCGAAAGCCAAAGCAGGCGAGCTGGTGGTTATCGAAGCCGCAACCGCATCGGGTAAAACCGGTGCTCTGGCCAAACAGGTGAAGAACCTCGGCTGGAAACGCGCTTTGATCATCGATGGTGCAGAAGTGAACCAAGAGTTCGCCCAAGCGGCCCGTAACATCGAAGGTTTGGACATCCTGCCGACGATGGGCGCAAACGTATATGATATCCTCAAGCGTGACACTCTGGTGATCACCAAAGCGGGTATCGAAGCACTGGAGGCTCGATTGAAATGAGTGCCAAGGCAGAACATTACGATGTGATCCGCAAGCCGATCATCACCGAAAAAGCGACCATGGTTTCCGAAAACGGCGCCATCGTTTTTGAAGTGGCGATCGACAGCAACAAACCCCAGATCAAAGAAGCTGTTGAAGCTTTGTTTGGTGTGAAGGTCAAAGCTGTGAACACCACGATCACCAAAGGTAAAGCCAAGCGGTTCAAAGGCCAGATCGGTCGCCGTAAGGACGTGAAAAAGGCCTATGTGACGCTCGAAGAGGGCAACACAATCGACGTGTCCACCGGACTCTGAGATTTAGGTTTTTAGAATGATTGAAAGCCCCTCGCCGCAAGGCGGGGGGCTTTTGTATTGCTGCGGACTTCGAGCGGACATGGGAAAGGCACTCCAAGGCCTGCCTTGCGCGTTGCGGCTCTGCGTGGCCCGCCACGCGAAGCCAAGGCCGCAGCCCGCCGCGCTATTGGGGGGCTGCCTCTCGGGGTGGCGTTGTGCAGCAGGCGCCGAGCGGGCGGGTGGGGCGACGTGGCAGGCCTGTTTGGTCGCGCACTGTGCCGCGATCACCCAAAGAAATATACCCCTTCCTATAGACAGCCTATCCCCGCCCTGCTACTAGCAGCCATCGCAGCTGGCCTCAGATTCGTTCTGGGGCCGGTTGTTATTTTGTCAGGGACCTTCGGGGCCCTAAAAAATGGCCACCTTCGGGGGGCTACATCGGCGGAACCGGCCCTTTCGGGGCGCTAGGCCGCACAGCAAAACGGAAGACAGAAAGCATGGCACTCAAGTCGTACAAACCGACGACGCCGGGCCAGCGTGGGCTGGTGCTGATCGACCGTTCGGAGCTTTGGAAAGGGCGTCCGGTCAAATCTCTCACAGAGGGTTTGACCAAATCGGGCGGCCGGAACAACACCGGACGGATTACCTCGCGTCGTCGCGGGGGCGGGGCGAAACGCCTCTACCGGATCGTTGATTTCAAACGTAACAAATTCGATGTCGCGGCAACCGTTGAACGGATCGAGTATGACCCGAACCGGACTGCGTTCATCGCACTGATCAAATATGATGACGGCGAGCAAGCCTACATCCTCGCGCCGCAGCGTTTGGCTGTTGGTGACAAGGTGATTGCTTCGGCCAAAGCTGACATCAAGCCGGGCAACGCGATGCCGTTCTCGGGCATGCCGATCGGGACAATCATCCACAACATCGAGATGAAAGCAGGCAAGGGCGGTCAGATCGCTCGTGCGGCTGGCACCTACGCCCAATTCGTTGGTCGTGACGGTGGCTATGCCCAGATCCGCCTGTCTTCGGGCGAACTGCGTCTCGTGCGTCAGGAATGCATGGCCACCGTTGGTGCCGTGTCCAACCCCGACAACTCGAACCAGAACTACGGTAAAGCCGGCCGTATGCGCCACAAAGGCATCCGTCCTTCGGTTCGTGGTGTGGTTATGAACCCCGTCGATCACCCCCATGGTGGTGGTGAAGGTCGTACATCGGGTGGTCGTCACCCTGTGACGCCTTGGGGCAAGCCCACGAAGGGTGCTCGCACTCGCAACAAAAACAAAGCGTCGCAAAAGCTTATCGTTCGCTCGCGCCACGCCAAGAAGAAGGGACGTTAATCGATGTCTCGTTCCGTTTGGAAAGGCCCCTTTGTGGATGCTTACGTGCTTAAGAAAGCCGAAGCAGCTCGCGAGTCGGGTCGTAATGAAGTTATCAAAATCTGGTCGCGCCGCTCGACGATCCTGCCCCAATTCGTGGGTTTGACGTTTGGCGTCTACAACGGCCACAAACACATCCCTGTCAACGTCAGCGAAGACATGATCGGTCAAAAGTTTGGTGAATATTCGCCGACCCGCACCTATTATGGCCATGCCGCCGACAAAAAAGCGAAGCGGAAATAAGCCATGAGCAAGGATAAGAATCCCCGCCGCGTGGCCGATAACGAAGCAATGGCAAAACTGCGCATGCTCCGTACCAGCCCGCAAAAGCTGAACCTTGTTGCTGCGATGATCCGTGGCAAGAAAGTCGGCAAAGCGCTCGACGATCTGACCTTCTCCAAGAAGCGTATCGCGATCGACGTGAAAAAATGCCTGCAATCGGCCATCGCCAATGCCGAGAACAACCACAATCTCGATGTGGATGAACTCGTTGTGGCAGAAGCCTATGTCGGCAAGAACCTCGTGATGAAACGCGGTCGCCCGCGGGCTCGCGGTCGTTTCGGCAAGATTGTCAAACCGTTCTCGGAACTGACGATCAAAGTGCGCCAAGTTGAGGAGCAAGCGAATGGGTAATAAAGTAAATCCGATCGGCATGCGCCTTCAGGTGAACCGCACATGGGACAGCCGTTGGTATGCAGAAAGCAAAGATTTCGGTAATCTTCTTCTCGAAGATATCGCGATCCGCGATTTCATCAACGAAGAGTGCAAGCAAGCCGGCATCAGCCGCGTGATCATCGAACGTCCGCACAAAAAGTGCCGCGTCACGATCCACACCGCCCGTCCGGGTGTCATCATCGGCAAGAAAGGCGCAGACATCGAAACCCTGCGTAAGAAAATCGCCGCGATGACCGACAGCGAGCTGCACCTCAACATCGTTGAAGTGCGCAAGCCCGAGCTTGACGCGCAGCTGGTTGGCGAAAGCATCGCCCAACAGCTCGAACGCCGTGTGTCCTTCCGCCGCGCCATGAAACGCGCCGTGCAGAACGCAATGCGTATGGGTGCCCTTGGTATCCGCGTTAACGTGGCTGGCCGTCTGGGCGGCGCCGAAATCGCGCGTACCGAATGGTATCGCGAGGGCCGTGTGCCGCTGCACACGCTGCGCGCCGACATCGATTACGCTCATGTCGAGGCCACCACGGCTTACGGCATCATCGGCATCAAGACATGGATCTTCAAAGGTGAAATCCTTGAGCATGATCCGTCTGCCCGTGAGCGTAAAGCACAGGAACTCCAAGATGGTCCTACGCCTCGCGGCGCTGGCGGCCGTCGTTAAGGGAGAAGAGAGATGCTTCAACCAAAGCGTACTAAATTCCGCAAGATGCACAAAGGCCGGATCAAAGGTCTGGCAAAAGGCGGCAGCGACCTGAACTTCGGCACATATGGCCTCAAAGCCACCGAGCCGGAGCGCATCACCGCACGTCAAATCGAGGCGGCTCGCCGCGCGATGACACGTCACATGAAGCGTCAGGGCCGTGTCTGGATCCGCATCTTTCCGGATCTGCCTGTCACCTCCAAACCCACCGAAGTCCGGATGGGTAAGGGTAAAGGTTCGGTGGATTTCTGGGCAGCCAAGGTTAAACCTGGCCGTGTGATGTTCGAAATCGACGGTGTGAACGAAGACATCGCCCGCGAGGCCCTGCGCCTTGCTGCGATGAAACTTCCGATCAAAACCCGCGTCGTGGTTCGCGAAGACTGGTAAGTTTGCGCCATAGCAAGAATAGAAAACCCCCGCCGAGACATCGGCGGGGGTTTTTGTTTGAGCGTTGATCGCCGAGCGCTATCGCTTCTTGTTGGATTGCGACAACACTGATCCGGCGAGCGCTTTTGTTTGCTTGCTGTACCGGCCCCCTGAAACGACTTTGGAGGCCTTATCCTCCATTGCCGCGCCGGTCTGTTTGGTGGTGTTGCGTTGAGCCAGCGCGGAACCGGCCAAGCTTTTGGCCGTTGCTGAAGCGTGGGGATTGCGGAGTGTCTTCGAAGCTTTAGACGCAATCGCCCGAGATGTCTTTTTTGTGTTTTTACCCATCGTCCACTCGTTCTTTGTGTTAAATACGCCTGAGTAAATATGCATGAGCAAACGGCGTTCAAGACCGGCAGAGGTAAAATGTAAGGCCGAAGCTCACGATAGTTCGCTCCGTCATGCGACGTCGAACAACAAATGGCGGTCCAGCAGGTTGCCTATCTATAGAGTGTGTGGGTCGTCCGGCCCTATGACCACTTATAATTAAAGCTCACCGAAATCCGGTCGTCTTCGGACATGTTCATCGGCACCTCGTGGCGCAGCCAGCTTTCCCAAAGCAGCACATCACCGACGTCCGGTTTGACGTAGACAAAGTTTTGCATTTCCTTGCGGGCGTCTTTGCGGCGCGGCGGGGCGGCCATCATCATGGCGTGGCGCGGGTCTTCGAGTTTGAGCGCGCTGGCCCCTTCGGGCATGGCCACATAGGTGGTGCCGGAGATCACCGAATGCGGATGGATATGGGCCGAATGGGTGCCGCCTTCGGGCAGGATGTTGATCCACAGGTCTTCAAGCTCGAGCTTGCGCTCATCGAGGTCAAAGCCGAGGTCTTCGGCAAAGGCGGCGACATGTTGGTCCAGAGCTTCGACAATCTGGGCGAAGATCGGAAAGCGCCACGGCAGATCGGTCAGCGAGGCGTAGCTGGTATATCCGGGAAAGTCGTTTTCCTCGCACCAATCTTGGCCTGCCTCATCATCGCCCGCGATCGACAGGCAGGAGTTTTCAAACTCCTGCGCATCCACGGCCGCGCCGAATTCGGACAGGCGGGCGCGGTAGAGGCGGGTGACGAAGAGCGATTCAATCTGTGACATGCATGGGGTTCTAGCGCCAAATGCGCGGCGGGGCGAGGGGGATTTTGGGCGCGGGCGGGAACGCTCTGTTAAGCGCGTCATGGTTAACTGGCCGGAGCCACAAGCCGCAAAAGGCCCGCCCGTGATCGTCAAAACCCTCTCCTTGCTCTTGCCTGCATTGATCCCGTCGTGGCGGTTTTTCAAAACCGTCGAGCCGTCGCCGCGCATCGAGATCAGCACCGCGCAAGAGGGCGGATGGAGCGATTGGGCCGAGCGCCGCCCGCGCCCTGCGCATGTGGGGTTCGGGGCGATGCTGCGGCGGATGGTTTGGAATCCTGCGTGGAACGGCGATCTCTATCTGGTCAGCTGCGCCGAGCGGATGACGGCGGACTATTGCGCCCATAGCGATGCGCAGATCATCGCGGGGGTGCGCGAGGCATTGGCGGGGCAGGGGGCGCGGCTTTTTCGTTACCGTTTGGTTTTTGTGCTGCGCGAAGAGGGGCAGATGGTGATGTTTATCGAGTATGAAAGCCCCGTTTTGCCGATGCGCGAGGGCGCGGCGTGAGTTTCGAGATGGCGCAAAGGCTCACCGAGGTGATGATGGCGCTGGCGATGATCCAGCAAAGCGCCGAGCATATCGCCGCGCGGCGGGCCGATGCGTGGATATTCGTGCCGCGGATAGCGCTGTGTCTTTTGCTGCTGAGCGGTGCGGCGCCCTTGGCCGCCTGTCTTGGGCTATGGGCGGTGATGGTGGTGATGCTCCACCGCTTTGGCGGGCCGTATAACGGCGGCAGCGACAAGATGACGGTGCTGATCCTGACCTGTTTGACCGCCTCACATCTGGCCGTCGGGCAGGTTTGGCGCGAGATGGCCTTGGCCTATCTGGCGGTGCAATTGACCCTGTCGTATTTCGTGTCGGGCTATATCAAGATCATCAATCGCGAATGGCGCTCGGGAAGGGCGTTGTGCGATGTCTTTGCGTTTTCGGCCTATCCGGTGGGCGAGAACCTGCGCGCATGGGCGGATCGGCCGAGGGTGCTTTTTGTGATGTCTTGGGGGGTGATGCTGTTCGAAGTGCTCTTCCCGCTGAGCCTGCTGCATCCTTGGGCCTTGGCGGCGGCGCTTTGCGTTGCGGCGGCGTTTCATTTCAGCAATGCTTGCTTTTTTGGGCTGAACCGGTTTTTCTGGATATGGATCTGCGCCTACCCGTCGATTTTGTGGTTTCAAGCGCGGCTTTTGGGGTAATGCGCGCAAGTTGCGGGGCCAATCGGGGCCGCTGCGGCGCAAACCCGTTGTTATTGGGAAAACATCCAAGGTTTCCCTTGCCCCGCTGATGCGACTCCCCTATAGAACGCCAACTCACGGATTCCCGCCTGCGGGATTCGTGTGTTTTTGTATTCGCCCACCAGGCTCAAGGTCACCCGCAAAGGGGCCTTCTGGTGCTTAGGAAAAAGGACTTCGCTATGAAAGCGCAAGAACTCCGCGATAAGACGCCGGACCAACTCCGCGAGGAATTGGCCAACCTGAAAAAAGAGAGCTTCAATCTCCGTTTTCAGCAAGCAACCGGTCAAATGGAAAACACATCGGGCATGAAAGCGGCACGCCGCAACGCCGCCCGCGTGAAAACCATTTTGAACGAAAAGGCCGCGCAAGCGGCTGCAGAATAAGGGGAGCCTGAGAGATGCCCAAACGTATCCTGACTGGCACCGTGACAAGCGCCGCCAACGAGCAAACCGTAACGGTTTCGGTTGAACGCCGTTTCACGCACCCTGTTCTGAAAAAGACCATCCGTAAGTCCAAAAAGTATCGGGCTCACGATGAGAAGAACGCCTATAAGACAGGTGACACCGTTCGCATCATTGAATGTGCACCGCGTTCGAAAACCAAACGTTGGGAGGTTCTGGAAGCGTAAGCTTTCAGGCCTTTCGGCATTTACGAAACCCTGGGGAACAAGCCCCTGCCAAGCGCAGGAAGCCCCATAGGTCGGGAGAAACCACATGATCCAGATGCAGACCAATCTGGATGTCGCTGACAACTCCGGCGCTCGCCGAGTTCAGTGCATCAAGGTCCTGGGTGGTTCCAAGCGTAAATACGCCTCCGTTGGCGACATCATTGTCGTTTCGGTGAAGGAAGCCATTCCGCGTGGCCGTGTTAAGAAAGGTGACGTCCGTAAGGCCGTCGTCGTTCGCACCGCCAAAGAAGTCCGCCGTGAAGATGGCACCGCGATCCGTTTTGATCGCAACGCCGCCGTGATCCTCAACAACAACAACGAGCCGATCGGCACCCGTATCTTCGGGCCAGTTGTTCGTGAGCTTCGCGCGAAAAACTTCATGAAAATCATCTCGCTTGCTCCGGAGGTGCTGTAATGGCTGCTAAACTCCGCAAAGGTGACAAGGTGATCGTTCTCGCCGGTAAAGACAAAGGTCAAACCGGCACGATTTCCTCCATCGATCCCAAGGCCGGTAAGGCCGTGGTTGATGGTGTGAAAATGGCGATCCGTCACACCCGTCAAAGCCAGACAAGCCAAGGTGGCCGCATCCCGAAAGCGATGCCCATCGATTTGAGCAACCTCGCTTTGGTAGACAAAAACGGCAAAGCAACGCGCGTTGGCTTCCGCATGGAAGGCGACAAGAAAGTGCGCTTTGCAAAAACCACGGGGGATGCAATCGATGCTTGATACCGAAAACTACACCCCGCGCCTCAAGACGCTTTATGCGGACACGATCCGCGCCGCGTTGAAGGAAGAGTTCGGCTACCAGAACGACATGCAGATCCCGCGTCTGGATAAAATCGTTCTGAACATCGGCTGTGGTGCCGAAGCCGTTCGTGACAGCAAGAAAGCCAAATCCGCTCAAGAAGACCTGAGCACGATTGCGGGCCAAAAAGCCGTTACAACGCTTGCGAAGAAATCCATCGCGACGTTCCGCGTGCGTGAAGAAATGCCGCTGGGTGCGAAAGTGACCCTGCGCGGCGAGCGCATGTATGAATTCCTTGATCGTCTGATCACGATTGCATTGCCCCGCGTTCGCGATTTTCGCGGCGTGAACGGCAAAAGCTTTGATGGCCGCGGCAACTATGCCATGGGTCTCAAAGAGCACATCGTTTTCCCCGAGATCGATTTCGACAAAGTCGATGAGAACTGGGGTATGGACATCGTTATTGCCACCACGGCGAAAACCGACGCTGAAGCCAAGGCGCTGTTGAAAGCTTTCAACATGCCCTTCAACAGCTGAAGCAGCGGGAAGGAACATAGACATGGCTAAAAAAGCAATGCTCGAACGTCAGAAAAAGCGCGAAAAGCTGGTGGCAAAATATGCGACCAAACGCGCCGCTCTGAAAGAAATCGTGAACGACGAAAGCAAGCCGATGGAAGAGCGTTTCCGCGCTTCTTTGAAGCTTGCCAAGCTGCCGCGCAACTCTGCGGCTGTGCGCTTGCACAACCGGTGCCAGCTGACCGGTCGTCCCCACGCTTATTACCGTAAGCTCAAAGTCTCGCGGATCATGCTGCGCGAACTGGCCTCCTTTGGTCAGATCCCCGGCATGGTTAAGTCGAGCTGGTAAGGGAGAGATATTATGAACGATCCTATCGGCGATATGCTCACCCGTATCCGTAACGCTCAGATGCGCGGCAAATCCACCGTCATGACGCCTGCTTCCAAGCTGCGCGCATGGGTTTTGGATGTGCTTGCAGATGAAGGTTACATCCGCGGTTATGAGAAAACCACTGGTGCCGACGGCCATCCGGCCATCGAAATCAGCCTGAAATACTACGAAGGCACTCCTGTCATTCGCGAAGTGAAGCGGGTTTCCAAACCTGGCCGTCGCGTTTACATGGGCGTCAATGACATCCCCGTTGTCCGTCAGGGCCTCGGTGTGTCGATTGTCTCCACGCCCAAGGGCGTCATGTCCGATGCAGCTGCACGTTCCGCCAATGTTGGCGGCGAAGTGCTCTGCACCGTGTTCTAAGGAGGTCTGGAATGTCTCGTATTGGTAAGAAACCGGTCGAGCTGCCCGCAGGTGTAACCGCCTCGGTGTCCGGCCAGACCATCGAAGTGAAAGGTCCCAAAGCGACCCAGAACTTCACAGCTACGGATGATGTGACCATCGCTTTGGAAGATAATGCAGTGACGGTGACCCCGCGCGGCAAATCCAAGCGCGCGCGCCAACAGTGGGGCATGAGCCGCACGATTGTCGCCAACATGGTCAAAGGTGTCACCGAGGGCTTCAAAAAAGAGCTCGAGATCAACGGCGTTGGTTATCGTGCGCAGATGCAGGGCAACACCCTGAAGCTGTCGCTCGGTTACAGCCATGATGTGGACTTCGAAGTGCCGGCCGGTGTGACCGTGACCTGCCCGAAGAACACTGAAATCGTGATCGAAGGCGATAGTGCACAACTCGTTGGTCAGGTTGCGGCAAACATCCGCGAATGGCGCAAGCCCGAGCCCTATAAAGGCAAAGGCATCAAATACAAAGACGAGTATATCTTCCGCAAGGAAGGCAAGAAGAAGTAAGGACCCAGGATATGGCAAACAGCAAAAGAACCCTGTTTCTGAAGCGCCGCCTGCGCGTTCGGAACAAACTTCGCAAAGTGAACGCAGGACGTGCGCGTCTTTCGGTTCACCGCAGCAACAAGAACATCAGCGTCCAGCTGATCGACGATGTGAATGGTGTGACCCTCGCTTCGGCTTCTTCTCTCGAGAAGGATCTGGGCATGGTCGGCAAAAACAATGTCGAAGCGGCAACGAAAGTTGGCGCGGCGATTGCCGAGCGGGCCAAAAAGGCCGGCGTCACCGAAGCATATTTCGATCGTGGTGGTTTCCTCTTTCACGGGAAGGTGAAGGCTTTGGCCGACGCTGCTCGTGAAGGTGGGCTGAAGATCTAAGGAGAGACGATATGGCAAGAGAAGGTCAAAACCGGGGTGGGCGTCGCGAGCGCGAAGAAACCCCTGAATTCGCCGATCGTCTGGTCGCGATCAACCGCGTGTCGAAAACTGTGAAGGGTGGTAAGCGTTTCGGCTTTGCCGCGCTTGTGGTTGTCGGCGATCAAAAGGGCCGTGTCGGCTTCGGTAAAGGCAAAGCGAAAGAGGTCCCCGAGGCCATTCGCAAAGCCACCGAGCAAGCCAAGCGCCAGATGATGCGCGTGCAGCTTAAAGAAGGCCGCACATTGCACCACGACATGGAAGGCCGTCATGGCGCTGGCCGTGTTGTGATGCGCACGGCACCGCAAGGTACCGGTATCATCGCCGGTGGCCCAATGCGTGCGGTGTTCGAGATGCTCGGTGTGCAGGACGTTGTTGCGAAGTCGGTTGGCTCGCAGAACCCCTACAACATGATCCGCGCAACGCTGGATGGGCTTCGCAAAGAGTCCAGCCCGCGTTCGGTGGCACAGCGCCGCGGTAAGAAGGTTGCAGACATCTTGAAAAAAGATGATGCGCCTGCTGCCGAAGCTGCTGAAGCGTAAGGAACTGATCCAATGGCAAAAACCATCGTCGTCAAGCAGGTCGGCTCGCCGATCCGCCGCCCCGCGAAACAGCGTGCAACGCTGATCGGTCTGGGCTTGAACAAAATGAACCGCACCCGCGAATTGGAAGATACGCCTTCCGTGCGCGGCATGGTGAACTCGGTTTCGCATATGGTCGAGATCATCGAGGAAAAAGGCTAAGCCTTTCGCCTTCGGTTAAAATTACAAACGCCCCGCAGGAGACTGCGGGGCGTTTTGTTTCCGTCTCGTGGTCAATGGCGGGCGCTTTTCTGGATTGTCGCCTAGGGGTGGCTTGCTGGCGGTCGTCATCCCGCGGCAACCCTACGATCGCGGTTGACTTATGGTTAATCATTGGCAATTTTGCGGCGATTAGGGCGTTGTGCCCTAGTTCGCATTTGGAGTGGATTATGAAAAAGTTTTTTACTGCCACCGCCTTCACATTGGGCGCAGCAGCGGCGCAAGCCGCCCCCGTCAGTTTTTCGGACATGACCTTGAACGGCAGCGCGGCTTTGTCCGGCACAGACCTGCAATTGACCGATGCGGTCGATTGGCAAAACGGATCGGCATGGACCGATGCGGTGGCGATTGCTTCCAACACGACATTCTCGGCGGCGTTTTCCTTTACCATCGCCACGCCCTCGACCGGCGGCGCCGATGGTATCGTTTTTGCCGTGCATAATGACACGGGCGGCACCGCGCAGACCGGCGACGGCGGCGGCGGGATCGGATACCAAGGGATCGGCAATTCGATCGCGGTTGAATTCGACACGTGGGGCAACGGCTCCGGCGATGCTTTCAGCAATAATCACGTCGGGATCAACACCAACGGCAGCACTGCCTCCTTGGTGCTTGCCGATCCGGGCTATACGCTGCAAAGCTCCACGACTTATGCTTGGGTCGAATATGACGGCACATGGCTCGATGTATTTGTGAATAACGCAGGGTTCCAACCGGCGGCACCGCTCTTGTCCTATGCGCTTGATCTGGCCAGCATCGGGAGCACCGGTTTCTTCGGCTTCACCGCTTCGACCGGCGCGGCAAATTCGACCCATACGATCAACAGTTTCGATCTGACCCTTGGCACGGCGGCGCCTATCCCGCTGCCGGCGGGTGGATTGCTTTTGATCGGCGGGATCGGGGCCTTGGCGGGCCTGCGCCGCCGCAAGCGCGGCTAACCGCTTTGTAACGTCGCCCTTTGGCAAAAGGACGCCTCGCAGATCCCTGCGGGGCGTTTTGCGTTGCGCGGGCACGGCGGGTAAACGCGAGACTTGATCCGGCCTGCGAAGGCGTCTATACGCCCCCAGTGGCCTCAGCAGGGGTCATAGAATCATTTGTAAGCCGTGTTTGCCCGCTCCGTCGCTGGAGGGTAGTTCCGGCAAAGGAGAAGCGACATGAAACTGCACGAACTTCGTGACAACCCCGGTGCAACCAAGCCTCGCAAACGCGTCGCACGTGGTCCCGGTTCCGGCACCGGTAAAATGGGTGGCCGTGGTATCAAAGGTCAAAAATCCCGCTCGGGTGTTGCCATTGGCGGCTACGAGGGTGGCCAAATGCCGCTCTACCAACGTTTGCCCAAGCGCGGCTTTAACAAGCCGAACCGCAAATCCTTCGCGGTGGTGAACCTCGGTTTGATCCAGAAATTCATCGACGAGAAAAAATTGGACGCCAAAGCCGCGATCACCGAAGATGCGTTGATCGCATCGGGTCTGGTGCGCCGCAAGCTGGACGGCATCCGCGTTCTGGCCAAAGGCGAGTTCACTGCCAAAGCCAACATCGAAGTGACCGGCGCGTCGAAATCGGCCGTTGAAGCGGTCGAAAAGGCCGGCGGTTCGCTGAAAGTGGCGGCTCCTGCAGCGGCAGAATAAAGATTGAGGTTGTGAGCGGCGCCAACGCCGCTTACATACCCTTGAGTTTTCCCAAAACGCCGCCCGAGCTGGAAAACGCTCTAGGGCGGCGTTTCTATATGAAAGAGACCCGCGAATGGCATCTGCAGCAGAGCAAATGGCGGCCAACACAAGCTGGGCCGCGCTGAGCAAGGCGTCGGACCTGCGCCAGCGTATTTTCTTCACTCTCGGCCTTTTGATCGTTTACCGCCTTGGCACGTTTATTCCGGTTCCCGGAATCGACGGCGCGGCGCTGCGCGATTTTATGGAAGGTGCGGGCCAAGGGATCGGCGGCATTTTGACGATGTTCACCGGCGGTGCGCTTGGCCGGATGGGTATTTTTGCGCTCGGCATCATGCCCTATATCTCGGCCTCGATTATTGTGCAGCTTCTGGCCTCGATGGTGCCTGCGCTTGAGCAGCTCAAGAAAGAGGGCCAGCAGGGTCAGAAAAAGATCAACCAATACACGCGTTACGGCACGGTGGCCTTGGCCACGCTGCAAAGTTTTGGCTTGGCGGCCAGCCTTGAGGCGGGCGATCTGGTTACTGATCCGGGGCTGTATTTCCGCATTTCGTGCATGGTCACGCTTGTGGGCGGCACGATGTTCTTGATGTGGCTGGGCGAGCAGATCACCAACCGCGGCATCGGCAACGGCATCTCGTTGATCATCTTTGTCGGCATCATCGCCGAAGTCCCCGCCGCATTGGCGCAGTTCTTCTCGCAAGGGCGCAGCGGCGCGATCAGCCCCGTGATCATCCTTGGCGTGATTGTCATGGTGGTGGCGACCATCGCCTTTGTGGTGTTCATGGAGCGCGCCCTGCGCAAGGTCCATATCCAATACCCGCGCCGTCAGCAGGGCATGAAAGTCTATGAAGGCGGCTCGTCGCATTTGCCGGTCAAGGTCAACCCCGCTGGCGTGATCCCCGCGATCTTTGCCTCGGCGCTTTTGCTTTTGCCGACCACCATCAGCACCTTCTCGGGCAGCCAAACCGGCCCGATCATGAGCACGATCCTTGCCTATTTCGGACCGGGACAACCGCTTTACCTGCTGTTCTTCGTCGCGATGATTGTCTTTTTTGCCTATTTCTACACGTTCAACGTGGCCTTCAAGCCCGATGACGTGGCCGAAAACCTGAAGAATCAAAACGGCAACGTGCCTGGCATTCGTCCTGGCAAGAAGACGGCGGAGTATCTGGAATACGTTGTGACGCGGATTTTGGTGGTCGGATCGGCCTACCTTGCGGCAGTTTGTCTCCTTCCGGAGATTGTCCGTAGCCAATTCACAATCCCTTTCTATTTTGGCGGCACCTCGGTTCTGATTGTGGTCTCTGTGACGATGGATACGATCCAGCAAGTCCAGAGCCATCTGCTGGCACACCAGTACGAAGGGCTGATTGAAAAATCGCAGCTGCGCGGTAAAGGGAAGAAGCGCAGCAAAAGAAAAGGGACGCAACGCAGATGAACATTATCCTCCTCGGCCCGCCCGGCGCCGGTAAAGGCACGCAGGCTCGCCATCTGGTCGAGACCCGCAACATGATCCAGCTTTCGACCGGCGACATGCTGCGCGAAGCCAAGGACAGCGGCACCGAAATGGGCAAGGTTGTCGCGGACGTGATGGCGCGCGGCGATCTGGTGACCGACGAGATCGTGATCGGCCTGATCCGCGAGAAGCTCGAAGGCGACAAGGCAGGCGGCTTCATCTTTGACGGCTTCCCGCGCACATTGGCGCAGGCGGATGCCTTGGCCAAATTGCTCGACGCCACGGGCGAGACATTGGACGCGGTCGTCGAATTGCGCGTGCGTGACGAGGCTCTGGTCGCGCGTATCGTTGGCCGCTCGACCTGTGGCACTTGCGGCGAGGTCTATCACGACGAGACCAAGCCGATCCCTGCCGATGGAAAATGCACCAACTGCGGCGGCACCGAGTTCAAGCGCCGCGCCGACGATAATGAGGAAAGCCTCAAGAACCGTCTGATGGAATATTACAAAAAGACCTCGCCATTGCTGGGCTATTACTACGCCAAGGGCTTGCTCAAGCGGGTTGATGGTCTGGCGGCGATGGAAGTTGTGCAGGCCGCGATCAAGGCCGAGCTGGACAAGTAATCGGTCCGAACAGATCGAAAAACGGCCTTCCTTGCGGGGGCCGTTTTTACTTTGAGAGGGGCGGGCGGCTCTGAGGGCTTGACGGCCCTCGAAAATCCCAATACGCACCCCTATCTCGAAAGAGTAAACGATTCTCGCGCGGGTCGCCCCCGCTTGGGAATATATCACCTGATCAGCTCTGGCCCGACGGTTTATCGCCTCGGGCCTGCGTTGTGAAAAAAGGTTCTGGAGCTACGGAACCGCAACGAAAGGAAGAGACACGTGGCACGTATTGCCGGCGTTAACATCCCGACCCACAAACGGGTCCCGATCGCCCTCACTTATATCACTGGTATTGGCCCCGCATCGGCCAAAGCAATCTGCGAAGCCGTTGGCATCGACGCGGCCCGCCGCGTGAACGAATTGTCCGACGCCGAGGTCCTCTCGGTGCGCGAACATATCGACGCCAACTACACTGTCGAAGGCGATCTTCGCCGCGAAGTGCAGATGAACATCAAACGCTTGATGGACCTTGGTTGCTACCGCGGTCTTCGTCACCGCCGTAACCTGCCGGTTCGCGGTCAGCGTACCCACACCAACGCTCGCACTCGCAAAGGCCCCGCAAAGGCCATTGCCGGTAAGAAGAAATAAGGGGGGCTGATTAGATGGCACGCGAAAAGACACGCGCTAAGAAAAAAGAGCGCAAGAATATCGCTGCGGGCGTGGCTCACGTCAACAGCTCGTTCAACAACACCAAAATCCTCATCTCGGATGTGCAAGGCAACGCGATCTCGTGGTCGTCGGCTGGCACGATGGGCTTCAAAGGCTCGCGTAAATCGACGCCTTATGCCGCGCAGATGGCTGCAGAGGACGCAGGTAAAAAAGCACAAGATCACGGCGTGAAAACGCTTGAAGTCGAAGTGCAAGGCCCCGGTTCGGGCCGTGAAAGCGCCCTGCGCGCCTTGGCTGCAATCGGTTTCAACATCACTTCGATCCGTGATGTGACCCCGATGGCGCATAACGGTTGCCGTCCGCCGAAGCGCCGCCGCGTCTAAGTATTCGTTTATTGGTTGGGGCTGCGCATTTTAGCGCGGCCCCAATCCGTCATTTTTAACCTCGGGCGTCTGCCGCCTTCGGACATGAGGCACAGACAGGAATGGAGGGACACATGATCCATAAGAATTGGGCTGAACTGATCAAGCCGACACAGCTTGACGTGAAACCAGGCAATGAGCCTGCGCGCCAAGCCACCGTTGTTGCCGAACCGCTGGAACGCGGTTTTGGTCTGACCCTCGGGAACGCGCTGCGCCGCGTTTTGATGTCGAGCCTGCAAGGCGCCGCCATCACATCGGTCCAGATCGATAACGTGCTGCACGAGTTTTCCTCGGTTGCGGGCGTGCGCGAAGATGTCACCGACATCATTTTGAACCTCAAAGGCGTGGCCCTGCGCATGGAAGTCGAAGGCCCCAAGCGCCTGTCGATCAATGCCAAAGGTCCGGGTGTTGTTACCGCGGGTGACATCTCCGAAAGCAACGGCATCGAAGTTCTCAACAAAGAGCATGTGATTTGCCACCTCGACGATGGCGCCGATCTGTTTATCGAGCTGACCGTCAACACCGGCAAAGGCTATGTCGCTGCCGAGAAGAACAAGCCCGAAGATGCGCCCATCGGCCTCATTCCGATCGACGCGATCTATTCGCCGGTCAAGAAAGTGTCCTATGACGTGCAACCGACCCGCGAAGGTCAGGTGCTTGATTATGACAAATTGACCATGAAGGTCGAAACCGACGGCTCGATCACGCCCGATGACGCCGTGGCCTTCGCCGCGCGTATCTTGCAAGACCAGCTGTCGATCTTCGTGAACTTCGAAGAGCCCGAATCCGCCACCCGCGCGGACGAGGACGATGGCCTCGAATTCAACCCGCTGCTGCTCAAGAAAGTGGACGAGTTGGAATTGTCGGTGCGGTCTGCGAACTGCCTCAAGAACGACAACATCGTCTATATCGGGGATCTCATCCAGAAGACCGAAGCAGAAATGCTGCGCACGCCGAACTTTGGCCGCAAGTCGCTCAACGAGATCAAGGAAGTGCTTTCGGGCATGGGCCTGCACCTCGGCATGGATGTCGAAGACTGGCCGCCAGAGAACATCGAAGATCTGGCGAAGAAATTCGAAGACCAGTTCTAAAGATTTCGGGGGCGGCGTAATCCGCCCCCAAATGCCCGCATATGGCGGGGAAAACATGGGCATGTTGCCCCAAGGAGATCGACCCCCACGCAGGGTCGGCCAGACAAAGCAAATAGCCCAAACGGGCAGATACGAAGGAATAGACACATGCGTCACGCAAAAGGTTACCGCCGCCTGAACCGCACCCACGAGCACCGCAAGGCGCTTTGGGCAAACATGGCCGGCTCGCTCATCGAGCATGAGCAAATCAAAACCACCCTGCCGAAAGCCAAAGAGCTTCGCCGCATCATCGAGAAGCTTGTGACACTGGGCAAGCGCGGCGATCTGCACGCCCGCCGTCAGGCCCGCGCACAGCTCAAGCAAGACCAGTATGTTGCGAAACTGTTCGACATCCTCGGCCCGCGCTACAAGGACCGCCAAGGTGGTTATGTGCGCGTTCTCAAAGCCGGGTTCCGTTACGGTGACATGGCGCCGATGGCGATCATCGAATTCGTCGACCGCGATGTGGCCGCGAAAGGCGCAGGCGACAAAGCCCGCGTTGCAGCAGCCGAAGAAGCGCTCGCAGAAGAGTAAACCTCGCGCGCAAGCGTTCGAGTGAATTGGCCCCTGCCGTCTTTGACGGCGGGGGCTTTTTTAGTTGGGGAGGCAGGGCGCTCATGGGCGCAGGCCAAGCCGCCCGCGCCGCAGATGCCGAGCATAGATCAGCCGCGCCACCACATTGGCATAGCCCCAGTTCAAGATCGGAAATACCAGTGGCCATCGACCGATCTTGGCCAATCTGCGATAGCGCGGCATTTGGTTCCAGAGCACCAAGAACGCATCAAAGCCGATGTGCAGCCGCCCGTCGTGGATCACGTGCAAGAGGCGCGCGGCGTCATCCGCGCTTACCCCCCATTGCGAAAGATCGACGGTATTGAGATCGTCAAACGCCAAGGGAAGCGCGTTGTCCCTAGAGTAGGCGGCATAGCTGCACATCTCGGAATTGCAAATCGGGCAATCCGCGTTGTAGAGCGCCCGCGTGCGCGGCATCTGGGTCATTTCGCTCTCCTCTTTATCTCTGTAGCTAAAGAAATAACGGCGTCGGCATTTGGTCAATCATTCAAGGTCGTTGATTTTGCGCCCTCAAGGCGAGGCGGGAGGCGCTTGCGTTATGTAGGCGACTTGCAATCGGGCGCCAGCCTGCTCATATCTTGGGCCAAGCTTACGGAAGGTTCCCTAATGCGCCGTTCATTTTCTGCGCCTGTGCTCATCAAGACCCTTGTTGCCGCAGTTGCGGCATGGACGATCGCAACCGCGCCCGCCGCCGCCGAAACCCGCGTCCCGACCTCGCAGATGGAAATCTCCTTGGGGTTTGTCCCTTTGGTGAAACAGGCCGCGCCTGCGGTCGTGAACATTTACGCCAAACGCGTGGTGCAGGGGCGTGTCAGCCCGTTTCGCTCCGACCCGTTTTTCGGCAATATGTTCCGTGATTTCGGCAGCGCCCGCCCGCGGGTTCAAAACTCGCTCGGCTCGGGCGTGATTTTGTCGGGCGACGGTATCGTTGTGTCGAACTACCATGTCGTCGGCGGTGCCACGGACATTCGAGTGGTGCTCAACGATCGCCGCGAATATGCCGCAACGGTGCTGTTGTCCGATGAGCAAAGCGATCTGGCGATCTTGCAGCTGCAAGGCGGGGCGCAGATGCCGCATCTTGATCTGCGCGACAGCGAAAGCGTCGAGGTCGGGGAATTGGTGCTGGCGATCGGCAACCCCTTCGGCGTCGGGCAGACGGTGAGCAGCGGCATTGTCTCGGGGCTTGCGCGCTCTGGTGCGGCCTCGGGGCAGGGGCGCGGCTATTTCATCCAGACCGATGCGCCGATCAATCCGGGCAATTCCGGCGGTGCGCTGATTGACGTCAACGGGCGGCTGATCGGGATCAACACGTCGATCCTGACCCGTTCGGGCGGATCGAACGGCATCGGTTTTGCCATTCCTTCGGCGCTGGTGGCGCAGTTTGTCGATCAGGCCCGCGCGGGCAATTCCGTGTTCGAGCGGCCATGGGCGGGGATTGTCGGGCAACCGGTCGATGCGGATATGGCGGGCGGGCTTGGCCTGTCGCTGCCCAGCGGGGTCGCGGTGGCCGATCTGCATGTTCTGAGCCCCATTGGCGCCGCTGGCGTCGTGGTTGGTGATGTGATCACCGAAGTGGACGGCGCGCCGGTCAACACCCCCGCCGAGATGCTCTATCGGATGTCGGTGGCCGGTTTGGGCGGCACGGCGGCGATGACGGTGTTTCATGACGGCGTGGAGCGGGCGGTCGACGTGGCACTGACCAAAGCGCCGGACAGTCCCGCGCGCGATCCGCGCCGTTTGGGGCGCGGGATGGTGTTCGAAGGGCTTGAAGTGGTGACGATCAATCCGGCGGTCATCGCCGAATTCAACCTTCCGATGCGGGCCTCCGGCGTATTGGTGACGGGCGCGGGCGCGGGAGGCGGGCGCGCCGGATTGCAGCGCGGCGATGTCTTGCTCGCGGTAAACGGCACCGAGATCGCCACCTCCGCACAGGCCGAAGCGGCGCTGCGCGCAGCAGGGCGCAAGCTGCGCCTTGAGGTGCTGCGCGGCGGGCGGCGGATTTCAATGCGGCTGCGGTTCTGATGGCCGATCTGTTTTCATCGGGTGCGGATGCGGTCGGGGCCAGCGCGCAAGGCAAAGGCCCGCGCCCTTTGGCCGACCGTTTGCGTCCGAAAACCTTGGCCGAGGTGATCGGGCAGTCACAGGTTTTGGGCCCGCAAGCCCCATTGGGCGTGATGCTCGGATCGGGAAGTTTGAGCTCGTTGATCTTTTGGGGGCCGCCGGGGGTGGGGAAAACCACAATCGCGCGGCTCTTGGCCGATGAAACCGACCTGCATTTCGTGCAAATCTCGGCGATTTTCACCGGCATGCCGGAACTGCGCAAGGTGTTCGAGGCGGCCAAAATGCGCCGCACCAACGGGCAGGGGACGCTGCTGTTTGTCGACGAAATCCACCGTTTCAACAAGGCGCAGCAGGACGGGTTTTTGCCGCATATGGAAGACGGCACGATCCTGTTGGTGGGAGCCACCACGGAAAACCCGAGCTTCGAGTTGAACGCCGCTGTGCTCAGCCGTGCGCAGGTGTTGGTGTTGGAGCGTCTATCGAGTGGCGAATTGGAGCAGATGGTCGCGCGGGCCGAGGCGGAGATCGGCCGCGATTTGCCGCTTGATCGCGAGGCGCGCGCGGCGCTGCTCGATATGGCCGATGGTGACGGGCGCGCTTTGCTCAATCTGGTTGAACAGGTGGCGGCGTGGAAGGTGGATGCGCCTTTGGGGCGCGAGGCATTGTCCGAACGGCTGATGCGGCGGGCGGCGAAATACGACAAATCCGGCGAGGAGCATTACAACCTCATCTCGGCGCTGCATAAATCGGTGCGCGGTTCGGACCCCGATGCGGCGCTTTATTGGTATGCGCGAATGCTCGAGGGCGGCGAGGACCCGCGGTTTTTGGCCCGACGTTTGACGCGGATGGCGGTCGAGGACATCGCCTTGGCCGACCCGCAGGCACAGGGCATTTGCCTTCAGGCGTGGGAAGCATACGAGCGGCTCGGCTCGCCCGAGGGCGAATTGGCCTTGGCGCAGGCGGTGATCTACCTCGCGCTCGCGCCGAAAACCAACGCTGGTTACATGGCCTATAATGCGGCGCGCAGATTGGCCAAGCAAAGCGGGTCCGAGCCGCCGCCCAAACATATCCGCAACGCCCCGACCAAGTTGATGAAAGAGCAAGGCTACGGCGAAGGATATGCCTATGACCATGCCGCCGAAGACGGGTTTTCGGGGCAAAACTATTTCCCTGACGGGATGGAGCGACCAGAGCTATATGCGCCCGTCGAGCGCGGTTTCGAACGCGATCTCAAAAAGCGCATGGAGTATTTCGCGCGTTTGCGGGCCGAGCGCAGCAAATAGCCCGAGGCGGCGCGAAGGGGCCGAGCAAAACTTGACATTCTGCGCCTGCACGGCCAGAGGATGGCCCATGTTACCGGTTTTGCTACAGGTCGCCTTGGGTGGCGCGATTGGCGCTTCATTGCGTTATCTGACCAATGTCGGCGCGATGCGCGTGATGGGGGCGGGTTTCCCTTGGGGGACGATGACGGTGAATGTTGTCGGCTCGTTTCTGATGGGCATTATCGTGCTTTACCTCGCGCAAAAGGGGGGCACGCGGTTTGCGCCGTTCTTGATGACCGGTCTGTTGGGCGGCTATACGACGTTTTCGGCGTTCTCCTTGGACGCTTTGACGATTTTCGAGCGCGGACAGGCCGGTCTTGCGGCGCTTTATGTGGGGGCTTCGGTGGCCCTGTCTTTGGCTGCGATTGCGGTCGCCTTTTTCCTGATGCGGGGGATTTTCCAATGAGCGGTGTTCAAACACAGGTGGTCGCTCCCGATGATACGGATCAACGGCTCGACCGGTGGCTGCGGCGCATGTATCCGCATGTCAGCCAAGGCCGCATCGAAAAGATGTGCCGCAAGGGCGAGCTGCGCGTTGATGGCGGGCGGGTCAAGGCCAACACGCGGTTGGAAGCGGGCCAAAAGGTGCGCATTCCGCCGCTGCCTTCGGTGGCCGAGGCCAAATCGGCCAGCGCCGGAAAAATCACCGAAGCCGATGCCAAAATGATCCGCAACTGCGTGATCTACCGCGACGATGATGTGATCGTTCTCAACAAACCGCCTGGGTTGGCGGTGCAGGGCGGGTCGGGCATGACGCGCCATGTGGACGGTTTGGCCGAGGCGCTGCGATTCGGGCTTGAGGACAAGCCGCGGCTTGTCCACCGGATCGACAAGGACACTTCGGGTGTTTTGGTTTTGGCGCGTACGCGTCTGGCCGCCAAGGCCCTGACCGCCGCCTTCCGGCACCGCGAGACGCGCAAGCTTTATTGGGCTGCCGTTGCGGGCGTGCCGACACCGCGCATGGGCACGATCAAATACGGCCTTGTCAAAGCGCCGGGTCACGGGGCCAAGGGCGAGGGCGAGAAGATGCATTGCATCCATCCGCGCGAGGTCGACAAAACCGAAGGCGCCAAACGCGCCCATAGCGATTATGCGGTGATGGATGTGGCGGGCAAACGCACCGCATGGGTGGCGCTTGTGCCGATCACTGGCCGCACCCATCAATTGCGCGCCCATATGGCCGAGATTGGCCATCCGATCATTGGCGATGGCAAATATGGCGGTTCGGGGCAGGAAAACCTTGGCGATGGTTGGGGCGCGCAACTGGGCGGCGAGGTCAGCCGCAAGCTGCATCTGCACGCGCGGTCGTTGAAGATCGAACACCCGACCACCAAGAACATCCTGCATATCACCGCGCCTTTGCCCGAGCATATGAGGCGGACATGGGACGTGTTGCAATGGGATGAGAAAGAGCAACCCGAAGACCCATTTGAGGACTTTGAATGAGCGGCGATTTGCGGCTGATCATCTTTGATGTTGATGGCACCTTGGTGGACAGTCAGGGCGACATTCTGGCGGCGATGGGCTTTGCTTTCGAGCGCGCCCAGATGCCCGCCCCCGCCCGCGAGGCGATATTGTCCATTGTCGGCCTGTCCTTGCCGGAGGCTTTTGCGCGGCTCGCCCCGCAGTTGGATGGCGCGCTACGTGCGCAAATGGTGGAGTGGTATAAGGATGCCTATGTCTCCTTGCGCGCGCAGATCGGCGCGGCGCAAAGCAGCCCGTTTTATCCCCACGCCCATGAGGTTTTGAAAACGCTGGCTGCGGTGCCTGAGAACCTACTGGCGGTGGCGACGGGAAAATCGCGCCGCGGGCTCGACAAATTGCTCGATGGGCATGGGCTGACCGGATTTTTCATAAACGAGCAGGTCAGCGACCATCACCCGTCAAAACCGAATCCGTCGATGTTGCTCGCGGCCCTGTCCGAAACCGGCGTTGCGGCGGCAAATGCGGTGATGATTGGCGATACATCCTATGACATGGAAATGGCCGCTGCGGCGGGGATTGCGGGCATCGGGGTGAGCTGGGGCTACCATCCGCGCGAATCGCTCGGGGCGGCCAGATTGGTCGTGGATGATTTTCGCGCCCTGCCAGAGGCAATCATGACGGTTTTGGAGGCATAAATGAGCGAGTGGAAAGCGAAACGGTTTTGGAGCGAAGTCGCCTGTGAGGCGACGAAAAACGGGTTCGAAATCCGGCTTGATGCGCGGTGCGTAAAGACCCCTGCAAAGACGCCGTTGGTGGTGCCGACGCGCGCCATGGCGGAGGCGATTGCAGCGGAATGGGACGCCGTGGAAACCGTCATTAACCCCGAAGTCATGCCGGTGACCCGCTCGGCGAATGCGGCGATTGACAAGGTCGCGGTGCAGCACGGTGAGGTGGCAGAGATGCTTGCCGCTTACGGGGATGCCGATCTTTTGTGCTACCGCGCGAGTTCGCCACAAGAATTGGTCCGCCTTCAGGCCGAAAGATGGGGTCCGCTACTGGATTGGGCGGAAGCGACATTTGGAGTCCGGCTTGCGACGCGCGCAGGGGTGATTCACGCCCCGCAAGCGCCAAGCGCGTTGGCGCCGCTGACCGCGCGGGTGCATGGATTCTCGCCTTTTGAACTGGCGGCTTTCCATGATCTGGTCAGCCTGTCCGGCTCCCTCATCTTGGGGTTTGCGGCCGCTGAGGGGCCATATGAGGTGGATGCCATATGGGAGTTGTCGCGGCTTGACGAAGCGTGGCAAGAGGCGCAATGGGGCCGCGATGATGAGGCCCATGAGATGGCGCAAATCAAGCGCGCCGCCTTTGTGCACGCAAAGCGGTTTTTCGATATGGCCCGAGACATATCTTGAGCGGATATGTGATTGTTAACGCCAAGGAAACATAGCTTGGATGTGATCATTTTTTGTGTTGCCGCCCTTGACGGGTCGTGATGTTTGCGCCCACACTCTTGATCACTGACGGGGACTACCCTCGTTTCAGACTAATCCCCCGGTCCTGCGAGGGCCGGAAGAACCGCCTCGAAAAAGGGGCGGAAAATCAGGAAGAGGTAAACATGAAAAAATCCGTATTTCTTGGCGCATTGACTGTCGCGGGCCTTGCCGCCGGCGCAGCGGCTGCCGGCACGCTGGACGACGTGAAAGCACGCGGCAAATTGAACTGCGGCGTTACCACCGGTCTGGTCGGCTTTGCTGCGCCCGACGCGAATGGCGAATGGGAAGGCTTCGATGTTGGCCTCTGCCGCGCCGTTGCTGCCGCTGTTTTGGGTGATCCCAAAGCGGTTGAATTCGTCCCCACGACCGGCAAAACGCGCTTTACCGCGCTGGCCTCGGGCGAAGTCGACATGCTTGCGCGTAACACCACTTGGACCTTCTCGCGCGATGTCGATCTCAAGTTCGATTTCGTCGGCGTGAACTACTATGACGGCCAAGGCTTTATGGTTCCGAAATCTCTGGGCGTAAGCTCGGCCAAGGAACTCGACGGCGCAACCGTTTGTATCCAGACCGGCACCACAACCGAGCTGAACCTTGCCGACTTCTTCCGCAAGAACAACATCAGCTACGAGCCGGTTCCGATCGAAACCAATGCCGAAGGCCAGACCCAATATCTCGCCGGTGCGTGTGATACCTACACCACCGATGCATCGGGTCTTGCGGCGACACGCGCCAGCTTTGAAAACCCTGCCGATCACGTTGTTTTGCCCGAAATCGTATCGAAAGAGCCGCTCGGCCCGCTCGTGCGTCACGGCGACAGCGAATGGGGCGATGTGGTCCGTTGGACCCTCAATGCTCTGGTCGCAGCGGAAGAAATGGGTATCACCTCGGCCAATATTGGCGAGCTGTCGGCTGCTGCGGGTAACAACCCCGAAGTGAACCGTATCCTCGGCACCGAAGGCAATCTGGGTGAAATGCTCGGTCTGTCTGCTGATTGGGCCAAGAACGCCATCATGGCGGGTGGCAACTTTGGTGAGTTGTTCGAAAAGAACATCGGCGAGAACACTCCGATCGGTCTGTCGCGTGGTTTGAACGCACAGTGGACCGATGGCGGCCTGATGTATTCGCCGCCCTTCCGCTAAACGCATCTTGAAGGGCGCGGCCGCAACGCCGCGCCCTTCTATCTATGCCATGTAGGGGCCTGATCCTACGCAATTGACGAACCACAATCGGCCAGCGGGCGCTCTTGCGTCTGTAAAAAAATCAACAGGCCGAGGTACGGGGAACATTTCAGATGACAACATCCGTCGACCCTCACGAGGGGACGTTCAAGCTATCCATGCTGATCTATGATACGCGTTATCGGTCGATCACCATTCAGATCGTGGCGCTGATCGCATTTTTGAGCTTCTTCGGCTGGCTGCTCAGCAACACGATGACAAACCTTGCGACGTTGGGCAAAGAGCCCAGTTTCGGGTTTATGAGCGAGCCTGCGGGCTATGACATCAACCAGCGCCTGATCGAATATAACTCGCAATCCTCGCACCTTCGGGCGGCCTTTGTGGGCTTGCTCAATACGCTTTTGGTGGCGGTGATGGGGTGCCTGACGGCGACCGTTGTCGGCGTGTTGGTGGGCGTGTTGCGCCTGTCCAAAAACTGGATGGTTGCCAAGTTGATGACCGTCTATGTGGAGGCCTTCCGCAACGTGCCGGTTTTGATGTGGATCGTTCTGGCCATGGCGGTTTTGATCGAATCGCTGCCCGCACCGAACAAATTCCGCGGCACCGATCCCGAAGCGACGATGAAGCTGTTCGACAGCGTGGCGATTACCAATCGCGGCGTTTACATCCCCGAGCCGCTCTTTAGCAACAGCTTGGGCAATATCAGTTTCGGCAGCGCCTTTGACGTCAGCATCGATCTGCTCGCGATCATTGCCGTGCTCTTGGCAGGGGTTTGGGGCGCGCGCAAAATTCGCCAACGCGCCGACCGTATCCAAGAAGCAACCGGCGTGCGTCCGGTGACGTGGTGGGCGCGGCTCGCCGCTGTGTTCGTGCCGCTGATCGCTCTTTTGATCGTGCTGGGCTTCCACCTTGGTTATCCGGTTCTCAAAGGGTTCAACTTCCAAGGCGGCACCTATATGCGCAACTCGCTGATCGCGCTTTGGCTGGCCTTGTCGCTCTATACGGCGGCGTTCATCGCCGAGATTGTGCGCGCAGGGATTTTGGCGATCGCCAAAGGTCAGACCGAGGCGGCTTCGGCCTTGGGGCTGCGCAGCAACCGGATCATGAGCCTTGTGATCTTGCCGCAAGCCATGCGGATCATCATTCCGCCGCTGATTTCGCAATATCTGAACCTGACCAAAAACTCCTCTTTGGCCATTGCTGTTGGTTACATGGATATCACGGGCACGCTCATGGGTATCACACTCAACCAAACCGGCCGTGAGCTTGAGACGGTTTTGCTTGGCATGTTGGTCTACCTCGTGATTTCGCTGAGCATCTCTGCGCTGATGAACTGGTACAACAACCGAATGAAATTGGTGGAGAGATAAGATGAGCAATACGCATGCTGATACGGTTCTCTATGTGCGCGAGACCATGTTGCCACAACAGACCCCGCCGTCGACATCGGTCGGCGCGGTGGGTTGGGCCCGCGAAAATCTTTTCTCGGGCTGGTTCAATACGGTTCTGACCCTCGCGTCCTTGGTCTTTATCTATTTCCTGCTGGCAGGGCTTTTGCCTTGGCTCACCGCGCCCACATGGGGGGCGGCGTCACTGACCGAATGCCGCGAAATCCTCGCCGCCGAAGGGATCGGCGGGCATGGCGGCGCGTGCTGGGGGGTGATCTCCGAGCGTTGGAAGCAATTGCTCTTTGGCTTCTATCCGGCCGAAGAATACTGGCGGCCGATCTTGGCGCTGATCTTGCTTTTTGTAGCGATCTCGCCGGTTCTGTTCGCCGATTTCGTTTCGTCCAAATTGTTGTGGTTTACGGGCCTCTTTCCCTTCATCGCGGTATGGCTGCTTTGGGGCGGGTCGCTTTGGTATCCAGCCATGGCGCTGGCCGGTTTCGTGATCGGTGCCGCAGCTTTGAGCTTTGGGGGCAAGGTTGGCGGTGCCATCATTGGGGCGATTTCCGGCGTTCTTGTCGCGATCGTCTGGTGGCTCTTTATTGCCTCTGATCTGGCATCGCTCCTGTCGTCGGTTGTCGCGCTGGAATTGCCAGCAGTCCAATCGCGCGAGTTTGGCGGCTTCTTGCTGGCGATCCTTTTGGGAGTTACGGCGATCCTTGGCTCGCTGCCCTTGGGGATCATCCTCGCGCTCGGGCGCCGGTCGGACCTGATTTTGGTGAAATCGCTTTGCGTGGGTTTCATCGAATTCATTCGCGGCGTTCCGCTCATCACGCTGTTGTTCGTGGCCTCGACGCTGCTCAACATCTTCCTGCCGCCTGGCACGAATTTCGACATCATCTTGCGTGTGATGATCATGATGACCCTCTTTGCCGCGGCCTATATGGCCGAGGTGATCCGCGGCGGCCTTGCGGCCTTGCCGACCGGACAATACGAGGCAGCGGATGCTTTGGGTCTTGATTACTGGAAAGCGCAGCGGCTCATCATTATGCCGCAGGCGCTCAAAATCTCGATCCCCGGGATCGTGTCGACCTTTATCGGCGTGTTCAAAGACACCACGCTGGTGTCGATCATCTCGCTGTTTGACCCTCTGGGGTTGACCAATGCGATCCGCGCCGACGGGGCGTGGACCGGTATCTATTGGGAATTGTTCATCTTCGTCGGAGTTGTGTTCTTTATCTTCTGCTTCTCCATGTCCCGTTATTCCATGTATCTGGAGCGCAAGCTTCAGACTGGCCATCATTAAACAAGGGAGATCGCTATGTCTGATCTTGCAACATCGCGCGAAATCGACCGCACAAAGATGCAGGTGTCCGATGAGGTCGCCATCGAAATCGCCAATATGAACAAATGGTATGGCACGTTCCATGTGCTGCGCGACATCAACCTGACGGTGAATCGCGGCGAGCGGATTGTGATTGCGGGGCCTTCGGGCTCCGGTAAATCCACGCTGATCCGCTGTATCAACCGTCTCGAAGAACACCAGCAGGGGCGGATTATCGTGGACGGGACCGAATTGACTTCGGACTTGAAAAACATCGATAAAATCCGCTCCGAGGTCGGAATGTGCTTTCAGCATTTCAACCTCTTCCCGCATCTGACGATCTTGGAAAACTGCACCTTGGCGCCGATTTGGGTGCGCAAAACGCCCAAGAAGGAAGCCATCGAAACCGCGATGCATTTCCTTGAAAAGGTGAAAATCCCCGATCAGGCCAACAAATACCCCGGTCAGCTTTCGGGCGGGCAACAACAGCGTGTGGCCATCGCGCGCTCCTTGTGCATGAAGCCGCGCATCATGCTCTTTGACGAGCCGACCTCGGCGCTTGATCCCGAGATGATCAAGGAAGTGCTTGATACGATGATCGAATTGGCCGAAGAGGGCATGACCATGCTTTGCGTGACCCATGAGATGGGCTTTGCACGGCAGGTTGCCAACCGCGTGATCTTTATGGATCAGGGCCAGATCGTGGAGCAAAACGAACCCGAAGAGTTCTTCAACAATCCGCAAAGCGAGCGCACGAAATTGTTCCTCAGCCAGATTCTCGGTCACTGAGCACGGATTGCGCCCAATTCAAAAGGCCCCGCTGGAAACGGCGGGGCTTTTTTACGTTTGGGGTGTCACGTTTGGGTCAGGTCTGCGGGGATGCGAAAATCGAGCGCCTCGGCGCGGGCGAATTGCAAATCGCGCCAGTCGTCAATCGCGACCTCGGTGACAAGGGTCGCGCAGGTCGGATAATCGGCAAAGCGCGGGTGCGGAACGGGCGTTCGCAGCAGCCGGTGCGCGAAATCCCCGATACCTGGATTATGGGCAATGACGGCCAGCGTCGTCGCGCCTGCACCATGGGTCTGGATGTGCTGCAAGATGCGGTCGCTGCTGGCATTATAGAGCGTGGGCAGCGCGATCTGTGCGCAGCCCAGAGCCAGCCGTTCAAAGGTCTCTTGCGTGCGGGCTGCATCCGACACCAATGCCAGATCGGGCCTGTAGCCTTGCGCCTCAAGCCATTCTCCGATGGCTGCCGCGCCCGCTTGGCCGCGCGCATTCAGAACCCGCGCGTGATCCTCTAGCAGTGGATCGTCCCAGCTCGATTTGGCATGGCGTATGATCAGCAAGCGCTTCATTTGCGGCGAAACGGCAAAAGCAAAGACCAGCCAAGCCGATTGGGCCGCTCGTCTTGCCATTGCAGCCCGATGATCATCGCGTCATGGCCCTTTGCGGGCTGGGCGATGTAGGTCCCGAACATCCGGTCCCATATCGACAGAGAGAAGCCATAGTTGCTGTCGTGTTCGCTGCGCTTGTCGGAATGATGGACGCGGTGCATGTCCGGCGTTACCAGCACGCGGCGCAGGATCGCATCAAGCGCCAAAGGCAGGCGGATATTCGCATGGTTGAACATCGCAGTGCCGTTGAGGATGATTTCAAACAGGAAAATCGCCAAAGCGGATGGCCCGAGCAGATAGACCAAACCGATTTTGAGCGCCATGGAGAAGGCAATCTCGACAGGGTGAAAGCGGATGGCGGTGCTGACGTCGATATCGCGGTCGGCGTGATGGACACGGTGAAACCGCCACAAAAACGGCACCTTATGGGTGACCAGATGCTGCGCCCAGATGGCGAAATCGAAGAACAGCACGGCGACGAGCGTCTCGGCCCAGATCGGGCCGTCGATCCGGTTGAGCAGGCCATAGCCTTGATTGGAGGCGTCGATTGCGGCGCCAACGGCGAGCAGAGGCACCGCGATCGCAACGAGGCGCAAGGTCAAGGTGTCGGCAATCGAGATCGCCCAATTGGTCACCCACCTCTTTGATTGCGGCGCGCGGCGCTTGCGGCGTGGAAGCAGGGCTTCGAGCGCCGCGAAGAGCGCAAACAGGCCGAAAAAAACCGTCAGGCGAATGAGAGTTTCGTTTTCCATAGCGCGAGGTTAGGCCTTTTGCGGCGCGGCGCAACACACATATACGATATGCTATGTGAAATCAGCCGCGGATAAGCGAGCCCGCGCCATGTTCGGTATAAAGCTCGAGCAACGCGGCATTGGGCGCGCGCCCGTCCAAAATGACCACGGCGCGAACCCCGCCCTCAATGGCCATCAAGGCGGTTTCAGTTTTCGGGATCATCCCGCCCGCAATGGTGCCATCTGCGGTCATCTCGCGGATCTGATCGGCGCTCAGCTCGGTCAAAACCTCGCCATTCTTGTTCTTGACCCCGGCCACATCGGTGAGCAATAGCAGGCGGTCGGCCTTGAGTGCGGCGGCAATTGCCCCCGCAGCCGTGTCGCCGTTGATGTTAAAGGTCTCGCCGTCCTTGCCAAAACCCAAGGGCGCGATCACGGGGATGATCTCATCGCGAAACAGCGAATGGATGATCCGCGGGTCGATCTTGACCGGATTGCCGACAAGCCCCAGCGCCGGATTCGCGGTCTCGCATTCGATCAGATTGGCATCCTTGCCCGACAGGCCGATGGCGCGGCCGCCCTGTTCGTTGATCGCTTGAACGATGCGTTTGTTCACACGGCCGGACAGAACCATTTCGACCACTTCCATTGTGGCTTCGTTCGTCACTCGCTTGCCGTTCACAAACTCGGATTTCACCCCCAATTTGTCGAGCATCTCGTTGATCATCGGGCCGCCGCCATGCACGATCACAGGGTTCACCCCGACTTGGCGCATCAAGACGATGTCGCGGGCGAAAGTTTCCATCGCTTCATCGTCGCCCATCGCATGGCCGCCAAATTTGATGACGACAATCGCTTCGTCATAGCGTTGTAAGTACGGCAAAGCTTGGCTGAGCGTTTGGGCGGTGGCGATCCAGTCGCGGTTCATATCTTGCTTCTTCATGATGATCCCTCTTGCGGTCATTTATCGAAGATGCGGCGCACCAGCGCAAGCAGATTAGAGTAGCGCGCGCTGCGGGGCCTGCGGCAGCGGTGCAACATATGCACAGATCGCGGCGGCGGGCGGAACCGGCGCATTCTCGCCGCGCGGGGCGGTCCCCTCGGCCAGTTTTGGCCGAGGCTCGCACACTCACGGTTTCGTGGGGTTCATCTATGCAACCCGATACCTATGTGAGGCGTTGAGGATACGAAGACCGCGCAATGCGGTCCAACTCAATGCAGGGCCAATGGCCTGTAAGAAAAGGAATAAAACATGTATCGCAAGATGATCCTGACCGCTTCCGCCGCCGCTATGACCGCCGCTTTTGCGGGCGCGCCCGCCTTCGCAGGTAACGTCGCGCAGGCCCCCGCTGATCCGGTTCTGGCCCCTGTTGTGCCCGTCGTGGCATCGACGGATTGGACCGGTGGCTATGCGGGTGTGCAGCTTGGCTACGGCGATGTCGACAATGCCGGCACGTCGGGCGACGGCGTGGTTGGCGGCGCTTTTGTCGGTTACAACTATGATTTCGGCAACTACGTGCTGGGCGGCGAATTCGATGCGAGCGCATCGGACATCTCGGTCGGCGGCATCGACGTGGACTCGGTTTACCGCTTGAAGCTGCGCGCGGGTTATGACGCTGGTCCGGCCCTGATCTACGCGGTTGCGGGCGGTGCAAATGTGCAAACCTCCGCAGGTGATGACAGCGGCTATGTCGCCGGCTTGGGTGTCGACTACAAAGTCACCGACCGCGTGACTGTGGGTGGTGAATACCTTTACCACAACTTCGACAGCTTTGCAGGCACAGGCGCGAGCGCTGATTTCAACACATTCTCGGCGCGTGTGGCTTATAATTTCTAAGCGATCTCAGCCTTTAGAGTATCATACACAGCAAAAGGGCCGCGTCATGCGGCCCTTTTCGCGTCTGCCAGTGGCGGTGTTATTCCAGCGTCGCGATGGTGGCGCGCAGGGTTTCGATCCCGTCGCCTTTCTCGGATGAGGTGAGGATCAATTCGGGATAGGCCGCAGGGTGTTTGGCCAGACGGCTGCGCACTTGGGCCAGCATCGGATCGCGGTCCTTGTCCTTGATCTTGTCGGCCTTGGTCAAAATGCATTGAAACGTCACGGCAGAGCTGTCGAGCAGCGACATGATTTCCTCGTCCACAGGTTTGACCCCGTGGCGGGCATCGACGAGCACAAAGGCACGGCGCAGGTTCGGGCGCCCCGACAGGTAGCGTTTGAGCAGCCTTTGCCATTTTTCCACCACAGCCAAGGGCGCATTCGCATAACCATAGCCCGGAAGGTCGACGAGATAGCGTTCGGTGCCATTGTCCGGCACGCCGAGTTCGAAAAAGTTGATCTCTTGCGTGCGCCCCGGAGTATTGGAGGCTCGCGCCAAGGCTTTGCGACCTGTCAGGGCATTGATCAGGCTGGATTTGCCGACATTCGAGCGCCCCGCGAAACAGACTTCGATACGGTCGGCGGGCGGCATGCCGTCCATGGCGACAACACCTTTGAGGAAGTCGCAGGGTCCCGCAAAAAGCAAGCGTCCGCGCTCCTTGGTGGGGGCGTCGGGCTCGTCGGCCAAAGGGAAGGGCAATTGTGTCATGTCAAAATCTCTACTTCATCGCCGCGTGCGATATCTCCGCTGCGGATGACTTTGGCATAAACGCCAAGGTCTTGGTGGCCATATGCGGCATTGAGCGCGGCCAAAGTGTCGCCGCCGTCCTTGCCGGTGTCGGGATCGGCGGTGGTGGCGACGCAGCGTGTGATGCGCGCGCAGACTTCCAACTCGGCCCCGCCGATCCGCAGGCGTTTGCCGACCAAATCGAATTCGGCGAAAGGCTCTAGCCCGCTCAGCCAGAGATTGGCGCGCCAGCGCAGCCGCGAAATCGGGCGCGCCATCACGGCCGACAAGGCCTCGATGGAGGCGGTGCCGATCAGAGCCAGATAGGGTTCGGGCCAATCGCCAAATCCGGCATCGCGGCGGGTTAGTTGCGCCGCGGCGGGGCGGTTTTGCGGCCAAAGCGGCAAGGTCCAAGCGGCCAGATCGGCGCTGGGTTTGGCCAGATGGCCTGACAGGTCTAGCGTCAGATCTGGGCGCTCTGGGTGGCTGAGCGTCATCGCGCCGCTGGCCGCATCAAAACGGGCTTTGACGGCCATCAACGGGCCCGAGGCCGCGCCGCGCAGGAAGTTGCGCTTGTGCCTCCAACCTGCCTCGTCGGCGGGGGCGGCGGCCTCGTGCAGCAATCCCCAGACGCGGTCGAACGGCAAAGCGCGCCCCTTTGTAAGGGACGCGCCGCTGACTTCTTCCACACCGATGGATTTGATCGGGTGCCGGTAGATATGTGCCAGTTCGATCATTTGACCTCGGGCTTTTTGCGGCTGAAGCTTTGTTTGATGTTGCCAAAGACATCGGGCTTATACCCGTGGTGGCGCATGATCAGATATTGCTGCGTGAAGGTGATCGTGTTGTTCGCGATCCAGTAGATCACTAGGCCGGAGGCAAAGCCGCCGAGCATGAACATGAACACCCAAGGCATCCAGCCAAAGATTTGAGCCTGCACCGGATCGGTGGGGGCAGGGTTGAGCTTTTGCTGCACCCACATGGAAATCCCCAGCAAGATCGGCAAGACGCCCAAAGAGATGATTGCCAAAAGCGATTCCGGCGCAGGGGCCGCGAAGGGCAAGAGGCCAAAGAGGTTCAGGATCGAGCTGGGATCAGGCGCGGAGAGATCGCGGATCCAGCCGTAGAAGGGCGCGTGCCGCAATTCGAGGGTGACGAAGATCACCTTGTAGAGCGAGAAGAAGATCGGGATCTGCATCAGGATCGGCAAACAGCCTGCCGCCGGATTGACCTTTTCCTTCTTGTAGAGCGCCATCATCTCTTGTTGCAGCTTGGCCTTGTCATCGCCCGCATCCTTTTTGAGCTTTTCAAGCTGCGGCTGCAGTTCCTTCATCTTCGCCATCGAGGCATAGGATTTATAGGCCAGCGGAAAGAGCAACGCCTTGAGCAGCAAGGTCAGGGCGATGATCGCAAGGCCCATATTGCCGAGCACGCCGTTCAACCAGTGCAGAACCGCGAAAATCGGTTTGGTCAGGAAGAAGAACCAACCCCAATCGATGCTGTCGAGGAATTTGGTCACGCCATCGCGGTTTTGGTAATTGCGGATGGTTTCCCATTCTTTCGCACCGGCGAAAAGCTTCATCGCGCTGGTCGCGGTTGCGCCGGCGCCGACTTCGAGACGCGGTAATACGGCCTGCGTTTGATAGATGTCGGAGGCTTGGCTGTAGATCGCGGCGGTCGAGAAGGGGCCATCGGTGGCGGGAATCAGCGTGGTCATCCAGTAATGATCGGTAAAACCGGTCCAGCCGCTTTCGCTGACTTGCGTCACCTCATTATAAACGCCGACATAATTGTTATCGGCGGGGAAGTCGGTGAAATCCTTGTAGGAGGCTTCGGTCAATGTGCCATCGGCCATGGCGACAAGGCCTTCGTGCAGAATGAAGAATTTCTTGAGGTTGTCGGGCAGACCGTGGCGCACCAACATGCCATAGGGCGACAGAGCGACGCTTTCGCCGCTGTCATTGGTGACGCTTTGCTCGGCCGAGAACATGTAATCTTCGTCGATCGAGAGCGTCACGCGAAAGGTCAAACCTTTGGCATTTGTCCAAGCGATTGTGATCGGGGTGCTTTCGGTCAATGTGTCGCCGTTTTCAAGGCTCCACAGGGTTTTTGCCCCGGGCACGTCTTCGGCGGCGAGGTTCTGACCTGCGGCCCAACCAAAGAAGGCGTAATAGGCGCCGTCATGGCCGCGCGGGGTCAGCAGGGATACGATCTCGCTGCCTGTGTCCAAAGTGTCGCGGTAATCTTTGAGCGCCAGTTCATCGATGTAGCCGCCCAAAAGCGACAGGGAGCCTTTGACACGCGATGTTTCAATCGCAACGCGGGGCGCATTGGCGAAATCCAGATCCGCCGCTTGAGCCGATGCAGCAGGGGCCGCGGTCGTCCGAGCGCTCGATGCGGCGCCGGTGATGGGGGCGGCGCCTTCGACTTGCGCGGTCGCTGCGGGAGCGGCGTCGGGGGTGACGGGGGCTTCGGGGGGCGGGAAGAGCACGAACCAGATCAGGATCACAGCAAAGCTGAGCGCGCTTGCAAGGATTAGGTTCTTGTTCTGATCATCCATATCGGAAGGCATCCCCGTGCATTAATTTGGTCACGCCGGTTCAACAGAGTGCAGGTCCAAAGGTCAAGCGGATATTGCTCAAATAGCAGGCAAATCGCCTTATTTTGCACGGACCTTATAGAAGCGCGCGGGAATAGGGGGGCCAAACATCACATGGACCGGATCAGCGTAAACGATTCCAGACCTTTGGCGTATCGTCGAGCTTGGCATTGTGTTGGGTGATCCACTCGATCGTCTTGTCGAAGGGCATGGGGCGGGCGATCCCAAAGCCTTGGACGTGACCGCAGCCGAGTTGCGAGAGCATTGCATGCTCCCCGACTGTTTCCACGCCTTCGGCCAGCGTGTCGAGGCCGAGCCGTTCGGCCATGGTCAAGATCGCGGCGACCATCCGCTGTTGCTCGGGGTCACGGTCAACCTTCATGACGAAGCTGCGGTCGATCTTGATCCGCTCCACGGCAAAGCGACGGATCGAGGAAATCGAGGCATGTCCGGTGCCGAAATCGTCGAGGTCAATCCGGCAGCCCATTTTGGCCAACCCGTTGATATTGCGCGAAATCATATCTTCGGGGGACGAGGCGACCACGGTTTCGAGCACTTCAACCGAGAGCCGTTCGGGGGGCAGGTTAAAGCGGTCGAGGTCCCAGCGAATTTTATCCACCAGCTTGGGATTGCGTAGCTCGTCACCTGCAAAGTTCACCCCGACATGCGGCACATCCAAACCCGCTGCATCCCATGCGCGCAAGGCCGTCAAGGCGTGGAAGAGCATGACCTCGCCAAGCCGCTCCAACTGGCCGCTTTGCTCGAGCGCGGGCAGAAATTCAGCGGGTGAAATCATGCCCCGTTTGGGGTGCTGCCAGCGCGCCAAGGCCTCGAAACCGGTGACTAGGCCGGTGTCGGTGCTGATCTGCGGTTGGAACCACGGTTGGATCTGGCCGTTCTCCAATGCCATCGCGACTTCGTCCATAAAGACGTGGCGTGTGGTCTCGGAGCGTTTCATTTCGTCGGTATAGGCGCGAATGGCGGACGGGCTGTGACGGCTGGCTTCGGCGAGGGCAACGGATGCGGCCGAGAACAGCGCCGCGCCATTCGGTTTGGGGGCGCGCGAGGCGAGGCAGAAACCGATGGAGCAGGAGACGTAAATTGTTGTCGCATCGAGGGAAATCGGCTCTTCAATCGCGGCCTGAAGTCGGGAGGCCATTTGGATCGAGACTTCCAAGTCAAGATGCGGGACAGGGGCCAGCGCCACGCCAAAGCGGCTGTCGCCAAGGCGGCAGACCAGATCGCCATCGCGCAAGACATCGCGCAAACGGTCGGAGGTGCGGTGCAGCATCTCGTCGGCGGCGGCCTGTCCGTAGCGGTCGAGGATCACCGAGAAATCGTCAAGCTCCAGCATAAAGCAACCCGTCGAGCGGGCCGTGCCGATGGACGCGGTCATTGCTTGTTCCAGAGCCAGTTCAAGGCTGTCGCGCAGGGCAAGGCCGGTGACGCTGTCATGGGAGCGGCCGAGCGCGACCGAGCGGTCGGGATCAAAACCGCCCACCAAGGCAAAGAGCATCGGCAGACCCAGAGACATCATCAACAGCGACATCTCGCCGCCAATCCAAAACGCACCCAGCGCCATCGCGGGCAGGAATGCCAACAATTGCGGACCGGAAAGCGTATACCGGAGCTTTTGCCTGAGATGTGCGATCCGTTGGCCGGCGCGCTGCGACATGTGCGGTTTCCTTCTGACTCGCGGTCAGACTAAGCGCGGTGTCTCAACTAAGTTTTAACGGACGTTAGGGATTTGACTAAAATTTGCATCTTTTTCACCCTGACCTAACGTAAGGTTGGCGAAATCGAACAGTTTGGGGTCAAGCAAATGCGACGGGCGCGCATTCATGAGCGCGCGAAACATCACCTGACGGCGGCCGGGTGTGTTCTTTTCCCATCCATCGAGAATCGCCTTAACCTGTTGACGTTGCAGGCCATCTTGGCTTCCGCAAAGGTCGCAGGGGATGATCGGATACTTCATTTCAGCGGCGAATCGTTCGCAATCTGATTCGGCGACATGGGCGAGGGGGCGGTAGACGAAAAGATCGCCCTCTTCATTGACCAATTTCGGCGGCATTGTCGCCAAACGCCCGCCGTGGAACAGATTCATGAAAAACGTCTCGAGGATGTCGTCGCGGTGATGGCCCAAGACCACCGCCGAGCAGCCTTCTTCGCGGGCGATCCGGTAAAGATTGCCGCGCCGCAGCCGCGAGCAAAGCGCACAAAACGTGCGCCCCGCAGGGACCTTGTCCATTACGATGCTATAGGTGTCTTGATATTCGATCCGGTGCTCGACACCCATTTTCTCGAGAAACTCGGGCAAGACGGTCGCCGGAAACCCCGGTTGGCCTTGATCGAGGTTACATGCCAGAAGCTCGACCGGCAGCAGGCCGCGCCATTTGAGCTCATGCAGCACCGCGAGCAGCGTATAGCTGTCCTTGCCGCCCGACAGGCACACAAGCCAGCGCGCACCGCGTTCGATCATGCCGTATTGTTCGATCGCCTCGCGGGTATAGCGCACGATTCGTTTGCGCAGTTTGCGAAACTCGGTGGTTTTGGGTGCGCCGTGAAACAGCGGGTGAATATCATCGGGTTCATCAAGCATATCTGGGCTTTAGGCCTTTGGCAGGATTCGGGCAAGCGGGCTAATGGCGATGGCCGCAGGTGGATTGGCCTTTGTCCGGAACGGGGTCATAGCCGCAATTGCCCCATGGGTTGCACCGTCCGATCCGTTTGGCCGCCATCCAGCCGCCCTTTAAGGCGCCATGTTTTTGTAGAGCTTCTAAAGCATAGGCCGAGCAGGTGGGTTGATAGCGGCAATTGAAGCCGACCCACGGCGAGAAGATCAAGCGATATGCGCGAATGGGCAGGGCAAGCAGATGCGCAAGCGGGCTCATGACGCGCCGCCGGTCTTGGGGGCGCTTTTGGCGCGCGGGCGGCGCGGGGCCGAGGCGGGCTGCGCGCTGCCGTCATGCAGCTTGCGCAGGGCATAGGCCAGATCGGATTTAAGCGCCTCAAAGGGGCGGCTTGCCGTCGCCTGCGCACGGCCGATCAACACATAATCCCATCCGGCGCGGCCATGCTCGGGCAGAACAAGGCGCGCGGCCTCACGCAGGCGGCGTTTGGCACGGTTGCGCGCGACCGCATTGCCGACCTTTTTGGAACAGGTAAATCCAACGCGGATCGCGTCGCCCTGCGCTTCGCCCTTTACGCGTTTGCGTCCCTGCACCATCATCGCACCGGTGCCTTGACGCCGCGCGCGCGCAGCGGTCAGAAAATCGGCGCGTTTGCGCAGGGTGAGGATTTTGCTCATGGCGTTACAGACACCGGAACTGCCGTTTGGACAAACGGAAACCGCCGGAGGCATTCTCCCTCGGTTTGGCACATATGCCAACCTCGGGGGCCTCCGGCGGTGTCATCTCGAAAATCGCCGCGTATATGCGAGCTGCGCTTATGCGCTCAGCGATTTGCGGCCACGTGCGCGGCGCGCGTTCAAAATCTTGCGACCGGCTTTGGTGGCCATGCGCGAGCGGAAACCGTGGCGGCGTTTGCGAACCAGGTTCGAAGGTTGGTAGGTGCGTTTCATCGCTCCGTCTCCATCTGTCAAAGGCGGGGAGCGCGCGGGATTCGCACGCCCTTGGTCATTCGAAGCCCGTGCTATAGGGGGGCGGCCCGAATAAGTCAAACCCCCTCGGGGGTGTTTTCGGCGAAATTTGCACCGCAGTCGCCCAATTCGCATTTCAGGCGGCTTTGCGCCGCGATCCTACCCGATCGGGCGGGCACTGCGAAGGGGCTGCGGCTCTTGCGCAAATGTTACAGCCGCTTGACGTGGGCCTTGCCTGCTTGGGTTTGGCTCTCACGCGTGATCAAGCGCCCGTGAGATCGGATGAAATGCTTTTGCAATCGCGCGCGCTGCGCGCAGTTTGCCCGTCATGAGCAAAGATATGGATCACATTATGCAGGCCAAGACCGATGCACCCGCGGCGGGCCAAGCCGCCGCCCCGAAATCCGCGCTGCGCCGCGCCGCGCCTTTGGTGGCGATCGCGGTCGCGGCGATCTTGGGCGCTGTGTTCTTGCGTGATGTGCTCAGCTTTGATGCGCTTGCGCAGAACCGCGAGGCGCTGGAAGCGTTCCGCGATGCGCATTATCTGGCGACTGCGGCGGTGTTCATCGTGGCCTATGTGGCCATTGTCGCCTTCTCCTTGCCAGGTGCGACGATCGCCACATTGACCGGCGGGTTCCTTTTCGGCGTCTTTCCAGGCACGCTTTTTAACGTGCTTGCGGCGACGCTTGGCGCGGCGGTGATATTTTTGGCCGCGCGCTGGGGGCTGGGCGCGAAGCTGGCGCAAAAGATGGAGGCGGGCGACGGTGTGGTCAGCCGGATCAAAGCGGGCATTGATGAGAACCAATGGTCGATGCTGTTCTTGATCCGTCTGGTGCCCGCCGTGCCGTTTTTCGTGGCCAATCTGGTGCCGGCCTTGGTCGGGGTCCCGCTGCGGCGGTTCGTGATCTCGACCTTCTTTGGCATTATTCCAGGCGGATTGGTCTACACCTCGGTGGGGGCCGGATTGGGAGAAATTTTTGCACGGGGTGAAAAGCCGGATTTGGGCATTATCTTTGAGCCACAGATATTGCTGCCAATCCTCGGGCTTTGCGCTTTGGCCGCTTTGCCGATTGTGATCAAGGCCCTGCGCGGGCGGAAAGGGATCTGACATGAAGCGGATCAAATGTGACCTTCTGGTGATCGGTGCGGGGTCGGGCGGTTTGTCGGTGGCGGCGGGCGCGGCGCAAATGGGCGCCAAGGTGGTGCTTCTCGAAGGCCATAAAATGGGCGGCGATTGCCTCAACTATGGCTGCGTGCCGTCCAAGGCGCTGTTGGCTTCGGGCAAGGCCGCGCATGCCATGGGGGCGGGGGCGCCGTTTGGCGTCGCGCCCGTCTTGCCCGATGTGAGCTACAGCGCCGCCAAAGATCACGTTGCGCAGGTGATCGAAACCATCGCGCCGGTGGATAGCCAAGAGCGGTTTGAAGGCTTTGGAGTGCAGGTGATCCGCGAGTTCGGGCGGTTTGTCTCCGAACATGAGGTCGAGGCGGGCGAGAACCGGATCAAAGCGCGCCGCATCGTGGTGGCGACCGGATCGTCGCCCTTGGTGCCGCCCATTGACGGGCTGGCGGATGTGCCGTTTCTGACCAACGAGACGCTGTTTGATTTGCGCGAGCAGCCTGCGCATCTGCTCATCATCGGCGGCGGGCCGATTGGCATGGAGATGGCGCAAGCGCACCGGCGGCTTGGCTCCAAAGTCACGGTGATCGAGGGCGGCAAAGCTTTGCCCAAGGATGATCCGGAGATGGCGGCGATTGTTTTGGACAAGCTGCGCGGCGAAGGCATCGAGATTGCCGAAGGCGCGATGGCCGCCAATATCGCAGGCGCGGCGGGCAATATCACCGTGACGGCCAAGGACGGGCGCAGCTTTACCGGCTCGCATTTGCTTTTGGCCGTGGGGCGCAAGGCAAATGTTGAAAAGCTCGACCTTGAAAAGGCAGGCATCGAGCGTAGCAAAACCGGTATCCAAGTGGACGCGCGTTTGCGCACCAGCAACCGCCGCGTTTATGCGATTGGCGATGTGGCGGGCGGGCTGCAATTTACCCATGTTGCGGGCTATCACGCGGGGATCATCATCCGCTCGGCCCTGTTCGGATTGCCCGCCAAGGCGCCGACATCGCATATCCCTTGGGCCACCTATACCGATCCCGAACTGGCGCAAGTCGGCATGAGCGAGGCCGAGGCCCGCGCGGCCCATGGGGACAAATTGGAAGTGGTGCGGTTCGATTATGCCCATAATGACCGCGCCATTGCAGAGCGCAAAACCACCGGCCGGATCAAATTGATGGTGGTCAAAGGCCGCCCCGTTGGCGTGTCCATCGCAGGCCATCAGGCGGGCGAGTTGATCGCGATGTGGTCGATGGTGATCGCCAACAAGATGAAACTGTCGGCCGTGGCGGGCATGGTCGCGCCCTATCCGACCATCTCCGAGGTGAACAAACGCGCGGCTGGGGCCTATTTCTCGCCGCGCCTCTTTGATAGCACTTTGGTGAAACGCGCCGTATGGTTGGTGCAGCGATTGCTGCCCTGAGACCGGCGACGACGGAGAGAGAATGCTCAACACCCTATCAGGCCGTTTCCTGATCCTGACCACCGTCTTTGTGATGTTGGCGGAGGTGCTGATCTTTGTGCCCTCTATCGCGCGTTTTCGCGAGGACTACCTCTTGTTGCGCCTTGAGCGGGCCCAGATCGCGTCGCTCGCTCTTTTGGCCGATGATATGATTTCCGAGGACCTCGAAGAAGAGCTGCTTCGCAACGCCGAGGTCTTCAACGTGGTGCTGCGGCGCGATGAGGCGCGGCAACTGGTGTTGTCGTCGCCTTTGCCGCATCCGATTGATGCGACCTTCGATTTGCGCGGGGCGGGTCCGGTGGTGCTGATCCGCGATGCGATGGCGCGGCTGTTCGACCCGCAACCTCGGGTGATCCGGTTGATCGGGTATCCGACCAATTCGGCAGGGGTTTTGATCGAGGTGACGATGGAAACCGCGCCGCTGCGCATGGCGATGATCGACTACGGGCTGCGCATTCTGGCGCTCTCTGCGGTGATCTCTATCTTTACGGCGGTGTTGTTGTTTTTGGCGGTGCGGGCCTTTTTGGTCAAACCGATCAAGCGCTTGGTCGGCGATATGCAAGCCTATGCCGCCGCGCCCGAAGATGCGCGCAACATCCATGCGCCGCGCGCGGGGGTGACCGAATTGCGCGAGGCGGAGGAGGCGCTGTCGATGATGCAAACGCAGCTCACCGGCGCGCTCAAGCAAAAGGAGCGTTTGGCGCAATTGGGCGCGGCGGTTGCCAAAATCAGCCATGATTTGCGCAATATCCTGACGTCTGCGCAGCTTTTTACCGACCGGATCGAGATGAGCGAAGATCCCACTGTTCGGCGCATGGCGCCCAAGCTTGTCGGCTCGATCAGCCGTGCGGTCAGCCTGTGCGAAAGCACGTTGAAATTTGGCCGCGCCGAAGAGCCCGCGCCGAGCCTGAGCGAGATCAAGCTGTGGGATCTGGTCGATGATGTCTTCGAGGCAGAGCGCCTTGCAGTGGGCGAAGCCGAGATCAGCTTTGCCGAAGACATCCCCGCAAGCCTGATGCTGCGCGCCGATGCGGAGCAGCTTTACCGCGTGATCTCGAATTTGGTGCGCAATGCCCGTCAGGCGATCGAGGCGACGCGGCAGGCCGGAGAAATCGCCGTGCGCGCCCGCGAGGCCGATGGTCAATGGCTCATTGATGTGGCCGACACGGGGCCAGGCCTGCCGCCCAAAGCGCGCGAGCATCTGTTCACCGCCTTTCAGGGCGGCGCGCGCAAGGGCGGCGCTGGGCTGGGTCTTGTGATTTCCGCCGAACTGATCCGCGGCCATGGCGGGCGGCTTGACCTGCTCGAGACGGGCGAGGCGGGCACGACCTTTCGCATATGCCTGCCGATGGGCGATGCGGGCGATCCATAGCCCCCTAGCTCCGTGGCTTCCGGCAAACTCTGCGCAATTTGACGCCGTATTGCGGCCATGATCGCTTGATAATCTCGCGCAAAGCCTCGGGTTCGGGGCGTGGATGCGATTGCGCTATGGCGCAGGTGAGATCGCGAAGAGAGGGCGCAGATGTCTTTCGTTGTAAAACTTCTTGGCGCGGTGATGTTTCGCATCCTGACGCGTTTGATGATGATGCTGGTCTTGCTGGGCGCGCTGTCTTTTGCGGTGCGCTACGTGCCCGGGATGCAGGGGCGTATGCCCGATTTTGGCGCATTACTGGCCAATTACCGCATGATGATGACCGAACCGGAGGCGCTGAACTTCGGGCAAGATCCTGCGATGCAGGCCAGTGATGCACTGGCCTCGGCGCAGCACCTGCTCCTTGGGACGGGCGATGCGCCCTCTGCCGCCCTGCCGCAGGCCGCGCCTTCTACGGTTGGCGAGGGCGCGCCCGATGGCGGCGCGATGGCTGGGATCATGCAAATGGTGCTCAAGCTGGGCGCCGCAGGTGGGGTGCCCAGCGGCGCACCCAGCGGCGCGATGCCGGACTATGGCGCGGCTTTGGCCGCAGCGGCTGCCGGTTCGCAACAGATGCAAGCGGCGCCCGCGCAGGCGAAGCCTCTGACCGAGTTGCAAAAGCTGCGCCAGCGCAATTATCCGCGAAACGGGGTGAGCAATACGGTGCCGAGCACCACGATGAAGCGCGTGCGTGCGGTTCCGTCAGGTCATTGACGCGATCCCCTCCATAGAATGCGGGGAGGCGACGGGCTTCTTCGGCGAAAGCGGACTTTTTGCCAAAATAGCCCTTGCAAAGGCGCAGCGTGCCGACTACATCACGCCGCAACGGATTGGTAGCTCAGTTGGATAGAGTACTTGACTACGAATCAAGGGGTCGGGGGTTCGAATCCTCCCCAGTCCGCCACCTACCACTTTTGGTAATTTGCATCGGGCCGCTTTTAGCGGCCCTTTTGCATTTGTGGCGCAAACATTGCGTGGCCTTTTGAGTTTCGTTCGATGGTGCCTTGACGCATTCGAGGTGCGCAGCGTCGCGGCATGCGTCGAATGCGGATTTGTTCCGCTAGATGCAAAACCGACTTGTTTTCTCTACCTTCGACCTTTCGGCAGCTATCGCCCGCATTGCGGTTGCGTTAGGTATCAAGAAATTCTGGGAAGTGAGGACGAAACCTATGCAAATGAATGACCAACGCGATATCCGCGCCGATCGTGCCACCGTTTGGGCAGCTTTGCTCAACCCCGAGGTTCTGGCGCAATGTGTGCCGGGCACGCAATCGCTGACCGGCTCGCCCGAAGAGGGCTTTGAGGCCACGGTGGTGCAAAAAGTCGGCCCCGTGAAGGCGACGTTCAAAGGGGCGGTGACCCTGTCGGACATGGTGCCGCTTGAGAGCCTGACCCTGACGGGTGAGGGCAAGGGCGGCGCGGCCGGTTTTGCCAAGGGCGGCGCGAATGTGCGGTTGGAGGAAATCCCCGAAGGCACGCGGCTCATCTATGACGTCGAGGCCAAGGTCGGCGGCAAGCTGGCGCAATTGGGCAGCCGCCTGATCGACGGGTTTGCAAAGAAAATGGCGGATCAGTTTTTCTCCGATTTCCAAGCGGCCGTTGAAGGGCCAGAGGCGGCTGAGGCCGAAGCGCCCGCCGAGGCCGCAAGCGAGGAGGCTCCGGCCAAGAAGGGCTGGGTCAAGCGGTTGATTGGCGGCTAAGCCAAACCCCAGATGATGATGCGAAAGGGCCGTCCTCTTGGGGGCGGCCTTTTGCGTTCGGGGGCGAATTGAGGGTGCTTTTGGCCGCGATGTTTTGCCTGTGCGGTGGCGCAGAGGGGCTTGCGCGGGCGATGGCGCTGGCCCAATGGCGCGCGGCGCGGTAGTTTGCCTGCCTAACCAGAGCTTTAAAGGGCGCGCAGATGGCAGCGATTGTATCGGTAAAGGATCTTCGGAAAACCTATGAGGGCGGTTTCGAGGCGCTCAAAGGGGTGACCTTGGACATCGAAGAGGGCGAGATTCTGGCCCTGCTTGGGCCCAATGGCGCGGGTAAAACCACATTGATTTCAACGTTATGCGGCATCACCGTGCCCACAGGCGGCGCGGCCGCGGTGGGCGGGCATGACATCATCACCGCCTACCGTGATGCGCGGCGGCTGATCGGATTGGTCCCGCAAGAGCTGTCTTTGGAACCTTTTGAAAAGGTGATCAACTCGGTGCGCTTGAGCCGCGGCTTGTTCGGCTTGCCGCGCGATGAGGCGATGATTGAATCCATTCTGCGCAAGCTGTCGCTTTGGGACAAGCGCAACGAGCAGATCAAGGCGCTGTCCGGCGGGATGAAGCGGCGGGTGCTGATCGCCAAGGCGCTCAGCCATGAGCCGCGGGTCTTGTTTTTGGACGAGCCGACAGCGGGCGTTGATGTCGAATTGCGCCGAGACATGTGGCAGATCGTTGCGGATTTGAAAAAGCAGGGCGTGACCATCATCTTGACCACCCATTACATCGAAGAGGCCGAGGCGATTGCCGACCGCGTCGGGGTGATCACCAATGGCGAAATCCTGCTCGTCGAAGACACCGCGATCTTGATGCGCCAGATGGGCCGCAAGGAATTGCGCATTGATCTCAAAACGCCGGTCGAGGCGGTGCCACCCGCGCTGGGCGGTTATGATCTGGCGCTGGCGGCCAATGGCGCGGCGTTGATCTATAGCTATGACACAAACGCCGACGGCACGGGGATCACGGCGCTTTTGGGCGATCTGTCCAAAGCGGGGCTTGCCCTTGCCGATATCCAGACCAAACAATCCAGCCTCGAAGAAATCTTCGTCGGGCTTGTCCAACAGGAGGGCGCACAATGAACCTCAACGCTGTTCGTGCGATCTATTTCTACGAAATGCACCGGTTTTTCCGCACCATTTTGCAAAGCTTCATCTCGCCGGTGATCTCGACCTCGCTTTATTTCGTGGTCTTCGGCGCGGCAATCGGCAGCCGGATCGACCAAGTCGAAGGCGTCTCTTACGGGGCCTTTATCGTGCCGGGGTTGATCATGCTGTCGGTGATGACCCAAGGCATATCCAACGCCTCTTTTGGCATCTATTTCCCCAAATTCATCGGCACGATTTACGAGCTGCTCTCGGCGCCGGTGAATTTTCTGGAGATCGTTTTGGGATATGTCGGCGCGGCGGCGACCAAAGCCTTGTTCATCGGTGTGGTGATCTTGGCGACGGCCAGCCTTTTTGTCGATCTGCAAATCCAGCACCCGATTGCGATGATGGCGTTTTTGGTTCTGACCTGTGTTTCCTTTGCTTTGTTCGGCTTTATCATCGGGATATGGGCGCAAAATTTCGAGCAGTTGCAATTGATCCCGCTGTTGGTGATCACGCCGCTGGTGTTTCTGGGCGGCTCGTTCTACTCGATCAAGATGCTGCCGCCGATCTGGCAAACGATCACCTTGTTTAATCCGGTGGTCTACCTGATCTCGGGGTTCCGCTGGGCGTTCTTTGGCGTGCAGGACGTGGATATCGGGTTGAGCCTTTTGGCGATTGCGGGCTTTACGGCGATCTGCCTCGGGCTGATCTGGTGGATTTTCAAAACCGGCTACCGTATCCGCAGCTAATTGATGCGAATTGGCGGCGGGCGGCGGGTTTCTTTGGCCTGCTGCCCGCCCGCGTCTTGTTTGTCCTAGGGATGCGCTCTACATCCGAAGACATGAAACGTTTTCTTCCCTTTGTAAAAACGCCGCCTGTGGTGTCGCTCCTGCGCCTGTCGGGATCGATTGGCACGGGCAATCGCAGCGCGCTTTCTGACGAGGCCTTGGCCCCGATGATCGAGCGCGCGTTCCGGCGCGGTAAGCCAAGCGCTGTGGCGCTTTTGATCAATTCGCCTGGCGGCTCGCCGGTGCAGTCATCCTTGATCGGCGCGCGTATCCGCCGTTTGGCCGAAGAGAAAAATGTGCCGGTTCTGGCCTTTGTCGAAGATGTGGCCGCCTCGGGCGGCTATTGGCTCGCGGCGGCGGCAGACGAGATTTATGCCGACGAAAGCTCGATCCTCGGCTCGATCGGGGTGATCTCGGCAGGGTTTGGCGCCCATGTGTTTTTGGCCCGTCAGGGCATCGAGCGGCGCGTCTACACCGCAGGGACCAGCAAATCCATGCTCGACCCGTTCCGCCCCGAAAACCCCGAAGATGTCGAGCGGCTCAAATCCATGCTGCAACAAATCCACGGCAATTTCATCACCCACATCAAGACCCGTCGCGGCAGCAAGCTCAAAGAGGGCGAGGACCTGTTCAACGGGGATATCTGGGTGGGCGCGCAGGCCGTCGAGGCCGGATTGGCCGACGGGATCGCCCATATGATGCCGCATCTCAAGGAGCGGTTCGGCAAGGATGTGCGCCTGCGCCGTTACGGCCCGCGGCGCAGCATCATGCAACGCTTTGGCGCGCGGATCGTTGGCGATGCGCTTGGCGCGATAGAAGAGCGTGCCGATTTCGCGCGCTTCGGGCTTTGACGTGATTTTCAAGATTGTCACTCTGTTTTTGGTGGTCATGGGTGTGCTAGCCATGTTCGGCAAAGCGCGTTTTCCCGGTCAAAAACGGCTGGCGGCGGCGCGTTGTTCTAAATGCGGGCGCTACTCGATCGGCAAAGGCCCTTGTGGCTGCGAAAAGAATAAGGGCTAACGACGAATGGAATGGCTGCTCTCCGGTCTTGGATTGGTGATCTTGCTCTTGGCTGGCGACGCGTTGGTCAAAGGTGCGGTGAACATGTCGCTGCGCATCGGGATACCGGCATTGATTGTCTCTTTGACGATTGTCGCATTTGGCACATCCGCGCCCGAGCTTTTGATCGCCATCAGCGCCATTTTGGAGGACAAACCAGGCTTGGCTTTGGGCAATGTCGTGGGCTCCAATACGGCGAACATCTTGCTTGTTCTGGGGATTCCGGCGCTTTTGGCGGTGATGCATACCTCGCAATGCAATACGCGAAAATCCTTTGTTTTCATGATCGCAGCGACGCTCCTCTTCATTGGCCTGTGTTTCACGGGGACATTTACGGCCGTCTCGGGGCTAATCTTGCTCGGGGCTTTGTCCTTGGTTTTGCTTGACGCCTTTCGCGAGGCGGGTGCGCATCGCAAAGCGGGGGCGGCTGCGGCGCTTCTGGCCGAGCCGGAGGAGGACGTCGAGGGCGCCGATCCCGACATGCCGTGGTGGAAGATTGTGGTATTCTTGGTGCTAGGCCTGATCGGTTTGCCGCTTGGCGCGGATCTGTTGGTCGAGAATGCATCGATCATCGCGCGCGATTTTGGCGTCTCCGATACGGTCATCGGCTTGACCTTGGTGGCGATCGGCACCTCCTTGCCCGAACTGGCGACCACGGTCATGGCGGCGCTGCGCAAACAGGCGGATGTCGCTTTGGGCAATGTGATCGGCTCGAATATGTTCAACCTCTTGGCCATCATCGGCATCGCGTCCTTGGTCGGCCCGATCCCTGTGCCGCGCGAATTCCTCACATTCGATTTGTGGGTGATGCTGGGCGCGTCTCTTCTGTTGGTGCCCTTTGTCTTTTTCGGGCGTGATATCACGCGTATTTGGGGCATTATCCTGACGGCGCTCTATCTGGCCTATGTGGTGATCATTCTGGTCTGAGCGGCGAGCGGAGGAGGTAGAGATGACAACACAGGCGCAGCCAAGGGCTCTTGTCACGGGGGCAGGCAAACGGTTAGGCCGCGAGATGGCGCTCTATCTGGCGCGGCGCGGGTTTGATGTAGCGGTGCATTACGCCCGCTCGCGCGCCGAGGCCGAAGATGCGGTGCGCGAAATCCGCGATCTGGGCCGCCACGCCATTGCGATCAAGGCGGATTTGCTTGTGGAAGGCGAGATGCAGCATTTGCTGCCTGCGGCTGCGGCGGCCTTGGGCGGGCCGGTGACCTGCCTCGTGAACAATGCTTCGATTTTTGAGTATGACAACACCATGACCGCGACGCGCGCGGGGTGGGACCGGCATTTCGAAAGCAATCTACGCGCGCCTTTCGTGCTGACGCAGGCTCTCGCCAAGGCGATCCCTGACCCGATCAAGGATACGCATGGCGAGCCGGTGGCGCAGGGATTGGTGATCAATATGGTGGATCAACGGGTGCGCAAGCTGACGCCCGAATTCATGACCTATACTTTGGCCAAAATGGGGCTTTGGGCGATGACGCAGACCACGGCGCAGGCTCTCGCGCCGCGTGTGCGGGTCAATGCCATCGGTCCGGGGCCGACCCTGCGCGGCGCGCGTCAGAGCAAGGCGCATTTCGAAGGGCAGCGCGCGGCGACGGCGCTGCAGCGCGGCGCAAACCCCTCCGATATCAACGCCGCTTTGGGGTATTTTCTCGACGCGCCCGCGGTTACCGGACAGCTCATCTGCGTTGACGGCGGGCAGCATTTGGGATGGCAGACGCCCGATGTGTTGGGCGTCGAATAGCGATGCGGCGCAAAGGGCCGCGCAAAGTTGTGCACCTGCGGCCGGAAAGTTAATAAAGTGTTACAAAAACTTCAATGTTTTCAGTGTTTTGGCTGTCTTGAAATTATTTTCCGTTTGCTTTCAAGCCCCTAAGTAACTGCCTGTTTTTTGTGCAGGACGTGAATCTTGCCGAAAAAGAAGGGAAAATCCTCTCTCCCAGAGGACTGCACACAGAGTTATCCACATAAAACGTGGACAGGTTTATGGTTGCCCTTGAGGTGCGAAGATTGCAGGGGGGCCGCAAGAATCATATCTAGGATCACATGAGCGACCCATCAAACCATACGCCTGCGCCCGCATTGACCGGACATGAGCTGATTGCGGATTATCTCAAGCGGCTCGATAGCTCGCCGGGGGTTTATCGCATGCTCGATGCGCAGGCGCGCGTGCTCTATGTGGGCAAAGCGCGCAACCTCAGGGCGCGGGTGTCGAATTATGCGCGCATGACCGGCCACTCGGCCCGCATCGCACGGATGATCACCGAAACCGCCTCGATGATGTTCCTGACGACCAAGACCGAGACCGAGGCGCTCTTGCTTGAACAGAACCTGATCAAGCAACTCAAGCCGCATTACAACGTGCTGCTGCGCGACGACAAAAGCTTTCCAAATATCTTGCTGTCGCGCCATGACTATCCGCAGATCAAAAAGCATCGCGGCGCGAAACGCGAGAAGGGCGACTATTACGGCCCATTTGCCAATGCGGGGGCGGTGAACCGCACGCTGACGCAGTTGCAGCGGGTGTTCTTGCTGCGCAATTGCTCGGACAGCGATTTCGCCGGACGCTCGCGGCCCTGTTTGCAATATCAGATCAAGCGCTGCTCCGGCCCCTGCACGGGCAAGATTTCCGATGCGGATTATGCGCAAAGCGTGGCGGATGCCAAAGACTTCCTGTCTGGCCGCTCGTCGAAAATCCAAGGCCGCCTTGCCAAGGATATGCAGGCCGCGTCGGATGCGATGGAATTTGAGCGCGCGGCGGCATTGCGCGACCGGATCAAGGCGCTAACGGCCGTGCAGACGGTGCAGGGGATCAATCCGCGCACCGTTGAAGAGGGCGATATCATCGCGCTGCATATGGAGGGCGGGCAGGCCTGCGTGCAGGTGTTTTTCATTCGTGCCCATCAAAACTGGGGCAACCGCGATTTCTACCCGCGCATCGGGGCCGATATGGAGGCGCCCGAGGTCTTGGAAGCCTTTATCGGCCAGTTTTACGACGGCAAGGAGCCACCCAAACAATTGATCCTCTCGCATCCGATCGAGGATCTGGAATTGATGCAGGCGGCTTTGAGCGAGCGGCTTGGCCGGAAGGTCGAGATTTTGGTGCCGCAGCGGGGCGAGAAGGCCGAATTGGTCGACGGAGCGATGCGCAATGCGCGCGAAAGCCTCGCGCGGCGTATGGCCGAAAGCGCCACGCAGACCAAGCTGCTCAAAGGGCTGGCCGAGGCCTTCGGTCTGGACGCGCCGCCGCAGCGGATCGAGGTCTATGACAACAGCCATATCCAAGGCGCCCATGCGGTCGGTGCGATGATTGTCGCGGGGCCTGAGGGGTTGATGAAAAACCAATACCGCAAGTTCGACATTCGCGGCGATGACCTGACCCCTGGCGATGATTTTGGCATGATGAAAGAGGTTCTGTCGCGCCGGTTCAAGCGCCTCAAAAAGGACGACCCCGACCGCAGCGGCGGGCTTTGGCCCGATCTGCTGCTCATTGACGGCGGCGCGGGGCAGGTCTCGGCGGTGGCGGAGATCATGCGCGCGCATGGGGTTGAGGATATTGCGATGGTGGGCGTGGCCAAGGGCGTCGACCGCGATCACGGCAAGGAAGAATTCTACCGCATCGGGGCGCGGCCCTTTGCGCTACAGCGCAATGATCCGGTGCTCTATTTCGTGCAGCGCCTGCGCGACGAGGCGCACCGTTTTGCCATCGGCACCCACCGCGCCAAGCGCAGCAAAGCCATCGGCGCCACGCCGCTTGATGATGTGCCAGGGGTGGGCGCGGCGCGCAAACGCGCGCTTTTGGCGCATTTCGGCTCGGCCAAGGCGGTGAGCCGCGCGGGGCTGGCCGATCTCAAGGCGGTCAATGGCGTCTCGGCGGCTTTGGCCGAGACGATCTATGCCTTCTTTCACGAAAAGGGTTAGCCGCGCGGCGCAAGCTCGTCGGCAAAGCCGCGCTGTTTCAAGGTGCGGTCCTTGTTGCGCACCGCGAAGCCCTCTTGCACAGGCCATTCGGCATAGGGATCCTCGACCCCGCCAAGCGCCATGCGCGCGTGCAGCGGCCAATTCGGATCATCCATCGCGATCCGCCCAAGAGCGATCATATCGGCGCGTCCCGAGGCGATGATCTCTTCGCCCTCTTCGGGGGTGGTGATCAAGCCGACGGCCATGGTCGCCACATCCGCGCCCTTGCGCACCCCTTCGGCCAGCGGCACTTGGTAAAGCGGGCCCAGTTCGAACCGCGCGCCGACCATGCCGCCCGACGAGCAAACCACCATATCCGCGCCCAGCGCCTTGAGCCGTTTGGCGTATTCGACCGAATCCTCAAGGGTTACGCCGCCTTCGACCCCGTCCACCGCCGAGATGCGCACAAACATCGGCTTGTCCTCGGGCCAGACCGCGCGCACCGCCTCAAAGACGCTCAGCGGAAAGCGCATGCGGTTCTCGAAACTTCCGCCATACTCGTCGGTGCGTGTGTTGGCGATGGGCGAGAGGAATTGATTGAGCAAATAGCCATGGGCGCTGTGCAGCTCCAGCACATCGAACCCCGCTGCATCGGCGCGTTTTGCGCTGGCGACGAAGGCGTCGCGGACGGCGTCGATATCGGCGTGGGTCATGGCGCGCGGCTGTTTGAAGCCGGTGTCCACGGGGCCAATCGCCTCTTCGCCGGGGCCAATGGGTTGCCATTCCTCAAACGCCGCCTCGGCTTTCTCGGCCTCGGTTTCGTTAAAGCCGCCGCGCCACCAGACCGGCGTCGAGCCTTTTCGCCCCGCATGGGCGATCTGGATGCTGGCGGCGGCGCCTTGGCTTTGGATGAAACGGGCGATGCGGGCCAAGGGCGCGATCTGCTCGTCCTTCCACAGGCCGATATCACCATAGGAAATCCGCCCCTCGGGGGTTACGGCGGCGGCTTCGACGGTCACCGTGCCAAAACCGCCCATGGCATAGCGCGCCAGATTGGCAAAATGCCAATCATTGGGCATGCCATGGCGGGCGCTGTATTGGCACAGGGGCGACAGAACGAGGCGGTTTTTCATGGTCAGCCCGCGCAGGGTGATCGGCGATAGCATTTGGCTCATGGGTCTCCTCCCGCCCTCTTGGTAGAGGGCAAACGGGGCCGCGCAGCGTGCGATGCGCCTGCGGCCCCAATGTGTATCGCCCGCCAGCTTGCGCCATCTTCCCTCCGCCCGCAAGACGGGTTAGGAATGGGCTATGACATGGAACCTGCCCAATATCCTGACCGTGATACGGTTGCTGGCCGCCCCCGGGGTCGCCGTGATGTTTTTATATTTCACAAGGCCTTATGCCGATTGGTTCGCGCTGCTGCTTTTTGCGGGGGCGGCGATCACCGATTACTTTGACGGCTATCTGGCGCGCGCTTGGGGGCAGGAAACCAAGCTTGGCGCGATGCTGGATCCGATTGCCGATAAGGCGATGGTGGTCATCGCGCTGATGGTGATTGTTGGCTATTCGTCTATGTCGCCGTGGCTGGTGCTGCCTGCTACGGTGATCTTGTTCCGCGAGGTGTTTGTCTCGGGGCTGCGCGAGTATCTGGGCGATACGGCGGGCACGTTGAAGGTCACGAAACTGGCCAAATGGAAGACGACGGCGCAGATGCTGGCGATTGCGGTTTTATTCGCGCAAGGCGTGTTCGAGCATTATTTCGGCATGTCGATCTTTGGCATGGACAGCGCGATGGTGCGCGACATTCTGGACGGCCACGAAGAGGACCTGCTTGGCCTCAAGTGGAAAATGACGGGTATGATCTGGGCCGGTCATGCGGGGCTGTGGCTCTTGTGGATCGCGGCGTTTCTCACCTTTGTGACGGGGGTGGATTACATGCGCAAATCCCTGCCGTATTTGAAGGATTGAACGATGGACGTTCTTTATTTTGCATGGGTGCGCGAGCGCATCGGCCTGCCCAAAGAGCAGGTGGATACCGATGCCGCGACGGTGCGCGATCTGGTGGCCGAACTTACGGCACGCGAAGAGCGTTACGCGGCGGCCTTTGCCGATCTGAGCGCCTTGCGGGTGGCGCTGGACCAAGAGCTTTCGGATTTCGATGCGTCTTTGGCGGGCGTGCGCGAAGTGGCGTTTTTCCCGCCGATGACAGGCGGCTGAGCCATGAGCGAACAAGTCAGTGTGAAGGTGCAGGAGGCCGATTTTGATCTTGGCGCCGAGCTGGACGGATTTGGTGCGGGCTTTGCCGATATGGGCGCTGTGGTCAGCTTCACCGGCATTGTGCGCGACGTTGACGGCGGGCTTGAGGCGATGGAAATCGAGCATTACCCCGGCATGACCCTCAAGGCGCTCGAAGAGATCGCGGCGCAGGCGATGGCGCGCTGGAGCCTTGGCGGGGTGAAGGTCATTCACCGGTATGGGCGGCTCGTGCCGAGCGATCGGATCATGATGGTCGCCACCGCGTCGCGCCACCGCAAGGATGCGTTTGAGGCGGCGGAATTCTTGATGGATTACCTCAAGTCGCGTGCGCCGTTCTGGAAGAAAGAGCACCTCAAAAGCGGCGCGCAATGGGTCGCGGCGCGCGATGAGGACGAGGCGGCGCTGGAGCGCTGGTAGCGCGCGCCCTGCCACACGCCCTGCCGCGAGGGCAGGCTTTTCCGACCTGTTAACTTACCTGCGATATTGCTAGTTGCCCAAAGGCGGCGCGTGGCCGCATAGGACCGGATCGGAGCAGGACATGAACCCCGTTTTACAAGAGGCGATCGAGCTGTTGACCCCCAAGGTGAGCGGCATCCTTGAGGGGCGCGTGCGCCTGATCATCAAGGACGAGGGCGCGCTGTTGTTGACCCGTGAGGGCGCGAGCGTCGATGCCGATCCAGATGCCGCCGTTGATGTCACGATGACCGCCTCCGAGGCCGTGTTTCGCGGCATTTTCAGCGGCGATACCAATCCGGTGGTCGCGGCCATGACGGGGCGATTGAAGCTCAATGGGTCAATGGCGCGGGCGCTCAAGGTCGGCGAGATCATGACCGGCTGACAGGCGGCGGTGCCACAACCCAATCCGCAATGAGGTCGCCGGACCGGCGCAGGCCTGCCGCTTTGGGGCGGTTAGCCCATATTGTTCTTCTCGATCCACGCGCGCAGCTCTTCGGCCTCATGGCGCGCATCGCGCAGGCCTTCCATTGCGGCGGACAATTCGGCTTCGGTCTGTGCCAACTGGTTGCTCAGTTCCGCTTCGCGTTGCTGCAAATACAAGATCGCCTGATCGCGGGTCTCTTCGGCTTCATGCAGGTCTTGGGCCATTTTCTCCAGCTCGCCCATGTCGGATTTCGACACGCGGGTAAAGCGGTGGATCACCCAATAGGCAAACCAGCCCATGCAAAAGGCCACAAAAAGAATGATCGCGGTGGCGATGATGAATTCGGTTCTGTTCATGTCTGACCCTTGGTCCTGCCTGATCTTGCCCTGACTGCGCCGCCCAATACGAGCGAAAACTGCGCCTCAGAGGTGTTTTCTATGTGCCTGTGGCGCTAATTTCCGCCGCTGGCTTGGGCCTCTGTGCTGTCTTCGCTGGTCGGGGCATCCTCGTCGCCAGAGCCGTTATCGTCCAGCCCGTCGTCTTGGGGTGTTGCTTCCTCGGCGGCGTCGCTTGCGTCGGGCGTGTCTTGCGCACCGGCTTCGGCGGCCTCAAGCGCGGTTTGCTTGGCGACAACGGGTTCGGGGCGGATCAGGCGGAATTCGATCCGGCGGTTGGCCTCGCGCCCCTCTTCGGTGCCGTTGTCGGCGATGGGGTTGGTTTCACCGTAGCCTTTGGCGGAAAAGCCGGAGGTGAGCAGGCGCCGCGCGCGCAGGTCATTGAGAACCGCTTGCGCGCGCTGTTGCGACAATTGCTGGTTCATCGTCTCGCGCCCTTGGCTGTCGGTATGGCCGCCGATTTCCATTTTAATCTCGTCGCCGCAGCGCTCGAGCACGGCGGCGATATCTTGCATGATCGCGCTGGCCGAAGCGTCCAAAGTCGCCGATCCAGGTTCAAAGTTGAGCTTGCGCGCGGCAAGGATGTCTTTGATCTCGGTTTCGCATTCGTCCGGCGTCGGCAGGCCAAGCACGGGATCGAGCTGTTTTTTGTAGGTCACGTTGATGGAAAAATCGCCGCCCTCGCCGATCTTGTCGGCCAAGAGGCGCGAGATTTCATCGCTGGCGGTCTGGTTGCCGGTGTTGCCCGACACGGTGATGGTTTGCGGGGTGACCGTGACCGCGCCGTTCGACAGTTTCGACAAGGCTTCGATCCCTGCCAACACGCGCAGCGCCCAGCCGCGCGGCAGGCTGTCGTCAAGGCGGGCGGCGGAATAGACCGAGGCCGAGCCAAAGCGCGCCTTGGCGAAACTGTCGGCGATGGTGCGGGTCTGTTCGTCGCTGACGCGCCCGCGCAGTTGCACAAGGCCCTCTGGGCTGCGGGTGGCGACAAATTCGGGCGGGCCTTGATCGCCTGCATTCGGGGTCGGCGTCAATGTGGCATTGAGCGCAAAGACCTCCGGCAGGGCGGCTTCCATTTCGCCAACGATGCGGTCAAAGGCGGCTTGGTCCGTGCCCTGCGCAGCGATCAACGAAATATCCGCATCCGCCATGGTCAGGCTGCCGCCGCCCAATTCGGCCAAGGCCTTGATGCCGGTTTCGGCCGCACGCGCCCAGCGCGGCGATGGCACGCCAAGGCCGATGGTGCAATCGGGCGTGCCGGAGATGCCCGCCTCTTTGGCGGCGCGCAGGATACGCTCTTTGGCTTCGGCGGTGTCGGCGGCGCAGGCGTCAAAGCTCGGGCCGGTCTCGTCGATCAGGAAGCGCAAGGTGAAGGGCGTGATCACGGGGCGCGGCGCGGAAATCGCCAGATCAAGCTTCAATCCGCTGGGTAAACGGCGGCGCAGATCGGTTTCGATCTTGCGTTTCTCGATGGCGCTGTCGGACATGGCGGTGATCGCCACACGGTCCGCATTCACCGAGATTTTCGCGCGCGGCAAGCTTTTCAGCGCCCGCTCGGCATAGCTCAGCGCATCGTCCCATCCGTCCGGCGTCGGGTAATCGGCGGTTTCGAGAAGGTCGGTGACGGTGCCCTCGACCCCTGCAAGCGTGGTCACGGTTTTGACCAAAGCGTCGCGATTCGTGCCCGCCGGAACGAGGCCGATCAGCGACACGCCGCTATCGTTGCGCAATATCTCGATCGAGAAATGCGGCGCGGCGAGTTTGCGCGTTGCCGTGACCTCGATATTGTTGATCACACGGGCGGCATCCACGACGCCCGAAGCCGCAGTTTGCGCGCTCAGGCGGGAGACCTCGGACGGGGAGGTGCCGGTCAGATAGACCTGCAACCCGTCCGCATGCACCTCGGCCCAAGACATATTCGCCCCGTCAAGCGCATCGCGCACGCCGATCTCGGAACTGTCTTCGATCAAGGTCACGGCAAAGCTGGCCGCGACCAGACATGCACCAGCCGCCACAGCAAAGGCGGAGGAGAAGACAATCATCGAAGATAGGCGCATCAGATCAGGCTTCCAAATTGATATATCGTTACTTACGCCGCGGGCGGGCGGGTTTCAATCACACGACAAGCGCAGCGGCGAAAAACAGCACGGCAATCAGCCCCGCGTCGCGGTTGGTCCGAAACAGCATGAGCAGCACGGCGCTGTTGTCGGCGTCGAATTTGCGCATCTGCCACACCATATGCCACCCCATCGCCCAAGGCCCGCCAAGCGCGATGATCAGCGCCAGCGGGCTGAGCGAGGCCATGCCGGCAAGCAAGATCGCCAACCCCATCAGGGCGACGGTGAGGACCAAGAACCGCGCCAGCCAGCGCGGGGTTTGCCCGCCAAACAGCCGCGCGGTGCTTTTGACCCCGATCAAAGCGTCGTCTTCGGTGTCTTGATGGGCGTAGATCGTGTCGTAAAACAAGGTCCACGCCATGCCCGCAAGGTAGAGGATCACCGCAGGCAGGCCGAGGGATCCGGTATGGGCCGTCCATGCGAGCAGCGCGCCCCAGTTGAAGGCAATCCCGAGGAAAACCTGCGGCCACCATGTGAACCGTTTGGCAAAAGGATAGATCGCCACCGGCAAAAGCGACAACACCCCCAAGGCGATGGCCGCGCCGTTGAAACTCAGCAGGATGGCAAAGGAGATGAGCGCCTGCGCGCCCATATAAAGCGCGGCGGCTTTGGCGCTGACCTGCCCCGATGGGATCGGGCGCGAGCGGGTGCGCTCGACGCGGGCGTCGATCTCGCGGTCGGTGATGTCATTCCACGTGCAGCCCGCCCCGCGCATCAACCACGCCCCCAGCGCGCAGCCAAGGGCGATCCATGCGTCTTCCCAGCGCGCTTGCCCGTCGTGCAGCATCGCCAGCAGCAGCCCCCACCAACACGGCAGCAGCAAAAGCCATGTGCCGATGGGTCGGTCCGCACGGCTGAGCCTCAGGTAGGGGCGGGTGGCGGCAGGGGCATAGCGATCCACCCAATTGCCGCGCACCGCATCGGCGACTTGGCCCTTCGGCGCGGCCGCGGCCTGATCGGCTGCGTGTTTGTCGTTCAACTCTGGCATCTGCCCCGCCTCGCTCTTACATTGCGCCTCATGACAGACGCGAAAATCAGGCTCTATGTAGAGCAAGCCCTAAGCGAGGGGCAATCGGTTCCTTTGACGCGGGAGGCGGCGCATTACCTTTTTGGCGTGATGCGGCGCGGGGTCGGGGACGGCGTGCTCTTGTTCGACGGGCAAAACGGCGAATGGCTGGCCGAAGTGGTCGAGGCGGGCAAACGCGGCGGCACGTTGGAAGTGCGCAGGCAGACCAAGCCGCAACAGATGCCGCCGGACCTGTGGCTGGTCTTTGCACCGATCAAAAAGGCCCGCACGGATTTTATCGTCGAAAAGGCGGCCGAAATGGGTGCGGCGAAAATCCTGCCCGTGCAAAGCGAGTACACCAATTCCGAGCGTATCCGCCAAGACCGCTTGCAAGCCCATGCGGTCGAGGCCGCCGAGCAATGCGGCGGCACCTATGTGCCCGAGGTGAGGGAATTGACCAAGCTCTCGGCGCTGCTTGATCATTGGCCCGCCGAGCGGCAATTAATGTTTTGCGACGAGGCGATGGTCGGGCAGGCCTCGGTTTTGCACAGCGCCGCGCAGGCGGGGGCGCCTTGGGCCATCCTTATCGGCCCCGAAGGCGGATTTTCGGAGGCCGAGCGCAAGCGCCTGCACGCCTTGCCCTTCGCCCATCCGGTCAGCCTCGGCCCGCGCATTTTGCGCGCCGACACGGCGGCGGTGGCGGCGATGGCCCTGTGGCAAACGGCGATGGGGGATTGGGGATGAGCCTTATCCGGCCGGAGGCACAGGCGGTTTTGACCCGCTGGCGCGATGTGATCATCGGCGGGGCGATGATGGTTTGTGCTTTGGTCTGGGGGTTCGGCGCGGCGGGGCTGGTCTGGCTTATGGCGGCGCTGTTGTTTGTGTTGGGCGCGGGATTGGCCATCACGGGGCTCCAGCGGGCGCGGATCGCGGCGCGCGGGGGGGATGGCCATGCGCCGGGTCTGGTGGAACTGGACGAGCGGCAGCTGAGCTATTACGCGGGCGAGGGCGGCGCGATTGTGATCCTCGCCGAGGTCAGCCGGATCGAGATCGAGATTTCGGGCGCGAGCGAGGACGCGCGCGTCGACGACATGCGTTGGGTGTTTCACCGCGCGGGGCAAGCGCCGGTGCGTATTCCCGCCGATGCTTTGGGGGCGGACCGATTGATCGATGCGCTGGCCGGATTTTCGGGTGCGTCTTACGAAAACGTGATCCGCGCCTCGCATAGCGCGGCCCCCGCACAGGGCAAGGCGCAGTTCCTCGTATGGCAGCGCCCCGCGCCGCAAGCGCCAAAATCCCGCCCGACCCTGCATTGACAGTCGCGATTTTTCGCGGCACCTCTTTACGTTCCGGAGCGGTTAGCCACATGGCCGACGCTTCGCGATGATGATGACGATTGCCTGACGTTCAACGGATCAACACCCCCAGCGCCCCAATACGGAGACCTGCCCCATGTCCATTCCACAATCCGGTGGCGGCCTCATCGAGGATCGATCGCAGCTTGCTGAATACCTGTCGTCGGGGTGCAAGCCCAAGGACGATTGGCGCATCGGCACCGAGCACGAGAAATTCGGCTATTGCAAGGACAGCCTTCTGCCGATCCCCTATGAGGGCGAGCGCTCGGTTCTGGCGGTGCTGCAAGGGCTGCGCGACGGGCACGGATGGACCCCCGTCGAGGAAGGCGGCAAGCTGATCGGGCTGGAGAAAAACGGCGCCAATGTCAGCCTTGAGCCAGGCGGGCAATTGGAGCTTTCGGGCGCGCCGCTCACCTCGATCCACGAGACCTGCGACGAGGTGAACGCGCATCTCAAGGACGTCAAAGACATCGCCGATAAGGTCGGTGTCGGTTTTATCGGCCTTGGCGCAGCGCCCGTGTGGACGCATGAGCAAATGCCTCTGATGCCCAAGGGCCGGTATAAATTGATGGACAGCTATATGGGCACGGTCGGCACCATGGGCACCTCGATGATGCGCCGCACCTGCACGGTGCAGGTGAACCTCGATTTCGCCTCCGAGGCCGATATGGTGCAAAAGCTGCGCGTGGCTTTGGCCTTGCAACCCGTTGCCACGGCGCTTTTCGCCAATTCGCCCTTCTTTGACGGCAAGCCCAACGGGCATAAATCATGGCGCTCGCGCATCTGGCGCGATCTGGACGACAGCCGCACGGGCACCTTGCCCTTTGTTTTCGACGAAGGCTTCGGCTTTGATCACTATGTCGATTACGCCCTCGATGTGCCGATGTATTTTGTCTATCGCGACGGAAAATATATCAATGCGCTGGGCCAGTCGTTCCGCGATTTCCTGCGTGGCGCATTGCCCGCATTGCCGGGTGAAAAGCCAACGCTCAGCGATTGGGCCGATCATCTGACCACCTGTTTCCCCGAAGCGCGGATCAAGAAATATATGGAAATGCGCGGCGCGGATGGCGGCCCGTGGCGGCGGCTTTGCGCGCTTCCGGCGCTTTGGACGGGGCTTATGTATGACCAAAACAGCCTTGATGCGGCTTGGGATCTGGCCAAGGGCTGGGATCTGGAGACGCGCGAGGCGCTGCGGATCGCGGCCTCTGTCGACGGGCTGCAAGCGGACACGCATGGCGTCAATATGATGGATCTGGCGCGCGAGGTTGTCGCCTTGTCTGACGCGGGGCTGAGGGCGCGGGCCAAGCAAGGCGCGGGCGGGTTGATCCCCGACGAGACGCATTTCCTCAACACGCTGAACGAAAGTCTGGACAGCGGCAAGACGCCCGCTGATGAATTGCTGGATCATTATCACGGCGATTGGAACGGCGATTTGAGCCGGATTTACGCCGAATATTCTTACTGATCCACCGCCCGATAATATGAAAAAGGCCCCGATGATCTTCGGGGCCTTTTGCGTTCTCTTCGGGGCTCGCCCGGGCGCTTATGCGGGCGCTTTATCGGGGGATTGACCGGATGCGGGGGCATTGGCGGGCGCGTCCCACGGACCTTTGGGATGGGCGGTTTGGGCGGGTGCGGGCATCATCAACCCGCGCAGCAAAGTCACCGCATGGGTGAAGCCCAGCCCGAGGCAAAGCGCGCCGAGGCCAAGCGCCGACAGCAACGCCACAACATGCGGCGCATTCACACCAGCCAGAGCGCCGCCGATCGCCATCAATCCGCCCAAACCAATGGCGATGAAACCGGTCGAGATCGACAGCGCCGCCGCGCGCAATCCGGCGCGTTGTCCGGCCTCCATATCGGGGCAACCGGCCAGGGCATTCGCGACGCGGGTGATGGCATGGGCCAGCCATCCCAAAAGGGCGAGGCTCACGGCAGTGTAGATGGCAATATAGATCAACATTTGATGTCTCCTTTCAAAGAGGCGGGTGGGCTATTGCATGGCGTCGCGGTAGAGCGGGTTCATGAAGGCCCGATAGAGATGGGCAAAGGTGGCGCCCCAGATCGGGGCAAAGATCAGGCCAAAGGCGAGCAGATATGGTATGCTTTCGTCTATGGTGCCTCGCGGCGCGAACTGTTTGAGGCCAAAGGCGAGGATCAAAAGGGCGAGGTCAGCTGCAAAGGCGAGGCAGGCGATGTCGCCGGCACGGGCGGGGCGGCGCGACAGATGCCAAAGCAGCAGGGGCGTGCCGACCATCACGTAGACCGGCGCGCCAAGGATCAGTGCGAAAACGGGCACCACCAGAAAGAAGCTAAGCACGGTCACGAGCAGCGGCGCCGCGATCAGCGCTCCGAAAAACGCGATGATGTCCACGGCGTAGTGCGGGCGAGTATCTGTATGTTCGATGTTTTCTGTCATGAGAGAAATCCTTGGGCAAATTTTTTTTAGAGCATCACCCGTCCTTGCCCGATTTGGGCAAGAAGCGCGCGATGCGGGCGCCGAGCTTGAGCATCGCCAATTGCGTGCCGCGCGGCAGGCGAGCGATTTCGCCATACCAGTGGTCAAACATCTCCATCGTATCGAGCGTTTCCTTGAACCGCGCTTTGACGGCGGCGGGGGTGGCGTCGGCCTCGGCCTCGGCTTGCACGTCGCGCAGGGCGGCGATGGTGGGGGCGAATTCGCGCTCGCGGCGGCTTTCGACCACGGTATTGACCAAATCGAACATGTCGCGGATCGAATGGAAGTGATCGCGGCGATCGCCCAGCTTGCGCGAGGATTTCACCATGCCGAGGCTTTGCAATTCCTTCAGGCCGGTCGAAACGTTGGAGCGGGCCAGCGACAGCGTCTCGCTGATGTCTTCGGCGGTCAACGGATCGGGCGAGATATGCAAAAGCGCGTGGATTTGCGCGACCGAGCGGTTGGTGCCCCATTTCGCGCCCATCTCTCCCCAGTGGAGGATAAAATTCTGCATGGCGGGGGTCAGGTGCATGGGGTGACTCGCATCATTAATTTCTGTATAGACAGAAATAGCAGAAATTGATGTCTTGTCAATTCGTAGCCTTCGAGGATTTGACAGGCCAGCTGCGATTGGCCATGTAGCGCCGATGGTTAATATGTAAGGAGTTCATACCATGAGAAATTTCTTTATTACTTGGTCGGAAAAGCTCGTTGCGGTTTTGATGGTGCTCTTGATCCTCGGGGTGATCGCTGGCGCGGTTGCGATGTCTCTTTCGCCCGAGCCAGGTGCGATGATCGCGGCCGTCGCGCTTTTGGCTTTCGGTGGGCTCTATGTCATCATGATCGGCGGGGTGCTCTATTTGGGCTTCGGGATCTACCACAATACCCGCCGCACGGCAGAGGCGCTTGAGGCGCAAAACCAAACCGGCGGCGGTCTTTAACGAAGGCAGCTTTGCGCAAGATAAGCCGCTCCCTTGGGGCGGCTTATCTTGGCTCTGGGGCGTCTGCGGCGTTACTTTTTTCCGATCTTCGGCTCCGTGCCTTGGCGCAGGCGGGCGATATTGGCGCCGTGGCGCCAAAAGATCAGCGCCGCCAGAACTGCGGCCAGCGCTGCCCCCTCGGGCGCGCCCAAAAGCGCCATCCAAACCGGCCCGAGCAGCGCCGCGACCAAGGCCGACAGAGACGAAATCCGCGAAAGGATCGCGGTTGCCAGCCATGTCGCACAGGCGGCCAGCCCCGCAGGCCAGAACAGCGCCAGCAGCAAGCCAAGGAAGGTCGCAACGCCCTTGCCGCCCTTGAAGCCGAGCCAGACCGGAAAGCAATGACCGATGAAGGCCATAAGGCCGGCCAGTTGCGCCGCATCCTCGCCCGCGAGGGCGCGCGCCAAAAGAACCGCCACCGCACCTTTGCCCCCGTCCAAGATCAACGTCGCCGCCGCGGCTTTTTTCGATCCGGTGCGCAACACATTGGTTGCGCCGATATTGCCCGATCCGATCTCGCGCAGGTTTCCCAGCCCCATTACCCGTGCCAGAACCATGCCGAAAGGGATCGAGCCAAGCAGATAGCCCAGCACCGCCCATAGGCCCAAAATGCCGATTGTGCTGGTCAGATCAGGCAACATCACAGGTCTCCAAATACAAGGGCACCGCCGACCAATGTGGCCCGAACGCGGCCTTGCATCCGCTGTCCGTCAAAGGGGGTGTTTTTGGATTTCGAGTTGAGGTCGAAGCGGTCGAGGACAAAGGGCGCATCGGGGTCGAAGACGATCAAATCCGCAGGCGCGCCTTTGCTCAAACGGCCCGAGGCCAACCCCAGCCGCTTGGCCGGATTGAGCGCCATGGCGCGGAACAGTTGCGGCAGGCTCAATTGCCCCGCGTGATAAAGGCGCAAAGCGGCGGGCAGGAAGGTTTCGAGCGCCACCGCACCGGAGGCGGCCTCCTCGAAGGGCAGGCGTTTGCTTTCCTCGTCTTGCGGCGTGTGCATCGAGGAGATGATATCGATCAACCCTTCGCCCACCGCTTCGACCGTGGCGATCCGGTCCTCTTCGGCGCGCAGCGGCGGTTTGACCTTAAAAAAGGTGCGGTAATCGGCGACGTCCAATTCATTGAGCGTCAGGTGATGGATCGAGGTGCCCGCCGTGATGTCGAGCCCGTTGGATTTGGCGCGCGCCAAGGCGGGCAGGGCGCGGCGGGTGGTGATTTGATCGGCGTGATAGCGCGCGCGGGTCATCTCCAGCAGGGCAATGTCGCGGTCCAGCCCCATGCGCTCGGCCATGGGCGAGACGGCGGGCAACCCGCGCAGCGAGGCGAATTTGCCGGAGGTCACACAGGCGCCTTTGGACAGGATCGGCTCTTGCGGGTGGGCGATGACCAGCGCGCCGAGGCTGCGCGCATAGGTCAGCGCGCGGCTCAGAACCTTGGTGTTGGTGGTCACGCGGTCGCCATCGGAGAACCCGACCGCCCCCGCATCCATCAAGAAGCCGAACTCGGTCATCTCCTTGCCGTCGCGCCCTTTGGTGAGGGCGGCGAGGGAATGCACGCGCACGGGGGCGGCCTCATTGGCGCGGCGGGTGGCGAATTCCAGAACTTCGGGGCTGTCGATGACGGGCAGTGTGTCGGCGCGGGTGACCATTGTGGTGATGCCGCCCGCCGCTGCGGCCATGCCCGCCGAGCGAAAGCTCTCCTTGTGCCGCTCGCCAGGCTCGCCGACTTTGACGCCGATATCCACAATGCCGGGGGCAAGGCATTTGCCGCCCAGATCATAGGTGGTCTCGGCCTCGGGCGGCTCGCCCGTGCCCGTGGCCGCGATGGTGCCGTCCGCCGCAATCAACAGCCATCCGGCAGCGTCAGTTTGCGCATCGGGGTCGATCAGGCGGGCATGGGTCAAAAGCGTGGTTCGGGCGGGCGTCATGGGGATGGGGTGTCCTCTTGATGGGGGCGCGGCGCGGCGGTGACTGCGGCGATAGAAGGCTTGGCAAAACAGGTCATGTCAGGCTCCAGATCAAGGCCGTGACCGCCAGCCCGCAGATGACCAAAAGCCCCAGCCACCGGCGCAGCAGGCGCAGGTTTTCGCCCCATTGCGCGACGGTGCCTGAGGCATCGGCGGCGGCGGCGGGGGTCAGAATGCCTTCGGTGGAACTGCTGTAGATTTTCTCGAAACTCAACTGCGCGCGCTCTTCGTGTAGCAAGGCGGCAAGGCGCAGGCCTTCGATGGGGGCAAGCTGCGCCGGTCCTGCGACCGCACCTGCGCGCAGCAGCAAAACATAACCCGCTATATTGCCAAGCGCCTTGCTGTTCTCCGCGATCTGCTCCTCGGCGATGCCCAGCCCCTCGTGCAGGTAGCGGCCAAGGCCCAGATCGCCAAGGCTGGCCACGTCGAACATCTCGGTGCGCGCGGCGTCGGCCAAGGGCACGCCGAGGGCGCTTTCGCGTTCAAAGGGCAGGCTGGCGAGTTTGGTCGCCAAAGCGTCCGGCAAATCCACGTCGAACACCCGCAGCGTGCCGTGCTCGCCGGCTCTGATCTGCAAGGGATCGGGCGCTATGGGGGCGGTTGTCATCAGACCAGAGTGCCCATCGCGGCGCGGGCGTTGAAGCGGCGCGCGCGCAGGTTGCGCGCCAAGGCGTCCATCGCGGCCATGCGCACCGCGACGCCCATTTCGACCTGTTCTTGGATCACCGAGCGGTTGATGTCATCGGCGATGGTGCCGTCAATCTCGACCCCGCGGTTCATCGGACCGGGGTGCATGACGATGGCGTCTTCCTTGGCATAGGCGAGCTTTTCCGCGTCCAATCCGTAGCGGTGGTAATATTCGCGCTCCGACGGGATGAACCCGCCGTCCATACGCTCTTTTTGTAAGCGGAGCATCATCACAACATCGACGCCGTCGAGCCCCTCTTTCATGTCCTCATAGACCTCGACCCCGAATTCGGAGATTTGCGAGGGCATCAAGGTGGGCGGGCCGATCAGGCGGATGCGGTTTTCCATTTTGCCCAAAAGCATGATGTTGGAACGGGCCACGCGGCTATGGGCGATATCGCCGCAAATCGCGATGTTGAGCCGGTGAAGGCGGCCCTTGGCGCGGCGGATGGTCAGCGCATCAAGCAGCGCCTGTGTGGGGTGTTCGTGCCGCCCGTCGCCCGCGTTCAACACCGCGCAATTCACCTTTTGCGCCAAAAGGTCCACCGCGCCGGAATGCGGGTGGCGCACGACCAGAAGATCGGGGTGCATCGCGTTCAGCGTCAGCGCCGTATCGATCAAGGTTTCGCCCTTTTTGATCGAAGAGGCCTGCATCGACATGTTCATCACATCCGCGCCCAGCCGTTTGCCCGCAAGCTCGAAAGAGGCCTGCGTGCGGGTGGAATTTTCAAAGAACATATTGATTTGCGTTAGCCCCGCCAGAACGTTGGAACGCTTTTCTTCGGAGCGGTTGAGATCGACGTAGGTATCGGCAAGGTCGAGAAGGGAGGTGATGTCGGATTGGCTCAGCGGCTCGATCCCGAGAAGATGCGATTGCGTAAAGCTCATGTTCCGCCCCCATGTGGTTGTGCCACGCTTATAAGTAGGCGGCGCGCGGGGGGCAAGCTGGGACATGGCGCGGCGATAGGGCCTGCAAAGCCGTTTGCCCAAGGGGGGCGGGCAAGGGTAGGGTGGCGCTTATGGAATCGGCACTAGAATATGATATCGCATTGGCGCAATTGGCGTGGCAGGTCGAGATGGGCTGCGCCGAGGCGACTTGCGAGGCGCCCGTCGACCGGTTTGCCGCCGAGATCGAGGCGCGCGCGGCAGCGGCGGCCCGCGCTCAGGCGCCTGCCGCCAGTGCTCATGCGCCTGCCGTAAAGGGCGGCGGCGCACCCGCGCCGGTCATGGCCGAGCCGCAGATCGATCCCGTTGCCGAGGCCGCGGCCTTGGCCAAGGGCTGCGCCGATCTGGCCGCTTTGGAAGCGGCGATGGCAAGCTTTGCCCATTGCGATTTGCGGCGCGGCGCGCGGCGCATGTGTTTTGCGGCGGGCCATCCGGCGGCGCGGGTCATGGTGATCGGCGAGGCGCCTGGGCGCGAGGAAGACCGCAGCGGCGCGGTCTATGAGGGGCCAGCGGGTCGGCTTTTGGATAGAATGCTGGCGGCGATTGATTTGAGCCGCGATGCGCAGGTTTCGGCGCAGGGGGCCTATCTGACCTATGCTTTGCCGTGGCGGCCGCCGCAGGGCCGCGATCCGCATGAGGGCGAGATTGCCTGTATGGCCCCTTTCGTGCGGCGTCATGTCGAGCTTGTCGCGCCTCAGGTGTTGCTTTTGCTCGGGGATGTCGCGGTGCAATCGCTGTTTGGCGCGGCGCGAGATAAAGGGATCGGCAAAGGCTGGGCCGAGGCCTGCGGGCGGCCCGCTTTGGCGATCACCGCACCGGAGTATCTGCTCACCCATCCGGCGGGAAAACGCGGTGCGTGGCATGATCTGTTGACCTTCAAAGCGAGGCTCGCGGCGCTATGAGGGCGCGCGCGCGCGCCCTTTGCACGTCCCTTTTCATGATACTTTGCGCGGGCGCGGCGCAGGCCCAAGGCGCGGGGGGCCTGTCAGGCCATGACTATGCAGGGCTGTTTGAACGCTATGTGGATCAGGTCGAGCAGCCTGCGCCGGATCAACGTATCCTCGAACTTGACGGGCCGGTGATCCTTCGCGAAGTGCGCCGCGCGGACGGGCGCCTGCGCTACACGGCGGTTGATCAAAGCAGCGGCGGCGCGGCCGGATGTTTGCTCAGGGTCTTGGCCGAGGCAAGCGCAGTGGTCAAATCCTGCCCCGATGTCTTGCCCAAGGCGGCAGGCTTGCGGCTCAATGCCTCCTTGCGGCGCGCGGCGCAGTTTTATGCCGAGAATGCCTACCCCAAACGCGCACTTCCGGTGCTTGAGGCGCAGATCGCGGCATTTATCGACGGGCGCACATCCGCTTCGATCTGCAGCGCGCTCAAAGACGACCAGATGCAATTTCTCGAGGCCTTGTCGAGCCCGTCGTCACAGCGCAGCATTGAAAAATCGCTGGCGCAGCCGCGCCTGCCGGTGATGGCCCCTTGCCTTTGAGCGCGGCCATCTGCCCTCTGGACCTTTGAGGCGCGTGCTGGCAGCGTGGCGCAAACAGCCAAAGGAGCGCAAATCATGGCCGGTATCGACGAGAGCAAAGAGTTTTTGGCGCTGCGCATCGCGGTTATGGCCGTTTCGGACAGCCGCGGATTGGCCGAGGATCGCTCGGGCGATACGCTGGTCCAGCGGATCGAGAGCGCGGGGCATAGTGTGGCGGCGCGGGTGATCTTGCCCGACGAGCGCGGCGAGATTGCCGATCAATTGCGCGTATGGATCAATGATGCCGAGATCGACGTGGTGATTTCCACCGGCGGCACCGGATTGACGGGGCGCGATGTCACGGTCGAGGCGCATCGCGACGTTTATGAAAAAGAGATCGACGCTTTCGGCACGGTGTTCACCATGGTTTCGATGCAAAAAATCGGCACATCGGCGGTGCAAAGCCGCGCGACGGGCGGCGTGGCGGGGGGCACCTATCTGTTTGCCCTGCCCGGAAGTCCCGGCGCCTGCAAGGATGCTTGGGACGAGATCCTGCGCTATCAACTCGATTACCGGCACCGCCCGTGTAATTTCGCCGAGATCATGCCGCGGCTCGAAGAGCACAAACGGCGCAAATAAGAGCCGCCGGCGCGATTTATGCGACGGAAATCGCGCCGCGCTTCGTATCATTGCATAACGCCATTGTGGCTTGTCCATTCGCCGCGCGCGGATAGAGTGCTATGTTGGAGAGATAACGCGCGTGGCGGCGCCGCTTGGGGGATGGGCGGGCGCTGCGCGGTGATCAGGAAGTGAGCGAACATGCGGTTTTTGCGCCGAGGGCTGACCGGCCTGTTTTTGATGTCTGTAACGCTGGGGCTGATGCTTTGGGCGGGGGTGATTGTGTTCTCGGCGGTCCAAGAGCGCCTGGGCCGCGAGGCCCAAGACACGCCTGCGCGCGAGCGGGTGTTTGCGGTCAATGTCGTGACCGCACGCGCGGCCGATATCGTGCCGGTGCTAGAGGCCTTTGGCGAGGTCACAAGCCGCCGCTCTTTGGAGGTGCGCGCCGCCGTGGGCGGGCGGGTGATCGAATTGGACGAGGCTTTTGTCGAGGGCGGGCGCGTGCGCGCGGGGCAGCTTTTGGCGCGGATCGATCCGGCGCAGGCGCAATCGGCGCTGGAGCGGGCGCGCTCTGATCTGTCGGACGCCGAGGCCGAGGCGCGCGATGCGGCGCGCGGGTTGGAACTGGCCCGCGACGAGGTGGCCGCCGCGCAGCAACAGGCCGATCTACGCGCCCGCGCTTTTGATCGTCAAAGCGATTTGCAATCGCGCGGCGTGGGCACGGCGGCGGCGGTCGAAGCGGCCGAACTGACCGCATCGTCGGCGCGCCAAGCGGTGCTTTCGCGCCGTCAGGCATTGGCCACCGCCGAGGCGCGTGTCGATCAGGCGGCGACCGCCCTGTCGCGGGTCAAACTGGCGCTCGCGCAGGCCGAGCGCGATCTGGTCGATACCGAAATCACCGCGGCCTTTGACGGCGCGCTCAGCGCGGTCAATATTGCGCGCGGCGGGTTGGTGTCGGTCAATGAACGGCTGGCCACTTTGATCGATCCCGAGGCTTTGGAGGTCTCGTTTCGTGTCTCGACCGCGCAATATGCGCGATTGCTGGACCGTGACGGGCGGCTGGCCGATACGCCGGTCGAGGTGCGCCTTGATCTGGGCGATGCGGTTTTGACCGCGCGCGGGCGGATCGTGCGCGAAAGCGCCGCTGTTGCCGAGGGGCAAACCGGACGTTTGATCTATGCGCAGCTGGACGGGGCGGGCGGCTTGAAACCCGGTGATTTCGTGTCGGTCCATATCGAAGAGCCGCTTTTGACCTCGGTCGTGCGCCTGCCGGCTTCGGCGATGGACGCCACGCGCACGGTTCTGGCCGTGGGAGCCGATGACCGGCTTGAGGCCATTTCGGTCACGCTTTTGCGCCGCCAAGGTGATGCGATCCTCATCGCCGCGACCGGTGCGGAGGGGCAGGCGCTGGACGGGCGCACGATTGTGGCCAAACGCTCGCCGCTTTTGGGCGCGGGCATCAAGGTGCGCGCTCTGGCCGCGCCCGACGAGAGCGGCGCCGCGCCCGAGCCGCAGGGCGATGCGATGCTCGCGCTGACCGACGAGCGGCGCGCGCGGCTGATGGCCTTTATCGAGGCCTCCGAGCGTTTGCCCGACGAGATGAAAACCCGCATTCTGGGCAAGCTCAGCCAGCCGACCGTTCCCGCCAGCATGGTGGAGCGGATCGAAGCGCGTATGGGGGGCTAGGCCATGGTGCGCGCCATCCCTCCGGCGGCGGGCGGTATCCTGTCCTATTTCACCCGCCACCGCACGGCGGCGAACCTGCTTTTGGTGGTGCTCTTGGTGCTGGGCACCGCTGCCGCACCGCGTATGCGCGCGCAATTCTTTCCCGATGTGATCGTCGATACGGTCTCGGTCAGCGTCGCGTGGGACGGGGCGGGGGCCGAGGATGTGGATGCCGGTATCGTGCAGCCATTGGAGCCTGCGCTTTTGGCGGTGGAGGGGGTCGAAAGCGCTTCGAGCACCTCGCGCGAAGGGCGCGCCACGATCAGCCTCGAGTTCGAGCCGGGTTATGAAATGAGCCGCGCCGCCGATGATGTGCAATCGGCGGTGGATGCGGTCACGACCTTGCCCGAAGAGGCCGAAGAGCCTTCGGTCGTGCGCGGCGCGTGGCGCGACCGTGTGACCGATGTGGTGATCACGGGACCTGTCGGGACGGCGCAATTGGGCCTCTTCGCCGATGAATTGGTCACGCGGCTGTTTGCCGAAGGCGTCACCCGCACCACCATACGCGGCGTCGCCGCGCCGCAAACCATTATCGAGGTCACCGGCGCCAGCCTGATCGAGCACCGCATCACCATGGCCGAGATCGCCGCTGCCATCGCCGAAGAGGTCGATGCCGATCCGGCGGGCGATGTGGACGGGGCCAATGCGCGGCTGCGCACCGGCGTCGAGAAACGCACGCCCGAGGCCATCGCGGGCATTATCTTGCGCACGGGCGCGAACGGATCGACCCTGACGGTGGCGGATGTCGGCCATGTGCGCCTTGAGGGGATCGACCGCAACCGCAGCTATTTCGTCGGGGACAATCCCGCCATGTCGGTGCGCATCGACCGCTCGGCGCGCGGGGATGCGATCGGGATCCAGCACACCGTCGAAGAGGTGGCCGCCGAATTGGAGAGCACCCTGCCCGAAGGGGTGAGCATCGATTTGATCCGCACGCGGGCCGAAGCGATTTCGGCGCGGCTCAATATCTTGCTCGACAACGGGTTGATGGGGCTGGGGCTTGTGGTGGTCTTGCTGTTCCTCTTCCTCAATGCGCGCACGGCGTTTTGGGTGGCGGCGGGGATCCCCGTGTCGATGCTCGCCGCGATTGCGATGATGTATATGATGGGGATGACGATCAATATGATCTCGCTGTTTGCGTTGATCATCACCCTCGGGATCGTGGTCGATGATGCCATCGTTGTGGGCGAACATGCCGATGCGCGGGTGCGCGATTACGGCGAGGGGCCGGTCGTGGCCGCCGAGACGGCTGCCAAACGCATGGCCTTGCCGGTGTTTTCCGCCACGCTGACGACGATCATCGCGTTTTTCGGGCTGACGGCGATCGGCGGGCGCTTTGGCGATTTGATCGGCGATATCCCGATCACCGTGATCGCCGTTCTGGCCGCGAGCCTTGTGGAATGTTTCCTCATTCTGCCCAACCACATGAGCCACGCTTTGGTCTCGGCGGGAAAGGATCATTGGTATGACTGGCCCTCGCGCACGGTGAACCGCGGCTTTGAATGGGCGCGCTCGGCGCTGTTTCGCCCTGCGATGAAAGCCGTGGTGATGTTTCGGTATCCGGTGATCGGCGTGGTGCTTTTGCTGCTGGCCAGTCAGGTGTCGCTCCTGATCGGCGGCGAGGTGAAATGGCGGTTCTTCAATGCACCCGAGCGCGGTTCGGTCACCGGAAATTTCGCCATGCTGCCCGGTGCGACGCGCGATGATACTTTGGCGATGATGCGCGAGATGCAGCGCGCCACCACGCAGGTTGCCGCCGAATATGAAGAGAAATACGGCACCAGCCCGATTGATTATGTGATCGCCGAAGTGGGCGGCAATTCGGGCCGCCCCTTGGCCAGCGCGGATACCAAGGATGCCGATTTGCTGGGCGGGATCGCGATTGAACTGATCGATGCGGACCTGCGCCCCTATTCGAGTTTTGTCTTTGTTGCCGATTTGCAGGACGCGGTGCGCAATCACCCGCTTGCCGAAGAGGTCAGCTTTCGCGGCTGGCGCTCCGGTCCGGGCGGCGAGGCTTTGGACGTGCAATTCTACGGGGCCAGCGCCGAGGCGCTCAAATCCGCGGCAGAGGCCTTGAAAGAGGCGCTTTTGCCCTTTGCCGAAGTCTCGGCGGTCGAGGACAACCTTGCCTATGACAAGGAAGAACTGATCCTTGATCTGACCGCGCAGGGGCAGGCCTTGGGCTTTACCATCGACGGGCTTGGCCGGGTGCTGCGCGCCCGCGTCGGCGGCATCGAGGCGGCGACCTACCCCGACGGGCCGCGCTCGGCCTCGATCCGCGTGCAATTGCCCGAGGGCGAATTGACCGCCGATTTCTTGGAGCGGATGCAAATGCGCACGGCGGCGGGCGAATATGTGCCCTTGGCCGATATCGTCAAGGTCACGCGGCGCGACGGGTTTTCCACGGTGCGGCGCGAAAACGGGCTGCGGCTGATTTCGGTGACGGGGGATATTTCCGAGGATGATCCGGCCCGCGCCGAAGAGATATTGCGGCAACTGGAAACCGAGATTTTGCCCGAGATTGCCGCCAAGCATCAGGTCGATTGGCGTTTGTCGGGGCTGAGCGAGCAGGAGGACGAATTTCTCAACGATGCGATGCTGGGCCTGACGCTGACCTTGACGGGGATTTACTTGGTGCTGGCTTGGGTCTTCTCAAGCTGGACACGGCCGGTGGTGGTGATGGCGATCATTCCCTTCGGCCTTGTCGGGATGATCTGGGGGCATTGGATTTGGGAGGTGCCTTTGTCGATGTTCTCGGTCGTGGGGGCATTGGGCATGACGGGAATTATCATCAATGATTCCATCGTCTTGGTTACCACGATTGACGAATATTCGGAGAAACGCGGCCTTGTTCCGGCGATCATTGACGGCGCGGCCGACCGCTTGCGCCCTGTGATGCTTACGACGATGACGACGGTTCTGGGCTTGGCGCCCTTGCTTTACGAGCAATCGCAGCAGGCGCAGTTTCTCAAACCCACGGTGATCACCTTGGTCTATGGCCTCGGCTTTGGCATGGTTCTGGTGCTTTTGGTGGTGCCGGCGCTGATGGCGATGCAATCGGATCTGCGCCACCAGATCGACGCTTTCAAACGGGCGCTGCGCCTGCGGCGCGCGGGCATGGCGGGGCTGCGCGGGGCGGCGGTTTTGGGCGTCGCGGTGATGGCCATATGGCTGGGCGCGACCATGGGCGCGGTGGCGGTTTGGGGGCAGATGGCAGGGCCGTTGGGCGGGCTGCTTCCGGTCTCGGGTCTGGGCGGGGCCTTTATGGTGTTTATCGCCGGTATGGCGCTGTTCTTGCTGCTGGCCTATGCGGTGATGGCCCTGCGCACGCTGGGGCGGCATCGGGCATAAGATATTGATTTAAATCAGTTTCCGGCGCAGCCTTGGATGTCCACCGCGCGCTCGCGGCCCAGAACGGTAAAGCGCAATCCCGCACGGTCCAAAGCAAAAGCCGCGCCGGTCATATGGATCAAATCCGCCGTGGCAGTCAGCGTGGCCCCATTGCGTTTTGTCTGCGCCTCGGAGACCCAGATTTGCGGATCGCGGCTTTCGATAATCGCATGTTCGGGCGCGCCGGTGGAGGGCAGCGGCATTTGCGCCGTCAGCCGCAAACCGCCGTCGATGACCTGCACGGCGCAGCGCACCTTGCCCGCGCCCGCGCGTTTGGCGCTGAGCGGTTGGTCGGCGATGGCGGCGTGAATGCGCGGATCGGAGTTGCCAACGGCGGGCAGATTGGCGCGCAGCTTCAGCGTGACCGGCACGCAGATATCCTTGCAAACGCCGATCTGCAGCGTGCCGTTGATCTGTGCCTTGCCGCCCTCTTGGACCTTGATCCGCAGCGGTAAAACCACATCACCATGATAGCCGATGGAGGTCATGCCGTTTTGGTCGATCACCTCGGGTGTCGGCCAAATGATTGATATTGTGTCAATATTTTGGGATTCTTGCCAATGCAGCACGGGCGGCAATCCCGCATCCCCCGGTGCGCGCCAATAGGTTTTCCACCCCTCGGCCAGTATCAATTGCAAGGCGGCGATATGTTCGTTTCCGTCGCTGCGCCAGCCGCGCAAAATCCGCAGTTCGACGTTTTGCGCATAGGGGTTTGCGGGGGCGGGCAATGGTGCGAGCGCCGCGCAGCCGGCGGCGATCACAACACTCAATGCGGTCAGGGACGGGCGTTTTATCATAGAAAACACATGCCTTTTGCTGCACGGATTGCCAACTCACTTTGTGGCGAGGGCGGTGAAATATCCCCGAGCCGCGCGGGATTTTCAGGCAAAGTGCCGCGATTTGGGGTGCAATTTTATTGCGGGGCTTGCCGTGGCGCATCTGGCGCTACATTCTATTAAACATGCGCAGGTATAAGAACCGCTAACACGAGCGCGCGCAGCGACTTGGGCCAATAAAACAAGGGTGTTGATCCGGATATGACGATCCGAATGGAAGAGAACCTGACGGGTAAACTGCTGATCGCCATGCCGGGCATGGGGGATCCGCGGTTCGAGGGCAGCGTGATCTATCTTTGCGCCCATTCCGACGAGGGGGCGATGGGGTTGATCGTCAACAAACCCACCCCCGATTTGCGGCTCGAAGACCTGCTGGAGCAGCTGGGCATCGATGCGCCCGCCGGATCGTCGCGGCCCAAGATGATCCGCCTTCCGGTGCATTTCGGCGGCCCTGTCGAGCATGGGCGCGGCTTTGTTTTGCACTCTGCCGATTACGGCACGGACGAGGGCACTTTGGAGGTCAACGACGAGTTCGGCATGACCGCCACGATGGATATTTTGCACGATATTGCAATAGGTTGCGGCCCGCATCAGGTGGTGATGGCCTTGGGCTATGCCGGATGGGGTCCGGGGCAACTGGAGGCCGAGATCGCCGCCAATGGATGGCTGTCGTGCGATGCCAGCCCCGAGCTTGTCTTTGCCGCCGAGGATGGCGAAAAATGGGGCGCGGCGCTCAAGACTTTGGGGGTCAGCGCCTTGGCCCTGTCGAGCACGGCGGGCCATGCCTAAAGCCTCGGGCTGGGGCGGGCGATCATCTGGACATCGGGATTTGCGGCGGCCTTTGCGCGGCGCAATAGCGGCGTATTTTCGCTGTCGGTAACACGTCGGTATTTTGTCGGTATTGCGTCGGTGCGAAAACCGCGGGCTTTGGCAGCGGTTGGCGCGCGGTCTTTGCCTGTGCGCTTCGCCCGCGCCGTTCGCTTTATCCGGTTGCCTTGCTTCCCTATCCGCGCGGGGCGGCGGCGCGGGCGAGCCGGTCGTTGATCGCGGCGCCAAGGCCCTGCATCGGGACGGGCGCGACGGCGATGCCGGTGGGGGCGGGATCGCGGGCCTTGGCCATGGCGTCCAGCGCGTGCAGATGGGCAAACAGATTGGCCGCCGCCTCGCGCAGATCGCCGCGCGCCGAGAGGGTCAGATCGCCCGCCACCGCGCCAAATCCGAGCATCAATTCGCCTTCGCGCGGCGCATCGGCACCCAGCCGCACGGGCAGGGCGGGCGCGTAATGCGATTGCATCTGCCCAGGGGCGGTGATGGCACCGGCCTGGGCGGCGGTGCGGTCCAACAGCGGCGCGCCAAGCGCGGCCTCGATCTCTTCGCGCGCCACGCCGCCCGCGCGCAACAGAACCGGCGCGCCGTCGCTGCCAAATCCGATGATGGTCGATTCGACCCCAACGGCGCAATTGCCGCCGTCCAGAACCGCTTCGATCCGCCCGTCCAGACCGGCCAGAACATGGGCCGCGCTGGTGGGGCTGATCTTGCCGGAGGGATTGGCCGAGGGCGCGGCCACCGGCCCGCTAAAGGCGCGCAGCAAAGCCTGCGCCGCCGGATGGGCGGGCACGCGCAGCCCGACGCTGGGCAATCCGGCGGTCACCAGATCGGACAGGCCGTGCCCCGCGCGCAGCGGTAATACCATGGTCAGCGGCCCAGGCCAGAAGGCGCGCGCCAGTGTTTCGGCCTGATCGCTCCACGTAGCGTATTTGCGCGCCTCGGCGGCCTGCGCCAGATGCACGATCAGCGGGTTGAAGGCGGGGCGGTCCTTGGCTTCGAAAATCGAGGCGACCGCCGCCCCGTTGCGCGCATCGGCCCCGAGGCCAAAGACGGTTTCGGTCGCAAAGGCCACGCGTCCGCCGCCTTGCAAAATGGATGCAGCTGCAGCAATTCCGGCTGCGTCAAATTCTAGCACTTTGGTCTTGGTCATTCGCGGTTTCCCGTGACGCGGCGTTTCGGTTGTCCGCCTCTCGCATGGCTATAGGATATTCCGCAAAGTGGAATTTCAAGAGCCGGCGGCCGGATCGGGCCGCATTCGGAGGAGACAGACATGCCTTACCGCGCCCCCGTTGCCGACTACAAGTTCATCTTTGAGCATATCGTCGGCCTCAATCAGGTCGCCGCAACCGAGAAATTCGCCGAAGCCAGCGCCGATGTGACCGATGCGATTCTCACCGAAGCGGGGCGGATGTGCGAAGAGGTTCTGGCGCCGCTCAACCGCAATGGCGATTTGTATCCGGCCAAGGTGGAAAACGGCGTTGTGCGCACCTCCAAAGGGTTCGATGGCGGATTTCGCGCGATTGCCGAGGGCGGCTGGGTCGGGATTTCGGCCGATCCCGAATACGGCGGCATGGGCTTGCCGATTGCGATGACCACGGCGCTCAACGATATGATGAGCGCAAGCTGCATGGCGCTGGGCCTCAACCCGCTGCTCACGCAAGGGCAGATCGAGGCGCTCGAACATCACGCCAGCGACGAGATCAAGGCGATGTATCTGCCCAAGCTGATCAGCGGCGAATGGACCGGCACGATGAACCTGACCGAGCCGCAGGCCGGATCGGACGTCGGCGCGCTGCGCTCCAAGGCCGAGCCGAAGGGCGACGGCACCTATGCGGTGTCGGGGCAAAAGATTTTCATCAGCTGGGGCGATCATGATTTCGGCGGCAATGTGTGCCACCTTGTTCTGGCGCGTCTGCCCGACGGGGCCGAGGGCACGCGCGGCATCAGCCTGTTCATGGTGCCCAAATATATTCCCAATGCCGACGGCAGCCTTGGCGAGGCCAACAGCCTGCGCGTGGTGAGCCTCGAGCATAAGATGGGCATTCACGGATCGCCCACGGCGGTGATGGAATTTGACGGCGCGACCGGATGGCTTGTCGGGGCCGAGCATAAGGGCATGGCGGCGATGTTCACGATGATGAACAACGCGCGGCTGGCCGTTGGCGCGCAGGGCATCGGGATTTCCGAAGGCGCCTATCAACATGCGCTGGCCTATGCATTGGACCGAAAGCAGGGGCCGACGCCAGTGGGCGACAAGAGCGGCACCATCGTCGATCACGCCGATGTGCGCCGGATGCTTTTGACCATGAAAGCCGATACATTCGCGGCGCGTTCGATCGGGCTGGCCTGTGCGGTGGCGATTGATATGGGCAATGCGACGGGCGATGCGGAATGGAAAGCGCGCGCGGCGTTTTTGACCCCGATTGCCAAAAGCTTTGGCACCGATACCGGCATTCGCGTGTCCGAAATGGGCGTGCAGGTCCATGGCGGCATGGGCTTCATCGAGGAAACCGGCGCGGCGCAATACAGCCGCGATGTGCGCGTGACCTCGATCTACGAGGGCACCAACGGCATTCAGGCGATGGACCTTGTGGCGCGCAAGATGATGGATGGCGGCGAGGCGGCCTACCGTTTCCTTGACGAGATCGAAGCCGATGTGGAAAACGCCCGCGCGCTTTGCCCCGAATTGGGCGATGCGGTGTGGGAGGCCTGCGAGACCCTGCGCGAGACCACCGAATGGTTGGTGGCGCAAGACGATCTGAACAACCGTTTCGCTGGCGCCGTGCCCTATCAGGCCGGATTTGCGCGGGTTCTGGGCGGCTATTACCATCTCAAGGCCGCCTTGGCCGCCAATGGCAAGGGCGCGCGCGCGAAACTGGCGCGCTTCTATATCACGCGGCTTTTGCCCGAACATGCCAGCCTGCTTGAGCAGGCGATGCAGGGCGCAAGCGGGCTTTATTCGATGAGCCTTGAAGAGCTGAGCGCGTGAGCCGCCAAGGCCTCAGCCCCCTGTTGATGCCATGGGACGCGCCGCCGCAAACCGGCGCGGCGATCGAAGTGGCCGAAGGGGTGCTTTGGCTGCGCATGCCGTTGCCGATGGCTTTGGACCATGTGAATGTCTATGCGCTTGATGATGGCGACGGCTGGACCTTGGTCGATACCGGCGTTTATTCCAAACGCGCCGTGGCGATTTGGGAGGAGATCCTCCAAGGCCCCTTGGCGGGCAAGCCGGTGACGCGCGTCCTGCTCACCCATCACCATCCCGACCACGTCGGCATGGCCGGATGGTTCCAAGAGCGCGGGGCCGAGATCGTCACCTCGCGCACTGCCTATCTGATGACGCGGATGTTGATCCTCGATGTCGAGACCGAAGCCTCGCAGGCGGCGAAAACCTTTTGGCGCCGCGCGGGGATGGAGGCGCAGATTTACGACAAACGCGCCAATGAGCGCCCGTTCAATTTCGCCGATATCGTGCATCCTTTGGGCATCGGCTATCGGCGTTTGCAACAAGGCGACACTTTCGAGGCGGCGGGGCGCATTTGGGACGTGCATATGGGCAATGGCCATGCGCCCGAACATATCACCCTATGGAGCCGGACCGGCGATCTGGTCCTCGCGGGGGATCAGATTCTCAGCTCGATCAGCCCCAATATCGGCGTGCATCCCACCGAGCCGGAGGCCGATCCGGTCGGCGAATGGATGGAGGCCTGCGAGCGGCTGGAGGGCTTTGCGCGCGAGGAGCATCTGGTGCTGGGCGGGCATAAATTGCCCTTCACGGGCCTGCCGATCCGCATGCGGCAATTGATCGAAAACCACCACGGCGCGCTCAAACGGCTGCTCAAACATCTGCAAACGCCGCAAACGGCCTGCGACTGTTTCCCGCCGCTGTTCAAGCGCAAGATCGACGGCGGCACTTATGGTTTGGCGATGGTCGAGGCCTATGCCCATCTCAACCACCTCTACCACTTGGGGCTGGTGACGCGCGAATTGCGCAGCGACGGCGCCTATCTGTGGCAAGCGGTGCAAGAGGCGTGACCCCATCCGCGCAGGCGCGAGGCGGGTTGAACCTTTGGCGCTCTTGGCCCCATGATGAACCTTGTGAACAGAGAGGGCAGGACCCAGATGGACGATAAGATCGAAACCGCAGCCGAGGCCCATGAGGCCGCCGCCCTGCCGCGCCGCCACGAGGTCCACGCCGACCCCGAGGCGCAGGCCAAGCAAACCGGCGATTTGCCCAAAACCCTCAACGACAAACCGGTGGAGCGCAAAAGCGCCGCCGAATGGGCCTATGAGCGGCTGATTCTCTATATCAAGAACTTCGAAGAGCAACTGGACGAAGAGCATGAGGTCGCCATGGGATTTGCGGGCGGCGATGCGGGCGTGTTGCGCATCGAGGGGATGGGGTTTTTCGATCCCGACATCGTGACCTTTTACGGATCGGATGCGGGTGGCGCAAAAACCCAGCTTATCCAACATGTTACGCAGCTTAGCGTGATGCTGCGCGCCCTGCCCAAAGAGGTCGAAGAAGTCGCGCCCAAACGCATCGGTTTTCGGCTGGCGGCGGATCTGGCCGCCGGTTGAGCGCCGCGGGCCGCGCCGCAGCAGGGGCAAGCCAATCACGCGCGGCGGAGCAATATGCCGCATCTGGCGGGATGACAGGGGGCGCAAAATGCTCTATCGAGACCGCGAAACGACTAACATGAGGACCAAGAAAAATGGCCGAACATAAACATGGCGAAATGGACATCGAAGTTCAGGAAAAAACCTTTGAAGGCTTCATGAAGGCTTCGGCTTGGGTGGCAGGCGCATCGGTCTTCATCCTGATCATCTTGGCTTTGTTCAATAGCTGATCACCTATGTGATCGCGCAAGTGATCATGCGGCGCGCGCGGGCCTTTGCCCTTGCGCGCTCTCCCAAAGGGCACCCCTCCCATGATCCGCAAAACGATTTTGCTTGGCGCTGCTTTGGCGCTGCTTGGTTTGTCGGCCTGTGGCCGCCCACCGGTTCAATATGTCTCTGACGATGTGGCCGAGCGGGTGACCTACCGCCATAACGGCCCGCCGCGGTTGACGCTGTTTACGATGATCAACAACGACAGCGGCGCGGGGGCGCATAGCGCCTTGATGATCAACGCCTCGCAGCGGGTGATTTTCGACCCCGCCGGAACGGTCTCGCATCCGCAAATTCCCGAACGCCACGATGTGATCCTCGGGGCCAATCCGCATCTGGTGGACGCCTATACGCGCGCCCATGCGCGATCGACCTATCATGTTGTGTTGCAAGAGTTTGACGTCTCTGCCGAGGTGGCCGAACTGGCGCTGCAAAAAGCCTTTGCCAACGGACCGGCCAATAGCGGCACCTGCTCGCTGACGACCTCCGGCCTTTTGGCCAGCCTGCCGGGCCTTGAGGGTATCCGCACCACATGGTTCCCCAAGGCCTTGATGGAAGATTTTGCCAAGCTGCCGAATGTGCGGCGCAGCGAATTGTTCGAATATGACGATCCGGACAAGACCGTGGCCCTGCGCGCCTATGTGCCCGCCGAGGTCGCCGCATCGCGCGCCCGCAAGGCCGCCGCCAAGGACAGCGCCGCGCAAGTCGCCGCCGCCGAATAAGGCGCCGCGCCTTGGCCTTGGCCTTGGGCCTCTAGCCCAGCAAATACAGCCCCGCATAGAGCGTGCCCGCGCCGCCCAGAACCGCATAGAGCACATTGCGCGTCAGCACGCCGATGGCCACAGTCGCCGCCGCCGCCATCAACCGCGCCGGATCGGGCGCGCCTCCCGTGGCGGCGGGCATGAAGACCGCCGGTGCAATCAACCCCGGCAGGACCGCCACCGAGGTATAGCGCAGATGCCGCAGCACCCATTCGGGCAAGGGGCGGTTGCCGATCAATCCGGTGAACATGAAGCGCAGCCCGAAGCTGCCCAGCCCCAAAAGTGCGATCACGGTCCAAAGCGTCGTGCGGTCGATGCCCGCGGCGGTTTCGACGGCGCCGGTCATGCCTGCATCTCCTTGCTGCCATCTCCCCCGCCGCCGCGCCGCGTCAGGACAAGCTCCACCTGCGCGCCGACCAATAGCGCCGCAAGCGCCGCAATGAGCAGCCCGAGGTTATAGGGCAAAAACGCGAAAACCAGCGCCAGAACCACCGAAGTCAGCGCCGCTGCCACATGCGGCAAGGAGCGCAGCGCCGGTGCGATGATGGCCAAAAACGTGATCGGCACCGCGAAATCGAGCGCCAATCCCTCGGGGATCGCCTCGCCCGCCCATGCGCCCGCCACAGTCGCGATATACCACAGCGGGCAGACCGGCGTGACCACCCCCGCGAAATAGCGCAGCTTTTGCGAAAGCGTCCAATCGGGGTTCTTTTGGTAAGCCACATCGGCGCAGGCAAAGCTTTGATCCACGGTGAAATAGGCGATCAGGGCGCGTTGCCACAGGGGCGCCGATCCCACATGCGGGGTCAGGGCCGCCGAATACATCGCCATGCGCAAATTCACCGCCAAGGCCGAGATCAGAACAATCACCGTCGGCGTGTTCTCGACCATCAATTGCAATGCGGTGAATTGCGCCGCCCCCGCGATCACCACCACCGAAAAGCTCAGCGCCTCAAAGACGTTGAGCCCCGCTTCGGTCGCCACCACCCCGAACACGAGGCCAAAGGGAATGATCACCAAAACAAAAGGCAGCGCATCGCGCATCCCTTGGCCAAAAGGCGAAACCGGTGATTTGGCGATGGAGGACGCCATGAAACCTCACTATCATGTCGGGCAAACCCGCCAAGGCGGGACAGATCATGCCTAACAGGTTGCGCCGCAGATGCAATTGAACGCCCTATCAATTCTTGTGATTGCCGCCCATCGCGCTTTGCTATGGGCGCGATCTGGGCGATGTGCGCACCGTGGGCACCGTGGGCAGCGTGGCCGATGGGGGCAGCGCGGGCCTTTGCACGGCCTCGGCGCTGCATGCGGGTTTGGCAGATGATTGCCGGATTGATCCTTGCGGGCGGGCAGGGGCGGCGCATGGGCGCGCAGCCGGCTGCCGCTGCGGATGCTGCTCCGGATGCCGGTCAGGATTCGCGGCCCCACGCTGGACCGCCCTCGGGCACCGACAAAGCCCTGCTCACGCTGGGCGGGAACACGCTTGTGGCGCTTTGCGCAAAACGCCTTGGCGCGCAAACGGCGCGCTGCGCGATCTCGGCCAATGGCGATCCGGCGCGCTTTGCCGCGCTAGGCCTGCCGGTGCTGCCCGACCCGCCCGAGGCCCAAGACGCAGGGCCTTTGGCAGGCGTGCTTGCGGGGCTTGATTGGGCCGCCTCCATCGGCGCGCAGGGCCTCGTCAGCGCGGCGGTCGACACGCCGTTTTTTGCCCCCGATCTGGCAGCGCGGCTGAGCGCGCAGAGCGGCTTTGCCATCGCCAGCGCCGAAGGCCGCCTGCATCCGACCTTCGGCTATTGGCCCGCCGCTTTGCGCGCGCCGCTTGCCGCCTATCTCGCCCAAGGTCACCGCCGCTTGCAAGGCTTTGCCGAGGCGCAGGGCGCGCGCGGCGTGGTCTTTGCCGAGGCCGCAGCGTTTTTCAACATCAACACCCCCGAGGATCTGGCCCGCGCCAAGGCCCGTCACGCAGGAGCGCCGCTTTGAATATCTATGGCATCACAGGGTATAAAAACGCCGGAAAAACCGGCCTGACCGAACGGCTTGTGGCGCATTTCACCGCGCGCGGCTTGCGCGTTTCGACGGTCAAACACGCCCACCACAGCTTTGATCTCGACCGCCCCGGAAAAGACAGCCACCGCCACCGCGCGGCGGGCGCGGGCGAGGTGATGCTGGTGTCGGGCAACCGCTGGGCCTTGCTGCACGAACTCAAAGACGCGCCCGAGCCGCCGCTCGAAGAGCTGCTGGCCAAAATGGCGCCTTGCGATCTGGTGCTGGTCGAAGGGTTCAAATCCGGCCCGCAGCCGAAAATCGAATGCTGGCGCGCCGAGGTGGCCCATCCGCTGCTCTATCCCACTGACCCGTCGGTGCGCGCGCTGGCCTGTGACGCCCCGCCGCCCGCTCCGCATGACGATAAGGCGCGCGCCGTTATGCGGCTTGATCTCAATGACACCGGCGCCATCGCCGATTTCATCGCCGCCGATCTCGGGCTTTAACGCGCCCGCTTTGCAGGTTCCAAAAATATCCCCGCCGGAGGCATCCGCCGCGCGCACAACGCGCCGCTCGCGCGCGGCTTAATCGAAGGTGCCTGCCACCCGCCCCAAAAGCATGAAGGCGCGCGCCGTGCGCGTGTCCGACAGGGCCGAGATTTCCGAATCCGTTGCGCCATCGGCAAATTCGGCAAAGGTCTGGTCAAAGCGGCGCAAGAAGTGATGGGCCACGTCGCGGAAGATCGGGTCTTGGCGCATGCGCCCTGCGGTCAGCGCCAAAGACGAGCGGTCGCGCACCCCGCCAAGCGCCGCGACCGACCGACCGCGCTCGCCGCTGGCGAATTTGCGCCACACTTCGGGGCGCGCCATATCGGGGTTCAGATCGTCCATATAGATGCCGTCTTGGCTCAGCAGCGTCAGGATATCTTGGGCTGCTTGGATCAATTGTTTGGCGTGGCGATCCGCCAAGGCGCGGCGTAGCGCGTCAAAACCAGCCTTGTCCTCGGCGGTTTCGGGGAAATTGATGGCGCGGATGAAATCGGCCCGCTCCAGCGGCGGCGCCATGTCTTCGGAGGGCGTGCCCAGCGGCAAGGCGACCTGTTCCTCCGCCTCGCCCGCATCACTTTTCTCGCTCGGGGCGGGCAGCGCCTTGCGCGCGGCAATCGCCTCGCGCTCGCGCCCTGCCGACAGATTGGCCAATGTGGTTTCGGTCTTGCGCTGCGCCTCGGCGATCTGGTCAAGCTTGCGCGCCACGGTGCTCACATCGGGGGCCGATTGGCGGCCCGCTTGCGCTTGCGAGACATAGCTTTGGCGAATGGCGTCGATGGCGGCCTGCAGGCGCTGGCTTTCTTCGCGCATCACGCGGCTGGAGCGCGCCGCCGTGGCCGCCACCCAGATCATTGCCACCGGCATGAAAATCGCCAGCATGGTCACCAAAAAGCGCAGCCCGCCCAGATTGCCCGCCTCGACGGCATTGGCGCTGCCCATGGTGAGGAAAAACACCACCGCGCCCAGCATCCAGACGAGCGAAAGCGCCAGAGCGATGATCTCGACGCTGGTGATATTCTTGCCCTTGGGCTTGTCGTAGATGCCCAAGGATGTGGGCCGTGTCGGAGGAGTCTCAGCCATCGGTATGTGCCAATCCAGACATGTTGCGCAGCGCGGGCGCGTCCTGCGCCCGCCCGCTTGCTCAGATATAGGCGATTTTAAGAATTTCGTAAGCCTTCTCACCGCCCGGCGTGCGCACTTCGACGCTATCGCCCTCTTCCTTGCCGATCAAGGCGCGGGCGATGGGCGATTTGATGTTCAAAAGGCCCTTTTCGATATTGGCCTCATGCTCGCCGACGATCTGCCACGTCTTTTCCTCGTCGGTGTCCTCGTCCACCACCGTCACGGTGGCACCGAATTTGATCGCCCCCGAGAGGGTTTTGGGGTCGATCACCTCGGCCAGCGAGATCACCGCTTCCAATTCCTTGACGCGGCCCTCGATAAAGGAGTGCTTTTCGCGCGCCGAATGGTATTCGGCGTTCTCGGACAGGTCGCCATGATCGCGGGCTTCGGCGATGGCGGCAATAATGGCGGGGCGCTCAACGGTTTTGAGCTGCTTCAATTCGACTTCCAGCGCGGTGTGACCGGCGCGGGTCATTGGGATCTTTTCCATCTACTCTTTCCAAAACGATCAAGGAGCCGCCGCCGGTTTCGGGGGGCTCGGGGATTTTCGGGTTGAGATACCTGACCCAAAGGGGAGGGGCAATGCAAGCCGTCTGTGGCGGATGTGGCAAGTTTTCTCTTGCGCGGGCGCAAGATGGCCCCCCTTGCGGGTGATTTTAACGTACCGTAGCAATTGACGGGCGATGCTGCACTGCGGTATCCACGGCGAAATATTATTGCGCGCGGCGCGTGTGCGGGGCAACATCGCCCTCAGCTAACCTCAAGGAGCCACCCAGATGAGCGAGATCGAGCGGGAAGCAATGGAATATGACGTGGTGATCGTCGGCGCGGGCCCTGCGGGCCTGTCGGCGGCCATCCGTCTCAAGCAACTTGATGCGGAAATCAATGTTGTGGTGCTGGAGAAAGGCTCTGAAGTGGGCGCGCATATCCTGTCGGGTGCGGTTCTGGACCCGTCGGGTTTGACCCGTCTGATGCCCGATTGGAAAGAAAAGGGCGCACCGCTCAACACGCCGGTCAAAGAAGATAATTTCTATGTTCTGGGCGAGGCAGGGCAAATCCGCCTGCCCAATTTCATCATGCCGCCCTTGATGAATAACCACGGCAATTACATTGTCTCGATGGGCAATGTGTGCCGCTGGATGGCCGAACAGGCCGAAGCCATGGGCGTCGAGATTTTCCCGGGCATGGCGTGTTCCGAATTGGTTTTCGGCGACAAGGGCGAGGTCAAAGGCGTGGTCGCGGGCGAGTTTGGCCGCAATCCCGACGGCACCGCCGGTGACGGCTACGAACCGGGCATGGAGTTGCACGGCAAATATGTCTTCCTCTCCGAAGGCGTGCGCGGATCGCTGTCCAAAGAGGTTTTGGCCAAATATGATCTGGCGGCCAATTGCGATGTGCCCAAATTCGGCATCGGCATGAAAGAGATTTGGGAAATCGATCCCGAGAAGCACAACGAAGGCGAAGTGACCCATACGATGGGCTGGCCTCTCGGCTTCAAAAACAGCGGCGGGTCGTTCATCTATCACCTTGAAAATAACCAAGTCTACATTGGTTACATCATGGATCTGAACTACAAGAACCCCTATCTTTTCCCCTATATGGAATTCCAAAAGCTCAAGCATCATCCGAAGATCGCCAAGCTCTTGGAAGGGGGCAAACGCGTGGCTTATGGCGCGCGCGCGGTGACCAAGGGCGGCTTCCAATCGATCCCGCAATCGGCCTTCCCGGGCGGTGCGCTGCTCGGATGTTCGGTCGGTTTGGTGAACCTGCCGCGCATCAAGGGCAACCACAACGCGATGCATTCGGGCATCGAGGCGGCCGAGGCGGCCTTTGCCGCGATCCAAGCGGGCCGGTCGGGCGATGTGCTTGAAGAGTATGACGCCGTCTTGCGCAGCGGCGCCGTCGGCAAGGACCTCAAACGGGTGCGCAACGTCGCACCGTTTAACGGCAAATTCGGCCCCTTGGGCGGTTTGGCCTTGGGCGGCTTTGACATGTGGTTCCAGACCATCTTCAGATTCTCGCTCTTTGGCACGGTCAAGCACGGCAAAACCGATGCGCAATCGACCGAAGAGGCCAGCAAGCACAAACCGATCGATTATCCCAAACCCGATGGCAAGCTCAGCTTTGACCGGCTTACCAACGTCAGCTTTGCGATGACCAACCACGAAGAGCAGCAGCCGTGCCATTTGCGTCTGACGGATGATCAGGTGCCGGTCTCGGTCGATCTGGCGAAATATGCCGGACCTTCGGCGCGCTATTGCCCTGCGGGGGTTTACGAATTTGTCGAGGAAGAGGGCAAGGAGCCGCGCTTCGTCATCAACTTCCAAAACTGCGTGCATTGCAAAACCTGTGATATCAAGGACCCCGCGCAAAACATCACATGGACCACGCCCCAAGGCGGCGACGGGCCGAACTATCCCAATATGTGATCCGCGCCCGCGCGGGCGGGGCATCCACGACACGATCAAAGGGGCGGCTTTCGGGGCGCCCCTTTTTTGCGCGCCGCGCCTGCGCTCGGCCCCTTTCGGGCGCCTTGGCGGCGGGCGAAGCCTTGCTGCTCGCTTAAACTTGACGCGCTCGTGCATTGCACCTGCGCGCCCGCGCGATTAGGCTTTGGCAAAAGCGGCGCATTGACTTGGCCGCAGCAAAATAAGGGGCCGAGCCGTGATCTTGAGCAAACTGCGTATTTGGACGTCCACTTTGGCCCTTGCGGCGGGGATGGCGGCGGCGTTGCCCCCCGTCATGGTGCAGGCCGACAGCCTCTCGGGGGCCTATCTGGCCTCGCGCCAAGCGCGCTATGGCTCCGATTTCGCGGCGGCGGCGCAATATCTGTCGATGGCTCTGGCGCGCGATCCGTCAAACCCGCTCTTGCTCGACAGTGCGGTGCAATCCTTTGTTTCTCTTGGTAAAATCGACTTGGCCCTGCCCATCGCGCGCAAGGCCGAGGCAGACGGCATCGCCAGTCAGGCCGGACGGATGGTTCTGGCCGCTTCCGAGGCCAAGCAGGGGCAATTCGAGGCCTTGATCGCGCGGGCCGAGGGCGAAAAAGGCTCTGGTCCCTTGGTGGACGGGTTGATGATCGCATGGGCCAAGGTGGGGCTGGGCGATATGTCGGCGGCGCTCAAGGCCTTTGATGCGGTGGGCAAAGAGCGCGGATTGTCGAATTTCGCGCAGTATCACAAGGCTTTGGCCCTCGCCTCGGTGGGCGATTTCGAAGCCGCCGAAGAGATTTTCGCCGCAGGCGGCGCAGGGGCCTTGCAAGGCACGCGGCGCGGCATGATCGCGCGGCTGCAATTGATGAGCCAGATCGAGAAAACCCAAGAGGCCGTGGCCTTGGCCGATCAGGTTTTTGGCAATGATCTCGACCCCGAATTGCGCCAGATGCGCGAGGATTTGAAGGCCGGCAAGGCCTTGCCCTTTACCTTGGCGCGCGGCGCCGAGGACGGGATGGCCGAAGTGCTCTATTCCATCGCGGGCGCCTTGATCGAAGAGGCAAACCCCGATTACACCCTGCTTTACACCCGCGCGGCGCTTTATTTGCGGCCCGATCATACCGATGCGGCGCTGCTGACGGCGGAGCTTCTCGAAGACCTCAAGCAGCATGATCTGGCCGTCGAGGTTTACCGCTCTGTCCCGCAAAGCGATCCGGCCTTTCACGCCGCCGAATTGGGTCGTGCGGCGGCCCTGCGCGCGGCGGGCAGGGACGAGGCAGCCTTGGAGGTGCTCACGCAACTGGCGCGCACCAATCCCGATCTGCCCGCCGTGCATGTCACGATTGGCGATTTCCTGCGCGCCAAGGAGGATTATAAGGGCGCGGTGGCCTCTTATGATCGCGCGATGGCGCTTTATGACGACACCGGCGGCGCGCAATGGTTCCTCTATTACGCGCGCGGCATCGCCTATGACCAGATGAAAGACTGGGCCGGATCAGAGGCCGATTTTCGCAAGGCGCTCTCGCTCAATCCCGACCAGCCTCAGGTGCTCAACTATCTGGGCTATTCGCTGGTCGAGCGCGGCGAGAACCTTGACGAAGCGTTGGGGATGATCGAACGCGCAGTCGCGGCGCGGCCCGACAGCGGCTATATCATCGACAGCCTCGGATGGGTTTTGTTCCGGCTGGGCCGCTATGACGAGGCGGTCGGCCATATGGAACGCGCCGCCGAACTGGTCGCGGTCGATCCGATCGTGAACGACCATCTGGGCGATGTCTATTGGTCGGTCGGGCGCAAGCTGGAGGCCGAATTCCAATGGCACCGCGCCCTGTCATTCGACCCCGAAGAGAAGGAAGCCATCCGCATCCGGCGCAAGATCGAAGTCGGGCTGGACGCGGTTCTGGCCGAGGAAGGCGCGGCGCCTTTGAAGGTGGCCAATGGCGGCAATTGAGGTCTTTGCGCCGGCCAAGGTCAATCTGACGCTTCATATCACCGGACAGCGCGCGGACGGCTATCACCTGCTCGACAGCCTTGTGAGCTTTGCCGATGTGGGGGATGTGTTGCGCATCGAAACCGGCGCGGGGCAGGGCACGGGGCAGAGCGCGGGAAACGGCGCCGAGGCCTTTGCCATGACGGTGGAGGGGCCGGAGGCGGGCGATGTGCCTTTGGGGGGCGATAATTTCATCACGCAGATGGCCGCGCGGCTTTGGACCGGCGGCCCGTTGCGCTTTCATCTGACCAAAAACCTGCCCGTGGCGGCGGGGATCGGCGGCGGCTCTGCCGATGCGGCGGCCTGTTTTCGCGGGCTGTCCTTTCTGGCGGGGGGGCTGGACGCGCAAGAGCCGCGTATCCGCGCGCAACTGGTAGAGTTGGGGGCCGATGTGCCCATGTGCGTGCGCAGCGCGCCGGTGCATGTGGGCGGCATTGGCGAGGATCTGATCCCCGTGCCGCAGATGCCGTGTTGGCCGGTCCTCTTGGTCAATCCGCGCGTGTCCGTGCCCACGGGGCCGGTATTCAAGGCCTTGGTGCAAAAGAGAAATTCTCCGATGGCGGCCCTGCCTGCGGATGTCAGTGACGGGCCGAGGATGCTTGAGTATCTCGCAGCGCAGCGCAATGATCTGGAGCCGCCCGCCCGCGCGATTGCGCCGCAAATCGGCGCGGCTCTGGCGGCAATCTCGGCGACGCAGGGATGCGCTTTGGCGCGTATGTCCGGCTCTGGCGCGACCTGTTTCGGGCTGTATGAGCAGGCGGCAGAGGCCGAGGCGGCCGCCGCGCAAATCCGCGCCGCGCATCCAGATTGGTGGGTCTGCGCCACGCGGCTTGGTGGCGCCGCGCGCGCCGCGCCTCAGTTGATCCGCGCGACCACGTAATCGGCGATATCGAGCAGCATGGATTTGATCTCATGTTCGGGCAGGGGGGCGAGCGCCGCTTTGGCCTGCGCGGCCCATGCGAGGGCGTCGTCGCGGGTCGCCTCCATCGCGCCGTGACGCGCCAGCAGGCGCAAGGCCTCGTCAAGATCGCCCTCGTCTTGGCGTCCGCGCGCGATGGTGCGGGTCCAAAAGGCGCGCTCTTCCTCATCCGCTTTGGCGATGGCCTTGATCACCGGCAGGGTCAGTTTGCGCTCGCGAAAATCATCGCCGATGTTTTTGCCCGTGGCGCTGGCATCGCCGCCGTAGTCGAGAAGGTCATCGACGATCTGGAAGGCAATGCCAAGCGCATCGCCGTAATCATAAAGCGCTTTGACATGGGTGTCCGGCGCGGCGCAAATCACCCCGCCGACCTCGCAGGCGGCCGAGAAAAGCGCGGCGGTCTTGCCGCGCACGACCTGTAGGTAAATGCTTTCGGTGGTTGCCAAATCCTGCGCGGCGGTGAGTTGCAGAACCTCGCCCTCGGCGATGGTGGCCGAGGCATTGGCGAGGATTTCGAGCACCCGCATATTGCCGGTTTCGGTCATCAGTTGGAAGCTGCGCGCAAAGAGGTAATCGCCGACCAACACGCTCGATTGATTGTCCCAAAGCAGGTTGGCCGTGGGCCGCCCGCGCCGTTGCTCGCTCTCGTCGACCACATCGTCATGCAGCAGCGTGGCGGTGTGGATAAATTCGACCGTGGCGGCCAGATGGATGTGGTAATCGCCCTCATATCCGCACAAACGCGCCGCCGCCAGCGTCAGCATCGGGCGCAGCCGTTTGCCGCCCGCTTCGACCAGATGCGCCGTAACCTCGGGGATGCGCGGCGCGTGTTCGGAGGCCATGCGCGCACGGATCAAAGCGTTCACCGCCGACAGATCGTCGGCCAGATGCGCGGCCAGCATTTCATGCGGTTTGGTCGGAGTGTCCAAGCTCATGGCCTCATCTGTCTCTTCACGTGGCCCGCGCCCTGCGTTGCATTTGCCTCGACAGGCTCAGGCGGATGGCATTAACTGCGTTGATATGAAACACCTCTTGCGAACCACCGACCCCACCGAGATCGCCTTTGCCCGCGCGTTGCTTTCAGGCGAGGGTATAGACTGCTTTGAATTGGACGTAAATATGAGCATCCTCGATGGCGGCATCGGGGCCTTGCCGCGGCGTTTGATGGTGGCCGATCGTGACCATGCGGCGGCCTATCGCGCGCTGCGCGACAACGGGCTTAGCCCTTTGGACGAATAGGGCGGTTTTGGGCCATGCCGGAGCAGATGATCGCCGGATGGACGGCGCAAAATCTCAGCGATGACAAGTATTTAGACGGGCGATTGCGGATATGGCAACCGCGCGCGGGCTATCGCGCGGGGGTCGATCCGGTGCTTTTGGCGGCGGCGGTGAACATCCGCGCGGGGCAAAGCGTGCTGGAGCTTGGCTGCGGGGTGGGCACCGCGTCGCTATGCCTCAAGGCGCGGGAGGCGGATGTGCGGCTGACAGGGCTTGAGCTACAGGGGGATCACGCGGCTTTGGCGGCGCAAAACGGGCGGCGCAACGGGATGGACTTCGAGGTGATCACCGGCGATCTGGCGGCGATGCCCGCAGCCCTCAAGGCGCGGCAATTCGATCACGTCATCGCCAATCCGCCCTATTTTGACCGCGCGTCTTCGACCGCCTCGGAGCATGGTGCGCGCGAGACGGCGATGGGCGAGGCGGTGCCGCTCGCGGTCTGGATGCAGGCGGCGGCGAAACGCTGCGCGCCCAAGGGCTATGTGCATATGATCCACCGCGCCGAACGCCTGCCCGATCTGCTTGCGGCGGCGCGCGGCTGTCTTGGCTCGGTCGAGGTGTTGCCGCTCATTGCGCGGGCGGGGCGTGCGGCGGGTTTGGTGATTTTTCGCGCGCGGCGCGGCGGGCGCGCAGATTTTCGCCTTTGGGACGGGGTGGTGATGCATAAAGGGGCAGCGCATCAGCGGGACGAAGAAAGCTATACCGATCAGATGGTTAACGTGCTGCGCCATGGGGCGGCTTTGGAGTTTTCCGGCGCGCCTTAAGGGTTTGGAAACAATTTTCCGATCACTCTTTGTATCAGTCGCGTGACAGGCGCGAAAATTTGTGCTGGACTGAACTGGCACATTTCAACCTACACAGAGGAGACTACCCAATGAGTTTGACGTCCCATGTTGAGGAGCTGAAAAAGCGACACGCCACTTTGTCGCAAAAGGTCGAGGCAGAGCAGCGATCTCCCGGGTCGAATGATTTGGCGATCGCGGAGTTGAAAAAGCAAAAGCTTCGTTTGAAAGAAGAGATTTCGCGGCTCAGCGTATTGGCTTAGCCCGCCTTGGGCGGGCGTTGAGCCGCCAGACTGGCGCGCGCGGCCAGACCCGCGCCGCCGGTGATCAAGAGGGCGGCAAGGCCCAGCTTGAGACTAGGCGCGGCGATGCCCGCCAGCACCAAAATCAGCGTCGATAAAAGCGGCGCAGCGTAGGAGGCGACACCCAATAGCTGGATGTCGCCTTTTTTGACGCCGATGTCCCAGACATAAAAGGCCAGCCCCACAGGCCCGAGGCCCAATCCGATCGCCGCGCCCCATCCCGCCGCGCCCACGGGCCAGACGGTGTCTTCGAGCGCGAGATGCAGCAGTGCCGAGAGCAGCGCCGTCGCAAGGCAGAACACCGCCACGCTTTCGGTCGGGGCCGTGCCCAAACGGCGCGAGAGCACCGAATAAGCCGACCACGTCAAGGCGCAGGCGATGGCCAGAAGATAGCCCAGCAGATAAGCCCCGCTCAGCCCTGTCCCATCCGCGATCAACAGCCCCGCGCCCAAAAATCCAAGCGCGCCGCCAAGGATATGGCCCTTGGTCAACCGCTCGCCTGGCAAGAGGCCGGAGAAGAGCACGATCAGCAGCGGCCACAGATAGGCGATCAGCCCCGCTTGTGCGGCAGGGGCAAGGCGCAGGGCGCTGAAATACAGCGCGTGGTATCCGAAAAGCCCAATTGTGCCAAAGAGATAGATGCGCCAACTGACATGGCGCAGCACGCCAAGCCGCCCCGTCACAGCGGCCCAGATCATGCCCAATGTGCCGCCCACGGCAAAGCAGATCGCATTAAGCAGCAGCGGCGGCGCGGGGGCCGTCGCCACGGTAAACAGCGCCAAAAGCGCCCAAAGCAGGATGGCGATAAAGCCGGTGAAAGTGGCGCTGCGCGAAGTCATCATGGCGGCAGGCTAGCGCGCGTTTGGCGCGGGCGAAAGCGCAACCGCGCGGGGCCAAGCAAAAAAGGCCGGCGCAATCCGCACCGGCCTTTCGTGATTTTGGCGATCCGCGCCGGATCAGGTCATATATTGACCGCCATTCGCCGTCAGGGTCGCACCGGTGATGAAACCTGCGTCGTCCGAGGCGAGGAACACCACCGCGCGGGCGATGTCTTCGGGTTCGCCCAAACGGCCCACGGGGATGGTGGCGATGATCGATTCGCGCACTTTTTCCGGCACGGCCATGACCATATCGGTCGCGATGTAACCGGGGCAGATGACGTTGACGGTGATGCCCGCGCGCGCCCCTTCTTGGGCCAAGGCTTTGGTAAAGCCGATGTCGCCCGCTTTGGCGGCCGAATAGTTGGCCTGTGCGAATTGGCCCTTTTGCCCGTTGATCGAAGAGATCGAGATCACGCGGCCGAATTTACGCTCGCGCATGCCGGGCCAGAGCGGATGGGTCATGTTGAACAGGCCCGACAGGTTGGTGTCCATCACTTGGGTCCACTGTTCGCGGGTCATTTTGTGGAAGGGCGCATCGCGGGTGATGCCCGCGTTGTTGACGAGAATCTCGACAGGGCCGAGGTCCGCTTCGACCTTTGCGATGCCTGCGGCGCATTCGTCGTAATCGGCCACGTTCCATTTGTAGGTCTTGATGCCGGTCTCTTTGGTGAAGGCGGCGGCGGCTTCATCATTGCCCGCATAGGTCGCGGCAACGTCGTAACCGGCCTCTTTCAAAGCGATGGAAATGGCCGCGCCGATGCCGCGCGATCCGCCTGTGACGAGTGCTGTTCGTGCCATGGTGTCCTCCCAATTGGCAAAATTGACTTGGTAACTGTATTACGCAATGCCGCCCCGATGCGCAATAATGTTGCGCAAAGAATTTTGCTATTGCGCAGCATTTTTTTCGGCAGGAGCGGCGTAATCCTGTGCCAAACAAAGAAAAAGGGGCGCTTTGGGGCGCCCCTTGAGGCAGGTGCGGAATTTCTGCACCTGCAAAGAATCGGTTTGACCCGCTTAGGGGCGCTCAAGGCACATGGCCACGCCCATGCCGCCGCCGATGCACAGGGTTGCGAGGCCCTTTTTGGCGCCGCGACGCTGCATTTCGAACAGCAAGGTGTTGAGGATACGCGCGCCCGAGGCGCCGATCGGGTGACCGATGGCAATGGCGCCGCCGTTGACGTTGACCACGGCCGGATCCCAACCCATGTCCTTGTTCACGGCGCAGGCCTGCGCGGCAAAGGCTTCGTTGGCTTCGACAAGGTCGAGATCCTCGGGCTTCCAGCCGGCTTTCTCCAGCGCCTTGCGCGAGGCGTGGATCGGGCCGACGCCCATGATCGACGGGTCGAGGCCCGCAGTGGCGTAGGAGGCGATGCGCGCCAGCGGGGTGATGTCGCGCTTTTCGGCGTCATCGGCCGACATCAACAAGGCACCGGCGGCACCATCATTGAGGCCCGAGGCATTGGCCGCGGTGACCGAACCGTCTTTGGTAAAGGCGGGGCGCAGTTTTTGCATGGCTTCCATCGAGGCGCCGTGGCGGATGTATTCGTCGGCATCGACCACGGTCTCGCCCTTGCGGGTCTTGATGGTGAAGGGGACGATTTCGTCGGCGAATTTACCGGCCTTTTGCGCGGCCTCGGCCTTGTTTTGCGAAGCGACGGCGAATTCGTCCTGCTGGTCGCGGCTGATCTGCCATTGCTCGGCGACGTTTTCGGCGGTCTGGCCCATGTGGTAGCCGTTGAACGCATCCCACAGACCATCGCGAATCATCGTGTCGATATATTTGACATCGCCCATTTTGTGGCCCGCGCGCAGGTGCGCGGCGTGGGGGCTGAGCGTCATGTTCTCTTGGCCGCCTGCGGCAACGATGGAGGCATCGCCAAGCTGGATGTGCTGGGCCGCCAAAGCGACGGCGCGCAGGCCGGAGCCGCAGACCTGATTGATCGACCAAGCGGCAGCTTCTTTGGGCAGGCCAGCGTTGATATGGGCTTGGCGTGCAGGGTTTTGGCCCTGTGCGGCGGTCAGAACCTGACCCAAAATGGTTTCGGACACTTCCGAAGGGTCGATGCCCGCGCGGGCGACGATCTCGGCCAAAACGGCAGCGCCCAAATCATGCGCGGGCGTGTTGGCGAACGAGCCGCCAAAAGAGCCGACAGCCGTGCGGGCTGCGGATGCGATAACTACGTTGGTCATGTGTGTTCCTCCACCAGATTGCGCGGCATTTGCGCGACCCTAACGCCCGTTCCGGTCGTCCTCGGCGCGCGCCGGTCGATGGATGGATAGAGGATTTGCCGCGCTGCGGCAAGGAATTCGCGGATGCGACGTTGCGCGTTATGCCAAAGTCGCATGCCGCGCGGCGGCTGTGCAGGGCCGCGCGCTCCGGTGCGCCTAGGCGCTGGAGCGCATGGCGTCACGGGTGATCCACGACGGATTTGTCGTGGGGGCGCCAAAGAAATAGCCTTGCAAACAATCGATCCCCAGCGAGGTCAGATAGGCCGCATCGGGGCCGCGTTCGACGCTTTCGGCGACGGTAAACATATCGAATTGCTGTGCGATCGACAAAAGCGCCTTGGTGATCACCTGATTATCGGCATTGTCATCGATGCCGCGAATGAATTGCCCGTCTATCTTGAGGATATCAAAGTAGAAATCCTTGAGATAGCGAAACGAGGTGAAGCCCGCGCCGAAATCATCAAGGGCAAAGGAAATCCCGCGTCTTTGCAGGTTGGTCATGAATCCGACGACCAGTTCGGGCACCAGCATGGCGCTGCTTTCGGTGATCTCCAAAATCAACCGCTCGCCCACCGTCGGGTCGCGGTCGAGCCCGCGTTTGAGCGTGCGCGCCCATTTTTGATAGCCGATGGAGCGCGCCGACATATTGATCGACAGGCGGATATGGGGTTGCTCGTGCAGGGTGCGCAGGCCTTTTTCCAAGGCGAGGCAATCAATCAACCGTCCGGTTTCCGTGGTCTCGATCGCATCGATGAAATCGCCTGCGGGGATCACGCGGCCGGTTTCGTCAAGCACGCGGATCAACCCCTCGTAAAAGGCCGGTTGGTCCTGTTGCAGCGCCTGCACCACAGGTTGGTAGGCCAGCATGACCTGATTATGCTCGACCGCCTCTTGCACCATATGCAGCGTCGAGCGGTCGCGCGAGGTGACGGCGTAATCGAGCGGATTGTGGTGGCCTTGGGGGATATTCGCGCGGATGCGTTTGATATTCGCGCGGCGGGCGGCTGCGCGCGGATTGTCAACATTGGCGTCTTGTGAGTCGCTCGGATGTTCCATGTAAATATGTCCCTTTCACCGCTTACAAATCTGCGCCTCAAGGGCTAACAATCTCTTAACCCGCGCCGATGTTGCGGGGCTTTGGTTAACGAAACGAGACCGGCGGTTTTGCCGGAGAAAGGCGCGCGACATGGGCGAGCGTTGCGGGTGGGTCGGACCCGAGCAAATCTATATCGACTATCATGACTTCGAATGGGGCGTGCCCGAATATGACAGCCGCGCGCTTTGGGAAAAGCTGATCCTCGACGGGTTTCAAGCTGGGCTGAGCTGGATCACGATCTTGAAAAAGCGGGACGGATTTCGCGAGGCTTTTGAAGGGTTTGACCCGAATGTCATCGCCACATGGGGCGAGGCAGAGGTGGCGCGTTTGGTGCAAGATACGCGCATCATCCGCCACCGCGGCAAGATCGAGGCGACCATCGGAAATGCGCGCGCGTGGCAGGCGATCGAGGCCGAGGAGGGCTTTGCCAAATGGGTGTGGTCCTATGTCGGCGGCGCGCCGGTGCAGACCCGTTTTGACACGCTCTCGCAGGTGCCCGCGAGCATGGCAATCTCTGTGCAACTGTCGAGAGATTTGAAGAAACGGGGATTCAAATTTTGCGGACCGACGATTGTCTATGCCTTCATGCAGGCGGTCGGCATGGTGAACGACCATCTGCTGGACTGCCCCGCCCATGCGGGGGTGGCGGCGATGGCGGCGGATGTGCCCGATTGGGGCAAGGTTTAGGGCGCTCTCAAGCAGGCTTTGGCCGGATCAGGCCGGATCGGCAAGGGCGCTCAAGATCGCGATGGCGCTGGGCGAGGCCCAATCGGCATCGCCGGTCAGCCGCGCGATCTCCATGCCCTGCGCGTCAAGGATCACCGTGATCGGCAGGCCCAAAACCGCCATATCGCGCGCAATGGCGCTTTTGGGGTCGCGGTGGCGGGGCAGGCTATCGGCCCCCACTTCGGCCAGAAATTTGTCAATCGCGGGGGGCGCATTGCGGCCCGTGGCGAGGGTGACGACGTGGATCTTGTCGCCCAACTCGCGCTGCAATTTGGCAAGGCTTGGCATTTCCTCGCGGCAAGGCGCGCACCATGTCGCCCAGAAGTTCAACACCGTCACCTTGCCGCGGTAGTCGGCCAATGTGCCGCTGCCGCCGTCCTTTTTGGTAAAGGGCAGGGCCGAGGCCTCTTTGGGCGCGGGGGCAAAGACCAATTTGCGCATATCGTCCTCGCGCAGGGCCTCAAGCGCGCTGTAATCCACGGGGGCGGAGCGCGCGGCGGGGTTTTTGAGCGCCACAAAGCCGATTGCCGCAATTGCACCCACGACAAGGGCCGTATAAACCAGCGCGGAACGATTGAATTTCATTTTGCCTCCCAAGGGTGCTGCGAGCTATGACCGAAAAAACCTCGAACCAGATGTGGGGCGGCCGTTTTGCCGCCGGACCCGATGCGATCATGGAGGCGATCAATGCCTCGATCTCATATGATCAGCGGATGGCCCCCCAAGATATTGCCGGCTCTCGGGCCCATGCGGCGATGCTCGCCGCGACGGGTATCGTCACTGATAAAGACGCCGAGACGATGAGGGAAGGCCTGCTCACGGTCTTGTCAGAGATCGAGGGCGGCACGTTCGAATTTTCCACCGCGCTTGAAGACATCCATATGAATGTCGAAGCGCGGCTCAAAGAGATCATCGGCGAGCCTGCGGGGCGGTTGCATACGGGCCGCTCGCGCAATGATCAGGTGGCGACCGATTTCAAACTTTGGGTGCGCGACCAGATGGACGCCGCCATTGAAGGCATCGAAGCCTTGATCCGCGCGCTTTTGGCGCAGGCCGAGGCGGGGGCCGATTGGGTCATGCCGGGGTTCACCCATTTGCAAACCGCGCAGCCCGTCACATGGGGCCATCACATGATGGCCTATGTGGAGATGCTGGGCCGCGACATGTCGCGCTTCAAGGATGCGCGCGCGCGGATGAACGAATGCCCCTTGGGCGCGGCGGCTCTGGCGGGGACGTCGTTTCCCATCGACCGCGAGATGACGGCAAAGGCCTTGGGCTTTGATCGCCCTGCGGCCAATTCATTGGATGCGGTATCGGATCGCGATTTCGCGCTCGAATTTTTGTCCTGCGCGTCGATTTGCGCCATGCATCTGTCGCGCTTTGCCGAAGAATTGGTGATCTGGTCCTCGGCGCAGTTCCGTTTTGTCACCCTTTCGGACCGCTTCTCCACCGGCTCGTCGATCATGCCGCAAAAGAAAAACCCCGATGCGGCGGAGTTGATCCGCGCCAAGATCGGGCGGATTTTCGGGGCGAATGTCGCCTTGATGATGGTGATGAAGGGGCTGCCGCTCGCCTATTCCAAGGATATGCAAGAGGACAAGGAACAGGTGTTTGACGCCGCCGATAACCTGATGCTGGCCTTGGCCGCGATGACGGGCATGGTCGCGGATATGAGCGCCAACCGGCCCAGCCTTGAGGCCGCTGCCGGATCGGGCTTCTCGACCGCGACGGATCTGGCCGATTGGCTGGTGCGCGAACTCAACCTGCCGTTTCGCGATGCGCATCACGTCACCGGCGCGTTGGTGGCGATGGCCGAAGGGGCGGGCGTGGACCTGCCCGACCTCAGCCTTGCGCAGATGCAATCGGTCCATGCGGGGATCACCGAAGCGGTGTTCGGCGTTTTGGGCGTGCATAATTCGGTCGCCTCGCGCATGTCCTACGGCGGCACCGCACCGGCGCAGGTGCGCGCGCAGATCAAGCGTTGGAGCGAGGCCTTGGCATGAAAGCCGCGCTGATCCTTTTGACATTTGCGGCTTTGGCGGGCTGCGGCGTGGACGGCGCGCCGATCCGCCCGTCGCTCAATACCGGCGTGACGGTCGGGGCAAACGGCGTGCAAACCCATAGCCGCGTCAATGTCGGCATCGGCAGCCGCATCAACGTCGGGATCGGTCTGTGATGAGCCTTTTGCGGATGATCTACCTCGCGCTGGCGCTTTGGGGCGCGGTGCATCCGATGGGGTATTTCATCGCGTGGTTTCGCCAAAACGGTTTTGACATCGGCGCGATGGTCGATGCATGGCACGTCAATGCCGCCACCTCCGGTTTGGTGTGGGACCTGACCATCGCGGCGATTGCCTTGACGGTCTGGATCGTGGCCGAGGTCGCGGTGCGGCGCAACTTCGTGGCGCTCATCGCCATTCCCGCCACATTCCTTATCGGCGTGAGCTGCGGCTTGCCGCTTTATCTTTTCTTGCGCACGCGGCCCGTCTAGGCGCCGCTGCCCCGACCCCTCTTTCAGGAGCCTGACTTCATGGATCATTTCCTTTACCGCGACGGCGCGCTTTATGCCGAAGACGTCCCCGTGACCGAGATCGCCGCCGCTGTCGGCACGCCTTTCTACGTCTATTCCACCGCCACCTTCGAGCGGCATTTTCGCCTGTTCGACGAGGCTTTGGAGGGGATGGACCATCTGGTGTGCTATGCGATGAAGGCCGCCTCGAACCAAGCGATCCTCAAGACCCTTGGCGCGCTGGGTGCGGGCATGGATGTGGTGTCGGGCGGCGAATATGCGCGCGCCAAGGCTGCCGGCATCCCTGGCGAGCGGATCGTGTTTTCCGGCGTTGGCAAGACGGCGGAGGAGATGCGCATGGCGCTGACGGGGGGCATTCGCCAGTTCAACGTCGAGAGCGAACCGGAGATGGAGCGGCTCAACGCCGTGGCGCTGGAGTTGGGCGTCAAAGCGCCGATCACCGTGCGCGTCAATCCCGATGTCGATGCGAAAACCCATGCGAAGATCGCCACCGGAAAATCCGAAAACAAATTCGGCATCCCGATCAGCCGCGCCCGCGCGGTCTATGCCCATGCGGCGACGCTCGAAGGTCTCGATGTCATCGGGATCGACGTGCATATCGGCAGCCAGTTGACCGATCTTGAACCCTTCCGCCTTGCCTATCTCAAGGTCGCCGAATTGACCGAGGCGCTGCGCAGCGACGGCCATGATATTCGCCGTCTCGATCTGGGCGGCGGATTGGGCATTCCCTATACCCGCTCGAACGAGGCCCCGCCCTTGCCGCTCGATTACGGCGCGATGGTCAAGGAGACGCTCGGCCATCTGGGCTGCGAGATCGAGATCGAACCGGGCCGTTTGGTGGCGGGCAATGCGGGGATTCTGGTCTCCGAGGTGATCTATGTGAAACAGGGCGAGGACCGCGAATTCCTGATCGTGGATGCGGCGATGAATGATCTGATCCGCCCTGCGATGTATGACGCCCATCACGATATCATCCCCGTGATCGAACCCGCGCCGGGGTTGGAGGGGGCGAAATACGATATCGTCGGCCCCGTTTGCGAAAGCGGCGATACCTTTGCCAAGGGCCGCGAGATGGCGACGCTCAAGGCGGGCGATCTGGTGGCGTTCCGCTCGGCGGGGGCTTACGGCGCGGTGATGTCGAGCGAATATAACACCCGCCCGATGATCCCCGAGGTGATGGTGAAGGATGATCAATTTGCCGTCATCCGTGCCCGCCCCACCTATGAAGAGATGATAAACCGCGATACCCTTCCTTCGTGGCTCTAGCCACGGGGCAAGCGCGCGCTTAGGCTTTGCCTCAAGGCCGCGGGCGAATCTTCGGATGCGCCGCGGCAGGTGCGCGCGCCCGCGCGCGAGCGAAAGGATGGGATGACCGGATCCAAACCGCCTCTGGATGCGGCGCTTCGGGCGCTGCGCTGGCCTTTGGCCCTGACCCGCGCGGGGCTGTTTGCCGAACGCGCGGCCAAGGCGTTTTGGCCCTTCTGGTCGGTGGTTCTGGCGGCGCTTGGCGCGCTGATGCTCGGCCTGCACGAGATTTTGCCGCTTGAGGCCGTTTGGGTTTTGGCGGTTCTGGCAGGGGTTTTTGCCGTTGTTTTCGGGTCGCGCGGGGCTTTGGCCTTTCGCTTTCCCACCCGCGCCGAGGCGCGCGCGCGCCTTGATGCGACGATGCAGGGCCGCCCGTTGCAAGCCTTGGCCGACCGCCCCGCAACGCGCGGCGATGCGGCCAGCGCGGCGCTTTGGGCGGCGCATCAATCGCGTATGGCGGCGCGGGCGAGAACGGCAAAACCCGTGCCCGCCGATTTGCGCCTGTCGCGGCGCGATCCGTTCGGGCTGCGCTATGTGGCGCTCTTGGTGTTGCTGCTGGGGCTGGTCTTTGGCTCCTTCTGGCGGGTCGGATCGGTGGGCAGCATGGGGCCGCGCGGCGGCGGGGCGGCTTTGGCCTCGGGGCCGACATGGGAGGGCTGGCTCGCGCCGCCGCCCTATACCGGATTGCCGGTGCTTTATTTGCCCGACCTGACCGGCGAGAGCCTCAGCGCGCCTGCGGGAAGCCGCCTCACCTTGCGGTTCTACGGCGAGGTCGGCGCGCTCAACCTGTCGGAAACCGTGTCGGACCGCGCCGAAGATGTGCCCGCCGCCAGCGATCCGGCGCAAGACTTCGTGATCCGCAAGAGCGGCGATCTGGCGATCAATGGCGCGGGCGGGCGGGCGTGGCGCGTCGAGGTGACGCCGGATACGGCGCCCTCGGTCAAGATCACCGGCCCCGCCGAGGTCTCGGCGCGCGGCGAGACGACGGTGCCCTTTGCCGCCTCCGACGATTACGGCGTGATCTCGGGGCGCGGGGTGATCGCATTGGATTTGGCGGCGCTGGACCGGCGCTACGGGCTGGCCGCTGCGCCCGAGCCGCGCGCCCCGATCGAGGTGCAATTGCCGATGCCCATCGCCGGCAACCGCGCTGATTTCGAAGAACGGCTGATCGAGGAATTGTCTAAACATGCTTGGGCCAATCTGCCCGTGAAGGTGACGCTTTATGCCAGTGACGCGGCGGGCCAAGAGGGGGCGAGCGAGACCCTGCCCATGCGTTTGGCGGCGCGGCGGTTCTTTGATCCTCTGGCCGCTTCGGTGATCGAATTGCGCCGCGATCTTTTGTGGACCCGCGCCAATGCGCCGCGCACGGCGCAGCTCTTGCGCGCCATGTCCTATCAACCCGAAGGCCTGTTTCGCAATGACGGCGATTATCTGCAATTGCGCACGATCTTGCGGCGGCTGGAGGCGGCGATTGCGGCGGGCGAGACCATGGAGGAGGCCAGCCGCGACGAGATCGCCGAGGCGATGTGGGCCTTGGCCTTGCAGCTTGAAGAGGGCGATCTGGAGGATGCACGCGAGCGGATGAAACGCGCGCAAGAGCGCCTAGCCGAGGCGATGAAACGCGGGGCCAGCGAGAACGAGATCGCCGAGTTGATGCAAGAGCTGCGCGATGCCACCGCCGATTACATGCGCCAGCTTGCACGCGAGCAAAACCAAGAGGGCGAGCCGCCGCAGAGCGCCCAAAACGGCGATGCGATGCAGATGACGCAAAACGATCTGCAACGGATGATGGACCGGATACAGGAATTGATGGAGCAAGGCCGCATGGCCGAGGCACAGCAAGCCTTGGCCGAGTTGCAAGAATTGCTTGAAAACATGCGCATCGCGCAGGGCCAAGGCCAAGGCATGCAATCACCTGGAGAGCAGGCGATGGACGGGCTGTCCGAAACCCTGCGCGATCAACAATCGCTCTCCGATCAGGCCTTCCGCGACCTTCAGGACCAATTCAACCCCGGACAGCAGAGCGGCCAGCCAGGCCAGCAAGGTCAAGAGGGCGCGCAGGGGCAGCAAGGCCAGAGCGGTCAATCGGGCCAAGGCCAAGACGGGCAAAGCGGTCAGGGCCGAGGTCAGGGGCAGGGCCAAGATCAGGCCCAAGGTCAGGGACAGGGCCAAGGACAGGGCGAAGGGCAGGGTCAGGGGCAAGGCGAAGGCCAAGCCGGTCAAGGGCAGGGCGGTCAGGATCTGGCGCAAAATCTCGCCGATCGCCAGCGCGCCCTGCGCCAAGAACTCAACCGCCAGCGCAACAATCTGCCGCAAGCGGGCAGCGAAGGCGGCGAGGCGGCGCGCGAGGCGCTGGACCGCGCGGGCGAGGCGATGGAGGGGGCCGAGGATGCGCTGCGGCGCGACGATCTGGCCGAGGCCATCAACCGGCAAGCCGAGGCGATGGACGGGCTGCGCGACGGCATCCGCACCCTTGGCGAGGCCATGGCCGAAGCTGCGGGCGAGGGCGAGGGCAGCGATCGGCAGGCCCAAGGCGAGGGCCAAGGCAGCCCGAGCGGCGCGCGCGATCCTTTGGGCCGCACGCAGGGCAGTACCACCGCAACCTCCGATGGCGGGCGCGGTTATGATTCCGACGCTTACGGCCAAGCTCTTGAATTGCTGGACGAATTGCGCCGCCGCGCGGGCGAGGTGGAGCGCCCTGAAAAAGAACGCGACTACTTCAAACGCTTGCTGGAGCGGTTTTAAGCGGCGGCAAGGTTTCTTCGCTATTGCGGGTTGATCCATTCGGAAGCGCAATCTGCGGCGTTGGAGCTATTCGCTTGCGGCCGGATTTTGCGGCGCGGCGGTATTGGGCGCGCCTGCCATATCGTCCATCTTGGTCATCATCGACACCATTTTGGCGTCCAACCAGCCGCGCGCGCGGTCCACTTGCGCCGCATAGCCATTCACCGCAGGGGCGATGGCAGGCACGGCGGCGGAGATTTTCGCGGCATTGGCGTAGACCACCAAAAGCACCACGGCGATGAGAAGCGCGCCGAGAAAGCCGGAGCGGAAGCTGCGCTTTTGCGGCGCCTCGTCCATCACGCCGTCCTGATCTCCCGCCGAGGCGGGACGGCGGTCGCGGGTCGAGCGCAGGGTCGAGTTGATCTCTTCGATATCGGGCAACAGATCGCGGCGCGACCCGCCCATGGCGGCCAATGTGGCGGCGGTTTCGGCGGGCGGCTCCGGCTCTCCGCGCATCCGCGCCATGCGGATTTGCGCCTCGCGCTCGCGGCGGGTGTCTTCGACCGATGGCTCGTCGAGGCCCAGATCGCCTTGGCTTTCAAAGTCGCTGTTGGATTCGGCGGCGCGGGCGCGGGCCTCGCGTTCGGCCTCCTCGCGCAGCAATTCGGCGACACCGGCATCAAGCGGACGGCGGGGCGGGGCGGGCGCGTCATCATGGTCGGCCTCGCCCGAGGCCCATTCATCCGCGCCGGTTTCATCCTCGTAATAGTCGTCCTCTGCGCTGGCGATGGCCTGATCCTGTGCGGGCGGGGTCCAGTCGTCTTGCTGCGCGGCGCTCTCGTTGGCAGGCTCAGGCGTCTCGGTGATCTCGATGAAGGGGGCGTCCTCGTCCTCGCCGCGATCCTGTTCGGTCTCATCGCTCAGCCCGTAATCGGGCAGCGTGTCCTCGGCATCCTCAATCACGGGATCGGGCGCGGGGGCCTGCGGCTCGGGATCTGATGCCGGCCGATCCTCGACAAAGCTGTCTTGCTCGGCGGCGCTTTCGGCCTCTGCCTCGGCGGCGGCGATCTGTTTAGGGTGCTGCTGGAACCATGTGTCGCCGCAGCTGGAGCATTGCACATCGCGACCGCTTTCCGGAACCACTTCGTCCGGAACTTCGTATTGCGCCTCGCAATTCGGGCATACCAACCGCATTTCGCCCCCATGCCGCATTCGACGGCTTTTCCTGCTGCTCTATGGTTAACCTTAGAATGTTTCGTAGCAACCGAAAAGAGCAAAGGAAATCCAGCGGCAGCGGATTGAATATATGTCGCCGCTGGGGCACAACGGGCGGGCATATTGCGACAGGATATTATCGGGTGCCACGCGGGCAAACGGCGAGGCAAAGGGGCGTGCAGCGTGATCGAATTGGAGAATGTGGCCTATAGCTACGGCGGCGGCGAGCTGCTGAGCGATATCTCGTTGAAACTCGCGCCAGGGTCGTTTCATTTTCTCACGGGGCCGAGCGGCGCGGGCAAGACGACATTTCTCAAACTGTGTTATGGCGCCTTGATCCCCACGGCGGGGCAGGTGCGCCTGTTCGACAGCGACGTGCGGATGATGACCCGCGATGATGCGGCTTTGGCGCGGCGGCGCATCGGCGTGGTGCACCAAGATTGCCAGTTTCTCGACCATCTGCCCTTGGCCGACAATGTGGCGCTGCCGCTGACGGTTTCGGGGCGCGATACATTGGCCGAGGCGGCCAACCTCAAGGAATTGATGGGCTGGGTCGGGTTGACGGCGCGCTCTGCGGCCTTGCCGCCCGAACTATCCGGTGGCGAGCGCCAGCGCGCCGCATTGGCGCGCGCGGTGATCATGTCGCCCGATGTGGTTCTGGCCGACGAGCCGACGGGCAATGTCGATTGGGAGATGTCGCAACGCCTGCTCAAGCTATTGATCGAGCTGAACAAAATGGGCAAAACGATCATGATTGCGACCCATGATATGAACCTTATCCGCGCCGCCAAAAGCCAAGTGCAGGCGCGCGTCTTGCGCATCGCGCAGCGGCGGTTGCAATTGGCGGGGGCGGATTTGTGAGCATGGTGCAAACGATCCTTGCCTTTGCCGCGGGTGACCGGCAGGCCGACCGCGTGGTGCCGCCCACCGGATTTACGGCGCGGCTGACGCTGTTCGCCTCGGGGGCGATGGCGTTTTTGGCGGTCTTTGCCTTGGCGCTGTCCTTGGCGACCGGACGTTTGGCGGATCGTTGGGGCGAGGAGTTGACCCGTTCCTCGACCCTGCGCATTTCAGCCCCCGCCGACCAGATCGCGGCGCAAACCGAAGCGGCCTTGCGGGTGTTGCAAACCACACCGGGGGTGGCCTCGGCCCGTCCCCTGTCGGGCGACGAACAGCGCGCGCTGCTCGAGCCGTGGTTCGGCCCCGATATGCCGGTGGATCAATTGCCGATCCCGCAGTTGATCGACGTGGTGGAAACCGCCGAGGGCTATGACGCCGAAGGCCTGCGCCTGCGGTTGGCGGGCGAGGTTCCGGGCGCGATTTTGGATGATCACACCCGTTGGCGCAAACCGATGGTGCGCGCGGCCTCGCGGCTGCGGCTTTTGGGGTGGGTGTCGATTTTGCTCATCGGCGGGGCGATGGCGGCGATGATCACCTTGGCGGCGAATGCGGCCTTGGCGGCGAATGCGCAGGTCATCACCGTGATGCGGCTCGTGGGCGCGCGCGATGGTTATATCGCACAGGCCTTCGTGCGCCGCTTTACCCTGCGCGCTTTGGGCGGTGCGGCGGTGGGCACGCTCGCGGGGCTGGTCGCGGTGATGCTCTTGCCCTCGGCGCAGGCCGAAGGCGGGTTTTTGACCGGTCTGGGCTTTCAGGGGGTGCATTGGCTCACCCCGCTACTGATCCCGCCGCTGGCCGCTTTGGTCGGATTTGTGGCCACCCGTATGGCCGCCAACAAGACGCTCAAGGAGCTTCCCTGATATGCGCTATGCTTTGCAATGGATCCGCTCGCTGATCTTTGAAATCAACGTTTACCTGTCGATGTTGGTGCTGGGCGTGGTGTTCTTGCCTTGGGCCTTGCTGCATGCGCGCGGGGCCCATACGGCCTGTTCGCTCTATTGCCGCTGGATAAGGTGGAGCGCGGTGTGGATGATCGGATTGCGCACCGAAGTGCGCGGCACGCCCCCCACCGATGAGGTTATGGTCGCGGCCAAGCATCAGTCTTTCCTCGATATTTTGCTGATCTTCGGTTCGGTGCCCGCGGGCAAATTCATTATGAAACGCGAGCTTCTTTATACGCCGATCATCGGCCAATATGCCTATCGCATCGGCTGCGTTCCGGTGAACCGCGGCAAACGCGGCGCGGCGATCAAGAAGATGGTGGCCGATGTGGCGGCGGGGCTGGCCAAACCGGGGCAGTTGATCATCTATTCCCAAGGCACCCGCGTCGCACCGGGGGCAAAGGTGCCCTATAAGGTCGGCACGGCGGTGCTTTACGAGGATCTGGGCCAGCCTTGCGTGCCTGCGGCGACCAATGCGGGCGTGTTCTGGCCGCGCCGCGGGATTTACCGCAAACCCGGTTTGGCGGTGGTGGAGTTTTTGCCGACCATCGAGACGGGGTTGGAGCGGGCCGAATTTATGCAGCGGCTCGAAAGCGCGGTCGAGACGCGCTCAAACGCCCTGATGCGCGAAGCGGGGTTCGATTTGGATGGCAAAGATTGAGACGATAGAGGCGCTTGAGGCGCTTTATGGCGCGCCTTCGAAGGCGGCGCTGCGCAAGGTGGCCAAGCGGCTGACCCCGATGTATCGCCAGTGGATCGCGGCCTCGCGGTTTTGCATTCTGGCCACCAATGGGCCGGACGGCACCGATGCCAGCCCGCGCGGCGATGACGGTCCGGTGGCTTTGGAACTGGACGCGGGCCATTTGGCCCTGCCCGATTGGCGCGGCAATAACCGGTTGGATTCGCTTCGCAATATCGTGACGGACGGGCGTGTGTCACTGATGTTCATGGTGCCGCGCGAGGATACGGTCGTGCGCATCAACGGGCGCGCATGGCTCAGCAATGACGCCGATTTGCGCGCGCGCTTTACCCAGCGCGGCACCCATCCGGCCAGCGTGATCGTGGTCGAGATCAAAGAGGTCTATTCGCAATGCCCCAAAGCTTTGATGCGCTCGAACCTGTGGGCGCGCGACGATAAGGCATTGGTGCCGAGCCTTGGCCAGATTTTGGCCGAGATGACGCAGGGCGAGATCGGCGCGCAAGATTGGGACAAAGCCTATCCAAAACGGGCGCAAGAGACCTTGTGGTAGCGCCCCGCATAGGCGGGATATGATACAAAAAGGGCCGGAGAAACCTCCGGCCCTTTTGTTTGTTTACAGGTGCTTAAACGTGGATCGCCCCGTCGCCGCAGGCCAATGCTGCTTCGCGCACGGCTTCGGAGAAGGTCGGATGCGCGTGACAGGTCAGCGCCACATCCTGCGCCGAGGCGCCGAACTCCATGGCGACACAGATTTCGTGGATCAAATCCCCCGCGCCTGGCCCGATGATATGGCATCCCAGCACGCGGTCGGTGTCTTTGTCGGCCAGCAGTTTGACAAAGCCGTCGCCAGCGAAAACCGCCTTGGCGCGGGCGTTGCCCATGAAGGGGAATTTGCCGACCTTATAGGCGCGGCCCTCGTCTTTGAGCTGCTCTTCGGTGGCGCCGACCGAGGCGACCTCGGGGTGGGTATAGATCACGCCGGGGATGACGCCGTAATTCACATGGCCATGCTTGCCCGCGATGACTTCGGCGCAGGCCATGCCTTCGTCTTCGGCCTTATGGGCCAGCATCGGGCCGGTGATCACATCGCCGATGGCATAGATGCCTTTGACATTGGTCGCCCAATGGGCGTCGGTCTTGATCTGTCCGCGTTCGGTCATCTCGACGCCAAGCGCCTCAAGGCCGAGGCCGTCGACATAGGGGCGGCGGCCCGTGGCGACCAGAACCACATCGGCGTCGACGGTGGCTTCGCTGTCGTCCTTGCGCAATTTATAGGTGACTTTGGCCTTGGTCTTGCCGGTCTCCACGCTTTGCACGGCGGCGCCCATGATGAATTCAAGCCCTTGTTTTGTAAGCATTTTCTGGAACTGCTTTTGCACTTCGCCATCCATGCCGGGGGTGACTTTGTCCATGAACTCGATCACTTGGACCTCGGAGCCGAGGCGTTTGTAAACCGAGCCAAGCTCCAGCCCGATCACGCCTGCGCCGATGACGACCATCTTCTTGGGCACTTTGGGCAATTCGAGCGCGCCGGTGGAGGAGACGACGGTTTTCTCGTCGATCTCGACACCGGGGATCGAGGAGGGTTCGGAGCCCGAAGCGATGATGATATTCTTCGCTTCATGGGTCTCGTCGCCGACTTTGACCTTGCCCGCTGCAGGGATCGAGGCCCAGCCTTTGATCCAATCTACCTTGTTCTTTTTAAACAAGAATTCGATGCCTTTGGTATTGCCGGTGACGGTTTCGTCCTTATAGGCGAGCATCTGTTTGAAATCGACCGAGGGGGATTTGCCCTTCAGGCCCATTTTGGCGAAATTATGCTCGGCTTCATGCAGCATATGGCTGGCGTGCAGCATCGCTTTGGAGGGGATACAGCCCACGTTGAGGCAGGTGCCGCCGAGGGTGTCTCGGCCTTCGACACAGGCCACTTTGAGGCCCAGTTGGGCGCAGCGGATGGCGGCAACATAGCCACCGGGGCCTGCGCCGATGATGATAACATCGTAATTCGCCATGGGGATCTCTCCTTGGTTCAGACGGTCAGTTTAGAGGCAAAAATGCGGGTCGGTAAGACGTCGGTATAACGTCGGTATTGCGTCGGTGCGGATGGCGCGGCGGGCGGCATGCGGCGCGCGCGCGGCGCGGCCCCCTGCCATGGGTATGCAAAAGCGGCCGCTCATATCAGCGCCGCCAAAAACAGCGCCGCGCAGCAGGCCATGGCCACCAGCCAGATATAGCTGCGCCATGGTTGCCAGCCAAAGGCATAGGCGGGGGTATAAGCGGCGCGGGCGGCCAGATAGAGCGCGGCGGCCCCGCGGGTGAGGGCGGTAGATTGATCGCTCAGCGTGATGATCACCACGCCCAGACCGAAAAGCGGCAACATCACCGCGCTGTTGTCATAGGCGCGCAGCAGGCGGGCGGTGGTGGTGCGCATCTCGCGGCTGGGCATGCGGTCGCGCGGCGAGGTGGTATAGCGCGGGCCGACATCGACATTGGCCATATAGGAGGCCAGCGCAAACTGCGCGATATGGAGCAAGCCCGCGAGGGCGAGGATGGTGAGTTCGAAGGTCATGCGGCGGCTCCTGTGCGGGGGCGGAGAAGATAGCTGATCTGGATCGCGCCGGTTTTGCGCAGGGCGCTGCCGGTGCTGTCGCGGGCCAGATCGGCGCCATACCACGCATCGCCGAACCGCGCGCCGAGCCGCGGCGAGATCATGCCAAGGATCAGCGCATATTTGGCCCGCTCAAACAGGCCGATGGAGCGTTCGGCGATGAAATGCGTCTCGATCTTGCGCAGCGTGGCGCGATCAAAGGGAAACTCCCATGCCGCATCGGTTTGAAAGGGGCGAAAGGCGGCGCGAAACAGCCGCGCGGGCAGCCAGCTTTGCAGCGGATCGAGGGTGATGATTTTCGCCTGCGGCGCGGCCAGCGTATCGAGGCGGTCGAACAGCACCTCGATATGGCGAAAGTGATGGAACACCGAATGGGCATAGATCACGTCAAATCCGGTCTCGGTAAACCCGTTGTCGAGGATATCGCCGCTGTGGAAACGGGCGTTCGGGCGCGGGCCGAGGCGGGTTTGCAATTGCGCCACCTGCACGGGGCTGAGGTCGATGGCGTGGTATTCGCCCGCATGATCGGCAAGATATTCGGACAGGGCCGTGCCGGTGCCGCAGCCCAGTTCGAGCACTTTCTTGCCCGCCAGATCGCCGATCCATTCGCGGTGGCGCGCGTAAAATCCGGCGCGCATCGTGTCCGAGACCGCCGCGCTGGCCCGCGCGCGCAGCCAGCGCCACAGGTTGGTCGCGGGGCTGTTGATCTCGGAAATCGCACCGCCGTCGGTTTGGTCATAATAGTCCCTCTGCGCCAGATTGGTCCGGAGCATCTCATCGCGTGGATCAGCACAGGGGCGGGGCGCGCCGGTCATGACGGACAGGCCGCCACAGTGGTGAACAGCCCGCGGGTCAATTCGAAAGGGGCGGCGTCCGGATGATTGGCGGTGTAGAATTCGTCATTGCCCATCCATTCGTCACGGTGGCCGATTTCGGCGGCGGCCTCCATCCACGCGGGCGCGTAGTGGCCAGAGACAAGCTCGGTCACGAGGAAGCGGCCTTGCAGGCCAATAACAGTAAAGCAGGCATTTTCTTGCGCCGCGTCCACGGGGATAAACCGGTCTGCCTTACTGTCGTAGCTGTGCGATTTGAGCACCAGATCACCCGTTGCCAGCCGCGCGGGATTGGCGGTTTCGGCGTGCATACTACTGCCCCAAAGGGCGGTGCAGGCCGTTGCAAGATGGATCGGGCGGATCATGTGGAGCACCAATAAGCGCAGGGAAAGAGGGGCGGCACGCGAACCGGCCGCCCCGCAAGCAGGTTACAGATCCATCAACAGGCGGCGCGGGTCTTCGAGCGCCTCTTTGACGCGCACGAGGAAGGTCACCGCGCCTTTGCCATCGACGATGCGGTGGTCATAGGACAGCGCCAGATACATCATCGGGCGGATCACCACCTGACCGTTGATGGCCATGGGGCGGTCTTGGATTTTATGCATGCCAAGGATGCCCGATTGCGGCGGGTTGAGGATCGGCGAGGACATCAGCGAGCCGTAAACACCGCCGTTGGAGATGGTGAAGGTGCCGCCTTGCATCTCGGCCATCGACAATTTGCCGTCACGCGCGCGCGCGCCTTTTTCGGCGATGGCCTTTTCGATATCGGCAAAGGACATGGCATCGGCGTCGCGGATCACCGGCACCACGAGACCCGTGGGCGTGCCCGCCGCGATGCCCATATGGACAAAGTTTTTATAGACCACATCGGTGCCGTCAATCTCGGCATTGACCTCGGGCACTTCCTTGAGCGCATGGACGCAGGCCTTGGTGAAGAAGGACATGAAGCCGAGTTTGACACCGTGTTTCTTCAAGAACAGGTCTTTGTATTCGTTGCGCAGGGCCATCACCTCGGTCATGTCCACCTCGTTATAGGTGGTGAGCATGGCGGCGGTGTTTTGGCTGTCCTTGAGGCGGCGCGCGATGGTCTGGCGCAGGCGCGTCATCTTCACGCGTTCCTCGCGCGAGGCATCATCGGCCGAGACCGGCGCGCGCGGGGCGGCGGCGGCAGGGGCCGGCGCGGCACTTGCGCCCGCCGCGATGGCTTTGGCGACGTCTTCTTTCATCACGCGCCCGTCGCGGCCGGTTCCAGTCACGGCGTCGCGGCTGATGCCGGCTTCGGCCATGGCTTTCTTGGCGGCGGGGGCGTCCTCGACGTCTTTGCCGCCCGAGGCTGCGGGCGCAGGGGCCGAGGCCGCAGCCGCAGGGGCCGCAGCCGCCGCGCCCGCAGAGCCGGAGATCACGCCCAATTTGGCCGAGGCATCGACGGTGGCGCCTTCGGCGGCGGTGATTTCGCTCAGAACGCCACCGGCGGGCGAGGGCACTTCGACCGAGACCTTGTCGGTCTCAAGCTCGCAGAGCATCTCGTCTTGGGCCACGGTGTCGCCGACTTTCTTGAACCATGTGGAGACGGTCGCCTCGGTGACGCTTTCGCCCAAAGTCGGGACCATCACATCCACGGATTTGTCCGACCCGCCTGCGGCGGGGGCTGCGGCGGCTTTGGTGTCGGATTTGGCGGGGGCGGCCGCGGCAGCGCCGCCTTCGGTGATGGTCGCGAGCAAGGCATCGACGCCGACGGTTTCGCCCTCGGCGGCGACGATCTCGCCCATGGTGCCAGCGGCGGGCGCGGGCACTTCGACGGTCACCTTATCGGTTTCCAATTCGCACAGCATCTCGTCGGCAGCGACCGGATCGCCGGGTTTCTTGAACCAAGTGGCCACGGTGGCTTCGGTCACGGATTCGCCAAGTGTGGGGACGCGGACTTCGGTTGTCATGGGCTTATTTCCCTTTGATGGTCAGCGCATCGTCGATGAGCGCCGCTTGTTGTTTCTTGTGTTGGGTGGCAAGGCCGGTGGCCGGCGAGGCAGAGGCCGGACGGCCCGCATAGACCGGACGGCCATGTTTGGCTTTGATCCGGCCAAGCGCCCATTCGATGTTGGGTTCGATAAAGCTCCACGCGCCTTGGTTCTTCGGCTCTTCTTGGCACCAGACCATTTCAGCGCCTTTGAAGCGCTCCAGTTCGGCCACCAAAGACATGGCGGGGAAGGGGTAGAATTGCTCGATCCGCAGCAGGTAGACATCATCGATGCCGCGCGCGTCGCGCTCTTCGAGCAGGTCGTAATAGACCTTGCCCGAGCACATGACGACGCGTTTGATATCCTTGTCCTTCTTGAGCTTGGTGTCGGAATTGCCCTTTTCGGCATCATCCCAAAGCACACGGTGAAAGCTCGATCCGGTGGTGAAATCCTCGGCCGAGGAGATCGCCATTTTGTGACGCAGCAGAGATTTCGGCGTCATCAGAACCAAGGGTTTGCGATAGCTGCGGTGCAATTGGCGGCGCAGGATGTGGAAATAGTTGGCAGGCGTGGTGCAATTGGCCACGATCCAGTTGTCGCCGCCGCACATTTGCAAGAAGCGTTCGAGACGGGCGGAGGAATGCTCCGGCCCTTGGCCCTCGAACCCGTGCGGGAGCAGCATCACCAGACCCGACATGCGCAGCCATTTGCTTTCGCCCGAGGAGATGAACTGGTCGAACATGATCTGCGCGCCATTGGCAAAATCGCCGAACTGCGCTTCCCACATGACCAAAGCGTTCGGCTCGGAGAGCGAATAGCCGTATTCAAAGCCCAGCACCGCATACTCGGAGAGCATCGAGTCGATGACCTCATAGCGCGCCTGACCCTCGCGGATGGCGTTGAGCGGGTAAAACCGCTCTTCGGTCTCTTGGTTGATAAAGGCCGAGTGGCGTTGCGAGAAGGTGCCGCGGGTGCTGTCTTGGCCCGCGAGGCGCACGGGGTAGCCTTCGGTGAGCAGCGAGCCAAAGGCCAAGGCTTCGCCGGTGGCCCAGTCAAAGCCCTTGCCGCTGTCGAACATGGCCTTTTTGGCGTCGAGCAGACGGCCCACGGTTTTGTGGATCGGGAAGCCCTCGGGCGCGGTGGTCAGCGCTGTGCCGACCTCGGCCAAGGTTTCGGGGGCAATGGCGGTTTCGCCGCGCTGGTATTCCTCGCCCTCGCGGTTGAGATGCGACCAACGCCCGTCGAGCCAGTCGGCCTTGTTGGGTTTATATTCCTTGCCTGCCTCGAATTCGTCGTTGAGATAGGCTTGGAAGGCCGCTTTCATATCCTCGATCTCGCCCTCGGGGATCAGACCGTCCGCCACAAGCCGTTCGGTATAAAGCGACAGCGTGGTTTTGTGGCGCTTGATCTGGTTATACATGATCGGGTTGGTGAACATGGGCTCGTCGCCCTCGTTATGCCCGAACCGGCGATAGCAGAAGATATCGAGCACCACATCCTTGTGGAACTTCTGGCGGAATTCGGTCGCCACTTTGGCCGCGTGGACCACGGCTTCGGGATCGTCGCCGTTGACGTGGAAAATCGGCGCTTCGACCATCAGGGCGATGTCGGTCGGATAGGGAGACGAGCGCGAGAAATGCGGCGCGGTGGTAAATCCGATCTGGTTGTTCACGACGATATGGATCGTGCCGCCGGTGCGGTGCCCGACAAGGCCCGACAGGCCGAAACATTCGGCCACGACGCCTTGGCCCGCAAAGGCCGCATCGCCGTGCAGCAGGATCGGCAAAACCGCGGTGCGGTCCGCGTCTTGCAACTGCGCCTGTTTGGCGCGCACCTTGCCCAAGACCACGGGGTTGACCGCTTCGAGGTGCGACGGGTTCGCCGTCAGCGACAGGTGAACGGTATTGCCGTCAAATTCGCGGTCCGAGGAGGCGCCGAGGTGGTATTTCACATCGCCCGATCCGTCGACGTCTTCGGGTTTGAAGCTGCCGCCCTGGAATTCGTTGAAAATGGCGCGGTAGGGTTTGCCCATGACATTGGCCAGAACCGACAAACGGCCACGGTGCGGCATGCCGACCACGATGTCCTTGACGCCCAGATTGCCGCCGCGTTTGATGATCTGCTCCATCGCGGGGATGAGGCTTTCGCCGCCGTCCAGACCAAAGCGTTTGGTGCCCATGTATTTGACATGGAGGAATTTTTCAAAGCCCTCGGCCTCGACCAGCTTGTTCAGGATCGCCTTGCGGCCCTCGCGGGTGAACTGGATTTCCTTGCCGTAGCCCTCGATGCGCTCCTTGAGCCAACCGGCCTCTTCGGGGTTCGAGATATGCATGTATTGCAGCGCGAATGTGCCGCAATAGGTGCGTTTGACGATATCCATGATCTGGCGCAGCGAGGCGATTTGCAGGCCGAGCACCTGATCGATAAAGATCGGGCGGTCCATATCGGCCTCGGTAAACCCGTAGGCCTTGGGGTCAAGCTCGGGGTGCGGGTCGCGCCCGTGCAGGCCCAGCGGGTCCAGATCGGCGGCAAGGTGGCCGCGAATACGGTAGGCGCGGATGATCATCAGCGCGCGAATGCTGTCCAGAACGGCGCGTTTGATCGCCTCGTCGCTGACCTCGACGCCTTTTTCGGCGGCTTTGGCCTTGATCTTGTCGCCTGCGCCTTTGGCCTCGGCGGGCACGGCCCATTCGCCGGTCAGCGCCGCCGTTAGATCGTCATTGGGCACCGGCGGCCAGTCGCTGCGCCCCCAAGAGGGGCCGGAGGCCTCGGCCTTGACGTCCAGATCCGCATCGCCGAGCGCGCGGAAAAACTCCTGCCACGCTTCATCGACCGCATTGGGGTCATTGGCGTAACGGGCATACATCTGCTCGAGATATTCCGCGTTATGCCCCTGCATGAAGGAAGAGGCGTGGAAAGTGTCGTTAGGGCTTTGGTCGTTCATAATGACGGGCTCCCGAGGCCAGATGAGGAAAGCTGCGTGAGAGAGACCCGTTGGGGGCGGGTCCCCGTCGCGGGGCTTTGTGGGGGGCTCGGGGCCAAGACAGGCCCCGAGCCGTGATGTGTCAGGCAGGCAGGGCCGCGCGGGCCGCTGCCTTTGGCGTTTAGCCGTTCTTGATCGCTTCCATGACCGCTTCGCCCAAGGTGGCGGGGCTGTCGGCGACGACGATGCCAGCGGCTTTCATCGCTTCGATCTTGCTTTCCGCATCGCCCTTGCCGCCTGCGACAATCGCGCCGGCGTGGCCCATACGGCGTCCGGGAGGGGCGGTGCGGCCCGCGATGAAACCGGCCGTGGGTTTCCAGCGGCCTTTCTTCTTCTCATCGGCGAGGAATTGCGCGGCTTCCTCTTCGGCAGAGCCGCCGATTTCGCCGATCATGATGATCGAGGTGGTTTCGGGGTCGGCCAAGAACATCTCGAGCACGTCGATATGCTCGGTGCCTTTGATGGGGTCGCCGCCGATGCCCACGGCCGAGGATTGGCCAAGGCCCATATCGGTGGTCTGTTTGACCGCCTCATAGGTCAAGGTGCCCGAACGCGACACAACGCCGACCGAACCGCGTTTGTGGATGTGGCCAGGCATAATGCCGATTTTGCACGCATCGGGCGTGATCACACCGGGGCAGTTGGGACCGATCAGACGCGATTTGGAGTTTTCCAGCGCCTTTTTGACCTTCATCATGTCGAGCACGGGAATGCCTTCGGTGATGCAGACGATCAATTCCATTTCGGCGTCGATCGCTTCAAGGATCGAATCGGCGGCGAAGGGGGGCGGGACGTAGATGACCGAAGCATTGGCTTCGGTGCGGTCCTTGGCTTCGTGGACGCTGTCGAAGACCGGCAGGTTCAAATGGGTGCTGCCGCCTTTGCCAGGGGTCACGCCGCCGACCATTTTGGTGCCGTAGGCGATGGCCTGTTCGGAGTGGAATGTGCCCTGCGAGCCGGTGAGGCCCTGACAGATGACTTTGGTGTTTTCGTCGATAAGGACTGCCATTGGATTAACCTTTCACCGCTTTGACGATCTTCTGAGCGCCGTCTTTGAGATCATCCGCCGCGATCACGTCGAGGCCGGAGTTGTTGATGATGGCTTTGCCTTCTTCGACATTGGTGCCTTCGAGGCGCACAACCAGCGGAACCTTGAGGCCGACCTCTTTGACCGCAGCGACAACGCCTTCGGCGATGACGTCACAGCGCATGATGCCGCCGAAGATGTTGACCAAGATGCCTTTGACGTTGTCGTCCGAGGTGATGATCTTGAAGGCTTCGGTGACTTTCTCTTTGGTCGCGCCGCCGCCCACGTCGAGGAAGTTGGCAGGCTCAGCGCCGTAGAGTTTGATGATGTCCATCGTCGCCATGGCAAGGCCCGCGCCGTTGACCATGCACCCGATTTCGCCGTCAAGCGCGATATAGTTGAGGTCGTATTTGGAGGCCTCAAGCTCTTTGCTGTCTTCTTCGGTCTCGTCGCGCAGGGTCATGATGTCGGAATGGCGGTACAGCGCATTGCCGTCAAAACTGACCTTGGCGTCGAGCACCTTGAGATCGCCGGAGCCTTCGAGAACGATCAAGGGGTTGATCTCGAGCATCTCCATGTCTTTTTCAAGAAAGGCGCGGTAGAGGTTGCCCATCAAGGCGACGCATTGTTTGACCTGCGCGCCCTTGAGGCCGAGCGAGAAAGCGATGCGGCGGCCGTGGAAGGCTTGGTAGCCCGTGGCCGGATCAACCGAGAAGGACAGGATTTTTTCGGGGGTCGCTGCGGCGACCTCTTCGATGTCCATGCCGCCCTCGGTGGAGCATACGAAAGACACGCGCGAGGTCTGGCGATCCACCAGCAAGGCGAGGTAAAGCTCGTTTTCGATGTCCGAGCCGTCTTCGATGTAGATACGGTTGACCTGTTTGCCTGCGGGGCCGGTCTGGTGGGTCACGAGGGTGCGGCCCAGCATCTTTTTGGCTTCTTCCGCCGCTTCTTCAACGGAGAAGGCAAGGCGCACGCCGCCTTTTTCGCCTGCTTCGGCCTCTTTGAATGTGCCTTTGCCGCGGCCACCTGCGTGGATTTGCGCTTTGACGACCCAAAGCGGGCCACCCAATTCGCCAGCGGCGGCTTTGGCGTTCTCGGCCTTCAGGACGGCACGTCCCTCGGAGACCGGAGCGCCGTATTCGCGAAGCAGAGCCTTCGCTTGATACTCGTGGATGTTCATCAGACTGTCCCGTGTTGCTACGATTGCAATCGGTATAGGCATAAGGTTACGCCCCGTTTAAGGGATTTTTTGGTTAAAGGCGCGATTTCGGGGTGTTTTCTGTGATTTGTGATCACAGGTTTTAAGCGTGTGATCACAAATTAAGAGATGCTTAAGAATGAGGCAGGTTTCGCGAGGATCACGGCGACTCAAAGGCCCTGCCATCGGGCCGCGCAGCGCGATGCGGGGCCTCAAATGAAAAGGCGCCCCCGCGAGGGAGCGCCTTTCGGTCTCATGATACGATCGGCGCGGGTTTAGGCCAGCGAGGGATCGATCTCTTTACAGGCGGCAACGAGGCCTTTGACCGCATCGACGGATTTGTCGAACATCGCCTGCTCGTCTTTGTTCATCTTGATGTCGATGACTTTCTCGACGCCATTGGCACCGATCACCGTGGGCACGCCGACGTAGAAGCCGTTGAGACCAAGCGCACCGTCCACATAGGCGGCGCAGGGCAGAACGCGCTTTTGGTCTTTGAGATAGGCTTCGGCCATCTCGATCGCCGAGGTTGCGGGCGCATAGAAGGCCGAACCGGTTTTCAGCAGGCCAACGATTTCGGCGCCGCCATCACGGGTGCGCTGGATGATCGCGTCGAGCTTGTCTTGTGTGGTCCAGCCCATGTCGACCAGATCGGGCAGGGGGATGCCGCCAACGGTGGAGTAGCGCGCCAAAGGCACCATCGTGTCGCCGTGACCGCCCAGAACAAAGGCGGTGACATCGCGCATCGAGACGCCGAATTCCACCGACAGGAAGTGACGGAAGCGCGCCGAGTCGAGCACGCCCGCCATCCCGCAGACTTTCTCATGCGGCAGGCCGGAGAATTCGCGCAAGGCCCAAACCATCGCGTCGAGCGGGTTGGTGATGCAGATCACAAAGGCGTTCGGAGCGTGGGCAGCAATGCCTTCGCCGACCGATTTCATCACTTTGAGGTTGATGCCGAGCAGATCGTCGCGGCTCATGCCCGGTTTGCGCGGCACGCCTGCGGTGACGATGCAGACATCAGCGCCGGCGATGTCCTCATAGGATTGCGTGCCGGACATGGTCGCATCAAAGCCCTCGGAGGGGCCGGATTCTGCGATGTCGAGCGCTTTGCCCTCGGGGGTGCCTTCGGCAATGTCGAAAAGAACGACGTCGCCGAGTTCTTTCAGGGCTGCGAGGTGGGCGAGGGTGCCACCGATCTGTCCTGCGCCGATGAGGGCAATCTTGGGTCTGGCCATGGATTTATCTCCGGTCCGTTTGAAATCGCGCATGGGGTAGTGCGGAAATCGCGCTCGCGCAAGGGTGCTGCGCTGCGGCGGGGCGGGGAAATGGGCGGTTGCGGCGGCGCAAAATCGGCGTAAAGTCCAAAAGACACAAGGATTTAAGGGGCCGCGCCGGTGATCGACTTCTCGCTCAGCTTTTTTGCCGTGGCCCTGCCTGCGGTGCTCTTTGCGGGCATCTCCAAGGGCGGCTTTGGCTCTGGCGCGGCCTTTGCGGCCTCGACGATTCTGGCGCTGGTGCTGGAACCGGGGGCGGCTTTGGGGCTGATGTTGCCGCTGCTCATGGTGATGGATGCGGCGGGTATGCGGGCCTATTGGCGACGCTGGTCGCCCGTGGATGCGCGCCGTCTGGTCCTCGGCGCCTTGCCCGGCGTGGGGCTTGGCGCGCTGTTCTATGCGGCGGTGAGCGCCGATGGCGTGCGGCTGTTGATCGGGGCGATCTCGGTCGGTTTTGTGCTGTGGCAATGGGCGCTCAAGGCGGGGCTGAAATTCGGCGCGCGGCCCATGGGAGCGGCGGGCGGGATCACGGCGGGGGTGGTCGCGGGGTTTTCAAGCTTTGTCAGCCATGCGGGCGGGCCGCCGGCGGCGGTCTATCTGCTGACGCGGCCCTTGGAAAAAACCGCGTTCCAAGGCACCACGGTCCTCGTCTTTACGGTGATCAACGCGCTCAAGATGCTGCCTTACGGGTTTTTGGGCATCTTCACGCTCAACAGCCTTTTGGCCGATGTGATCTTGGCCCCTGTGGCGGTTCTGGGCACATGGATCGGGGTGCGGCTGCATTATATGGTCTCCAAAGAGACGTTTTTCGCGCTGACCTATGTGCTGCTGCTGGCGACGGGCGGCAAATTGATTTTCGATGCGTTGACCTGAGCCGCGCGCGGGGCGCCCGTGCAGATACAAAAAGCGCGCCATCTCTGGCGCGCCTTCGGGGTCTTGGGTTTGGCCAGTAGGTTTGGCCAGTGTCTTCAGGCGTCATTGCCCTCGGCGGGCAGGGCCTCGGCCAGTTCCTCAAAGGCCTGACCGGAGGCGACAAGGCAGGTCATGCCCGAGGGCATGGTGACCGTGATGGTCCATGTGCCGCTTTCGTCCGAGGCGAAAACCTCGACCACTTGGTTGTTGGCGCCAAGGCCGATGGATTGGCGCGTCTCGCCATATCCCGAGGCCAGCCGTTCCACGACGACATCGCGCGGGCCGCAGTTTTGCCGTGTCTGCGCGGCGGCGCCATTGGCCGCAAGCGCGGCGATCAGGAGGGGAAGGCTCTTAAAAAGCAGTTTCATCGCGTTAACCTTTGCTCAATGGGGAAACCGCTCTTGGGGGGCCGCATCTGTTCAAGGCTCCACGCCTGTGCGGCCGGTTTGGCTTCCGGTGTTTCATCTTGCGCAGGTTGCCTCTTTGCGGTCTGAGGCGGTCAGTGGCGGCTTTGGGCTTGGCCCCGCTCTTTCATCCGGCGCATGGGATAAAGGTGCGCCTTGGCCCTGAAGTTAAGGTTAATCCGCCGCCCGTTCCGTCGAATTGTAGGCATTTTGGGTGGCCATCGCGCCCGACTTGCCTTGTCTCGCAGCGTTTTTTCTGCATTGCGGCGCAAATCCACTTGAACATTTGTGCAAAAAAGTGCCACTTGCAGCGCAACATTATTACCGGAGAGTTAAAATGGACCAGACCGACCGCCCCTACCGTTCCGTGTTGTATATCCCCGGCTCCAAGGACCGCGCATTGGACAAAGCACGCGGCTTGCCTGTGGATGCGATCATCTTTGACCTTGAGGACGCGGTGACGCCCGAGGCCAAGGTCGAGGCGCGCGCCACGCTCAAAGCCGCGCTCGATCAGGGCGGCTATGGGGGCCGTGCCAAGATCATCCGCATCAACGGGCTTGATACCGAATGGGGCGCGGGCGATGTTGCCGCGCTGAAAGATTGCGATGTCGACGCCTTCCTTTTGCCCAAGGTCAACAGCGTCGCCGATATCAACGCGCTCAGCGATCTTTTGGGCAATGGCAAAGCCATCTGGGCGATGATGGAAACGCCTTTGGGCATTTTGAACGCGCTCGAAGTGGCCGCGCATCCGCAATTGACCGGATTTGTCGCGGGCACCAATGATCTGGCCAAAGAGCTGAACTGCCGCGCGCGCGCCGACCGTTTGCCGATGATGATGGCGCTGCAACAAATCCTTCTGGCGGCCCGTGCCCATAACGTCATCGCGATCGACGGCGTCTATAACCAGTATAAGGATGAAGAGGGTCTCAAGCTCGAATGCGATCAGGGCCGCGATCTGGGCTATGATGGCAAAACCTTGATCCACCCCGCGCAGGTTGCCGTCACCAATGCGGCTTTTGCCCCCTCCGAGGCCGAGATCGACCTTGCCCGCCGCCAGATTGCCGCGCTTGAGGAGGTCGAGGCGACGGGGCAGGGCGTTGCGGTTGTGGACGGGAAAATCGTCGAAAACCTGCATGTCGAGACCGCAAAAAAGCTGTTGGCCAAGGCCGAGGCTATTGCCGCGCTGGGCGAATAGGCGCACCCTGACGGCGACAATGGACAGGCAGGGCGCCTGAAGACACCAAGGCGCCCGCCCAGCAACAGGGATGACAGCCATGACTTTACTCGTTCTCGGAATTGCGATCTGGATCGGCGCGCATTTGCTCAAACGGCTCGCGCCGGACCTGCGCGCCAGCATGGGCGAGAAACGCGGGCGCGGGATCATCGCGCTGGCGCTTTTTGCCTCGCTGGCCTTGATGATCATCGGCTTTCGCGGCGCGCCGCAGATCGATCTGTGGTATCCGCCCGCGGTTTTCACCCCGATCAACAACCTGCTGATGCTCTTGGCGGTGTTCCTTTTTGCCGTCTCCGAATCCAAAGGCGCCCTGCGTGCGAAAATCAAACATCCACAGCTCTATGCGGTCAAAACATGGGCCGTGGCGCATTTGCTGGTGAATGGCGATCTGGCCTCGGTCTTGCTGTTCGGCGGCATGTTGTTCTGGGCCGTGGTTTCGGTGATCTTGATCAACCGCAGCGGCGATTTCGTGCCCAAAGAGGCCGGCCCCGCCAAACGCGATATCATCACCGTTTTGGCGACGCTGGTCGCCTATGCGGTGATTGTCGCCATCCATTCGTGGCTTGGCTATTCGCCTTTCGCCTGACCCCTGCCTGATAAGGTTTTTCCAAGATGCCAGATATTTACCGCCTGCTGACCGAGGATGACACATCGGCCTTTTGCCATAAGGTCAGCGAAGCGCTGGGCAAGGGCTGGGTGCTCTATGGCGATCCGAGCTATGCCTTTGATGCCGCGCGCGGCGTGATGCGCTGCGCCCAAGCGGTCATAAAGACCGTCGATGCGCCCTATACCCCCGATATGAAACTAGGAGAGCAATAATGGCCAAGACGAATGCCGGTCGTTTTTTCGAGGATTACACACTTGGCGATGTGATCGAACATGCGGTGCCGCGCACCGTTTCGGGGGGCGAGCGCGCGCTTTATCATGCGCTTTATCCGGCGCGCCATGCGCTCTATTCCTCGGACGAATTCGCCCGCGCCAGCGGCCTGCCCGCTTCGCCGATCGATGATCTGGCGGCCTTCCATGTGGTCTTTGGCAAAACCGTGCCGGATGTCTCGCTCAATGCGGTGGCCAATCTTGGCTATGCCGAGGGGCGCTGGCTCTTGCCGGTCTATGCGGGCGATACGCTGCGCTCGACCTCCGAAGTGATTGGCCTCAAACAAAATTCCAACGGTAAAACCGGCGTGGTCTATGTGCGCACCCGCGGCCTCAACCAGCGCGATGAAGTGGTGATGGACTATGTGCGCTGGGTCATGGTGCGCAAAAACAACCTCGATGCGCCCGCGCCCGAAACCGTGGTGCCCGACTTGTCCAAGGTTCTGGCGGTCGAGGATCTGGCGATCCCTGCGGGGCTGGATTTCACCAATTATGACTTCACCCTCGCGGGCGAGGCGCATCGGTGGGGCGATTACGAGGTGGGCGAGCAGATCGACCACGTCGACGGCGTCACCATCGAAGAGGCTGAACATATGATCGCCACGCGCCTGTGGCAAAACACCGCCAAAGTGCATTTCGACGCGACCTTCCGCCCCGACGGGCAGCGCCTGATCTATGGCGGTCATGTGATTTCGATGGCGCGCGCCCTGTCGTTCAACGGTCTGGCCAATGCGCAGATGATCGTGGGCCTGAACGGCGGCGCCCATGCCAACCCGTGCTTTAGCGGTCTGACCGTCAAAGCGTGGTCCGAAGTGCTCGACAAGCGCGAAACCTCTGCGCCTGGTGTCGGGGCGATCCGCTTGCGGCTTGTGGCAACCTCGGGCAGCGCGCCTTTTGCGCTCAAGGGTGAGGATGGCAAATATCTGCCCGAGGTTCTGCTCGACCTCGACTATTGGGCCTTGATGCCGATGTGATCTCTGCCTCCGGCGGGGATATTTGGAGAACCTGCAAATCAAGCGCCCTGCTTTGCAGGTTCGTCAAATATCCTCGCCGAAGGCATAAGAGTCGCGCGAAGCGCCTTGGCGGTGCGGCGCGGGAGGTCACGCTTTGTTAATTTGTGATCACACTTTTATTCTCTGTGATCACACGGCGCCCAAAATCTTTGCCTTTGCAGCATTTTCTGTGTCTCGACATGCGCCTCATAGGTGACACGGCGTAAAAAAACGCTATGACAGAGGGCAGCAAGGGAACCCTGAAAGGATTTGATATGGCCGATGTGAATCGTGGCAACCGCCCGCTCTCGCCGCATCTTTCGATTTATCGCCCCCAGCTGACATCCATCACGTCCATTTTGACGCGGATCACCGGCAATGCGCTGTTGATCTCGGCGCTTTTGGTCGTTTGGTGGTTCTTGGCGGCGGCAACATCCGAAGAGTATTTCAACGTCGCCAATGGCGTGATCACAAGCTGGTTCGGCGATCTGGTCATGTTCTTCTCGGTTCTGGGGCTGTGGTATCACACGCTCGCCGGTTTGCGGCATCTGATCTGGGACAATGCCATCGGGCTTGACCTGCCGACCGCCTATAAAATGGGCTATGCGGTTTTGATCGGCTCTGTTGTTTTGACGGCTTTGACCGTCGTGATTTTGTAAGGGGGCGATCATGCGTTATCTGACAGACCGCAAGACAGCCGTCGGCATGGGATCGGCGAAAACAGGCACCGCGCATTTTTGGGCGATGAAAGTCTCCTCCGTGGCGCTTTTGCTGCTGGTTCCGTTGTTCGTGGCGACATTCGGTTGCGCCTTGGGCGGCACCTATGAAGAGGTCATGGCCTATTACAGCCGACCGTTCCCCGCGATTGTTGCGGCGCTGACCTTTATCGTGGGCTTCAAACATTTCAACGACGGCGCGCAGGTGTTGATCGAGGATTATGTTCACGGCTTGGCGCAGAAGATCTCGCTGATCCTGCTCGCCTGTATTTCCTATGCTGCGATGGCGACGGGCGTTTTCGCCATTGCCAAAATCGCGCTTTAAGACCGGAGTTCTAGCAATGGCTGCTTATGAATACGAAACGCACGAATATGACGTGGTTGTCGTTGGCGCCGGCGGGGCCGGTTTGCGTGCGACGCTCGGCATGGCCGAACAGGGGTTGCGCACCGCTTGCGTGACCAAGGTTTTCCCGACCCGTTCGCACACCGTGGCCGCGCAGGGCGGGATTGCCGCCTCGCTGTCCAACATGGGGCCGGACAACTGGCAGTGGCATATGTATGACACGGTCAAGGGCTCGGACTGGCTCGGCGATACGGATGCGATGGAATATCTCGCCCGCGAAGCGCCCAAGGCGGTTTACGAGCTGGAGCATTACGGCGTGCCGTTCTCGCGCACCGAAGAGGGCAAAATCTACCAGCGTCCCTTTGGCGGTCACACCACCGAATTCGGCGATGGTCCCGCGGTGCAGCGTACCTGCGCCGCCGCCGACCGGACCGGCCATGCGATTTTGCATACGCTTTACGGGCAATCGCTCAAGAACAACGCCGAATTCTATGTCGAATATTTCGCCGTCGATCTGATCATGTCCGATGATGGCGTGTGCCAAGGCGTGGTGTGCTGGAAGCTTGATGACGGCACCTTCCACATCTTTAACGCCAAGATGGTGGTTCTGGCCACGGGCGGCTATGGCCGCGCCTATTTCTCGGCCACCTCGGCCCATACCTGCACCGGTGACGGCGGCGGTATGGTGGCGCGCGCGGGTCTTGCGCTTCAGGATATGGAGTTCGTGCAGTTCCACCCGACCGGCATCTATGGCTCGGGCTGTTTGATCACCGAGGGCGCGCGCGGCGAGGGCGGGTATCTGACCAACTCCGAAGGCGAGCGGTTCATGGAGCGTTACGCGCCCCAATATAAAGACCTCGCGCCGCGCGATTACGTCTCGCGTTCGATGACGATGGAAATCCGCGAAGGCCGCGGTGTGGGCGAACATGGCGATCACATCCACCTGAACCTGTCGCACCTGCCTGCCGAAGCCTTGGCCGAACGTCTTCCGGGGATTTCGGAAAGCGCCAAGATTTTCGCCGGTGTCGATGTCACCAAAGAGCCGATTCCGGTTTTGCCGACGGTGCATTACAACATGGGCGGTATCCCGACCAACTATTGGGGCGAGGTGTTGAACCCGACGGCCAAGGATCCCAATGCCGTTGTGCCGGGTCTGATGGCTGTGGGCGAGGCGGGCTGTGCCTCGGTGCATGGGGCCAACCGTTTGGGTTCGAACTCGCTCATCGATCTGGTGGTCTTTGGCCGTGCCGCCGCGATCCGCGCCGGCAAGGTGGTGGACGCCGAGGGCGCGAACCCCGTGCTCAACCAAGCCTCGATCGACAGCGCCTTTGACCGTTTCGACGGGCTGCGCAATGCTTCGGGCGGCACGCCCACGGCGGAATTGCGCCTCGAGATGCAGCGCACGATGCAAGCGGATGCGGCGGTGTTCCGCACCGCCAAGACCATGAAAGAAGGCGTTGAGAAGATGACCGCGATTGCGGGCAAGCTGGGCGATCTGAAGGTCACGGACCGCAGCCTCGTGTGGAACTCGGACCTGATGGAAACGTTGGAGCTGACCAACCTGATGCCCAACGCTTTGGCCACCATCGTCGGTGCCGAAGCGCGCGAAGAAAGCCGCGGCGCCCATGCGCATGAGGATTTCGCCGCCCGCGACGACGAGAAATGGCGCGTGCACACGATCAGCCGCGTTGATGGCAACAAGGTCGATCTGAGCTATCGCCCCGTGGTCAAGGATCCTTTGACCACAGAGGATGAAGGCGGCATCAGCCTCAAGAAAATCGCGCCCAAAGCGCGGACTTTCTGATGCGGCGCGGCGGGTTCATAATCGCCGGTGGGTTGATGATGGTGGCGGGTCTTGCGGCCTGCACCTCGCAAAAGCGCCCCGATGTTGTGACCTCGTGTATGTTCGATGTCGCCGCACCGGGCAGCTATACCTATGAGGCGGGGGCCGCCGTGCCTGTCGTCACGCCGGTCGAGGATGGCACGCCCGAAGGCGCGGCTTTGCTCAATGCCTGTATTTCGGGGCGTTTGGCGGGGCAGGCGCCGCAACGCATGGTCGCCTCGGACCGCTATGCGGCGGGCAATGCTTCGGCAGCGCGCCCGTCCTCTGCCGATATCTTGCGCCACCGCAAACCGTTCAATGTCTATGACCAAAGCGCCTGTCCGGGCGGTATGTCGGGCATGTATGGCGGCGTCTCTTACTGCACGGGGAATTGAGGCATGATGGCTTTGACCCCCCGCACCGAAACTCTCGCTCTTCGCCCGCTTCGGGCGCAGATGTCCTAGCCTTAGCCAAGGAGATCGTCCCATGGTCCAACTGACCCTACCCAAGAACAGCCGCATCAAAACCGGTAAAACATGGCCCAAGCCCGAGGGTGCCACGAATGTGCGCAAATTCTCGATCTACCGCTTTGATCCGGACGCGGGGGAAAACCCGCGTGTCGATACCTATTTCCTCGACATGGACAAATGCGGCCCGATGGTTCTGGACGCGCTGATCAAGATCAAGAACGAGATCGACCCGACGCTGACCTTCCGCCGGTCGTGCCGCGAAGGCATCTGTGGCTCTTGCGCGATGAACATCGACGGGATCAACACGCTGGCCTGTATCTACGGGATGGACGAGATTTCGGGCGATGTGAAAATCTACCCGCTGCCGCATATGCCGGTGGTCAAGGATTTGATCCCTGATCTCACCCATTTCTATGCGCAGCACGCCTCGATCATGCCGTGGCTGGAGACGAAAACCAACCGTCCCGCCAAGGAATGGCGCCAGTCGATCGAAGACCGCAAGAAGCTTGACGGTCTTTATGAATGCGTGATGTGCGCCTCGTGCTCGACGTCTTGCCCCTCCTATTGGTGGAATGGCGATCGCTACCTCGGGCCTGCGGCTTTGCTGCATGCTTACCGCTGGATCATCGACAGCCGCGACGAGGCCACGGGCGAGCGTCTGGATGAATTGGAAGATCCGTTCAAGCTCTACCGCTGCCACACGATCATGAACTGCGCCAAGACCTGCCCCAAGGGCCTCAACCCCGCCAAGGCCATCGCAGAGATCAAGAAAATGATGGTCGAGCGCACCGTTTAAACGGGCGGGCTAACGATCAAAGACCACTGCGGGCGCCTCTTTTGCGGGGCGCCCGTTTTGCGTTCTGGACCCATAGGTCAGCTTTGCGAAAACCGCATGGCGTGGTTGCGAAAATTGGGGGATGTGCGCGATGCTGCGTTGCGGCATGATGGACGCAGGGAGGGCGTCACGCAAACATCCATGAGGCTCCCAATGGCACAAAAACACCCCACATCTGCTGAGTTGCGCAAAGCGCAAGCCGCGCTTGATGCGCTCAATGTCGCTTATGAATATTTCACGCCCGCGCCTTGGCTCGCGGCGCGCGCCGATGCGAAACCCGCCGCGCCTGACGATTATCTGCCGCTCGGCCACGCGGCCTGACGGCGGCAGAAGCGCGGGACGATAAATCACCGGATTTGAGGCGAGAGGGCTTTCCCTTTCGCCTCTTTTCTTGTGAGGTGGGCGCATGACACAGCCCCGCTCCCCCAAAGACGCCGCCGCCCGCCGCGCCATCGCGCCGGTGATTTGCTATCCCACCGACAGCCTGCCGCGCCCCGATCTGCCGCGCCTCATGGCCGCGCGCCGCGGCGCGATGCGTAGCGCACAGGTCACCGTGCCGCCCCGCGAGGCAGCGGCGTTTCGCGTCGCGGCGGGATCGTTTTTTCGCATATCCCTGCCCGAAGGGTCGCAGGTCGGCGATTTGAACCTGTGGAATGCGGAGCGTTTGGACGAGCGGTTCTATTCGGGCAAGACCCGCGCCTTACATGGCACCCATCTGTCGGTGGGTGATCGGATGTGGTCGTGCCACCCCTATTTGCGCCCGATGGCGACGGTGATCGCCGACAGCCTCGATTGGTATGGCATCGACGCCTATGGCGGCGCGGTGCATGACGTGATCGGCACGCGCTGCGATCCCTATACCCATCATTTGCTCAGCGGGCAGGACTATCACCATTGTTGCCACAGCAACCTGATCCGCGCGCTGGCGCAGGCCGAAGGGCTGACGGCGCAAGAGGCCGAGGCGCATGTGCATGATGTGCTCAACGTCTTTATGTGCACGGGCTTCACGCGCGAGACGGGGCAGTATTTCATGAAGGCCTCGCCCGCGCGGCAGGGTGATTTCATCGAGTTTTTCGCCGAGATCGACCTGCTTGGCGCGCTCTCCGCCTGTCCTGGTGGCGATTGCAGCGCCGAGCATAGCTCGGACGCGGCGCAATGCTATCCGATGCGGGTCGAGGTCTTTACGCCGCGCGCAGGGGCCTTGGGCGATTGGACGCCGCCGCCGGTCAACGGCTATGGCGGCGGCCACGGGTTTTAGGGGCTAGCAGTAGCGCTCGACGCCCATCATCTGACTGTCCGAATAGCGATCCCCTGCGGCAAATCCGGCGGGCAAGAGCCGCGCGATCTCGGCGCGGTCCTCTTGCGAGAAGGAGATCTCGGCCGCGCCGAGCCATTCGTTCAAATGCGCCGCCCTGCGCGTGCCGGGGATGGGGATGAGATGATCGCCCTTGTCGAGCACCCACGCCAGAGCCGCCGCCGAGGTGGTCCATCCTTTGGCGCGGCAAAATGCGCGGAACCCGTCGATTTTCTCCAGGTTATAGGCGTAGTTCGGCTCCATGAAGCGCGGCGAGACGGCGCGCCAGTCGTGTTTGCCCATCTGCGCCGGGTCGACCGAGGTCTCGCCGAACATCCCGCGCGCCAAGGGCGAGAAGGGGATAAACGCCGTGCCCAATTCGGCGCAGGTCTCGATCAGGCCCAGTTCCGGCAAGCGGGTCCAAAGCGAATATTCGTTTTGCACCGCCGCGCAGGGCGCCACCGCATGGGCGCGGCGCAAGGTGGCGGGGCACACTTCCGAGAGGCCATAGGCGTCGATCATGCCTTCGGCTTTGAACTTCATCAAGGTTTCGACCACCTCTTCGATCGCGATGCGCGGGTCGCGGCGGTGGATATAGTAAAGCTCGACCTTGTCACGCCCCAGCTTTTGCAAACTGCCCTCCAATTCGGCGCGCAGGTGGTCTTCGGTATTGTCGATCCGGCGCTCGGGGCGCACGATGATGCCGCCTTTGGTGGCCAGCGTCACCTTGGCACCGGTCTGGCGCAGATAGGACCCGATCACATTCTCCGAACGGCCCAGCCCGTAGATATTGGAGGTGTCCCAAAAATCGATCCCCGCCGCATCGGCGGCGGCGAGGCAGTCCATCGAGGTTTCGTCTTCGGTGGCACCGAAGAAACCGGCGAAACTCATACAGCCAAGGCCGATGGCCGAAACCATCGGGCCATCGGCACCAAGTTGTCGTTTGGGAAGGGGCATGAAGATATCCTTGTGTTGATGGGGCTGGCGCGGCGAATTGCGCCCTATCGGGTCCAGAGCACCCGCGCCTTAAGGCGCGCGCGGTCAATGGCATAGCGGGTCTCGCCGGTCGGGCAACAGCGCGGCTCGCCGGTTTTGAGCGTGGTCAGCGTCACCTCGATCCGGTCGGGCAAAAACAGCGGGTCGCGCGGATTATGACCATAAAGATCAGAGATCAAGCCGTGAAAGGTGAATTGCAGCGGCGGGTGGTCCAATGTGTAATAGGCGACGGCGATGCTGGTGTTGCCCGCCGATCCTTGGATCCACTCATAGACAATCGCCAAGGCTTCGCGCGCCTGATGCGGCGCGGGGCGGTCGGGCAAAAAGAACGATGCTTCGACCACGCCGGAGCCTTGGGCAAGCTGCGGGAAAAGCACCGCATCCAGATCGGGCCACGCCTCTTGTGCGGCGGCGCAAAGCGGCGCGGCGGCAAAAAGCAAAGCGGATAGGAACGACCGGCAAAACGGCATCGGCACCTCAATCATGACCTAAGGTCACAGTGCCTTGGCCCGCGCCGATATTCAAGTGTCAGGCGAAGGCGGCCTTCAGCGCGATGTCGACCATATCGCCAAAACTGCGCTCGCGCTCCGCCGAGGGTAGGGCGTCTTGCGTCAAAAGATGGTCGGAAACCGTCAGGACCGCCAAGGCGCGCACGCCGTGGCGCAGAGCGAGATTGTAAAGCTCGGCCGCTTCCATTTCGACGCCCAGAATGCCGTGGCGGGTCATTTGCTCGGTCAGGTCGGGGCGCTCGTCGTAGAACACATCCGACGAATAGATGCCGCCGACATGGGTTGCGACATCCACCGATTTGGCGGCCTCGGCGGCGGCGGACAAAAGGCCAAAATCGCAGCAGGGCGCGAAATTGAGTTCCTTGAAAATGCCGCTCGACGGGGTCGAAAGCGTGCTGGCCGTCATGGCGAGGATGATGTCGCGCACCTTGACCGCATGTTGCATCGCACCGCAGGAGCCGATGCGGATCAAGGTTTTCGCGCCGTAATCGCGGATCAATTCATTGGCGTAGATCGACAGGGATGGCATCCCCATGCCCGAGCCTTGGATGGTGACGCGGTGGCCGTTCCATGTGCCGGTATAGCCGAGCATCCCGCGGGTTTCATTGACCAATTCGGCCCCTTCCAAAAACGTCTGCGCCGCCCATTTGGCACGGTAGGGATCACCGGGCATGAGGACGGTTTCGGCGATCTGGCCTTTTTCGGCTCCGATATGGATGGTCATAGGGCTCTCCTCGCGAATGGATTAGCGTTGGTATTTGATAAAGGGCGTCAGCGTGGCGATGCGGTCATAGAGCTTGCGTGCCGTGGCATTGAACTCTTGGGTCATCCAATAGACCGAGGGCGTGCCATTGGCATCGGCCTCGGCATAAACAGCCTCGATCAGCGCGCGCCCGATGCCTTGGCCGCGCACATCCGGATCGGCATAGAGGTCTTGCAGATAGCACACGCGCTCGCGCTTCCAGTTGTGCGCATGATAGATGTAGTGGACGAGGCCCACCGCGCGCCCGTCCAGCAGCGCAAGCCGCGCGTTTTGGTCGGGGTGATCGGCAGACAGGAGCCGCTCGAAGGTGGTGTTGCTGACCTCCTCGGGCAGGGTGCTTTCGTAAAAGGTCAGATAGGCGGTCCAAAGGCGGTGCCATTCGGCTTTGTCGGCTTGCATGAGGGGGCGGATTTCGAGGGGCATGGGCGGCTCCGGTCTGTGTTTTGCGCAAGCCTATGCGCGCGCGGCGCAATAGAAAAGGCCCGCCGCGACGATTGTCGGGCGGGCCGTTTTCAAATTTCGTGATGTCTCTTATTCGGCGGCGACCGATTGCGGGTCCACCAGCGTGACGATGTCCATCATGATGGTGTTGAGCTCGAAATCCTTGGGGGTATAGACCTTGGCCACACCCATGGCGAGCAAACGTTTGGCATCGTCATCGGGGATGATGCCGCCGACGACAACGGGGATATGCGTCAAGCCTGCCGCGCGCATCCGCTCCATCATGTCCTCGACCAGCGGGATATGCGAGCCGGACAGGATCGACAGGCCGACAACATGGGCCTCGCCGTTTTGCGCGGCCTCGACCAATTGCTCGGGCGTCAGGCGGATGCCCTCGTAATCGATATCCATGCCGCAATCACGGGCGCGGAAGGCGATTTGCTCGGCGCCGTTGGAATGCCCGTCAAGGCCGGGTTTGCCGACGAGGAACTTGAGGCGGCGGCCCAATTTGTCCGAGACGGTGTTGACCGCATCGCGGATGTCATCAAGGCCTTCGGTCTTGTTCGACACCGATCCCGACACGCCGGTCGGGCCGCGGTATTCGCCAAAGACGCTGCGCATTTGCGCGGCCCATTCGCCGGTGGTGACCCCCGCCTTGGCCGCCGCGATCGACGGACCCATGACGTTGTCGCCCGCCGCCGCAGCAGCGCGCAGATCGGCAAGGGCTTTTTCCACCGCATCGCTGTCACGCGCGGCGCGCCACTCGTTCAAACGGCTGATCTGTTCGTTCTCGACGGCCGGATCGACGACCATAATGCCGCCATCGCCGGTCATCAGCGGCGAAGGCTCGCCCTGTTGCCATTTGTTGACGCCCACCACGATGGTTTCGTTCTTTTCGATACGGCCCAAACGCTCGGCGTTGCTCTCGACGAGGCGCGATTTCATATATTCGATCGAGGAGATCGCGCCGCCCATGCTGTCGAGGTTGGCCAATTCAGCGCGCGCCCCTTCCTTGAGCGCGGCGACCTTGGCGTCCACGGCGGGGTTGCCGTCGAACAGGTCCTCATATTCGAGCAGGTCGGTTTCATAGGCCATGATCTGCTGCATCCGCATCGACCATTGTTGATCCCACGGGCGCGGCAGGCCGAGCGCCTCGTTCCATGCGGGCAATTGCACGGCGCGGGCGCGGGCGTTTTTCGACAAGGTCACGGCCAGCATCTCGATCAGGATGCGGTAGACGTTGTTTTCGGGCTGTTGCTCGGTCAGGCCAAGGCTGTTGACCTGCACGCCATAGCGGAAGCGGCGGAATTTCGGATCGGTGATGCCGTAGCGCTCGGCGGTGATCTCGTCCCACAATTCGACAAAGGCGCGCATTTTGCACATCTCGGTCACAAAACGGATGCCCGCGTTCACAAAGAAGGAAATCCGGCCCACGAGGGTGGGGAAATCTTCGGCGGGGACTTTGTCTTTCAGCTCGTCGAGAACCGCAATGGCGGTGGCAAGGGCAAAGGACAATTCTTGCTCCGGCGTCGCGCCCGCCTCTTGCAGGTGATAGGAGCACACGTTCATCGGGTTCCATTTGGGCACGTTGGTATAGCAATATTCAGCCACATCCGCGATCAGTTTGAGCGAGGGTTTGGGCGGCAAGATATAGGTGCCGCGGCTGAGGTATTCCTTGATGATGTCGTTTTGCACCGTGCCTTGCAGCTTGGAGATATCGGCGCCTTGCTCTTCGGCGGCGGCGATATAAAGCGAGAGCAGCCAAGGCGCGGTGGCGTTGATGGTCATCGAGGTGTTCATCTGCTCCAGAGGGATCTGGTCGAAGAGGGTGCGCATATCGCCGATATGGCACACCGGCACGCCAACCTTGCCGACTTCGCCGCGGCTGAGGATGTGATCGCTGTCATATCCGGTTTGGGTGGGCAAATCGAAAGCCACCGACAGGCCGGTTTGCCCCTTGGCGAGGTTGCCACGATAAAGCGCGTTGGAGGCTTTGGCCGTGGAGTGACCCGAATAGGTCCGGATCAGCCAAGGGCGGTCTTTTTTCACTTCGGGTGCATCGGTCATGGCAGGCCTCCGGCGGCATAGGGATGAATCAGTTGAGCAATATTATTGCGTTACCGATTAGATAGCCGGAATTTCATGTCTACGTCAATTCGCCGCAATGCGGCATAAGTCGCAACCCTGCGGCATTATTCGGCCAAACCGGTCGTATCTGCGCTCTCGGGCGGGGCCCAGATCATCGTGGTCGCATAGGAAAACCCCAATATCCGCCGCAATGGCCATGCGGAGTGGGTCTCGCCCGCAACGAAACCTTGGCGTTCATAGAGGGCGCGCGCCCGCGGATTGGTGTCGATCACATCAAGGCGTAGCTGCCGATACCCGCGCGTCACGGCGGTTTGCTTGATGGCGGTGAGCAAGGCCGATCCGACCCCGCGCCCGCGCGCCTCTTTGGTCACAAAAATACCGTCCATCAGCAATTCATCCGGCGTCAGCTTGCGTTCAAGCGCAGCAAGCACCGGAGCGCGCAAAAGCGTATGCCACCAGCCATAATGCTGGGCCAATTCCGTAAGCCCGCCGCCGGAAAACGCCCCCTGAGAGGTTTTGAACCCCGCAAGCCCGAGCAAGCGGCCTTGCGGCGTGCGCGCGCAGACACAGTAGTCAGGATCGAGGGTTTGCGCGAAAAATGCCGTGGCTTTCGGCGCTGGCGCCATGATCTTTCCAAGCTTGGCGCCGAAGGCCTCCCAAAACAGGGCGGCGGCCAGTTGTCGCTCGCTGTTATGAAAACCGGTGGAGAGCGGGGGAGGCGGATGAGACATGCCTTGAATATGGGCACCCAGCGCGAAAAGAGAAGAGGATCGCGAAAACGTCGCGTAATTTCTGCGCCTGCGAGGTTATAAAATTTCAAAATCGCCATAAGTAGGATTGCATTGTTGCGCGCACGTTAATATCTCTACCCCCGATGGGCCGCGATTCTGCATTGCGGCATGGAGACACGCACAGGAGGCTACTATGGCTGATTTCGCGCAATACGACGCACCAAAGAAAGACCTTTACGAGATTGGCGAGATGCCGCCGCTGGGCCATGTGCCAAAGCAAATGTATGCTTGGGCGATCCGCCGCGAGCGTCACGGCGAGCCGGACACGTCGTTCAAGAAAGAGGTCGTGGACACGTGGCAAATCGACAGCCACGAGGTTCTGGTGCTCGTGATGGCCGCTGGCGTCAACTATAACGGCGTTTGGGCGGGCCTCGGTCAGCCGATCAGCCCCTTTGACGTGCATGGCGATCCCTATCACATCGCGGGCTCCGATGCCTCGGGCATCGTTTGGGCCGTGGGTGACAAGGTCAAGACATGGAAAGTCGGCGACGAGGTGGTCATTCACTGTAACCAAGATGACGGCGACGACGAAGAGTGCAACGGCGGCGATCCGATGTTCTCTCCGACGCAACGTATCTGGGGCTACGAGACCGGCGACGGATCTTTCGCACAGTTCACCCGCGTGCAAGCGCAGCAGCTTATGCCGCGCCCCAAGCACCTGACATGGGAAGAGGCCGCTTGCTACACGCTGACGCTGGCCACCGCATATCGTATGCTCTTTGGTCACCACCCCCATGAGCTCAAGCCCGGTCAGAACGTTCTGGTTTGGGGCGCGTCGGGCGGTCTTGGCTCCTATGCGATCCAATTGGCGAATACCGCCGGTGCCAATGCGATCGGTGTGATCTCGGACGAGAGCAAACGCCAGTTTGTGATGGATCAGGGCGCCAAGGGCGTGATCAACCGCAAGGATTTCAACTGCTGGGGCCAATTGCCCACGGTGAACAGCCCCGAATACAACGAATGGCTCAAAGAAGCGCGCAAGTTCGGCAAGGCGATCTGGGACATCACCGGCAAGGGCGTGAGCGTCGATATGGTGTTCGAACACCCCGGTGAGGCGACCTTCCCCGTTTCGACCCTTGTGGTGAAAAAGGGCGGTATCGTTGTGATCTGCGCCGGCACCTCGGGCTTCAACTGCACCTTCGACGTGCGCTATATGTGGATGCACCAGAAGCGTTTGCAAGGCTCGCACTTCGCCAACCTTAAGCAAGCCGCATCGGCCAACCGCCTGATGATCGAGCGCCGCCTTGATCCGTGCATGTCCGAAGTCTTCGCATGGGATGACATCCCCGCGGCGCATATGAAAATGCTGCGCAACGAGCACAAGCCGGGCAACATGGCCGTTCTGGTCCAAGCGCCCAAAACCGGTTTGCGCACCGTTGAGGACGTGATCGAAGCGGGCAAGTAAGCCGCGCCCGATCAAGATTAACCCTGTCTTTAACAAGTCTGGGTCATTCTAAGCCTGCGAATCGAGTGATCGGTTCGCAGGCTTTTTGGTTCGAATGGGTGCGTTTTTATAAAACAAGGCCTTAGAATCTCTGGCCTCACTATTTTTGGGGAGTGGAAATACGCGAATTTCGCATTTTTCACTCGCGTGCTACGATATTATTAACCATTCGTTAACCACTCACGGGCGAGATTCACCATGCAGAATGACTGGATACTGGACGTACTCTCCGACTTGAAAACTTTTGCTTCGGGCAATGGTTTGACAGCCTTGGCTGAACAGCTGGATGATGCCACGCTGATCGCTGCGGCAGAGCTTGCGTCGCATGGAAAGGGGCCGCGACAACATGCCTGCACCGAGGCAACAACGGCTGGAAGCTATATTGGAGGATCTCGAACAGGCCTCCGAGCTTGAACATATGCAAGACGTCAGCGAAGCGCTTCGCGACGTCTTCAAGGTCGATCATCTCGTCTATCATTGGGTCAGCAGCAATGGTGAACAATATGGATGCGGCACCTATGACCCTGAATGGGTTCAACATTACATCTTAAAAGACTACCTGCGCGTCGATCCCGTTGTGGTCGGCTGCTACCAACGCTTCCATCCGGTGGATTGGAAGCGACTGGATTGGAGCAGCAAAGCGGCGCGGGCCTTTCAAGCGGATGCCATCGCCCATGGGGTCGGCAATCAAGGCTACTCCGTGCCTATCCGCGGTCCCAACGGCCAGTTCGCGCTCTTCACCGTTTCGCACAATTGCGACGATGACACTTGGGCGGCCTTTACCGAGGCGAACCGCCGCGATCTGATCCTGATCGCGCATTACTTCAATCAAAAGGCCATCGAGTTCGAACCCGATCGTACGCCGGAGCCTGCGCAGCCGCTCTCGCCGCGCGAGATCGATGCCATGACGCTTTTGGCGATCGGATACAGCCGCGCTCAGGTTGCCGAAACGCTCGCGATTTCCGAGCATACGCTGCGGGTCTATATCGAGGCCGCGCGCTTCAAGCTGGGCGCGATGAATACGACTCACGCCGTTGCGCGGGCGTTGTCGCGCGGGCTGATCGTCGTATAGAATTTCTTTACCCGCGCGCCCCTTGACCTGCGGCGCGCGGGTGTTTTCCTTATTTTTAAGGCCTGTTGAGCCTTCTTGACATGGGCGCGCGCTGGTTGGGGTGCGTTAACCATATAGCGCTATTCTCCTTTTGTTCTCATCGGAAAAAGGGGCTTCCAAATGATCCGCTATATCTATGCCAACGATCTTCATGCTTATCCCAAACTGGCGCGCTCGATGTTTCTTGACCGTGCGGACCAATTCAAAACCCGCCTTGGTTGGGAGGTCACCGTGGATGCAAACGGTGAGGAGCGCGATGAATATGACGCGCTCAACCCGCTTTATGTGATTTGGGAAAAGGCCGATGGCACCCACGGCGGCTCGATGCGGTTGTTGCCCACCACGGGGCCGGTGATGATCAACGATCACTTCAGCCATTTGACCGGCGGCGTGCATATTGAAAGCCCGCTGATTTGGGAATGCACCCGCTTTTGCCTCGCGCGCGACACCGATCCCAATACCGCCGCCGCGCTGATGCTGGCGGGCGGCGAGGTGATGACCGGTTTTGGCGTCAAACACTACGCCGGTGTGTTCGACGCGCGCATGGTGCGCATCTATCGCCTGATCGGCTCCTCGCCCGAGGTGCTTGGCTCGCAAGGGGCGGGGCGCGACAAGATTTCCGTCGGCCTGTGGGAGTTCACCCCCGAGGCGCAGGCGCGCGTGGCGCAGCGCGCGGGTATCTCCCCGCAATTGTCACGGCTTTGGTTCGAGCGTGCCTTTGGGCGCAAAACCCGCCAACGCATGGCAAAATCCGCCTGATCCGCACCGCAAATCGCACCTGATAGGCCTTCGGCAAAGGATGGTCTCTGGCCCTTCATGGCGCGGTGATTTATCGTTGCGCCATGTCCCAACTTGCCCCCGTCTCCAGCGTCACATTCTCCCACGATCAGGCCGCCGCCTTTGACAGCATCGCCGAGGCGCTGCGCGGGGCGGGTGTGGATATCGAAAATGCGACCCTGACCCCGCCGCGTGATGGCGGCGCCTCGCAGGTTCTGGCCGTGATCGGCAAGGCGGGGTCGGGCAAAACGCTCCTGCTCGCAGAGCTTTACCGCGCCATGGAAGAGGCGGGGGTGCAATTGGTCAGCGGCGATTTCGAAAGCCGCAAAGCGCGCGACAAACGCAGCCTCGCGATCCTCGCGCCGACCAATAAAGCGGCCAGCGTTTTGCGTCTGCGCGGGGTGCCCGCGACGACGATCCACCGCATTCTTTATACGCCGGTCTATGATCCCGAATACGAGCGCATCGCCGAATGGTTGGCGGGCAATGGCGAGCGGCCCGAGATCGACGGGTTGACTGAGGTTGCGCTTGACCGCGCCTTTGCCTTCTTTCAAAGCAACAAATCCATTCCGGGTGCGATGGCGGCGGCGGGGCTGCGCGGGTCGGATTTCATCACCGGATGGAAGCGGCGCGAAGAGGGGCTTGATATCGGTTTCGTCGATGAGAGCTCGATGCTCGACGAAAAGCAATTCAATGATCTCAAAGAGATTTTTTCCACCCTTGTGCTGTTTGGCGATCCGGCGCAGCTTGCCCCTGTCGGGCAATCGGGGTCGATGGTGTTTGACGGGCTGAGCGCGCCTGCGAAGCTCGAATTGAGCCGCATCCACCGCCAAGACGCCGACAATCCGATCTTGGATCTGGCCCATGCTCTGGCCGATCCGGCGCTTGAATTCCATCACTTCGAGGCGATGATCGAAGAGAAGGCCAAGTGCGACGACCGCGTGATCTGGGCCAGCCGTGTCGAGGTGGATTTGATGGCGCGCAGTCCGGTTCTGGTCTGGCGCAATGCCACGCGCATCCGGTTGATCAACGCCTTTCGCGCCGTGCATGGCGCGCCCGAAACCGCGCTTTTGGCCGGAGAGCCGCTGATCTGCGACGGGTTGGAATTGCCGCTCAAACATCGCAAGAAACGGCTCGATCTTGAGGCGCGCGGCCTGATCAAAGGCGCGCAGGTGGTCTATTTGGGCGAGGGGCGCAAACCGGGGTTTTCGCGGCTTCATGTGATGGGGGCGGAAGACCCGCAACTTTCGGCGGCTTCTATCGTGAAAATCGAAAAACCTGATGAGGAAGAACCCTTTATCCCCTTTGCCGCCCGTATGGGGGCGACGTTTTTGCACGGGGCGGCGGTGACGATTCACAAGGCGCAGGGCAGCCAGTGGGAGAATGTTCAGGTCTTTGCGCCCGACCTCTATGTGGCGGCCAAAATGGGCCGGATCGAGGCGGGTCAACCGCTTTGGAAACGGCTGGCCTATGTGGCGATCACCCGCGCCGAGCAGCGGCTTTATTGGGTGGTGCGCAACCGTCTGGCAAAGCCGACCTATGGATTGACGGTCGATGATTTGACGCCCGCAAGCGTGCCCTTGGAACTGAAATTGCAATCGGAGGCGGCCCCATGAACAGCATCATGATCACTGGCGCAAGCAGCGGCATCGGCGCCGCGTGCGCGCAGGCGTTTTTGGACGCGGGGTGGCGCGTCGGGCTTTTGGCGCGCCGCGCCGAGCCGCTTGAGGATTTGGCGCAAGGGCGCGGCGATGCGGCGGTGATTTTGCCCGCCGACGTAACCGACGAGGCGCAGGTCGAGGCCGCATTCGAGCGCTTCATCCAAAAGGCTGGGCGGCTCGACGTATTGTTCAATAATGCGGGAATGTTCGGACCGATGGCCCCGATTGACGAGATCAGCCTTGCCGAGTGGCAATCGGTGGTCGATCTCAATCTGACGGGGATGTTTTTGGCTGCGCGCGCGGCCGTTCGCCAAATGCGCGCACAAAACCCCCAAGGCGGGCGGATCATCAACAACGGGTCGGTTTCGGCCCATAGCCCGCGCGCGGGATCGACCTGTTACACCACGACAAAACACGGGGTGTCGGGATTGACCAAGACCCTGTCCTTGGACGGGCGGGCCTATAATATCGCCTGCGGGCAGATCGATATCGGCAATGCGCGCACGGCGCTTTTGGAGGAGATCATCGCGCAAAACCCCAAGGATGCGCCGCCGGTGATGGATGTCGCGGATGTGGCCAAATCGGTGCTCGCCATGGCGCAGTTGCCGCTTGAGGCGAATGTGCAAAGCATGATGCTGATGGCGACCAAGATGCCGCATATCGGCCGCGGCTAACGCCGGATCAGCGTTCGCGGATCAACCGGAACAGCGCCGAGGCCCCCCATCCGGCCAGCACCGCCAAAGCCAAAGACAACAGCCCGTAGACCAGAGGTTGGCGGCGCGAGAGATTGAACAAAAACTGCTCCAAACCGACTTTGCGCACGGCGATGTCGCTGTCGTGGCTGGCAATGATATTCCCGCTGCGGGCAAGGAATATGCGCACCTGATACATTCCATCGGTCAAATTCGCGGGCAGCGAAATCGAGGTGCTAAACAGCGTGTCTTGGGCCACTTCGACGGTGCTATCGAGCTGTATGAACGCGCCTTCATCGGTGCGGATACGGATCACCGCATCGGCGAAATCCTTGCCGCGCGGGTTCAACAGCCGCGCCGTATAGGCCCGCACCGCGCGCGGGATCGAGATGCGTTCGCGCCGGTCATCCTTGGCGGAAATCACCTCACCCAAAGGCGCGGAGCTGGCCACGGCGTAGAAGGAAGGCGCGGCGTCGATGACTTCGGATTCGGTGTTGATCCAGATGCCGTAACGCCGCTCCTTGCGCCGCACAACAAGCGGCGCGAGCGGCCCTGCGACGGTGATCACCACATCGAGGTTTTCGGGAGGGATCGGGGCTTCGCGCTTGATCGCGCCAAAGATCAAAAGCTCGGATCCGGAGAAATCGGCGGTGATGGCGATGCTGTCTTGCGACAGGCCGAGCACGATATCCTCTTGGGCGCAGAGCGGCGCGGCGCAAAGCCATGCAAGCAGTATGGCCCCGATGCGCGCGATCATTTGGCGACCATCGGCGCGACGGAGTAGACCTCGCTGGGCGGCAAGAGCAGGTCAAGCGCCAGTTTGGCGCAGACCAAAAGCACCAAGGCCCCGAGCAGGACGCGCAAGGATTCGGGCCGCATTTTCGCGCCGATCCGCGTGCCGAATTGCGCCCCCACGACGCCGCCGAGGATCAACAAAACCGCCAAGGCGATGTCGACGGTATGGTTGGTCGTCGCGTGCAAAAGTGTCGTGAAGGCGGTGACAAAAAGGATCTGGTAAAGCGAGGTGCCGATCACGACTTTGGTTGGCATTCCAAGCAGATAGATCATCGCGGGCACCATGATGAAGCCGCCGCCGACCCCCATGACGGCCGAGAGCACACCGACAAACAGCCCGACCATCACGGGCGGCAGAACCGAGATATAAAGCCCCGATGTGCGAAACCGCATTTTGAACGGAAGTGCGGTGATCCATCCGCGCTGACGGCGCGGTTTGGGGGTGCTGGCCTTGCTGCGGCGCATGGCGCGCAGGCTTTCCACCATCATCAAACCGCCGACGATGCCCAGAAAAACCACGTAACACAGGTTGACCATCAAATCGACTTGGCCGAGCGCCTTGAGGTAATTGAACGCCATCACGCCAAGCGCCGAACCGGCCAGACCGCCGAGCAACAAAACGGTGCCCATGCGCAGGTCGACATTCTTGCGCCTCAGATGCGCCAAAAGCGCCGAGAAGGAGGAGGCGACGATTTGATTGGCTGAGGTGGCCACCGCAACGGCGGGCGGAATGCCGACAAAAAACAGCAAGGGCGTGATCAAAAAACCGCCGCCAACGCCAAACATGCCGGACAAAATGCCCACAATTCCGCCCAGCCCCAAAAGCAGGAACATGTTGACCGAGACTTCGGCGATGGGCAGGTAGATTTGCATATCCACTCCTAACGCGGCAGCGCAGCAAAAAGCAATCGGCCTGCGATGTTTGGCGCGAAAAAAGGCCGCAGCGCGCGGGGCAGTCTAGCCTATCGTTCCTTGATGTAAGGTTCACCGCCGGCGCGTGGCGGGATGGCTTTGCCGACGAAGCCCGCGAGGATCACCACCGTCAAGATATAGGGCAGCGCGTCCATGAATTGCACCGGCAGAGGGATGCCCGCAAGCTCGATGCTTTGGAAGCGCAGCGCGATGGCTTGGAGCAGGCCAAAGAGCAAAGTGGCACCAAGCGCATACCACGGCCGCCATTTCGCAAAAATCAGCGCCGCGAGGGCGATGAATCCGCGCCCTGCGCTCATCTCTTTGACAAATCCGGCTTGCAAGGCGGTCGCCAGATAGCCCCCCGCAATGCCGCACAGCACGCCGCAGATCGCCACAGCGGCAAAGCGCAGGCCGATCACCGAAACCCCCGCCGTATCGACGGCGGCAGGGTTCTCGCCCACGGCGCGCAGGCGCAGGCCGAAGCGCGTGCGATAGAGCAGCCACCACGTTGCGGGCACACAGGCCAGCGCGAGATAGACGAGGATCGTCTGCCCCGAGATCACTTCGGAATAAACCTGTTGCAGCGGGCCAGCCTCGGCGATCAGGTCCGATAGGGGGCGCGCGGCGGCTTTGGCCTCATCCGGGCCGATGGCGAAGGGCAGGGTGATCTGCTCGAACCGCGCGCCGCCGATCAGCGACGGCGTGCGCCCGCCTTGGCGAAACCATGCTTGGGCGATGAGAACCGTGAGGCCCGAGGCAAGGAAATTGATCGCCACGCCGGAGATCAGTTGATTGCCGCGAAAGGTGATCGAGGCGATGCCGTGCAACGCCGAAAGCGCCATGGAGGCGGCGACCCCCGCCAAGAGGCCGAGCCAGACCGAGCCGGTCATAAAGGCAATGGCCGCCGAGAAAAATGCGGCGGCGAGCATTTTGCCCTCCAGCCCGATGTCGAAAATGCCTGCGCGCTCGGAAAACAGCCCCGCAAGACAGGCCAAAAGCAGGGGCGTTGCAAGGCGGATGCTGCTGTCGAGCACTTGCAAGATCGTCAGATAGTCCATCTCTACATCACACCTTTGTTGTCGCGAGTTTGACCGCAAAGCCGAGGAAAAACAGGCCCAAGAGCGCCTCGACGGGGCGGCGCGCGCGGGCGTATCCGGCGCGGATCGGCGCCGAAGACAGCAGCACGGCCCAAAGCCCGTGCCCCAAGACCGAATTGACAAAGGCTCCGGCGACAAAAAGCGCGATCACATGCAGCGGCGCGCCGCCGATCCCGCCAAGCGCCGCAATGGCGACCCAAAAGAGCAAGGCCTTGGGGTTGGAAATTTGCATCAAGAAACCCGCCAGAGCATCGGCGCGCGCGCTGCGCGCGTGCGGGGCGTCGGCGGCTTTGATTTGCGGCGGGCGGGCGGCTTTTTTGAAGGCGCCGTAAGCCATCCAAAGCAGATATCCCGCGCCAAGGAATTTGACGGCGATCATCAGGCCAGCGGTTTTGGCCAGAAGCGCCGCCAGCCCGAGCACGGTGGCCAGGGCCAAAACGATGGCGCCAACTCCGATGCCAAGCGCGGTGGTCAGCGCCGCGCCGCGCCCGCGCGTCGTTGCCACGCCGAGGATCAACATCACCCCCGGTCCGGGGGAGAGGACGCCAGTCCATTGGATCGACCACGCCAAGAGCAGTTGCGGCAGATACTCGCCCATCACGCGCCCTCCTTGCGGCGCACCGCGAGGAACAAACGCTCCAGCGGCATGCGCACCATATTGTCGAGCGCGCCGGTGAAGAGGATCACCAAGGCTTGGATCACGACGATGAGTTCGGAGGGGATGTTGGTCCAAAGCGCCAGTTCCGCGCCGCCTTGGTAGAGAAAGCCGAAGAGCAATGCGGCGAGCAGCACGCCGAAGGGGTGGTTGCGCCCCATCAGCGCCACGGCGATGCCGATGAACCCCGCGCCTTCCACGGCGTTCATCACGAGGCGTTCGGCCTCGCCCATGACGTTATTGATCGCCATGCCGCCCGCCAATGCGCCCGAGATCAGCACCGCGATGATTGCCACTTTGGGCGCGGAAATCCCCGCATAGGTCGCGCCGCTTTCCGAATGGCCCAAGGCGCGGATCTCATAGCCCAGCCGCGTGCGCCAGATCAGCGCCCAAACAAAGACACAGGCCAAAAGCGCCACGATGAGAGAGACATTCGCGGGCGCGGATTTGGAGAAATTGATCCCCAAAGGCAACAGCATGTCATGCAGCGTCGGCAAATGCGTGGCTTCAGGGAATTTGGCGGTGGACGGGTCCATAACCCCTTGGGGCCGCAGGATATTCACCAAAACATAATTGAGCAGTGCGGCGGCGATAAAGTTGAACATGATCGTGGTGATCACGATGTGGCTGCCGCGCTTGGCCTGCAAATAGGCGGGGATCAGCGCCCAAGCCGCACCAAAAAGCAGCGCCGCGCCAAAGCCGCCGAGCAGCGCGAGGGTCCAATGCGGGAAGGGCACATAAAGGCACACCAGCGCCGCGCCAAGCCCGCCGATCATCGCTTGGCCCTCGCCGCCGATATTGAACATCGCGGCGTGAAAGGCCACGGCGACGGCCAGCCCCGTGAAGATAAAACTGGTGGTGTAATAGAGCGTATAGCCCCAGCCATTGGTCGAGCCAAAAGCGCCCTGCACCATGATTTTGACGGCCTCGACGGGATTTTCGCCGATGGCAAGGATCACCAGCGCCGATAGAGTTCCGGCCAAGATCAGCGAGATCAGCGGGACGAGGATCACATCGGCCCATTGTGGCATTTTTTGCATCTACCGGTTCCCTGCTGCTTGGGGGGCATTGGCGGCGGGCTCGGCTTTGGCGGCCTGCGAGATGTGCCAGCCCTGCATCCGCTGCGTGTCTTCGCCGCCCATCCCCGCCATGAGGCAGCCCAAACCGATATGATCGGCGCTGGCGGCGGGGCCGTGGCCCATGATCTGCCCGTCGCACATGACGGCAATCCGGTCCGAAAGCGCCATGATTTCATCCAGCTCGACCGAGACCAAAAGCACCGCCTTGCCCGCGTCGCGCAGGGCGATGATCTGGTTGTGGATGAACTCGATCGCGCCGATATCGACGCCGCGCGTCGGTTGCCCGATGAGCAAAATGTCGGGGGATTGTTCGATCTCGCGGGCGACGACGATCTTTTGCTGATTGCCACCGGAAAAGTTTTTGGCCGCCAGTTTCGGATTGGGCGGGCGCACGTCGAAACGGTCCATCTTGGCTTGGGCTTCGTCGATGATGGCGGCGTTGTTCATAAACGGTCCGCGCGCCCATTTGGGGTCGCGGTGATAGCCGAACACCGTATTTTCCCAAGCGGCGAACTCCATGATCAGACCTTCGCTCTGGCGGTCTTCGGGGACATGGGCGATGCCGCGCGCACGGCGCGAACGACCGTCCGAATGGCGCCCCGTCAGGTCAAGCTCTTGGCCCTTCATGCGCACCGATCCGGTCGCGGTTTGCATCCCGCCGAGCACTTCGAGAAGCGCCGATTGACCGTTGCCCGCCACCCCCGCGATGCCGAGCACCTCTCCGGCCCGCAGCTCCAGATCGATGCTGCGCAGCCGCTCGATCCCGTCGGCATCAATGACCCGCAGCCCGCGGATTTCCAAGACCGTCTCGCCCGGGGTTGCATCGGTTTTTTCGATTTGAAGCAAAACCTTACGCCCGACCATCAATTCCGCCAACTGCTCTGGCGAGGTTTCGGAGGTCGTGACCGTGGCGGTCATTTCGCCGCGCCGCATGACCGAGACCGTATCGGTGATCTCCATAATCTCGCGCAGCTTGTGGGTGATCAGGATGATGGTTTTGCCTTCCGAGCGCAGCCGGTCGAGGATGCGAAACAACTGGTCCGCCTCGGCAGGGGTCAAAACGCCCGTCGGTTCGTCAAGGATCAAGATATCGGCGCGCCGGTAGAGCGCCTTGAGGATCTCGACACGCTGCTGCATGCCAACGCCGATCTCTTCGATCAAGGCGTCGGGATCGACCTCCAAACCGTATTCGGAGGCCAAAGATTGCAATTCGCGCCGCGCTTTGGCGAGGCTGGGGCGCAAAAGCCGCCCGTCTTCGGCGCCAAGGATGACGTTTTCGAGAACCGTGAAATTTTCGACCAGTTTGAAATGCTGGAACACCATGCCGATGCCCGCCGCGATGGCGGCTTGGCTGTCGGGGATGCGGGTTTTGTGGCCCGCGATATAAATCTCGCCCGCGTCGGCTTTGTAGAAGCCGTAAAGGATCGACATCAGCGTGGATTTGCCCGCGCCGTTTTCGCCGATAATGCCGTGGATCGTACCAGGCATGACGCGAATGGAGATGTCTTTATTGGCCTGTACCGGCCCGAAGGCCTTGGAAATGCCTTTGAGTTCGATCGCAGGTGAATTAGTCAACATCTTTCTCCACGCAATACCCACCCCTAGTGGGGGAGCCTGCCCCATCATTGATCAACCACGTGTCGGTCCACGTTCCGCCAACTGAAGAGCGCTCGATGGTTTGCACCACTGCGACGCGCTCGTTGGTACCGTTGACTAATAGCCAAATACCATCGCTGCTAGATTTGATTACCGAATAGGAGGCGGATGGGTCGTCTGAACGATCCGCCACTTTCGCAGTTAGGTCCACGTTGATCGTGATTTCATATTCGCGGTTTTCCGCGGCTGTCCATTGGCACACGAAACTCAACTGGTTCGCTTCGTGCTCAGCATGCAGAATTGAAGCGATGAGCGGAAGCAGGCCTGAGACAAATATGAAGATTAATCGTTGCATGTGGTTTGCCCTGAGCCGAACCAACGGTTCAGGGCACCTTTACTTACTCGACCGGGCAGGTGCTGTCGGACATGTAATCGTGGACCACGATTTCACCACTGGCGATTTTGGCCTTCGCGCCGTCAACCATTGCGGCCATTTCGTCATCAACCAGCGACGCGTTATGCTCGTCCAGCGCATAGTCGATGCCGCCATTGGCGACGCCCATCACGTTGAAACCGGTTTCCAGATCGGTGCCCGCCTTCATCGCATCATAGACCGCGTTGTCGACGCGCTTGAGCATCGAGGTCAGAACCTTGCCGGGGTGCATGTAGTTTTGGTTGCTGTCGACGCCGACCGAGAGGATGCCCTCATCGGCTGCGGTTTGCAAAATGCCCACGCCGGTGCCGCCAGCGGCCGCATAGACCACATCGGCGCCTTGGCTGATCTGTGCTTTGGTCAACTCGGAGCCTTTGACGGGGTCATTCCATGCGGCGGGGGTGGTGCCGGTCATGTTCTGGATGATTTTGGCATCGGGGTTCACGGCTTTGACGCCCTGCACATAGCCGCAGGCGAATTTGCGGATCAGCGGGATATCCATGCCGCCGACAAAGCCCACGGTGCCCGATTTCGACGCTTTGGCCGCCATCATGCCAACAAGGTAGGAACCTTCGTGCTCGTTGAAGACCACCGAGCGCACGTTGGGCGCATCCACGACCATGTCGATGATCGCGAATTTGGTGTCGGGGTAATCGGGGGCCACTTCGCCCAAGACGTTGCCAAAGGCAAAACCGGTCATGACGATCGGATTGGCGCCGGCTTCGGCGAAACGGCGCAGGGCCTGTTCACGCTGGGCTTCGGATTTCAACTCGATCTCGCGAAAGGTGCCGCCGGTTTCCTTGGCCCAACGCTCTGCGCCGCTAAAGGCAGCCTCGTTGAAGGATTTGTCGAATTTCCCGCCAAGGTCAAAGATCAGCGCCGGTTCGGCCAATGCGGCTCCTGCGCAGAGCGCGGTCGCGGCAGCGGCGCTCAGAATAGATTTCATAAAGGTCATGGAGTGTCTCCCAGTCATGTCACGCCCTCTTTGCGGGGCAAACGGTTTACAAGGAGGGATCGCGGCCCGCGCGCGGCGGGCGCAGCCCCCCAGCATACGCGCAGATCGTCGTGATCCTGCACCGGATTAGGCCGCAGGCGCGATAAGGCGTCAACCGGTTTCTGACCATTTGGACAACTGGGGGCGCGATTTCGCGTCTTTGACCTTAGGCCAACTGCTTAACCATCAGGCAGGCATCTGCATCGGCGCGCCCTTTGCGCCGGTAGTAGGCCTTGCGGCGTCCGGTTTCGATATATCCGGCGCGCTGATAAAGCCCGCGGGCGGGGGCGTTGTCATCGGCGACGTCCAAAAAGGCCTGATCGGCGGCGCGCAGGCGCGCTTCGGCTTCAAAGGCTTGCAGCGCGGCGCGGCCAAAGCCCTGGCCTTGATGCGCCGAAGCGCAGGCAATCGTCAAAAGCTCTGCCTCGCCCGCCACAACGCGGCCAAGGGCAAAAGCGTGCGGAGCGGAGCTATTGGGCAGGGCGCAAGCAAAAACATGCGGCGAGGCCATCAGCGCGGCCAGTTCCTTTGCGCTCCACGGGCGGTCATGGATAAAGGCGGCCGCATGGATTACCGCGAGCCTGTCGGGCAGGCCCTCGGTCACGGTAAAATCACCGGCGCGGGGTCGCGCGGCGGGGCGGCATCGGCGGCGCGGATATAAAGCGGCGCGGGGGCGGGATGCTCGCGCGAGACGGCGAGGCGCGCGGCGGCCACGCGGGCGATGTTTTCGGCGAGTGTTGCGGCCTCGGGCGGCAGGGCCAGAGGGCCAAGGGCTTCGGCCTTGTCGCGCGGCAACAGGGCGGGCGCGGCGGGATCGGCATTGGTGTAAAGCTGGTCGCGGGGGGCGGGAACGGCGGCGATGGCGCCGGGCGCGTCAAAGGCGATGGCCGCAAAGGTCGACACGCCGATCGCTGGGGCCTTGGGCAGCGCCAAGGCCAAGCCCCGCGCCGCCGAGACCGAAATGCGGATGCCGGTAAAGTTTCCAGGCCCGACGCCAACGCCGATCCCGTCCAGATCCGCCCATGCCTTGCCGTGGCGCGCGAGCAGCTCTTCGAGCAGGCCCATCAGGCGCTCGGCTTGGCCGCGGCTCATGGGTTCGGCGCGCGCTTCGAGCAGCCTGTCGCCTTCAAGCAAAGCGGCCGCGCAATGCGCGGCCGATGTGTCAAATCCGAGGATCAATGCCATAGGGATGCGCCGGTCAAACTGCGACGGGGCGCACTTCGGTCACTTCGGGAATATAATGGCGCAGCAGGTTCTCGATGCCCATTTTGAGGGTCAGCGTCGAGGAGGGGCAACCGGCGCAAGCGCCCTGCATATGCAAATAGACAACGCCGCGTTCAAACCCGTGGAAGGTGATGTCGCCGCCATCTTGAGCCACGGCGGGGCGCACACGGGTGTCGAGCAATTCCTTGATCTGCACCACGATCTCGCCGTCTTCGCCGCTATGTTCGGCATGGCCCGAGGAGGGCGCCGCCGCATCCGAGGCCATAACCGGTTGGCCGGATTGGAAATGCTCCATGATTGCGCCGAGAAGGGCGGGTTTGATATGGTCCCAATCCACGGCTTCGGATTTGGTGACGGTGATGAAATCGGTGCCAAAGAACACACCTGCGACCCCGTCCACCGCAAAGATACGCTGTGCCAAGGGCGAGATTGCCGCGCCGGAGGCATCGGGGAAATCGGCGGTGCCCATCTCCAGAACGCTTTGCCCGGGGAGGAATTTGAGCGTGGCGGGGTTCGGGGTGGATTCGGTTTGAATGAACATGATGCGCCCTTTCTGGTTGGGTTCAGATATGCGCTCGGGCGCGGTCCGTGTCAAGGTTTAGAATGGTTCTAAACTGTGCGGCGGGTCTTTGGCTTTACCGGACCCAGCGCCTGATCGGCGGGCCATCCCTTTGCGATGCAGAGCGCGGCGACGGCGCCGCGCGCCTCAGGTGACCGCCTCGAGCCGCTCTTTGGACATATCGCCAGGCACGATGGTGATCGGGATCGGCAGGCTTCCGGCGTTCTTGGTCAGTTGCGTCACCAAGGGGCCAGGGCCTTTGCGGCCGGTGCCCGCGCCAAGCACCAGAACGCCGATATCGGGATCGTCCTGCACTTGGGCGATGATCTGCGCCACCGGTTCGCCCTCGCGGATCACCAATTCGGGGTCGATGCCCTGTTTGTCGCGCATCCATTTGGCGAAAACCTCGAAATGCACTTCGATCCGCTCGCGCGCCTCTTCGCGCATCAAATCCGAAACGCCGATCCAGTGGTTGAATTCGTCCGGCTCGATCACCGAGAGGATTTCAACGCCGCCGCCGGTATTGGCCGCGCGCATCGCCGCGAACCGCATGGCGTTGAGGCATTCGCGGCTGTCGTCCAGCACAACGAGGAATTTACGCATGATCGGTCTCCTTCGCGGCGGATCATGCCGCAGGCAGCGCAGCGGGGCAATGGAGATGATGAGGCGCGGCGCAGCGGCGCAAGGGGGCGGTTGCCGCGCAACATAGGCCGCGCGGCGAAGGTGGCTTAGGCCGCCTCGGCCAAAAGCGCCTCCAGATCGAGCGGGGCGTTGACCATTTTGAGCGTGCCGCTGTCGTCGCGGGGCCAATCGGCCTCGGCGCGGTCACAGTAGAGTTCAACCCCGTTGCCGTCAGGGTCCGACAGGTAGATCGCCTCCGATACGCCATGATCGGCAGCGCCGTCGAGTGCGATCCCCGCCTCCAGAACACGGCGCAGCGCATCGCCAAGCGCGGCGCGATCAGGGTAGAGGAAGGCGGTGTGATAGAGGCCAGGGTGGCCGCGCGGCGCGGGGCCTGCGCCTTGGCTTTCCCATGTGTTGAGCCCGATATGGTGATGATAACCGCCCGCCGACAAAAACGCCGCCTGAGCGCCATAGCGTTGTTGCAGCTCGAATCCGAGCACGCCGGAGTAAAAGCCGATGGCGCGTTCGAGGTCAGAGACCTTGAGGTGGACATGGCCGATGCGGGTTTGGGGGTGGACAGGTTTGGTCATCATTGCCTCGCGTTTGGGGTGCGAGGAAGATGGCATCTGCGCAAATTATGCACAATTGCGAGAATATAGAGAGACATGGTGCGCGGGTGCGCAGTGGCGCGGCAAAGCCCCCCAAGGGTGCAAGAGCGCACCCTTGGAGGTCTTGCTCATTTGCGCTTAGGCGAAGGCGGGGTTTGCCCCTTTGCGGCGGCGCAGGCCAAACAGCGCCGCAAGCCCCGTCAGCAAGCCCCATGCAGCGGCGGGCAACGGAACGGCAGGCGCGGCCATGGCGGAATAGGTTGCCGAGCGGATTTCATCGCCACGGTAATATTCCCAGACAAGAAACTGGTCACCGATGGTCGTGGCCGTGCGCGAGCCGAAAAACATATCGGCAGTGCCACCGTCATGTTCGCCGAAGATGCGGAAGGAGAGCCGCGTCGGATCTCCCGCCGTGATATCGGTATCGGTCCACAGATAGGCCTGTGTGCCTTCGGGTCCGTCGAGGAAGGTCGGGATCACGCCTGCGCTCCATGTGGCGGATCCAAGCATCACATCCTCAAGAACTTCAACGGTTTGATAGCCATACCAGTCGTGGGTCACGCCCGCTTCGCCCGTGGTGTAAACGATCGCGCCTGCGGTATCGACGCGCAAGGAGACGGTGACCGACCCGTCATAGGGCGATAGGCCAAAGACGTCGTCATCGCCGTCAACTTGGCCATCAACGGGGTTTGTGCCGAAATCGGCGGCGGTCCAAGAGCCGGTGATGTCGAGGTCGATGACGGCAGCATTTACAGACAGGGGAAGCGTCGATAGCACGAGTGCCGAGAGAAGATGTTTCATATCTCATTCCTTTAAATTGGGTTGTCAAAAATAGTCAGTCGTAAAAAATCGGACCCTGTGCCCGGTCATGAAATGACGACCGGTGCAGGGGTAAATCGGGCCGAAAATTGCGACCGTGGCTAAAAATAACCCAAACCGGCCCGAGACGCAATTGATCTCGGGCTGATCCGGCGCGTTGCTGCGTTCTTGCTTGTTTTTCCGCCGTCCCCCTGCCTTAGCGGGACGGCGGTCTGCGTCAGGCTTTGGGCACCACCATACCGACGATATCGTAGGTTTGCGCGAGGATCGGGGCTGCGATCTGGCGGGCGCGGGTGGCGCCTTTGGTCAGGATGCGGTCGATCTCGTCGGGATGCTCCATCAGGCGGGCCATCTCGGTGCTGATCGGCGAGAGTTTGGCGACCGCCAGATCGACGAGCATCGGTTTGAATTGCGAGAACTGCTTGCCGCCCGCTTCGGCCAGAACCGCATCGACGCTCATATCCGCCAATCCCGCATAGATGTTCACCAGATTGCGCGCCTCGGGGCGATCTTCCAAACCCTTGGCCTCGGAGGGCAGGGCCTCGGGGTCGGTTTTGGCCTTGCGGATTTTCTTGGCGATGGCCTCGGCGTCATCGGTCATATTGATCCGGCTGGCGTCCGAAGGGTCGGATTTCGACATTTTCTTCGACCCGTCGCGCAGGCTCATCACCCGCGTGGCCGCGCCCTCGATCACCGGTTCGGTCATCGGGAAGAAATCAACGCCGTAATCGTGGTTGAACTTGGCCGCCACGTCGCGCGTCAGTTCGATATGCTGCTTTTGGTCCTCGCCCACGGGGACATGGGTGGCGTGATAGACCAAGATATCGGCGGCCATCAGCGCGGGATAGGCAAAGAGGCCCAGCGAGGCATTCTCACGGTTCTTGCCAGCTTTGTCCTTGAACTGCGTCATGCGGCTCATCCAGCCCATGCGCGCCACGCAATTGAAAATCCAGCCCAATTGCGCGTGTTCGGGCACTTGGCTTTGGTTGAACAGCATGGATTTGGCCGGATCGAGGCCCGCCGCGATGTAACCTGCGGCCAATTCGCGGGTTTGGCGGCGCAAGGCATCGGGGTCTTGCCAGACGGTGATCGCGTGCAGATCGACCATGCAATAAAGCGTCTCGATCCCGCTTTCTTGCATATCGACAAAGCGCTTGATCGCGCCAAGGTAATTGCCAAGGGTCAAACCGCCCGAGGGCTGGATGCCTGAAAACACGCGGGGGGTGAAGGCTTGTGGGCCGCGGGATTGCGTTTGGACCGCATCCGTCATGATGTCTCTCCATCTGGATTTATCTGAGGCCTTGGCTTACCTAGGGCCCAGCGGCCCGTCAAGCGAAGGCCGAAGCCCGAGGAGAGAGCCGCCGATGCAAACCCCGCCCCATAGGCCCAATAGCGGCCCGAACGCCAGCCCCGTCAACCCGATGCCGCCCTTTGTTGTGGCGCTGTTCTTGCTCATCGCGGGGATCGAGATCGCCTTTTCGGCAGGGGCGCGGGGGCTTGTCGGCGGGCCAGGTGCGGTTGGATGGCGCTTGGAGGCGGTGCAAGCCTATGCATTCTCCGGCGATGTGTTCGGTTGGATGCTCGCCAACGGGCAATACCCCAAAGAGCATCTGATCCGTTTCGTCACCTATCTGTTTGTGCATGGCTCCTTTACGCAGGCGGCTTTTGCCGGTGTGATGCTGTTGGCGCTGGGCAAATGGGTGGGCGAGGTGTTTGGCGCCTTGCCGACCTTGGCGGTGTTTTTCGGATCGGGCGTTTTCGGCGCGCTGGCCTTTGGGCTCTTGACCAATGATCCGGTGCTGATCGGCGCATTTCCGGCCGTTTACGGGTTGATCGGGGCCTTTACCTATCTGCTGTGGGTCAAACTGGCGGCCACGGGCGAACATCAAGGCCGCGCCTTTTCCCTGATCGGGATGCTGATGGCGATCCAATTGGTGTTCAGCGTGATTTTCCCCAATGGCAGCAAGGATTGGGTGGCCGATCTGGCAGGGTTTGCAGCGGGGTTTGCGATCTCGCTTCTGGTCAGCCCTGGAAGCTGGCACCGCATCCGCGGCAAGCTGCGCCGCGACTAAGCGGTTTCAAGGCGGAATTTAACGAAGGTTTCGCCGCCGTGGGTGACTTGCCCGATGCGGCGCGCGCCCAGCCGCCCCAGCGGGCGCAGATGGCGGCGCGTGGGCGGCAATAGAAAGGTCACGAAAGGGATGCGCGGATCGCCTCGGGCATAGGCCAGAGCCTGCCGCGCGATCCTTGGCCCCAATCCAAAGACCTCGGGGCGCAGCACAAGGCCGAAATCCCATTCGGCCTCCGCGCCACGGCCCTCGCGCTGAAACCCGCCCCAGCCCAGATAGCGCCCGCCGCGCGCAAACCCCCAATGACCCAATCCGTTTTCGGCCCATGTGGCCTCTTTGGCGGCGACAAAGGCCTCGGCCTGCGCGATGTCCCATGGCGTCTTGAGCAACGGCATGTGTTCCGCCATACGCGCATCGGACATATGGGCGGCAATATCGGCGCGGTCAAAAGCACTCAGGCGCAGAAAATCGATGGTCTTGTTGGTCATGGTCTGCATCGTGGTGGATTTGCGGCGCGGCGCAAGGGGGGGCTTGGCTTCGGCGATCACATCGGCGTGCCCATCACAATGGCGTGCTTGCGCTCACCCTTTGCGCCGCCGCATCGCGCCTTTGACTTCGGACAGATGCAGCGCGCCGACCATTTGCGCGATGGCGAAATACCCGATGATGCCCACCGCGATCAAGACCACCAGCGCCCCATAGCGCAGCCCGCTCATGGCCAAAAGCGGCGCCAGCACAAGCTGCGCGCCGTAGAGCAGCGCGCCCATGGCGAAGGCGGCGATCAGGATACGCCAGATGCGTTTGTGATAGCGCGCGTCAAAGCGGGCCACCTCGCCAAAGCTGCGGCTGCCGAGGATCAGCAACGCAACCATGCCCCAGCCCGCTATCGTCGTCGCCCAAGCGCAGGCGATCCAGCCGATAGAGGGGCTGAGCCCGAAGGCGATGACGGCATTGATGATCACCGCGATCACCGCAAACCGGAACGGAGATTTCGTATCGCCGCGCGCAAAAAACAGCGGCTGTAGCACTTTTTGCATCACGAAGGCGGGCAGGCCGAGGCCGTAAACGGCGACGGCTTGGGCCATGGCGGCAGTGTCGGCGGTCCCTGTTGCGCCGCGCTCGAAAAGTACCGAGACCAAGGACAGGGGGATCACCACGAGGGCCACGGCGGCGGGGATGGTCAGCGCCAAAGAGATTTCCGCCGCTCGGCTCAGCGCCTCGCGCCCGCCCGCATCATCACCGGCCTGCAAGCGGCGCGACAGGTCGGGCAGCAAAACGATGCCCACGGCAATGCCCACCACTCCCAGCGGCAATTGATAAAGCCGGTCCGCAGCATAGAGCCAGCCGACCGCCTTGTCGAAATGCGAGGCGACCTGTTGCCCGACCAGAAGGTTGATTTGCATCACCCCGCCCGCCAGCGCGGCGGGCACGGCGACTTTGACGAGCGCTTTCATTTGCGGGGTCCAGCGCGGGCGCTGGGGCCGGATGCGCAGGCCCGCCTTATCCGCCGCGCGCCAGACCAGCCCAAGCTGCGCCGCGCCGGTGAAGGGCACGGCCCAGACCAGAGCCGTGGCAATCGGCCCGTCCAAAAGCGCCGCGCCGATCATCGCGCCGATCACCCCGATGTTGAGCAAAACAGGCGCAGCCGCGGCAGCGGCGAAATGGCCCGCCGCGTTCAACACGCCAGAAAACAGCGCTGCCAGCGAGATGAAGAAAATATAGGGAAAGACCACGCGGCCAAATTCGACCGTCAGATCGAAGCGCTCGGAACCGGCAAAACCCGAAGCCGTGGCCCAGACCAGCGCCGGCATGAACAACAGCGCCAATGCGCAAAACAGCATAAGCACAAAGGCCAGCCCGCTGAGCGCCTCGCGGCAAAACCCGATGGGGTCGTCATCCGCTTCGAGCCGTTTGGAAAACATCGGCACAAAGGCGGCGTTAAACGCGCCTTCGGCGAAAAAGCGGCGGAACATATTGGGCAAGCGGAAGGCGGCGACAAAAGCGTCCAGCACCGGACCAGGACCGATGTAGGCCAGCAAGATCACCTCGCGCAGCACGCCCAGAACACGGCTTGCAAGCGTCCAGAACCCTACGGTCAGGAAACCCGACATCAAGCGGATCGGTTTCATGGGCGGCGTCCTCATACCCTTGCGCCCCTGCGCGGATGGCGGCGGGGCGGCTGCTCGTGGGGCCTCGTGATGTGGGCGCCCTATGGAGACGGGTATACCAAGCGCGGCGCGCGCCGCCTATGGGAAAAACACAGCGCGAGATCGGGGCGAGGTTGAGCGAGCGCGCGGCGGCGCCTGCACGGGCGCAGGCGGTTTGCGCTGTGCCGGTCGTATGCGCGGCCTCGCATCGCGCCGAGGCGGGCAGCGGCGCGATGGTGCTAGGACAAAGATGTCGCTACGACAAAACGGCCTGCTTTGCCCCTTGCTCGATCGCTTCGCGCAGCTTTTTTTCCAAAGAGGCGCGCTTGGACTCGGAGTAGTATTTCAGCCCGAACATATCCTTGACGTAGAAGGTATCGACCACCTGCTCGCCATAGGTCGCGATGCCCGCATTGGCGATATAGACGTTGTTATTGGCCATAGTGCGGGCCAGATCATACAAAAGCCCCGGACGGTCGCGGGTGTCGACTTCGATGATGGTGTAAATCTCCGATCCCTCGTTATCAAAGGTGATCGAGGTGGGCACATTGAAGGCGCGCTCGCGCTTTTTGATCTTGTCGCGCGACTTGATCGCATCGCGGGCGACGACCTCGCCTTTGAGGGTCTTTTGGATCATCGTGCGCAGCCGCGGCAAGCGCTCGGCCTCGAAAGGGTGGCCGTCGGCGTCCTGTATCCAAAAGGCCGCCGTGGCATAGCCGTCTTTCGACGTATAGGTGCGCGCATCCACGACATTGGCCCCGACCAAGGCCAAGGCACCGGAAAGGCGGCTAAAGATACCGGGGTGATCGACCAGAGCAAAAAGCGCGCGGGTGGCGTCGCGGTCCTCGTCAGGGTGCAAATCAATGCGGATTTCGTCGTCATCGATCCCGTCGAGCATGGTCGCAAACAGCGCATGGGCGGTGACGTGCAGACCTTGCCAATAGGGCGGGTAGTGGCGGTTGATCTCGACGCGCAGCTTCTTCTCGGGCCAATCGGGGAATTCGGCGCGTAGGTTTCGCTTGGCTTCGGTGCCGCGTTGCTCGCGGTTGAGCGCCTCGAGCCCGTGTTCCAAGGCGACGCGCGTTTGGCGGTAGAGCGCGCGCAAAAGCGAGGCTTTCCAGTTGTTCCAAACTCCCGGCCCGACGCCGCGAATGTCGCAGACGGTCAAGACGGTCAACAGATCAAGCCGTTTGACCGATTGCACGGCCTTGGCAAAATCGCGCACCGTGCGCGGATCGGCGATATCGCGTTTTTGCGCCATATCCGACATGAGCAAATGATAGCGCACCAGCCATTCGACCGTTTCGCTGTCTTGTTTGTTTAGCCCCAGTCTCGGCGCGACCTTGCGGGCGATCTGCGCCCCCAGCACCGAGTGATCAAGCTCGCGCCCTTTGCCGATGTCATGCAAAAGCATGGCGATATAGAGCACCTTGCGGTTGACCCCTTTCTCAAGGATTGAGGAGGCCACGGGGAGTTCCTCGTCAAGCTCGCGGCGCTCGATCTGGGCGAGGTTGCGGATCACCTGAATCGTGTGCTCGTCCACCGTGTAGCTGTGATACATGTTGAATTGCATCATCGCGACGATGGGTTCGAATTCGGGAATAAAGGCGGCCAGAACGCCCAATTCATTCATCCGGCGCAGGGCGCGTTCGGGGTTGCCGTGTTTGATCAGCAGGTCGAGGAAAATGCGCTGGGCTTCTTTGTCGTTGCGCATCGCATCGTCGATCAGATGCAGGTTCGCCGTCACCAGACGCATGGCGTCGGGGTGGATCAACATGCCCGTGCGCAAGGCCTCTTCGAAGAGGCGCAAGATGTTGAGCTTATTGTCCAAAAACACGTCCCGATCTGCGATCGCGAGGCGGTTGTTGATCACCTCGTAGAGGTCTTTGACCTTGGGCGTGCGGCGGAAAATCCGCTCTAGCAGCGGGCCGGATTTCACATGTGCCGCTTCGAGTTTGGTCAGAAAAATGCGGGTCAGGTCACCGACCGCCGTGGCGTGGCGGAAGTACTCTTGCATGAAGTGTTCGACCGCGCGGCGGCCGGTTTTGTCGCTATAGCCCATGCGCGCCGCCACCTCGACCTGCGCATCAAAGGTCAATTGGTCGGCGGGGCGATCCGCGATCAAATGCAAATGGCAGCGCACGGCCCAAAGGAATTCCTGCGCTGCGGCGAATTTGGCGTATTCGTCTTTGCGAAAGACCCCCAGATCGACCAGTTCTTGCGTGGTTTGCACCTTGTAGAGATATTTGGCGATCCAATAGAGCGATTGCAGATCGCGCAGCCCGCCTTTGCCTTCCTTGACATTCGGCTCGACCACGTAGCGTTGGCCGCCTTGTTTCTCATGGCGGCTGTCGCGCTCTTCAAGCTTGGCCTCGATGAATTCGCGCTCGGAGCCTTTGAACAGTTCACTCCACAGCTTTTGGTCCAACTCCTCGGCCAGTTTGAGATCGCCGCCAAGGGTGCGGTGCTCCAAAAGCGCGGTGCGGATGGTGAAATCCTCGCCGCCCAGTTTGATGCAATCGCGGATCGTGCGGCTGGAATGGCCGACCTTGAGGCGCAGGTCCCACAAGATATAGAGCATGGCTTCGATCACCTGCTCGGCCCATGCGGTGATTTTCGACGGGGTTAGAAACAGCAGATCGACATCGGAATGGGGGGCCATTTCGCCGCGCCCGTAGCCGCCGACCGCCACCAAAGCGAGGCGGTTTTCCGCGCCTTTCGGGGCAGGGTGCAAATAGGTCAAAGCGATGTCAAAGGTCGTCAGGACCAGACAATCGGTCAGATAGGTATAGGCCCGCGTCACCGGATCGGCGTCGAAGGGACGCGCGGCAAAGGCCTGTTCAATCGCCGCATTGCCGCGCTCTCGCTCGGCACTAAGCGCCTCGACCGTTGCTTTGCGCACAGCGGCGGGGCTGGTGTCCTTGGCAATTTGCGCATCCAGATGTGCGCGCAGGGCGGGGGCGTCAAAAATATCTTGCGCATCACAGATCAGGTTCTGCGGCGGGGGAGGCAATTTTGTCATCAAGCCTGTTCTTTTTTCTGGGCGTGCATGGGGCGGGCGAGGCCATGCATAGCGCGATCCGTCTTGGCGATGTGTTAACATGCGCATGAGGCAGGGAAAAGCGCGGCTTTTGCCACATCAGGGCCGGAGCGATGGGGTCTTGGCCAATGCAAATCGCGCGCCCCGCCGGTGAGCGAAGCGCGCGATCTATGCGTTTGGTCTTGGGAACGCGGCGGGCGCGGGCGGGGTGCTTAAAATCCGCCGCCAGAGAAGCCGCGCGGCGCGGGATCGAGGATCACGACCTTTTTGTTCTGGATCGTGGCCACCGCTAATCCGCGCTCGTTGGTGCCATTGGGGCGCAAACGGAACACGCCGCCGACGCCTTGGAACCCTGCGCTTTGCGTCAGGGCCGAGGCGGTCAATGCATCGGCCTTGCCAGCTTTGACCAATGCGCCGATGGCTGCGATCCCGTCATAGGCCAAACCGCCAATGGGATGGGGCGGGCTGCCAAAGGCGGCGCTGTAGCGCGATTGGAATTGTGCGGCCAAAGCGGGATCGGGCAAGGCAAACCATCCGCCCTGAACTCCTGGCAGATCGGTGGTTTGCGCGGGCACGTCCCAACGGGTCAGGCCGATGTATTGCATCGACGAGGAGGGCAGACCGGCCTCTGGCAACATTTGCGACAGAAGCGGCAGATCGGCATCGGAATTGGCGGTCATGAAAATCGCATCCGCCGCGCCGTTGGTGGCGGCGGCTTTGATCTGCGGAATGGCCGCGATCAACCCTTGTTGCGAGAATTCATAGCCTACGGATCCGGCGATGGCTCCGCCCGCGCGGCTCACCGCGCCCGAGATCGCCTGCGCCCCGAGCTGCCCGCCGATGTTATCGGCATGGGCGATGAGGATGCGTCTTTTGCCTTGGCGCGCGGCGTAATTGGCCAAACGGTTGGCCGTGTTGTCAAAGGTCGGGCCAAGCACAAAGACATTGCCGCCCGCGATGGTCACATTGTTGGAAAACGACATCACGTTGACGCCCGAAGGGGCAACCGCGACACCGGCGGCATTCGCGGCTTCGGCAAAGACGGGGCCGAGGATGATTTTGGCGCCATCCGCGACGGCCTGTTTCGCGGCGGTCTGCGCTTGGCCTGCGTTGCCCGCCGTGCCGTAAACGCGCAAATCGATTTTCACGCCGCTCAAATCGGTGATGGCCAAGCGGGCCGCGTTTTCAAGGCTTTGCGCCAGCAGGTCATCTCCGGGATTGCCCGATCCGCGCGGCACCAAGAGGGCGACGGGAACGGGGGCATTGGCGTCGATCTTTGGCCCGCCCGCCATGCCAGCCCCGGGAATCGCCAAAGGCTCACAAGCGGCAAGTGCGACGGCAGCAACAGCAGAGGCGACCCAAGGGATCACGCGGCGAAGGCCCTTGCGGGCGGGGGTTAAAACAGCAAACATAAGTAATCTCACTCCCTCGAGATCGGATGGCCCGTTCTGGGCCTTTGTTTCGAGACAATATAATAGAGACACAGAGGGGCGGGTCTAGACATGAATCCGAACAGCGCGGTTTACGGTGCGAAAAACGGCCCGCTTGCGGGCGGGCTGTATTTGATTGCAACGCCGATTGGCACGGCGCGTGATATCACGCTGCGCGCGCTTGATATCCTTGCCAGCGCGGATGTTCTGGCCGCCGAAGACACGCGCACGATGCGCAAGCTGATGGATATTCACGCGATTGCCGTCGGGGATCGGCCGATGCTGTCCTATCACGACCATAATGGCGGCAAGATACGCCCCAGATTGCTGCAATATCTGGCCGAAGGGAAATCTGTGGCCTATGGGTCCGAGGCGGGAACGCCGCTTGTTGCCGACCCCGGTTTTGATCTGGCCCGCGCGGCGCGCGAGGAGGGGTATCTTGTCACCTCCGCGCCCGGACCATCGGCGGTGATCACGGCGCTGACGATTGCCGGATTGCCGACGGATCGGTTCATGTTTGCAGGGTTTTTGCCAAGCGCCAAAGGACAGCGGAAAACCGCCCTTGCGGCGCTCAAAGATGTGCCGGCGACCTTGGCCTTTTACGAATCGCCCAAACGCATCGCCGCCATGCTGCGCGACGCGGCGGAGGTCATGGGCGAAGAGCGCCAAGTGGCCGTTTGCCGCGAGTTGACCAAGAAATTCGAAGAGGTGCTACGCGGCACGCTCGCGCAGGTCGCGCAGACCTGCGCCGAGAAAACGCTCAAAGGCGAGATTGTTGTGCTGATCGACCGCGGGCATTTACCTTCCATTAACCAGATTGAGCTAGAACAAGAAGTGAACAAAGCGCTCGCCGAGATGTCGGTGCGCGATGCTGCTGATGCGATTTCTGCGCGGTTTAACTTGCCGCGTCGGCAGGTCTATCAAGTCGCGCTGGAATTGGACAAAGGCAAAGTTTGAGGGGCCGGTATGAGCCTGCAGATGGAATTTGATTTCGCGGCGGCCCGTGCCGTGCCTTTGCCGCCTGCAGCCTTGGCGCGTCGCAGTCGGGGGCAGGTGGCCTATCTTTACGGCCGCGCCGCAGAAGAGGCCGTCGCGCGTCATTACCAGCGTGGCGGGTATCGCCTTCTTGAGGAGAGGTGGCGCGGAAAAAGCGGCGAGATCGACCTGATATTCGGGCGCGATGATGCGATTGTTGTCGTGGAGGTCAAGGCCAGTAGCAGCCACGCAAGGGCGGCTGAGCATCTGACCATCAGGCAGTTACAACGAATTTTTCGCGCCGCCTCCGAATACCTTGGCCATTGCCCGAATGGGCAATTGACCGAGATGCGCGTCGATCTGGCCACGGTCAATCGCTTTGGCGAGATCGAGACCCGCGAGGGGCTTTTCGCGGATTTCTGATTTGCCCTCAGCCCGAGCTTGCGCCATGTAAGTGGAGACACAGCTTGAGAGGCGCGCGATGAAGATTGCATTTCAAATGGACCCCATCGGTCCGATCAACATTAATGCCGATAGCACCTTCCGCATTGCCGAAGAGGCGCAGGCGCGCGGGCATGAGCTTTTTTACTACACGCCGGATTGCTTGGCTTACGAAGAGGGGCGGATCACCGCGCGGGGCTGGCCGCTTACGGTGCAGCGGGTTGAGGGAAACCATTTCTCGCTCGGTGCCGAGCAGGTGGTTGATCTGGCGGAGTTCGATGTCGTTTGGCTGCGCCAAGACCCGCCGTTTGACATGTTTTATATCACCACGACGCATCTGTTGGACCGGTTAAAAGACACCACGCTTGTGGTCAACGATCCGTTTTGGGTGCGCAATTACCCTGAAAAGCTTCTGGTTCTGGATTTTCCCGACCTGACCCCGCCGACGACCATTGCGCGCGATTTGCAGACCATTCGCGCGTTCAAGGAAAAGCACGGCGATATCATTCTCAAGCCGCTATATGGCAATGGCGGCGCGGGGGTTTTCCGGTTGACGCAAAGCGACCGCAACCTCGCGTCCTTGCACGAGCTGTTCACAGGTTTTTCGCGCGAGCCATTGATTGTCCAAAAGTTTCTGCCTGCGGTGTCCAAGGGCGACAAGCGGATCATCTTGGTCGGTGGGGCGCCGGTGGGTGCGATCAACCGTGTGCCCGCCGAAGGAGAAACGCGCTCGAACATGCATGTGGGCGGGCGGCCCGAGAAGATCGGCCTAACGGAGCGTGATCTCGAGATTTGCGCCGCGATTGGTCCGCTCTTGCGTGAAAAAGGTCAGGTCTTTGTCGGGATCGACGTGATCGGCGACTATCTGACAGAAATCAACGTGACCTCGCCGACCGGCATTCAGGAGTTGGAGCGGTTTGACGGCACGAATATCGCCGAGAAAATCTGGTTGGCGATTGAAGCCAAGCGCCAATGAGCCTGCGGCTGTGGCTATTGAACGGCGCTTTGCGCCTGTTCGAGCGCCGGTTTTTATCCCGCGTCAGTGATCCGGCCGAGGCGCGCTACGCCTTTGCGCGCAAAGCGCGGATCCTGTTTCGGCCGGATAGGTGCGTGCCGTTATCCCAAAACCGTATCGGCACTCTGGAGTGTCTTGACATCGGTCGCCAAGAGGCGGGCGTTTTGCTTTATTTTCATGGTGGTGCCTATATTTTTGGCGCCCCGCGCACCCATGCCGCGATGCTGGTCGAACTGTCGAAGATGACAAAGATGAGCGCCGTTTTGCCCGACTACCGGCTTGCGCCCGATGCGCCTTTTCCAGCGGCCTTTGACGATGCCGTGGCGAGCTATGAGGCATTGATCGCGCGGGGCGTTGCGCCAAATGATATTGTGATCGGCGGGGATAGCGCGGGGGGCGGTTTGGCCTTGGCGCTCTTGGCGCATATTTGCGCGACAGGCTTGCCGCAGCCGCGCGGATGTTTTGCGCTCTCGGCCTATACTGACATGTGCAACAGCGGCCCAAGCGTCATAAGCAATGCTGCTGCGGAGGTCATTTTGCCCGCCGCGCGAATGGATGAAATCGGGCAGATGTATTTACAAGGTCACGATGCCAGTGATCCACGCGCATCCCCTCTTTATGCTCATTTTTCAGGAGCTTGTCCTGTCTACTTGGCGGCGAGTACGGATGAAATTCTGCTGGACGATAGCCGCCGGATTGCGGCGCGGATGCGTGAGGCGGGCGTTGATGTCGATCTGCATCTGCGCGCAGGCATGCCCCATGTTTGGCAGATGTTTCATCGCTATTTGCCGCAGGCGCGCGACGATCTGGCGCATCTGTCCGGCTGGATCAAAACTCTTTCAGCGAGGTGAGGCGAAAGCTGATGGCCTCGGCGATATGCGGTTTGCGCACGCTCTCGCTTTGCGCAAGGTCCGCGATGGTGCGGGCCACGCGTAGCACGCGGTGATAGCCGCGGGCCGTCATGCCAAAACGCTGCGCCGCGCGGGTCAGGATGTCGCGTCCTTCGGGGTCGGGCGCGGCGATCTCTTCGAGAAGCTTTCCCTCCGCATCGGCGTTGAGGCGCGCGGTCGGGTGCGCGGCAAAACGTGCGTTTTGCACGGTGCGCGCGGCGGCGACGCGGGCGGCAATCGCGGCGCTGCTGTCGCCGGTGGCGGGCAGGTCGAGGTCCTGAAATGAGACAGGCGGCACCTCGATGCGCAGATCGAACCGATCCAAGAGCGGGCCGGAAATGCGGCCCATATACTCGTCGCCGCAGGCAGGGACGCGCGCGCAGGCGCGGGCGGGATCGGAAAAATATCCGCATTTGCAGGGGTTTGCAGCGGCGACCAGCAGAAATTTTGCCGGATATCTGACATGGGCATTGGCGCGGCTTACGGTCACCTCGCCGGTTTCAAGCGGTTGGCGCAGGGTTTCGAGCGCGCTGCGGGGAAATTCGGGGAATTCGTCCATGAAGAGTATTCCGTTGTGGGCAAGGCTGATTTCACCTGGACCGGCGCGGCGTCCGCCTCCGACCAAGGCGGCGGTCGAGGCGGTGTGATGCGGGTGTTGAAACGGGCGCGCGATGCGCAGCCCGCCCTCGGGCAGCACGCCAGCGACCGAATGGATGATCGAGGTTTCGAGCGCCTCGGCCGCATTCATCGTCGGCATAAGCGCGGGCAGGCGTGCGGCCAGCATCGATTTTCCAGATCCAGGGGTGCCGACCATGAGGATATGATGGCGCCCTGCGGCGGCGATTTCGAGCGCCCGTTTCGCGCGCTCTTGTCCTTTGACTTCGGCCATATCGTTTGCGGGCAGGGCGGGCGTGTCGATGCTGCGGGGCGCGGCAAGGTGCAAAGGGCTGCGCCCGTTGAAATGCGCAACGATGGCGGCCAGAGAGCGCGGCGCAAGCACCTGCGCATCACCCACCCATGCGGCTTCGGACCCGCAGGCGGCAGGGCAGATGAGAAGCCTGTCTTCGGCAGCCGCATGAAGAGCCGCAGGCAAGGCGCCGGTCACCGCAACAAGGCCGCCGTCGAGCGACAGCTCGCCCAAGGCAACCGCGCCTTCCACCGCGTCCTTGGGGATCACCTCAAGCGCCGCAAGCATGGCCAAGGCGATGGGCAGGTCAAAATGGCTGCCCGCCTTGGGAAGGTCGGCGGGCGAGAGATTGATCGTGATACGTTTGGAGGGCAGCGCGATGCCCATCGATGTGAGCGCCGCGCGCACGCGTTCGCGCGCTTCCGAGACGGCCTTGTCCGGCAATCCGACCACGGCGAGCGCGGGCATGCCGGCGCTGACGGCGCATTGCACCTCGACACTGCGCGCATCGACGCCGTCGAAGGCCACCGTATAGGCGCGTGTGGTCATGGGGTCTCCCGCGGTGAACCCGCCTCACAAAGCCGAGGCGTTTATCATGGTTAACGCGGGAGAGGTTTACGAAGTGTTAAGGGATCAGATGGGTTCCGGCCATGGCGAGGCCGTCAGGTTCTCGCCGTAAGGGTAGGGATCGTAGCGCGTTTTGAGCCCTTCGGCGCGCCATGCTTTGAAGGTCGGATCGGCGAGGTGGCGCGCGACATATGCGGCGGCTTCGGGGCCGACATCGAGACCGTAACCGGCGATGCGTGCGGCGACGGGCGCATAGAACACATCGGCCAGCGAATATGCCCCAAAAAGCCACGGCCCGTCCGGCGCATGGCTGCGCGCAAGGGCCCAAAGCTCTTGGATCCGCGCAAGATCGTCGCGTACGGCTTGGCTTGGCTCAAAGTCGCGATATTGATGCTCCAATTGCATGGGGCAGGCGCCGCGCAGGGCGGTAAAGCCCGCGTGCATTTCGGCGCAAAGCCATCGCGCATGGGCGCGCGCGGCGGGATCGGCGGGCCAAAGCCCCGCGTCGGGGTGCCGCTCGGCGAGGGTTTCGGCCATCGCAAGGCTCTCACCGATGATCACCCCCTCGGGTGTTTTGAGCGTCGGAACCAGCCGCGCAGGCGCGAGCGGGGCCATATCATCGGCCATTGTGCCGCCATAAAGTCCGATCATGTTTTCGGTATAGGGAAGCCCGAATTTTTCCAGCATCAACCAGCCGCGCAGCGACCAGCTCGAAAATGTGCGATCGCCGATATAAAGTGTGTAAGTCATGACCCTGCCTTGTGAAATCAATATGAGCCAAGGCTAGGCCAGCGCCCTGCGCAAGAGCAAATGAAATTGCGCGCTGAGCCGCATCACGGAATGTGATTGACCCGATGAGGGCGCCACGGGCCTGCGGGATCGCCGGTCCAGTGCAATTCGGTCACCGAGAGATTGTCGATTTTTTGGGCGAAAGCCTCGGAGGCGGTTTGCCCGCGGGCGGTTTGCACTTGGCTGAGGATCGCGCCGAAATGGGCGACGGCGATGATGTCACGGCCCGGATGGGCGGCGATCAGGCGCTGTGCGGCGGCGCTGACGCGGACGTGAAGATCGTTCCAGCTTTCGCCATCGGGGGCTTTCACATCGCCCGGCTCTTCCCAAAACCTTTTGATATGGGCGGGGTCATCAACCTCGTTGAACCGTTGCAATTCCCATGCGCCGAAATGGATTTCGCGCAGATCACGATCATGGGGCAGGCGCCTGCGCGCCCCTCCGATGGCCGTCGCCGTATCGACCGCGCGGATCAGATCGGAGGAGATCACCAAAGCATCTTGCGGCAAATGGGCGTCAACGCGGGCAATCAGGGCGGCGTCGCTCAGATCGGCTGGAATATCCGACCAACCGACCATGGAATTTGCATGTGTCGGCCCATGGCGGACCCAGAAAAACCGGCTCATGGCGCGGTCTTGAGGTGGAGCGGCAATCCGGCGGCGACGAGGGTCACCTGATCGCAGATTGCCGCCAGTTCGCGGTTGAGCCGCCCTTGGGCATTGGCAAAAGCCCGCGAAAGGCTGTCGCCCGCGATGCCGCCAAATCCGACCTCGTTAGAGACAATGACGACGGGCGTAGGGGCGGCCTCAAGCGCGTGGAGCAGGCGCGCGGTTTCGGCCTCGATCTCGCGGTTCGCCATCATCTGATTGCTCAGCCACATGGTGGCGCAATCGAGAAGCGCCGCGCTGCCTTCGGGCAACTCGCCCAAACTCGCGGCGGCTTCCAGCGGCGCCTCAATGGTGCGCCATTTTGCGCCGCGTTCTGTGCGGTGGCGCGCGATCTTGGTGCGCATTTCATCATCCAGCGCCTCGGCCGTGGCGATATAGTATGGCTCTAGCCCGCTGGAAAGAATGAGGTTTTCCGCAAAATCGGATTTCCCCGAGGCAACGCCCCCTAGGATCAAAGTCAGTTTTGGCAACATCCTCGCATCCTTTTTTTGAACCAAATGCCGTCTGGCGCGTAGTTCTTATGACCTCACAGGGCCGAGGGCGCAAGCGCGCCTAAGATGCTTTGAGGCGCCGACACGGATGGACGCACAGCGAACGGGGGCCGCAAAATGGCATTGGACGCACCACAGGATTTCACATTTTCGCGCCGCGCGATGAAGGCAGAGATGCTCGACGCGGAAACGGAATTGGCGCTGGCCTATGCATGGCGCGACGAGCGCGACGAGGCGGCGCTGCACCGGCTGATCACGGCCTATATGCGTTTGGCGATTTCTATGGCGGGCAAGTTTCGCCGTTACGGCGCGCCGATGAATGATCTGATCCAAGAGGCGGGGCTCGGGTTGATGAAGGCGGCCGATAAATTCGACCCTGATCGGGGCGTGCGGTTTTCGACCTATGCCGTGTGGTGGATCAAGGCCTCGATCCAAGAATACGTCATGCGCAATTGGTCGATGGTGCGCACCGGCAGCACCTCTTCGCAAAAATCGCTGTTTTTCAACATGCGCCGCGTGCGTGCGCAGATCGAGCGCGAAGCCATGGCGCAGGGCGAGACGCTTGACGGCTATCAGTTGCGCAAAATGATTGCCCATGAAATCGGCGTGCCGCTGCGTGATGTGGAGATGATGGAAGGGCGCCTGTCCGGCTCTGATTTCTCGCTCAATGCGACGCAATCGGCCGAAGACGAGGGGCGCGAATGGATCGACGCGCTGGAAGATGACGGTGCGCAGGCCGAGCAGATCGTCGAGCAAGACCACGACCGCGCGGCCCTGCGCGCATGGCTCGTCGAGGCGATGGATAGGCTCAATGCGCGCGAGCGGCTGATCATTCGCGAGCGCAAGCTGCGCGACGATCCGCGCACGTTGGAAAGTCTTGGCCAAGAGTTGAACCTGTCCAAAGAGCGGGTGCGGCAATTGGAGGTCGCAGCCTTTGCCAAAATGCGAAAGAGCCTCGAAAGCCACGGGCGCGAGGTTCTGGAGCTTTTGGGGTGATGTGATCCCATGACGTGTCGGGGCCGCGATATTTGCGGGTCTTATTGTGCTTTGCCTTGCTCTTGCCCCTTGGCGGCCAACTGCCTAGTGTCGGCGGGGTCGGCGCGCCGCGCGCGCATCAGGGGAGAGACGCCAAATGCTGGCATCCAAACGCATTTTGCTCATCATCGGCGGCGGGATCGCGGCTTATAAATCCTTGGATTTGATCCGGCGGCTCAAAGGATTGGGCGCCGAGGTCACGCCCGTTTTGACGCGCGCTGCAGAAGAATTTGTCACGCCCTTGTCGGTGGCGGCTTTGGCGGGTGCGCCGGTGCACCGCGATCTCTTTGATCTGACCACCGAAGCCGAGATGGGCCATATCCAATTGTCGCGCAGCGCCGATTTGATCGTGGTGGCCCCCGCAACGGCGGATCTGATGGCCAAGATGGCACAGGGCCATGCCAATGATCTGGCCTCGACGCTTTTGCTGGCGACCGACACGCCGGTGCTTATCGCGCCTGCGATGAATGTGCGCATGTGGGAGCATCCGGCCACGCAGCGCAATATTGCGCAACTCAAATCCGATGGCATTCGCTTTGTCGGCCCCGATGCGGGCGAAATGGCCTGCGGCGAATTCGGCGCGGGGCGTATGGCCGAGGTGCCCGATATTTTGATGGCGGCCGAGACCTATTTCGAAGCGGGGGTCTTGCAAGGCAAGCGCATCATTGTGACCTCTGGTCCGACCCATGAACCCATTGATCCGGTGAGATATATTGCCAATCGCTCGTCCGGTGCGCAGGGCACGGCGATTGCTGCGGCGCTGGCGGCTTTGGGGGCCGAGGTGGTGTTTGTGACGGGCCCCGCCGATGTGCCGCCGCCGCCGCATGTCGAGGTGGTGCGGGTCGAAACTGCGGCGCAAATGAAAGAGGCGGTCGAGAGCGCCTTGCCCGCCGATGCGGCAGTGTTTGCGGCCGCTGTGGCCGACTGGCGCGTGGCCTCGGCTTCGGCCTCGAAAATCAAGAAAAAAGACGGCGCTTTGCCGGTTTTGGAATTTTCCGAGAACCCCGATATCCTCGCGGGGGTGAGCCAGATGGCGCAGGGGCGTCCGAAACTGGTCGTCGGTTTTGCCGCCGAGACCGATGATGTGGTCGCCCATGCAACGGCGAAACGGGAGCGTAAAGGATGCGATTGGATCGTGGCCAATGACGTGCGCCCCGAAACCGGCATCATGGGCGGCAGCGAAAATGCCGTGGTCTTGATTTCCGGCGACGGCGCCGAAAGCTGGCCGCGTATGGGCAAGGGGGCGGTGGCAGAGAAGCTGGCCGCGCGTATTGCCGAGGCTTTGGTGCAATAGATTTCGCGCCCTTGGCGGGCATAGTGGAAGACAGCAAAAAGAGGCGGGCGCGATGATCACCGTGAAGCTGAAATGGGCAGAGGCGGCGGACCGCTCGCAGCCTTTGCCGCGCTATGAAAGCGCGCAGGCGGCGGGTGCGGACCTGCGCGCGAACTTCCCTGACCGGACGGGGATTTCATTGGCGCCAGGCGCACGGGCCTTGATCCCGACGGGGCTGCATCTGGAGGTTCCTGCGGGATATGAGGTGCAATTGCGCCCGCGCTCGGGGCTTGCTCTCAAGCATGGGATCACCTTGCCCAATAGCCCTGGCACGATTGACAGCGATTATCGCGGTCCCTTGGGGGTGATTTTGCTCAATGCGGGGCAGGAATTGTTTTACGTGGCGCATGGCGAGCGGATCGCACAAATGATCGTTGCGCCGGTGTTGCAGGCGCGCTTCGAGATCGCCGAAGCCTTGAGCGAGACCGCGCGCGGCGCGGGCGGGTTCGGGTCGACGGGGCGCGAATGATCACGGTTATTGCCATGGCAGGTGCGCTTTGGGGGATCGGGGCGCTGATGGGCGCGCCGCGTTCCTTGCGATGGGGCATGATCGCGGCGCTTTGGGCGGCGGTGGTGTTGATGCATCTGGTCTTGCCCCAAGGCGCGGCGCTGCGCATGCAAACGGGCGGATCGGTTGCGCCGTGGTTGCTACTTGGCGGGTTTGGCGTTCTGGTCGCGGGCTACGGGCGCGTCATTGCCGCGTTGAAAGCACGGGCGCGGGGCGCGGATACGGATGCTGTGGATAAGCCGTTGTTCAGCCAGACAGAATTGGAACGCTATGCCCGCCATATCGTGTTGCGCGAGCTTGGCGGTCAGGGGCAGCGCGCGCTCAAGGAGGCGCGGGTTTTGGTGATCGGGGCGGGGGGGCTTGGCTCGCCCGCTTTGATGTATCTGGCGGCGGCGGGTGTCGGGACCATCGGCGTGATTGATGCCGATGTGGTGGAGAACTCCAATCTGCAACGGCAGGTCATCCACCCCGACGCCAATATCGACATGCCCAAGGTGTTTTCGGCGCAGCGGGCGATGCAGGCGCAGAACCCCTTTATCACCGTGCGGCCCTATCAGCGGCGGTTTGACGAGGGCTTTGCCGAAACGCTGGGCGAGTATGATCTGATCCTCGACGGCACCGATAATTTCGAGACGCGCTATGCGGCGAACCGCATGGCAGTTGCGGCGGGCATCCCGTTGATTTCAGGCGCCTTGTCGCAATGGGAGGGGCAGCTTTCGGTGTTCGATCCGCAAAGCGGCGGGCCGTGTTATCAATGCATCTTCCCCGAAGCGCCCGCGGCGGGGCTGGCGCCGTCTTGCGCCGAGGCGGGGGTCGCGGCGCCGCTTCCGGGGGTGATCGGGGCGATGATGGCGATGGAAGCGGTCAAAGTGATCACCGGCGCGGGATCGGCTTTGCGCGCGCAGATGCTCATTTACGACGCGCTTTATGGCGAAAGCCGCAAGATCGCGCTCAAACCGTGCGGCGATTGTCCGGTGTGCGGCGGCAAAGGCTCTGGAAACTCCTGAGGCGCGGGCATAGCTTGGGCGCAAAGGAGAGCCGCCATGACCAACCCGCTTTTGACCCGATGGACCAGCCGTTTCGAGATGGCCCCGTTTGATGCGATTTCGGATGCGGATTTCGAACCCGCATTTGCCGAAGCCTTGGCCAGCCATGAGGCCGAGATCGAGGCCATCGCACAAAACGGCGCGGCGCCCGATTTTGACAATACCATCGGGGCGCTGGAGGCGGCGGGCAAGGATCTGGATCGGGTTCTGTCGGTGTTTTTCACGGTTGCGGGGGCCGATAGCAACGCCGAGCGCGAGGCGTTGCAGCGCAAGTTTTCCCCTGCTCTGGCCGATCACGCCTCGAAAATTTCGTCAAACAAGGCGCTTTTTGCGCGGGTCGAGGCGCTTTGGGACGGGCGCGACGCCTTGCCGCTGAGTGATGAGCAGGCGCGGGTTTTGATGCTGACCCATCGCAGCTTTGTGCGCTCGGGCGCGGCGCTTGAAGGGGCGGCGGATAAGCGGATGCAGGCGATCAAATCGCGCTTGGCGGTTCTGGGCACCGAGTTTACGCAAAATCTATTGGCCGATGAGCGCGAATGGAAAATGGAATTGGCCGAGGCCGATTTGGAGGGGCTACCGCAGTTTTTGATCGATGCGGCCCGCGCGGCGGGGGCGGAGGCGAATACAGGGCCGGTGATCACCCTGTCGCGGTCCTTGGCCACGCCGTTTTTGGCCAGTTCGCCGCGCCGCGATCTGCGCGAAAAGGTCTGGCGGGCCTTTACGGCGCGCGGGGCCGCGAAGAACCCCGAGATCGCCAAGGAAATCCTTGCCCTGCGCCATGAGCGGGCGCAGCTTTTGGGCTATGACAGCTTTGCCGATTACAAGCTCGAGACCGAAATGGCCAAGACGCCCGAGGCGGTGCGCGAGTTGTTGATGGCGGTATGGGCACCGGCCAAAGCGCGCGCCGAGGCGGATGCGCAAAAGCTTGAGGCGATGCTACATCGCGACGGGCTGAACGGTGATCTGGAGCCGTGGGATTGGCATTACTATGCCGAGAAGATGCGCGCCGAGGCGTTTGATTTTGACGAGGCGGCGCTCAAACCTTACCTGCAACTCGACAAGATGATCGAGGCTTCTTTTGCTTGCGCGACGCGGCTTTTCGGGCTGGAGTTCACGCCGCTCGACGTGCCGCTTTACCACCGCGATTGCCGCGCATGGGAAGTTACCCGAGATGGCGCGCATGTGGCTGTTTTCATTGGCGATTACTTCGCGCGCGGCTCCAAACGGTCGGGGGCGTGGTGCTCTGCCATGCGCAGTCAGGCCAAGCATCCGCAGGTGCAAAGCCCCGTGGTGATCAACGTGTGCAATTTCGCCAAGGGCGATCCGGCGCTGCTTTCTTATGACGATGCGCGCACGCTGTTTCACGAGTTCGGCCATGCGCTGCACCAGATGCTGTCAAATGTGACATATGAAAGCATTTCGGGCACCTCGGTGGCGCGCGATTTCGTTGAATTGCCCAGCCAGCTTTATGAACATTGGCTCGAAGTGCCGCAGGTTCTGGCCGAGTTTGCGATCCATGCCGAAACCGGCGAGGCGATGCCGCAGGAGATGTTGGAAAAACTGCTGGCGGCTGCGAATTTCGGGCAAGGCTTTGCCACGGTCGAATATGTCGCCTCGGCTTTGGTCGATCTGGAGTTTCACCAAGGCACGCCGCCCAGTGATCCGATGGCACGGCAGGCGCAGATTTTGGAGAGCATCGGCATGCCGCGTGCCATTGCCATGCGTCACGCCACGCCGCAGTTCGCCCATGTGTTTTCGGGCGACGGATATTCGAGCGGTTACTACAGCTATATGTGGTCCGAGGTGATGGATGCGGATGCGTTTGAAGCCTTCGAGGAAAAGGGCGATGCCTTTGACCCTGATCTCGCAAGGGCGCTCGAAGAGCATATCCTGTCCAAAGGCGGGTCCGAGGATGCAGGCGCGCTTTACGAGGCCTTCCGCGGGCGGCTTCCAGGTGTTGAGGCTTTGCTCAAGGGGCGCGGGTTGGCGGCCTAGGTCTGGCCTGCCCCATGGAAAAGCGGGGCCCGAACCACAGGCGCGGTTCGGGCCAGCATGCTGATTTAGAACGTCTGGTCGTAATCGCCGACCGAGGGTTCGGTACGGATCACATCATCGACCTCTTTGAAGATCGCGCGCAGTTCCGCGTCGCTGACCGAGCTTTCGCAGACCACGACCAGATTGGGCGTGTTCGATGAGGCGCGCACGAGGCCCCAAGAGCCATTGTCGAGGATCACGCGGGCGCCGTTGACGGTGACCACCTCTTTGATGGCACGGCCTGCGAATGTATCGCCTGCGTCGGCTTTGGCGACCAGTTTGGCGACCAAGCGTTCGAGCACCTCGTATTTTTCGAGGTCCGAGCAATAGGGCGACATGGTCGGCGTTGAATAGGTCACCGGCAGGGCTTTGCGCAGGTCCGACATTTTCATATCGGGGTTGCGGTCCATCAATTTACAAATCTCGACCGCGACCCGCATGCCGTCGTCATATCCGCGGCCCACAGGTTCGGCCATGAAGTAGTGGCCCGATTTCTCGAAGCCCGCCAAAGCGCCAAGCTCATGCACGCGGCGTTTCATATGGCTATGGCCGGTTTTCCAGTAATCCGCCTTAACGCCATTGGCGATAAGCTCGGGATCAGAGGCAAACAGGCCTGTGGATTTCACATCCGCGACAAAGGTCGAGTTGGGGTAAATCTTTGACAGATCACGGGCCATGATGACGCCGACCTTATCGGCGAAAATCTCTTCGCCTTCGTCATCCACCACGCCGCAGCGGTCGCCATCGCCGTCAAAACCAAGCGCGAAATCCGCGCCCGAGGCTTTGACCGAGGCGCTCATGTCATGGAGCATTTCCATCGCTTCGGGGTTGGGGTTGTAGTGAGGGAAAGTGTAGTCGAGCGCATTGTGGCTCTCGACGACTTCGACGCCGATCCGTTCAAAGAGTTTGGGCCCATAGGCCGAGGCCGTGCCGTTGCCCGTCGCGCAAACGACCTTGAGCTTGCGGGTCATTTTGAAATCGCCCACGAGGTCGTCCATATAGGCGTCGAACACGCCGTCGACGAATTCGTATTTGCCGCCGTCACGGGCCACGCCCTTGTCATTGAGCACGATGTCTTTGAGCTCATTCATCTCGTCGGGGCCGTGGGTGAGCGGCATGTCAAAGCCCATTTTCACGCCCGTCCAACCGTTGGGATTGTGCGAGGCCGTGACCATCGCCACGCCGGGCACGCCCAAATGGAACGAGCTGAAATAGGCCATCGGCGTGATGCAAGGGCCGATGTCTTTGACGGTGACGCCTGCTTGCACAAGGCCAAGGATCAGCGCGTTCTTGATGGTCAGCGAATAGTCGCGGTAATCGTTTCCGACCGCGATCACGGGCTCGATCCCGCGCAGGTGCATTTGCGTGCCGATGCCGAGACCCAGCGCCGTCATGCCAGGCAGGTTGATCTCTTCGGGGTATTTCCAGCGGGCGTCATATTCACGAAATCCGGTCGGGGTGATCATCGGATCGCGCAGGAATTCCCAAGTGTTGGGGGCGACGGTGGGCAATGGTTTGGTCACGGGATCAATCTCTCTTTGGTCAGGTCTTGACGAAAATCATAGCGTGGAATGGGCGGGGTTAAAGCTTGAGCGGGTGCGCTTTGGCCAAATGGTCGAATTCCATAAGCGTTTGCACCAGATCGGGCATTTGATCGAGCGGGATCATGTTGGGCCCGTCCGAGGGGGCGGTATCGGGGGCCTCATGAGTTTCGATAAACACCGCAGCGACGCCAATGGCGACAGCAGCGCGGGCCATAACGGGGGCAAATTCGCGTTGCCCGCCCGATGATCCGCCCATCCCGCCAGGTTGCTGCACCGAATGGGTGGCATCCATCACAACGGGGTATCCGGTCGCGGCCATTTGCGGCAGGGCGCGCATATCGGCGACCAGCGTGTTGTAGCCAAATGAGGTGCCGCGCTCGGTCAGCAAAATGCGGGTGTTGCCGGTGCTCTCGATTTTGGCGACGACATTGGCCATGTCCCAAGGGGCGAGGAACTGCCCCTTTTTGACGTTGATCACCGCGCCGGTTTTGCCCGCCGCGATCAACAGATCGGTTTGGCGGCACAAGAAGGCGGGGATTTGCAAGACATCGCACACCTCGGCCACGGGGGTGCATTGCGCCTCATTGTGGATATCGGTCAGAACCGGCACGCCAAGCTCGGCCTTTACGGCCTCCATCACACGCAGGCCCTCGTCGATGCCAAGGCCGCGTTTGCCCGTGACGGAGGTGCGGTTGGCCTTGTCAAAACTGCCCTTGAAAATGAATTGCGCCTTTGCAGCGGCGCAGGCCTTTTGCATGGCGCTGGCGATCATCAAGGCATGATCGAGGCTTTCAAGCTGGCACGGGCCGGCAATCACGGTGAGCGGGCGGGTTTGACCAACGGTCAAAGCCCCGATTTTTACGTCCGTCATGTTACGAGGATACCTGTTCTCTGAGGATCGAAGAAGTCAGGGAGACCATCAGATAGATGCCCGAAAAGATCAAGAAGGCGAGAACGGTATTCTCAAATCCCTTGGGGTAGGAGGGGTCTTCGGGGGCGACGGGGCGCACCGATGTGGTGAGATAGCGCACCTGACGGTTGGCCTCCAAAGCGGTTTGTTTTTCGTTCTGTAGCGCCGATTGCAAGAACAGGTCGGCAGTGGCCAGATCGGCCTGCGCCATCTGGATTTGCGCGGCTTTTTCGGCCAGCGAGCTTTCGCCGGTCGTCGCATCGGTCATCTTTGCGCGCAATTCATTGAGCAGCGCTTGCAAGCGGCGCACATCGCCGCGTGCGCCTTCGACCTTGGCGCTGTTGGGGCGCGCATTGTCGAGCATCGCGGCCAGTTGAAGCTCTTTTTCCTGCAACTGGATCTCGACATTGTTGATCTGCCCGCGCAGCGCCGTGATGATGCCTTCGGGATCGATGAAGGTGCCCTCTTGCAGGCGCACAAGGCGCTCTTGGGCTTCGCGGCGCTCTTGTTTGGCGCGCTCAAGGCTTTCGGCGGCGGTGGTCATACCGTCTTCGCGTTTGCGGCGCGACAGATCGTCAACGCGCTCTTCGGCATATTCGATCAGATGCTCGGAAAAGACCGCCGCGACTTGCGGCTCGGCGGCGGTGACTTCCATGCGCAGCACGCCTTCGGTCGGATCGTAGCCGATTTTTACGTTCTTTTTGAAGATCTTATAGGCATCCTCGATCGAGGCGTCGGGATCAAGCCGTTGGATCGCGTCGATGTAGTCTTTTTGGAAATGACTGCGAAAGCCGACGTCGCCATCAAGGCGTAGCATCGCATCCTTGGATTGCAGGTAGGATTGCACCGCGATGCTGTCTTGCGAGGTGGCAAATTGCGTGCCGGACAAAAGTCCGCCCAAACCGCCGCCGCCTTGGTTGTCGGCTTGCAGGATCAAAAATTCGGATTTGGCCGAATACATCGGTGTTGCCACGGCAAAGAAATAATAGGCGGCCATGATGGTGGGCAAGAAGACAAAAGCCGACAGACGGGCCAGCAAAAGCATGGATTTCTTGCGGCGACGTTTTGCCAGATCGCGCTGGATTTGCGCGATCTCGATAGCGCGGCGGTCGGCGGGGCTCATATCCGTGGCGGGCAGGTTCTGGCTTGCGCTCATCGCTTGCGGCAGTTGGTTGCGCGCCGGTTGCGTGGCGGGTAGGCCGCCGCGGCCAGTGGTGGCGGGTGGGCCGTCCCCGGCCGCCTCCGTGTCTGGCAATGCGCCTTGGGCGTCGGGGTGGCTGGCGTCTTGGGGGATCACCAGTTCGAGCATATTGGCGCGTTGGAACGGATCGATGCCCTTGGCGCGCAAAAGCCGCACGGCGTCAAAATCCGAAGTCGGCGCAAGGCCGTTCTTTTGCGCGACACGGCGGGCCATGCGCAATTGCCGCCCCGTCAGGCCTTCCTTGCGGATATGGTCGATATCGAGGCTGGTGTTGTGTTCGCGCGCCGACGACACGTCGCCCTCGCGCGCGGGTGCTTGCGCGGGGCGCGGCGTTGCGGCGCCTTGGGGCGGGGCGGCGGCTGGGCGCGGTTGCGGGGCCGCTTCGGCCTGCGCGGGTCTTGCGTCTTGCGCGGTCGGCGCGCGCGCGCCGGTTGCTTCGGGGCGCAGCGGCGGCGCGGTTTGTTGATTGCGCGGTGTGCCCATACCCTCGGGGCGCGCGGGTGCGGGCGCAGCGCCTTGCGGGGCTGCGTTTTGTGCAGGGGCTGCGGGCTGTCCTTCGGTCAAAGGCGCGGCGCGGCGGATGCGGAATTTTCTAGCTTTGGGTTTCGTAGTCATAGAGCTGTTTCGCTTCTTCCAAGCTATCGAACATATAAATTTGCCCGCCCATCAGGACCGCTGCCGAATTGGCAAAGCGTTCCAGTGTTTTGGGCTGGTGTGAGACGATCACCACGGTGGTGGTGCGCAGGCGTTCCTTGAGAATCTCGCCGGCTTTGCGGTTGAATTCCACATCGGTGGACGAGGGCATGCCCTCGTCAATGAGGTAGATATCGAAGTCGAGCGCCAGCATCAGCGCAAAGGAAAAGCGCGCGCGCATCCCTTGGCTATAGGTGCCGAGCGGTTGGTCGAAATACTCGCCAAGATCGCACATCCAGCGGCAGAAGGCTTCGACATAATCAGGGTCCAACCCGTATAGGCGGGCGATATAGCGGCTGTTTTCAAAGGCGGAGTGTTTGGACACGACCCCGCCCATAAATCCCAAGGGGAAGGAAATGCGGCAATCGCGGCGCACTTCGCCCTCGTCGGGTTTTTCCAGCCCCGCCATCATATTGATCAGCGTGGTTTTACCGGTGCCATTGGGCGCGAGAATCCCGAGCGATCTGCCAAGCTCAACCTTGAACGACACGCGGTCAAGGATCACCTTGCGCTGCGTGCCGGTCCAAAAGGACTTGCTGACATTCTCGAACTCGAGCATTTCTCGCTCCGGTTGCTGCTCACCCTTCTGTTCTAGAAGGGCATTATTAACTTTGTGTTTGTGGGCTTTGGGATCAAGGACATGGTTGATGCCATGGCCGCCTGATGATCACTTTGCCCCTCTTGCCGACATATTATGCCGGATCAGGAAACAATAAAACATCTCACTGGGGCCAAAATATGGCACCGGATACGAAAAAACCGGCCCGCGAGGGGGCCGGTTTTGTTGAGCTTTGCTGGCAATTTAGCGCCCTTGCCTTAAATCTGCCGCTTCTCGACGCGGCAGACCAGACCGGCAACAATCGAAATACCGGCGGCGGCGAAGCTAAAGAGCGCGCCCATTTTGGCCGCATCCTGCACCGGTCCGGCGTCAAAGGCGACGGATGCGATGAAGAGCGAGACGGTGAAACCGATCGCGGCCACGCAGCCGATGACAAACAAATCGATGATCCGCATGCCCTGCGGCAAGCCAAGGCGCAAGACGCGCGCGCCGATATAGCCAAAGATCAAGATGCCCAAAGGTTTGCCGATGATCAAACCGCCCAGCACAAGCCAAGTCGGCTCGCTGATGGCGGAGAACTCGACGCCTGCATTGACCAAGCCGAAGAAGAACAAGATGATCTCGACCGGATGTTTGAGCAGATGCTCGATGTGATTCAAAAGGTCGGTCAGATATTGCTCTGCCTCCGAGAAGATCCCGAACGCGCGGTCCGCATGGGGGATTGTCGGCACGATGGGCAAAAGGCCAAGAGCGGGGTGAATGCCCGAGCGCATAAAGCCGTACCAGCTGATACAGGCGGCGATCGCATAGGGCCAAAACCCGAGCTTGTTGCGCATCCATGTCGAATTCGGGCGCATCTGGTTGCCGCGGTCCAAACGGCGCGGCAGCCAGTTGGCCAAGACATAAACCGCCACCGCTGCGGCCAAGGACAGGCCGAGCCATTGCGGCGCAAGATCGCCGGAGGGATAGAAAATCGCCAAGATGATCAGGCCCGCCGCGTCATCGGCGATGGCCAACAAAAGCAAGAAGCGCACCGCAGGGTGCCCCGCGCCAAAGACAATCCGCCCCACCAGATAGGAAAAAGCGATATCCGTCGCGGTCGGGATCGCCCAACCGTTGGAGACGTTGCTATAGGTGTCGGGCCAGATGAACAGCGCCATGCCAAGGTAAATCGCAATCGGTCCGACCATGCCGCCGAGCGTTGCAAACAAGGGCGTTGCCGCCTTTTTGCCGCGCAGCGAGCCGTTCTTGAGGATGATGGCTTCCCAGACTTCCTTGGCGGCGATGGCAAAGAACAGCGCCATCAACACGTCGTTGATAAGGTAATGCAGCGTCAGCGTGCGGTGCCCGTCATGCGGATGCCCGATGGGCGCGTGATCCCAGATCACGAACTCGACGAAATGGTGATAGCTTTCGGCGTTCACATTGGCCCAGACCAAAGCAGTCAGCGCGCCGATGATCAGCAAAAGGGAATAGTTGGTAAGGAAGTTCCAGACGCGATACATATCAAGGGGCCTGTTTTGTTGTTCGTGCCCTGCGCAATTAGGACATTTGCCGCCAAGGGGCAAGCGAAGGGCGGCAAAAACGGCAGATGTGCATGTGCTGCGCATGTCATGATGCGCGCATACTGTGCGGATTGGCGCGGATGGGGGGCAGGCGAGGGGTCTCATATGAATGAGCGAAGTGATGAAGATATTCCGCAAGTGGCAGAGGCGCTTTGCGCGCGTATCAAGGCCTGCCGGATTTGCGCCGCACGCTTTGCCGCGACGAAAACCGCGCATATCCCGCGCCCAGTGCCGTGGTTTTGCGCATCGGCGCGGATTTTGATCGCGGGGCAGGCGCCGGGAATGCGGGTGCATCAATCGGGCATTCCTTTTGATGATGCCTCGGGCGAGCGGCTGCGCGACTGGCTCGGGCTGGATCGCGACATGTTTTATGACCGCGCCCGCATCGCGGTGGTGCCGCAGGCCTTTTGCTTTCCTGGATATTCGGCGAAGGGCGCGGATTTGCCGCCGCCGCCGGTCTGCGCGCAAACATGGGGGGCGCAGGTGCGCGCGGCCTTGCCGAATATTGCGCTGACGGTCTTGGTCGGCGGGGCGGCGATGCGCAATTATCTGGGCGGCAAAGCCTCGGTCACGGCGACGGTGGCGGATTGGCGCGCGCATGCGCCGCGCATCTTCCCCTTGCCTCACCCGTCGTGGCGCAATACCGCTTGGCTCAAACGCAACCCGTGGTTCGCGGCACAGCTCTTGCCCGAATTGCGCCAACAGGTTGAAAAGGTGTTCAATGACTGACCCCGCCCCGACGCTTACCCCGCTTGATGGCGCCCATGCCGCGATGGAGGCCGCGCCCGACGATGATGCCGCCCGATTGCGGTTTTTCGAGAGGCTGGCCGACAGCGAGCTGTTCTTGCTGCTCACCAAAGAGCCGCAGGGAGAGAACATCGAGCCGGAACTCTTTGAATTGTCAGACCATTCCTTTGTTTTGCTGTTCGACCGCGAAGAGCGTTTGACCGGTTTCACGGGCCGCCCTGCGCCCTATGCGGCGCTGTCGGGGCGCGTGGTTGCGGGGCTTTTGGCGGGCCAAGGCATCGGGCTTGGCGTCAATCTGGAGGTGGCGCCTTCGTCGATTCTGATCCCGCCCGAGGCGGTGGATTGGTTGGTGGATACGCTCGGCAATGCGCCGCAAGAGGCCGAAGAAAAGATCGCCGAATTTACTCCGCCCAAGGGATTGCCCGAGGCTTTGCTTGGCGCGATTGACGCCAAATTGGCCAGCGCGGTCGGCATGGCGCGGATGGCCTATCTGGTCGGTGTGCGATTTGAAAGCGGCGGGCAGGGGCATATGCTCGGCTTCGTCGACGCATTGCCCCATGCCGAAAGCGCGCTGGCCAAAGCCGCCGCCGAGGCCTTGACCTTTTCGGGGATCGAGGCGGGGGCAATGGATGTTGCGTTCTTCCGCGCCTCGGATGCGGCGGCAGGGAAACTGGCCAAGGTGGGATTGCGGTTCGATCTGCCGCAGCCCGACGAGAGCCTCGCCGCCCCGCGCCCCGCGCCTGGATCGGACCCGAGCAAACCGCCGATCCTGCGCTAGGCCCGTCTCAATACCCGCGCGCCGCATCCACCAGATGAAGCATCTCTTCGCCCGCTTCACTACGGCGGATGTTTTCGGCCACGACCTGCGCCGCCGTCTCGGGCCGCGTTTCCGAGGCGATATGCGGCGTGACGGTGATATTGGGATGCGCCCAAAACGGATGGGCCTGCGGCAAGGGCTCGGCGCGAAACACATCCAAAGTGGCATGGCCGATTTGCCCCTCATCCAGCGCCGCAATCAACGCCTCGTCGTCGATCAATGGCCCGCGTCCTGGGTTGATGATCACCGCGCCGCGCGCCATTTGCGCCATCGATTGCGCGTTTATGACGTTTTCGGTCGCAGCGGTTTTCGGGAGCAAAAGTACCACAATCTCAGCGCCTTGCAGGGCGCTTTTCAACCCCTCGTCGCCGTGATGACAGGTGATCCCCGCGATGGATTTGGGCGAACGGCTCCACCCGTGCACCTCAAATCCGAGCGCCGCGAGCGCCTCGCCCACGGCTTGCCCCAAGGCGCCCAAGCCCAAAACGGTGACCTTCCGGCTCCATGCCAGCGGCGGCACTTTGGGATCCCATATCGGTTCGTTGCGGGTGATCTGCGCATCCATTCCCAGATGATGGCGCAGCACATGCCCCGTGCACCATTCCACCATGCCTTGCGTCAACCCCGTATCGACCAATCGCGCCAGAGGGACGCGCAGCGTCGGGTTGCCCGCTACATGTTCGACCCCTGCCGAAAGGGTTTGCACGGCCCTCAGGCGGGGGAAGGCGGCGTAGTCTTGCGGTGCGTCTTTCACGCTGATCAACAGATAGCGCGCCTCTTGTGGGTCCACTTGCGGGCCGATCTCGGCCTCGACACCCGCCGCGGCAAGGGCGGTTTTGAGATGGGTCTCATAGCTGTCCCAAAGACCGGCGCGGCCTGCGAAAAGGACTTTAACAGTCATGGGTAAGCCTTTGTGTTTGGGCCGGTTATCGCGGCCTGTGGACATGGGCGCTTTGGATCAATCCAAAGGCCACCATCAAGACCAACATGGCCGAGCCGCCATAGCTGACCAGCGGCAGCGGCACGCCGACGACAGGCGCAAGCCCCATCACCATCGACATGTTCACGGCAAAAAAGAAAAAGAATGTCGACGCAAGGCCGAAGGTCATCAAAGAGGAAAACCGGTCCTTGTTGGAGAGCGCCGAGGCGAAGCAGAACACGATAATGAGCGCATAAAGCCCCAGAAGCGTCACCCCGCCGACGAAACCGAATTCTTCGGCCAGAGTGGTGAAAATGAAATCGGTGTGCTTTTCCGGCAGGAAGTTCAACCGGCTTTGCGTGCCTTGCATAAACCCGCGCCCCGTCCATCCGCCCGACCCGAGCGCGATCTTGGATTGGGTGATGTGATAGCCCGCGCCAAGCGGATCGGTGGAAGGGTCCAAAAACGTGTCGATCCGCCTGTATTGGTAATCTTTGAGCAATTGCCACGGCGTGCCGCGCGATTTGAATACGGCTGTGACAAGCCCGACGCCCGTAGCCAATACGGCGGCGAAATAGGACCAATGCACACCGGCCATAAACATCACCACCGCCCCCGACGCGATCAGCAAAAGCGAGGTGCCAAGGTCGGGTTGCTTGAGGACCAAAAACGTCGGCACCAAAATGATCAGCGCGGGCACAATCACCCAAACCGGATGCGAGACACGTTTTGTCGGCAGCCAGTCGTAATAGGAGGCCAGCAGCAACACCAGCGTGACTTTCATCAACTCCGAAGGTTGCAAACGCATGAAGCCAAGGTCGATCCAGCGCTGCGCGCCCATGCCGACCGTGCCGAAAAATTCGACTGCGATCAGAAGGATAAGCGAGACGAGATAGGCAGCACCAGCGGTATTGCGCCAAAACCACGCGGGCACCATGCCGACGATAAACATGATCGCAAGACCAAGGCCAAAGCGCTTCATCTGCGCCTCCGACCACGGGTCAAACCCGCCACCCGCGACCGAGTAGAGCATCAAGAAACCGGCGCTGGCCACGGCGATGAGCAGCAAGGTCAAAGGCCAGTTGAAATAGAGAAATTTGCGCAGCCCCGTGGGCGCGGATTTGACCGAATACTCAAGATAGCTCATGCGCGTCCGCTCCCGTCGGTGTCGGGGGCGGGGCGGGCTTGGCGCAGACGTTTTTGCTGCGCGGCGATGCGGCCTCGGTCTTTGGCCGGATAGGCCGACAGGGGCGGGTCTTCGCCGTAGAGGGCTTGCAAGGTGATGTCGCGGGCGATGGGCGCGGCTGCGGTCGATCCGCCGCCGCCATGTTCGACCACGACCGCCACCGCGACCTTGGGATTGTCATAGGGCGCAAAATCGACAAACAGCGCGTGATCGCGCCGCTCCCACGGCAGATCGCGGTTCGAGCGCACGCCCGAGCGTCGCTCGGCGGCGGTGATGTTGCGCACTTGGCTGGTGCCGGTTTTTCCCGCCATTTCCATGCCCTTGGCGGTGATGCGGCTCCCAAAGGCCGTGCCGCGCCGGTTGTTGGAAACATCGAACATCGCCTTGCGCACATGGCGCAGGTTGTTTTCATTCAGCCCGAGGCTTTCGCCCGCCGCAAAGGAGGTTTCGACCCCGTCGACGGATTTGACCAGACGCGGCACCAAGGCGCGCCCCGTGGCAATCCGCGCGCTCATCACCGCCAGCTGCAGCGGCGAGGCCAGAACAAACCCTTGCCCGATCGAGGCATTGACGCTGTCGCCGATCACCCATTCCTTGCCAAAGCTTTGTTCTTTCCACGCTTTGGTCGGGGCGCGGCCCGTGGCCACGGCGCTCATCGGGATGTCGAATTTCTGGCCGATGCCAAGACGCATCGCCATGGCCGAGATTTTCTCGATCCCGACCTCCAGCGCGAGGTTATAATAATAGACATCACAGCTTTCGCGCAGCGAGGAGGCGAGGTTTACGTGCCCGTGGCCCGCGCGTTTCCAGCAGTGGAATTTATGACCGGCCACCTCAAGATGCCCGCCGCAATATTCGGTGTCGAGCGGCGTGATGATGCCCTCTTCCAATCCGGCCAGAGCCGTCACCATTTTGAACGTCGAGCCAGGCGGATAAAGGCCCTGCACGGATTTGGTGGCAAGCGGGCGATAGGTGTTTTCGGTCAGGGCGCGGTAGTCGGTGGTCGAGATGCCGCGCACGAATAAATTCGGATCAAAACTGGGCGCAGAGGCGATGGCCAGAAGATCGCCGCTCTCGCAATCCATCACCACCGCCGCCGCGCTTTCCTCGCCCAAACGGGCTTGGCAATAGTTTTGTAGCATGTGGTCGATGGTCAGTTGGAAGTCCTTGCCCGCGCGGCCTTCCTTGCGGTCCAATTCGCGCATCTCGCGGCCTGCGGCATTGACCTCGACCTGTTTGATACCGGCCTTGCCACGCAGGTCTTCTTCGTGTTTGGCCTCCATGCCGATTTTGCCGATCTGGAAACGCGGGGTTAGCAACAGCTGGTCGGGATTGTCGATTTTCGACAGGTCATAATCGCTGACCGGACCGACGTAGCCGACCACATGCGCCATGTCCTGACCCAAAGGATAGTGCCGCGACAGGCCGACTTCGGGCGTCACACCAGGCAGGGCGGGGGCGTTGACCGCGACGCGCGACATGGCCTCCCAAGAGACGCGATCCGCGATTGTCACCTGCGTGTCGCCGCGCAATGATCGAAGCTCGCTTAAGGCGCGCTCCATCTCAGTGGGATCAAGCTCGATAAGCTGCGCCAGCCGCCCGAGCACGGCCTCGACGTCGCCCGCGTCCTCGCGCACCATGGTGATGCGGTAAGAGGGGGCGTTTTCGGCCAAAATCCTGCCGTTGCGGTCGAATATCTGTCCGCGCGAGGGCGGGATCAGGCTGATTTTGATGCGGTTCTCTTCGGCCAGAAGCCGGAATTTGTCGGCCTCTTCCACCTGCAGATGCCGCATCCTGAGCGCCAGCGCCCCCATGAACGCGGCCTGAGCGCCGCCCAAAATAAGCCCGCGGCGCGTCACCTTGCGCGCGGTTTCGAGGCTATCGCGGTTGTTGCGTTTCATAGCCTTTGTCCTAACGCGTTCACCTCGGCGAGCGAAGGCCGCCGCACGCCAAATAGCGTGATCGTGATCAAAACCGCGAGCGGATAGCACAAGAGCGTCATGATCAACTGGATCAAGGTCAGGCCCAAAGGCGCCTGATCCACCAGCAACAGCGCGAGGATCACACGATAGCTCAGCGCCAGCACGATCAAGGCGGTTGCAACGCTCACCCATTCCACCGCGAAGCTCTGATCGCGCAAGGAGACGGCGCGCGCGCGCAGCCCTTGGACCGTGAGCACCATCAAGGCGGCCCATAATCCTGGCGGGCGTTGATAGAGCAGATCGGCCAAAAGCGCGACGGCCGCAATCGCCAGAACGGGCGTGTATTCAGGCCGGCGCAGCACCCAAGCACAGGTAAAACCGGCCAGAAGATCGGGCCCAGCCCACGCGCGCGGAACGGTTTCAAACGGCATAAGATTGAAGAATATCAATAGAATACATAGCGCCAGATAGGCCGCCCGCATGGACCAAAGCCGCCAAAATGGATGTTCACCCATCGCGGTTTTCCTTTGGCGCGGCGCTCAGGGGGAGAGGGGAGCCATTGGTGACGGGGCGCCCTGGATCGCTGATCTGCTCGGCGCCGTGATCACGCAAAACGCGCAGGAATTCGAGCCGCTCGTAATCAGCGGCAAGGCGCACGCGCAGCCGCCCGCCCGGGTCTTTTGCGACCTGCCCGATCAGCAATCCCGGCGGAAATACCCCGCCATCGCCTGAGGTCACCACCCGATCGCCCGGGCGGACAAGATCGGCATCCTCCAAAAAGGCGATGGGCGGCGCGGCGGTGTTGTCGCCGCCGATCATCCCTCTTTGCCCCGAGGGTTGGATCGTGACGGGCACGCGGCTCGACGTATCGGTGAGCAAGATCACCCGCGAGGTATGTTGTCCGACGCCAGAGATTCGCCCGACAAGCCCCAGCCCGTCCATCGCCGCCCATCCGTCGATGATTCCGTCGCGCGCGCCCACATTGAGCAGCACCGATTGCCGGAACGGCGAGCCGCTGTCGGCCATCACAACGCCGGTGATATAGGTCAGTTGCGGATCAAGCCGCACATTGTTCAAATCCAAAAGCCGCGCGTTTTCCTGCTCAAGCTGAAGCGCCGCCTCCTTCCAGGCCTTCATCTGTTGAAGCTCGCGGCGAAGCTCGCCGTTTTGCTCGACAATACGTTGATAACTTTGGAAATTTCTCAGCAGGTTCACCGCGCCGGTGACCGGAGCCATGGTCCAGTCAAAGCTGGGCATAACGCGGTCGATCACCTGCGAGCGAAACCGTTCGACGCGCGGGCTGTCGATGCGCCAGACGAGGAAAATCCCCAAGAGCAACAGAAGCAGAAGCCCGACAAGCATACGCTTGAGCGGACCGGAATATTCTTCGCCTTGATTGCGATCCCGTGCCATGGGGCATGGACCTCGTGGGGTTAAGGAACGGTGGGGCCTGTGCGCAGGGTGGGGGGCTTAGCTGTCGTAGTCAATCGCGTGGCGCAGCTGTTTTTCGAACTCGAGCGCCTTGCCGGTGCCGAGCGCCACGCAATTGAGGCTCTCGTTGGCGATGGAAACGGCCAATCCGGTTTGTTCGCGCAAGGCCAGATCAAGATCGCCCAGCAACGCGCCGCCGCCCGTCAGCATCACGCCGCGGTCAACAATATCGGCGGCCAGATCGGGCGGGGTCGCCTCAAGCGCGGTCATCACCGCTTCGCAGATTTGCTGCACCGGTTCGGCCAAGGCTTCGGCGACTTGGGCTTGGGTGATCTCGGTTTCTTTGGGCACGCCGTTCAAAAGGTCACGGCCGCGGATTTGCATCGAAGTGCCGCGTCCGTCATCGGGCATACGCGCCGTGCCGATCGAGGTCTTGATACGTTCGGCGGTGGATTCGCCGACGAGCAAATTTTGCTGGCGGCGCAAGTAGTTGATGATCGCCTCGTCCATCCGGTCGCCGCCCACGCGCACCGAGCGCGCATAGACGATATCGCCCAGCGACAGAACCGCGACCTCGGTGGTGCCGCCGCCGATGTCGACGACCATATTGCCCGTCGGGTCGGTGATCGGCATGCCCGCGCCAATGGCCGCGGCAATCGGTTCGGCGATCAATCCGGCGCGGCGTGCGCCCGCCGATAGAACCGATTGGCGAATGGCGCGTTTTTCCACCGGTGTGGCGCCATGGGGGACGCAGACGATGATCTTGGGCTTGGAGAAGGTCGAGCGTTTGTGCACCTTGCGGATGAAATGTTTGATCATCTCTTCGGCGGTATCGAAATCGGCGATGACCCCGTCGCGCATCGGGCGGATCGCCTCGATCGAGCCGGGTGTGCGGCCAAGCATCAATTTGGCATCCTCGCCCACCGCGAGCACTTTTTTCACGCCGTCTTTGACATGGTAGGCGACGACCGACGGCTCGGCCAGAACCACGCCTTTGCCTTTGACATAGACAAGCGTGTTGGCGGTGCCGAGGTCAATCGCCATATCGGCGGAAAACAGGCTGGGCAGTTTGTTGAAAATCGACATGCGAGGGGACCTCGTGGGAAATAGACAATCGCCCGCGACTCGTCTTGGCTGCAGGCCTTTGCTCTTATAGGGGGATGGTTCGCTTTGTGAAAGGGGCGTTAACGGGGAATACGGCGGTGTTTCGCTCGTTTCGGGCGTGGGCGCAGGGCGAAGTATGATTGCAAAAAACCGGCCGGACCGCCATATATATTGATAGGTGAAGAGCGGGGCGCAAGATGCTGTCATATCAACATATTTACCATGCGGGCAATCTGGCCGATGTGCACAAGCACGCGCTGCTTTGCGCCGCGCTTGACTATATGACGCACAAAGATAAGCCGCTCAGTTATATCGAAACCCACGCGGGGCGCGGGCTTTATGATCTTGGCGCGGCCGAGGCGTTGAAAACCGGTGAGGGGGCGGCTGGCATTGATCTGGTGCGCGCGCGCGGTTGGTTTGCGCCCGATCATCCCTACATGCGCGTGCTGAGCCGCGTGGCCGAGGTGCATGGGGCGCAGGCCTACGCCGGATCGCCGGTTCTGGCCGCCGAGACCCTGCGCGATATGGACAGCCTGCATTTCGCCGAGCTGCATCCGCAGGAATTTACCGCTTTGGAATATGCGATGTCGCCTTTTGGTGCCAAATGCGCAAAGGCCGACGGGTTGGCCCATGCCATGGCGATTTGCCCGCCGATGCCGCGCCGCGGGATGATCCTGATCGATCCAAGCTATGAAATCAAAACGGAATATCAGGATTTGCCGGTGTTTATCGGCAAGCTGAACCGTAAATGGAATGTCGGGGTGATCGCGCTTTGGTATCCGATTTTGACCAGCGGCGCGCATAAAGAGATGGTGGCGGCGCTGCGCAAGATGTCATTGCCGGACGTCTTGGATCATCGGGTCTATTTCCCGCCTGCCCGCGAAGGGCATGGGATGATCGGGTCGGGCATGTTCATCGTCAATGCGCTCTACGGGCTGGATGCCGAGGCGTCGGCCTTGAGCGGGAAATTCTCAGCCCTCGCCGGCTGATTGTTCGAAATTGTAAAATTCGGATGCCGTCTCTGTGGGTATCTACCCCCCTCAGATTGACGGAGTCGCTTTGCGCAGGTGATGTGGCTTGCCTCAAAACAATAAGGTCCGGCGCGCTGGCCGGACCTTACCTATGGATCTACCCTATCAATCAGGACGGATCGGTGTAGGACACTTCGCGGCGATCCTCACCTGGCGCGGATTTTTCACGCCGCACCAAGAGGCGGTTGAGCGCGTGCACATAGGCGCGCACCGAGGCGACGACCGTATCGGTATCGGCCGATTGCCCCGTCACGATGCGCCCGTCCTCTTCCATCCGCACCGAAACCGTGGCCTGCGCGTCGGTGCCTTCGGTGACCGCGTGCACTTGATAAAGCTGCAAGCGCGCGTTGTGCGGGAACAGCGCCTTGACCGCATTAAAGGCCGCATCCACGGGGCCGTCGCCAGTGGCTTCGGTCGCGGATCCCACCCCATCGATCATCAAGGTCAGCGCGGCGGTTTGAGGCCCCTCGGTGCCGCAGACCACGCGCAGGCGCTTGACTTGGATACGGTCGTTTTCGGGATCTTCACCGACCCGCATCAGCGCGATGAGATCGTCGTCATAGACCTCTTTTTTGCGATCCGCGAGTTCCTTGAAGCGAACAAAGACGTCCTTGAGCTGGTTGTCGGCAAGTTCGAAGCCCAGATCACCCAATTTGGCACGCAAGGCGGCGCGGCCCGAATGTTTGCCCAGCGGCAAGGAGGTGCCCGCGAGGCCCACGTCCTGCGGGCGCATGATCTCGAAGGTTTCGGCGTTCTTGAGCATCCCGTCTTGGTGGATGCCGCTTTCATGGGCAAAGGCGTTTTTGCCGACGATCGCCTTGTTGAACTGCACCGCAAATCCCGACACGGCGGCGACGCGGCGCGAGATGTTCATGATTTTCGTCGTATCAATGCCGGTTTGGTAGGGCATGATGTCATTGCGCACTTTGAGCGCCATGACCACCTCTTCGAGCGCGGTATTGCCCGCACGCTCGCCCAGACCGTTGATGGTGCATTCAATCTGCCGCGCGCCCGCCTCGACAGCGGCAAGCGAATTGGCCGTCGCCATGCCAAGGTCGTTATGGCAATGGGTGGCAAAGATGATCTCGTCTGCGCCCGGCACACGTTCGAGGAGCATCCGGATCAAGGCGGCGCTTTCGCGCGGGGCGGTGTAGCCGACGGTATCGGGGATGTTGATCGTGGTCGCGCCCGCTTTGATCGCAATCTCGACCACGCGGCACAGGTAGTCTTCCTCGGTGCGGGTGGCATCCATGGGCGACCATTGCACATTGTCGCACAGATTGCGCGCATGGGTCACCGTCTCGTGGATGCGTTCGGCCATCTCGTCCATAGTGAGATTCGGAATGGCGCGGTGCAGGGGCGATGTGCCGATAAAGGTGTGAATGCGCGGCTGCGCGGCGTGTTTCACGGCCTCCATACAGCGGTCGATATCGGCAAAGCTGGCGCGGGCAAGGCCGCAGATCACCGAATTTTTCGAATTCATCGCAATTTCCGAAACGGCCTTGAAATCGCCCTCCGAGGCAATCGGGAAACCGGCTTCGATAATATCGACGCCCATTTCGTCGAGCAGGCTGGCGATCTCCAGCTTTTCCGCATGGGTCATCGTGGCGCCGGGGCTTTGTTCGCCGTCGCGAAGGGTCGTGTCAAAAATCAAGACGCGGTCTTGTTTGGAAATATCGGTCATGTCGGGGTCTCTTTTCTATGTCTGCTAAAGCTATGGCGCGGAAAGCACATCCTCTGAGCGGTCGCGCCGATAGGGCACGCTCAGAGGCGGCTTAGCAGCAGACGCAGGGCAAGGTCCGCGCGCGCGGCGCGCAGCGGTGCGTTTTGGGCGGCAGCAAAGCGGCGCGCGGCAAAAGCGATATGTCCCTTGGTCATCATGGGGGAATGTATAGGAGTGCGGTTTGCAAATGGAAAGTGCGAATTTACCTTGATCGGCAAATGCGCGCCGCTATCTGCGCCCTATGGACAGAGCATTGGTGATAGGCGCTTCGGGCGGAATTGGCAGCGCGGTGGTCTCGGCGCTGGACGCGCGCGGGGTCGAGGTGTGCGGATTGTCGCGCCGCCGCGACGGGTTGGACGTGACCGACGAGGCCTCGGTCGCGGCGCATCTGGGTGCGCTTGAGGGGGCGTTTGATTTGGTGTTCGTGGCCACCGGCGCATTGGAAATCGGCGGGGCCGCGCCCGAAAAAAGCCTCGCGCGGCTCGAGGCGCGGGCCATGGCGGATCAATTCGCGCTCAATGCGATCGGTCCGGCCTTGGTTTTGAAACATGCGCTGCGGCTTTTGCCCAAGGACCGGCGCGCGGTGTTTGCGGCGCTGTCGGCGCGGGTGGGGTCGATTGGCGATAACCGTTTGGGGGGCTGGCACAGCTACCGCGCGGCCAAGGCGGCGCTGAACCAGATCCTGCATGGCGGGGCGATCGAGATCGCGCGCAGCCACCCGCAGGCCATCTGTGTGGCCCTGCATCCGGGCACTGTGGCGACGGATTTTACCGCCAGATATCTGGGGCGGCATCCGGCGGTCAGCGCCGATGAGGCGGCACAAAATATCCTTTCGGTGCTCGGCGCGCTGACCCCTGCGCAAAGCGGCGGGTTTTTCGACTGGACCGGCGAGGCGGTCGCGTGGTGAGGCGGCTCGTGCTGGTGCTGGGCGACCAGTTGAGCGAGCAGATCGCCGCGCTGAAGGCGGCGGATAAGGCGCGTGATGTGGTGGTCATGGCCGAGGTGATGGAAGAGGGCACCTATGTGCGCCACCATCCCAAGAAGATCGCGCTGGTGCTGTCGGCGATGCGCCATTTCGCGCAGGCGCTCGAGCAAAGCGGCTGGACCGTGGCCTATAGCCGTCTGGATGATGCGCAAAACGGTCAAAGCCTATGCGCCGAGGTGCTGCGGCGCGCCGAAGAATTTGGCGCGGGCAAGGTGATCACCACCCGCGCCGGCGAATGGCGCGTGATCGAGGCGATTGATGCGCTGCCGCTTGAGGTCGAGGTGCTTGAGGACGACCGGTTTATCGCAACGCACCGTGATTTCGACCTCTGGGCCGAGGGGCGCAAGGCGCTCAGGATGGAGTATTTCTATCGCGAGATGCGGCGCAAGACCGGATTGCTGATGGAGGAAGGGGAGCCCGCAGGCGGGCAGTGGAATTTCGATCATGACAACCGCAAGCGGGCCGAGCCGGACCTGCTGCGCGCCAAGCCGATGGAATTTACGCCCGATGAGGTGACGCAGGAGGTTCTCACCCTTGTCGAAGCGCGATTCCGTGGGCATTTCGGGCAATTGCGCCCGTTTTCCTATGCGGTCACGCGCGGGCAGGCGTTGCGTGCGTTGGATCATTTTCTGCGCTATCAACTGGCCGGTTTTGGCGAGACGCAAGATGCGATGCTGGCGGGGGATGCCTTCCTCAATCACGCGGTTTTGTCGCCCTATATGAACCTTGGGCTTCTGTCCCCGCGCGAAGTTTGCGATCGGGTCGCCGAGGCCTATGCGGCGGGGGAAGTGCCGATCAATTCCGCCGAAGGGTTTATCCGGCAAATCATCGGCTGGCGCGAATATATGCGCGGGATCTATTTTCATGAGGGGCCGGATTATGTGCGGCGCAACGCGCTGGGCCATAGCCGCGATCTGCCGCCGCTCTATTGGGGCGCCAAGACCGATATGGCCTGCATGCAGGCGGCGGTGGCGCAGACCAAGGCGCTTGCCTATGCCCACCATATCCAGCGATTGATGGTCACGGGCAATTTCGCGCTTTTGGCGGGGATCGATCCGGCGCAGGTGCACGAATGGTATCTGGGCGTCTATATCGACGCTTTCGAATGGGTCGAGGCGCCCAATACCGTGGGGATGAGCCAGTTTGCAGATGGCGGGGTGATTGCCTCCAAACCCTATGTGTCTTCGGCCAATTATATCAATAAGATGTCCGACTATTGCAGCGGCTGCGCCTATGATGCGCGGGTCAAGACGGGCGCGGGGGCCTGCCCGTTCAACTTGCTCTATTGGGCGTTTTTGATGCGCCATGAGGAGCGGTTCAAATCCAACCCGCGGATGGCGCAGATGTATCGCACGTGGGACCGGATGGAGGCGGGTAAACGCGCCGATATTTTGGCGCAGGCCGAGGCGTTTTTGGATCGTATGTGCGCAGGCGAGACGGTGTAGCGCGGCCTATTCGGCGGGCGGCTCGGTAGCGGGCGCAGGCGCGGCGGCGCTATCGCTATCGCTTGCGGGGTCGGTATCCGTGTCGGTTTTGAGCGCGCCGTTTTCCCAATCCCCGCTGGCCTCTTGGCCGCTGGCATAGCGCATGGTGCCGTTGCCTTGGCGTTTTCCGGCGCGGAAATTGCCCTCGTAGATATCGCCATTGGCATAGGTGGCCACGCCCGTGCCGCTGATCTCTCCGGCCTTCCATTCCCCTTTATAGCTAAAGCCGTCGGCCATTTTGATCATGCCGGTGCCGTCGCGCTGCCCGCGAGCAAAATCGCCCTCATAGACGGTGCCGTCGGGGTAGGTGGCTTTGCCCTTTCCGTGGCGCTGGCCGTCGCGCCATTCGCCCTCGTAGCGATAGCCGTCGGCATAGGTCATCACCCCTTGGCCGTGGTTTTGCGCGTTCTGGAACTGGCCCTCATAGACAAGGCCGTTGGGATAGGCCGCGCGGCCGGTGCCCTCGATGACGCCGGCTTTCCAGTCGCCCTCATAGGTGGCGCCATCGGCATAGGTGATTTTGCCGGTGCCATCGGCCAGATCACCGCGAAACTGCCCGACATAGACCGATCCGTCGGGATAGGTGACCTGCCCTTGGCCCTCGATCTGCCCCGCGACCCAATCGCCGGTATAGATATAGCCGTCGGCGCCGGTGAATGTGCCTTTGCCTTGGCGTTTGTCATCGGCAAAATCGCCTTCATAGGTGTCGCCATTGGCATAGGTGACCTTGCCCTTGCCTTGGCGGCGCCCCTCGACAAGCGTGCCCTCGTAGACATCGCCGTTGGCTTGGGTCAATGTGCCGGTGCCGTTGATTTGTCCGCCTTTCCATTCGCCGACGTAAACAAGCCCGTCAGGGATGGTCAGCTTGCCCATGCCTTCGCGCGCGCCCGCGACGATTTCGCCTTCATAGATTGCCCCATCGGGATAGGTGATCTTGCCGGTGCCCTGTTTGATCCCGTCGATCCATTCGCCGTCATAGATATAGCCGCCAGGGCTTTGCATGATGCCCGTGCCGTGGTGCATGGCGTTGCGAAATCCGCCGTCATAGCGCACGCCATTGGCATAGATCGCCACGCCCGTGCCCATGATCTTGCCGTCTTCCCATGTGCCCTCATAGGTGCCGCCATCCGAAAAGACGATTTTGCCGGTGCCTTCGGGTTTGCCCTTGGCAAATTCGCCCTCATAGACCGACCCGTTGGGGAAACGCGCCGCGCCTTGGCCGCGAATTTCGCCCATTTCCCAATTGCCCGTGTATTCATATCCGTTGGGCAAACGGTAGGTGCCGGTGCCATGCTGCAACCCGTTTTTGAAGGTGCCTTCATAGACGCCGCCATCATCATATTGCTTGGTCTGCACGCCGCCGTCTTGGGCGTGGGCGGGCAGGGGGGCGATCCCCGCGCTTGCGGCGATGAAAAGGCAAAATCCGAAAGTTTTCAGAGCAGTGTTCATGGAATCTCCGGTGGGTGTGGCGGCCCGTTAAGCTGGGTTTAAATCTAGCGGCCCGCTGGGCGCGGGGCAACTGGTTAACCGCTGTGTCGGCGGCGCGGCACCTATGGCGCGGGAGCGGCGCAATGGCGGCGGCGGGGCGGGCGCATCGGCGCGGCGCGGCAATTCGGCTTTTCCTTCGGCTCCGATCTGATACATCAGGGGCAATAGGACCCGATAGGACAGACCCAATGGCCGACCGCTTTCGTATGACCCTTGCACAGCTTAACCCCACTGTGGGCGATCTTGGTGGCAATGCCGCAAAGGCGCGCGAGGCATGGGCGACGGGCAAGGCTGCGGGCGCCGATCTGGTCGCGCTGCCCGAGATGTTCATCACCGGATACCAGACCCAAGATCTGATCATGAAACCCGCCTTTCATCAGGCCGCCATGGCCGAGATCGAGGCGCTGGCGGCGGCCTGCGCCGATGGTCCGGCGCTGGGCATCGGGGGGCCATGGATCGAGGGGCGCGGGCTTTATAACGCCTATTACATCTTGCATGGCGGCACGGTGACGGCGCGGGTTCTCAAGCACCATTTGCCCAATGAGACGGTGTTCGACGAGGAGCGCCTGTTCGAGCATGGCGATGTGACGGGGCCGTTTGTCGTGAGCGGTGTGCGCATCGGCGCGCCGATCTGCGAGGATGCGTGGCACGAGGATGTGTGCGAGACATTGGCCGAGACGGGGGCGGAAATCCTGCTCGTGCCCAATGGCTCGCCCTATTATCGCAACAAATTCGAGACGCGGCTCAATCATATGGTGGCCCGCGTGGTCGAAACCGGATTGCCTTTGGTGTATCTCAATATGGTCGGCGGGCAGGATGATCAGGTGTTTGATGGCGGCACATTTGTGCTCAACCCCCATGGCAAGCCCGTGGTGCAATTGCCGGTCTTTGACGAGGTGATCAGCCACGTCGATTTCGCCCGCACCGATGACGGATGGCGCGCCGAGGAGGGGGATTTCACAACACACCCCGACGCGATGGAGCAAGATTACCGCTGTGTCGTCGAGGCCCTGCGCGATTATATGGGCAAGACGGGGTTCAAAAAGGTGCTGCTTGGCCTGTCGGGCGGGATCGACAGCGCGATTGTCGCCACCATCGCCGCCGATGCTTTGGGGCCGGAGAATGTGCGCTGTGTGATGTTGCCGTCCGAATATACTTCGCAGGCCTCGCTTGACGATGCCGAGGCCGTGGCCAAGGCTTTGGGCTGCCGATACGATTATGTGCCGATCAAACAAGGGCGCGCCGCGATCACCGCGACGCTGGCGCCTTTGATGGAAGGCACCGAGCCGGACATTACCGAAGAGAATATCCAGTCGCGCCTGCGCGGGCTGCTGCTTATGGCGCTGTCGAACAAGTTCGGCGAGATGCTTTTGACCACGGGCAATAAATCCGAAGTGGCCGTCGGGTATGCGACGATTTATGGCGATATGTCAGGCGGTTATAACCCGATCAAGGATCTCTACAAAACGCGGGTGTTCGATATTTGCCGCTGGCGCAACGCGCATCACCGCCCCGAATGGATGATGGGCCGCGCGGGCGAGATGATCCCTGCCAATGTGATCACCAAACCGCCCTCCGCCGAATTGCGCGAGGATCAAAAGGACAGCGACAGCTTGCCCGATTATCCGGTGCTGGATGGCATTTTGGAAATGTTGGTGGATCGTGAGGCATCGGTCGCGGATTGCCTTGCGGCGGGATACACGCGCGAAGACGTCAAGCGGGTCGAGCATCTGCTCTATATTTCCGAATATAAACGCTTCCAATCCGCGCCTGGTCCGCGGCTGTCCAAGCGCAGCTTCTGGCTTGACCGGCGCTATCCGATTGTGAACCGCTGGCGTGACGACGGATAGGGCGTTTGGCTGCGCCCGAATGTGAGCCGCAGCCTTGAACTTGGGAAATTTGAAACGAGGCCGCCCGTGGAAATACGTGCGGCCTCGCCCGTTCTAGCCGCCCATGACCATTTGGTAAGAGGTGGGCACATAATGGAACCCGTCGCCGCGCGTTTCCACATATCCGGTCGCGGGGAAGGGCATGTGATAGCCGACAAAGGGCGTGCGGGTCGCGGCCAGCATATCCAAGATTTTGCGGCGGGTGGCGGCGGCGGCGCTTTTGTCCATGTCAAAGCGCACTTCCCAATCGGGATGGGCGAGCGACCAGACATAGTGATTGGCGAAATCCGCGCCCAGCAGCATTTGTTGCCCGCCGCTGTCGAGCATATAGGCCATATGGCCAGGGGTGTGGCCAAAGGCGGCCATACCCGTGATGCCCGAGGCCGCCGCCCCGCCTTCACCGATAAAGCTCATCTTTTCGGCCAAGGGGCGGACTTTGGCGTCGAAACCTTCGTTGCCTGCCTTGGCCCAGTGGTCGAATTCCGCCTGTCCGGTGACATAGGTCGCATTGGCAAAGGTCTCGCCGCCCTCGCCCATCAACCCGCCGATGTGATCGCCATGCATATGGGTGATCACGACTTTGTCGACCTGCTCGGCGCCATATCCCGCCGCCTCCAGCGCATCGGTGATGCCCGCAGGGTTGGTGCCGGTGTCAAAGAGGATCAACTCGGCGCCGGTGTTGACCAATGTCGGGGTAAAGAAAAACTGCGCCGCATCCGTCGGGATCATCGCGGCCTCGGAGACGGCGGCAAATTCTTCATCCGATGCGTTCAGGCCAAAGATTTTATGCGGCTCGGGCACGGTGCGGGTGCCAGCAAGCAGCGTGGTCACCTCGAAATCGCCCAGCTTGAAGCGCGTATAGGGGGCGATGCTGGCCCCCATCATTTCGGCGGCGGCGCTGGCGCGCGAGGGTTTGAATGCGGCGGCCAAGGGCAGGCTGGCGGCCCCCAAAAGCGCGGCGCGCCGGCTCATGGTCATGGGGTGGGTCATGGATTGGTCTGCGGCGGTTGCGATCACGCGTGCGGTGTCTTTCATAGCAGTCTCCCTGATGATGGGCGCTTTGGCCCTTTGTCCTGACCCAAAGATAGGGCCGCGCATGCGTTGGTCAAAACCCGCGCGATCCGATCACGCAAAGGTGAGCGCCGCCTTGCCAAGGCCCGCCGCGCCGCGCAGCCTTTTCTGGACAATTTCGCCCGCCTGTGACATGGGGCGAGGCAACAGGAGTTTGCCATGACCACCACCCGTTTCGCCCCGTCCCCCACCGGCTATATCCATGTCGGCAATTTGCGCACCGCGCTGTTCAACTATCTGATCGCGCGTAAATCCGGCGGGCAGTTTATCTTGCGCCTTGATGATACCGATCCCGAGCGTTCCAAGGTCGAATATGCCGACGCGATCCAAGAGGATCTCGAATGGCTTGGCCTGACGTGGGACCGGATCGAAAAGCAATCTGACCGTTTGGACCGCTACGAGCAGGCCGCGCAGGAATTGCGCGACAAGGGCCGGTTTTACGAGTGTTTCGAGACGCCGACCGAATTGGATCTCAAGCGCAAGAAGCAACTCAATATGGGCAAACCGCCGGTCTATGACCGCGCGGCGCTGACCCTGAGCGATGCGCAAAAAGAGGCGCTGCGCGCCGAGCGCGGCAATGGCCATTGGCGGTTCAAGCTTGATCTGGAACGCATTGAATGGACCGATGGCATTCTGGGCGATCTGTCGATTGATGCGGCCTCGGTCTCCGATCCGGTGCTCATTCGCGGCGACGGTCAATTCCTTTATACGCTGGCAAGCGTCTGTGATGACGTGGATTTCGGCATCACCCATGTGGTGCGCGGGTCCGATCACGTGACCAATACCGCGACGCAAATCCAGATTATCCAAGCCTTGGGCGGCACGGTGCCGTCCTTTGCGCATCACTCGCTTTTGACCGGCCCGCAGGGCGAGGCATTGTCCAAACGCCTTGGCACATTGGCCTTGCGCGATCTACGTGAGCAAGGCGTGCAGCCGATGGCGCTGTTGTCGCTGATGGCGCGGCTCGGATCGTCCGATCCCGTGGAATTGCGCACCGATATGACACAGTTGATCGACGGGTTCGAATTGGGCCATTTCGGGTCGGCCCCGACGAAATTCGATGTGCAGGACCTGTTCCCGCTCACCGCGAAATACCTCAGCCAGCAACCGCTCGAGGCCGTGGCAGACCAGATCGCCGCGCTGGGCGTGCCGGACGATCTGGCCGCGCAGTTTTGGGAGGTCAGCCGCGCCAATATCACGACGCTGGGCGATTTGTCTCGCTGGTGGAGCCTGTTCCGCGACGGGGCCGATCCGGTCATCGACGCCGAAGACAAGGAGTTTGTCGCGCAGGCGATGGCGCTGTTGCCGGATGGGCCTTATGACGGCGAAAGCTGGGGCGCATGGACCAAAGCGGTGAAAGAGGCCACAGGGCGCAAGGGGCGCGGGCTGTTCATGCCGCTGCGCAAGGCGCTGACGGGCCAAGAACACGGGCCGGATATGTCGGCGGTCCTGCCGCTGTTGCAAGTGATCCGCGCCAAGGGCTGATCCGCGCGCCGCTTCGAACCAGAAAAGCCCCGCCCTTAATTGGCGGGGCTTTTTGCATCCGTGCGGGCGCGTTACGCGTTCTTTTCCGCCGCGCTCTGGGCGCCGATGCGCGCGCGGTCCTGCTCAATCGGCAAGGCCGCCTCGGCATAGGCGCGGGCCGTGCGGCTCAAGGCGCGGGCGGCCTCGGCCACATCGCTTCGAGGGGTTTGGCTCAGATGGCCGAGCGCCTCTTGCAAGCGCAAAGCCACCTCGATCTGCCCGGCCCCGTCGCGGGCCAGCGCGGCAAAGGCACAAGAGAGCAACTCCTCGGCAGGAAGCTGCGGGACAAAGATCGTCGGGTAGCGCGTTTGTGCCTGCGCGGTCTCGCCCGAGTTTCGCGCCCAGTTCCAAAGCAACCTCTCGGCCCGCCCGATCACATCTACCGCCGTGCCCTGATCGTTGATCCCCGGCGAGAGGGCGCGCGATGCGACCTCGCCCAAGACCTTGAGACCGAAACAAGCGTCTTGCTCAAAGGTGCGCGTATCGCCGATGACGAAACAGGCCTCGGCAGCGGTGATCTGCGCGGGGGTCAATCCGGCGACATCGGCCAAGGGCATGCCCTCCAAAACAAATGCGCCAGGGCGGCAGCGCAGGTAGACCTGCCCTGTCTGGCCTTGCAGATTGGTGATGTATTCGCTCAATTTCGGCAGGTCGATGAATTGCACATGGCCGCAGGCGCGGGCGCGCAAGGGCAGAGCGCCGCTGGGCAATACCGTATCGCTTGTCAGGGGCACGGCGCCAAAATACGGGGCCTCGGCAAACTGGATCAGCGCCGATTTTGCGACCTGCTCGACGCTGCGCAAGGTGGCGTCGATGCTGCCCAGACTGCTCAGATGTTCGATCCATCGCAGCATGGCGAGGATGACCAAGACCACGACAAAGATCGTCACGCCCAATACGATCACCGTCGCGCCATCGGCATAGGCATGTGATTGGAACAGAATGATCGCCGAGAGCGAATAGACGAAAGCGCCGATGAAGGTGGCCAGAACCGTTTGCGTCGTGGTGTCTTGCAAAAGGAGCCGCTGCGCGCGCGGCGTGGCTTGGGCCGAGGCGGCGCGGTGGGCCGAGACCATCACATTGAGCGAGAAGGTGGACACCGCCAACATCCCCGAGGCCAGAATGGTCAAGACCGGCATCACCGCGTCGGGGGTAAAGCGCGCCGAGACTTTGGCGGGGATATAGCCTTCGAACAGCAAAGTCGCCAAGGCGGTGAGCAAGGCCAGAACCGCCATGCCGGAGACCCGCACCCAAAGACGGCGCAAAAGGCGGCGCACAATCAAGAGCGGTTTGGAGAGAAGATGGCTGTCGAGCAAGGCGGGGCGGTCTCCGTCGCGGGTCTGTCGAAAGGCTCACAGTAGCGCGCCAAGACGGCACGACCAGCCCCAATGACGCTCAAGCCATGCGGAATTTTGACAAAGATGCATCCAAGGGGCGCATTTTTTGGGTGCGATTGATCCATATCAAGTCATCTGCGGATAATTTTGCCCAAATTGCCAAGGGTCTCGTTTGGAGCAAGGGGTTTGACATGCGTATCACCAAAAGAAGCAATATCGCGATCCGCGTGCTGATGTTTTGCGGGGCGAATGCGGGGCGTCTGGTGACGAAATCCGAGGTGGCGCAGGTCTGTAACACGTCGGAAAATCACCTCGCGCAGGTGATCAACCGGCTTGGCCAGCTTGATTATCTCAAGACCCAGCGCGGGCGCGGCGGCGGCATCATGCTGGCCCGCCCGATGAGCGAGATTTGCATCGGCGCGATTTTCCGCGAGCTGGAAAGCCATGTGCCGATTGCCGAGTGTTTTGCCGATGTCGACAACTCCTGCCCATTGGTGGAGGCGTGCCGCCTTAAGCAAGCCGTGGCCGCGGCGGCAGAGGCGTTCTATGCCCATCTTGACGAGGTGAGCTTGGATGCGCTGGTTTGCGACAACAAGGCTTTGCACGAAATTCTGGTGCCTGCCTCGTGCTCCGGCGCGTCGCTCATGGCCGAGGCCTGAGACCGCGCGCGCATCGCGGCGCGATGTGATCGCCCGCTTGAGGATGCTCAACCGCTTGGCATATTTGGCGGCGGGTGGCGGTTTTGCGTCAAGATGCGGCGCTTTTGGGCATTGATCCTCTTGCGCGGGGCGGTTTTGCACACTAGCACAGATGTAGATCGGGAGAATCGCAGATGCGATGCCGAAGGAGCAACCGCCCCGGAAACTCTCAGGCCCAAGGACCGATCGCGACGCAATACTCTGGAGAGAGGCGCCACATGCGCCCGCCGAAGGGATAACGATCTCAGGCGCAAGGACAGAGGGGGCATCAGGGCGCGATGGGCCGGTTCGACCGGCGATATGGCGCGAAATTGATGTCTGCGCGCGCTTTTCCAAGGGCCGCACTGGCGAGGAAAAGGATGGGCGATGTCGGATCTTCTGCACACCCCGCTAATTGATTTGCATTTGTCGCTTGGCGCCAAAATGGTGCCCTTTGCGGGCTATGACATGCCGGTGCAATATCCGCTTGGCGTGATGAAAGAGCATCTGCATTGCCGCGCCGCTGCGGGGCTTTTCGACGTCAGCCATATGGGGCAGGTGATTTTGCGCGGCGAGAGTTACGCGCAGGTGGCGCTGGCGCTGGAGGCGCTGATCCCCGTTGATATTTTAGGGCTGGCCGACGGGCGGCAACGCTACGGGTTCTTTCTCAATGACCATGGCGGGATAGAGGATGACCTGATGCTGGCGCGCCGCGGCGACGAGGTTTTCATGGTGGTGAATGCGGCCTGCAAAACCGCCGATATCGCGCGGATGCGCACCGCGTTGGAGCCGCAGGGGATCACGGTCGAAGAGGTCACCTCGCGCGCGCTTTTGGCGCTGCAAGGCCCGCAGGCCGAGGCGGCATTTGCCGAGGTTGTGGTCGAAGCCGCGGCGATGACATTCATGGATGTCGCGATCTTCCCCTCGGCCTACGGCCCGCTTTGGGTCTCGCGCTCGGGCTATACGGGCGAGGACGGGTTCGAGATTTCGGTCGGCGCGCAAGAGAGCGAAGCCTTGGCGCGGCGGCTTTTGGAGGATGTGCGGGTCGAGGCAATCGGGCTTGGCGCGCGCGACAGCTTGCGGCTGGAGGCGGGGCTTTGCCTTTACGGGCATGATATGGACGCGACTGTGACGCCTGCGGCGGCGGCATTGACATGGGCGATCCAGAAGGTGCGGCGCAGCGGCGGCGCGCGCGCGGGCGGCTTTGCGGGGGCCGATGTGGTTTTGGCCGAATTGCAAAACGGCGCTGTAACGCGCCGCGTTGGCCTCTTGCCCGAGGGACGCGCGCCGATGCGCGAGGGGGTGGAGCTTTTCTTGACCCAAGAGGGCGGCGCGCCGGTGGGCCGTGTGACATCGGGGGGCTTTGGCCCGACGGTCGGCGGCCCCGTGGCGATGGGATACCTGCCCACCGAGACCGCCGAGATCGGCACGGTCGTCTACGGCGAATTGCGCGGCAAACGTATGCCTGTGAGGGTGGCGGCATTGCCGTTCGTTCCTGCGAACTTCAAACGATAACCTACTGCAATACATGACAAAGCGGCGCGGCCGCATCTTTAGGAGACGACAATGAAATTCACCGAAGAGCATGAATGGCTGCGCGAGGAAGACGATGTGATCGTGGTCGGGATCACCGAACACGCCAGCACGCAATTGGGCGATGTGGTCTTTGTCGAATTGCCCGAGGTCGGCACCACGGTGACCAAGGACGAAGAGATCGTCGTGATCGAAAGCGTCAAGGCAGCCTCGGATATCCTTGCGCCTATTGACGGCGAGATCGTCGAGGTCAACGAGGCCTTGGTCGATGATCCGGGCAAGGTGAACGACGATCCGATGGGCGATGCGTGGTTTGTGAAAATCAAGGCCTCCGATCCGTCGCAGATGGACGATTACATGGACGAAGCCGCCTATAACAAGCTGGTCGGATAGGCGATGCAGGTGCGGCGGATCGTGGCCAATCTGGCGGCGCTAAACCCCGCTGAGAGCGCCGCGTTCTACCATGACCTTTTGGGCTTGGAGGTGGCGATGGACTTGGGGTTCATCGTCACGCTGGCTGCGCCGGCTTCGACCCAAGAGGCACAGCTTTCCTTTGCTTGCGAAGGCGGGTCGGGCAGGCCGGTCCCTGATCTTTCGATCGAAGTGGATGATCTTGATGCGATTTTGCCGCGCCTGTCGGCCATGGGGATCACGCCTGAATACGGCCCCGTATCGGAGCCTTGGAACGTCCGGCGGCTGATGCTGCGCGACCCTGCCGGACGCCTTATCAATATACTTTGCCACTGCGTTTGACCGCGAGGACACTGCCATGACCTTCACGCCCACCGATTATTTGCCCTATGATTTCGCCAACCGGCGCCATATCGGCCCTAGCCCTGCGGAAATGGCGCAGATGCTGGCGCTGCTCGAGGTGCCGGATTTGCAGACATTGATCGAGCAAACCGTGCCCGAAGGTATCCGCGCGGCATCGGCTCTGGAGTTCGGCAAGCCCAAGTCGGAGAGCGAGTTGCTCTTTCACATGCGCCGCGTGGCCAAGAAGAACAAGGTGCTGACCTCGCTGATCGGGCAGGGCTATTACGGCGCCATCACGCCCCCCGCGATCCAGCGCAATATCTTGGAAAATCCCGCGTGGTATACGGCCTACACGCCCTATCAGCCGGAGATTTCCCAAGGCCGTCTTGAGGCCTTGCTGAACTTCCAGACGATGATTTCCGATCTCACCGGATTGGAGGTCGCCAATGCCTCGCTTTTGGACGAATCCACCGCCGCCGCCGAGGCGATGACCATGGCGCAGCGGGTGGCAAAATCGAAAGCGCCCGCGTTTTTCATTGATGAAAACTGCCATCCGCAGAACATCGCGGTGATGCAAACGCGGGCGAAACCGCTTGGCATCGAGGTGATCATTGGCGCGCCCGAGGATCTGGATGCGAGCGCCGTCTTCGGCGCGATTTTCCAATACCCGGGCACCTATGGCGACTTGGCGGATTTCACCCCGCAGATGGAGGCGCTGCATGCGGCCAAGGCGCTGGGTATCGTGATTTGCGATCCGCTGGCGCTGACCCTGCTCAAAGAGCCCGCCGCGATGGGCGCGGATATCGCCGTCGGCTCGGCGCAGCGCTTCGGCGTGCCGATGGGCTACGGCGGCCCGCATGCGGCATTCATGGCCACGCGCGACGGGTTCAAACGCAATATGCCAGGCCGGATCGTCGGCGTGTCGATCGACGCGCGCGGCAACCGCGCCTACCGGTTGTCTTTGCAAACCCGCGAGCAACATATCCGCCGCGAAAAGGCCACATCGAACGTGTGCACTGCGCAGGCATTGCTTGCGGTGATGGCCTCGATGTATGCGGTGTTCCACGGCCCCGAGGGGCTCAAAGCCATCGCGCAGCGCGTGCACCGCAAGACCGAGCGTCTGGCGCGCGGCCTGAGCGAGGCGGGGTTCAAGGTCCTGCCCGAAACCTTCTTTGACACGATCACGGTCGAGGTCGGTCCGTTGCAATCGGCGGTGATGAAATCGGCGGTGGACGAGGGGATCAATTTGCGCGCCGTGGGCGAGACACGTGTTGGTATCGCCTTGGATGAACGCGCCCGCCCCGAAACCATCGAGGCCGTCTGGCGCGCCTTTGGCATCACCCGCAAGGATGATGATTTCAACGCGCGCTACCGTTTGCCGGAAAATCTGATCCGCAGGTCGGAGTATCTCACCCATCCGATTTTCCACATGAACCGCGCCGAGACCGAGATGATGCGCTATATGCGCCGTTTGGCCGACCGCGATCTGGCTTTGGACCGCGCGATGATCCCTTTGGGGTCGTGCACGATGAAGCTCAATTCGGCGGCGGAAATGATGCCGGTGACATGGGATGAGTTTGCGCTGTTGCATCCTTTCGTGCCCGACGATCAGGCGGCGGGTTACCTTGAGATGATCCATGATCTGTCGTCGAAGCTGTGCGAGATCACCGGCTATGATGCGCTATCGATGCAGCCCAATTCCGGCGCGCAAGGCGAATATGCCGGTCTGTTGACCATCGCCGCCTATCAAGAGGCCAATGGCGAGGGGCACCGCAAAACCTGCCTCATTCCGATGTCGGCCCATGGCACCAACCCCGCCTCGGCGCAGATGGTCGGATGGGATGTGGTGCCGGTGAAAACCGCGGCCAACGGCGATATCGACGTGGCGGATTTTCGCGCCAAGGCCGAGGCGCACCGCGGCACGCTGGCCGCTTGTATGATCACCTATCCCTCGACCCACGGGGTGTTTGAGGAGACGGTGCAGGAGGTCTGCGCGATCACCCATGAGAACGGCGGGCAGGTCTATATCGACGGGGCGAATATGAACGCCATGGTCGGCATCTCGCGCCCGGGAGACTTGGGCGGCGATGTCAGCCATCTCAACTTGCACAAAACCTTCTGCATCCCCCATGGCGGCGGCGGTCCCGGCATGGGGCCAATCGGGGTCAAATCGCATCTGGAGGCGTTCTTGCCCTCGCATCCGGCGCGCGGCATGGGCGCGGCGGGGCCGGTTTCGGCGGCGCCCTTCGGCTCGCCGTCGATCCTGCCGATCTCTTGGGCCTATTGCTTGATGATGGGCGGCGAGGGTCTGGCACAGGCGACCCGCGTGGCGATCCTCAACGCCAACTATATCGCCACCCGTTTGCAGGGCGCTTTCGACGTGCTCTATCGCGGCGGCAAGGGCCGCGTCGCGCATGAATGCATCATCGACACCCGCCCGTTCGAGCAAAGCGCAGGCGTCACGGTCGAGGACATCGCCAAGCGGTTGATCGATTGCGGTTTTCATGCCCCGACGATGAGCTGGCCCGTGGCGGGCACCTTGATGATCGAGCCGACCGAAAGCGAGACCAAGGCCGAGCTGGACCGGTTTTGCGATGCGATGCTGGCGATCCGCGCCGAGATTGGCGATATCGAAGAGGGGCGCAGCGACCCTGCCTCGAACCCGCTCAAACACGCGCCCCATACGGTCGAGGACCTCGTCGGCGCATGGGAGCGGCCCTATAGTCGCGAGCAGGGATGCTTCCCGCCTGGCGCCTTCCGCGTCGATAAATACTGGGCGCCGGTGAACCGCGTCGATAACGTCTTTGGGGATCGCAATCTTGTCTGCACCTGCCCGCCGATGGAGGATTACGCCGAAGCGGCAGAGTAGCTTTGTCTCGCGCGCGCGGTCATTCGCGCGCGCGCAGCACCCCTGCGGGGCGCGCTTGCAAAGGCCCCCAAGCAAATCCGAGCGCGGCCAGAAGCGTGGCGGCAATGCCGCCCGCGATGATGGCAAAGGCGTTGGACCAGATCACCTCGAAATCGCTTTCCATGATGAAATGCAGCACGGCCCAGCCGCCCGCCAGCCCTGCGGCCAATGCGACAAGGCCCGCCGCCGCGCCTAAAAGCGCCGCGCGCAGGGCAAAGCTCCATAGGATACGGGCGCGGGTCGCGCCGAGGGTTTTGAGGATCGCCGCCTCCACGCGCCGCGCGCCGGTGCCAGAGGCCGCCGCCCCGATCAGCACCAAAAATCCGGTCAGCAAGGTCGCCGCCGCGCCGTAGGAAATCGCCCCCGCCAACCCGTTGAGCAGGGTCGAGACCCGCTCGATCGCATCGCGCACACGGATCGCGGTGATATTGGGATAGGCCTTGGCCAGATCACGCAAAAGCGGCGCTTCGGCGGCCTCATCGGCATAGACGGTGGCGATGAAGCTATGGGGCGCGCCCGATAGGGCCGCCGCGTTCATCGCCATGACGAACCCCATGCCTGCGGTGGAAAAATCCACCTCGCGGAATGATGTGATGGTCGCGGTGATCTCGTGGCCGAGGATGTTGACGGCCATGGTATCGCCGAGGTGCAGGCCCATCTCTTCGGCCTCTTCGGCGGCAAAGCTGATCTGCGGCGGGCCGTCATAGCCCGCGCCCCACCATGTGCCTGCGGTGATTTTTGTGCTTTCGGGCATGGCATCGGCATAGGTGATGCCGCGATCGCCGCGAATGACCCAATGCTCGCCCGCCACTTCGGCGGCGGGGCGTTCGTTGATGCGGGTGATCACGCCGCGCAGCATCGGCGCGCTTTGCATCTGGCGCACGCCTGCATCGCCTTCGACGCGGGCGGTAAAGCCGTCCATCTGGTCCTTTTGGATGTCGACAAAGAAATAGCTGGGCGCCTCTTGCGGCAGATCGCGGGCAATCGCGCCGCGCAGGTTGCCGTCGATTTGCCCCACGGCGGCCAGAACCGACAGGCCCAGCCCCAAGGACAGCACCACAGGGGCGGCGTCCGATCCGCGCCCGCCAATCGCCGCCAAGGCCCACCGCAAGGCAGGGGCGCGGCGCAGCCCTTTGCGCCCGCGCCGCGCCGCCCATGCCATGCTCGCCGCGCAAAGCGCCAAGAGCGCCAGCGCAAAGAGCAAACCGCCCGCCGTGATCAAGGTCAGCTTCCACGCGCCGTTGAACAGGGCCGCCAGCGCGACCAGCGCCGCCAATAGCCCCGCGATCAGCGCCAGCATCGCAGGGCGCGGCCAGCGCCGCGCCGCGCCGAAAGCATCGCGAAACAGCGCCGCCGCGCGAATCTCATCAAGCCGCGACAGCGGCGCGAGGGTGAATATCGCCGCCGTCAGCGCGCCGTAGATCGCCGCCTCGATCAAGGGCAGCGGATAAAGGCCAAAGGCCGCAGGGATCGGCAATTGCGCCGCCAGAACCGGCGCCAGAAGCAAAGGCAATCCCGCCCCGAGGACAAGGCCGATCACAATGCCCAAGGCCGACAGGGCCGCGATTTGCAGCGCATAGATCGCAAAGATCATCCGCCGCTCTGCCCCCAAGGTGCGCAGCGTGGCGATGACGCCGGTCTTGCCCGCCAGATAGCTGCTCACCGCAGAGGAGACGCCAATGCCCCCCACCGCGAGGCCCGACAGCCCCACGAGGATCAAAAAACTGCCCAGCCGTTCGACGAAACGCGCAATGCCCGGCGCGCCGTTGCGGGCATCGCGCCAGCGCATGCCTGCGTCGGCAAACCGCGCGGCGGCTTCGGATTGCAGCGCCTCCAGATCGCGGTCTTGGGGCAGCAACAGGCGGTATTTGGTCGAGAACAACGTCCCCGCCGCCAAGAGCCCCGAGCCTTCGAGATCGCGGCGCAGCACCAGCGTACGCGGGCCAAGCGAGAAGCCCGCCGAGGCGCTGTCCGGCTCGCCGGTCAGGGCGGCCATGAGGGTAAAGCGCGCTGTGCCGAGCGCGAATTCGTCTCCGATTTCAAGGCCCAGACGGTCGATCAAGACCCGCTCCATCACCGCGCCGGAATGGCCCTTGGTGCCGGCCAAAGCCTTGGCCAAGGGCATCGGCGGGTCAAGCGCGACCTCGCCCACCAAAGGGTAGGCGGCATCCACGCCCTTGACTTGGGTCAGAGCGCGTTCGGCGCTATCGCCCGCGCCGCGCACGGCCATGGAGCGAAAATCGACGATCTCGGAGGTTTGCTGCGCGACCTGCTTCATCCATCGTTTTTCGACCTCGCTGGCATAGCGGTAGGTGAATTCCATCTGCGCATCGCCGCCCAACAGCACCGCGCCGCTGTCGGCAAGGCCTGCGTTGATGCTGGCGCGGACGGTGCCGATGGCGGCGATGGCGGCAACGCCGAGCGCGAGACAGGCAAGGAAGATGCGAAACCCTTTGAGCCCGCCGCGCAATTCGCGCGCGGCCAGAGCAGCGGCAAGGCGCAGCCTTTGGCGCGGCGCGGCGGAGGGGGCGGTGGTCATGCTTGGGCCTCAAGGGGGGCGGCGGTATCGCCGGTGTCAATTTGCCCGCCGCGCAGGCGCAACACGCGGTCGCAGCGCGCCGCCAGATCCGCCGCATGGGTGACCAAAACCAAGGTCGCGCCGTGGCGGTCGCGCAGATCGAACAGCAGATCGATAATCGCCGCGCCGGAGGCTTCGTCGAGATTTCCGGTCGGCTCGTCCGCCAAAAGGATCGCAGGGCGCGGCGCCGAGGCGCGGGCCAGCGCCACGCGCTGTTGCTCGCCGCCCGACATTTGCGCGGGGTAGTGATCAAGCCGGTGCCCGAGGCCGACGGCCTGCAATTCGGCCTCGGCGCGGGCAAAAGCATCGGGCGCGCCCGCCAGTTCCAAAGGCGTTGCGACATTTTCCAAAGCGGTCATCGTCGGGATCAGGTGGAAAGATTGAAACACCACCCCCATATGTTCACGGCGCAGTCGCGCCAGAGCGTCTTCGTCCATCGCCGTCAGATCATGGCCAAGCGCGGTGATCGTGCCGCCCGTGGCGCGCTCCAGCCCGCCCATGAGCATCAGCAGCGAGGATTTGCCCGAGCCGGACGGCCCGACAAGGCCCAAGGTCTCGCCGCGGTGGACATCGAGGGTGATGGAGTGAAGGATATCAACAAGGCCGGCATTGCCGGTCAGCGAAAGCGCCACATTGGACAAGGAGAGAACAGGTATGGTCATCGGTCGGGACTTTCGCAAGGAACGGGGCGCGGCGGCGGGGCTGTCCCCACGATATGGGGCCTCATGGGCGCGGGGCAAGGCGGCAGGCGCGATAAGCTTGGCCTTATCGGCGGGCGTGGTTGCATTGGGGTTAACATATGCGGGCGCGGCGCGGGCCGAGGCCCTCGATCTGCTGGCCTTTGGCGACAGCCTCACCCAAGGCTACGGGTTGACCGAGCAAGACGGATTGGTGCCGCAATTGCGCGCATGGCTGGCCGCGCATGGCGCGGGCGATGTGCGGGTGATCAATGCGGGCGTGTCGGGCGATACCACGGCGGGCGGCAAGGCGCGCATCGATTGGGCGCTGACCCCCGAGGTGGATGCGATGATTTTGGAGCTGGGGGCGAACGATTTTTTGCGCGGGATTGATCCGGCCTCGGCGCGGGCAAATCTGGAGGCGATTTTAACCGCCGCGCAAAAGGCCGGTGTGGCGGTTTTGTTGGTCGGGATGCAGGTGCCAAGCAATTACGGCGCCGATTACCAACAAGAGTTCAACGCGATTTATCCCGAATTGGCCGAGGCTTACGGCGCGCTTTATATGCCTAACTTTTTCGAGGGGCTGCAGGGCGAGGCGCAGATGATGTCCTATTTTCAACGCGACGGGCTGCACCCGACGGGGGCGGGGGTGGCCAAGATTGTCGAGGCTTTGGGGCCGCGGGTCTTGACGCTTTTGGCGCAGGTAAAAGCCGATTAGGCAAAAGAAAACGGGCCCCCGAAGGCGCCCGTTTGAAACCTTGATCGCGCGGGCCTTAGGCCAGTGCGAGGTTCACCGCAGCTTCGCGGCCATCACGGCCCGGCTCGATGTCGAAGGTCACTTTTTGGTTGTCGGAAAGACCGGTCAGACCGGAGCGTTCCACAGCCGAGATATGCACGAACACATCTTTGCTGCCGCCATCGGGGGCGATAAAGCCGAAGCCTTTAGTGGTGTTGAACCATTTGACGGTGCCAGTAGCCATCGTCGTTTCTCCTTATAGTAGCTGCCCGCGGAATGCGGCAGGACGGCTCGTCAGTGCAAGATCGAGAACTGGGCCGTAGAAGGAGCAGGGTCGATAGAGGTAACGTCGCCTGTTTTATATTGGAGCGATGGTTTTATAACGCAAGTGAAATTTATATGAATCTATTTGGCCGCGTGAAACGCGCAGAAATCTGCCGAAAAACCCGCCATTCCCCTTTAAATTCAACGGTTGTTAAATATGTCAATTGCTGAATGTAGGAAGGGAGAGCCTCAATGTCGGGTCGAAAAATTACCTGTCTGGATTGCGGTCAAGTCAACCGGATGGCGCAAGACAAGCCCGCAAGCACGGCCAAATGCGGTACCTGCGGGGCGAAGCTGATGGATGGTAAAGTCCATGAGGTGGACCTTGCGACGCTGCAAAAGGCCGCGCGCAATGATGATGTGCCTCTGGTTGTGGACTTCTGGGCGCCGTGGTGCGGGCCGTGCAAAATGATGGCGCCGGAGTTTTCCAAAGCGGCCGCCAGCCATGCGGGGCGGGTGCGGTTTGTGAAGCTCAACACCGAGGCGGAACCGGCTGCGGGGCAACGCTATAACATTCGCGGAATTCCGACGATGGCGGCCTTTAGGGGCGGGTCGGAAAAGGCGCGCCAATCGGGCGCGATGCCTGCGGCGCAAATCTCGGCTTGGGTGACGCAAAGCATCTAGGCTTTGCGCTTTGCCTTGGCGGCTGGGCCTCGCGCGCCTTCGGTCTGCCGGTGGTCACTCGCTAACCGGTGGTCAGTGACCATGCGCGGGTTGGCCCGTGGGCGCGCCGGAAAGCGCGCCGATGTCCCCCTTGCGGCGGGTCAATTGCGGCGGGCGCAGCGCATGGGCCGTGATCATCAGCACGGGGACAAAAACCGCAGTGCAAAGCCACAGCAGCGCAAGGCTGTTCCAGCTTGCGCCAAAGCCAAATCCCGCAACGCCCAAGGTTACGGTGCTGAGCACCGCGCCGAATAAGATCGAGATGATCGCCATTCCACCACTCCAATTAACCCCCGTTAACAAACCTATGGGCAAGGTCTTAACGGGTGGTAAATCGCCCGTGGCGGCGCCATATCTAAAACGTTAAAAAGCCGGCGATTTTCATCACCGGCTTTTCGGGCCGAAGCCAAATTCCATCCTCGCTGCGCAGATGCGGAGCGTTTGGATTACTCGGTTGTGGTGGCCGAGTCTGCGTCTGCGATGGCTTGGCCAACGATGACGGTGATCATTGCGCCGGTGACGATTGCGCCAACGGTTGCGCCGGCACCCAGACCGCCAAAGCCGGTGAGGGCCGCCGATTGTGCGTTTGCAGGTGCCGTGGTTGCGAGGCCAGCGGCGAAAGCAAGTGCGATAACTTTTTTCATGGTCGTATCCTTTACAACTATAATCGGCGCGGCGCGTAAACAGATAACGCACAGCCCGACCGGTGATATGCTCGTTTCATGAGATAACAGTGCCGGCGAAGAGGTCAAACTGTTTCTCGGATAGATGGTAAATTTGCGCGAAAATTAGCGTGCAATTGCCCCAAATGCGGCAAAAATACACTGGTCGCGGCGGTTGACGTGGGGGAGGGTCGAGGCTCTTCGCGCTGGCGCGGGGATTTGCGCGCGGGGCGGAGAATCACATGCGGGCCAAAGCGGCGCGCGTTGCGTCCGGTTTTGGGCGGGACGCGGGAAAAACAAGGGCACCGCTGAGGGTGCCCTTGCCTTTGATTCTTATGCCAGCGCGAGGTTGACGGCGCTTTCGCGGCCGTCACGGCCTGCTTCGACGTCGAAGGTCACTTTTTGGTCGTCATTGAGGCCGGTCAGACCCGAACGCTCGACAGCAGAGATGTGCACAAACACGTCTTTGCCACCGGTTTCCGGTGCGATGAAGCCGAAGCCTTTGGTAGAGTTGAACCATTTTACGGTGCCGTTGGCCATATCCGTAGTCTCCATAATTAAAGCCTGCCCGCGGAAGTGCGGCAGTGTGGCGTTCTCGTCTGGATCGAAAGACTGAGTGCCGTATTAAGGGAGACAGTGGTCGATAAAGAGGTCGTAAGCCTGCCCCGTATGCGGCCAAGCGCGCCGCAACGCAAGGATTCATTTCGGTGCGGCAAAACCGGCGAAAAATCGCTGTCTGTTTTGCGTCGGTATCACGTCGGTATTGCGTCGGTGGCGCCGCGCGCTGTGACAAGCGGGTGTTAAGGGCGCTTTGGCACGCTTGGGGCAGGCCCGATTTGCGCGCCGGACTGCGCCAAACATCGCGCCGCTCGCCGCGCCGCAGACCGCGCGATCCACGAAAGGCACAGGATATGACCCCACGCACCAAAACCGCCCGCATCGCCCGCGAGGGCCTGCTGCGCAATCTCATCCGCATGGAGCGCGACCGCTGGATCGACAGTTCCCTGCGCGAATTGGTGCCCGATGCGTGGCATACGCTCGAACATGATCTGGATGTGGAGGAGCCGAAGGAGAAGGTGACGCTCTATCTGGATCGCTCGGTCGCGCGTTTCTACCGCGCCATGGGCAAAGGCTATCACGCGCGGATCAACCGGCTTTTGGCGACATGGGCGCAAATGCGCATCGCCGAGGAAGTGCGGCTCGACGCGCATCTGGCCAAACAGGCCGAAGAGGTCCACGCCGCCCGATTGGCCGAACGCGAGGCGGGGCGCGCTGCGGCGGGCGCAGGGGGCGAGGCGCAGCGCGAGGGCGCGAACGGCGCCGCCCCAGAGGGCAAAAAGACGGAAAGTTAACCCGCAGCGACACCTGCGCGCGCAGGCGGCGCGTCGAGGGGGCAGCGGTAAAAGTTAAGGGCGCGCACGGCCCAAGCCGCGCCAAGGCGGCGCGGCACCGCAGGCCCGACCAAAGAAAAACGGCCCGCCATGTCTTGCGGGCCGTCGGTCTTTATCGGTCTTTATCGGGCCTGTGCGCGCAGGGGCTTTGCTGCGCGCAGGGCCTGCCGACTTGGCGCGTGACCTTGGCTTAGCGCGTGAACTTCTTGTGCTTGAGGCGCTTGGGTTCCAGAGCATCGGCGCCAAGGCGGCGCTTTTTGTCTTCTTCATAGTCCTCGAAATTGCCTTCGAACCATTCCACATGGGCATCGCCCTCGAAGGCGAGGATATGGGTGCAAATCCGGTCGAGGAAGAAGCGGTCGTGCGAGATGACCACGGCGCAACCTGCGAAATCAACCAATGCGTCTTCGAGCGCGCGCAATGTTTCGACGTCCAGATCGTTGGTCGGCTCATCGAGCAGCAGCACATTGCCGCCCTCGCGCAAGAGCCGCGCCATATGCACGCGGTTGCGCTCGCCGCCTGACAGGAGCGAGACTTTCTTTTGCTGGTCGCCGCCCTTGAAGTTGAAGGCCGAGCAATAGGCGCGCGCGTTCACATCCGCATCGCCCAGTTTGATGATGTCCAGCCCGTCGGCGATGGCCTCCCAGACGTTGGCATTGGGGTCCAGATCGTCGCGGCTTTGATCGACATAGCTCAGCTTGACCGTATCGCCATATTCGACCGTGCCCTCGTCGGGTTGCTCTTGGCCCGTCAGCATGCGGAACAGGGTGGTTTTACCCGCGCCGTTGGGTCCGATGACGCCGACAATCCCGCCAGGCGGCAGCGAGAAATCCAGACCCTCGACCAAAAGCTTGTCGCCCATGGCTTTCTTCAAGCCTTTGACTTCGATCACTTTATTGCCAAGGCGCGGGCCGTTGGGGATGATGATCTGGGCGCGCGACAGCTTCTCGCGCTCCGATTGGTTGGCCAGTTCGTTATAGGAATTGATCCGCGCTTTGGATTTGGCTTGGCGCGCTTTGGGCGATTGGCGCATCCATTCCAATTCGCGCTCCAGCGTCTTTTGCTTGGACTTGTCCTCGCGCGCCTCTTGTTCGAGCCGCTTGGCCTTTTGCTCCAGCCACGCGGAATAATTGCCCTCGTAGGGGATGCCGCGCCCGCGGTCCAGTTCGAGAATCCAGCCGGTGATGTCATCAAGGAAATAACGGTCGTGGGTGACGACCAGAATCGTGCCTTTGTAATCGATCAGGTGCTGTTGCAGCCATGCGATGGTTTCGGCGTCGAGGTGGTTGGTCGGTTCGTCAAGCAGCAGCATGTCAGGCGCTTCGAGCAGCAGTTTGCACAGGGCCACGCGGCGTTTTTCGCCCCCCGACAGGGTGGTCACATCGGCATCATCGGGCGGGCAGCGCAGCGCCTCCATCGACACGTCCACTTGACTGTCCAGATCCCACAGGTTGTCGGCGTCGATCTCGTCTTGCAACTTGGCCATCTCGTCAGCGGTCTCGTCCGAGTAATTCATCGCCAGATCGTTATAGCGGTCCAAAATGGCCTTTTTCTCCGCCACGCCGAGCATCACATTGCCGCGCACATCAAGGCTGGGGTCAAGTTCGGGCTCTTGCGGCAGATAACCGACCTTGGCCCCTTCGGCATGCCATGCCTCGCCTTGGAAATCCTTGTCCCAACCGGCCATGATTTTCAAAAGCGTGGATTTACCCGCGCCGTTGACGCCGACAACGCCGATCTTCACCCCCGGCAGGAAGTTCAGATGGATGTTTTCAAAGCATTTCTTGCCACCTGGATAGGTCTTGGAAACACCGGACATGTGATAGACATATTGATAGGACGCCATGAGATCGCTCCTTGGAGAAAAGGGTTTGCAGCGGTCTATCGCGATGCGCGCGCGAGGGCAATTGGTGTTAGGCGGGATCGCGCAGGTGATCGGCTTTGAACGGCGGGAAAATCGGGCACCGGCGGGCAAAACGCGGCGGGCGGGCAGGCGAGGGCGCCGCGGGCGGGCCGCTTTAGCGTTTGAGGCGCAGAAGTTTGCTTTCGCGGCGCTGGGGCATTTGCAGCCGGTTGCCGGAGGCGATGAAATCGCGCAGCCAGCCTTCCACATCTGCCAAGGGCATGGGCCGCGCGAGGCCGTAGCCTTGGATCACGGGGCAATCGATTTGCATCAAAAGGTCGAGCTGCTCTTGGGTTTCGACCCCTTCGGCGACGACATTGACGCCCAGATCGGCGCAGAGTTCGGTGATGGCGCGGATGATGGTTTTGTTGCGCGGATCACGGTCCAGCCGCATGATCATCGAGCGGTCGAGTTTGATCGTATCGACCTTGAGCTTGGCCATATGCGCCAGACCGGCATAGCCGGTGCCGAAATCATCCAGCGCCACTTCGATCCCCATGGCCGAGAGCTTTTCCACGGCGTTGGAAATATCCATATCGCCGTTCTCCAAAATCGTGGTCTCCAAGATTTCGACACAGACGCTTTCGACCGGAATATCGCGCGACTGGATCGCCCAATCGAGCAGGCTGGGATAGTTGATATCGCCAAGGATCGAGCCGGAGACATTGATCGACATCTTCAGATCGGTAAAACCCGCACGGCGCAGCATCGCCAGCGCGTCGAGCGAGTGGTTCATCGAGACATAATCGATATCGGCGAGGATATTGGCCTGTTCGGCGGCGGCCAGAAACGCGCCAGGGGCAAGGATGCCGCGTTCGGGATGTTTCCAGCGGATCAAGGCCTCAAAGCCGATCACCTCGCCGCGGCGCAGGTCCAGTTGCGGTTGCAGGTAAACAACGAATTGCTTCTCGTCGAGCGCGGTGCGCAGATCGACGATCTGCTGTTGGCGCGCGGCGAGGGTGCGGCCCAGTTCGTCGGAATAGAGCAGCACCGGTTCGGTTCCGGCGGCTTTGGCGCGGTAAAGCGCCAGTTCGGCCTGCTGCATCAACGTGTCGCCGTCGATCTCGGGGGCGGAGATGCTGGCCCCGATGTTGACCGACATATGGATCGGGTGATCTTCCCAGATCAGCGGCTCGCTGATCCGGCCCGCGAGGGTTTTGGCGGCGATCATCAAGGCCTCGGGGGCGGGCACATTGAGCAAGACCAGCACAAATTCATCGCCCCCCGTGCGGCAGGCCAGATTGCCGCCCTTGGCGATGGCGCGCAGATGGCCGGCGATATGGCGCAAAACCGCATCGCCCGCCGCATGGCCCAATGTGTCGTTGATCGAGCGGAAATTGTGCAAATCGACTTGCAGCAGCCCGACCGAGCCGCGCTGCATCAGGGCGCTGACGATGTCGGAGCCGAGGTATTCGAGCAAACGCTTGCGATTGGCCAATCCGGTCAGATCATCGTGGTTGGCGCCATATTCGATTTGGGATTTGGCATCGCGCAGCGCGTGTTCGGTGCTCACCTGTGTGGTGATGTCGCGGCAGGAGACGACGACCATCGGCTCGGCGCCCGTCTCTTCGGCGCTGATCAGGCCAAAGCTGAGCTGGTTCCAGAAGGTTGTGCCATCGGCGCGCTGGTTCTCGATGATCTCGTAATCGCTGAATTCGGGCGCCTTCGGGTCATAGCGAAAGGCGGCAAGGGTTTCGGCATCGGGGCGTTGGTTTTCGGGCACGGCAAATTCAAGCGGGTGGCGCCCGATCAATTCGCCCGCGGCATAGCCGAACATTTCCTCATAGGCCGGATTGACCGCAAGGATGCGGCCGCTCAGATCTTGCAAAAGCATCCCGTCGCGCGCATGGGCGATCATCATCGAACAGGGGCTTGCTGCGCCTTCGACCGGTTGCCCCTTTGGGTCGATGATCCGAGATGTGCAGTTGGACTTGGACAAGGGGGCACCCGTAGGTCTGGTTACGCTCACCAAGGCTTGATGCCGTTATATCCTTAATAACTGATGGCAATAGGCCCTCGCGCCTGTATAAAATTTGAGGTATTAACCGGCGCTGAACTGCTAGGCGGGTTCATGAATTCGTGGCGTTTCGCGCAAAGGACCCTTGATGGCACCACCCCCGACAGATCGCAGCGGCCCCGCCTCGGGGCCTCGTCATGCAGACGCGGGCGGGCAAGGCCTGCGCGCGGCTTTGCCTCTGGCCGCATCGGGGCAGGTGATCGGGCTTTTGGGCGGCTCCTTCGATCCGGCCCATGAGGGCCATGCCCATATCACCCGCGAGGCGCTGCGCCGCTTCGATCTTGATCAGGTCTGGTGGCTGGTCAGCCCCGCAAATCCGCTCAAGAAAAACGGCCCCGCGCCATTGGACAGCCGTATCGCGCGGGCGCGCGAGGTCATGGTGCATCCGCGTGTCGCCATCACCGGCATCGAGGCGCAGATCGGCACGCGCTACACCGCGCAGACCCTTGCCGCGCTGCGCGCGCTGCGCCCCGATTTGCGGTTCGTGTGGCTCATGGGGGCCGATAACCTTGCGCAGATCGACCAATGGCAAGACTGGCGGTGGATCTTTGACCATGTGCCGGTGGGGGTTTTGGCACGGCCCGGAGATCGGGCGGCGGCGCGCGGCTCGGTGGCGGCGAAAACCTATCGTTTTGCGCGCCTGAAGGGACGGCAAAGCCGCCTGCTGGCGCGCTGCGCTGCGCCTGCGTGGTGTTTTGTGAATGTGGCGATGAAGGATGTGTCCTCGACCCGCATCCGCGCCGAGGGCGGGTGGCAAAATGGCACCGTGGTGCAGGGGGAGGGGACCTAGGCGGCTTTGCTTCCGGCGTCTTTCGCAGGCTGGGAAAGCGGCGGCCAAGGCGGCCTTTGCGGATCGGTTAACCATATTTTGACGCCAAGCGCCGTTGATGGGGCCGCATCAGGGTGGCCCGAGCAACGCGTAGGGCCGACGCGCGGCGCGACGCGTGGCGCACCGAGCGCGGCGCGCAGTGCGGCAGAGCCGCGCGCGAAGGGCATCGGGCTTGTCACGCGCGGGCGAATATGAGTAGGGAAGGGGCATGAGCGAGGGGATGACATTCTGGTCGCGGCGCGGGTTCTTGCGCGGCGGGGCGGCGATGCTGGCAGCAGTGCCAAGCGCCGCATGGGCCGGTGCGCCCAGCGTCTCCTTGCGCCCCAAACCGCGCCCGCGGGAGTTTCACAAACGCCTGATCAGCGCGCCGGAGCAATTGATCAACGCCTCGGGTTTGCGCGGGCGGGTGGCCTATACGGTGGCCCATGTGGAAAGCGGATTGGTGCTTGAAAGCCGCGACAGCGCCGTGGGCCTGCCGCCTGCCAGCGTGATGAAGGCGATCACCGCGCTTTACGCGCTGGAGGCTCTGGGCGCCGATTACCGTTTTCAAACCCGCCTCTTGGCCACAGGGCCGGTCGCGGGGGGCGAATTGCGCGGCGATCTGGTGCTGATGGGCGGAGGCGATCCGACGCTGGACACCGATGCGTTGGCCGCTTTGGCCGGCAAGCTCAAAGCCGCAGGCGTGAGCCGCGTGACGGGGCGGTTCTTGGTCTATGGCGGCGCGCTGCCCTATCAGCGGGTGATCGACAGCGGCCAGCCCGATCACGTCGGTTATAACCCCTCGATCAGCGGGCTGGCGCTCAATTTCAACCGTGTGCATTTCGAATGGCGGCGCACTGGCTCCAGCTACGGCGTTGCCATGGACGCGCGGTCGAAAAACTATCGCCCCGCCGTGGCCATGTCGCGGGTGGCGATCGTCAACCGCGAGGCGCCGCTCTTTACCTATAAGGACGCGGGCGGGCGCGACGAATGGACCGTGGCGCGCGCCGCCTTGGGCAAGGGCGGATCGCGCTGGCTTCCGGTGCGCAAACCCGAAGCCTATGCGGGCGACGTGTTTGCGGCGCTGGCCAAATCCAAAGGCGTGAGCCTGCCCGCGCCGAAGGTTGTGGATGGCGCGCCGCGCGGCACGGTGATCGCCTCGGTGGCGAGCGCCGGTTTGCGCGAGATTTTGCGCGATATGCTCAAATATTCCAACAACCTGACCGCAGAAATGTGCGGCATGGCGGCCACCGTCGCGCGCGAGGGGCGCGCGGTCTCGATTGCCGCCTCGGCCGCGGCGATGCAGCGCTGGGCCCAGCAATCGATGGGCATGGGGCGGGCGAAGTTGGTCGATCATTCGGGGCTTGGGGCGGCGTCGAATGTGCAGGCGGGTGATCTGGCGCGCGCCTTGGCGCTGGCCCATAAGAGCACCGGATTGCCGCAGATGCTCAAACCGATTGCGATGCGCCATGACAATGGCAAGGTGAACCGCGCCCATCCGGTCAAGGTCCATGCGAAAACCGGCACGTTGAATTTCGTCTCGTCGCTGGCGGGCTATCTGACCGCGCCCGATGGCACCGAACTGGCCTTTGTGATCTTTACCGCCGACGAGGAGGCGCGCGCGCGCATCGCCCGCAAGGACCGCGAGCGCCCGCAAGGCGGGGCGGCGTGGAACAAGCGGTCCAAACGGTTGCAGCAAAAGCTGATCGAGCGCTGGGGCACGATCTACGGCACCTGAGCGGGCCGGATCGGCGAAAAATTTACAAAATCGAACATACGGATAGGGGCGCCCACAGCGGGGCGCCCCTGTCGTTTGATCCATTGCAGTGCGGCGTTTCGCGCGCTCTTACACCGCTGCGCGGGAGCCGCGCGGGCCTGCGACGAGCCATGCGATAAAGCCAAGCACCGGCAAGAGCAGGATCGCGAGGGTCCAGACGATTTTGCCCGCGCCCGAGGCGCCCGAGGTCAGAACTGCATAGATGGCATAAAGATCGGCGATCAGAACGAGAAGTCCGAAAAGTCCATATTCCATGGTAAAATTCCTTGTTTTATGGGGCTTCAAACGCGAAGCATTCGGTGGGGTAACGCAGCGGCGGCGGGTTTTGTTCCCGAAAAATTTATCGGAACTTTACCGCCGCGGGCGGGGTTGGGTTGCAAATGATGACACGCTTAACCAAGGAGAACACTATGAAAACCCCTGTTATTGTCGCCTCTGCCGCCGTTGTCGCCTTTGTCGCCGCAGGTGCGATTTACATGGTCGATATCGACCAGACTTCCGAGGGCCGTCTGCCCACAGTCGATGTCAGCGTTGATGGCGGTGAATTGCCGAAATTCGACGCAGACGTGGGCAGCGTTTCGGTGCAAAGCGAAGAGGTCGAGGTCACCGTGCCCAAGGTGAAGGTCGTCACCGAGGAAGAGACCGTGAGCGTGCCGAGCGTCAAAATCACGCCGCCTGCCGAGTGATCAGACCCGCGATAAAATGCAAAAGGCAGGGCGCGTTGCCCTGCCTTTTTGTTTTTTTTCAGTGGGTTATCCGGCCAGATGTCGCGCTCTTGCGCCGCGCTCGATGGCGGCGGCGTGCAGCCGGTCGATGTCCAGCTCATAGCGGATCTCTTCGAGCAGGCGCAATTCGGTCTCTTGCAAGGTGCCATCGGCGGCGGCGACATCACAGGCCAACGCATAGGCGGTTTCAAACAGATGCTCGGGCAGGTTATCGCGGATCAAGCCAAAGAGCGCATCCAGCCCCTCTTCCTCGCCAAACAGGTCAAAGACGGTTTGCGACATGACGTTCATCCGGTCGAGATCGTAATTGGCAAAAATCGGCAGGTTGTTCACTGCGGATTCGATTTTGACCAATTCGGCGGTGCGGATATTCTCGTCAGAGGCGGAGACCGCGATCATGATCGCGACGAGGCAATCTTGCGGTGTGAGGGAATGGGGGATCTGCTCGGCCACTGGGATATCCTTTTGAAACAGCTCTGTTGCAGTGCAGAATATTGACTGTGCCGCCCTGCCGCAATAGGGAGTGGCGGTCTGCCGCGCATTGGGTGCGGCGTGATCCCATCCGGAGTTTGATATGTCTGACCTGCGCGACGCCGCCCTTACCTCGAAAGCATGGCCCTTCGAAGAGGCGCGCCGCCTGCTCAAACGTTATGAAAAACAGCCGCCCGAAAAGGGATATGTGTTGTTTGAAACCGGCTATGGCCCCTCGGGCCTGCCGCATATCGGCACCTTTGGCGAGGTGGCGCGCACGACGATGATCCGCCGCGCCTTTGAGGAAATTTCCGATATTCCGACGCGGCTTATCTGTTTTTCCGACGATCTGGACGGGATGCGCAAAGTGCCCGACAACGTGCCGAACCCCGAGGCTTTGGCCGAGCATTTGCAAAAACCGCTCACCTCGGTGCCCGATCCCTTTGGCGAGTTCGATAGTTTCGGCGATCACAACAACGCCATGCTGCGCCGTTTCCTCGACACCTTCGGGTTCGAGTATGAATTCTATTCGGCGACCGAGTTTTATGGCTCCGGCCAGTTTGACGAGGTGCTGCGCCGCGCGGTTGATAAATACGATGAGATCATGGCGGTGATGCTCAAATCGCTGCGCGAAGAGCGCCGCCAGACCTATTCGATCTTTTTGCCGATCCATCCCGAAACCGGACGCGTGCTCTATGTGCCGATGAAATCGGTGAACCGCGACGATTACACCATCACCTTTGACGACGAAGAGGGGCGCGAATGGACGCTGCCCGTCACCGGCGGCACGGTGAAATTGCAATGGAAGCCGGATTTCGGTGCCCGCTGGGCCGCGCTTGGCGTCGATTTCGAGATGTATGGCAAGGATCACAGCACCAATACGCCGATCTATGACAGCATCTGCCGCATCCTTGGCCAGCGCGCGCCGGAGCATTTCACCTATGAATTGTTCCTCGACGAGAATGGCGAGAAAATCTCGAAATCCAAGGGCAACGGATTGTCGATCGACGAATGGCTGACCTATGCCAGCGCCGAGAGCCTGTCCTATTTCATGTATCAAAAGCCCAAAACCGCCAAGCGGATGTATTTTGACGTGATCCCCAAGGCGATGGACGAGTATCACCAGCAATTGCGCGCCTATGAGACCCAAGACGCCAAGGCGCGGGTCAATAACCCCGTGTGGCATATCCACGGCGGCGATGTGCCGCAAAGCCATATGGTGGTGCCCTACTCGATGCTGCTCAACCTCGCCTCGGTGGCAGGGGCCGAGCAAAAGGAGCAGCTTTGGGGCTATATCCAGCGGTATGCCCCCGAGGCCAGCGCCGCGACCCATCCCGATCTGGATGCGGCGGCGGGTTATGCGGTGCGCTACTACAATGATTTCGTCAAGCCCGCCAAGGTCTTCCGCGCCCCGACTGAGCAAGAGCGCGCCGCGATGGCCGATCTGGCCGCCGCCTTTGCCAGCGAGAGCGCCGCATTGGACCAGATCGCGCGCAAGAACGCGCTGATGGGCAATGACGAGCCTTTGCCGCAGGTCGATTTCACCGATGGCGATTTCCTGCAATCGGTGGTTTTCGCGGTGGGCAAGAACCACGGGTTCGAGAACCTGCGCGATTGGTTCAAGGCGCTTTACGAGGTGCTTTTGGGCGCCAGCCAAGGCCCGCGGTTTGGCAGTTTCGCCGCGCTTTACGGCGCGCCCGAGACGGTGCAATTGATCGAAGACGGGTTGGCCGGAAAGCTCGGTTAGTCCAAATATTTTGATTTTTACGTGCGGGGGCCTATCCTTTTGTCATGAAAGGATAGGCCCCCATGCGTTTTCTATCGACTTTGAGCCTTGCGTTGCCGCTTGTTGCGGCTTTGCTTTTGGCGCCTTTGGCCCCTCGGGCGGCGCAGGCACAGCAAACCGGCGAAGCGGCGATCCCCGATGTGATCTCGCGCCAGATCGAGGCCTTTCGCGCCGGTGATCTGGAGACCGCCTTTACCTTCGCCAGCCCCGGATTGCAGCGCTATTTCGTCTCGCCCGAATATTTCGGGCAGATGGTTTTGGGCGGCTACCAGATGGTCACCAACCCGCAAGAGATGCGGTTTCTGGACCGGCGCGCCCAAGACGGGCGGATCGTGCAGCGTCTCTTTGTGCGCGGGGCGGACGGGCGCGAATATATGCTCGATTACCACATGATCGAGGCCGAGGGCGGGTGGCGCATCAATGGCGTCAATATCTTGCCCGTGCCGGACGTGGGCGTGTAGGCGCCTTTGTTTTCAATTCCCTAGCTTGATATTCCCCGCCGCGCGCGGGGGCACCGTCACGGTGGTCTGAGGCTTCGTTAACGCCTCGTTGATACCTCTTTGCGCATCCGGGCCAGCCCCGGTTTGGCGAGACATGTGACAATCGAGCATTGGCCGTATCGCGCCCGCACATCTTGCGGGGCGGGGCGCCCCATGTGGAAAGGGACTTGGATGAACAAGGCGATTACGGATGGGGTGGTGTTCATGCCGCCCGCATTTTCGGCGGGGCTTGACGTATGGTCGAGCGGCGATGGCACCCCGGGGTCGGACACCTATGACAATGCGGCCAATGCCGCCTTTGTGCCCGCGGATCAGGATTTCAGCGGCTGCCTAGAGGTCCAGACCATCACCAGCACCACCAAGCTGCGCTATATGGGCGAGACGCCGATGTTGCCAGGGTGCTATTTGCGGGTGACGGCGCGGGTCAAAGTGGTCAGCGGCGCATTGCCTTCGGTGCGCATCGCCGGATGGGCGGGCGGCGCAGGCGGCAGCCATGTGAGCGGGTTGTTGGAAACCGGCCCGTCGACCACATTGACCAGCTACGGCGAGGTCGTCGAGGTCAGCGCGATCATCGGCTCGGGCCAGCGCACGGGCGTCGATATGGTGTGGGGCAGCGCCCCGCTTTATGGCCATTTCGGCCTTGATGTGGTGGGCAGCGTCGGCTCCATCGTGCGGATCGACGATATCGTCATCGAGGATGTCACCTCGGTCTTTTTGCGCGATATGATGAATTGGGTCGATGTGCGCGATTTCGGCGCCGTTGGCGACGGCGTGACCGATGACCAACCGGCGTTTGAGGCCGCCGATGATGCGGCCAACGGGCGGCGCGTTCTGGTGCCTGCGGGGACATATTACCTCGCCGACAGCATGACCTTCGAGAACCATGTCGAATTCGAGGGCACGATCACCATGCCCGACGACAAGATTTTCTCGCCCACCAAGGATTACAGCATTTCGGCCTATATCGATGCCTTCGGCAGCGAGGAACTGGCCTTCAAAAAGGCGTTTCAGGCGCTTTTGAACAGCGCGGGGCATGAATCGCTGGATCTGGACGGGCGGCGTTTGTCGATTTCCGCCCCGATTGATATGCAGGCCGCCGTGGCCAATCGCACCTCTTACGCGCAGCGCCGCCATATCCATAACGGGCAATTGATTGCCGAGGGCACGACCAATTGGGAAACCACGGTTGTCACCTCGCAAGCCACCTATAACCGTTCGGATGCCAAGCGGCTGACCGGTGTGGTCGATGTGGCCAATATTCCGGTCGGATCGCTCATCGAGGGCAATGGCGTGGGCCGCGAGGTCTATGTGCGGTCCAAAAACGTCGCGGCGCAGGAAATCGAATTGTCCGCGCCCTTCTTTGACGCCGATGGCACCCAGACCTTCACCTTCAAGCGCTTCAAATACATCCTCGATTTCAGCGGCTTCGAGTATATGGACAAGCTGGTGATCTCGAATGTCGAGTTCCAGTGTTCGGGCGTGGCCAGCGCGGTTTTGCTTTCGCCTGCGGGGTTGATCTATCACTTCCGCGATTGCTTTTTCACCCGTCCTTTGGACCGCGGCATCACCAGCCACGGCGAAGGCTGTCAGGGGATGCTCATCGACCGCTGCCAGTGGCTGTCCAACGAGAGCGGCAAGCTGAGCCAAGAGCGGCAATCCATCGGGTTCAACACCAATGGCAACGACGTGAAGGTCCGCAACAACCGCGCGGTGCATATGCGCCATTTCGGGGTGATGGGCGGCTCCAGTTCGGTGATCACCGGCAACCATTGGTTCCAAGGCGACAGCGCCCCCGCGGGCACGCGGATGGCGGGGATCGTTTTGACCCGCACCAATTGCCGCGCCACGCTCACCGGCAACTATGTCGATAACAGCTTTATCGAATGGGCCAACGAACATGACCCCAACCCCGATTACAATTCCGAATTCAGCTTCTCAGGGCTGAATATTTCGGGCAACACCTTCCTTGCGGGCTATGTCGCCAGCTGGTTCGGTTTCATCGTGATCAAACCGCACGGGCCGGGGCATTTCATCAACGGGCTGAATGTGTCGGGCAATGTGTTCCGCATTCTGGGCGGCACCAAAATTGACCAAATCGAACGGGTTGATACGACTTATGCCGATCTGAGCTATGATCAATTGTCCAATGTCACCTTCAGCGGCAATATGTTCAACGCGATCAAGAACCCGACGTTCAACCCGCTCACCATCCGGCACGAGGAGCAAACGCTTGGCCAGACATGGGTCGTCGATTGCGCGCCTTTGCTGCCCTTCAAGGGCTGGGCCAAGATGTGCGAGGGGCTGACCTTTGAGGGCAAGATCGCCACAAACAACAACACCTCGCATCACGAGGTGCCCTATGTGAAGACCAAACAGGGGCCGAATTCGGACCAGCTCAACCTTGTGTGGTCGCGCGATGTGACGGGGACGGTGGTGCTCAAAGTGCGGATGGACAATCCGCTCGATTGATCGCGCAGGGCGCAGGGCCGCCCCATGACAACACCCATGCGGGCGCTCCTTTGGGGCGCCCGTTTTGCATTTGTACGCCGCGAAGGGCGGGTGCGCGGGCACTTTTGGGGCAGGGGCGCTGGGGGCGGGGGCGCTCAGAAATCGCGCCACATGCCGAGTTTGAAGCCGTAATTGCTATCCCCGACAAGGCCGATGGCGAGGCCCACCTCGATATGGGTCTTCTCGCCGGTTTTGAACACGAGCGAGGGGGCGAACCGCGCAAAGGGCGGATCAAAGGCCGAGATACCCGTTTGTAATTGCAAGATGGTTTTCATCGTCGGGTGATAGGACAGCCCGTAGGTGATGTCGCTTTTCAAATCGATCCGCCCCGTCGAAAGCGTATATTCCATCACCGTATCCACCGCGAACCAGCCCGATCCTTTGTCGGTGCTAAAGCCCCGCCCGTAAGAGAGGCCTGGCCGGATCGCAGGTTCACCCGCAAGATATCCAAGGCCCAGATCAACGCCGAAGTTATGCCCGCTGTCGGTGCGCAACAAAGGGTGGCTGATAAAGAGGATGGTTTTGTTTTTGCCCGACACGCCGCGGCCTGTGTCGAGGCCAATGGTGATTTTCTCGGTGACCCCGTGTTCGAGGTAGAGCGCGGTATAGGTGTTGAACGGGGCGAAAAAATCGCGGTCGGTGAGCTGGAAGCTCAAAGAGACGAAGCTGTTGCCTTTCCCGCGCGGCCAAGCGCCCGCAAAAAGCGGTTCTGCCAGAAGCGCAAACAAAACAACCAGACGCAGCATTCCGCCCCCTCTCGGGCGTTAAGACTAGTTAAAATTGGTAAACGGGTTCTTAAGAAATCCGCGCCGCAGCGGGTTTGCGCCGTGGGCCGTGCAAAAAAGACCCGCCCCATGCGCCGATACGGGCGGCGGGGCGGGTCTGGCTTCGGGGCGCGCATCGGGGGAAGGGGGCGCCCTGAAATGGCCTAGGGGTTTAGGCGGCCATCGCCGCGGGTGCGGGCAGGTCGATCCGGTAGCCAAGCGCAAAGCTGGTGTGGATCAGGTCATCCGCCGCGCCGAGCGCCGCCATTTTCGAGCGGATGCGGCAGATATAGACGTCGATGATCTTGGGATCCGGCTCGTCCTCCCATGCGTAAAGCTGCGACATGATCATCTCGCGGGTGACCAAGATGCCGCTGCGCAGGCTGAGCATTTCGATCAATTCATATTCCAGCCGCGTCAGGTGCAAAGGCGTGCCTTGGATGCTCACCGATTGGGCACTCAGGTCGATTTCGAGGCTGCCATTGCGCAAGAGCGGCGTGGCGAAGCCATTGGTGCGGCGCACAAAGGCGCGCAGATGCGCGGCGATGAGCGCGCCGTCGGTGTCGCGGGCAAAGACGTCATCGGCCCCCGCGTCCATCAGCTTGACGCGCAGCGTGCCATCGACCTTCGCGCCGGTGGTGCAAATCGGCGTATGGGGCAGGATCGCCCGCAAGCTGCGCAGCACGTCCGCGCCCTTCATATCGGGCAGGTCGAGGTCAAACAGGATCGCGTCCTGCATCCCGTTGAGCGCAAATTCGATCAACTCCTCGCCGTCATTGGCCTCGGTGACGAAAAAACCGGCAGCGCGCAGATCGCGGGCAAGGGCAGCGGTGGTCCAGTTGGTGTCGGAAATCAAAATGCGCATTGTCGTGCTCCTATGCGTTGTGGCGACAAAGGCAGGGGTGCAAGGGCGGCGGTGGAGGAGGACCGCATCCCGCGGCCCACACCGTGTCAATCATGAGAAGATCGTCAAAGCAGCGGACCGCAGAGAGGCGGCAGGCGTGTCTTTACGTCTGTTACCTTTTGTAAAGGAAGCGGCGGAGGTGGTCACTTATACGAAAGGGTAGAAACCCCTTGTTTATAAGGGTTTGGTTAATTGGTTAATTGCGAGAGGTGAAGCGGAAGACGGCGGCGCTGGCCAATTCAGCGGGTTGGCTGTCGCCGTGTTTGCCTCAGACACCGCGTGCCCGAACCGAGGGGCGGACGCATAGCGCCCGCCCCGTGGGGGCGGTTCGGGCGCTGCCCAAATCACAGATTTGGGCTACTGCGGCTCTGCACGCAGCTTATCCTCGGGGAACTTTTTCTCCCAAGTTTCGACCATAAACAGAGCAATTGAAGAGGCTGAGTTGACGGATAGACGAGCAATTCGCGGGTCGAGACGGCGGAATCCTCTCTCACGCCCGTGCGCCGTTCCTGCGTGTGTCCGTAGCGCGCCGATGCCCTTAATTGCATTCCCCAATGCACTTAGGATGTCACGAACATCGGCTTCGATCTGGGTGTCCTTTATCCCAATATCTGGGGAAAGGCCCAAAGGTTCTCTGGCCACCCGATACAACGCTTTAATCTCCATCGACTTTGGTAGGTCCAAGCCGCGTGCTTTGATGATGGATTTGAAGACACTTTCAAGCATGGAGCACGCGGCGGTGACGGCCGCTTCGGGATCATTTTCAATGTTGTCAAATGCTCTGCTGAATTCGCTTTCGACGGTATCAAGCGTCCATTCTGCGCTCACACGTTTGAGGTGAGGTGCCGCGGTGTGGCTGGGAAGGGTCGCGAGAGAGGCTATCAATTTACTCAAAGGAGCATCTTCTCGTTCAGTGTTAGCCACAGCTTGGTTATATTGGTCTCGCGAGACGGTCCACGCATCCGAATGGTAGTGGTGTTCGAGTATTTCTAAGTCATGATCTCTTTCCACATTTTTCTTTTTCCAAAGCAACTCAAGTAACTCAATAACAACATGAGGTGGTGAATGATCGACGAAAGCGAGGAACCTGTTGAATTTCGATGTCCCGCGATGGGTGAATGCCTCAGCGTAGATATTCGTCTCGAAGTGGTCTTCAAAGAACTCCTTGAAGGTGCGGTTCGAAAAATCCAGAACGTAGCCCGGTGTTGGGCTGAACCATTCTCTTAACTCGTCAACTTGATAGTTCTTGAGCTTTACCAACTAACGCTTCCCCCGCCGTTTGACCCCGCCGCGTTGTCCGCCGCGTCCGCCGGTGGAGCGGCCGCGTTTGGCGGCGGATTGCTCGACGGCGGCTTCGACCGCGGATTGGCGCGCCAGCGGATCGTCCGAGATCACCAGATCGACCGCCTCCAATCGTTTCACCTCGTCACGCAGGCGGGCGGCCTCTTCGAATTCGAGGTTCTCGGCGGCCTTGCGCATGTCTTGGCGCAGCCCGTCGAGATGCGCTTCCAGATTGGCGCCATGCATCGGTTTGTCGATGGTCGCGGTGACGCGGTTCATGTCCACATCGCCTTTGTAAAGGCCCGCCAGAATATCCTCGACGTTCTTTTTCACCGTGGCGGGGGTGATGCCGTGCTCGGTGTTATAGGCGATCTGTTTGGCGCGGCGGCGGTCGGTTTCGCCCATGGCGCGCTCCATCGATCCGGTGATGCGGTCGGCATACATGATCACGCGGCCTTCGGCGTTGCGCGCGGCGCGGCCGATGGTTTGAATGAGCGAGGTTTCAGAGCGCAAGAAGCCCTCTTTGTCGGCGTCCAGAATGGCCACCAATCCGCATTCGGGAATGTCCAAACCCTCGCGCAGAAGGTTGATCCCGATCAGCACGTCAAAAGCCCCGAGCCGCAGATCGCGCAGGATCTCGATGCGTTCGATCGTGTCGATATCGGAGTGCATATAGCGCACACGAATGCCCTGTTCGTGCAGATATTCGGTCAGGTCCTCGGCCATGCGTTTGGTCAATGTGGTGACCAATACGCGCATGTCCTGCGCCGCGACCTTGCGAATTTCATCAAGCAAATCATCGACTTGCATATCGACGGGGCGGATTTCGATCACCGGATCCAACAGGCCGGTGGGGCGGATCACCTGTTCGGCAAAAATCCCGCCGGTGCGCTCCATCTCCCAATTGGACGGCGTGGCGGAGACAAAGACCGACTGCGGCCGCATCGCGTCCCATTCCTCGAATTTGAGCGGGCGGTTGTCCATGCAGGACGGTAGGCGGAAGCCATGTTCGGCCAGCGTCATCTTGCGCCGGAAGTCGCCCTTATACATGGCGCCGATTTGCGGCACCGAGACGTGGCTTTCGTCGGCGAAAACGATGGCATTGTCGGGGATGAATTCGAACAAGGTGGGGGGCGGCTCGCCCGGCGCGCGGCCGGTCAGATAGCGCGAATAATTCTCGATGCCGTTGCACACCCCCGTGGCCTCCAGCATCTCCAGATCGAAATTGCACCGCTGCTCCAGCCGCTGCGCCTCAAGCAATTTGCCCTCGCCGACCAATTGGTCGAGCCTGTGGCGCAATTCCTTTTTGATGCCGATGATGGCCTGTGACATGGCCGGTTTCGGCGTGACGTAATGCGAATTGGCGTAAACGCGGATTTGATCGAAACTGCCGGTTTTCTCGCCAGTGAGCGGGTCGAATTCGGTGATGCTTTCCAGTTCCTCGCCAAAAAACGACAGTTTCCACGCGCGGTCCTCAAGGTGGGCGGGAAAGATTTCCAAACTGTCACCGCGCACGCGGAAGGACCCGCGGGTAAAGGCCGCATCGTTGCGGCGGTATTGCTGCGCCACCAGATCGGTCATCACCGCGCGCTGGTCATAGCTTTCGCCGACCTTCAAATCTTGGGTCATGGCACCATAGGTTTCGACCGACCCGATGCCATAGATGCACGAGACCGAGGCGATGATGATCACGTCGTCACGTTCGAGCAAAGCCCGCGTGGCCGAATGGCGCATACGGTCGATCTGTTCGTTGATCTGGCTTTCCTTCTCGATGAAAGTGTCCGAGCGGGCGACATAGGCTTCGGGTTGGTAGTAGTCGTAATAGGAGACGAAATATTCCACCGCGTTTTCGGGAAAGAACCCTTTGAATTCGCCGTAAAGCTGCGCCGCGAGCGTTTTGTTGGGGGCGAGGATGATCGCGGGGCGCTGGGTGTGTTCGATCACCTTGGCCATGGTAAAGGTCTTGCCGGTGCCGGTTGCGCCCAAAAGCACCTGATCGTGGTCGCCCTCGTTGATCCCGCCGACCAATTCGGCGATGGCCGTGGGTTGATCGCCCGCCGGTTCGAATTCGGTGTGCAGGATGAAGCGTTTGCCGCCCTCCAGTTTGGGACGGCTTTTCACATCCGGCGCGGCGGCATGCATCATCGGCGGTTGGCTGTCGTTATGGGCGTAAGACATGGCGGCTTCCTTGGCTGGCCATCGGATATGGCACGGAACATCGGGCTATTAACATGATCCATCTTTGTTCTCATACAACCCCTCACAGCGGCTTTGGCAACCCTTTGGCAAGGCGGATCGGGGTAAAAGCGCAAGACTGCTGACATTGCTGGGCATTTCCCACCTTGCCGAGCGGCGCGGCTTTTGGGATAACCCGATTGCATAAGGAGAGTTGCCATGCCTGCGCGTATTTACAAACCTGCGAAATCGGCCATGTCCTCGGGCACGGCCAAGACCAAATATTGGGTGCTTGAACACACGCCCGCCTCGGCGCGCGAAGTGGACCCTTTGATGGGCTGGACCTCCTCGACGGACACGCAGGCGCAGGTGAAGCTGCAGTTCGACAGCAAGGAAGAGGCGGTCGAATACGCGCGCGAGCACGGGATCGAGGCGACGGTGACCGAGCCGAAGACCCGCAAACCCAATGTGCGCGCGGGCGGCTATGGCGAGAATTTCGCCACCAACCGCCGCGGTGCTTGGACCCACTGAACGGGCCATCCTCTAGGTTTTGCCGCGCGCCAGCGATGCGCGTGATCGCGGGTCAGCCGAGCGCGACGCCGCCTTGATCCTTAAGGGTTTTGAGCACGATTTCCGATCGCACCTGCGCCACGTGCGGATGTGGCAACAGGTGTTGGTGGATGAATTCGGCGTAGGATTCCAGATCGCGCACATGGATATCGAGCACATAATCGGCATCGCCAGACACCGAAAACGCTGCGCGGATTTGGTCGTGGATGGTGATAAAGCGCGAGAACTCGGCCTCGGCCCCTTGGCCGTGGCTGCGTAAATTGACCCGCGTGATGGCGCGCAGCCCGTAGCCAAGTTTACCCGCATCCAGCCGCGCCGCATATCCGGCGATCAGCCCCGCCTCTTCGAGCGCTGCGCGGCGGCGCGAGCATTGCGAGGCCGATAGGTTGACCACCTCGGCCAGCGCCGCATTGGTCATGGCCCCGTCGCTTTGCAATGCGCGCAAAAGCGCAAGGTCGAAGTCATCTATGCGCATTTTGTGCGTCTCCGTCGGTTTTGGTGAGTGCTTGATGCATATTTGGCATGGATCCGTGAGCAATTGCAAACTTCATGCGCTCATGGCGCGCGATGATGGGCAAACACGCATCAAAACCCGATTCTACAGGAGAAACACGCATGGGCCCTTTCCCACATGACGCCCCCAAAGCCACCATTAGCGAGACAAACCCCGCAGGCACCGACGGGTTCGAATTTGTGGAATTCGCCCATGCAGAGCCGGAAAAGCTCGACGTGATTTTCCGGCAGATGGGGTTTGTGCCCGTGGCCAAACACAAGCGCAAGGACATCACGCTCTATCGCCAAGGCGACGTGAATTACCTGCTCAACGCCGAAGCGGGCAGCCAAGGTCAGGAGTTTGTTGCCCAGCACGGCCCCTGCGCGCCTGCGATGGCTTGGCGGGTGGTCGATGCGCAGGCGGCGCTCAAACGTGCGCTCGATCTGGGCGCGGCGGAATATACCGGCGCGGGCAAAAGCATCGACGCCCCCGCCGTCTATGGCATTGGCGGATCGCTGTTGTATTTCATCGACGCCTATGGCGGCGATGCGTCGTGTTATGACGCGGATTACGAGTGGCTGGGCGCGCGCAACCCGCGCCCCGAAGGCTTCGGGTTCTACTACCTCGACCACCTGACCCATAACGTCATCCGCGGCAATATGGATACATGGTATCGCTTTTACGCGCAGACGTTTAACTTCAAGGAAATCAAATACTTCGACATCAAGGGCAAGCAAACCGGCCTCGTGTCGCGGGCCTTGACCTCGCCGGATGGGAAAATCCGCATTCCGATCAATGAAAGCACCGACGATCACAGCCAGATCGAGGAATATCTGCGCGAATATAACGGCGAGGGCATCCAGCATATCGCCATCGCCAGCAATGATATCTATGGCGGCACCGATGCGATTGCACAGGCGGGGATGGACTTTATGCCTGGCCCGCCCGACACCTATTACGAGATGTCGCATAAGCGCGTGAAGGGCCACGACGAACCGATCGAGCGGATGAAAGCGCGCGGTATCTTGATCGACGGCGAAGGCGTCGTGGGCGGCGGCGAGACGCGGATTTTGCTGCAGATTTTCTCCAAAACCGTGATCGGCCCGATCTTTTTCGAATTCATCCAGCGCAAGGGCGATGACGGATTTGGCGAAGGCAATTTCCGCGCCTTGTTCGAGAGCATCGAAGAGGACCAAATCCGCCGCGGGGTTTTGACGGCCGATCCTGCGGCCTGACACCATGGCTTGGACCGACTACAGCAGCGCGCCTGCGGAGGGGACCGATCTATGCGCCGCCGCGCAGGTGCAGGGGGTCTTGTCGCTCAAGGTCGAGACCGAAAGGGGCGTCTTTCCCTTGCTGGTGCTGCGGGCGGGCGGGGAATTTCGCGCCTATGTGAATGCGTGTCCGCATCAATATCTGCCGCTCGATTATCGCGGCGGCGGGCTATTGTCGGCGGATGGCGCGCGGTTGATGTGCTCGGCCCATGGGGCGCAGTTCGACATCACGACCGGAGAGGCCAAAGCCGGCCCCGTCCAAGGCCCCGATTGCGCGCTCGATGCGGTGCCCTTGCGCGAAGAGGGCGGGCGGTTGCAGATCGGCGGCGCCTAAGAACCGGCGCCAAACCCGCCTTTCCCTCTTGCGCTCATGCGCCCCCCTGCGCCAATAAGGGCCAAGCGGTCCCTTAGCTCAACTGGATAGAGCAGCTGACTTCTAATCAGCAGGTTTGGGGTTCGAGTCCTCAAGGGATCGCCAGCCATCATATCATATCGCGCGCCTTTGGGGCTGCGCCGACGCGGCGGGGCCTGAGGCGCCGCGGGCCTATGGCGCGCGGGCGATGTCGTCAATCGCCGACTGCAGCGCGATCCGGTCGAGGCTTTGCCCCGGCAGGGCAACAAAGGCTTCGATCCGCCGTTTCAGCGTGCCATAGGCCTCTTGAAAGGCCAAAGCCTGCTCGGCGGGGGTGCCTTGGGCCTTGACCGGATCGGGCATGCCCCAATGGCCGCTCACCGGTTGCCCGTCCCATGTGGGGCATTCCTCGTTGGCGGCTTGATTGCAGACGGTAAAGACGAAATCGAGCGGCGGCGCATCGGGGCCGGAAAAGGCGGCGATGTTTTTTGCGCGCAGTTCGCGCGTGTCATGCCCTTTGTCTTCCAGCACTTTGACCGCAAAGGGATTGAGCTTTGAGTGGGGGCGGGTGCCAGCCGAATAGGCGTTGAACCGGTCCCCTCCCAATTTGCGCAACAGACATTCGGCAAAGATAGAGCGGGCCGAGTTTCCGGTGCATATGAAGAGCACATTATATTTGCGATCGGGCATGGCGGCAGGTCCTGTGTTGGGGGAGGGCAGGCATAGATCAAGGCGGCCCTGACAGCATCCGCTGAGCAAGGCATCGAACATTTGCCGCGCGGCGTGCATGTCGATGGCGTATAAGAGCGATGTGCCCGAGCGTTTTTGCCCGACCAGATGTGCGCGTTGGAGCGCGCCAAGGTAGGTCGATAGCGTGCTGGCCTTGAGGCCGAGCGCATCGGCGATCTCGCCCGCAGACACATGATCGGGATAGCGGCGCATCAGCAAGGAGAACAGGGCAAGGCGCTGTGGATGGCCGAGGGTGGCGAGTTGGTTTGGGGTCATTGATTCCATATTTCATGAAATATGGAATTATTATGGGTTGGGCAAGTGAAGCTTTTGTGACGGGCTGGTTTTCGGGGAGTTGCGGCAAGGGGCAAGGCCGGATGCGCGATGATCCGGCGTAAAAAACGCCGCGAAGAGTATCCGCGGCGTTTTGAAGATCAGGCTTTTTTCGCTTTGCGGCGGATCAACCCTGCGGCGGCGAGGCCGGAGAGCAAGAGCGGCAAGCCCGCAGGCAAGGGCACAGCAGGGGCAAGCTCAAGCTCGAATGTGGCGCTGCCGTAGATCGAACCGTTGAGGTCGATGGCAAAGCTGTCCGCATCGAAATAGAGGTTGCCCGCCGTCAGCGCCGTGGTGTTCGACAAGATGTTCACGCCGGTGATCACCTCGCCCAGCCCTGCGAAATCAAAGACGAAACCGAGGAAGGGCAAATCCGCCGCGCCGATGTTGAAATTGGCTTGGACGGTATTGCCCGAGAAGGAAAAGCAGTTGTAGGGCGCGGCATAGCAAAGATTGCCGCCAGCGCCGACGGTGAGGCTGCCCATATCGTGGTAGGTATGGAAGCCCGCGTCAAAAGGGCCGCCCGGGTCGTTATAGCCAAAGGTGCCCGTGACCGTTGCGGCTTGGCCGGTTGTTGCGGTCGAAAGAGCCAAAAACGCCCCTACAGCCAGAGATTTAAGAGACACAACACTCATAAGCTTACCTCCATATTCAATTCTAGGACCGTCAGCATCGATGGCGGGATGTCGTGATGCAACGACAATCTGATTTTAACCATGAATTCGCCTGTCATCGATGGAAGCCGAGCAAAATGGCACGAATTTTGTTTCCGATCGGGTGTGAACTCGCGCGCCGCCCAAGGATTGTTTCGCGCGCCGTTGCAGGCAGCGCGCAGCGCATCTTCAAAGATGTCAGCCGGATACATCAAATATCATTCAAATGCCGGACAAATGCCATCTTTGGCCAAAATCCCGCCAAAGTCTGCGCCTATCCCTTCGTATAGATCAAACCGGCAGCTTCCACAGCCGTGGATTTCGACCTGTTCTATGCGGCCAAGGACTGCCTTAGCTAAAAGGCAAGACGATGTTAAAGAAGACCTCTTTGAAAATGGCCCTTCTGGGGCCGCTATGCGCCGCTGCGACCGTGGCCGGCGCTGCGGAAGAAACCGCAAACCTGAGCGTTTCTGCTTTGGTGCTGGACAGCTGCACGCTGACGGCTGCGACGGCTTTGTCCTTTGCAACCATCGACAGCGCCAATGCCTCCAACGAGGTGACACCAGGTTCCATCGTGGTGCTCTGCACGGGCAACCGCACCGGCGCATCGGTGGCATTGAGCGGCGGAGACAACTTTTCCGGCGGCACCCGCAAAATGGTGAGCACATCGGGCGATTTGCTTCCCTATTCGATCTACTCCGACGCGGGCCGCAGCAGCGCCATCGCTTCGGGCGGTGCTGTCTTTTCGGGCAATTTGAGCGCAGTCGTGCCTCAGGTGATTCCTGTCTATGGTCAAATCCCCGCAGGCAGTTATAGTGCAGGCCTATATACGGATACGATCTTGGTTACCCTGACGCATTAAGATCAGGGGCCAGAGGCAATACAAGGGGAAAACCCATGTCTAAGTCGAGCAGACGCAGACCCGTTCTTAGTGCTCTTTTGAGCGCAATACTCCTATGTGGGGGCGCCGCCGCGCCCCTGCAGGCCGATAGCCTGACCGTCTCGCCCACGCGGCTGAACGTGCAGGCGTCCAATCAAACCACTTTGACCGTGAAGGCAGGGGGCAAACAGGCCTCGGTGCTGCAAATGCGCGTTCTCAAATGGCGCGAGGGACAAGATCCGGCCAAAGCCACTCCGACCCGTGATGTCGTGGTCAGCCCGCCGGTGGCGCGGCTCAATCCGCGCCAAGAGTTGACCGTGCGGTTGGTGCGCGTCAACAAGCGCCCCGTGCGCGGGCGCGAATGCTATCGCGTTTTGGTGGACCGTTTGCCAGGCAAGGAGCAAAGCGGCCAAGCCGTGAAGCTTCAGGTCCGTCATTCGGTTCCGATGTGTTTCAATTCCTGACGACGTTCTCGGACGGGGTCGGCCCACCATACTTCTACGGCTGACCCATCAGCTATTAGGGGTTGAAACATGACACTCGCGAAAGCGCTTGCTTTGACTTTGCTTGGCACGGGTGTTTTGCCCGTGGCGGCAGCGGCGCAAACGGCAAGCACCACGCTTGATATTACGGCCTCTGTGCCTGATCCGCTGGCGGTGCTTGGCGAAGGCACGCCTTTGTTTCTGGCGGTCAAGATCAACGGGCAAGACACCGGATTGGTGGCGCAATTTATGGCGCATCCGGCCGAGAGCCGCCTGTCGATCAAACGCGGCGAATTGACCGAAATCGGCCTCAAGGCACCCAGCTTGGTCAAACCGCGCGTCTATCTCGACACGATCCCCGGTTTGGCGTTTCAATATGATCCCGACGGGCAGCAGATCATCATCACCGTCCCCAATTCGGCGCTCTTGCCCAAGGTGCAATCGGCGGCGCGGCGCCCCGAGCATATCGAGGCCCAAGAGAGCACCGGCCTTGTGCTCAACTATGCGCTGGGCGCGGATTTCGGCACGTCGGGCAATGACAATGCCTTTGGTTTCAACAGCTTCACCGCCAGTTTGGACGGCTGGCTCTTCAGCCCCTACGGCACGCTCAGCACGACAGGGGCCTACCGGTATAGCGATACGGCAGCAGGGGGCGGCGGCGATTTTACCCGCTACGAGACGCGCTACGACATCAGCCACGCCGGTAAGGCGCTGACGTTTTCGGCGGGAGATGTGACCACCTCGGGCCTGTCATGGACGCGGCCGGTCCGGTTGGGCGGGCTGCAGATACGCCGTGATTTCAGCCTGCGCAGCGATATCGTCACCGAGCAGCTATTGTCCTATTCGGGCGCGGCGGCGGTGCCATCGACGGTCGATGTGTTTATCGAAAACAACCGCGCATATAGCGCCTCGGTGGACAGCGGGCCGTTCCGGATCGAGGATTTGCCGATCTATTCGGGATCGGGCGATGCGGTGATCGTGGTGCGCGACGAATTGGGACGCGCGCGCAAACAGAATGTGTCGTTCTTCGCGTCGCAAAACCTGCTCAAAAAGGGGGTTGCGGATTATTCGTTCGAAATGGGCTATGCGCGTCAAGCCTACGGGCTTGAGAGCAACAATTATGGCGACGATCTCGCCTATTCGGGCAGCCTGCGCTACGGGTTGACGCGCAATATGACGCTCGAAACCCATGTCGAGGGCAAAAGCGATCTCAAGATGGCGTCGCTGGGTCTCAATGTGGTGCCGTTCAATATGGCCGAACTGTCGCTCACCGCAGGGGCCAGCCAGTATCAGGACCAATCGGCGAAATTCTTGCAAACCAATCTGCGCACCTCCATCGGCGCGGTGGATATCAACCTTAACGCCATGCGCGCTCAGGAGGGGTTTGCCGATCTGGCCTATGCGACGGGGGTGGATTATCTGGGCGCGGGCAATCTTGCGGCAGAGGGGTCCTTGCTCGAGTTTCCGACCGCGCTTGATGTCTTTAGCCTCGCCATTCCGGTGCCGAAATCGGACCGTAAACTGGGGCTGAGCATGGTGCATGCGCGGCGGGCCAATTCCGACGATCTGCTGGCATCGGCCTCTTTTGGCATGTCGATCAATGACGGGCGCGGGTCGGTCAACTTCAGCGGCTCGCGCAATCTGCGCACCGAGGAATCCACCGTGTCGCTGAGCCTGTCGATGTCATTGGGCAACCGGACCTATGTGCGCGCGAATGCGGGCAAGGACTATACCGGAAAGGCGTCGAGCAACCTGTTTGTGGCCCGTCCCTTGGGCGAGAAGACGGGCGATTACGGTTACGGATTGCAGCTTGAGGGGCAAGAGGGGCGGCTTTTGGCATCGGGGCGCGGCGATTATCGCAGCCGCTATGGCAAGGCGGGCGTCGAGGTGCAAACCGGCGGCGGCGGCACCTATGCGCGCGGCAGTTTCGAGGGGGCCGTGGTCATGACGGGCGGAGCTCTGGCGGCGGGCAATACCGTCTCCGACAGCTTTGCCGTGGTCGATCTGGGCATTCCCGAAGTGCCGGTCTATTTGCAAAACCGCATCGTCACATGGACCGATGCGCGCGGCAAAGCCCTGGTGCCAGGCATGTCGTCACACCGGCGCAACCGCGTGTCGATCAACGTCAATGATCTGGATGACACGGCCTCGATCGGGGCGACGGCGATGGAGGTGGTGCCCGCGCGCCGCTCCGGCGCATTGGTCGATTTCAAAGGCAGCGTGCGGCCGAATGTATTGGTGGTGTTGCGTTACCCCGATGGCAGTTTCCTTCCGGCAGGGACCTATGGCTATCTCAACGGGCAAAAGGAAGAAACCTATGTCGGCTATGACGGATTGGCGTGGCTCGAAGATGTCAAAGGGCGCAATGTTTTGAAATTCGACACGCCGCGCGGGCCGTGCACGGTGGTGTTTAACTTCGAGGCGACCGAAGCGACCCAAGACCAGATCGATCCGGTGATATGCAAATGAGACACTGGCTTCATAGGGGCGTGATGGCATGTGGCTTTGCGATGCTTCTCGCGGCGCTGCCGCAGGCGGCCAAGGCGCTCGATTGCCGCGCGAGCATAAGCAATATCAACTTTGGCTCGGTCAGCGTCAGGGCTGGCGCCGTCAATCAAACCTCGGGCACGGTGACGGTCTCGTGCAGCGGCGCGCTGCTCGATGTGGTGGGCGTGTGTTTGCGCTTTGGCGCGGGCAGTGGCGGGGCCGGATCGAACAATGCGCCGCGCTATATGCGGCGCGGAGACGGGGCGGGTTTGGCCTACGAGCTGCGCCCCTTGGGCAACGGGGCGACATTCGGCACGCTCAACGTGCTTTACGTGCCGGTTGTCACCTTGCTTGGAAGCGGCTCGAACACCGTTCCGATCTTTGCCGATATCACCGCCAGCAGCGTCTCTGTCGGCAGCGGGCTTTATCGTTCCGATTTTTCCGGCGATGCCAATATTTCGATGGATTACGGCAGTTTGACCAGTTGCACCTTGCTCAATGACCACCAAGCCAGCGTGCCGCCGTTTACCGTCTCGGCGCAGGTTGTGCCAAGCTGCGAGTTGGATGTGACATCGCTGAGCTTTGGCTCGATTGGTCGCAGTCTGGACCGCGTGGTGGATGAGACGGCGACGATCAATGTGCGCTGCACCTCTGACACCAGCTATACGATCGGGCTGGGGATGGGTGGGGGCGGGGGCGCGGACCCCGCGATGCGCCAGATGCGCAACGGGGTCGATACGCTTAGCTATGGTCTTTACCGTGATGGTGCGCGGGTGATGCCTTGGGGTAATTTACCCGGATCGATGGCAACGGGCACGGGGACCGGCACCAACAATGCCTTTACCGTCTATGGCCGTATCCACGCGGGCCAAACGCCCAGCATCGGCGTTTATACCGACAGCGTGATCGTCACCATCACCTATTGACCTGTCCGCAAGGCCCCGCGCCCCAATCGGGCGGCAAGGTCTCTGCTTGCGGCTACTCCATCGCGTAGAGCGAGATCACCACCTGATTGGCGCGGCGCGCGCCATTGCCGATAAACAGCGTCTTGTTCATCCACTCATAGCGCGGATCGCCGGTTTCAAGCCGTGCTTGGGTGCGCATGTAATATTGATCCGGCGCGACCTCTTCGCCGCGGGCGATGGCGTCGAGCACCTCTTTGGGGCCGTGGCGATAGCCGTAATTGCAAATCTCGACCGTGGCGCCGTCATGGGTTTCGACGGCATAGCGCGCCTCAAGCTCCGCCACGCCATTGGCCCAGATGGTTTGCCAATCGGCGCCGAGGTTGAGGATTTTGCCGTTCAGGCGCGGGCCTTTGGCCTCGCCGCCGATGATCGGGATGATCCGGCGGTGACCGGCGCGGGCGGTGCCCATCTCGCGGAATTTATCGACGCTGACAAAAAGGTCGCTGACATGCGACAGGCGCGGGGCGGGCACAAAGGGCGTTTGGGTCATGGTCGGGTCTCCTCCTTGCGCTATCAAGGCGGGGGCGCGGGCGATTGTCCAGAGCGCGGCGCGCGAAATCCGCCCTAGAAGTTGCGAAAAAGCCGCGTGGCCGAGAACATGGATTCCAGCTCTTCGATCCTTTCGGCGGATTTTTCCCAGCCCTTGCTTTGCACCTCGGCGACCAGAGCCTCGACGATCAACATGATGGCAATCGTGCTGTCCCAACTCGAGGGTGCTTCGACCATGGCGTTAAAGAGGTAATCGGCCTCGGCGGCGATCGGGCTGCTCCATTGATCGGTAAACAGGACCAGCCGCGCGCCGCGCGATTTGGCAAGCTGCGCCAGTTTGTGCAGGTCTTTTTCGTAGCGGCGGATGTCAAAGACGATCAGCACCGATTGCGCATCCATATCGAGCAGATACTGCGGCCAGACATTGGCCGATTGGCCCAAAAGCGTCACATCGGGGCGGATGATTTGCAGGTGGTTGAACAGGTAATCGGCGTTGGAGCGGGTGATGCGCCCGCCCGCGAGATAGAGGCTGCGCGCCGGATCGGCCAAGAGTTCGGCAACGGCGTCGAAGGTCGCGGTGTCGAGCCGCTCCAATGTGTGGCCGAGATTGGCAAAAACCGCCTCCGAGAAGCGCGCGATGGTATGGCCTTCGGGGCGGCCCGCCTGCGCGCCCGCATGTTTCGACATCGGCTTTTTGATCTGGTCGGCGACCTCGCCGCGCAGCGCGCCTTGCAGGTCGGGAAAGCCGTCAAAGCCCAGCTTGCGCGCCATGCGGATCACCGTCGGGGTGCTGACTTCGGCTTGCAGGGCCAGTTTGGTGATCGATTGCAATCCGGCCACCGGATAATCGGTCAAAAGCGCCGAGGCAACGCGGCGCTCGGAGGGGGTGAGCGTCTCCATCCCGCCGTGCAGTCGGTCTTTTACGAGGGGCGCGGGGTGCTGCATTTTTAGGCTGTCCTCTTGTCTTGGGGTTAGGTTAGGGCGGGCCAAAAGAAAGGTCTATAGAAATAAAGTTGACAGAAGTTATGGCTCTGTAGTTTGTTTTACAAAGGCGCGTTGCGCGCGGGATTTTCGTCCTGCGTGCGGCGCGGCATCGGACGGGGGATAGGGCGCGCGCATGTTAACGGCCGCTGAAGGGCAAGCTGCTGAAGTGATCAACCGCGCGGGCACGGCGCCGCTGGTTTTGGCGTGCGAACATGCCAGCGCCTTCATTCCGGCCAGCCTTGCGGGGCTGGGGCTGGATGCGGCGGGGGCGGTGTCCCATGCGGCATGGGACATCGGCGCGCGCGATGTGGCGGTGGAGCTGTCACGGCTTTTGGATGCGCCCTTGGTTGCCTCTCGCATCTCGCGTCTTGTCTATGATTGCAACCGCCCGCCAGACGCCGCCAGCGCCTTTCCGGCCAAGAGCGAAGCCATCGAGGTGCCGGGAAATCGCGGTTTGAGCGCGGCGGAAAAACGCGCGCGCACGGCGGCGGTCTATGCGCCGTTTCAATCCTTGCTGCGCGAGGTGATCGCCGAGCGCGGCGCGGCGGATATGCCGCCCTGCCTTGTGACAATCCACAGCTTCACGCCGGTGTTCAACGGCGCGCCGCGCGCGGTCGAGCTTGGCCTGCTGCACGATCAAGATGCGCGTATGGCGCAGGTGATGCTGGCGGCGGCCCGTAATACCACCGCATTGAAGGCGGCGCTCAATGCCCCCTATGATGCCAGCGACGGCGTGCTGCACAGCTTGCAACTGCATGCCACATCGGCGGGGCTTGCCTCGGTGATGATCGAGATCCGCAACGATCTGATTGACACCGAAGCGCGGGCGGCGGCGATGGCGGCTGTGCTGGCCCCGATGATCGACGCGGCCTGCACGCAGATCGCCCAAGAGCGCGGGGCATCTTTGGCGCAGATGCAGGGGGAGCGGGAATGAGAGCCTTGAAAGCCTATATCCGCGTGGTGGATGCGGTGAATTACCGGATCGGGCGCGTGGTGATGTATGGCATCTTCGTGATGATGGGCATCCTGCTGTGGTCCTCGGTGTCCAAGACGTTTTTCCTGCCGTCCTTGTGGACGCTGGAGATGGCGCAATTCGCGATGGTCGCCTATTATATTTTGGGCGGGCCCTATTCATTGCAGATGGGCAGCAATGTGCGCATGGACCTGCTTTACGGCGAATGGACCCCGCGGCGCAAAGCCATGGTCGATTGCCTGACGGTGCTGTTCTTGATCTTCTATCTCGGCGTCTTGCTCAAGGGCGGGATCGACAGCACCGAATACAGCTTCAAATACGGCGGAGAGCGCAGCCCCTCGGCATGGCGGCCCTATATGTGGCCGATCAAGGTGATCATGTGCATCGGGATATTCTTGATGCTGCTGCAAGCGGTGTCGGAACTGGCCAAAGACATCCTGCGCCTGTGCGGGCAGTGGGAATTCGAGGGCGACGCGCCCCAAGAGGAGCGCGCAGATGCCCTATGAATTGATCGCCATTTTGATGTTCTCGTCGATGATGTTGATGCTTTTGACGGGGCAGCGGGTGTTCGGCGCCATCGGCTTTGTCGCGGTGATTGCGGCGCTGTTTCTATGGGGCGATCGGGGGGGATATGATCTCGGGTTTTCGGCGGCGATGAAGCTGATGAAATGGTATCCGCTGCTGACCCTGCCGATGTTCATTTTCATGGGCTACGTGTTGTCGGAGAGCAAAATCGCCGATGATCTATACAAGATGTTCCATGTCTGGATGGGCGGTTTGCGGGGCGGATTGGCGATTGGCACCATCGGGTTGATGGTGTTGATTTCGGCGATGAACGGCCTGTCGGTGGCGGGGATGGCGATCGGATCGACCATTGCTTTGCCCGAACTTTTGAAGCGCGGATATGACAAGAGGATGGTCACGGGGGTGATCCAAGCCGGATCGAGTTTGGGCATTCTGGTGCCGCCTTCGGTGGTTTTGGTGCTTTATGCGATGATCGCGCGCCAACCTGTGGGGCAATTGTGGCTGGCGGGGGTGCTTCCGGGGTTGATGATGGCGGCGATGTTCATCGCCTATATCGTCATTCGCTGCCGTATGAACCCCGCGCTCGGGCCGGTTCTGGACGCGGCAGAGCGCGATATCCCGCGCGCCGAAAAGCTGCGTCTTTTGCGCGCGGGTTTGCTGCCGATCATTATTTTCGCGGTGATGATGGTGCCTTTTGTCAAAGGCTATACGTCCTTGGTGGAAAGCTCGGCCATTGGCGCCTTGGCGGCCTTTGTGGCGGCGGTTTTGAAAGGGCGGATGACGCGTGAGGTCTTCGAGACTTCGGTGCGCCAGACGCTGGCCATCTCGTGCATGTTCATGTGGATCATCCTTGCGGCGCTCGCCTTTGGCGCGGTGTTCGACGGGCTGGGCGCGGTCAAGGCGATCGAGAGCGTTTTCACCGAGCGCCTGAACCTGAGCCCGTGGATGATCCTCATCCTGATGCAGCTCAGCTTCATCGTCATGGGCACATTTCTGGACGATACGGCGATGTTGGTGATCGTCGCGCCGCTTTATGTGCCCTTGGTCGGCGCGCTGGGCTTTGATCTGATCTGGTATGGGATCCTTTATACGATGACCACGCAGATCGCCTATATGACGCCGCCCTTCGGCTATAACCTGTTCTTGATGCGCGCCATGGCGCCGCCTGAAATCACGCTCAAGGATATCTACGGCTCGATCACGCCTTTCGTGTTGGTGATGATTCTTGCGCTCGCGCTGGTGATGGTCTTCCCGCAGATCGCCACTTGGCTGCCCGACTACGTGTACGGAAGGTAAGGCGATGGGATTGGATATGACCGTTTTGGCCAAGCCGAAGGCTGGCAAAGAGGAAGAGTTCTGGCACATCTGGCGGCATTTTCAGGTCGCGGCGGGGCGATTGCCGCAATCCCTCTTGGCCCATTTCGCGCCGCCCAAGCGCAGCTTGACCGACCGCCTTTTGGGCCGCGACGCGGTCCCGAGCAGCGCGCAAGATCTGGCTGCCGCACTGCAAAAGATCAGCGTGCCGGCCTATCAATGTTTGGGCGCGCCTGTGGTCGGCCAAGACGCGCAGGCCGATGCGTGGCTGTCCGAACATATCGCCAGCGGCGCCTTTGGCGAGGGCACAGACCCCGAGGCCCTGCGCCGCGATATGCAAGGCTATCGCGTGTTGGAACTGCTGCCGCCTAGCGACGGTTTGCCCGTCTATAGCAATGGCGCCATGCCCGGATCGGGGCAGGACCGGACCTCGTTTCGCGGGGCATTTTTGGAAGATTGCAAAGCCGTGGTGCCCAAGGCCTTGCGCGATCGCGCATGGCAACCTGCGGGGCCTGATACTTTGGCGGAATTCGGCACGCGGCTGCGCGCGCGTGCGGCGTCCTATGCGGCCAAAAACGGCGTGCCGCATGTCATCGGGCAAAGGGCGCCGCCCGACCCGTTTGATCCCGACACCCCCGTCGCCAAGGCCCATATCGTTGATGCCTGCGGGCGTTGGTGCCAGTTTTGGGGGGCCAAAGGCCACGGCATGGAGCCTGATTACTAAGCTGAGTTTGAGCCTGATTATCAACCTGACCAAGAAGCCCCAAAAGGGGACATAACCCAAAGACAAGGAGAGAGACTATGACCACCAGACGTAAGTTTATCCAAGGGGCCGCCGTGGCCCCCGCCGCCGCGCTGGCCACGCCCGCGCTGGCGCAATCCACGATCAAATGGCGCCTGCAGACCTATGCAGGTGCGGCCTTGGCCGACCATGTGATCAAACCCGCCATCGACAGTTTCAACAAGATCGCGGGCGACCGGATGCAGATCGAATTGTTCTTTGCCGATCAACTGGTCCCCACGGGCGAATTGTTCCAAGCCATGCAGCGCGGCACGATTGATGCGGTGCAATCGGATGATGACAGCATGGCCTCGCCCACCGATGTGACGGTGTTTGGCGGCTATTTCCCCTTTGCCTCGCGCTATTCGCTCGATGTGCCGGTTTTGTTCAACCAATACGGTTTGAACGAGATCTGGGACGCGGAATATTCCAAGGTCGGCGTCAAACATATCTCGGCGGGCGCGTGGGATCCGTGCCATTTCGCCACCAAGGACCCGATCCGCTCGCTTGCCGATCTCAAGGGCAAACGCGTCTTTACCTTCCCCACGGCGGGGCGGTTCCTGAGCCAGTTCGGCGTTGTGCCGGTGAGCCTGCCTTGGGAGGATATCGAGGTCGCGGTGCAGACCGGCGAGTTGGACGGCATCGCATGGTCGGGCATCACCGAGGATTACACCGTCGGTTGGGCCGATGTGACCAACTACTTCCTGACCAACAATATTTCGGGCGCTTGGGCGGGGTCGTTCTTTGCCAATATGGAGCGTTGGGACGAATTACCCGACGATCTCAAAGAGCTGCTCAAGGTCTGCATGGACCAATCGCACTATTATCGCCAGTGGTGGTATTGGGGCGGCGAGGCCTCCTTGCGCGTGCACGGGCCGAAGATGGAACTCACCACCATCCCCGACGCGGAATGGGCTACGGTCGAGGACGCCGCGGTCAAATTCTGGGACGAGATTGCCGCCGAAAGCCCCACCAAGGCAAAGGTTGTGGACATCCTCAAGAAATACAACGCAGATATGGTCAAAGCGGGCCGTCCGTATCGCTACGGCTAAACCGCGCTGCATCCATTGAACACAGGCGAGAGCGCAAAGGTGCTCTCGCCGCTTTTGCCCTCTGCGACCCCGCGGTGGGCCAGACGAAAAAGAGAGCCGATCATGACCCAACCCAAAGCGCCCGTTATGACATTCGAGAGCCTGAAAACCCAAGTCGCCGCGGGCGAGATCGACACGGTTCTGGTCTGTGTCATCGATATGCAGGGGCGGCTGATGGGCAAGCGGTTCCATGCGCAGGCCTTTGTCGAAAGCGGGCATGCCGAAACCCATTGCTGCACATACCTCTTGGCGACCGATCTGGAGATGGCCACGCCCGAAGGCTATGCCGCGACCAGTTGGGAAAGCGGTTACGGCGATTACGTTATGACTCCCGATCTGGACACCCTGCGCCCGATCCCGTGGCTTGAGGGCACGGCGATGGTGCTATGCGATATTTGCGATCATCACGGCCATCCGGTTGACCATTCCCCGCGCCAGATGCTCAAGGGGCAAATCGCGCGGCTGGAGGCCTTGGGCCTCAGCCCCGTCATGGCGACCGAATTGGAGTTTTTCCTCTTCGAGCAGACCGCCGACGAGATGGCCAAAAGCGGCTTTCGCGAGTTGACACCCGTGTCGCGCTATAACGAGGACTACCACATCTTCCAAACCAGTAAGGAAGAACCCGTGATGCGCCCGCTGCGCAACAGCCTTTATGCCATGGGCATCCCCGTGGAAGGCAGCAAGGGCGAGGCCGAGGTGGGCCAAGAAGAGCTTAACATCAAATACGCGCCCGCATTGGATTGCGCCGATCATCATTCCATCGCCAAACATGCGACTAAGGAAATCGCATGGCAACAGGGCCGCGCCGCCAGCTTCATGGCCAAATACCGCCATGACCGCGTCGGCAGTTCCAGCCATGTGCATCAATCGCTGTGGCAGGGCGGGGCGAATGCTTTTGCCGATGCGGAGCGCCCCTTGGGCAAATCCGAATTGATGGATCACTATATGGCGGGGCTGATCAAATATGCCGCCGATTACACCTATTTCATGGCGCCCTATATCAACAGCTACAAGCGTTTCACCAAAGGCAGCTTTGCGCCGACGAAACTGGTCTGGTCGATCGACAACCGCACCGCCGCCTTCCGCCTGTGCGGTGAGGGGACAAAGGCCGTGCGCGTCGAATGCCGTATTCCGGGCGCGGATATGAACCCCTATCTGGCGCAGGCGGCGATGCTGGCGGCGGGGCTGAGGGGTATCGAGGAAAAGCTGCCCTTGCCCGCGCCCTACGCAGGGGATGCCTATGCCTCGGACGGCACGCCCGAAATTCCCGCAACCTTGCTCAAGGCGCGCGATGCGCTTGCCGGATCGGCGATGCTGCGCGCGGCCTTTGGGGACGCGGTGATCGACCATTACACGCGCGCCGCCGCGTGGGAGATCGAAGAATTTGACCAAGTCGTCACCGACTACGAGGTCGCACGCGGCTTTGAAAGGGCCTGATCCGATATGACCACCATCACCTGTATTTCCCCGATCGACGGATCGGTTCTGGCCACGCGCGAGGCGCTGCCTTTGGAGGCCGCGCGCGCCGCCGCCGCCAAGGGCCGCGCCGCTTGCGCCGCATGGTGCGCCCGCCCGCGCGCCGAGCGCATCGCCATGGTTCTCAAAGCCGTCGAGATCATCGGCGGCCAGACCGAGCGCATGACCAAGGAGCTTGCCGATCAAATGGGCCGGCCGGTGCGTTATGGCGGCGAATTTGGCGGTTTCGCCGAACGCGCGCGCTATATGGCTGAGATTGCCGATAGCGCTTTGGCCGATATCATGGTCGAGGACAGCGATGCCTTTACCCGCAAGATCGTGCGCGAGGCGCGCGGCCTCGTCTTGGTCGTCGCGCCGTGGAACTACCCCTATATGACCGCGATCAACACCATCGCGCCCGCGCTGATCGCGGGCAATACGGTGATGCTCAAACATGCCTCGCAAACGCTTTTGGTGGGCGAACATCTGGCCGAAGCCTTCCGCGCCGCAGGGGTGCCCGAGGAGGTGTTCCAGAACGTGTTTTTGAGCCACGATGTGACATCAAGCCTGATCGCAGAGCGCGCCTTTGATTTCGTCAATTTCACCGGATCGGTCGGCGGCGGTCAGGCGATGGAACGCGCGGCGGCGGGCACATTCACCCCTGTGGCGACGGAACTGGGCGGCAAGGATCCGGGATATGTGCGGGCCGACGCCAACCTCGACGCGGCGGTGGAAACGCTTATCGACGGGGCGATGTTCAATTCGGGGCAATGCTGTTGCGGGATCGAGCGGATTTATGTCCATGAAAGCCTCTATGACGCGTTCGTGGAAAAGGCGGCGGCGCTGGTAAGCACTTATAAACTGGGTGATCCGCGCGACTCTGAAACCACAATTGGCCCGATGGCGCATGTGCGGTTTGCCAAAACGGTGCGCGATCAGATCGATGCCGCCGTGGCCGCAGGGGCCACCGCCCATATCGCAAAAATGCCTGCCGATGACGGCGCGGCCTATCTGACGCCGCAAATCCTGACGGGCGTCACCCACGATATGGAGGTCATGCGCGAGGAGAGCTTTGGCCCCGTGGTCGGCATCATGCCCGTCAAGGATGACGCCGAGGCGATTGCCTTGATGAACGACAGCCACTACGGGCTGACCGCCGCGATCTGGACGGCGGATGCCGCCGCGGCCGAGGCCATCGGCGCACAGATCGAAACCGGCACGATTTTCATGAACCGCTGCGATTACCTTGATCCTGCCCTGTGTTGGACCGGATGCAAGGATACCGGATCGGGCGGCGGGCTGTCGCTGATCGGCTATCACAATCTCACACGTCCCAAATCTTATCACCTCAAGAAAGCCTGAGCCATGAACCTGATTGGAAACTGGTCCTACCCCACCGCCGTGCGTTTTGGCGCGGGGCGTATTGCCGAATTGCCCGAGGCCTGCCTTGCGGCGGGGATGAAAAAACCGCTCTTGGTGACGGACAAAGGATTGGCGAGCCTGCCGATCACGGCGCAGGCCTTGGACCTGATTGAGGCGGCGGGATTGGGCCGCGGGCTGTTCTCTGATGTCGATCCGAACCCCAGTGACGCCAATGTCGCCGAAGGGCTGAAGGCCTACCGCGAGGGAGGCTATGACGGGGTGATCGCCTTTGGCGGTGGCTCGGGGTTGGACCTTGGCAAGGTCATCGCCTTTATGGCGGGGCAGGTGCGCCCCTTGTGGGATTTCGAGGATGTCGGCGATTGGTGGACGCGGGCCGACCCCGCAGGCATCCACCCGATCGTGGCCGTGCCCACAACGGCGGGCACCGGATCGGAAGTCGGCCGCGCCAGCGTCATCACCAATAGCGAGACCCACGAGAAAAAGATCATCTTTCATCCCAAGATGCTCCCCGCCGTGGTGATCTGCGATCCCGAATTGACCGTTGGCATGCCCAAATTCATCACCGCAGGCACGGGGCTGGATGCCTTTGCCCATTGCGTCGAGGCCTATTCCAGCCCGCATTACCACCCGATGAGCCAAGGCATCGCGCTCGAAGGGATGCGTTTGGTCAAAGAGTATTTGCCGCGCGCCTATGCCGATGGCAGTGATATCGAGGCGCGCGCCCATATGATGAGCGCGGCGGCGATGGGCGCGACGGCGTTTCAAAAGGGGCTGGGCGCGATCCATGCGCTGAGCCATCCGATCGGGGCGGTGCATCACACGCACCACGGCACGACCAATGCGGTGTGTATGCCCGAGGTGCTGCGCTTCAATGCGGATGCGATTGCCGCGCGCTTTGACATGGCGGCGGCCTATTTGGGGATTGAGGGCGGTTTTGCGGGGTTCCAAGCCTATGTGGACGGGTTGAACGCCTCTATGGGCATCCCGAAAACCCTGACCGAATTGGGCGTTGCCGATCCCGATCTGGACGCTTTGGTCGATGCGGCCTTGCGCGATCCGTCGACGGGCGGCAATCCGGTCGAGATGACCGCGGCCAATACCCGCGCGCTTTTCGAGGCGCTCCTCTAGTGCTTGATTTTAAATGCGAAACAGGCGCCGATTGCGGCGCCCGTTTTCGGTCTTGGCACTTTCGGGAGGGGCTTAGCAGCCCATATCCACCGTGCCCTCAGGGCCGCAAAACAGCCGATACATCAGGCCGATGACCTCGGCGGTTTTGTCGTCCGAGAGCGAATAAAAGATGGTTTTGCCCTCGCGGCGCGTTTGCACCAACCCTTCTTCGCGTAGACGTGCGAGCATCTGGCTGACGGCGGCTTGGCGGGTGTCGAGCAGCGCCTCCAACTCGCCGACCGATTTCTCGCCCGATCCCAGATGGCACAGGATCATAAGCCGCCCCTCATGGGCGAGCGTTTTGAGGTAAGCGGCGGCAGCAGCAGCGCTTTTGGCCATCTCCTCGGGCGGGGCTTTGGGGGCAGTGGTCGTCACAACGCGTGGGTCCGTTCTTGTGAATTCGCTATCAAATAACATGGCATGGCGCTTGTGGGTAGAGAGGGCGCAAAAAGCGGGACGATTGACCGCATTCGCGCCCTATCTTTGGGCAGCTTTCCCAGCGCGGGCAGGTGAAGCGGGCGCTCTTGCCAAGGGGGCGGGGAATTGGGCGCGTCGACCCCGCCCGAAAGCGCGGCCGAAGCAGCGGTTGAGGATTAGCGCAGGATGATCACGTTGCGCCGCGCCGCGCCCGATTTCGTGTCTTCGATGGCCTCGTTGATCTGCTCCAAGCTGAAGCGGTTGGAGATCAGCTCGTCAAGCTTCAACCGCCCTTGCTGATAGAGGTCCACCATCCACGGAATGTCGCGTTTGATCACCACACCGCCCATTTTCGAGCCGGTGATGCTTTGGCCTTGGTTCGCCATGATCAGCGGCGAGTAGGTCGAAACCTTGTCGCCGTGGGGCATGCCGACCATCACCACCTTACCGCGCGCGGCCAGATAGCGGGGGGCCACGTCATAAACGGGCGCCGCACCGACGGTGACCAGAACCGCATCGGCGCCGCGGCCGAGCAATTTCTTGACGGTGTTCCACGGCTTGGGATCGGAGGCCAAAACGACATCGGTCGCGCCGAATTCCTTGGCGGCTTCGAGCTTGTCCTCGTGCATGTCGATGGCTACGACGCGGCGGGCACCGGCGATACGCGCGCCTTGGATCGCGTTAAGACCTACACCGCCCGCGCCGATCACCACCACGTCTTGACCCGCTTTCACGCCGCCTGTGATGACTGCGGCGCCAACGCCGGTAATCACGCCGCAAGACAAAAGCGCCGCCACGTCTTTGGGCATGTCGGCGGGAATCTTCACGACTTGGCTGTGATGGATCACGGCTTTTTCCGCAAAGGCGCCGGTTTCCATGGCTTGGAACACGGGTTTGCCGTCTTTGGTGGTGATCGGCGATGCGGCGTAATCCACGGCGGTTTCGCATGTGGTCGGGCTGCCCGAGCCGCAGCTGTCGCAATGCCCGCAGGCGCGGATCAAGGTGACCGCAACGCTGTCGCCGACCTCAAAGCCTTGCACGTCATCGCCAAGCGCGGTGATGCGGCCTGCGGCCTCATGGCCGAAAAGCGCCGGAAGATAGCCGCCAAAGCCGCCCTCCTGGAAGGAAATATCCGAATGACAGATCGCGACCGCATCCAGCTCGACCTCGATCTCGCCCATGCGCGGGCCGCGAATTTCAACCTCTTCAATCACCAATGGCGTTCCGAATTCGTGGCAGATCGCAGCTTTCATCGTCGTCATGGTAAATCCCTCTCCATATGCAATGTCTGGCCGATGGGGCCGTTTGGGGTCTTTATAGGCATGTGAAATTATATTCTGCTAGTCGAAACTAGCCTTCGCGGGTTTTTGACGCTGCGGCGAAAAGGGCGGCAGCGATCAAAGCCAGCACAATCGCGATGGCAAAGGGCGCACCGGCGAAATAGAGCGGCGTGCCCTGATGGGTGAAGGCGGCAAAGCCCGACCCGAAGAGGATGGGCGAGATCACCATCGACAGCGCGCCGATGGCGGCCAGAACCCCTTGCAATTCGCCTTGGGCATTGGCGGGCACCTGCGCCGACATGATGGATTTGAGCGCTGGCATCCCGATCGATCCGAGCGCCGCCAGCGGCACCATATACATGGCCAGCGTTCCATTGGTCAAAAAGCACAAGATGCCAAAGCCGAAGATATCGGCGGCAATCCCGTAGCGCACGGTGCGCGCCTCGCCCCACATCCGCAGGGCAGGGCGGATCAGCACGATCTGCACAAAGGCCATCGACATGCCGAACACCGCGAGCGACAGCCCGATCCGTCCCGGATCCCAGCCAAAGCGCTCGGCGGTAAAATAGGACCAGATCACGGGGTAAACCTGCCCTGCGATCGTGTAGATAAAGAGCATCCACAGCAGCGGGCGCAGCGCCCCCATACCGGCGACGGCGCGAAAGGCGCCAAGCGGATTGGCGCGGCCCCACGAGAAGGCGCGCCGGTTTTGCACGCTCAAGCTTTCGGGCAGGATCAGCGCCCCGAAGGCGAGGTTCAACGTGGTCAGCGCGGCGGCGGCGATAAAGGGCGCGCGGGTGCCCATCTCGCCCAAAAGCCCGCCCATGAGCGGCCCGATGACGAAGCCCACGCCAAAGGCCGCTTGGATCAGGCCAAAGCGCGCCGCGCGGTCCTTTTCGGGGGTGGTGTCGGCGATATAGGCCACGGCGGTGGCGTGATTGGCCGCGGTGATGCCGCCGATGATCCGTCCGACAAAGAGCAAAAAGATGCTGCCCGCCACGGCCATCAGCACATAATCGAGCGCCATGATCGCCAGCGAGACAAGCAAGACAGGGCGGCGGCCAAAGCGGTCCGACAGATTGCCCAAGATCGGCGAGAAGATAAACTGCATCACCGCAAAGATCGCCGTCAGCCCCGCGCCCCAAAGCGCCGCCGTGGCCAGATCGCCGCCCTGCACTTCGCGGATCAGGCTTGGCATCACCGGCATGATCAACCCGATGCCCATCGCGTCGATCAACACCGTGACCAAGATAAACAGCCCCGCCAGCGAGCGCTGCGGCGGCGGCGATTTGGGCGCGTCTTGCGGGGCAAAGGGCGGCAGTGCGGCGTCGGGCGCAGGCTGGGTCACGTCGGGCACCACTCAAGGCTAGGTTTGGAGCACGGGGGCCTCCCCGCGTCGATGTCTATGCCCTATGTAGTGGCTCAGCCCGTCTTTGTGAATCCCAAAGACCGCACGGTGTCGGCAAAGCGGCGCGCCTCGGCGGGGGCGCTGCCCATTTGGGCGGCCGGATCAAACAGCGCCGAAAGCGCCAAATCGGGGAAAGCCTTGGCCGCCAGATCGCCCAGCTCCGCGCCGGTTTTTCCCGCCTCGACGCATAGGGTTTTGACCGCCGCCTGTGCCTCGGGGCGCGGCAGGGTTTTGGCCAGTTCGAACGACAGCGCCTCGGCGTAGATCAACCCCTGACCGCCGCTCAATGCGCCGCGCATGGCATCGGCGTTGGGTGCAAGGGTCCGGCTCAGGCTGCGCGCCTGCTCGAGCATCGCCGCGCCCGACAGGCACAATTGCGGCACGGTCAGCCATTCGGTGAACCACGCCGATCCGTCGCGCTCCAACCGCGGGCTGCCTGCGGTCAACAGTGTTCCGTTCAGCGCGGTGATCTGGCGGCTCAGCGCAAGGATCACGCTGGGTTTTACGGGGTTTTGCTTTTGCGGCATGGTCGAGGATCCGCCCGCCGCGCCCAGATTGACCTCGCCGATGCCGGTCATGGTCAGGGCCAGAAGGTCTTCGGCCATTTTGCCAAGCGCCGCGCCAAGGCGCGAAAGCCAGCCCGCGAGCGCAAGGATCGGGCTGCGGTCATTGTGCCACGAGCGCTGCGGATCGCGCAGGCCGAGCGCCTCGGCCAAGGCGGCGCGGATGGTTTCGGCCTGCGGGCCCATGGCCGATCCGGTGCCCGCCGCGCCCGACAGCGAGACCCACAAGACGCGGTCGCGCAAGGCGGGCAGTTCGGCGAAAAGATCGAGCAAAGGCGCGCCCCAATGGGCCACGACCGAGCCAAAGCTGACGGGGGTGGCATGTTGGCCGTAGGTGCGCCCCGCCATGGGCAAATCCGCATGGGCCTCGGCCAGCGCCGCGAGGCCTTCGAGCGTTTCGGCGAGGGCGGTCTCATAATGGCCGAGTACCTGCCGCAGGCGCAGCATCAATCCGGTGTCGAGGATGTCTTGCGAGGTGGCGCCGAAATGGATGTATTGGCTGTGCTCGGGCGCCTCCATCGCGGTGCGAAAAGCGGCGACAAAGGCGGGAATGCACACGCCGTTTGTGGCGGTGGCCTCGGCCAAACCTGCGGGGTCGATTTGCACCTCCATCGCGGCGCGGTGGATCGCGGCGGCGGAGATTTCGGGGATCAAACCGGCGGCGCCTTGGACCTTGGCCAAGGCCCCCTCCACGATCAAAAGCGCGCGCATCTCGGCGCTGTCGGTGAATAGCTTCGACACATCACCGGCATTGAAAAGTTTGGCGAGAAGGGGGCTGTCGTGGACGGAACCGGCCATAGGGGTCTGTTATCCTTTGGAAATCTGGTCGAGCAGAGCGGCGAGCGCCTCGGGCTTTGCGAAGAAGGGGGAATGGCCGCAGTCCATATGGTGCACATCGCGGCGCGGCCAATCTGCGGTCATGGTCAATTGGTATTCGGGCGGTATGGTTTGATCATCCGAGCAGCGGATATAGCTGCGCGGCAAGTCTTGCGAGCGCGCGCTCAGGGGGATCACCGTGGCCTGCGGCGCGATGGCCTGCACGCATAGGTTCGAGATGGCGTATTCGGCGGCCTCGCGCGGGCAGTCTTGGTAGAAGACCCCCGTGGCGGCCTCGGGTTTGACGGCAAAGCCGAGCCCGTCTTGGGTTTTCTCGATGGCGTGCAGCAGGGGCTGGCGCGGGGCGGCGATGCGCAGATCGATCAAGGTTTTGCCCGCCGCAGGCACATAGGCGCAAAGATAGACCAGCCGCGCGATTTTCTCAGGGGCTTTTTCGGCGGCAGCGGTAATCGGGTAACCGGCCATCGAATGACCGACGAGGATCGTCTCATCGCCCATCGCGGCGGTGATGGCATCGGCATAGGCGTCCAATGTTACCTCTTGGTAAGGGGTGCTATCCGTCCCGTGCGAGGGCAAATCAATCGCCGAAACGTCATGACCCCGCGCCTTGAGCGCGGGGATCACATCGCGCCAACACCAAGCGCCGTGGCATGATCCGTGGATCAGCAGAAATTTGGCCATTCAGATGTCCAGAAATACCGTTTCATTGTCGCCTTGCAGGCGGATGTCGAAACGATATTGGCCTTCGCCGGTCTTTTTGGCAATCAAACTCTGGGCGCGGGGCGTTTGCTCGATGCGCGACAGCAGGGGGTCATTGCTATTGTCTTCGTCATCGAAATAGATGCGGGTTTGTAGCCCGATGTTGATGCCGCGCGCGACGATCCACAGGCTGATATGCGGGGCCTGCATCGCGCCGTTTCTTGTGGTCACCGCGCCAGGTTTGACGGTGGTCAGCGTGAATTCGCCGCTGTCTTTGTCGGCGGCAAAGCGGCAGTAGCCCGTCACGGCGGGGTCTGCGCCATCTTGCTCTGCGAATTTGCCTGCCGCGTCGGCTTGCCAGCTTTCGAACATCGCATCGCGCAAGGCCCATCCGGTGCCGTCGAAAATCGATCCGGTGATGGTGATCACCTCGCCTTTGGGCGTGCCGCTGAGCGGTGATTTTCCAAGGTCTTCGGCATAGATGCCTTTGACCCCTGCAAAGGAGGGAATGCAGCCGATATGGACGTAGGGCCCTGCGGTTTGCGAGGCGGTTTCGACAAGCGTATCAAGAGATTGGACCATGGTTTACATCCCTTCGAGTTTGTTTTCGAACATCGTCTGGCGGCGGCCGCGCAGCACGATATCGAATTTATAGGCGAGAAAATCGAGCGGGCGCGATTTGCTCATATCCAGCGGCGCGACGAGGCGGTCAAGCTGGCTGCGTGTCTTGATGGTCGCGGCGATGGGGCAGTGATTGATCAACGGATCACCCTCGAAATACATCTGGGTGATCAGGCGCTGGCCAAAGCTGTGGCCAAAGACCGAGATGTGGATATGCATCGGGCGCCAGTCATTGCCGCGGTTGGGCCAAGGATAGGCACCAGGGCGGATGGTGAGAAATTCGTAATAGCCGTTCTCGTCGGTGATGGTGCGCCCGCAGCCGCCGAAATTGGGGTCGAGCGGGGCAAGGTAGCTGTCCTTGATATGGCGATAGCGCCCGCCGGCGTTGGCTTGCCAGATCTCGACCAATGTATGCGGCACGGGGCGGCCGAATTCGTCCAAGACACGGCCATGCATGAGGACGCGCTCGCCCACGGCGGCGGCCTTGCCTTGGGTGTAATTCATGATCAGGTTGTTGTCCCACTCGCCCAGAAGGCTATGGCCAAACCGCGGGCCGGTCTCTTCGGAGGGGGTGCTTTCCATGCTCAAGAGCGCCCATTTCGGGCTGCGCGGGACGGAGGTTTTATAGTCCGGATCGTAAGCGACCGGATGGGCGGCGCGGTTGCGCGGCACAAGGGGGCCGAGGTCAGCCATTGGCATTCTCCATTTCTTCAAAAATCTGCCGCGCCAGTTTGAACGCATGGTTGGCGCGCGGCACACCGGCGTAGATCGCCACATGCATAAGGGCTTCGATCACGTCATCGCGGGTGGCACCGGTGTTGGCGGTGGCGCGCAGGTGCAATTCGAATTCCTCGAAATTTCCCAGACCGGCCAGCAGCGCCAAAGTCATCATCGAGCGCTCGCGCAGCGGGATGGTGTCGCGGCTCCACACATGGCCCCAAGCCGCATCGGTGATCATCTCGACAAAGGGGGCGGCGATGTCGGTCGGATCGGCTTTGGAGCGTTTGACATGCGCCTCGCCCAGAACCTTTGTGCGGGTGATGGTGCCTTTTTCTTGCATGGTTTTGCCGTCAGACATGGCCTGTCTCCTTGATGAATTGGGTCAGCAGATCGGCAAAGGCGTCGGGTTGTTCGACGCAGGGCAAATGCCCCGCGCGGCGGATCAATTCGAACCGCGATCCGGGGATCAGGTTGACCGTCTCGCGGATCAGATCGGGCGGGGTCGATCCGTCATCCGATCCGCCTATGCCGAGCGTGGGCAGGCGCAAGCCGCTGGTGGGGGTGTAAAAATCCGTGCCCGAGATCGCGGCGCAGCAGCCCGCGTAGCCTTCGACCGATTGCTGGATCAGCATGTTGCGCCACGCGGGGAATTCGGATGAGGCGAGGAAATCCTTGTGGAACCACCGCTCCAGAATGCCATCGGCCATAGGGGCAATACCGCCCTTTTTCACGGTGGCAATGCGGTCGGCCCACATCTCGGGTTGGCCGATTTTGGCCGCCGTATTGGACAGGACCATGGCCCGCACCAGATCGAGCCGCTTGACCGCCAGACCCTGCGCGATCATCCCGCCGATCGACAGGCCGACAAAGAGGCTGTCCTTGACCTCAAGATGATCCAAAAGCTGCTCGGCGTCGCGCACCAGTGTGCCCATGGAATAGGGCCCTTTGGGGCAATCGGACAAGCCATGCCCGCGTTTGTCATAGCGGATCATCCGCAAACCCTCGGGGAAGGCGGCGTGCAGCCGCGCAACCACCTTGTCCCAAAGGCGAAAATCCGTGCCGAGCGAATTGGCAAAGACCACGGCGGGCGCGTCTTTGGGCCCTTCATCGCGGTAGTGAAGTCCAACGCCGTCTAAATCGAGAATATGCATCAGTAAGGCAGTCCTACATAGTTTTCCGCCATCACCTTCTGCGCGTTTTCATTGTCGCGCAAGAAAGCGATCTCGGCTTGCTGCATCTTGAGGTCGAACTCGGATTGGTCGGGATAGCGGTGCATGAGCGAGCTGAACCACCAGCTAAACCGTTCGGCCTTCCAGACCCGCGCAAGGGCTTTTTCAGAATAGGCATCAAGCCCGTCACAGGTGCCGTCGAGGTAGAAATCCTTGAGGCCATTATAAAGGTAATGGATGTCCGAGGCGGCGGTGTTGAGCCCCTTGGCCCCCGTGGGCGGCACGATATGGGCCGCGTCGCCGCACAAGAACAACCGCCCCCAGCGCATCGGTTCGGTGACAAAGCTGCGCAGCGGCGCGATGCTTTTCTCGATCGAGGGACCGGTGACCAATTTGTCGGCGGCCTCGCGCGGGATGCGACGTTTGAGCTCTTCCCAAAAGGCCGCATCGGTCCAATCATCGACGCTGTCGCTGAGCGAGCATTGGATGTAATAGCGGCTCAAATTGGCGTTGCGCATCGAGCACAGCGCAAAGCCGCGTTCGGAATTGGCATAGATCAATTCGTCGTCCACGGGGGGCGTTTCGGAGAGGATGCCGAGCCAGCCGAAGGGATAGACTTTCTCGTATTCCTTGCGCACATCAAGCGGGATGGTCTGGCGGCTGACCCCGTGAAACCCGTCGCAACCGGCGACATAGTCGCAATCGATGCGGTGCTCTTGCCCCTCTGCGCTGTAGGTCACGAAAGGCGCATCGCCATCGGCGCCGTGGATCACCACATTTTCGACGTTAAACCGGATGTCGCCGCCCGCCGCTTCGCGCGCGTCGTAAAGATCGCGGGTTACTTCGGTTTGGCCGTAAACCATCACCGGCGTTCCGGTCAGCTTTTTGAAATCAATGTGGAAAATCTCGTCCCCGCAGGAGATTTTGGTGCCGTCGTGGACATAGCCTTCGGCCTCCATCCGCTCGGCCACGCCCGCTTCGCGCATCAAATCGACCATGCCGACCTCCAGCACGCCCGCCCGAATGCGGCCCAAGACGTAGTCGCGGGTTTTGCGTTCCAGCACCACCGAAGAGATCCCCGATTTGTGCAGCAATTGCGAGAGCAGCAGACCCGAAGGGCCGCCGCCAATAATGGCAACTTGAGTTCGCATTGATTCCTCCCTGTTCACGAGGGACAAAATCACCATTTAGTTTACCGTGTCAATTACTTTGTTGCCGGTCTGCCGCGAACAGGATCTGGCGCGCTAGCTTGTCCTCAAGAGAATGCCGCCAAAGACCAAAGCCCCGCGCATCAGTCTGCGCAGGCCTATGGCGCAGAGAGCTCAATAAGAATGCAGGCAATGGGAGAGCATGGAGCCGCGGTCAGGATCATGACGATCCTGACCGGCGCGCAGTCTGGAATATACATATTATCAATCGTTTGGCCCAAAAAAGCGGCCAGTGTTCGATAGGTGGTATTGGAAAAAGGTCGGAGTGTAAAAACGGGTCTTGGTATCGGTCGTCTTGCAATAAATTAACAGTGCCACGCCTGCGGGCATGGCGAAAGGCTGGTATTCCTTACCCAAGGTCATGCTTTGGGCATCAAGCCGATGAAAGCGGGTTTGCGCCGCTGCGCTCGCCCTTTAGGCGCCGAGCGTTTCCAGCGCGCGCGTCATCATCTCGGGGTCCGCATTGCCGCCCGACGCCACGGCGATCACATCCTCGCCCTCCAGCGCGTCGCCGTGGAACAAAGCCGCCGCCAGCGCCACCGCGCCGCCAGGCTCGATCACGATCTTGAGCCGTAGCAGTGCCAAAGCCATTGCGCGCAGGGCCTCTTGGTCGCTGACCGCCAGCCCTGCGCCGCATAGGCGTTTGAGGATCGGGAAGGTCAGGTCTCCGGGTTGCGGGGTGATGATCGCGTCGCAAATGCTGCCCGTGAGGGCGGGGTTGCGCTCGATCCGGCCCGCTTGCAGCGAGCGGGCGACATCGTCAAACCCCTGCGGCTCGACGGGGCGCACGGTCATGTCGGGCGCGCGCGCCTCCAAGGCCAAGGCAATGCCAGAGGTCAATCCACCGCCGCCGCAGCAGGTCAACACCTGCGCCGATTTGATGCCGCGTTTCGCGGCCTGCTCGGCGATTTCCAACCCGCAAGAGGCCTGCCCCGCGATCACCAACGGCGCGTCAAAGGGTTTGATCAAACTCAGCCCGCGCGCCTCGGCCATGGCCGCGCCAATCGCATCGCGGTCCTCATTGGCGCGGTCATAGAGCACCACCTCGGCCCCGAGCGCACGGGTATTGGCGATTTTGAGCGCAGGTGCATCGGAGGGCATGATGATGACGCATGCCGCCCCGTGCTGGCGCGCGGCCAAGGCGACGCCTTGGGCATGGTTGCCAGAGGAAAAGGCGATCACACCGCGTTTGCGCGCGGCTTCTGCGATGCCGGAGATGGCCGACCAAGCGCCGCGATATTTGAACGATCCGGTGTGCTGCAAACACTCCGCCTTGATCCAGACGCGGCGTCCGGCGATCTCGTCCAGAAAGGGCGAATTGAGAAGCGGCGTGCGGCGGACATGGCCCTTAAGGCGCAGCGCGGCGGCGTCGATGTCGGCGATGGTGACGGCTTCGGTCATGGCGGAGGGCCCTTCGGATCAGTAGATGTCTAGCGCGGCAATACCGGACAAATCCGGCAAGACCATCGTCGGTTTTGCGGGCAAACGATCCATCGGTGCGCCGCTGCGGTTGACCCATGCGGTGGTGAACCCGTAGCCCGCCGCCGCCGCCGCATCCCAGCCGTTGGACGAGACGAAGAGCACCTCGCTCGGGGCGCATCCGAACCGCTGCCCGACCAGATCATAAACCGCTCTTGCGGGTTTGAAGATGCCGACGCTTTCGACCGAGAGCAGATCGTCCAGCAGATCGCCCAAACCCGCCGATCCGACCGCGCCTTGCAACATGTCGGGAGAGCCGTTGGACAGGATCGCGGTGTTCAACCCTTTGGATTTGAGCGCGGCCAGCATGTCGGGCACCTCAGGATAGGCGGCCAGTTCCCAATAGAGTTGCAGCAGCCGCTCGCGCAGCGCCGGATCGGTCAAGCCTTCGGCCTCCAGCGCCCAATCCAGACCGTCTTGGGTCACCTGCCAGAAATCGCAATGCGCCCCCATCATGGCGCGCAGCCAGCTGTATTCCAATTGCTTGCGCCGCCAGTTTTCCGCCAGTTGCGGCCAATGGGTGGCCAAGGCCCCCGCCTGCGGTTCGGCGGCGGCGATGCGGGCAGCGGCGGCAACGTCAAACAGCGTTCCGTAAGCGTCGAAGATACAGGTGGTGACGGGCATAGGGTGATCCTTTGGGTGATCTTTTGATATCGCGAGGGGGCAGGCGCGCCCGCGCCCCAGCGTGGCACGGAGCGGGCGCAGGCGCAAAGCCAAATCTGGGCGCGGGCGCGATGGGTTTGCAATCATGGCCGTGCCGATTTACACTCGCCGCGAGCCGACAAGCACCTGCGCGCCGCGTGGCCTTGGCAAATCAATCTCCCTATCAGAACTGGATACTCCAATGACCGCAATCAAATCGGGCGATACCGTCCGTATTCATTACACTGGCACGTTGAACGACGGCACCACATTCGACAGCTCCGAAGGCCGCGATCCTTTGGAATTCGCCGTCGGATCGGGGCAAATCATTCCCGGTCTGGATAAGGCGCTTCCCGGCATGGCCGTGGGCGAGAAAAAGACCGTGACCATCGCGCCCGAAGAGGCCTATGGCCCTGTGCACCCCGAAGCGATGCAGGTGGTGCCGCGCAGCGAAATCCCCGATGATATCCCGCTTGACCTTGGCACCCAGCTTCAAGTGCAAACTCCTGATGGCCAAGGCATGGTTGTGACCGTGGCCAATGTGACCGAGGCCGAGGTGACGCTGGATGCGAACCACCCGCTCGCGGGTAAGGAATTGACCTTTGATTTCGAGATCGTCGGTATCAACTGATCCGGCTTGACATGGTAAAAAGGGGCGTGCCGGTTTGCGGCGCGCCCTTTTTTGCGCGCGCCATTGTGGCTCTGTGCGGGCGCGGATTTGGCGCTATAGTCAAGGGTGAGCAAACCGCCCGCGCATAGGAAAACGCCATGCAAGACACGCCCGATCCCAAAGAGCCGCAAGCCAAATCCGGCGCCGCCATGGAGCGGATTTTGGCCAAAATGCACGCCCTGCAACAGCAGCTTGAAGACGAGATTTCCAAGCGCCGTGCGGCTTTCTCTTACCGCGTCGAAAACGGGCGCGTTGTGTTCGAGGCCGAGGCCATGCGCCGCCAGCGCGAATTGCGCATCCGGCTTTGGGCGTTCTTGCGCGCCACGCGGCCCTTGACCGTGATCACCGCGCCGGTGATCTATTCGCTGATCATCCCTTTTGTTTTGCTCGATATTTTTGTCAGCATCTATCAGGCGATCTGCTTTCCGGTTTACGGCATCCCCAAAGTGGCGCGGCGCGATTACATCGCGTTGGATCGCCACCAGTTGGCCTATCTCAACGCTTTGCAAAAGTTCAATTGCATGTATTGCGGTTATTGCAACGGACTGATCGGATATGTGCGCGAGGTGGCCAGCCGCACCGAGGCCTATTGGTGCCCGATCAAACACGCGCGCCACCTGCGCGGCGGGCATGACCATTACGCGCAGTTCACCGATTTCGGGGATGGTGAAGGGTTTCAATCGGGGCTGGTGCGCTCGCGCAGCCGTCTCAAGACCTTGGGCGAGCAGGGCGATCAGCCTTGATGGCAACGGCAAAAGGCGCCCCGCAGGGGGGGCGCCTTTGCAAGTTTAATGCATTGATAGCTTAGATGTTTTCGGCCTGCGGCATGCCAAGCACATGATAGCCGCCATCCACATGGATGATCTCGCCGGTGGTGCAGGCCCCCGCGTCCGAGGCGAGGTATACGGCGGTGCCGCCAACGGCCTCCAGCGTCGCATTGGCGCGCAGGGGGGCGTTTTGCTCGGAATGTTTGTAGGTCTTGCGCGCGCCGCCAATGGCCGCACCGGCAAGGGTTTTCATCGGACCCGGAGAGATGGCGTTGACGCGGATGCCCTCGGGGCCAAGGTCATTGGCCAAATAGCGCGTGGTCGATTCCAGCGCCGCTTTGGCCACGCCCATGACGTTGTAATTGGGCACAACGGTGTTCGAGCCTTGGAAGGTCAGCGTCAACAGCGTGCCGCCGTTTTCCACCATCAAGGGATGGGCGCGCCGCGCGACCTCGATCAAGGAATAGGCCGAAATATCCATCGAGTTTTTGAAATTGGCGCGGCTGGTGTTCAAGAACCGGCCGGTGAGTTCGGATTTGTCCGAAAAGGCGATGGCATGAACGACGAAATCAATCGTCGGCCAACGCGCGCCCAGTTGCTCGAAGGCGGTGTCGAGCGAGTCATCATCGGTCACGTCCACATCGACCATGAAATCGCTGCCGACCGAGGCGGCCAGCGGGGCAAGGCGGCTGCCGAAGGCCTCGCCTTGGTAGGTAAAGGCTAATTGCGCGCCCGCATCCGCCATGGCTTTTGCAATGCCCCATGCGATCGAGCGCTCGTTAGCCACGCCCATGATCAACCCGCGCTTGCCCTTCAAAAGATCCGACATCTATGATATTCCGTTCTATTTCAAATCGTTAGTCAAGATACTTGGACATCAGCATCGACCCGTTGGTGCCGCCGAAGCCGAAGGAATTGGTCATCACCGTGTCCAGCCCCGTGTTGTCGATGCGGGTTGTGGCAATCTCTGAGGCGTCCAGCGCCGGATCGAGGGTTTCGACGTTGATCGAGGGGGCGATGAAATCGTTTTGCAACATCAACAGGCAATAGATCGCCTCTTGCGCGCCCGTGGCGCCTTGGCTGTGGCCGGTCATCGATTTGGTCGAGGAAATCAGCGGTGTGGAGCCTTGGCCAAAGACGCGGCGCACCGCTTCGACTTCGCCGACATCGCCCACGGGGGTCGAGGTGCCGTGGGCGTTGATATAGCCGACCTTGCGGGCCGGATCGAGCGATTGCAGGGCAAGGCGCATGGCGCGTTCGCCGCCCTCGCCCGAGGGGGCGACCATGTCATGGCCGTCCGATGTGGCTGCAAATCCGGTGACCTCGGCATAGATTTTCGCGCCGCGCGCAAGGGCGTGGCTCAATTCTTCGAGAACGACAATGCCGCCGCCGCCGCCGATGACAAACCCGTCACGGCCCGCGTCAAAGGCACGCGAGGCTTTGGTCGGCGTGTCGTTGTATTTGCTGCTCATCGCGCCCATGGCGTCAAACAGGCATGACAGGGTCCAGTCCAGCTCTTCGCCGCCGCCCGCGAACATCACGTCCTGTTTGCCCATCATGATCTGTTCGGCCGCATTGCCGATGCAATGGAGCGAGGTCGAGCAGGCCGAGGTGATCGAATAGTTGATGCCCTTGATTTTAAAGGCGGTTGCCAGATTGGCGGAAATCGTCGAACCCATGCATTTGGGCACGGCAAATGGCCCGATGCGTTTGGTCGCGCCGGATTTGAGCGCGGTTTGATGCGCGGCAAACATCGCCGAGGTGGACGGGCCGCCCGATCCGGCGATCAATCCGCTGCGCTCGTTGACCACATCGCTTTCCTCCAGCCCCGCATCCGCGATGGCTTGGCTCATGGCGATATGGGCATAGGCCGCCCCCGGCCCCATGAAGCGCAGGGTGCGTTTGTCCACATGGTCGGCCACGTCGAGTTTGACATTGCCCGCGATCTGGCTGCGAAACCCGTGCTCGGCCATCTCTTCATTGAAGGTGATACCGGAGGTTCCGGCCTTGAGCGAGGTCAGGACCTCTTGGGCATTGTTGCCGATCGAGGAGACAATCCCCAAACCTGTGACGACGACACGGCGCATGGCGTGCTCCTTTTCTAAGCTTGGGGCGTTTGTAAAGCAGCAGGGGATTGAGGTGCAAGGGGATAGGGGGCAAACCCTTCGTTAGGGATGCGGCCCCGTCGCGGGACCCCGTAGATGGGTCCGCGCAAGTTGGTCGGGGCTGGCGCGGGTTAATCGCCCTTGGATTTTGCCGCTCTTTGCTTGTCAAATTTCTCCCAAACATGCATGCGGCCTTTTTGACGCGCATCCGCAAGCCAAAGCTTCTTGCGCGCATCGGGCGTTTCTAGGCGCCGGTATTCCCCGTTTGAGAATTTTGGCCAATCAATCGCCATGCCGATATTGACCATCTCCGCGGAAAGGTCGCGCCCGTCGGGAAGGTAGCAGCGCGCAACCGTGCGTCCGTGGGCGTCCACATTCATCACTTCCGCACGTATGCTTTGCCCCTTGCAAAACCCGTGCAGGGCCCACTTGGCCTTAATGCCGAACGGATGGTTCAACTCCGGCGCATCGACCCCGAACAGTCTGACTTGGGTTTTGCGAATGACAAGGCTGTCACCATCGACAACAAAAGCCGCCCCCCCCGCAATACCAAGGGTTTTGCCACAGGTTTGGCCGTTTCGGCCTGAAAAGGTCGGGGCGCGGTATCACCCGCCTTGGGCGCGCGCGCGGGTGGGGGCCTTGTCTGCGGCGACGGGCGGGGCCGCGTCTCACTTTGCGTTGGAGGTTTTGGTCCTTCGCCGATGCGGTAAAGAAGCGCGAGAACACCAAAAAGGACAAATGCGAGGAGGACGGCCACTAGAACAAACTAACTCAACGTAATTTTTGCGCTTGGTCATCACAACGACGACCAAGCTTTGAAGCGCAGGCCTCAGCTTTCGCTGAGCGCGACTTTCATGTCTTTGACCTGATAGATCACCTCGCCATCGGCTTCGACGATGCCGTCGGCGACGCCCATGGTCAGGCGGCGGGTCTGGATGGCTTTGGTGAAGTCGATTTTATAGGTCAGCATTTTGCGATCAGGGCGCACCATGCCGGTCAATTTGACCTCGCCAACCCCAAGCGCATAGCCGCGCCCTTGCCAGCCGCGCCAGCCGAGGTTGAATCCGGTCAGCTGCCACAAGCCGTCAAGGCCAAGGCATCCGGGCATGATCGGATTTCCGGGGAAGTGGCATTCAAAAAACCAAAGCTCCGGCGTGATGTCGAATTCGGCGATGATATGGCCTTTGCCGTGGGCGCCGCCATCGGCGGAAACCTCGGTGATGCGATCCATCATCAACATGGGCGGCGCGGGCAGCTGGGCATTGCCGGGGCCGAACAATTCGCCTCGGGCGCATTTCAGAAGATCGTCTTTGTCAAAGCTGCTCGGATATTGGGCCATTCAGGCGCGCCCCTTTACTTGAATTTCGTAAGATCATCTGTCCTCTAGCATCCTGCCGATAGGCCGCGCAAGCATTGCGCCGTTTTGACGCGCGGCGCAGAGTTTCGGGCAGGCAAGGGTGCGGCGGCGGCGGCGCGGCGCGAATTTGCGTTGAAAACAGGCGCAAGAGCGCGATATAAGGGGGCGATGAAAGACAATCTGACTTCCGACGCCCATGAGGCGCGCGCAAGCGCATGGCTTGGCACGGCGGGCCTGCGTCCGACGCGGCAACGCGTGGCCTTGGCCTCGCTTTTGGTCGGGGACGGCGAGCATCGCCATGTCACCGCAGAGAGCCTGTTTGCCGATGTGCAATCGGGCGGCGATCGCGTGTCTTTGGCCACGGTTTACAACACGTTGCGCGCGTTTTGCGATGCTGGGTTGATGCAAGAAGTGATGGTGGACGGCTCGAAAAGCTATTTCGACACCAACACCCACGACCATCCGCATTTCTTTTGGGAAGACAGTGGCGAGTTGACCGATGCGCCTGCGAGCGAGTTGGAGATCACCCGCTTGCCTGCGGCGCCCGACGGGGCGCAAATCTCCAAGGTGGATGTGGTGATCCGGCTGCGCCGCAGCTAACGGATTTCAAGGCGACTAAGGCGACTGTAGAATGTCTGGCGCTTTCGGGCGGGCGGCAGCGACATCAGCCCGCGTCAAAACCATTGCCCCGGTTCCATCAGACCCAGATCGAGAAGCTGGCGCGAATGCCATTCGAAGGGCACGGAATTGTGCCAGCGGAAGGTGTCGATATCGAAGGTCGATCCGGGATTGTGTTTGAGCGCCTTGGCGGTGCGGAACGAGCAAATCGCGGCGGTGACATTGTTGTGCCACGGGCAGGCATAGGTGTTGTATTCTTCGTCGTTGAACGTGTGGTCATCGCGCAAGATCAGGCCTTCCTTGGCCCGAAACAGGGCGATCCGGTCGATCTTGCGCCGTTTCGCAGGGATATGTTCCTCATAGCGCCAACGCAGCCCGCCAAAGAAATCCAGTTGCCGCTCTTTTGGGTGGCCATGGTTGGCCGGATCGGGGCGCGCCAAAGCGTAATAGCCCGATTTGTCGAGATGGGCGTCTTCGAGCGAGACAGCATTGGGATAGGCGCCCAAATCGCTGGCATAGAGATCGACGACATAGGTCAGGATCGCGTTGCGGCGCTCTTCGGTCTGGAAGGTGAGCATTTCGCCCACGGTGCGGGTCTCGCAAAACGGATGGAACAGATATTCGCCATTGTAGCAGTAATAGAGCCACGCGCCGGGGGCGGCTTTGATCACACGGTTCACAGCGCGGGTCAGCGCATCGGGCTCGGTCATCGCATAGCTCACGCGGTGGATGGTTTTTTCGACATCCTCGGGCAGGGTGATGCGGTCCGGCATGAAGGCGACGAGCATTTTGAACCCCGCCTGCAGGTGGTGGCGCAGAGTTGTATCGACCTCGACACCATCCTCGACAAAGACCATTGCAATCGGTCCCGCCGCAGGGCCAAGCGCGAGCCTGTCTTTGTTTTCACTTAAAAAAGCATCGAGGGTGTCGTAGATCATCTGCCGTTCTCTTGCCGGTTTGCGCCTTTTAACGCGCTGGGCTGCAAGTTCGGTTAATTTGCCCCGCATTGCAAGACGGCGCGCATATGATATAGGACGCTTTTCATCCATCGGCGGACGGGATCAAGGCAGATGAGCGATCTGAAATCAGAGCAATCGGGTCAGGCGGCACGCGAGGCGGGCGCGCCCAAGAAGCTGTTTATCAAGACCTACGGGTGCCAGATGAACGTCTATGACAGCGAGCGCATGGCCGAGGCCTTGGGCGGGCAGGGCTATGAGCCGACCGAGGATATGGCGCAGGCCGATATGATCCTCTTGAACACCTGCCATATCCGCGAGAAGGCGGCGGAAAAGGTCTATCACGAACTGGGCCGTTTGCGCCCCCTCAAGGATGCAAAACCGGATTTGAAAATCGGTGTGGCCGGATGTGTGGCGCAAGCCGAGGGCGAAGAGATCATGCGGCGCCAGCCTTTGGTCGATCTGGTGGTGGGGCCGCAAAGCTATCACCGTCTGCCGCAGCTTGAGGCCAAAGCTGGCAAGGGCGGCAAGGCGATCGACACCGATTTCCCCGAAGAGGACAAGTTCGAGCATCTGGTGGCCCGCCCCAAGGCGCGGCGTGCTCCGGCGGCTTTTTTGACCGTGCAAGAGGGATGCGACAAGTTTTGCGCCTTTTGCGTGGTGCCCTATACGCGCGGGGCCGAAGTGTCGCGCCCTGTCGATCGGGTACTGGGCGAAGCGCGCGATCTGGTCGAACGCGGCGTGCGCGAGATCACGCTTTTGGGGCAGAATGTGAATGCCTATCACGGCGAAGACGCCAAGGGCCGCACCCGCACTTTGGCGCAACTGATCTGGGCACTCAACGAGATTGACGGGTTGGAGCGCATCCGCTTCACCACCTCACACCCCAATGACATGAGCGAGGATTTGATCGAGGCGCATGGCACCTGTGCCAAGCTGATGCCTTACCTGCATTTGCCGGTGCAATCGGGCAGCGATCACATTCTCAAGCGCATGAACCGCTCGCATACCGCCGAAAGCTACCTGCGCGTGATCGAGCGCATCCGCGCGGCGCGGCCCGATATTCTGCTGTCGAGCGATTTCATCGTCGGCTTTCCCGAAGAGAGTGATGCCGATTTCGAGGCGACGCTCGAATTGATCCGCGAAGTGCGCTACGGGCAGGCCTATTCGTTCAAATATTCCAGCCGCCCAGGCACCCCCGCCGCAGAGCGGGCCTTGGTCGATGAGGGGGCGGCAAGCGAGCGTTTGGCGCGCATTCAGGCGCTGTTGACCGAGCAGCAGCGCGAGGTCCAAGACGAGATGATCGGGCGCGAGGTTTCCGTGATGTTCGAGCGCAAAGGCCGCCATGAAGGTCAGATGGTCGGAAAATCCGAATACCTTCATGCGGTGCATGTGGGCGACAATCCCGCGCAGGTGGGCGATATCCGCCGCGTGCGCATCATCGGCAGCACGACCAATTCCCTGCGCGGTGCGTTGATTTAACCGCCAAGGCGAGGGGCGCAATGCAAGGTGCGGTTGGCGCGCCCGCGCAGGGCGAAGGCCGCGGACATCTTGGGCGTTGCGGATAGGGCGGGCGAGAGCGGCGCCGATGGCGGCGGCGGCCGCTTCTGTGGCGGTGTGCACAAGAAATGGGCGAGCATTGTTTCCGTTTGGGAAACGACTTGTGGATAAGTCTGGCTTTTGGGGTTTGCGGCGCAGGGGCCACAATATCTGGTAAATACCTCTTCACAAGCTGGTAAAACTTGGTAAACTGACGTCACTAATATGTCTGGCCAATTGCGGCATAACCGCTCTGGTCATCCTGGGGGAAATAAAAAGGACAGTGGCTGTGGCGATTATGATTTCCAAAGCAGTTCGGTCGGCGGCCAAGATGGCCGTTTGCGGTATGGTTGCTGCTGTAGTGGCAGCGAGTTCCGTTTCGGCCCAAGAACAATTTTTCGACAATAAGAAAAAATCCACTAACGAGCGTTACGCGCCGACCATCTGGGTTGATCCCGATGGTTGCGAGCATTGGGTTATGGATGACGGGTTTGAGGGCTACATGACGCCCCACACCAATCGTCAGGGTATTCCGGTGTGCCGCCGCGGCAATGTTTGCGGTGTGATGGATAGCGATCAATTCTTCGCAACCAACAGCGCCAAGATCAGCGGCGCAGGAAAATCGCGCTTGCAGCAATTCTTCCGCGAAACCGGTGCCGTGTCCTATATCATCACCGGACACACCGATAGCCGCGCCTCGGACAGCTATAACATGGACCTTTCGATGCGCCGCGCAACGGCGGTGGCGAAAGTGGCCCAAAGCGCGGGTGCACGTATCGCAGATGTGCGTGGCTATGGCGAACGCCTGCCGCGCGCCTCGAACGCCTCCGCTGGCGGCATGGCGAAAAACCGCCGTGTTGAAATCATTTGTATCCGCTGAGGGGTGAGGCAATGAAACTGTTTAAAGCAAGTATTATGGTTGGCCTGTGCATTGCGGTCTCTGGTTGTGTCGGCGAGGGCGGCGGTGGCAAGGTCAACACCGACAAGACCATCGACTATGGCTATCGCAAAAAGCACCTGAGCCAATTGGTTGCAGGGATCTGGGTTGATCCCAACGGCTGTGACCACTGGATGATCGATGACGGGATCGAAGGGTACCTGTCGCAGCGTCTTGACCCATATGGCAAGCCGGTGTGCTCGGGTGTTGCACCGCCCAATACGGCGACGGGCAACTACAAAGGCGGCCAGACGATCAACGATCCGCTTTAGGATTTACGCGCTGCCCACGCCGCAGCACATGCCGAAAAATCAGCCGGAGCCAGCGCGCTCCGGCTTTTTTCATGTCAAAGCGATGACAATTCGATCAAGCGACTTGCGCCCCGCCGCGCAAAGGCGCACCATAAAACCAGCAAACACGCTAGCATCTATCGTAGGCCCGGACCGAGCAGTCACGCCGCGATACCGAGACAGGCATCGCGCGATCAGGGCCTCCAACAAGGAGAACTGATTGTCCACCAGCATTTCGCCCCCTCCCGCTGATCTGACCGACCTCAAAGAGGTGATGGTCGAATATCCCGACAACCGCTTGTTGATCGAACTTTGCGGCGAATATGACAAGAACCTCGCCGCAATAGAGCAAAAGCTCGGCGTGCAAATCTTGAGGCGGGGCAACCAGATCGCGATCATTGGCGATGATGTGGCGGGGCTTGAGGCGGCGCAGGTGCTCAATCACCTATATGAGCGACTCGAAAGCGGGCGCGAGGTTCTGGCCGCCGATGTGGACCGCGAATTGCGCATGGGCGACGCGATCGAAGAGGGCCGCGACCCGCAGCTTGAGATGTTTCGCGGCGGGCGGGTCGAGATCAAGACCCGCAAGAAAACCGTCGAGCCACGCACAGATGCGCAAAAGGCCTATGTCAACGCGCTCTTCGACAATGAGCTTGCCTTTGGCATCGGGCCTGCGGGCACGGGCAAAACCTATCTTGCCGTGGCGGTGGGCGTGTCGATGTTCATTGAGGGCCATGTGGACCGGATCATCCTGTCGCGTCCGGCGGTGGAGGCGGGCGAGAAGCTCGGCTATCTGCCCGGCGATATGAAGGACAAGGTCGATCCCTATATGCAGCCGCTCTATGATGCGCTCAACGACTTCTTGCCAGGTAAGATGCTGGCCAAGCTGATCGAGGAAAAGAAGATCGAAATCGCGCCTTTGGCCTTTATGCGCGGGCGGACCTTGGCCAATGCCTTTGTGGTGCTCGACGAGGCGCAAAACGCCACCTCGATGCAGATGAAGATGTTCCTGACCCGTTTGGGCGAAGGCTCTCGCATGGTGATCACAGGGGACCGCAGCCAGATCGATTTGCCGCGTGGGGTGACCTCGGGTCTGCATGATGCAGAGCGGCTTTTGGCCAGCATTCCGAAAATCAGTTTTAACTATTTCACCGTAAAAGACGTGGTGCGTCACCCGTTGGTTGCGGCGATTATCGAAGCCTATGATGCCGATAGCGCCAATTCCTTGCCCAAAAGCTGAGCGCGGGCGAAGACGCAGGGTAGCTTTGCGGCGGAATAGCGATGAGTGTTTTCAAGGGTTTGATGCGTCTTTTGACGCGCGCGCCTGCTGCGGCAGGGGCGGAGGTGGTGACAAGTGAAGCGATCTATCGCAGCGGGCTGCGAGAGGCGCTTTGGCCCGAGATGGGGGCGGCGGTGATGAAGATGCAACAGCTGCTCGCCGCGCTGCCCGACGAGACCGAGGGCATCGATATCGGCATTCACCCCGACCCCGATCAAGATGGCACATTCACCGTCATGGCGCATGTGTTCGGCCCCGATCTTTATGCACTCAACAAGGCCGTCGCGCCCTACCGCGAGTTGGTTTCGGTGCGCTTCACGGCGGCGGGGCCGGTGCCTCCGGTGCCTGTGCCAAACAGCTTTGGCGCGGATTTCCCGACCAATGATCTCATCTGCGACATCGCGGCGGATTGGGCGGGCGAGGTGTGGTTTCATGCCGACGGGCCGGTCAGCGGCGCGGGCAATGTGATCTTTGGCGAAGAGGGTCATGGCCCCAGCTTGCCGCGAAATCTGGCCTGATCCGATGCGTTCGGCTGCCTGCGCTTGCGGCCAAGGCAGCGTATGAAAAAGGGCGCCGCAACGGGCGCCCTTTCGCAATTTTCACGCCAGTGCCAGTTGGGCCTCAGGCCTTGTTTTTGCGGCGGCGGATTGCGCCGATGCCGCCCAGACCGGCCAAAAGCAACGGCAAGGAGGCGGGCAGCGGCACCGCCGGTGCGGCCTCGACCCCTGCATAGGTCACGTTGTTTTGCGAGTAGTTGTAAAAGCCGAAAGCGCCATCGCTGAAGTTGCCCGAATAGCTGATTTCGAGCACGTCATTGACGTAGACCTCGATCAGGGTTGCGGTGAACGTCAGCGCAAAATCGTAGGTTTCGCCGATGACCCATCCGGTCGATCCGAGCGTCGCGCCGCGCGCAACCTCCTGGACCGTGCCGGAGTGATGCCACAGATCGCCCAATCCGGCGGCGGCGGTGTCGCCGGTCACATGGCTGAGCGCCAAACCGTCCAAGGCCAAGCCGCCATAGAAGGATTGATTGTTGCGTTTCCAATCGATCACCCAGAAATCTGCATTGGTGCTGGTCAATTCACCGCTTTGATAACCAAGGACAAAGCCGACAAAATCGTCGTCCGATGTGCTGCCAACGGTGATCGAGCCGGTCAGTTCGGTGCCTTGGGCATTGTCGCCCGGCTTGAAGAAGACCGCCGGATCGGTGTTGACGGTTTGGGTGACGCTATCAGTGCCGGCGCTGACGACCCAGTTGGATTGGTTGGAGGTCGAAAAATCCTCGGCAACCCAACCGGTCAGATCGACCGAGGCCGCTTGCGCCATATGCGGCAGGCTCAATGCACAAAAGGCCGAGATCGCAATTGTTTTGTTCATAATGATTCCCTCTGAATTTGGATGGCGACAGGTTACCTGAGGGTTAATGCCGCTGGCAAGAATGTGTCAAAACTGTGGCCATCTGGCGCACAGTCGGGCTTTCGGCGGCGGTTTTGATCCAGTATAGGCAACAAAACCGGCGTGCGGCGCGGTGCAAGAAGGGCGGGATATGCTTGTAGATGTGGTGAGCGAGGATTCGCGGTGGGAGACTCTGGGGCTGGAGGCTTTGGCCGAGCGCGGCGCGCAGGCTGCGCTGCGCGAATTGGGCCTCGCGCCCGAGGGGTTCGAAATCGCTGTTCTGGGCTGTGATGACGCGCGCATTGCGGTGCTCAACACCGAGTTTCGCGGCAAACCTGCCCCCACTAATGTGCTTAGCTGGCCCTCGGAAGACCGCGGCGCCGAGGCGGCGGGCGATATGCCGGATTTGCCCGCCTCGCCCCCAAGTCCGATGGAGGCCGAATTGGGCGATATCGCTATCTCGTTTGAGACCTGCGCGGCAGAGGCTGCGGCGGCAGGCAAGCCATTGGCGGATCATTGCTTGCATTTGATCGTGCACGGGGTGCTGCATTTGCTTGGATTCGACCATATTCGTGACCAAGATGCCACTTTGATGGAGGGGCTGGAGGTTTCTATACTTGGCAAACTGGGCCTGCCTGACCCATATTGCGATGAGCGGGCCGGTGCGGCCCCGAATGTGTCAGACGATGAATAGGTAAATAGATAGGTCCAATGGGCGACAGTAGCGACGGCTCTTCTAACGCAGCGCAGCGCGCGCAAACCCCCGATACGGAGCCCGACGCGGGCGCGGCGGGGCGACAATTTCCGGTGAAAACTGAAGCGGCCCGCGGCGGGCTTTGGCGGCGTGTCTTCGGGCGCGGCGCAGCGGTCGAGTTGCATGAAGATGCCCCGCAGCGCGAGGAGGGCGAACGCGAGGCTCCGGCGCCCGCGACGCATGGGATGATCAACCTGCGCCGGATGCGGGTCGAGGATGTGATGGTTCCCTCGGCCGATATCGTTTCGGTGCCCACGACGATCACTTTGGACGATCTCGTCAAAACCTTCCGCGACAGCGGCCTCACCCGCATTCCGGTCTACAATGGCACGCTGGATACGCCGCTCGGCTTTGTCCATCTCAAGGATTTCGCGCTGCGTTTCGGGTTTAACGGCTCCGAAGCGCGGTTCATTCTCAAGGATATGCTGCGCCCCTTGCTGTTTGTGCCGCCCTCCATGCCGATCGGGGTTTTGCTGCAAAAAATGCAAACCGAGCGGCGCCATATGGCTTTGGTGATTGACGAATACGGCGGTGTTGACGGGCTTGTGACGATTGAAGACCTGATCGAACAGGTGATCGGCGAGATCGAGGACGAGCATGACATCGACGAGGGCAAATTCTGGATCCGCGAACGCGGGGGCAGCTATCTGGTGCAGGCTAAAGCGCCTTTGGCCGAGTTCGAGGCCGAGGTCGGCCTGCCCCTGACCGAAGACGAGAGCATCGACGAGGAAGAGATCGATACGCTGGGCGGGTTGGTCTTTATGCTGCTGGGCCGTGTGCCCGTGCGCGGCGAGGTGGTCGAACATCCCGCTGGCATTGTGATCGAAGTGGTCGATGCCGATCCGCGCCGGATCAAGCGGCTGCGTGTGCGTGTGCCCGGTGGGGCCGAGCGCGCCGCCGAATGAGCGCGCCCGCGTGAGCGTGCTGCGCTCCTTTTTGAAAACTCGCAAAACCGGCTCTGGCGGGCGGATCGGGCGGTTCTTGGCTCTGTTTCTCACCGGCGCGCTCTGCGCGGCGGGGCTTGCGCCTATATCTATGTGGCCTTTGGCGGTGCTGGGCTGGGCGATTGTTTTCGCCCTTGCCTTGAAGTGCGCGGGGCCAAAGCCCATGGCGCGCGCGGGCTGGGCCATCGGGGCGGGCTATTTCGCGCTCGCGCTGCACTGGATTGTCGAGCCCTTCATGGTGGATGCAGCGCGCCATGGCTGGATGGCGCCCTTTGCCTTGATCGCTCTGGCGGGGGGGCTGGCGCTGTTTTGGGCGCTGGCCTTCGCCTTCGCGGGGCGCTTTGACGGCGGCGCGCGGATCGCGGCTTTGGCCTTGGGGCTGAGCCTTGCGGAGGCGCTGCGGGGCTGGATATTTACCGGTTTTCCGTGGGCCTTGATCGGGCATGGATTGATCGACAGCCCGCTCGCGCAGGCGGCGGCCTATCTCGGCCCGCATGGGCTGAGCCTGCTCATGCTTTGCGTTGGCGCAGGGCTTTGGTTGCTTTTTGCGCGCAGATGGCGCGGGGCGGCGGCGGTCATCGCGATGCTCGGCGCGCTCTATTGGCACGGCGCGATTGCCCAAAGAGCGCAGATCGCCGCGCCCGAGGCCGCGCCGGTCTTGCGGCTCGTCCAACCCAATGCGCCGCAGCACGAAAAATGGGATCCGGCCCTTGTGCGCGGGTTTTATCAACGGATGCGGGGATTTAGCGCTCTGGCGGGGGAGGGCGGGCGCGCGCCCGATTTGATCATCTGGCCCGAGACGGCCTTGCCGGTCTTGCTCGACAGCGCCGCTGCGACCTTTGCCGATATGATCGAGGCCTCCGGCGGCGTGCCGATCCTGACCGGCATACAGCGGTTCGACGGGCCGCGGCTTTATAATTCGGCGGTGCTCATCGACCGGGCGGGGCAGGTGCAGGCGCTTTATGACAAGCACCATCTGGTGCCTTTCGGCGAATATATCCCCTTTGGCGATGCGCTGGCGGCTGTGGGGATTACGGCCTTTGCCGCGCAGGCGGGGCATGGTTATTCCGCCGGTCCCGGTCCGCGAGTGATGGATTTGGGCGCGGCGGGGCGGGCCTTGATGCTGATTTGCTACGAGGCGGTGTTTCCGCGCGATATGCGCAGCGCGCCTTATAGCGATCTGCCGCGGCCCGACTACCTTTTGCAACTGACCAATGATGCGTGGTTCGGACGTCTCTCCGGTCCCTATCAACACCTCGACCAAGCGCGATTGCGCGCAATCGAGCAGGGCCTGCCGATGGTGCGCGTGGCCAATACCGGCGTCTCTGCCCTCATCGGCCCGCGCGGCGCCGTCTTGACGCAGATCCCCTTGGGCGAGGCGGGATACCGCGATATCCGTCTGCCTGCGGCTTTGTCGCCGACGGTCTATGCGCGTTTCGGCGATCTGCCCGCCTATATGTTGCTTATACTGATGTTAACCGGACTCAGTGTTTATACTGCCTTCAGACCCAGCGCAGATAGAGATTGACCGCGCCCGATACGGCGCATAGGCAGAGCAGCAATACCGCCCCAACGGCTTCCTGACGGGGCGGGTTCACTTTGAATGGAGCACTTTCATGAGCCGCCAGAACTATATCTTCACCTCGGAATCCGTCTCCGAGGGGCATCCCGATAAGGTGTGCGACCGCATTTCCGACGCCGTTCTCGACGCGTTTTTGAGCGAGGAGCCCGAAGCGCGGGTGGCTTGCGAGACCTTTGCCACCACCAACCGCGTGGTCATCGGCGGCGAGGTCGGCCTGTCCGATCAAAGCAAGTTGACCGAATATATGGGCCGCATCGAAGACATCGCGCGCGCCTGCATCAAAGACATCGGCTACGAGCAGGACAAGTTCCATCACGCGACCTGCGAGATCACCAATCTTTTGCACGAGCAATCGGCCCATATCGCCCAAGGCGTCGATGCGGCGACCGACAAGGACGAAGGCGCGGGCGATCAGGGCATCATGTTCGGCTATGCCACCAACGAGACCGAGGCCTTGATGCCCGCTCCGATCCAGTATTCGCATGCGGTGCTGCGCCGTTTGGCCGAAGTGCGCAAGGATGGCTCCGAGCCGACCCTGCGCCCCGATGCAAAAAGCCAGCTTTCGGTGCGCTACGAGAACGGCAAGCCCGTCGGCGTCAGCTCGATCGTTCTGTCAACGCAGCATGCCGACGAGACCCAGACCAGCGCGGATATCCGCGCCATTGTCGAGCCGTATATCCGCGAGGTTCTGCCCGAGGGGTGGATTGACGAGGCCACCGAATGGTGGGTCAATCCCACGGGGGTTTTCGTCATCGGCGGCCCTGACGGCGATGCGGGCCTGACCGGGCGTAAGATCATTGTCGATACCTACGGCGGCGCGGCCCCCCATGGCGGCGGCGCGTTTTCGGGCAAGGATCCGACCAAAGTGGACCGTTCGGCGGCCTATGCGGCGCGCTATCTGGCGAAAAACGTCGTGGCCTCGGGCATGGCGGATCGCTGCACGATCCAGCTCAGCTATGCCATCGGCGTGTCCAAACCGTTGTCGATCTATGCCGACACCCATGGCACTGGCGAGGTGGATGAGGCGCTGATCGAGGCGGCGATCCCCAAGGTCATGGACCTGACCCCGCGCGGCATCCGCTCGCATCTGCAACTCAACAAACCGATCTATGCGCGCACGGCGGCTTACGGCCACTTCGGCCGCGCGCCGGATGTGGACGGCGGCTTCTCGTGGGAGAAAACCGATCTGGCCGAGGCGCTGAAAAAGGCGGTTTAAGCCCCATTCTATCGGACAATCCAAAGGCGGCCATCGCGATATGGCCGCCTTTTTCTTTGCGCTAACCGAGCAGCAAAATATCCGACTGCCCCGCCGCACGGCGCAGGGCATGGACATCGGCGATTTCGGGATCGTTGATCCACCCCAATGCGGCCTCGCGGTCGGGGAATTGCAAAATCACGGCGATGCTGGGCTGGGTCGGGCTGCCTTCCAAAACGGTTGTGTCTTTGGCCGACACCAAGGGCGTGGCGCCATGGCGGGCCAAAGCCGCGCCCGCTTTCTCGCGGTATTTGGCAAGCGCGTCAGGGTCGGTGAGGGTCAAATTGACATAGGCATAAATCATATCGTTGCTCCTTGGCTGTGGGGACGGGGCAGGGGTAGCGCGGCGCGAGGCATGTGAAAACGCGTGCTTTTGCATCTGTGACGTGCGAATATGCATGGATGCAGCCTCATTGGGATGATCTCAAAACGGTGCTCGAACTTGTCCGCTCCGGCTCCTTGGCGGGGGCCGCGGGGCGTATGGGGCTGAGCTATACCACCGTGGCGCGGCGGGTGACGCGGATCGAGGAGGCCTTGGGCCTGACGCTTTTCGAGCGGCTCGCGGATGGATACCGGCCCACCGACGAGGGGCGGCTGGTGGCCGATTATGCGGCGCAAATGCAGGGGCAAGAAGACGCGCTCTTGCGCCAGCTTGCGGGCCGGTCCACCGATTTGAGCGGGCCTTTGGTGGTCACCGCGCCCCAGCTTTTGATCGCCCATGGGTTTGCCCCGATGCTCGCCGCCTTCAGCGCCGCCTACCCGCAGGTGGAGTTGCAGATTAAGGCTACCAATGACCTGCTTGACCTGACGCGGCGCGAGGCCGATCTGGCCCTGCGGGTCAGCCGTAGCCCCGGCGATACGCTCACAGGGCTGCGCCTGAGCGCCCAAGACAGCGCCAGTTTCGCCCATCGCGATTGGGCTGCGCGGATTGCGGATGATCCGAACGGGCCGATCGATTGGATATTGTTCTCCGGCTATAGCGCCCCGCCGAAAGCGGCTGCCGAGCGCTACCCCAATCTGCGCACCCGCTACCGGTTCGATGATATGGTGGCCATTGCGGGGGCGGTGCAGGCGGGTTTGGGCGCGGCGCAAATGCCGATGTTCTTGGGGCGCAGCCTGCCGGATGTGGTGCCGGTCCCCTTGGTGCCGCCGCAGCCCTATGCCGATATCTGGCTCGTGGGGCACCGTGATGTGTGGCAAGGCGCCAAACCCACCGCCTTTCGGGCGGTCATCGCGCAGGAGTTCAAAGCCGCCCGCGCCCTGTTCACGGCCTGAGCCTTGCCCGAACCCTACGCGCGCCCCATTGATTTGCCGCCCGCGACGCAGTAGGAGGCGGCCATGAGTGATGACAGCCCTGCCAAACCCGCCAAACCCGATACGCCCTATGTGAAAAAGGGTGCGGGCCCCGTGCATATTCGCGGCGCCGCCAAAGACGACGCCCAAGGCGGCACCCATCCCAGCGGCGCGCCATGGCGTAATTTCTATGGCCGCTTTAAGGGGAAGGGCTTGCGCCAAAGCCAAGAGGCCTATCTGGAGGAGGATCTGGCCAAACTTTCCCCCGGCGCGGTGGATTGGGAGGCCAACCCCGACCGCAGGCCCTTGGATGTCGATGCGATGTTCGGCGGTAAACCTTTGTGGCTCGAAATCGGGTTCGGCGGCGGCGAGCATCTGGTGCATCAGGCCGCGCGTTACCCCGATGTCGGGATCATCGGCTGCGAGCCCTATATCAACGGCGTGGCGATGCTCTTGGGCAAAATCCGCAAGGCGGGTGTCGAGAACCTCAAGGTCCATCCCGGTGATGTGCGCGATATGTTCGACGTGTTGCCCGAGGCGTCGATCGAGCGGGCGTTTTTGCTCTACCCCGATCCTTGGCCGAAAAAACGCCACCATCGCCGCCGGTTTGTGACGCAAGACTACCTTGTGGCTTTGGCCCGCGTGATGAAGCGCGGGGCAATATTTCGCGTGGCAACGGATATTCCCGATTACGTGCGCCAGACCCTAGAAGAGGTGCCGCGCGCGGGGTTTGAATGGCTCGCCGAGGGGCCGCAGGATTGGCGCGCGCCTTGGGGCGACTGGATGTCCACCCGCTACGAGCAAAAAGCAATCCGCGAAGAGCGCACCCCGCATTACCTGACCTTCCGGCGGCTCTGACGGGGCGCGCGGCGGGCGCCCGAAGGCGTGAATTTACCACAGCCCGTGCCGGATCAGGCGGCTGCGCGGGGTTTGCGGCGGGCGTTCTTTGCGCCTTTGCGCAGCGCCACCATGGCGCCCCCCAGTCCCAGATAGAGCCATCCGGCAGCGGGCAGCGGCACGGCGGGGGCGACATCGGTGAGCGTGAAGACGGCGTAGGTAAATTCGGGCGTATCGGCGATGACGGGCGCGCTGCCCGAGGTCACGTCGTCGCGCCGCGTGCCCTCGCGGTTGATCACCCCATAGACCGGCACGAAGGTTGATGTGATCGGGCCGCTGGTCACCGCGGCGAAGGGGAAGAATGTGGTGCAAAAAGTGAACACGGAATCGCAGCCGCGGGTCAGTTGCGGGTCGCTGTCAAACGCCCCTGCCGCGCTATCGACAAAGACGAAATCGCGCATCGCCCTGACCGTCGCCAAGGCTTGTTCCGCATCGGAGAAGAAGAAATCCGAAAAGTCGTCGCAGCCGTCAAAGACCGACGCGCAGGAACCGTCGACAAAGCTGATGTCATAGGTGAACCGGCCGACCTGCAGCCCCTGCGCACCAATGAGCTCCCCGCCATCGGTGACAAGGGTGACCGCGCGGGCCGATTGGGGAAGGCCAAGGCCAAGAAGCGCCGCGCATATCGCTGCGGCCAAAGTGGAGCGTAGGTTGGGCATGGGGTTTCCTTTGATACTGGTTATTCGACCAGCGCCCTCACGGTTGGGCGCGCCTAGGGTCCAGTCAGTCACCTGCCTGCCGTTGCGTCAACTTTGGCGTTTTTCGGGCGGCAAGAAAACGCCGAACCAACGCTAAATTGCATGGATTTTACGCGCCGCGAGATTTGGCGCCTTGCCGTTCTGGCGGGGGCTCATACTGCGGCCCGCACCGCGCCCGGCAAGGGGGCAAAGGCAGGGCCGCCGGTGCGGGGTGTCCTTAGGGCCATTTACCGTCCCCGCTGCCCCTGCTATCAGGCGGGCAACAGTAGACGAAGGAAGCCCCCGCATGTCCTCTCATGGCACCCCGATCCCGATGATTTCTGCCGCTTGCGGTCCCTTGACCGGCGAGGCCCATGTGCCCGGCGACAAGTCGATCTCGCACCGCTCGTTGATCCTTGGGGCGATGTGTGTGGGCGAGACGCGCATTTCGGGCCTTTTGGAGGGCGAAGACGTGCTCGACACCGCCAAGGCGATGCGGGCCTTTGGCGCAGAGGTCGAGGATTTGGGCGGCGGGAACTGGCGGGTTTACGGCGTTGGCGTTGGCGGGTTTGCCGAGCCGGAAAACGTCATTGATTGCGGCAATTCGGGCACGGGCGTGCGGCTCATTATGGGGGCGATGGCCACGTCGCCGATCACCGCGACCTTTACCGGTGATGCGAGCCTGAACGGGCGTCCGATGGCGCGGGTGACGGACCCTCTGGCACTGTTCGGGGCGCAATCCTATGGCCGCGCGGGCGGGCGTTTGCCGATGACCATCGTGGGCGCGCCAGAGCCATTGCCAGTGCGCTATGTGGTGCCCGTGCCCTCGGCGCAGGTGAAATCGGCGGTCTTGCTCGCGGGGCTGAATGCACCGGGGCAAACGGTCGTGATCGAAAAAGAAGCCACCCGCGATCACACCGAACGTATGCTCGCCGGATTTGGCGCGACCATCATCACCGAGGTCACGGATGAGGGGCGGGTGATCACACTGACCGGACGGCCCGAACTCAAGGCGCAAGAGATCGTCGTGCCGCGCGATCCCAGTTCGGCGGCCTTTCCGGTCTGCGCGGCGCTTATCGTGCCCGGATCGGATGTTTTGGTGCCCAATATCGGGCTGAACCCGACGCGGGCGGGGTTGTTCACCACCTTGCAAGAAATGGGCGCGGACCTGACCTTCGAGAACCTGCGCGAGGAGGGCGGCGAGCCTGTGGCCGACCTGCGCGCACGCTTCTCGCCCGATTTGCACGGCATCGAAGTGCCGCCCGAACGCGCGGCCTCGATGATCGATGAATACCCCGTCCTGTCCGTCGTCGCGGCCTTTGCCAAAGGCGATACGGTGATGCGCGGCGTCAAGGAATTGCGCGTCAAGGAAAGCGACCGCATCGAGGCCATGGCCTCGGGGCTGCGCGCGGGCGGAGTCACCGTCGAGGACGGCCCCGATTGGTGGATCGTCAAAGGCGCGGGCCACGGCAATGTCGCGGGCGGCATGGAAGCGGTTAGCCATCTGGACCACCGTATTGCCATGTCTTTCATGATCATGGGCATGGCTTCGAACGCGCCGGTGCGTGTGGACGACGGCGCGCCGATTGCCACGTCTTTTCCGGTGTTCGAGCCTCTTATGAAGGCACTTGGCGCGGAAATCCGCCGAAGCTGACGTCGGGTAGGGCATAGCTGCTGACACACCCTTTCCCTTGCGTCAGTATGCGCGGTGTGAGGTGATTATATGACGCGAGCATTCTGGGCCTGTTTTGCCCTTTCCATGGCGCTCTATGCCATGATGTTGTTTTGGACCCTGCCGCAGATCAAGGCCGAGGCGGGGGGGCTTTTGCCGTTTGATTTGCGGCCCTTGGGCTATACCGAAGAGGCGGCGCGCAGCTATTTGAACGCGCTGAGCGCGCGCGGGCGCGATGTCTATCTTGGCCCGCAGCATTTGCTTGATCTCTTCTACCCGATCACCTTGGCGGCGGTTTTCGTTTTGGGGGCGATGATCCTCTATCGCGGCCGTGTGCGTTGGGTGATTATCGGCTTTGCCATGGTCGGCGAGGTGGCCGATTACGGCGAGAACGCTTTGGTGAGCACGATGCTGACCTCTCACCCCGATCTTGTGCCGTCCTCTACCATCGCTTTTGCGGGGTTTTTGACCTTTGTGAAATCCGTTGCGGTGACGGTCTGTATCTGCGCGCTGCTGTTTGGCGCGGCGCGGGTGTGGATGTCGAAGCGGCGGTTGCAGCGCGCGTTGAAACGCTTTGGCTATATGTCGCTTGATCCGCGAGACGGCGAATATGATCCGCCTGAGGCGCCCGCGCAAAGCGCCGCGCCCGCGCCGTTCAAATCGCGCCGCAAGGATCCGATGCGCGGGATGTTCCCCGAAGCCGGAGAGTGACGGGCCCCTGCGCACGCCGCGCCGCGGCCAGCGCGATCAGGGGTGACGCCGCCGCGCGCTTGGGGTAGACACAAGTCCCGATCATTCACGTAAGGCAGAGGCACAATGGCGTTCACCATTGCAATCGACGGACCCGCAGCCGCAGGCAAGGGCACGATTTCCAAAGCGGTCGCCGCGCATTTCGGCTTTGCGCATCTCGATACGGGGCTATTGTATCGCGCGACGGGGCGGCGCACCTTGGATGGCACAGCGCCTTTGGAGGCGGCGCAAAACCTGCGCGCAGAGGATCTGGAGGCGGGCGATCTGCGCACGCCCGATGTGGCCCAAGCCGCCAGCCGCGTTGCCGCCATTCCCGAAGTGCGCGCCGCTTTGGTCGATTTTCAGCGCGCCTTTGCGCGGCGCGCGGGCGGGGCGGTGTTGGACGGGCGCGACATTGGCACGGTGATTTGCCCCGAGGCGGAGGCGAAATTGTTTGTGACCGCCAATGACGACATCCGCGCCACGCGCCGGTTCAAGGAACTTAGCGAGACAGGCCATGATGTGAGCTACGAGAGCGTTCTGGCGGATTTGCGCGAACGCGATGCGCGCGACAGCGCCCGCGCGGCGGCGCCGCTCAAACCGGCCGAGGATGCGGTGATTTTGGACACGTCGCAGATGAGCATCAATGAGGCCGTCGCGCAGGCCATTGCCCATATCGAGGCAAAGCGCGGCTAAGGCCTAAGCCCCTGCCGCCGAGCGATAAATGTGAATTGACCGCACAGCCTGTTGTGCGCCACAGTGTCGGAATGCTTCAACTTCTCTATCGCAGCTTTGCGCTTTTGCCCGAAATCGACTCCTCCAACCTTGCGATCGTGCAGGCGGCTTTGACGCATAATCCCAAGGTGGGGATCAGCGGCTATCTTTGGCGCGCCGAGACGCAGTTTTTCCAAGCCTTACACGGTCCTACGGCGGCGGTGCAGGCCTTGATGGAGCGGATCAAGGCCGATCCGCGCCACCACTCGGTCGAAATTTTGCTCCAAGAGCAGGCGCAGCCAAGCAGCCCCTTTGAGGGGTGGTCGATGGGGTATGATTTGATCGGCATCGAGTTGGCTGGCTTTGGCCTTGATGCGCAGGGGCAGCGCCCCGAGGTGGACGCCCTATCGGCGCGCCAGCTATATGTCGAAATGGCCCAAGCGGCGCGTGATGCGGCGCAGTTTGGCTCGGCCTTCCCCTATGCGCGCCAAGCGGGCGAGAGCGAAGAGCAGTATTTCGCACGGTTGAATGCGGCCACATAAGCCGCGCGGGCATACGGCGGGCAGGGGCACGCGGGCAAAAGCGCTGATTTCTGGCCGAAACCCTTGCATTCCTTGGCCAAAGCGCGTATCTGCCGCCTCGTCGAGACGGTGAAAACACCGCAAAACATGAGAGATCGAGCAGGGTCGGACCTCCGGCCCTCTTTGTTTTGCGATTCGCCATATGACCAAACCGCAAGACCGGCGGAGACAACCGCACGGCCAGAAACATATGTTAAAGGAAACCAGAGACCACATGGCTCAGAACGTATCTATGGAGGAATTCGAAGCCCTCCTGAATGAAAGCTTCGAAATGGACACACCCGAAGAGGGCAGTGTTGTCAAAGGCAAGGTGATCGCGATCGAAGCGGGCCAAGCCATCATCGACGTCGGCTACAAAATGGAAGGCCGTGTCGAGCTTAAAGAATTCGCAAATCCTGGTGAAGCACCTGAAATCGCCGTTGGCGACGAAGTGGAAGTCTTCCTGCGCTCGGCTGAAAACGCCCGCGGCGAAGCCGTCATCTCGCGCGAGATGGCCCGCCGTGAAGAAGCATGGGATCGCCTCGAAAAAGCCTATGCGGCCGAAGAGCGCGTCGAAGGCGCCATCTTCAACCGCGTCAAAGGCGGCTTTACCGTTGATCTCGGCGGCGCCGTGGCCTTCTTGCCCGGCTCGCAAGTTGACGTGCGCCCCGTGCGCGACGCGGGCCCGCTCATGGGTCTCAAGCAGCCGTTCCAGATTCTCAAAATGGACCGTCGCCGTGGCAACATCGTTGTCTCGCGCCGTGCGATCCTCGAAGAGAGCCGCGCCGAGCAGCGCGCCGAAGTCATCGGCAACCTCACCGAAGGTCAGGCTGTTGAAGGCGTTGTCAAAAACATCACCGAATACGGCGCATTCGTCGACCTCGGCGGCGTTGACGGCCTGCTGCACGTGACCGACATGGCATGGCGCCGTGTGAACCACCCATCCGAAATCCTTGCGATCGGCGAGACGGTGAATGTTCAGGTCATCAAGATCAACAAAGACACGCACCGCATCTCCTTGGGCATGAAGCAGTTGCAAGACGATCCGTGGGATCTGGTTGCTGGCAAATACCCGCTGGAATCGGTTCACACCGGCCGCGTCACCAACATCACCGACTACGGCGCCTTTGTGGAGCTGGAGCCCGGTGTCGAGGGTCTCGTGCACGTCTCCGAAATGTCCTGGACCAAGAAAAACGTCCATCCGGGCAAAATCGTGTCCACCTCGCAAGAGGTTGAGGTCATGGTTCTGGAAATCGACGCCGCAAAACGCCGCGTGTCGCTTGGCCTCAAGCAGACGCAGCGCAACCCGTGGGAAGTGTTTGCAGAAACCCACCCCGAGGGCGCGGAAGTCGAAGGCGAAGTCAAGAACATCACCGAATTCGGTCTGTTTATCGGCTTGCCGGGCGAAATCGACGGCATGGTTCACCTGTCGGACATCTCGTGGGACGAGCGCGGCGAAGACGCGATCCAGAACTACCGCAAAGGCGACATGGTTCAGGCCGTTGTCTCCGAAGTGGACATCGACAAAGAGCGTATCTCGCTCTCGATCAAAGCTCTGGGCGGCGACAAATTCTCCGAAGCGGTTGGCGGCGTGAAGCGCGGCTCGATCGTGACCGTGGAAGTGACCTCCATCGAGGATGGCGGCATCGAAGTGGAATATGAAGGCATGAAGTCCTTCATCCGCCGCTCCGACCTCAGCCGTGACCGTGCCGAACAGCGCCCCGAGCGTTTCTCGGTCGGTGACAAGGTTGACGTGCGCGTTACCAATGTGGACAGCAAAACCCGCCGTCTCGGCCTCTCGATCAAGGCGCGTGAAATCGCCGAAGAGAAAGAAGCGGTCGAGCAGTATGGCTCCTCGGATTCGGGCGCATCGCTCGGCGATATCCTTGGCGCAGCGCTCAAGGGCGACGAGTAAGCGCATCGCCGCTTAGGCAGATGTTTGAGACGGCCCCGCAGGTGACTGCGGGGCCGTTTTTCTATGTGCTGATCCATCCCGCCATTGCGGTGCAGCGTGCTTTTCACATGCGAATCAATGGGTTTTCCACAGGCGGCGCATGCTTCGCGCGGGCGTGCAGCGGTGTGAGCGGTGCCAAAATCGGGGGGGCGGACGGGGGAAAATACGTAAACACGCCGAAATGTGACGCGAAATCGCACCTCCCCCTTGCCGTTTGTGTTTCTCTCTGACCAGATTGTTTCTATAGTCTGAGTTAAAACAGTGTAGTGCCAATACTTTGAACCCGGGGGGGACACCGATGATCCGATCGGAACTAATCCAGAAAATTGCCGACGAAAACCCGCATCTCTATCAGCGTGACGTCGAGCGGATCGTGAATACCATCTTCGAAGAAATCACCGATGCGATGTCGCGCGGGGACCGTGTGGAATTGCGCGGCTTTGGCGCCTTTTCGGTGAAGAAGCGCGACGCGCGCTTGGGGCGCAACCCGCGCACCGGCGAATCCGTGCAGGTCGAAGAGAAACACGTTCCGTTCTTCAAAACCGGTAAGCTGCTGCGGGACCGTCTGAACGGGAAGTAATCCATGCGCTATATCCGCTACGCCTCCATCGCTATCTTTGCGCTGGCCCTGATCTCTATTGCTTTGGCCAACCGCCAGATGGTCACCGTAAAGGTGCTGCCCGAAGAATTGGCGGTCTATTCCGCGCTCAATCCGTCGGTCTCCATGCCGCTGTTTTTGGTGATTTTTGGCGGCATCATCGCGGGGCTGGTGATCGGTTTTGTCTGGGAGTGGATGCGCGAGCATAAGCACCGCTCGGAGGCGCGCCGCAAGCATGGCGAGGTCAAGCAGCTCGAGCGCGAATTGCGCCGTGTCAAAGGCCAGCGCGACGAGGGCAAGGACGAGGTTCTCGCCCTGCTCGACGAGGCCAGCTGAGGCGCCGTTATGACATCTGACATTCGTGTGAAAATCTGCGGGCTCAAACGGCCCGCAGAGATCGAAGCCGTTGCCGAGGCGGGCGCGGCCTATGCCGGTTTTGTTTTCTTTGAAAAATCCCCGCGCCATGTGAGCGTGGCCCGAGCGCGTGATCTGGCGCTTCTGGCCCCTGTGGGGCTGGCCAAGGTGGCATTGGTTGTGGACGCCGATGACGCGGCATTGGACCGGATCACCGCAGAGGTGCCGCTCGATATGTTGCAGCTTCACGGGCATGAAAGCCCCGAGCGGGTGGCGCAGATCAAGGCGCGCTACGGATTGCCGGTGATGAAAGCGGTGGGTGTGGCGGATGCCGCGGACCTGCCGCTGATTGATCTTTATGCGCAGGTGGCCGATCAACTGCTCATCGATGCCAAACCGCCCAAGGGCGCGGCGCTTCCGGGCGGGAACGGATTGCGCTTCGATTGGCAGTTGGTGCAGCGCAAATACTGGACGCGGCCTTGGATGCTGGCGGGCGGTTTGCATGCGGGCAATGTCGCCGAGGCCATCGCGCGCACCGGCGCGCGGCAGGTCGATGTGTCCTCGGGCGTGGAAAGCGCGCCGGGCGTCAAGGATGCGGGCAAGATCCGCGCCTTTGTCGCGGCGGCGATGGGCGCGGGGCGCGCGGGGGCGGATGATGCGCCTTTGGTGCCCAAATTGCGCTGATCCGCGCGCGGCCGGTTTGGGGAGCCTCCGGCGGGGATATTTGTAGAATCAGCAAGGCGGGCGCGCGATTTTGGCGCAGCCGCTTTACCGTGCAGGGCGCATGCGCTACATCGCAGGGCAACGCGCAAGGGAGCAGCCAGATGAACGATCTTTTCAACAGCTTCATGAACGGTCCGGACGAGAAGGGCCGGTTCGGGATTTTCGGCGGGCGCTTTGTGTCCGAGACCTTGATGCCGCTGATCCTCAGCCTTGAGGAAGAGTATGAAAAGGCCAAGACCGACGAGACGTTTTGGGCCGAGATGGACGATCTTTGGACGCATTATGTGGGCCGTCCCAGCCCGCTGTATTTTGCCAGCCGGATGACCGAGGAGCTTGGCGGGGCGAAGATTTACCTCAAGCGCGACGAGCTCAACCACACCGGCGCGCATAAGATCAACAACGTGCTGGGGCAGATCATTTTGGCGCGCCGTATGGGCAAGGGCCGGATCATTGCCGAAACCGGCGCGGGGCAGCACGGGGTTGCCACGGCGACGGTTTGCGCGAAATTCGGGCTCAAATGCGTGGTCTATATGGGCGCGCATGATGTCGAGCGTCAGGCGCCCAATGTGTTCCGCATGCGGCTTTTGGGGGCCGAGGTGGTGCCTGTGACTTCGGGGCGCGGCACGCTCAAGGATGCGATGAATGATGCGCTGCGCGATTGGGTGACCAATGTGGACGATACTTTCTATTGCATCGGCACCGTGGCGGGGCCGCACCCCTATCCGGCGATGGTGCGCGATTTCCAATCGATCATCGGCAAGGAAGTGCGCTGGCAGATGGCCGAGCAAGAGGGCGAGGGGCGTTTGCCCGACAGCCTCGTGGCGGCGATTGGCGGCGGCTCCAATGCGATGGGGCTGTTCTATCCGTTCCTTGACGACGAAAGCGTGCGTATCATCGGGGTCGAAGCGGGCGGCAAGGGCGTGGACGAGACGATGCAGCATTGCGCCTCGCTGACCGGCGGACGTCCGGGGGTTTTGCACGGCAACCGCACCTATTTGCTACAAGATGACGACGGGCAGATTTTGGAAGGCCATTCGATTTCGGCCGGTCTCGATTATCCGGGCATCGGGCCGGAGCATAGCTGGCTGCATGAAACGGGGCGGGCGGAATATGTGTCGATCACCGACAAGGAGGCGCTGGAGGCGTTCCAGTTCTCCTGCCGCACCGAAGGCATCATTCCGGCGCTTGAGCCCTGCCATGCCTTGGCCCATGTGATGAAGATCGCGCCGACATTGCCCAAGGATCATATCTTGGTGATGAATATGTGCGGGCGCGGCGACAAGGATATTTTCACCGTCGCCAAACACTTGGGTGTCGAGATCAACACCGGCGGGTAAGCGCCCGTATTTGCACTAAAAAGCCGCGCGCTGGGGTTCCGGCGCGCGGCTTTTTTATGCGCCGTTTTCTAGCTGCGAAACTTATTGGCCAGTTGTTGCAGCTTGCCCGCGATGCCGCTTTGGGCCGGTTCGTCACCCATGGCGGCAGGCTCCACCTTCGCCTGATCGCTTTGCGGTTTGGCCTTGCCGGTGACGGGTTTGATTTGGACCTTTGGCTTTGCGTTGGGCTTGGGGCCCGGGCGATCACCGCGCGGGCCTTTGGGTTTGCCGCTCTTCGTGCTGGTGCCGCCGCCAGAGCGCGGCGGGGTCACCCGCAGGGCGACGGCATTGGAGAATCTGGCGCTGTCCCCTTCGGCGAGGGCAGGCGCGCCATCGCAAATGCCGCGCAAAAGGTCATCCAGCCACGCCTCGTCTGCCTTGGCAAAATCCGACAGGACATAGCCCGCCACGCGGTCCTTATGACCAGGGTGCCCGATGCCGAGGCGGATGCGGTGATAGCTCTCGCCGATGTGGCTGTGGATCGAGCGCAGCCCGTTGTGGCCCGCATGGCCGCCGCCGGTTTTATGTTTGAGGCGGGCTGGGGCGAGGTCCAATTCGTCGTGAAACACCGTCACGTCGGAGGGGGCCAGTTTGTAAAACCGCATCGCCTCGCCGACCGATTGGCCCGACAGGTTCATGAAGGTTTCGGGCTTGAGCAAGATCACCTTTTCGCGGCCAAGCATGCCTTCGGTGATCTGGCCTTGGAATTTGGAACGCCACGGGGCGAAGCCATGGTCACGGGCAATTTCGTCCAGCGCCATAAAGCCGATGTTATGGCGGTTGCGGGCGTATTTTGCCCCTGGATTGCCGAGGCCGACGAAAAGCTGCATGGCCGTTTCCCTTGCGTGGTTGGGCGCTTAAGGCCTGATACGCGCTGCGGGCGTTCAAATCAACGGGGGGCGGGCGGGAACGAGGGCGAAGGGCATATCCGATGTATTTACTCGGGATTGACAATTCCGATTTAATTTGTCAGGAATGAAAAGTGCACCTCAACAGCCCTGATTGCCACATGATCATTTGCCATTGCCAACGTATCACCGACACGGACATCCACGGCGCGATCGACTGGATGCGCGAAGCCGATGGCTCTGCGATCATCACGCCGCGCAAAGTGTATCGCGCGCTTGGAAAAACGCCCGACTGCGGCTCTTGCATGCCGCTTTTCCTGTCCACCATGCGTTCTAATGATAAGCTGGGCGTACCAAAAATTCTGCGCGATATGCGTGGAGCCACAGCAACTGCCTGAAAATAAAGGGGCTTCGCCATGAAGGGTGATTCAAAAGTTATCGAGTATCTCAATGCTGCCTTGCGCAGCGAGCTCACCGCGGTCTCGCAATATTGGCTGCACTATCGTTTGCAGGCGGATTGGGGGCTGGCGAAAATGGCTTCCAAGTCGCGCGAGGAAAGCATCGAAGAGATGCACCACGCGGATAAATTGATCGACCGTATCCTGTTTCTGGAAGGGCATCCGAACCTGCAAAAGCTTGATCCGCTGCGAATCGGAGAAGGGCCGCGCGAGACCTTGGAATGCGATCTGGCGGGGGAGCATGATGCCTTGACGCTTTACCGCGAGGCGCGGGCCTATTGCGATAGCGTCGGGGATGTGGTTTCGAAAAACCTCTTCGAGGCCTTGATCACCGATGAAGAAGGCCATGTCGATTTCCTCGAGACTCAGATCGACCTTTATGACCGGATCGGCGCCGAGAAATACGCGCAGCTCAATGCCGCAACGATGGATGAGGGCGAATAGGCCCACGCCTGTTTGAGCGTTCAAACCCATGAGCCTGCCCAAGAGATCGGGCAGGCTTTTTCTTTGAGTATCAGCAAGATAGACGCACATAAAAAACGCGGGAGGCCTGCGCCACCCGCGTTTTGATGTGTTTGCTCAGGGGGAAGATTACTCTTCGCCGCCCTCTTCGCCGGCTTCTTCGCCCGCGTCGTCGCCCTCTTCATTTTCCGAAGAGCGCAGGCCCGACGGAGCCGAGATATTGGCGATCACGAAGTCGCGGTCGATGGTGACCTTGGCGCCTTCGGGCAGGGTGATGTTCGAGATGGTGAGCGTGTCGCCAACTTCGAGCGTCGAGATATCGGCCACGATGCTTTCGGGGATATCTGCGGCGGTCACTTCAAGCTCGACCTCGGGGCGCACAACGGTCAGAACGCCGCCTTTGCGGATGCCCGGGCAGGTGTCTTCGCCTTCGAATTCGACGTGAATGAAGAGCTTCACCTTCGAGGTGCGGCGCAGGCGCATCAGGTCGAGGTGCGTGGGAAGGTCTTTGACCACATCACGTTGCACGTTGCGGCAGATGACACGCACGTCGTCCTGACCTTCGACCTTCAAGTTGAAGAGTGTCGAAAGAAAACGGCCTTGTTTCAGGCGCTTAAACAGGACGTTGAAGGGGATGTTGATTGCGATGGGGTCTTCGCCGCCACCATAAACCACACCAGGAACCATGCCATCGCGACGCGCTTGACGAGCGGCGCCCTTGCCAGTCCCCGTACGCAGTTCGGCGGTAAGATCAGGAATCGATCCAGCCATATTATTTCTCCAATAGGTAAGGGCGGGAATCCTCCAAGGCTGTATTCCCGCGTGAAGCCGCGCGTATAGACCCAAATATCGGGTTTTGGAAGAGGGGAAATGCGGGTTTGCAGGGGTTTTTGACGGGTTTTTTGCGCCTCTGGGCGGGCGCGGGGCCGCGCGGCGGGGGCGGGCGGTTTTTTCTGTCGGTATCACGTCGGTAAAACGTCGGTATTGCGTCGGTGCGGTTTTGCCCTCGGTTGCGCCTTGATCACGCGCCGCTCGCCGACCGACTGGCGCTGGGTTGACGCTTGATTGCCTTCGGGCGGGAGCGCGGCGGTCTCTCTGCTGCCTCGCGATGGGCGTTCGATCAGATGGCGAGCGCCCCCCGATCGCCTGCGGCGCGCCCTATTGCCAGCGGCCCGAAAAATCCTCGGGCACCAAAAGCACATCCGGCGTCAGCCCCGCGATCTCGCGCTGCCCGCACAGCGCCATGGAGATGTTGAGTTCCTTGTGCAAGACCTCCAGCGCGGCGCTCACCCCCGCCTCGCCCATCGCGCCCAGACCGTAAACAAAGGCCCGCCCGATATAGGTGCCCGTGGCCCCCATGGCGACGGCTTTGAGGATGTCCTGACCCGAGCGGATGCCGCTGTCCAGATGCACTTCGATCTGCCCGCCGACCGCGTCCAGAATGGGTTGCAACATGCGGATCGACGAGAGCGCGCCATCCAGTTGCCGCCCGCCGTGGTTCGACACGATGATCGCATCGGCCCCGACCTTGAGCGCCATCCGCGCGTCTTCGGCGTCCAAAATCCCCTTGAGGATCACCTTGCCGCCCCACATTTCCTTGATCTCGGCGATCTTGGCCCAATCCAGCTTGGGGTCGAATTGCTCGGCCGTCCACGAAAACAGCGAGGACGGATCGTCGATGCCATCCACATGGCCGACGATATTGCCAAATCCGCGCCGTTTGGTTTGCAACATCTGCAAGCCCCAGCGCCATTTCCACGCCAGATTGGCGATGGTTTTGGCCGTCATCTTGGGTGGGGCCGAGAGGCCGTTTTTCAAATCCTTATGGCGCTGCCCGAGGATTTGCAGGTCCAAAGTGATCACCAAAGCCGAGCATTTCGCATCCTTGGCGCGCTGGATCAACCGGCGCAGGTACTCCTGATCGCGCATGGTATAGAGTTGAAACCAAAAGGGTTTTTCCGTGTTCTCGGCCACATCCTCGATCGAGCAGATCGACATGGTCGACAGGGTAAAGGGCACGCCGAATTTTTCGGCGGCCTTGGCGGCTTTGATCTCGCCATCCGCGTGCTGCATTCCGGTCAAGCCCACAGGGGCCAAAGCCACGGGCATCGCCACATCCTGTCCGATCATTTGGGCTTTGGTCGAACGCCCCTCCATATTGACCGCAACCCTTTGGCGCAGGCGGATCTGGTCGAAATCCGAGGTGTTTTCGCGAAAGGTCTGTTCGGTCCACGAGCCGCTTTCGGCATAGTCGTAAAACATCCGCGGCACGCGCCGTTCGGCAAGGCGTTTGAGATCGTCGATACAGGTGATGACGGGCATGGCGCGCTCCTTTGGCGGCGTTTGGTCAAGATTTGTTACCAATATCGCCCCGCCGGATCAAGCGCATAGCGCCGCGCGGCGCCCCGAGGGGTTTCAGCAAGGCTTAACCTCGACTGAATATTCTGGCGGCGGCGCAATGGGCTAAGGAGAATCGCTGCGATGAAGGGCATGGTGTTTACCGAGCTTTTGGAAATGGCCGAAGGCGCCGTGGGCGAGGCGGCGGTCGATGATATTCTGGACGCTTGCCCGCTGGAAAGCGGCGGGGCCTATAATGCGGTGGGCAATTATCCGTGCGGCGAATTGATGACCATCGTCGGCGCGCTCTCCGATCATACCGGCGCGCCGGTGGCCGAATTGCAGCGCCAGTTCGGCCATTGGATGCACGGGCGGTTTGTCGAACGCTATGCGCCGTTTTTCGAGGGCAAGGCCGATGCTTTCGAGATGCTGGAGGCGATCGAGGCGGAGGTGCATGTCGAGGTGCGCAAATTGCACCCCGATGTGGAATTGCCGACCTTTGAAACCACACGGCCCGCGCCCGATGTTTTGATCATGACCTATCGCTCGCCGCGCGCTTTGGCCGATTTTTGTCACGGGTTGATCGAGGCCTGCGTCGCCCATTTCGGCGCGCCGGTGGATATCGAGATGGGCGCGCCTTGGGCCGAGGGCACCACCCATGCGGCGCAATTCAAACTGATGCGCGCGGCGGTCTGATGCGCCCCGATCTGCCGCCCAAACCGCCCGACGCGCCCGATACGGTGTCGCGCCGCCGCTACGAGCGCGAACGCCGCGCCCGTATCGACGCCGAGCAATTGCTCGAAGAGCGCAGCCGGGCCCTCTTCGAGGCCAATGAGGCGCTCACCCGTCAAGCCGCCGCTTTGGAGGCCGCCGTGGCCGAGCGCACGGCCGATCTGGAGGCGGCGCGCGCGGGGGCGGAGGCGGCCAATGTGGCCAAATCGATGTTTCTGGCGACGATGAGCCACGAAATCCGCACCCCGATGAACGGGGTTTTGGGCATGGCGCAGGCGCTGCTTGAAACCGACCTGAGTGATATGCAGCGCGATTATCTGGGCGTTATCGTCGAAAGCGGCAATGTGCTTTTGACGGTGATCAACGATATTTTGGACCTGTCCAAGATCGAGGCGGGCAAGCTTGAGATCGAGGAGGTGCCGTTCGATCTGGAGGCGAGCTTCCGCTCGACCGAACGGTTGTTCTTGCACCGCGCGCGCGAGAAGGGCCTGCGCTTCGAGGTGGAGATCGCCCCCGCCGCGCGCCGCTGGGTGAGCGGCGATCCGACGCGGCTGCGTCAGGTGATTTCAAATCTGGTGTGGAATGCGATCAAATTCACCGACGAAGGCGCGGTCTGTATCGGCGTTGATTATACCCCTGCGGGGCAGGGCGGCGAGGTGGTGATCGAGGTGCGCGACACCGGTTGCGGCATACCTGCGGACCGGCTCGACCGGCTGTTCAAACCCTACACGCAGACCGATGCCTCGACCACGCGCAACCATGGCGGCACGGGGCTGGGGCTGACGATCTCGCGGCGGATTTGCCGGATGCTGGGCGGGGATATTTCGGTGCAAAGCGAGGCAGGGGCCGGATCGGTGTTTCGCGCCACCCTGCGCGTCGGCATGTCCGAGGCCCCCGCCGCCGAGCACAGCGGCGCCATAGAGGCGCAATTTGCCGCCCGCACCCGCGCGCGCCCGCTCAGGGTTCTGGCCGCCGAGGACAATATGACCAACCAACTGGTCCTGCGCCATATGCTCAAACCCTTTGATGTGACGCTCGAATTGGTGGCCAATGGCGAAGAGGCGGTGGCGGCATGGGCGCACGGGGCGGTCGATCTGGTGTTGATGGATATCCAGATGCCCAAATTGGGCGGGCTGCCCGCGACCGAGGCCATCCGCCGCCGCGAAGCGGGGGAAGGCCGCCCCCGCGTGCCGATCATCGCGCTTTCAGCCAATGCGATGCAGCATCAGGTCGCCGCCTATATCGAGGCGGGCATGGACGGCCATGTGGCCAAACCCCTGCGCCGCGGCGCTTTGGTGAGCGCGATGATGCAGGCGCTGGATGCAGGGGCGCTGGATGCGGGGGCGCATCCGGAGGCGCCGGAGGCGAATGCGGAAGCGGGCGGTTCGGATTAACCTGTTGATTAAGCTTGCAATTCAGGCCCAGATCAGGCGCGATGCGCCCCGTCGGCCAGCGATTTGACGAAAGCGGCGATCTCGGCGGTGGATTTGCCCTTGGCCACTTCGGAGACAATCGCCGATCCGACCACGGCCCCGTCGGCCACGGCGGCAATCGCCTCGGCTCGCTCGGGGGTTTTGATGCCAAATCCGACGATCACGGGCAGGTCGGTCTTGGCCTTGATGCGCGCCACTTCGGGGGCGACATCGACGGCGCTGGCTTCGGCCGATCCGGTGATGCCGTTGATCGAGACGTAATAGACAAAGCCCGAGGTATTGGTCAAAACCTTGGGCAGGCGTTTGTCATCGGTGGTCGGCGTGGCCAGACGGATGAAATTCAACCCCGCCGCTTGCGCGGGCAGGCACAGTTCCTCATCCTCTTCGGGCGGCAGATCGACCACGATCAACCCGTCGATCCCCGCCGCTTTGGCATCGGTCAAAAACCGCTCGACGCCGCGGCTGTAGATCGGGTTGTAATAGCCCATCAAGACGATCGGCGTGCTGTCGTCGGCCTTGCGAAATTCGGCCGCCAGATCAAGCGTGCGCTGCAAGGTCATGCCGCCGTCGAGCGCGCGTTGCCCCGCCAGCTGGATCGCCTCGCCATCGGCCATCGGATCGGTAAAGGGCAGGCCCAATTCGATGATATCGACCCCCGCCGCAGGCAGCGCCTTGACCAGATCGAGCGAGGCGTCGAAATCGGGATCGCCCGCCATGACATAGGCGACAAAGGCTTTTTTGCCTGCGGCGTGCAATTGCGCGAATTTGGCGTCGATGCGGGTCATGGGCGTGTCCTTCCAATATGCTGAGGCGCGGTTTGCGCCATGAGGGCGAAAAAATCAATGGGCCATAGCGCGGTTTGCCCAACAATAGCGCCTCTTGGCCCGCTGTAGCCTTGCGCAAACGCCTGCGCCCCCATAGAAGCGGCGCGATACTGATATGGAGCGCCCTGCGCGCGAAGGCCAAGGAGACGGGTCATGGGTTTCAAAATGGGGATTGTGGGCTTGCCGAATGTGGGCAAATCCACGCTGTTCAATGCATTGACCAAAACCGCAGCGGCGCAGGCGGCGAATTTCCCGTTTTGCACCATCGAGCCGAATGTCGGCGAGGTCGGCGTGCCCGATGCGCGGCTTGATAAACTGGCCGCGATTGCCAGCTCCAAAGAGATCATCCCGACCCGCATGACCTTTGTCGATATTGCCGGTCTGGTCAAAGGCGCCTCCAAGGGCGAGGGGCTGGGCAACCAGTTCTTGGCCAATATCCGCGAAACCGACGCGATTGCCCATGTGCTGCGCTGTTTCGAAGATGGCGATGTGACCCATGTGGAGGGGCGCGTCGATCCGGTGGCCGACGCCGAAACGATTGAAACGGAATTGATGCTGGCCGATCTGGAGAGCATCGAGAAACGCCGCGCCGGTTTGGTGCGCAAGCTCAAGGGCAACGACAAGGAGGCACAGCAGCAAGACCGCCTGCTGGCCGCCGCGCAGGCCGCAATCGAGGATGGCCGCCCCGCGCGTCTGGTCGAGGTCGATGCCGAGGACGCCAAAGCATGGCGCATGTTGCAATTGCTCAGCACCAAACCGGTGCTTTATGTGTGCAACGTCGCCGAGGACGAGGCCGCGAATGGCAATGCGCATAGCGCCGCCGTGGCCGAAATGGCCGCCAAACAGGGCAACAGCCATGTGATCATCTCGGCGCGCATCGAAGAAGAGATCAGCCAGCTTGAGGCCGACGAGGCCGAGATGTTCCTCGGCGAGATGGGCCTCGAAGAGCCGGGTTTGGACCGTTTGATCCGCGCCGGATACGAGCTTTTGCAACTGGAAACCTATTTCACCGTCGGTCCCAAAGAGGCCCGCGCATGGACCATCCGCCACGGCACCATGGCACCGCAAGCGGCGGGGGTGATCCACGGGGATTTCGAAAAAGGCTTCATCCGCGCCGAAACCATCGCCTATGACGATTTCATCGCCTGCAACGGCGAGAGCGGCGCCAAAGAGGCGGGCAAGATGCGCGCCGAGGGCAAGACCTATACGGTCAAGGACGGCGACGTGTTGCACTTCTTGTTCAACACCTAAGACCGCCCGCCATTTGCCGCATCGCGCGGTTTGTGTTAAGAAGGGGGAAGCGCCGCCGATTTTTTGGCGCTTCCCTTTTTTGTTTTTGGATATTTTAGCTATGAAACCCTTCTTCGCATTTCTTCTTTGCGCGGCCGCCTCGACGGCGCAGGCCGGCTCTGTCGGCGGCGCATCTTTGGGCAGCATGGACGCGGGCAGCGTGGTGCGCGATACCGGCTCCTCGGCTGGATTTTCCTTTGATTTTGATGAGGTTGTCAAAAGCGGCACCACCAAAGCCTTCCCCGATGCGCCCGCATCCGGCGCGCCCGTATCGGGCGTGTCAGGTGGGCAGGGCAGCTTGGTCAGCGATGATTTGTTTGGCGATCCCGCCGTGGGGATGAATTTCGGCGATCCGACTGAATTGCCGAGATTCGGCAGCGATTTCTAACGCCCTGCCGCCTCCGGCCTTGAGGGGCTTGGGGCCGCATCCGCATAGGATATTTTTGCCGCCGCCCCGATCGGCGCGCCAAGCGTGCGCCAGATATTGCCCCTCGCGCCGCGCTGGCGCCCGCCCGACGCCTTAATTGCGCGCGCGGCCCGCGCAGGCGGCAAAGGCATTCGCCGATGTTTCCAAACCCGATCACCGCCCGCCCGAAAGCGCAAAGGCCCCGCCCAAGCCCGCGCGGGCACGGCGCATTTCGGGACGCCATGGCTCCGCCCGCGCCATGAGAGCAAAAATTCCGCCCGCCCGCGCTTTTTCCCTTGTTTCACATCCGCAAGCCCTGCTAGACGCGTCAGCGGAGACGTGGCCGAGTGGTCGAAGGCGCTCCCCTGCTAAGGGAGTAGGCCCGGAAGGGTCTCGAGGGTTCGAATCCCTTCGTCTCCGCCACCATACCATTTTAATGAATTTGAACGGGTCGCCTTGGGCGGCCCTTTTGCTTTGTTTTTACTGGATCAAACGCACTTTGTTGGTTGTCTTGAGTTTTCTTCGGTTTTGTCTATGTTCATTCCTTGAGTGGTATTGAATGTGGTATTTTATAGATGGCCCTATCCGGCAAACTGACAAAGAAGCTTGTTGAGAACCTTGGTGCTGGGCGGCACGGGGATGGCAATGGATTGTATCTGGTGGTTGACCCGTCCGGCGCGCGGCGCTGGATTGTGCGTGTCGTCGTAAAAGGGGCCAAGAATAAGAAGGGTGCGCCGTTGCGGACGGACTTCGGTCTTGGAGGTGCGGATATTGTCACAATCAACCAAGCGCGCGAACGGGCTTTGGAATATCGTCGCATGGCCAAGCAGGGTTTGAACCCGCGCTTTAATGCCCAGCGCGAAATCCCGACATTTGAGGAATTTGCACAACAGGTACATATTGAACGGATGCCGACGTGGAAGAACGCCAAACATGGGCAGCAATGGATCAACACCTTGCGCGACTATGCATTTCCCAAGATTGGGCGGATGCCGTTGGATAGTATCGACCAACCCGAAGTCATGATGTGCCTGTCGCCTATTTGGACAGAAAAGCATGAAACGGCGCGGCGGTTAGCGCAACGGATCAAAACTGTTCTGGACGTGGCGAAGTCCAAGGGCTTCCGGTCTGGCGAAAACCCGGTGACAGGGATCAAGGATGCTGGTGCCTTGCCCAAGGTTAAGGCCAAACCGAAACATCACAAGGCGATGCGGTGGCAGGATGTGCCAGAGTTCTACGCTGATCTGAAATCGCGCAATGCGATGGCGGCGAATGCCTTGCGGTTTACCTGTTTGACCGGATCAAGAACGAATGAGGTTCTTGGCATGCGCTGGGATGAAATCGACTTCGATGCTCGATTGTGGACCTGCCCAGATGACCGGATGAAAACGGGCGAAGAACATCGCGTTCCGCTTACGGATGAAATGCTGGCGATCATTGAGCCATTGCTGGCTTTGAAGTCTGAATATGTGTTTGAGGGCCAGAAACGCCACAAACCACTTTCGAACATGGCCATGTTGATGCTGTTGCGTCGTATGAATGTTGAGGGCGTCACAGTCCACGGGTTCCGGTCTACGTTTCGCGACTGGGCGTCGGAAGTCGCCAACGCACCGCGCGAAATTGCCGAAATGAGCCTTTCACATAGGGTGGGGTCGGATGTTGAGCGAGCCTATGCGCGTTCTGATCTGCTGGACAAGCGAAGGGCGTTGATGGAGCGCTGGTCTCTATATGCTGCGGATCATCGCGGCAAAGTTGTGAACTTGGCGCGATGAGCAGACGAAAAACAATATTTTACGGCAGAAATCTCAATGAACATCTACAAACATGCCTTGGTTTTCCAGAATATGAGCGGGCTGGGGAGCTATTGGGCGAGATCGATTTTGAGGTGCCCAAGATCGATTGGTTGTCAATTGAGGCCGCTTGCGATCACGATATTTCTGCCTATTCACGGAAAGAGATCGATCTAGCATTTGAAGCGGAAATTGGGTTCAGGGTGCGTAAAGCCATCACTCAAGAACTAAGTGGACCGATGCCTCAGGACGAGACGTCGGAAGCTGAATTTATTAGAAAAGCTGATAGGATCGCTTCACTTGCTCAAAAGTTGACCCAAGAAATTGATGAGTTGGCCGAAATTGGGAGCGCGTTGATTTTGAGGCCTTTGCGGAAGGATGGCCTGTCGTCAGCTGAAGAACCGGAAGAGTTCTATGCCAAGGTAACTGGCAAGACAGAACCACCAACTTCCGATTGCTTTGCCGACTACTGCTCATTCAGGAAAGTATTGGACTACTATGCAAATTTTGCGGCTATGAACGGCGACTTTCAGTCCCTCATGGGTGACAGATTTGCTCGAATGCTCGATTATTCTTGGTATGAAACGTTTGTTAGGAGAGTGGTTTTGGCGTTGTGGCCGACGAGCTTTCCTATGACTGTCACAATCCCCACAGACACTAATATCGGTTACGCTTCGCCCATAATACTGGTTCTCGAAGAGCTTCGCGGACAGTTCAACGAATTAGCGGACCAAATGCCGGGACTGTCAGATATGCGCGAAGAGTGGAGCTATCGCCAACATGCCCGTCTTGTTTTGAAGCTCAGAGATGATTTTGAGAAAAGCGAGATATTTTGGGCTCAAGTACGGCTTCGAAAGTATGATGCGGATCAATCCGCTTTCGGCAAAAATGAATTGTGAAAGCGGATTACCAATCAAGAAGAATCGAAGGCAGTTAAGGCGCACTGAGGCATCCTGAGCGGAGTTAAATGCGATGAAACTGTTCGACCAAAACCGAAACTACGTCCTTGGTGACGAAGAACTCGACCTCATTGGCGAACGCGACAAGCTGGCCCAATGGCGTCACAAAGGCATGGGGCCAGCCTTAAAGGAACCCCTCAACCCCCTCTTAAACCCTCACTTCGGAAAGGACGCTGAGTCATGCGGAAATACAATGCAGAAAACGAGCGGTTGAAGCTGCGATATGAGCAATATCTACGCGAAGCTAAAGGGCAGGACGACAAGTCTATCGACAAGATGCGTGCGGCCTTGGTGAAATTTGAACAAAGCACCAAGTACAAACCGTTCAAGTCGTTCCGCGTAGATCAAGCGCGTCAATTCAAGGACGCCTTGAGCCGCGCTAAGACAGTCCGAGGTAAGCCGCTGGCCCTGACAACGATTGATGCAACGCTGCGATTGGTAAAAGGGTTCTTTCACTGGTTGGCGGGCCAGCAAGGTTTCAAAAAGGTGGTGACCTATTCCGAGGTCGAATACTTCAACAACAACCGCAACGATGCCCGAGCGGCCCACGCCCAGCGAGCAGTTCAATATCCGTCAACGAAAGCCGCTCATCACGCATTTCAGGCAATGTCGGATGGAACAGAGATAGAGAGGCGCAACAAGGCCATGTTCGCGTTTCTGGTGATCACAGGCGCGCGGATCGGGGCCGTGTCTTCATTGCGCCTCAAACATATCAACCTCATAGACGGGTATGTGTTTCAGGACGGACGAGAGGTGCGCACGAAAGCTGGCAAGACTTTCACCACATGGTTCTTCCCGATGCATCCAGATTATCTAGCGTGTTTCACCAAGTGGGTGATTTATCTGCGTGATGAAAAGATGTTCGGCCCCGAAGACGCACTGTTCCCACAGCCCGAGCGGCGGTTGGTAAACGGTAAGTTCGTCTTCGATACAGTCTCAGGCGACATCTATGCCAACGGGTCCGTCGTCAACAAGGTGTTCAAAGAAGCCTTCGCGCAAGTCCAGATGCACCCCTACGGCGCGCACAGCATCCGCAAAACCCTTGTGCAAGAAATGAACGACCGCCACCTTGCATTGGCCGAACAAAAGGCATGGTCGCAGAACTTGGGCCACGAGAATTTTGCGACGACGGTTTCAAGTTACTTGCCCGTCTCGGATCAGCAACAAGGTGCGTTGATCAGGGCGCTTGAGGTGGCTTGAGATGCCCCCCGATTCGTCTTTGGGAGAACACAACCCAGATACCCGCGATGGTGGGCAGTGCGAAATAACCTGTATCAAAACATGGTGTGAGGGTCTGGTGTCGACTTTCGTGCTGACGCAGACGTTGCACGTTTCGGGTTACCAAGCTCCCTTCCCAATGCTCCGGAAATCCTTCATCAATGGATAAACAGTTGGGAAGACCGAAATGACTGAAGAACAGAAAAAGAAACTTGAACAGAAACTTTGGGATATCGCCAACACGTTACGCGGCAAGATGAACGCGGATGAGTTTCGCGACTATATTTTGGGATTCATCTTTTATAAATACCTGTCTGAACGGCTGTATATCTATGCCAATTCGATCCTGACGGCGGATGGTATTGATTTCGCGGATGTCAATGAGACTACCGACGACGGCAAGGCGATCATGGATGCTGTTGCCGAAGCGGCGGTTGATGAATTGGGTTATTTCCTCAAACCGTCCGAGCTGTTCAGCGCCGTGGCCACGCGGGGCAGCAAGCCGGGCAACTTCATTCTCGAAGACCTTGCGCGCATTCTCAACAATATCGAACGCTCGACCATGGGCACGGAATCCGAGGATGATTTCGACGATCTGTTTTCCGACATGGATCTGACGTCCAACAAACTGGGCCGCACCGAAGAGGCCAAGAACACCCTGATCGCCAAGGTGCTCACCCATCTGGACGAGATCGACTTTGAGCTTGAAAAGGCCGACAGCGATGTTCTGGGCGATGCATATGAGTATCTGATCGGGCAATTCGCCAGCGGGGCGGGCAAGAAGGCGGGCGAATTCTACACCCCGCAAGAGGTCTCGACCATCCTTGCGCGCATCGTCACCACGGGCAAGGACCGGATCAGATCGGTTTATGATCCCACCTGCGGGTCCGGCTCGCTTTTGCTGCGCGTCGCCAAAGAGGTCGAGGTCGGCGATTTCAACGGGCAGGAAATGAACCGCACGACCTATAACCTTGCGCGGATGAACATGATTTTGCACGGGGTGCATTATCGCAACTTCGACCTGAAACAAGAAGACACGCTCGAACACCCCCAACATGCCGAAAAACGCTTTGAGGCCGTGGTCGCCAACCCGCCGTTTTCCGCCAAATGGTCGGCCAATCCGCTCTTGCTCACCGATGATCGTTATAGCCAGTATGGCAAGCTCGCCCCCGCCAGCAAGGCCGACTTTGCCTTTGTCCAACACATGCTGCACCAGCTTGATGAAAACGGCACCATGGCGGTGATCTTGCCCCATGGGGTGCTGTTTCGCGGCGCGGCAGAGGGGCATATCCGCGAATATATTATCAAAGAGCGCAACTGGTTGGATGCTGTGATTGGCCTGCCTGCGAATATCTTTTACGGCACCTCTATTCCCACTTCTATCTTGGTGTTTAAAAAATGCCGTGAGCATCCCAAAGACATCTTGTTCGTCGATGCCTCGACCTGTTTTGAGAAGGCCAAGAACCAGAATTCTCTGCGGGTTGAGGACATCACCAAGATTGTCGACACCTACCGCAATCGCGCTGTGGAAGACCGCTTTTCCCACCGTGCGACGTTGGCTGAGGTGGCTGAGAACGATTACAACCTCAACATCCCGCGCTATGTCGACACCTTCGAGGCCGAAGAACCCGTCAACTTGGCTGAGGTCGCCACAGCACTGAAAGCGAATGCCGAGGGCATGGCCGATCTGGACGCACAGATTGCGGGCTTTTGTGCCGAGCTTGGGATTGAGGCCCCGCTATGAGTGAGGCTGTAACCGTGCCAGTGCTGAGGTTTCCTGAGTTTGAGGGGGCTTGGGTTAAGAAACCACTCAACAATGCTTGGCGTGTTAAGGGCAAACGAAATGTAGACAATACCTTTGGCAAGGACAGGGTTCTTTCAGTTTCAGGTGAAAAAGGAATCGTAAACCAAATCGAGCATCTGGGGCGAAGCTATGCTGGGGTATTGGTCGATAACTATCATGTCGTTGAAGTTGGCGATATTGTTTACACAAAAAGCCCGCTGAAATCGAACCCGTTTGGGATTATTAAGGCCAACAAAGGGCAAAGCGGTATCGTTTCAACACTATATGCGGTTTACGAAGTTCGCGTCGAACATGATTCCGAATTTTGGGACCGGTATTTTGAACTCGACAACCGAACCAACCACTATCTTAAGCCGCTTGTTCACATTGGCGCAAAAAACGACATGAAGATCAATAACGAGCGTGTTTTAATTGACCCCGTCTCGTTCCCCTCACTCCAAGAACAAAAGAAAATCGCGGCGTTTTTGGGGGTGGTGGATGCCAAGCTCGCGGCGCTGCGGGATCGGGTGGCGCTGTTGGAGCGCTACAAACGCGGGCTGATGCAAGCGCTGTTCAGCCAATCCCTGCGCTTCACCAAACCCGACGGCACCGCCTTTCCCGATTGGGAAGAGAAAGCCGCGAACGAGCTGTTTGTTAGTGTGTCCAATAAAAAGCATACTGGGGACTTGCCCATTCTTGCTATTACGCAAGAGCAAGGCGCAGTTCTAAGGGAAAATATTGACATCGACATTAAGGCGACAGCCGCGAGCATATTGTCATACAAAATTGTTGAACGCGGAGACTTTATTATTAGCCTTAGGTCATTTCAAGGCGGCATCGAGTATTCTAAAGTGCATGGAATTTGCAGCCCAGCATATACTATTTTGAAACCAACGTTGCCAATATCTGATGGGTTCTTCATGAGCTATTTCAAGGATCTTGATTTCATTTCTCGGCTGTCGGCAACTGTTGTGGGCATCCGAGAAGGTAAGCAAATTAGCTATTCTGCATTTGGCACTTTGACGCTGCCATATCCACACCCCGACGAACAAACCAAAATAGCCGAAGCGCTCTCTGCCATGGATGCCAAAATCGCGGCGGTGGCGGATCAGGTGGCGCAGATGGAACAGTTCAAAAAAGGTCTGTTGCAACAGATGTTTGTATAAAGAATAGGGGCAATTATGGCCGAGTATCAATCCGAAGCGCAGCTTGAAAACGATCTGGTCAAACGGCTGATCGGTTTGGGCTATGACCCCGTCACGCTGCCCGACATGGCGGCGGTGCAGGCGAACCTGCGGGTGCAGCTGGGCAAACAGAATGATATCACCCTATCAGACCAAGAATTCGCCCGCGTGCTCAACCATCTCGACAAGGGCAATGTGTTTGAACGCGCCAAGATTTTGCGCGGGCGGATGCATCTGACCCGCGATGATGGCTCATCGGCCTATTTGCAGTTTTTGAACACGGATGAATGGTGTCAAAACCAGTATCAGGTGACCACCCAAGTGACCGTGACAGGCCACCACAAAACGCGGTTCGACGTGACCTTGCTGGTCAACGGTCTGCCCCTTGTGCAGATCGAGTTGAAACGGCGCGGGGTTGAGTTGAAAGAGGCGTTCAACCAGATCAACCGCTACCAGCGCCACAGCTATTGGTCCGAAAGCGGGTTGTTCCAGTATGTGCAGCTGTTCGTGATCAGCAACGGCGTGAACACCAAATACTACGCCAACAACCACAATCAGGATTTCAAGCAGACGTTTTTCTGGGCGAAAGAAGACAACACGCTGGTGACGCAACTGGACGCCTTTGCCGATGCGTTTCTGGAAAAATGCCACGTCAGCAAGATGATCAGCAAATACATCGTGCTGCACGAAAGCGACAAAGTGCTGATGGTGTTGCGGCCCTACCAATACTACGCGGTCGAGGCGATTGACGCGCGGGTGAAGGCAGGGCGCAAGAACGGCTATATCTGGCACACCACGGGATCGGGCAAGACGCTGACGTCGTTCAAGGCAGCACAGGTGTTGATCGAGAATCCCAAAGTGGACAAGGTCGTGTTCGTCGTGGACCGCGCCGATCTGGATTACCAGACGACCAAGGAGTTCAACCACTTCTCTGATGGCTCGGTCGATGGCACGGATAACACCAAGGCGCTGGTCGGGCAGCTGGGCAGCGATACCAAGCTGATCGTGACCACGATCCAGAAGCTGAACACGGCGATCAGCCGGGATCGGTATGACGCTGCGCTGGGCGCGGTAAAAGACCAGCGCGTTGTCTTCATTTTTGACGAATGCCACCGCTCGCAATTTGGCGACACACACAAGCGGATCGTGGGGTTCTTTAGCAAGGCGCAGATGTTCGGGTTTACGGGCACGCCGATCTTTGCCGATAACGCAGTCGGCAAGCGTACAACCAAAGATTTGTTTGCCGAATGCCTGCATAAATACGTGATCACCGACGCGATTGCCGACGAAAACGTGCTTCGGTTCTCGGTTGAGTATTGGGGCAAGCTGAAGCGCAAGGACGGGAGCCTGATTGACGAAGAGGTGCCCGCGATCAATGTGCGCGAATTCTACGATAACCCTGACCGGATCGAGGGGGTAGTGGACTGGATCATCCAGAACCACGACCGCAAGACGCACAATAAGCAGTTCAGTGCGATGTTATGCGTCAGTTCTGTGGATGCCCTGATTGCCTACTACGAAACCTTCCGGCGCAAGAAAGAGGCGGGCCAACATCACCTGCGGGTTGCCACGATCTTTACATATGGGCCGAACGAAGCTGACCCGGATGCGGACGGTATGATTGGCGACCCTGATCTGAACGTGGCTGATCTCCCGGTGGATGTTCACAAGCGGGACAAGCTCGAGTCCTTCGTCGCGGACTACAACGCGATGTTTCAAACCAAGGAAACCGTAAAGGACAGCGCGGGGTTCTACACCTACTACAACCATCTGAGCAAACGTCTGAAAGAGCGGGACCGCAAGGATGCGCTCGACAAGGACCGGCTGGATATCCTGCTGGTGGTCAATATGTTCCTGACCGGGTTCGATGCCAAGAAGCTGAACACGCTCTACGTTGACAAGAACCTGAAATTCCACGGTCTGATCCAGGCGTTTTCGCGCACCAACCGGATTTTGGGACAGGTGAAATCGCAGGGCAATATCGTCTGCTTCCGAAATCTCAAACCCAAGACGGACGAAGCTATCACGCTGTTTTCCAACAAGGAAGCTATCGAGACTATCCTTATGGCTCCCTATGGCGACTATCTAGAACAGTTCAACGCGGCGGTTGAGGCACTAAAGGCCATTGCTGCCGAACCGGATATCGTCAACGATTTGAAGTCCGAAGAAGATCAGCTTGCCTTCGTTCAAGCTTTCCGTGACCTGATCCGTCTGCGAAATGTGCTAACTAGTTTTACAGAATATGACCCTGCTGATCTGGATTTAGCCACGCAAGAGTTCGAGGACTACAAAAGCAAGTATCTAGACATTCACGACAAGACTAAGACCGATAAGCTCGACGATGCAGCGTCTATTATTGGCGAGGTGGATTTCGAGCTTGAACTGATCCAGCGGGACGAAATCAACGTCGCCTATATCTTGGCGCTATTGGCGGAGGCCTTTGAGGATCAAGACAGCCTCGATCCCAAAACCCGAGATGCGTCGCAGGCCAAGAAGAAAATGGTTCAGGATTTGCTTGGGTCGGAACGGCATCTACGCAGCAAGCGTGAGTTGATTGAGAAATTCATCGAAGAGCATATGGGCGCAATGACGCCGGGGAACTCCGTCACCGACGAATTCAACGGCTTTTGGGACAATGAAAAGTCGAAAGCCATTGCCGAGGTTTGTGCAACGGAAAAGCTTAACCCTGAGGCCTTCAAGGAGATGATCGAGCAATATCACTTTTCGGGTAAGAAGCCCCTGCAAGGAGAGATCGTGAGCGCGTTAGAAGTGAAACCTAAAATTTTGGAGCGTAAGAGCGTTGTCGAGCGGATCAGGGCTAGACTTTTGAAGTTGGTTGCGACCTTTGACGAGGGATTGGGCGGGCTATAGGATTGTAAGCGAGTTCCAGCCACATGGAGCGTTTTGGGGGAGTTGAGGTGGTATTTTTTGTGGTATATATTTTGTATTGAATTTTTTAGTGTTTAAATGTCATATCTTTACAAGATTAATATGGCGGACTTCGTCTCCGCCATTGGGCTCTCAAATGCCTATGTTTATCAACGCGTTGCGATTGAGATATCGGTCTGCGCTCGCATTTCTTCCCCCATTTAGTCCTTGTGACGTAGGCTCTCGGGCCGGATGAAACGGTCGATCGTTACATGCTGGTGAGGCCGCGAGACGCTTTGGCGGTCCTCTGGGGCGCTGTTTTTGCCTCGGCGGCGTCGGCCTCTTTCCGTCTTTATGTCCGGCAGCGTATAATCATTGTCATCCTGCCGTAATCAGCTGCGTTTGTCGTGTTGCTCACAACATCAAATTCATCGGGGCACGCCCGAACGGCTTGTTGGGCGCAATACTTTGGCGATTCCACGCATGAAATCATGAACTGCCCTTTGCCCAATGGCTCTACCCTAACCGTAGAGAGCATGGCGTTCGGGTCGGTCGTGCTGATACAAGCGGTCAATCCGGTCCAGGCCACCAGCCCACAAGACAATCTGAACATCTGTTCTCTCCTGATTTACGTGATTAAGCGTATATCGTGCATGTCATATGCGCAACATTGGCGCCTCGACGCACGGCCAGATGCTCCGCGCCTGTTACGGCGCCAACCTCTCGATCGCAATCGCCGTGGCTTCGCCGCCGCCGATGCAAATGCCCGCGATGCCGCGTTTGAGGCCGCGGGTTTCGAGGGCGTGGAGCAAGGTCACACAGATGCGTGCGCCCGAGGCGCCGATGGGGTGCCCCAAGGCGCAGGCCCCGCCGTTCACGTTCAGCTTGTCATGGGGAATGCCCAGATCGGCCATGGCGATCATCGCGACCATGGCAAAGGCTTCGTTGACCTCGAACAGGTCGATATCCGCGATCCCCCATCCCAGACGGTCCATCAACCGGCGCATCGCGGGCACGGGGGCTTTGGGGAAATCCTTGGGCGCGCCCGCATGGGCGCTGACGCCGCAGATCCGCGCGATCGGCACGGCGCCGCAGTCTTTGGCATAATCGGCGCGCGCAAGGACCAAAGCCGCCGCCCCGTCCGAGATCGAACTGGCATTGGCGGCGGTGATCGTGCCGTCTGTGCCAAAGGCGGGGCGCAGGGCGGGGATTTTTTGCGGATCGGCTTTGGCGGGCTGCTCGTCGGTGCGGACTTCGCCCGTGCGGGTGGCAACAGCGGCGATTTCGCCGTCAAAGGCGCCGTTTTGCTGCGCGGCGCGCGCACGATGCAGGGTTTCGATGGCAAAGCTGTCTTGGCTTTCGCGGCTAAAGCCATAGTCCCGCGCCACGGCATCGCCGAAGCTGCCCATCAATCGGCCCTTGTCGCCGTAATGGTCTTCGAGCCCGTCAAAAAACATCGAATCGACGGTGACGCCGTGGCCGATCCTCGCGCCGCCGCGCTCTTTGGGCAGCAGATAGGGGGCGTTCGACATGCTCTCCATTCCGCCCGCAATCACCAGTTTTGACAGGCCCGATTGCAGCGCGCTATGGCCCAAGATCATCGCTTCCATCCCTGACCCGCAGACCTTGGAAATCGTGGTGCAGGGGGTGTGATCGGACAGGCCTGCCTTGAGCGCGGCTTGGCGTGCGGGGGCTTGGCCTTGGCCGCCGAGCAAGACGCTGCCCATCAAAACGCGGTCCACATCTGCCGCATTGAGCGCAGCGCCGCGCGCGGCCGATTGCACGGCGGCGCGGATCGCAACCGCGCCCAGATCAGAGGCGCTTTGGTCTTTCAAGGTGCCCATGAGGCTGCCCATCGGGGTGCGGGCATAGCCCAAAATCACGGTGTCCTGCATCACAATGCCCTCCCGATGATCATCCGCTGCACATCGGATGTGCCCTCGTAAATCTGGCACACGCGCTGGTCGCGGTAGAGTTTCGCCAACCCGTAGTCTTCGAGATATCCATAGCCGCCCAAGGTCTGGATCGCGCCGGAGCAAATCTTCTCCACCGCCTCGCTGGCGGCGAGTTTGGCCATACAGGCTTCGGTCAGGCAGGGGCGGCCCGCGTCCTTGAGGGCGGCGGCGTGAAGCACCAGATGGCGCGCCGCCTCCAGACGCGTGGCCATATCGGCCAAACGAAAGCCCACGGCTTGGTGCTCGATGATTTTTTGGCCGAAGCTGGTGCGCTCTTTGGCATAGGCGATTGCGATGTCCAGCGCGGCCTGCGCCATCCCGATACATTGGGCCGCGATGCCGATCCGTCCGGTCTCAAGATTGGACAGGGCGGTGCGATAGCCCCTGCCAACCCCGCCCAGAACCGCATCATCCGGCAGCATCACATCGTCAAAGCGCAAGGCGCAGGTGTCAGATGCGGCTTGGCCCAGCTTATGCTCGACCTTATCGACGCTATAGCCCTCGGTGTCGGTGGGCACCAAGAAGGCGGTCATGCCGTTTTTGCCCGCCGCCGGATCGGTCACCGCGATGACCATGGCCAGTTTGGCGATCCGGCCCGAGGTAATGAATTGCTTGGCCCCGTTGAGCCGCCAGCCGCTTTCGGTTTTCTCGGCGCGGGTGCGGATGGCGGCGGCGTCGGTGCCTGCATCCGCTTCGGTCAGGGCAAAGGCGCCGATCGCCTCGCCGCGCATCAGCGGGCCGAGCCAGCGCGCCTTTTGCGCCTCGGTGCCGTCCTTGAGCACCCCGCCCACCATGATGGAGTTCTGGATGCTCACAATGGTCGACAGCGCGCCGTCGCCAGCGGCCAGTTCGATCAGCGCCAAGACATAAGAGACGAAATCCGACCCTGCGCCTCCGTATGTTTCGGGGGCGGTCATGCCCATCAACCCGAGGCTGCCGAGCTGCTCGAACAGGCTGGGCGGATAGGATTGGTCGGCTTCGAATTGCGCGGCCTTTGGGCGGAGTTCGCCTTGGGCAAAATCGCGCACCATGTCGCGGATCATCTCTTGTTCGTTTGTCAAAATCATATCGTCCTCCTTGGCCCACGGATAGGGCGCGCCGCCGCGCTGCTGCCCCGACCAAAGGCGGGCAGGGGGCGCGAAAATGCGTAGGGCGCGGGCAGGAATTGGCACGGTCCATACTTTGGGCGGGTCTGCGCCGCCGCCGCCGCCGCCACATCAAAGCGCGCCGGAGGCAAACCGCCGGCGCAGGGGAACAGCCGCGGCGCAGCGCCGCGCGCATTTACGAGGAGGGCGGCAAGCCGTGGCGATATCAACGAGATTTACTCAACTGGTCGGGGTCCGGCATCCGGTCATGCAGGGGGGCATGATGTGGGTGGGACGGGCCGAAATGGCGGCGGCGGTGTCGAATGCGGGCGGGCTGGGGACGCTGACGGCGCTGACCTTTCCGACGCCGGATGCTTTGGCCGCCGAAATCGCGCGGTGCAAAACCATGACCCACAAACCCTTTGCGGTGAACCTGACGATCCTGCCGTCGCTCACTCCGCCGCCCTATGCCGATTACCGCCGCGCCATCATCGACAGTGGCGTGCGCATTGTCGAAACCGCAGGGGCGAAACCGCAAGAGCATGTGGAGGAGTTCAAAGCCCACGGCATCACCGTCATCCATAAATGCACCTCGGTGCGCCATGCGGTTTCGGCGCAAAACATGGGGGTGGATGCGATCTCGATCGACGGGTTCGAATGCGCGGGCCACCCCGGTGAGGACGATGTCCCCGCTTTGGTATTGGTCCCTGCCGCCGCCGATCAGGTGCATATTCCGATGCTGGCCTCGGGCGGATATGGCGATGGGCGCGGATTGGCGGCGGCTTTGGTCTTGGGGGCCGAGGGCATCAATATGGGCACGCGGTTTTGCGCCACCAAAGAAGCGCCGATCCACGACAAGGTCAAAGCGCTCCTCGTCGCCAATGACGAACGCGCGACCCATTTGATTTTCCGCAAATTCCGCAACACCGGCCGCGTCGCCAAAACTTCGGTCTCCGATCAGGTGGTCGAGATCAGCGCGCGCGAGGGCGCGGTTTTCGAAGACATCCAACCGCTTGTTTCGGGGGCCAAGGGCCGGATCGCTCTGGAGAGCGGCGATCTGGAGGCTGGGCTGATCTGGGCGGGGCAAATCCAAGGATTGATCCACGATATTCCAAGCTGCGCCGATCTCATCGAGAGGATCGTCGCCCAAGCGCAAAGCGTGCTGCGCGCGCGTCTGAGCACCATCACCGAGGCAAAAGGATAAACGCCATGACCCATATTCCACAGCATTGGGCGGTCAAACGCCGCGCCGAGCAAACCTCCAGCGATCTGTTCTTGCCCGCCGAGGCCATCGAGGTGCGCAAAATGGCGCGCAGCTTTGCCGACGAGGTGCTGCGCCCCTTGGCGCATGAGATCAACTGCACGCCCGAGCGGCGCGACGGGTTTCGCCATGATGTGTTCGACGCCATAGCGGCAGCGGGCCTATACAAGGTGCCCTTTGCCAAGGATGTCGGCGGCTTGGGCCTCGACTATCCGACGCTCGGCACGATTATCGTGCTTGAGGAACTGGGCTATTATTCTGCGGGCATCGCATCGGCGATGTTTGACGGGCAGGGGATTTTGGTGGGCACCACCTTGGACCGTGTGGGCGGGCATTTGCGCGAGACATGGTTGCCCAAACTGGTGCGCGGCGAATTTGTCGGCTCCTTTGCCACCTCCGAGCCGATGGCCTCGACCGATCTGTCGGTGCAGGCCACGCAGACCGCGGCAGTGGAAGTGGAGGGCGGATGGCGGATCAGCGGGACCAAACGCTGGATCACCAATTCGGTGGCGGCGGATATCTTGTTGGTGCTGTGCCGCACGGGCGCCAGCCTGACGGCATTTTTGGTCGATATGAAAGCCGAAGGGGTCAGCGTGTCGGACCCCGATCAAAAGATGGGCAACCACGCGCAATTGACCGCCGACATCACGCTCGACAATGTGTTCGTTCCGGCCGATGCGGTGTTGGGCGAGGTGGGCAAAGGGCTGCGGACGATGCTGGCCGCGCTGAGCCTTGGGCGGATGGGCATCGGGGCGGTGGGTGTTGGCATGGCGCAGCGCGCGCTCGATGTCGCGGCCCATTACACCACCGAGCGGCATGTTTTCGGACAACCGATTGCGCGGTTCCAGCATTGGCAATTCACCTTCGCCGATCACGCGATGGAACTGGAGGCGACGCGCAGCTTGGTTCACAAGGCCGCGATGATCTATGACACGACCGGCGATCCCGAACCCTTTGCCGCGATGGCGAAAATCAAAGGCTCGCAGATTGCCGTCGATGTGGCCCGTGATGCGATACAGGCCTGCGGCGGCTACGGGTTTGCCCGCCATATCACCGGCGAGGATCAACCTTGGCCGCTTGAGGCGATCTATCGCGATGCCAAAATCGGCGAAATCTACGAGGGCGCCAATGAGGTGCAGCGCTGGGTCATCGCGCGCAGCCTGTTTGGCCGCGAAGTCACCTCTTAGGCGTGGTTTTGGCCCCATCCTTGGGATGGGGCCTGCGCCTGAACCTGTGCCTACCCTTTCTTGAACGCAACGGCGCTTGCGCCTTGCCCGAGATGTTCAAGGGAGGAACAGATGGAATTTGACTATGTAATCGTTGGCGGGGGATCGGCGGGGGCGACCTTGGCCGCGCGCCTGTCCGAAGACCCCGCGGTCACGGTGTGTTTGCTCGAAGCGGGCGGCAAGGGCGACGGCATATTGGTGCGCGCACCGGCCGGATTGGTCGCCATGCTGCCGGGCAAACCCAAGATCAACAATTGGGCCTATGAGACGGTGCCGCAAGCGGGGCTGAACGGGCGCAAAGGCTATCAGCCGCGCGGCAAGGCTCTGGGCGGCTCCTCGGCGATCAATGCGATGGTCTATATCCGCGGGCATAAATCCGACTATGACAGTTGGGCCGATCAGGGATGCGACGGATGGGATTGGGACAGCGTGCTGCCCTATTTCAAGAAATCGCAAAACCATTGGGGCGGCGAGAGCGATTTTCACGGCGGCAGTGGCGGTTTGCATGTCTCCAAACAAAAAGCGCCGCGTCCGATCTCAAGCGCCTTCATCGATGCGGGCACCGAACTGCAGCATCGCCGCAGCGAGGATTTCAACACCGGCGACAACGAAGGGCTGGGCCTGTTCGAGGTCACGCAGTTCCATTCGCGCGAGAAAAACGGCGAGCGCTGTTCGACGGCGGCGGCCTTCTTGTTTCCGGTCATGGATCGCCCGAACCTGACGGTGATCCATAACGCCATGGCGTCGCGGGTGGTGTTCGACGGCAAGCGCGCCGTGGGCGTGATGTATAACGACGGGGCCAAGAAATTCTTTCTCGAAACCCAAGCCAAGGCGCGGCGCGAGGTGATCTTGTGCGGCGGGGTGTTCAACACGCCGCAGCTGTTGCAACTGTCCGGCGTCGGCCGCCCCGAAGATATCCAGCCGCATGACATCGACATGGTGCACGAATTGCCCGGCGTGGGGCAAAACTTGCAAGACCACATCGATTTCGTCTTGGGGTTCAAGACCAAAGATACCGACAACTTCGGCCTTGGTCTCAAGGGCGGGGCCAAGTTGATGAAGCATATCGCCCAGTGGCGCAAAGACGGCAATTCGATGATCTCGACCTGTTTTTCAGAGGCGGGGGGGTTTTTGAAAACCGATCCGTCCCTGCCGATGGCCGATATCCAGTTGCACTTCTTGATCGCCATTGTGAGCGACCACGGGCGCAAGATCATTCCGGGCTATGGCTATTCGTGCCATGTCTGCGTTTTGCGCCCGCATTCGCGCGGCACCGTCACCATCGGCAGCGTCAATCCAACCGAAGCGCCGGTGATCGATCCCAAGTTCCTGTCGGATGATCGCGATCTGCAAACCTTGATGGCGGGAGCAAAGATGACGCGTGACATCCTCATGGCGCCCTCGATGCGCCGCTATATGAAAAAAGAGCTGTTCGGCACCCATGACGGGATGACCGATGCGGCATGGGAAAGCGCCATTCGCGCGCGGGCCGATACGGTCTATCACCCCGTGGGCACCTGCAAGATGGGCACCGACGAGATGTCGGTCGTTGATCCGCAACTGCGCGTGCGCGGGGTGGAGGGGCTGCGGGTGGTCGATGCCTCGGTCATGCCGACATTGATCGGCGGCAATACCAATGCCGCGACGATCATGATCGCCGAAAAGGCCGCCGATTTCATCAAATCCGCGCGCGGGCAGCAAAGCGAAGCCGCCTGAGCGCCGCACATGGGCGCGGGGCCAAAGGCCGCGCGCCGTTTTTTATTCTGGGGGAGGACCCAAATGCTTACATCTATCCAAGCGCAGCTGTCCGATCAGCTGCAATCGCTGCAAAAGGCCCAAGCCGCCGACCCGATGCCCACGGCGGCGGACCGTATCGACCGGCTCAAACGGCTTGAAACGGGGCTGCTCAATTACGAGGATATGCTGGTCGAGGCGATGTCCGAGGATTTCAGCTATCGCGCGCCGGGCGAGTCGCGCAATTTCGACGTCACCGGCACCGTTGCCGCGATCCGCACCGCGCGGCGTCATGTGAAAAAATGGATGAAGCGCCGCCGCGTTGGCACGCCGCTTTATCTGATGCCCGCGCGCGCGCATATCCAGCCGCAGCCCAAGGGGGTGGTGGGGGTCGTCTCGCCGTGGAACTTCCCGATCTTTTTGTCGCTCATCCCCATCGCCGAAGCCTTCGGTGCGGGCAATCGCGTGATGCTCAAACCGTCCGAACTGACCCCGCGCACCTCGCAGGTTCTGACCGAGATGCTGACCAAGAACTTTCGGCCGGACGAATTGATCGTGGTCGGCGGGGATGCCGGGGTCGGGGCGGCCTTTGTCAGCCTGCCTTTCGATCACATCATCTATACCGGATCGACCGCCGTGGGCCGCAAGGTGGCCGAGGCCGCGGCAAAAAATCTGGTGCCGACGACTTTGGAACTGGGCGGCAAATGCCCCGTGGTGATCGGCGAGCACGGCGATATGAAACGCGCGGTCGAGCGGCTGGTCTATTCAAAATATCTCAATGCGGGGCAAATCTGCATCGCGCCGGATTACGCTTTGGTGCCCGAAAGCCGCAAGGAGGAATTGATCGCGGCAGTGGTGGCCAAGATTGACGAATTTTATGGTGATTACAACGCTTGCCCTGCCTATTCGGCGATCATCAACGACCGTCATGTCGGCCGCATCGAGAGCCTGATCAAGGCGGCCGAGGACAGCGGCGCGAAGGTGATCCAAGCCAAGACCAGCAGCGCGAGCAATGCCCGCAAAATCCCGCCCACCGTGATCGTTGATCCGGCGCTCGATACGCCGGTGATGAGCGAGGAAATCTTCGGGCCGGTCCTGCCGATCCTGACCTACAAGAACCGCGAGGACGCGCAGCGTATCATCGCCCATAACCCCAACCCTCTGGCGCTTTATGTCTTTACGCAAAAGCGCGAAGAGCGAGACTATTGGTTGAAGAACTCCAAATCCGGCGGGGCCTGTGTGAACGAGACCCTGTTTCATGTGATCACCGATACCTTGCCCTTTGGCGGGGTCGGCGGGTCAGGGCAGGGCACCTATCACGGGCGCGCGGGATTTGACGAATTCAGCCATCTCAAATCGGTCTTTGTGCAGCCCAAGCTGAACGGGATGTTCTTGTTCAACCCGCCGCACGGGCCGTTCAAACATCTGGTCGGGCGGATTTTCCGCAAACTGGTCTGACACGGCGCAAGCCTAGACATGCAAAAGGCGCCCCGATCCTGTCGGGGCGCCTTTCTCTTGTCCGGCGCCTCAGAACAGGGATGGGAGGAAGAGGGTTGCCGAGGGCAGCAGGACAAGCGCGGCCAGCCGGAGAAGATCGGCCAGCCAGAACGGGGTCACGCCGCGAAAGATGGTCGCGGCAGAGACATCGGGCACGATGGATTTCAAGATGAACACATTGAGCCCCACGGGCGGGGTAATGAGGCTGATTTCGGTTACCACAACGACGATGATCCCGAACCAGACCGGATCATACCCCAATGACACGATCACAGGGAAAAACACCGGCACCGTCAAAACCATCATCGACAGGCTTTCAAGCACGCAGCCCAGCAAGATGTAGCACAGCAAGATCATCGCCAAAACGCCAAGCGCGGGCAGGTTTTGCGCGGTGATCCACGCGACCAATGCGTCCGGCAGGCCGGTGAAATTGACAAAGTTGGAGAAAATCCACGCGCCGATCAGGATCGAGAACAATCCGGTTGTGGTGATGGCGGTCTCGCTCAGGGCGGCAAAGGTTGACCGGACGGTCAGCCGCCCGCGCCACAGCGCAATCAAAAAAGTGCCCGCCGCGCCCATGCCTGCGGCCTCGGTGGGCGAGAAGGTCAAATTGAGCGGCGCGAAATCGAACAGGCCGTAAAGCCCGCCGATGACAAAGGCGAACAAGGTGAGGATACCGCCCAGCCCGCGCAGCGAGGCAAAGCGCTCGGGCCAGCTGCTGCGCGGTCCGCGTGGTCCGGCCTCGGGGTCGCGCCACACCACATAGCGCACCGCGCCCAGATACATCAAAATCCCCAAGACTCCCGGAAGGATACCGGCGAGGAAAAGCTTGCTGATCGAGGTTTGCGTCAACAGCCCGTAGATCACCAAAACCACCGAAGGCGGGATCAGAATGCCCAAGGTCCCTCCGGCGGCGATCGAGGCGGTGGAGAGGCTGTCGGAATATCCGAATTTGCGCATCTCGGGCATGGCGACGCGGCTCATGGTCGAGGCCGTGGCCAAGGACGAGCCGGAGATCGCGGCAAACAGCCCGCAAGCGGCCACCGTTGTCATCGCCAGACCGCCGCGAAAATGGCCCAAAAACGCATGGGCCGCGCGGTAGATCTCGCGGCTCATCCCCGAGCGGTTCACGAACAGGCCCATCAAGATAAACAAGGGCACCACCGAGAGCCCGTAGTCGCGGGCCGCATCGGTGATCAGCCGCGCGGTCATCGACAGCGCAGCCTTCGGGCTGGTTTCCATCGCATATCCCGCCGCGCCGACGGCACCCATGGCAAAGGCAATCGGAACCCGCAAAAAGATGAGGACCAAAACGGCGGCAAAGCCGATCAATGCTTCGCTCATTGCTCGCCCTCCTGCGCCAGCAGGGCCGGATGGACCAAGATCAACGCCCCGCGCAGCGCCATGGCCGCCGCGCCCGCCACCGCACCGCAGGCCACGCCCAATGTGATCGCGCCCGTTGGAACACCCAAATAGAGCGTGCGTTCGCCGTAACCCAAGGCGCGGATGCCATGCTCCCATATGAAGATCGCGGGCCAAAGCAAAAGGCCTGCGCAGAGGATTTGCACCAAAGCATCGCGTAGCCGCAAAGCCATCGGCGCAAAGAAACCGTCGAGCAGGTCAACCGAGATATGTTGCCCGCGCAGCGATGTCCCGGGCAGCGCCAAGAACACCACCGAGGCAAGCAGGATTTCGGTCACTTCGCTGGCCCCGCGGATCGGCGCATTGGCCGCCCCGCGCAAGATCACATCGGCGAAGGTCAACCACATCATTGCGCATAAGGCGAGGCCAGCCAGCCACAGGGGCAGGCTGACCAACAGGTTCAAAAGGCGGCGCATTATTCAAGCTCGACCGAGAGTTTGCGAAAGCTGTCCAAGGCCGCGCGTGCATCGACGCCGGTTTTGGCCACGCGCTCGGTGACATCGGCTTCGATGGCCTCGGCGATCGGCGCGAGCAGCGCCATATCGGCCGCTGTGGCCGCCTTGACCGAATGGCCCAAGGCCTGCGAGGCCTCAAGCGCGGCATCATCGCCCGCGCCCAGACCCGCGCCAAACATCCGCGACAGGGTTTCGCCAAAGAGTTCGGCGTCCAGCTTGGCTTGCAAATCGGCAGGCAGGCTGTCCCATGTCTCTTTGTTCATCAAGGCCGACATCGACCCGCGATAGAGCCCGCCAGGCACGGTGTAGATTTGCGTGGTCACGTCATCAAAGCGAAACGCGGTGCGCGTGTCGACATTGGTGACCAAGGCATCCGCCGCGCCCGAGGACAGAGCCTCGTAGGTTTTGGTGATCGGGATCTGCACCCCGACCGCGCCCAGACCATCGAGAACCGCAGAGCCGACCCCGCCCGGACCGCGCACTTTGAGGCCCTTGATATCGGCAAGCTTTTCGATGGGATCGGCCAATTGAATCTGACCAGGTCCATGCACGAACATGGCGATGGTTTTGAATTCATCTTGCTTGGCCACGGCTTTGAGCTGGGTATCCCAGACCCGCCAATAGGCGGCCGAAGTCGATTCGACCGTGCCCGAGGTGCCCGGCAATTCGACAAGCTCGGCGGTCGGAAAACGTCCGGGCGTGTAGCCATGGAAGATCATGGTGAAATCCGCACCGCCGTCCAGAACGAAATCGGCGCTGGCAGGGACAGGCACGAGGTTGAGCTTGAGCTGCGCCGTCAGGGCGCCTTCGGAAATTTCTTCGAGGCGGGTGACAAAATCGGGCCAGATTTGCGCGTTGGTGACATGGCTGGGCGGCCCCCATGAAGCGATGGTCAAAACCCGTTGCTCCGCATCGGCGCTGCTGGCGATGCCAAGCGCGAGGGCGAGACCGGTAGATGTGAAAATATGGCGCATTGTTTCCTCCCTGAAATCGTTTTGCGTCGTGACGCTCAGGGGAGGCGAGGCGCCCGCGCGCCAACACGTTCCAAAGTATGGGGCGGCCAATTGTGTTGACCGCCAAGGGGCGGGGTTTTGCGCGGCGCGGGGGCAAATGTTCCGAAAGAATTTTATTTAAGTATGTGATTTTAAATTGAAATTTATGACGTCTTGCCGCCGGCTGCTCCGCGCCGCACCGCAGGCCCGCCTTTGGGATGGGCGCAGGGTCTTCGATCCATTGCACCCTTTGCCAACGCGGGAGGACCCCGCCGATTTGGGAGGATCACATGAAAGATTATCTGCGCTATTTGCTCAACCCCGCGATACTCGCCGTCTCGGCCTATGGGCTGTATCTTGGCGGGGCGCATGTCTGGCTGGGCTTTGCCGTTCTGATCGGCATCTTGAGCTTGGACAGCTTCCTGTCGCCCGATTACGGCATTCGCGACCAACGTTTTACTTGGGTTTACGACCTGATCGTCTCGGTGCAGGTCTTAGCCGGATTTGGCCAGATTTTCATGTATGCGTGGTTGATCGGGCAGGACCATTTCGCCACCACCACCGAGCAGGTCGGGGCCTTTGTCACGATGATGTTCACCCAATTTATCGTCAGCGCCCCCGCCCTGCACGAGATGTTCCACCGCGAGAACCTGTTTCACCGCTGGCTCGGGCGGCTTGGCATGGTGATGATCTTTGATCCGTGGCGCGAGATCACCCATGTGGTGACGCATCACGTCCATACCGTCACCCCCGAGGACCCCGATTACGCTTGGCGCGGCCAGAACCTTTACAGCCACCTGATCCGCACCTTCAAGGGGCAGGTCGAAGAGAGCTATGCGCTGGAAAAACAGATGTGGACCAAGCGCGGGCGCAAGCCGCTTGATATGCGCAATGCATGGGTCTGGCGCGTGGGGCTTTTGGCGGGCTTTGTTGCGCTGCTGTGGATCGTGGGCGGGGCGCTGGGCGCGTTGATGGCGGTTCTGGTGTGCCTGATCGGGCCGCGGCTCTTGCTCGAAGTGTTCAATTACACCCAGCACTACGGCCTCGTCACCGCCACGCCCGGACGGTTCAACGAGCGCCATACATGGAACCACCTGACGCCTTTTGTGCGCATTCTGGCGCTGGAGATCACCAACCACGCAGGCCACCACGAGGACAGCTACAAGCCGTTTTACGCCCTGCGTCCGCGCCCCACGGGGCCGCAGCAACCGCCGTTTTTTGTCTGCATCCTGATGTCGTTTGTGCCGGCGCTTTGGTATCGGATGATCCGCGTGCGGCTGGCCCATTGGGACGAACATTACGCCACGCCGCAAGAGCGCGAATTGGCCGAGGTCGAGAACGAGCGCGCCGGTTGGAGCGATCTGAACGCGCAGCCTGATCTGGCGCGGATGCGCCTTGCGGTCACCCCCTGAAAAATTGGCCCGCCTTCGGTCCGTTCGGTCGGGGCAGGGAAAAGGATACCACGATGCTTGATACTGAAAAGCGCGTCGAGCGGATCGACGCGAGCAATACGGCGCAATGCACGATCCGTTTGAAAAGCGGCGAAAGCTTTAGCGTTCACAAGAACGAGTTGCTGCTGATGGGGGCGCTGCGCCAAGGGATCAGCTACCCGCATACCTGCACGGTCGGAACCTGCGGGCGGTGCAAGACCAAACTGTCGCACGGGCGCATCAGCCCTTTGGTCGATTTCGCTTTGTCGCCGCTGACCAACCGCGAGTTGGAGCAGGGCTATGTTCTGGCCTGCCAAGCCAAGGTGCGCACGGATCTCGATATTGACGTCACGCTTCTGGATCATGATCTGATCTTGCCGCGTCCGATGGCTGGAGAGATCACCGGATGGCGCCTTCTGGAGGGCGATGTGATCGACCTGCGCGTGCGCTTTGACGAGGCCTTTACCTTCCAGCCCGGGCAATACGGGGCGCTGGCGGTGTCCGGCTCTTATGTGCGCCGCTCGTTTTCCTTTTACGACCCCGCACCGGGGCCGGAGGGCACCCGTGAGGTCGGGTTCTTGATCAAGCGTCTGCCGCAGGGGCGGTTTTCCGATTGGCTGGCGCGGTTCGACCGGCGCGGCGTGCGGATCTGGATGGAGGCGCCCTTCGGTCAGATGGGGATTGATGATGTGGCCCGCGATGCGGTTTGCATCGGGGGCGGCACGGGCATCTCGCCGGTTCTATCGATCGCCCACGACCGGCTGACCCGCTTTCCGAAAAACAAGGTCATCATCATTTTCGGCGTGCGCAGCCAAGCGGACCTCTTTGCCCTCGACAAGCTCGACGCGGTCAAGCAGCGCGCGCCAAAGAATGTGACCATCCTTCCGATCCTCTCGCATGAACCGGCGGGCAGCGCATGGCGCGGGCGGCGCGGATTGGTCACCGATGCGATCAACGAGAACCTCAAAACCGACTTGACCAAGGCCGCAGCTTTCGTTTGCGGCAACCTGCCCATGGTCGTCGCGGTCGAGGACCGCCTCAAGGTCTTGGGCATGCCCGAAGACCAGATCCACGCCGATAAATTCGAGCCATCAGGGCTGTAGCGCCGCGAGGTGCCGATCCGGGGTTCGCTGCCCCATGACTTTCAGGAGAATTCAATGAGCGACGTATATATCTATGATCATGTCCGCACGCCGCGCGGCCGTGGCAAACCCGACGGCGGCTTGCACGAGGCGACGCCGGTGCATCTGGCCACCACGGTTTTGGAGGCGATCCGTGATCGCAGTGGCCTTGATACGGGTTTGGTCGACGATATCGTGATGGGCATCGTCAGCCCCGTGGGCGAACAAGGTCAGGTGCTGCCGCGCCTTGCAGCGATCAATGCGGGCTACGCCGAGACCACCGCAGGGGTGCAGCTCAACCGGTTTTGCGGCTCGGGGCTTGAGGCGGTCAATACGGCGGCGGGTAAAATCGCGGCGGGCGGCGCGGATTTCGTCATCGCGGGCGGCGTCGAGAGCATGAGCCGCGTGCCGATCCTGTCCGACGGCGGGGCTTGGACCACCGATCCGGCTATCGCCTATGCGTCGCATTTCATCCCGCAAGGCGTTTCCGCCGATCTGATTGCCAGCAAATACGGCTATAGCCGCGCCGATCTGGACGGGTTTGCCGCCCGTTCGCACGCGCGCGCCCATGCGGCGTGGGAGGCGGGATATTTCGACGGCTCTATCGCGCTTGTCCGTGATGTCTTGGGCGAGGTGTTGCTTGAGCGCGACGAGAATATCCGCCCGCAGACCAGCGTCGAAACCCTATCCGCATTGAACCCTTCGTTTGCCAAAATGGGCGCCGCGATGGGCTATGACGCCATGGGCCTGATGCGCTACCCCGAGGTGGACGCCATGGGGCATTTCCACCATCCGGGCAATTCTTCGGCCATTGTCGACGGGGCCTGCGCCATGCTGCTCGGGTCCGCCGAGGCGGGCAAAGCGGCAGGGTTGAAACCGCGCGCGCGCATTCGCGGATTTGCCGAAATCGGCTCGGAGCCGACGATCATGCTGACCGCACCTGCGGCCGCCTCCGAAAAGGCCCTGCGCCGCGCGGGCATGTCGAAATCCGACATCGATCTGTTTGAAATCAACGAAGCTTTTGCGGCCGTCGCGTTGCGTTTTACCGAGGCGCTCGATCTGGACAGCGCATGTGTCAACGTCAACGGCGGCGCCATTGCGATGGGCCATCCTTTGGGCGCGACCGGCGCGATGATCCTTGGCACTGCCTTGGACGAGCTGGAGCGCACAGGCCAGAAAACCGCCCTTGCAACCCTGTGCATTGGCGCGGGCATGGGCATTGCCACCATTATCGAGCGGGTGTGAGATATGACCGAGAAAACCTATAACAACATGATCCGCCGCGAAAATCGCGAAGCCATTGCCATTTTGTTCATCGATGTTGCGCAGCGCTCGATGAATGTCTTTGCTCCGGGGATGATCGAGGCGATTGCCGAAGCGGCCACTGACGCCGCGACCGATGATGCCGTCACCGGCATCGTGATCACCTCGGGCAAGGACAACGGATTTATGGCGGGCGCCGACCTCAATATGGTTGAGGCATGGGCCGATCCGGCGCGCACAGCGGCCAGCCTTTTGGCCGAAGTTTCCAAATTGGGCGATACGTTTCGCAGCATCGAAACCTGCGGCAAGCCTGTGGTGGCGGCGGTCAACGGGCTGGCGCTTGGCGGGGGGCTAGAACTGGCGCTCGGTTGCCATTACCGCGTCGTGACGCAGGGTGCAAAATACGGATTGCCCGAGGTCGGGCTTGGCCTTTTGCCTGGCGCGGGAGGTACACAGCGCGTGATGCGGCTCGTCGGGTTGCAAGCGGCTTTGCCGATCTTGATGCAAGGCAAGCCGATGTCGGGCGAAAAGGCCGTCGAAATCGGATTGGCCCATGAGGCCGTCCCGCAAGAACAGGTGCTCGACACCGCGCTGCGCGCCTTGGCCGAGGGCCGCGTCACCGCACAGGCCGCGTGGGATGACAAAGGTTTCCAAATCCCCGGCGGCAATGCCTATGCGCCGCAAAATGCGGTCGCTCTGACGGCGGCCAGCACGCTCAGCCATGTGGCCACCAAGGGCAACACTACCGCAGCTTTGGCGATTTTGCGGTGCTTGCATGACGGCTCGATGTTGCCCTTTGATCAGGCGCAGAAGATGGAGCAAAAATATTTTGTCCAGCTGTTGCGCAGCCCTGCGGCGCTCAACATCGTGCGCACGATGTTCATCACCAAACAGGCGGCAGACCGGCTCAAACGCCGTCCGGCCGCCCCCGCAAAATCCGCAATGAGACGGATCGGTGTGCTGGGGACCGGCATCATGGGTGCGGGTATCGCAGAGGTCACTGCCGCGGCGGGCATCGATGTGGTGATGGTTGATCGCAGCGAGGATATCGCCAAGGCGTCGCGCGCGCGCATCGCGGCGGGTCTCGACAAACAGATCGCGCGCGGCCGCATGAGCGCGGTCAAGCGCGACAAAATCCTGTCGCATCTTCATGTCGGCGCGGATGTCACGGCCTTCAAAGGCTGTGAGATGGTGATCGAGGCGATCTTGGAGAACACCGAGGTCAAACATCAAGCCATCCGCGAGGTCGAGGCCGTCTTGGAAGAGGGCGCGATTTTCGCGACCAACACCTCCGCTTTGCCGATTGACGAATTGGCCAAAGCCAGCGCGCGGCCGCAAAATTTCATCGGGCTGCATTATTTCTCTCCGGTGCCGAAAATGGCCTTGGTCGAGGTGATTTCCGGCTCGGCGACCAGCGAGGCGTGTTTGGCGCGGGCGATGGATTATCTGGCACAGACGCGCAAAACGCCGGTGATCGTTAATGACGGATACGGGTTTTTCACCACCCGCTGTGTCGACGCCTATCTGCGCGAAGGGATGCATTTGCTGATGGATGGCTGTGATCCGGCGGTGATCGAAAAGGCGGGCGAAGCCTTGGGCATGCCGGTCGGGCCGCTTTGCCTTGGCGATGAGGTCGGCAATGACACGGTGCACCATATTTCGCATTTCTTCGAGACCCGCGAGAGCGGCGAGATCGGTGCGGACCGCGCGCGCAGCCATCTGGTTCTGGACCAACTGGACCAAGACGGGCGCGCGGGGCGTAAGGCGGGCCAAGGTATCTATCAATACGGCGCTGACGGGTCCAAACGGATCGACCGCGATTATCTTGCGCAATTTGCCAAAGCCGATGCGCCGATCACCTTGGACGCCGCGCGCGAGCGCCTGCTTTACGCACAGCTGGTCGAGGCGGCGCGCTGCTGGGATGACGGGGTGATCGAGGATGCCGCCGAGGCGGATCTGGCCGCTTGTTTGGGATGGGCCTTTCCGGCCTATCTGGGCGGGCCGATGGCCGCGATCGAGCAAATCGGCAGCGCCGAATTTGCCGCCCGCTGCGCCGATCTGGCGCGCAGCGCGGGCGCAAGGTTTACGCTTCCTGCGGCCTTTGCCAATGCGCGCGGTGATGTGCGCTACTACGGGCGCGCGGCATGAGCAGCGCATTCGTTGACTGGAGCGAGGGCGGCGAGATTGCCACCCTCGTTTTGAACCGCCCCGAGGCGATGAATGCCATTGATGTGCCCATGGCGCGCGCCTTTGGCGCGGCGGTCGCGCAGATCGCGGCAAAACCGCCGCGCGCCGTGATCTTGCGCGGCGAGGGGCGGGCCTTTGTGGCGGGGGGCGATCTGAAACGTTTTGCCGATGACATTGGCCAAGCGGCGGCTGTGGTCGATGAATTGCTTGATGCGCTGCACCCTGCAATCACCACGCTTGCGGCATTGCCCGCGCCCAAAATCGCCGCCGTCCACGGGGCCGTGGCGGGGGCGGGGCTGAGCTTGGCGGCGGGCTGTGATCTGGTGATTGCGGCGCAGGGCACGCGGTTCTTGATGGCCTATGACCGGATCGGTGCGGCGATGGATTGCGGCGGCACATGGTATTTGCCGCGCCGGATCGGGCGACACAATGCCACGCGGCTCATGCTGTTGTCACAGGTCTGGGACGCCGAGGAGGCGCAGCGCGCCGGATTGGTCGATCGCATCGTGGCGCAAGAGGCGCTGCAGTCCGAAGCGCAGGCTTTGGCCGCCGAGATGGCGGCGCGGCCCACGGCGGCCTTCGCGGCATGGCGGCAGTTGATCGACGGGGCCGAAACCCGCCCGCTTGACGTGCATCTGGAGATGGAGCGTCTGGCCTTTCGCAAGGCCAGCCGGACGGAGGATTTCGCCGAAGGCGTGGCCGCGTTCTTGGACAAGCGCGGGGCCGATTTTAAAGGCAAATAAGAAATGGGAGAGAGAGTATGACACTGATTCAAATGGCCTTTTTGTTGCTTGCGGCGGGGGCATGCGGCGGATTGTTGATGACATTTCTGGTCGCGGTGCGGGTGCGTTATCCAAGCTTGCTCGGCTCGGGGCACGGATTGGCGGGGCTTTTGGGCCTTGCGCTATTGTATGTGGCGCATCTGCGCGGAGCGGCGCCCGAAGGCCCGTGGTGGGGGGTGATCGTAATCACCTTTGCGATGCTCGGCGGTCGTGTTTTGCTGCGCACATTATTTGCCGAAAAAATCCCGCTGGTGGTGGCGCTGGCCCATGGCGGGCTCGCGGGCTTTGGCCTGTATCTGATCTACCCGCTTGCCTTTGCAAGCTGATCCATATTGAGCGCGCCGGACGCGCGTAGGAGGAGGAAACCCGAATGAAACATGATGATGCCCAAGGCCGATCGATGGTCGGCAGCAGCTTTACCCAAGGCTTGCACCGCGCCGTGCAAATCCGCCCCGAGGCCACGGCCACGATTTGCGGTGATCGCAACCACAGTTTCGCGACGCTGGCCGAGCGCGTTGCGCGGATCGCGGGCGGATTGCGCGCGCTCGGTGTCGAGCCGGGGCAGGTGGTGGGCGCGCTGGCGCTGAACTCGGATCGGTATCTGGAATACTATCTTGCGGTGCCGTGGATCGGGGCTTTGGTCAATCCGGTCAATTTCCGGTGGAGCGCCGAGGAGGTCGCCTATTGTTTGAACGACAGCGATTGCAAGGTGCTGTTCGTCGATGACATGTTCGCGCCGATGGCGGCGCAATTGCGCGCGCAATGCGCGGGTCTGGCGCATGTGGTTTTCATCGGCGATGGTGATCTGCCCGAGGGCTGTGTCGGGTTGGAGGATCTGATTGCGGCGCATGATCCGGTGGCGGATGTGCATGCGGGCGACGACGACACTTACGGGCTGTTCTATACGGGCGGCACGACGGGGCGGTCCAAGGGTGTGATGCTCTCGCACCGCAATATCATGACCTCGGGGTTGGGCATTTTGGCCGAAGGGGCATATGGCCCCGATGCCGTCGCGCTGCATGCCGCGCCGATGTTCCATCTGGCTGATCTGATGACGACGATCTGCACGCTTTTGCGCGGCGGGACCCATGTGATGTTGCCTGCCTTTGATCCTGCGGTTGTCGGGCAATTGATCGAAACCCACAAGATTACCGATCTTTTGATGGTGCCGGTGATGTTGCAGATGAGCCTTGGCAACGCCGGATTCATGGATGCCGACAAGAGCAGCGTGCGCAGCCTGCTTTACGGTGCCTCGCCCGCGCCGCAGGCCTTGGTGGACCGCATTCTGGAGGCGCTTGCGGGCGTGTCGGTGATGCAGGTCTATGGCATGACCGAAAGCGCGGCGACCAATACGATGCTGCGCGCCGCGGACCATGACAAAGCCACGCGTATCGATGCGCGCATGCGCTCTGCGGGCGGCAGTTTTGTGCATAATCGCGTCTGTATCTTGAACGGCGATGGCACCGAGGCCGCGCGCGGCGAGATCGGCGAGATCGCCGTGGCGGGTGACAATGTGATGCAGGGCTATTGGAAACAGCCCGAGGCCACGGCAAAGGCCATCAAGGACGGTTGGCTGTGGACGGGTGATATGGGCTATATGGATGAGGCGGGATATGTTTTCATCGTGGATCGCTCGAAGGATATGATCATCTCGGGGGGCGAAAACGTCTATTCCCTAGAGGTCGAAAATGCGGTCGCCAGCCATCCGGCGGTGGCCGCCTGTGCGGTGATTGGCATACCGTCCGACGAATGGGGCGAGGCGGTGCATGCCTTTGTGGTGCTGGCGCCCGATTGCACGCTGGAGGCCGAAGACCTCGTCGCCCATTGCCGCGAAAAGATCGCCGGTTACAAAGTGCCGCGCAGCGTTTCGATGATCGAGGCCCTGCCGATTTCCGGCGCGGGTAAGGTGCTCAAGACCGAGCTGCGCAAACCCTATTGGGAGGGGCGCACCCGCGCGGTGAATTAGTGTCGCGGTCGGGGCCGGACGGGCGCGACCTTCCAGCACAGTGATCAAGACCGCCGGCCTGCGAGGGCCGGCGTTTGCGGTTGGGCAGGGTGACATCACGGGGTCCACCTTGCGCAAAATCTACGGACTTGGGCTCATCTTGGGGGTGACCGCCGCGGCATCGTTCCAAAGGATTGGGTCAGGTCAGCCCGTTGTCGCGGGCAAAGCGCACGGCGCTTGCGCGGTTCTTCACGTTGAGTTTGGAATAGAGGTTCGCAAGATGCCATTTGACCGTGGGCAAGGAGATGCCAAGCCTTTGGCCGATTTCGGCATTGCTCAGCCCCAGATCAAGAAACGAGAGGATTTCGCTTTCGCGTGCGGTGACTTGCAGGCTGCGCTCTAGTCCCGACAACGCATTGACCTTGGTCTCTGTGGTCTTGGCGGGGTCCGCAGGCGCGCCGAGCAGATCACACAGCCGCGCCCATCCCGCCGGATCGCGCCCGATGGGCGAGCGCCGCCCCGCTTCGATCAGATCGCCGACCAGCGGCTGTAGCATATGGCGCAGTTCGACAAAGGGGCGGTAGAGCCCGTCATTGGCCGCCCGTTCGGCCTGTTGGATCAGGCTGCGCAGGGCCGCGCCATATTTGTCCTGACGGTAAAGCACGATGACGCGCAACAGCGCGAGGCGCATTTCGGTGGTCCCGCGCCCCGTGCGCTGGCTGCGGTTGATGGCGGGCGATATGAGCGCATTGGCCTTGTGCAAATCGCCCGTTGCAAGCGCATGGCGGATGCCCAGCACCTCGCGCAAATCCGGCAAATTCCAACCGTATTGCTCGATGGAGGGCGAGACGTGATAGGCGGCCGAGTATTTGGCCTCAAACCCTTCCATACGCAAGATAAACCGCTCTGCGTCCCATTGGGTGCGCAGCATGGATTCAATCGAAAGCGCCTCGGACACCAGATCAATCGCCGCCGAGGGCGGGCGCTCCTCAAAGGGGCGCTTTTGCCAAAATACTCCCAATTCGCGGGCCACGGCGCTGGCCATCACGGTGAGAATGGGCAAGGTATGGTCGTCGCTTTCGGTATTGGCATAGCCGAGCGCCTCGATCGCGCCCGCGTCGTCGCCGCGATGGTAATGCACGATGGCCGAGGCCAAACGTGCCATACGCGCGGCTGGCGCTGTGGGCAGCAAGGAATGCTCGGCCTCTTCAATCGCTTTATTGGCGGTGGCGAGGGCGTCGTTTATGCGCCCGCCGCCGGTGTCGACCAGAACCGACAGGACATTGACCCATGTGCGCCCAAAACCCCCTTCGGTCTGGCGCACAACGAGGCTGGCTTTGTTGATCTCGCTCCATGCGGCCCGATAATTGCCCGCAGACATTTCGGTGATGGCTCCGGCGCAGAACATGACCGCGTGGCTGAATGGATCGGCGTCCATCCGGTTTGCACTCCACCTTTGAACCGCGGATTTGAGCCGCTCCTGATCATCGCTGAAGGCGCCGATGACGGCATCAATGATACAGTCGCGTTGCTCCGATCCGGCGTGTTTCAATTCGGCCGCCACTTCCCAGCGGCCGGTGAAAACAAGGCACCAGCGATACCAGTATTCGACCGGCGGCGGTAATTCCGCCTTCTGGTCGAGCAGCAACCTCACCCATTCGGTGAACATCTTGATCCGCCCCTCGGCGACCAATCGCGCTTCGGCATATTGTTCGATCTGGGTGATGGATTGGGCCACATCACCGGCGCGGATCGCATACCAGATCGAGTGCACCTCATCGTTTCGCAGCGCATAGAACCGCGAGGCGCGGGCGCTGATCTCGGCCTCGGAATGGGCGGCATATTGCCCCGCACGCGCCAGCAGGAAATCACGAAACAGCGTGTGAAAGCGGTAGTTGCTGCTGCCCTCGTTGATCTCGTTGAGCAAGATGTTTTCGCGCCGGATACGGGCAAAACTTTGCGCCGCGTTTTGTCCGGGCAAGATGGCATCGATCAACTCGGGGCTCATTTCATCCAGATAGGCGATATGGCACAAAAAGGCTTTTGTTTCGGCATCGAGGCCCGAAAAGAGCGTTTCTTGAAGGTAGTTGGACACATCCTCGCGCGAGCCTGAAAATTCCAGTTCCGAGGCGTGGGGGTTTCGCTCCAGCGCGAGGCGCAGCAACTGCACCCCCGCAGGCCAGCCTTCGGTGCGCCCGAGCAGCTTGACCGTATGGGGCGAGGGGTCGATGGCGGCCTCACCGCTTTGCAGGATTTCCCAGCAACTGGCGTCGTCCAGACGCAGATCCTGAAGCCCGAATTCCTTAAGCTCCCCTGCAAGCCGGTAGGCTTCGATCGCAAAGCGAGGCGTGCTGCGCGAGGAAATCACGAAATTTGCGACCCCTTCGGTGGCTTGCAGCAGCCGGTCGAAATAGCGGTTCATTTCCGGCGTCTCGATGAAATCCCAGTTGTCGATCAACACGGCGACGGGTTGGGTTTGCGACACCTCATGCGCCAGATGCGCGAAACCGCTATCGGCTTTGTGGGGTCTGCCCAGATGATCGGACAATTGCCGCGCAAGGATGCCGTCGATCCACGCGGGGTCGCTGTCGGAATGGGTGCCGCTGAGCCAGATATGGGGCACGTCGCTGTGGTCGAAATAGCGATAGGTTTCCGCCAGAAGCGTGGTTTTGCCGTATCCCGACGGGGCGCTGACGATTGAAATGCGCGCTGTCGCGACGGCTTGCGCGAGCCTTGCGCAAAGCGTGGGGCGTCCGACCACGCCGGGCCGTTTGCGAGGCGGGCGCAATCCGGCCTGCGCGCCCAAAACGGGGTTTGCAATCGGGGCTGTCGGCCCATGGTTCTCCTGTGTCATCTATCCCCCCTTTGGGCCAGTCTCCCGCTCTGGCGCCGTGACTGACGAGTATAGGGCCGTGCCACCCATACTTCCCATACCTTAGGATGGGGTTAGAGGGTTAGCATTGCTTTGCGATCAGGGTGGATTGGAAATATGACCTTGGCGCCGCATGCGTCTATGCACGCACGGCCCCGATCATCCTTGACAAAAAATCCCGCCTGCCGGTGGGGACCGGCAAGCGGGGCTCCGCGCGGGAGGGTCTTTTGGTGCTATCCTTGATAGCCCAGAAGGCGCGGGAGGAAGAGGACGAAATCGGGCACGAAGGTGATGATCATCAGCGCCACCAGCAGGGCCGCAATAAAGGGCCAGATGTCGCGGATGATCCGCCCGATCGGCTCGTCGGTGATATTGGCGGTGATAAAGAGCAACAACCCATAGGGCGGCGTGATCAGACCCAGCATCGCATTGACCACGACGATCACCCCGAAATGGACCAGATCAATGCCCATGGCCTGCACCGAAGGGATCAGGATCGGCACGATGATCAACAAGATCGCCCCGCCTTCGAGCACCATGCCAAGCACCAAGAACAGAATGTTGACGACGATCAGGAACTGCACCTTGGTGAAGTCGTATTGGCCAAGCATGTCGGAGATAGTGACCGGAAGCTGTTCGCGGGCGATGACATAGTTGAAGGTGATCGCCCCTGCGACCAGCACGCCGACCGAGGCGGTCGAGCGGGCCGAGCCGAGCAGCGCCTCGTAGAAGTCCTTGAGGCTGACCGAGCGGTAGAAGATCACCGAAATCAGCAGCGCATAAAGCGCGGCCACGGCGGCGGCTTCGGTCGGGGTCATGACGCCCGAGTAAATCCCGCCCAGCAAGATCACCGGCAACATCAGCGCGGGCAGGGCTTTCCATGTGATACGGGGCAAGTCGCGGACCGGCACCACGTCATCGACGGGGAAATCGCGTTTGCGCGCAATGATATAGTTCATGATTGCCATGGACAGCGCCATGAGCAATCCGGGCAACATGCCAGCGGCAAAGAGAAAGCCCACCGATTGGTCCGACACGATGGCATAGAGCACCATCGGGATCGAGGGCGGAATGATCGGGCCGACGGTCGCGGTGGCGGCGGTGATCGCGGCGGCGTAGCTTTTGGTATATTTGCCGTCGCGGGTCATCAGGTTGATGATGATTTTCCCCATGCCAACCGCATCGGCGACGGCCGATCCCGACATGCCCGAAAAGATCAGGGACGAGACTACATTGACGTGACCCAAACCGCCGCGGAACCGCCCGACCAAGGCCTGCGCAAAGCGCAAGAGCCGGTCGGCGAGCGAGCCGATGTTCATGATATCGGCGGCCAGAATGAACAGCGGAATGGCCAGCAACGTGTAATTGTTGAACAGGCCCTGCAGCATGGTTTCGGCGGCAATCGAGCTGTCCGGCCCCGCGACGATCAGATAGACAAAGCTGCCCGCGATCATGGCCAGCCCCACCGAGGCGCCGAAAAGCGACAGGGCGACGATGATGATCAGGCTGAGGGTAAAGGGATCAATCATGGTCAAAGCTCTCTGCGTTCTGGGCGGTGTCGTGCAAACGTCCCGTGCCGGTGAGGCCGGCATAGGCGGTGATCAATCCGCGCACGACGACGGAGAGCGCGAAGGGAATATAGATGAGAAACACCCAAAAGAACGGCAGCCGCATATAGGCCGTGCGCTCGCGCATCATGAAATCTATGTAGTCCCAGCAGGCCGGAAGCGTGTATAAAAACACCCCCGCCAAGGTCAGGCCGGTGATGACATCCATCACCCGCCGTGCGCCGCGCGGCAGGGCGGAATAGAGCACATCAAGGCGGATGATATCGCTTTCGCGCACCACAAAAGCAAAGCCGAAAAGGATGCCCCAAAGCCATGCGATGGTCACCCACTCCACCGTCCAACCCACGGGCAGGTCGGTGAAAAAGCGAAAATAGATCTGCAACAGGAAGGTGACGAACATCGAGAACAAAAGCGCGGCGACAATCATCTCCGCGCCCTTGCCCAGCACGATCCGGATCTGGTTGAGTTTATGCATCCGTGTCACCCTTTCAGGTCGCAAGACATCAGGCAAAAGAATAAATTGGCCCAAGGCAGGCGAGGGGGCCTCGCCTGCTTTGGGTCTTATGCTTGCGGCTTATTTGACCGCTTGGATCGCTTCGACCAAGCCTTCGGGCCATTGCTCCGAATATTTGCTGTCGCGATAAACGCCCAGCACGTGCTCTTGGAAGGCCGCGTTGTCGGGCATGTAGACTTTCACACCGCTTTCCTCGATTTTGGTCCGCAGGTCTTTTTCAAGCTGCAGCGTCGAGGCATCGAGCGCCGCTTCGAAGTTGTCGGCACATTCTTGCACTTTGGCTTGCTGCGCCGCGTCGAGAGAATTCCATTTGTCCAAAGACATGGTGAATTCATTCGCCGCGATCAGATGCGAGGTCGTGCCGATGTAATCCATCACTTCGTGGAACTTCATCGAATAGGTCGCGGGGAAGCCGTTGTCTTGCCCGTCGATGGCACCGGTTTGCAGCGCGGTGTAAACTTCGGTGAAGGCGACGGGAACAGGGGTCGCGCCCATGGCAGAGCCGACAAACTGCCAGCCTTCACCGCCCGGCATACGCAGCTTGACGCCTTCGAGATCGGCAGGGGTCATGATCTGCTTGTCGCCCTTATAGCCCAAATGGCGCGCGCCAATGTAGGGGTAGGCGAGGATTTTGACGCCGGCTTGCGCTTCGATTTCGGCTTCCAGATCGGCCAGAACATCCGACGAGTAGACCGCGCGCATGTGTTCGTAGTCGCGGAACAAGAAAGGCGTGCCCAGAACCGATGTCGAGGGCACCTGATTATAGAAATCAAAGATCGCAAGGTTGCCCATGTCGAGGTTGCCGCGCTGCATGGCGGTCAATTCGGTGCCCTGTTTGAACAAGGTGGCGCCGTGGTAGGCTTTGAAATTGAAACCTTCGCCGAGGCATTCGCCAAATGCGGTTTTCAAGATTTCAGAGCGCGGATCATTCTCCGGCACGGTGTCCGAATAGGTGATGTCGACGACATCTGCGGCCGATACGGCCCCCGCGGCCATGATGGCCAATGCGGAAAGTGTGGTGGTCAAACGCATGGTAGTCCTCCCTTAAGCGTCTCGTCTTGTTCAGTTTTTCGTTCAATTCGTCTCGTTGAGGGTCTCGAAAGTGGCGCGCATACGTGCGGCGTCAGGCTGCAGACCGGTAAAAAGCTCAAAAGCGCGCACCGCTTGGAACACCGCCATGCCCGAGCCGTCCAGAACGCGGCATCCTTTGGCGCGCGCATGGGCCAAAAGCGCGGTTTCGCGCGGGAAATAGACGATATCGGCGACCCAATGGCGCGGTGCGAGCAGCGCCGTGTCGATCGCGGTTCCGGGCAATTTGGCCATGCCCATGGGGGTGGCGTTGACGATGCCGTCGGCCATGCGCGCCGCCGCTTCAAGATCGCTGACCGCGCGCCCGCCAACCGCATCGGCCAAATTCCCTGCGGCCTCGGCGGATTGATCGAAAATCATCAGATCGGCCACGCCGACATCGCGCAAGGCATGGGCCACCGCGCCGCCTGCACCGCCCGCCCCCAAGAGCAGCGCGCAAGCGCGCGGCGCATCGGGCAGGCCTCGGCGCAGGCTTTCGGCAAAGCCCCAAAAATCGGTGTTGTGCCCGCGCCGTTTGCCATTGGCAAAGACAACGGTATTGACCGCGCCGACCTTTTGCGCGGCAGACGACAGATCATCGAGCAGCGCGATCACCTCGCGTTTGAAGGGGAAGGTGACGTTGAGACCCGCAAAGCCTTCGGCCTCGGCGGTCTCGATGATCTGGCGCAGGCTGGGCGCGCCCTCCATCGCGTCGGGGTCGAGCAGATCATAGCGGTAGTCCAGCCCATGCGCGCGCCCTTCGGCGATATGCATGGCCGGTGTGCGCGACAACTGGATGCCCCGTCCGGCCAAGCCGACGCGCACTTGGCGCAGGCGGGTTTCGGGCGCAATCGGGGCGCAGTTTTGATCGGGGCCCGTGGCCATGTGGTGCAATCCTCCCTTGATCCGAGCGAGTCGCCCGAACCTGCGTCAAAATGTAACGGACGGTTAAATTCGTCAACCACTTTTAACTTCTCGTTTAAAAGCAATCATGCTACCCAGACAGGAACCAAGGCGAAAATACGTGGTTAGACCATTGAAAGAAAATGCAAAAACCAAAGGCCTGTGGCGGCAGGATCCCGACCGCGTGCGGCGCGATATCTTGAATTCGGCGGTGGCGGAGTTTGCGCGCAGCGGGTTGTCGGGGGCCAAAATTGACGACATTTCGGCCAAGACCGCGACCTCGAAGCGGATGATCTATTACTACTTCGGCGATAAGGAAGGGCTTTACGCGCGGGCGCTCGAAGCGGCCTATGCCAAGGTCCGCGACGGCGAGCGCAAGCTCGATCTGGATGCGCTGGAGCCGCGCGCGGCATTGGAAGCTCTGGTCGCTTTCACCTTTGATCATCACCGCAAAAATCCCGATTTCATTCGCATGGTGATGATCGAGAACATCCACCACGCCGATTACCTGCGCCACTCCAAGCTGATCCGCGATCTGAACGAAGGGGCGATTTCGCGTCTGTCCGATCTGATCGCGCGGGGCACGGCCTCAGGTGATTTTCGCGCCGATGTGGATGCGACCGAATTGCACTGGCAAATCTCGGCCTTGTCGTTTTTCAACGTGTCGAACAAGCCGACGTTTTCGGCGCTGTTCGGCGCATCCGTTTACACCCGCGAGGGGCAAAAGCGGCTGCGTGATCGCGCGGTGGCGATGATCCTTGGCGATGTCCTCAAGAGGTAAAAGATGCTCAACCCGCAGATCAATGATTTCATGGCCGAATGGTCGGCCCAATGGGCGACGCTCAAGCAGGGCGCCAGCGCGCAGGACCGGCGCGCGCATTTCGAGAGTGTCGCGACCAATATGGCGCTGCCTGCGCCGCAAGATGTGGACCAAAGCGCGCAGCATTGGATCGAGAGCGAAGCAGGGCGGCTGCGTGTGCGGGTGTTTCGGTATACGGGCGCGGATGCGGGTGCAAATACCGGCGCGCAGGATTGTCTGATCTACGCCCATGGCGGCGCCTTCATGCAAGGATCGCCCGAAACCCATGCGGATATCACCGCGCGCATCGCCTCGTGGAACAAACAAACGGTGGTCAGCGTCGATTATGCGCTCTGCCCCGAGCATGTGTTTCCGGCCGCCTTCAACCAGATGTGTGATGTGGCGCTTTGGTGCCGCGAGAATGCCGCGCAGCTGGGGATTGATCCGGCCCGCATCGCCATCGGCGGGGATAGCGCGGGGGGCAATCTGGCGGCGGCGGCAGCGCTGGCGATGAAGGATTTCGGGTTTTTGGGGCAGCTTCTGGTCTACCCTTGCACCGAATTCGATCTCACGCGCCCGTCGATGATCGAGAACGCCGAGGCGCCGTTGTTGCAAACCAAGGGCATGCCGATGGTGAACCGTATGCTCGTGGGCGGGGCCGAAAACGAGCATCTGCTTGCGACTGACCCGCGCGTTGCGCCCTATGTCGCGGCCGATCACAGCGGCCTTGCGTCCGCGTTTATTGCCGTGGCGCAATATGATCCGCTGCGCGACAGCGGTCTGGTCTATGGCGAGAAGCTGCGCGCCGCAGGGGTCGCGGTCGAGATCGACGAGGGCGCGGGGTTGATCCATGGCTATTTGCGGGCGATGGAATATTGCGACGCGTCGCAGGCCAAATTGCGCGCCATGTGCGCATGGCTGGCGGCGCTATGAGCGCGCCCGTGCGCCCCGCGCTCGAGCCGGTCTTTACCATCGAGGCCGAGATCGACACGCCGCGTTCGGCGGGCGCCGCGCCCCACGGCGAGCGGCTGCATATCCCGATCACCGGCGGGCGTGTCCATGGCCCCCGCCTTACGGGGCAGGTGTTGGCGGGCGGGTCCGACTGGCCGGTGATCGAGCCGGACGGCACCAGCCGCATCGAGGCGCACTATAGTATCGAGGCCGAGGATGGCACTTTGATCTATGTGGTGAACAAGGGGCTGCGGGTGTCCTCCGATGCGGTGCGTGCGCGGCTGCGGGCCGGAGATGCGGTGGCGCCGGATGAGTATTACATGCGCGCCGCGCCGGTGTTCGATGCGCCGCATGGGCCGCATCGCTGGCTGTCCGAGGCGTTGTTTGTATGCTCGATCGCGCCGCGCGGGGGCGTGGTTGTGATCGACGTCTATCACGTGACATAAGCGCGCCGCGCCGCGCGGACCCGATGCATGGCGTCATGAAAACTTCGCAAAACTGAAAAGAAACTGATTCCAGCGGGCCGCTATACGCCCCCCAACACCTATGGGGGCGATATGCTGACACTGACCGATCTGACCAAATCCTTTGGCGGCAATATTGCCGTGGACAAGGCCAATATCACCGTCGAACGCCCGATGATGATCGGCGTGATCGGACGCTCGGGCGCGGGCAAATCGACCCTGCTGCGGATGCTCAATTGCCTCACGCCCGCAACCTCGGGGCAGATCCGGTTTGACGACTGCGATGTGACCGCCCTCAAGGGCGCGGCCAAGCGGCGCTGGCAATCGCAATGCGCGATGATTTTCCAACAGTTCAATCTGGTGCCGCGTATGGATGTGGTGTCGAATGTCCTGCACGGCACGCTGAACCGGCGCTCGACCGTCGCGACGATGTTCAATCTCTACCCAAAGACCGATATCGAGCGGGCGATTGATATTCTCGACCGGCTCGGCATTGCGCAGCACGCACCCAAACGCGCCGAGGCCCTGTCGGGCGGGCAGCAGCAGCGCGTGGCCATAGCGCGCGCCCTGATGCAGGACCCGCAGATCATTCTGGCCGACGAGCCGATTGCCTCGCTGGACCCGATGAATGCGCAGATCGTGATGCAATCGCTGCGCCGGATCCATGAAGAGGACGGGCGGATGGTGATTGCCAATCTGCACACGCTCGATACGGCGCGGCGCTATTGCGACCGCGTGATCGGCATGCGCGACGGGCGCATCGTGTTTGACGGCACGCCTGCCCAGCTGACCACTGGTGTGGCGCGCGATATCTATGGCGCCGATGCCTCCTTTAGCGAGGCCGCCACATCCACCGAAATCGAAACCCTTGATAAGGCCGCGCGCGAAGGCGTTGCGGCTTTTTGATTGTCCCACGGTCGCCGGTGCCGGCGCCCCTAGCATGAGAGAGAAAACACCCATGAAAACCTTGATGGCAGCAGCCCTTGCAACCACCACTTTGGCCGGTAGCGTCACGGCCGAGGGCCACGCGATCACCGAATTCCGCATCGGCCTTTTGGGCGGCGAGAACGCCCAAGACCGGATGAATTCGAACGAATGCCTGCGCGCGCAGACCGAAGAGTTGCTCGGGGTCGAGACCAAGCTTTTTGCCCCTGCCGATTATAACGGCGTGATCCAAGGCCTGTTGGGCGGCACGCTTGATATGGCGTGGCTTGGCGCGTCGGGCTATGCGGCGGTGTTCATCCAAAACCCCGATGCGGTCGAGCCGGTCTTGGTCAAAATCAATCTGGACGGCTCTTACGGCTATCACTCCATCGGCTTTGCCCGCAAAGACAGCGGCGTCGCATCGCTCGACGATATGCAAGGCAAGGTGTTCGGCTTTGGCGATCCCAATTCCACCTCGGGCTATTTGATCCCCTCCATCGAAATCCCGCAATACAAGGACGGGGTGAGCATGGAGACGGGCAAGTATTTCGGCGAGGTGAAATTCACCGGCGGCCACGAGCAGACCATCGTTGCGGTCAACAACGGCGATATCGATGGCGGCGTGACATGGGCCGACGGGCAGGGCAATTGGGAAGACGGTTACAACTCCGGCGCGCTGCGCAAGGCTGTGGATGCGGGGCTCGTCGATATGAACGATCTGGTGGAAATCTGGCGCTCCAAACCGATCCCCGAAGGCCCCGTTGTTTTGCGCAAGGACCTGCCCCAAGAGGTCAAGGACAAGATGATCGCCTTGGTCGACGGCATGTATGAAGCCGATCCCGAATGCGCCTATGGCATGGCGGCGGGCGAGAGCCTCGGCTTCGACCCGATCAACCATGACGCCTATGTCTCGATCATCGAGGCACGCAAGGCGAAATCGAACTAAGAGATTGATTTCATGACGTTCTGCAGGTCCCGCATCCGCGCGGGGCCTGTAATTTTGCAAGGAAAGCGAATGCAACAGATGACCGACGGCGCCGGTGAAACGGCGATGCTCAAAGAGGCCTATATGGCGCAAACGCGCCGCAAGAGGGTGCTCAACACGGTGTTGATCGTGGTGTTCATCGCCCTGATGGTCGGCGGGTTTCGCACCGCAGACGATCGCAACGCAGGCGGGTTTTGGCAAGGGTTGCCCAATATCCTCGGATTTCCGGCGGATGTGGTGCGCGAGGCGGTCGAACGGGCGCATTTGCTTCCGGGATATTTTGTCAAATACCTGCCCTCGCTGGTCGAGACGGTCAATATTGCCGCCGCTTCGACCTTGCTCGGCGCGATGATCGGATTGGTGATGTCGCTTTTGGTGACGCGCGGGCTGGCGCCGGTGCCATGGCTGGTGGGGCCGCTGCGCCGCGTTTTGGATATTTTGCGCGCCCTGCCCGAGATCGTTGTGGCGCTGATCTTGATTTTCCTGCTCGGCGGCGGACCGGTGCCCGCGATGATCGCCATCGCCCTGCATACGGTCGGCGCCTTGGGCAAACTGTTCTCCGAGGTCAATGAAAACAGCGCGCTCAAACCCGTCGAGGGGCTGGCCTCGGTGGGGGCCAATTGGGCGCAGCGGATGATGCTTGGCGTGGTGCCGCAGGTCGCGCCCAATTACCTCAGCTACGCGCTCTTGCGCTTCGAGATCAACATCCGCGCCTCGGCCATCCTCGGCTTCGTCGGCGCAGGCGGCATTGGTTACGATTTGCGCAACACGATGAGCTGGGGGCAGGGCAAATTCGACGAGGCCGCCGCGATCTTCTTGTTGCTGTTCGCGACCATTGTGGTGGTCGACCAGATGTCCAGCATGGCACGTGCCCGCCTGACCCATGGCGGCAAACTGCGCGAGGTCCGCCCATGAGCGATACAGCAATGCCCCAAGGCCGGATGCAGGCACAGGCCGCTGCGCTTTTTACGCGCAAACGGATCACGGCGCTGGCCATCCCTGCGCTGATCCTTGCCTATTTCACCTATATTTTCATCAGCTTCGACATGGCCGGTCTTGGCGAGCGGGTCAATGTGAACAATGCCAAAACGCTCTTGTCCGACACCTATAGCTACAAAACCCACGTCAGCCGCGACAACCGCTCCGGCGCGGTCGAGATTGCCATCGAAGGCGAGCGCAAAGGCCGCTATTCACAAGGGCAGGGGCCCGATTGGGTGCGTTTGGGCGAGGAGACGGTGATTGATCTCGGGCGCGGCCATATCGTCACCTTTGGCGATGCCGTCACCTATAGGGTGCCCGATTACGGCGTGATTTCCGCCGCGCCCGCGGCAGGCGGGGTCAATGCGGTTTTGCCCGATGGCCCTTTGCCAGATTTCATCAGCGCGTCCAAAAACCGCCTTATGGTGGTGACCGATGCGGGGCGCTTGACCGTCACGCGCAACCGCGCCGAAGTGTTCAAATATTCGGCGGGGTGGGAGCTGTTTTTCTTCACGCTCGACAGCCCCTATCACGGGCTGGGATTGGGCGCTTTGGCCTCGCGCGCGCTGCACGGCGAAGCGGGGGCGATTTGGAACGCCTTTTGGACCAACAAGATGTGGCGGCACGGCGATGTGGCTTGGGCCTTGGTCGAAACGGTTTTGATGGCCTTTTTGGGCACCTTCGGGGGGGCGATGATTGCGCTGCCTCTGGCCTTTCTGGCGGCCAAGAATTTCGCGCCGCTCGGCGCGCTGCGCTTTGCGGCGCGGCGGGTGTTCGATTTCCTGCGCGGGGTGGACGGGTTGATCTGGACCATCGTTTTGTCGCGCGCCTTCGGTCCGGGGCCGTTGACCGGATCTTTGGCGATTTTGCTGACCGATACCGGATCCTTTGGGAAGATGTTCTCGGAAGCGCTTGAAAACGTGGATGAAAAACAGATCGAAGGCGTCGCCTCGACGGGGGCCAAACCTTTGCAACGCTACCGGTTCGGCGTGTTGTCGCAGATCACGCCGGTGCTGTTGTCGCAGGTGCTTTACTATCTGGAATCCAACACCCGTTCGGCCACCATCATCGGCGCGATCACCGGCGGCGGCATCGGCCTTTTGCTGACCCAAGCGATCATCACGCAAAAGGATTGGGAGGAGGTGACCTATTACATCCTCTTGATCATCGCGATGGTTATGGTGATGGACACGCTGTCGGGATGGCTGCGCCGCAAGCTAATCCAAGGCACGGATGCAGGGCGCTAAGACCATGGCCCGTTTGAACGCGCAAAAACCGTTTTTGCACCCCGATTGCCAGATCACCGATACGCAGTTTGGCCGCTATGTGGAGATCGGCCAAGCCAGCCGCATCGCTCATTCGGTGATCGGTGATTATTCCTATTGCGACCGCTATGCGGATATCGCCAATGCCGAGATCGGCAAGTTTTCCAATATCGCCAGTTGCGTGCGCATCGGTGCGACGGACCATCCGCTGGACAAGGCCAGCCTGCATCACTTCCATTACCGCTCTGCCGATTATTTTGACGATGCGGATGATGACGAGGCATGGTTTGCCCACCGCCGCAGCCGCCGTGCGCGCATCGGTCATGACACATGGATCGGCCACGGGGCGCAAATCCGTCCCGAGGTGATGCTTGGCCACGGGTCGGTTGTGGCGGGCGGGGCAATCGTGACCAAGGATGTGCCGCCCTATATGATCGTCGCGGGCATTCCGGCCGTGCCCCTGCGCCGGCGTTTTGATGCGGATACGGCGGCGCGGCTGATGGCATTGGCGTGGTGGGATTGGCCGCATGAGCGGCTGCGCGCGGCGCTTGACGAGTTTCGAAGCCTGACGGCCGAGGCGTTCTTGGAGCGCTACGCATAGGGCGCGCTCTGTCCTGTCGCGGCCTACAGTTCGCCGACCGTCAGCGTGACGCGATCCCCGCAAAACCACGTATGGCCGTATTCGACCGGTGTGCCCTCGGCGTCGATATTGATGCTTTGCGTGCGCAAGAGCGGCGCGCCCTCGCGCAGGCGCAGATGCAGCGCCTGCACCGCCGTCGCGCCGACGGCGTTGAGGCGGGTCGAGGCGCGTGTGTAATCGCGCACGCCGCAGGCTTCGAGCGCTGCCGTCACCGAGCGCGTCTCGCGGATCACTTCGCAAAGCCCTTCGAGCCGCGCGGCGGGAAAGACGCTGCGAAACAGGGCGATGGGCTGTGCGTCCGCCAAGGACAGCCCCTCATAGGCATGCACCATCGCGCCCTCCGGCAGGTCCAGCGCCTCGCATTCTTCGGCGTCGGCAAGGCGCGTGGTCAGATGCAAGATATCCTTGGCCGGTGCGCGGCCCGCGTTGCGCAGGTTCTGGTGGAAGCGCACGCGGCGGCCAATGGGGTAATCGGTCGGGGCCAATGCGACAAAAACCCCCGCGCCGCGGCGCGCGTGCACCATGCCCGCCTCGGCCAGATCCTTGAGCGCGCGGCGCACGGTGTGCCGGTTGACGCCGTAGCGCGCGGCAAGTTCGGCCTCGGTCGGCAGCTTGTCGCCCGCCTTGTAATGGTGCCGCGCGATGTCGCCGCGCAGCCCCTCGGCAATGGCTTTCCAGATCGGGGTTTTGCTCATGGTGTCATCAAAATTTCACAGTTGGAGGGATTGGTGTTTCGACACTGGCGGTATAGTATTTGTATAGTTGTATAGAATTGGGGTGAGATGTCTAGATGCAAGCGGTGAGCGAGCAGACACAGCAAACACAGGTGCGCAAAGCGTGGATGGGGGTGTTGGCCAAAGCGCCTGCGGCGCGGCTTTGTGCGCTGTGGGAGCAATATGGCGAGGCGCCCGATTACGTCATTTTGCGCGCGCCCGAGGTGGGCGGTGTGATGGTGCGCGGGCGGGCGGGGGCCGTGGGCGCGCCGTTCAATTTGGGCGAAATGACGGTGACGCGTTGTTCGGTGCGGCTGGCCACCGGAGCGGTCGGTCATGGCTATGTGCAAGGGCGCGACAAGACCCATGCGCGGCAGGCCGCAGTGGTCGACGCGTTGATGCAAACCGGCGCCGCGCCGCAGGTCGAGGCGGCCATCGTGACGCCCCTGCGCGAAGGGCTGGCCGAGGCCCACGCGGCGCGCGCCGCCAAAGCCGCAGCGACAAAGGTGGATTTTTTCACGATGGTGCGAGGAGAGGATTGATGCAAACCGCAGCTTTGGAGGGCGGGTTCAGCGATGCGCCGGTGCAATCGGCCCGCGCCTTTCGCGCAGTGATGACGGCCATGGCCCGCCCCGCCGATATCCAGACGCTTCATGGCGCCGCTCCGCCCGCGCCTCTCTCGCCCGCCGCGGGGGCTGTTGTCTTGACGCTTTGCGATCCCGAGACACCGCTATATCTGGCCCCGTCCTATGATCTTGCGCCGCTGCGCGACTGGATCACCTTTCACACCGGCGCGCCATTGGTGCCCGCCGCGCAGGCGCAATTTGCCATCGGGGCGTGGGGCGAATTGCCGCTCGGCGCCTTGCGCATCGGCACGGCCGAATATCCCGACCGCTCGGCCACAGTGATCGTCGAGATGGCGCAGATCGAGGCGCGCGGCGCGGTGCTCAGCGGCGCGGGCATCAAGGATGAGGCGCAGCTTTCGCTGCCCGAAACGGCGGCCTTTCAATCCAACGCTGCCCTCTTCCCCTTGGGCTTGGATTTCTTTTTCACCGCAGGCGCGCAAGTGGCCGCTTTGCCCCGATCCACAAAGGTGCGCTGATGTATGTAGCAGTCAAAGGCGGCGAACGGGCGATTGACAATGCCCATGCGTGGCTGGCCGAAGAGCGGCGCGGCGATCTGGGCGTGGCCGAGCTTTCGGTGGCGCAAATCCGCGAGCAATTGGCCTTGGCGGTCAATCGGGTCATGGCCGAAGGCTCGCTTTATGATCCCGATCTGGCGGCGCTGGCGATCAAACAATCGCGCGGCGATTTGATCGAGGCGATTTTCCTGATCCGCGCCTATCGCACCACCTTGCCGCGCTTTGGCGCCTCAAACCCCGTCGAGACCGAAAACATGGCCTGCGCGCGCCGCGTGTCGGCGACCTTTAAGGATGCGCCTGGGGGGCAGGTGCTTGGCCCGACCTTCGACTACACGCATCGTTTGCTGGATTTCAAACTGGCCGCCGAGGGCGAGGCGGCGCCCGCGCCGACGGCCCCCGCGCCCGAGGGCGCGACGCCGCACATCATGTCGTTTCTGGACCGCGAAGGCTTGATCCAAGCCGAGCCGGAGGGGGCGCAGACCCCGCCCGATTTGACACGCGCGCCGTTGGAATTGCCCGCCGCGCGGGCGCTGCGGCTGCAAGCTTTGACGCGCGGCGACGAGGGGTTCATCCTCGGAATGGCCTATTCGACCCAGCGCGGATATGCGCGCAACCATGCTTTTGTCGCCGAATTGCGCATCGGCGAAGTGGAGGTGGAGCTGGAGATCCCCGAATTGGGTTTTGCCATTGAGATCGGCGATCTGACCCTCACAGAATGCGAGACGGTGAACCAGTTTCAAGGCTCCAAAACCCAGCCGCCGCAATTCACCCGCGGATATGGATTGGTCTTTGGCATGAGCGAGCGCAAGGCGATTTCCATGGCTTTGGTGGACCGCGCCCTGCGCTGGGCCGAGCTTGGCGAGGACAACCTCGGCGCGCCCGCGCAGGACGAGGAATTCGTGCTTTATCATGCGGATAACATCCAAGCGACGGGGTTTTTGGAGCATATCAAATTGCCCCATTACGTGGATTTCCAATCGGAACTTGAACTCATCCGCAAGCTGCGCCGCGAGGCGGCAGGCAGCGCGGTGCAGGAGGCGGCGCAATGAGCGATTACAATTTTGCCTATCTGGACGAGCAAACCAAGCGGATGATCCGCCGCGCGATCCTCAAAGGCTTGGCCGTGCCCGGATATCAGGTGCCTTTCGCCAGCCGCGAGATGCCGATGCCCTACGGATGGGGCACGGGCGGGGTGCAGGTGTCGGCGGCGGTTCTGACGCCGGATGATACGCTCAAGGTCATCGACCAAGGGGCGGATGACACGACCAATGCGGTTTCGATCCGGCGGTTTTTCGAAAAGACCGCGCAGGTCGCTGTGACCGAAGCGACCCAAGAGGCCAGCGTGATCCAGACCCGCCACCGCATCCCCGAAGCCGCGCTGCGCGCCGATCAAATCCTCGTCTATCAGGTGCCGATCCCCGAACCCTTGCGATTTTTGGAGCCCTCCGAGGTGGAAACCCGCAAGATGCATGCGCTGGAGGAATACGGGTTGATGCATGTGAAGCTTTACGAGGACATCAGCCAGCACGGCGCGATTGCCACCTCCTATGCCTATCCGGTCAAGGTCGAGGGGCGCTATGTGATGGACCCCTCGCCGATCCCGAAATTCGACAACCCCAAGCTTGAGATGGAGGCGATCCAGCTCTTCGGCGCGGGGCGCGAGCAACGGATTTACGCCCTGCCGCCCTATACGCGCGTCGTCAGCCTCGATTTCGACGACTATCCGTTCGAGGCGAGCAAGGCCGATCATCCCTGTGCCCTGTGCGGGGCCGAGGACAGCTATCTTGACGAGTTGATTGTCGATGACGCGGGCGGGCGGATGTTCATGTGTTCGGACACCGATTATTGCGCCGCGCGCCGCCGCGACGGGCATAGGGGGGCGCAGGGCGTGCAGGGTGCTCAGGGCACTATGGATCAGGAGAGCGCCGCATGAGCCGCGATGTCACACCGCTTTTGCAGGCCCAAGGCGTGAGCAAATATTACGGCGCGCGCATCGGATGCGCGGATGTCTCCTTTGATCTTTACCCTGGCGAGGTGATGGGCATCGTCGGCGAAAGCGGCTCGGGCAAATCGACCTTGCTGGGTTGTCTGGCCGGTCATATGGCGCCCGATCGCGGCAGGGTCTGTTTTGATACCCGCGCCGAGGGGATGCGCGATACGGCAGCGATGAGCGAGCCGGAGCGGCGGCTTTTGGCGCGCACCGATTGGGCCTTTGTGCATCAACATGCGCGCGACGGGCTGCGGATGAATGTCAGCGCGGGCGGCAATGTCGGCGAGCGCCTGATGGCGGTCAATGCGCGCCATTACGGCGAGATTCGCGCCAAGGCGATTGACTGGCTCGGCCGTGTCGAGATCCGCGAAGAGCGGGTCGATGACCGCCCCACGGCTTTTTCAGGCGGGATGCAGCAGCGGCTGCAAATCGCGCGCAATCTGGTGACGGGGCCGCGTTTGGTGTTTATGGACGAGCCGACCGGCGGATTGGACGTCAGCGTGCAGGCGCGGCTTTTGGACCTGCTGCGCGGTTTGGTGCGCGAAATGAACCTCAGCGCGATCATCGTTACCCATGACCTGGCGGTGGTGCGGCTTTTGGCGGACCGGCTTATGGTGATGAAAGACGGGCATGTGATCGAAACCGGCCTGACCGATCAGGTGCTCGACGATCCACAGCACGCCTATACGCAGCTTCTCGTCTCTTCCGTCTTGCAGGTGTAATCTCATGATAAAATTAGAAAATGTGTCAAAATCCTTCACCTTGCACAACCAAGGCAGCGCCGTGATCCCCGTCATGGAAGGCGCGGGTTTCGACGTCGCGGCGGGCGAATGTATCGCCTTGGTCGGGGCCTCGGGGGCGGGCAAATCCACGCTGATGCGGATGATTTACGGCAATTACCTGACCGCGGGCGGGCGGATCATGATCGGCGATCTGGACGTCGCCCGCGCCCAGCCGCGCGAGATCATCGCCCTGCGCCGCAAGACCTTGGGCTATGTGAGCCAGTTCTTGCGCGTGGTACCGCGGGTCTCGACGCTTGACGTGGTGGCCGAGCCGCTTTTGCTCACCGGATCGGCGCCCGAGGCCGCCCGCGCCCATGCGCAAGAGTTGCTCGCGCGGCTCAATATCCCGCCGCGCCTGTGGCCGCTCAGCCCGACGACATTTTCGGGCGGCGAGCAGCAGCGGGTCAATATCGCGCGCGGCTTTGCCTATCGGTATCCGGCGCTGTTGCTCGACGAGCCGACGGCCAGCCTCGATCCGGTCAACCGCGCCACGGTGTTGCAGATGATCACCGAGGCCAAGGCGCGCGGGGCGGCGATCATCGGAATTTTCCACGACCACGCCGCGCGCGATGCGGTGTGCGACCGCGTGGTGGATGTGACGGGTTTCACCCCGCAGGCGGCGGCATGAGCGGCGGGCGGTTTATCGCCATTGTCGGCCCTTCGGGCGCGGGCAAGGATACGGTCATGGAGGCCTTTGCCGCGCGGCACGCGGGGACGGTTCTGGCCCGCCGCGTCATCACGCGGCGCGCGGATGCGGGGGGCGAGGAGTTTGAAAGCGTGAGCCGCGCCGAGTTTGACCGCCGCGCGCAGGCCGGCGATTTTGTCTTGCACTGGCACGCGCACGGGCTGTGCTACGGGATCAGCGCTGCGCTGCGTGATGATCTGGCGGCGGGGCGCGATGTATTGGTCAACCTGTCGCGCAGCGTGCTGGAGGAGGCGATAGAGATTTTTCCGCAGGGTCGGATCATCCATCTGACCGCATCAACGCAGGTTCTGGCCGCGCGTCTGGCCGCACGCGGGCGCGAGGCACCGCGCGAGATCGAGGCGCGCATCAACCGCGCCGTGCGCGAGATACCGGCGCATCTGCCGGTGCAGGAAATCCGCAATGACGGCGATCTGGCGCAGACCCTCGCGGCGCTCGCATCCGCGCTCGCGCCGCAAGGCGCCGCCCGATGACAGCCCCGACACCGCGCCGCCGCCTTACACCCGCCCTTCTTTTCCCTGCCAATAGCGTGATACCGACATGACCCAAGACCTCATTCTCGCCAATGCAAGGCTGGTTTTGCCCGATGGGGTGCGAACCGGAGGCTTGCGGATTTCGAAGGGGCGGATCGCCGATATTTCGGACGGCGCCGCCGTGCCCAAAGGCGCGCTCGACCTTGGCGGTGATTTCCTCGCGCCGGGGCTTGTCGAGCTGCACACCGACAATCTGGAGCGCCACCTTGCGCCGCGCCCCAAGACCAACTGGCCGCATCGTCCCGCCATTATGGCCCATGACCGCGAATTGGCCGCGACGGGGATCACCACGGTGTTTGATGCGCTGCGTGTCGGCTCGATCCTGACCGATCACAAGGCGAAATACGACAAATATGCCCGCCAGATCGCCGATGACATCGCCCAGATGCGCGCGGCGGGGGCGCTCAAGATCAGCCACCATCTGCACCTGCGTGCCGAGGTCTGTTCGGAAACCCTGATCGAGGAGTTGGACGAGTTCGGCCCCGATGACCGTGTCGGCATCGTGTCGATGATGGATCACACGCCAGGGCAACGGCAATTCAGCGATATCGACAAATTCAAGGATTATGTGTGCGGCAAACACGGGCTGGATACGGCGGGCTTCGAGGCCTATGTGGCCTTTTTGCTCGGGTTGCAAACCCGTGTCGGCGCGCGCCACGAGGCCGCCACCGTGGCCGCGGCGGCGCGCTTCAAAGCCAGCCTCGCCAGCCACGATGACACCACCGCCGCGCAGGTCGCCGCGAGCCACGGGCATGGCGTCACCTTGGCCGAATTTCCCACCACCGTCGAGGCGGCCCATGCCTGCCATGATCTGGGCATCGCCACGATTATGGGCGCGCCCAATATTGTGCGCGGCGGGTCGCATTCGGGCAATGTCGCCGCGATGCGTTTGGCCGAGATCGACCGGCTGGACATCCTGTCGTCCGACTATGTGCCTGCGGGGCTGTTGATCGCGGCGGTGCGGCTGAGCGAGGTTTGGGACGATATGGCGCGGGCGATGGCCACGGTCACGGCCAATCCGGCCAAGGCCGTCGGCTTTACGGATCGCGGGGTGATCGACACGGGCGCGCGCGCCGATCTGATCCGCTTTGCCCAAACGGATGCGGATGTGGTGCTCAGGCAGGTCTGGTCGCAGGGCGCGCAGGTGGCTTAGGCGCGGCTCAAGATATCGTCCATGATACGGGCGAAAATCGCCGTGCCGATGGGGATCAGCGCATCGGGAAAATCATAATCGGGATTGTGCAGCGCCGGATGGGCCTCGCCCGCACCAAGGCATAGCATCGCCGCCTTGGCATGGGCGCCAAAGAGGCCGAAATCTTCGGAGGCACGCATCGGCACGCCGCTTTCGCCTTGCGAGAGACCGAGGGCGCGCAGCGCATCTTGCGCGATGGCGACGGCCTGCGGGTGGTTGATGGAGGCAAGGAAGGGTTCGACAACGCGGATCACGGCCTCCAAACCGGCGGCGCTTGCCACCGATTGGACAAGGGCGCGGGCCTTGGCCTCCAGCGCGGCCATCGCCGGATCGCTGGCGCAGCGCAGGGTGGCGTTGATCACCGCCTCGCCGGGGGCGACGCCAAAGGTCGGCGCGCCGATACGGGCATGGGTGAGGGTGACCAGTTCGAAATCATCGGGGGTCTCGCCCGCCGCTGGCGCGCCAGCGGTCAAAGCGGTCAACCCGCCCAGCAATTGCGCCACCGCGCCCGCAGGCGACAGGCCGGTTTCGGGCTGGGCAGCATGGGCGGTTTTGCCGCTCAGGTGGATTTCAAGCCCCTCGGAGGCGCAGTTGATCAATCCGGCGCGGGTGGCGACATGGCCCAAGGGCAGGCCGGGCAGATTGTGGATGGCAAAGGCCCAATCGGGGTCAAGCTGCGCAAAGGCGGGGTCCGAGACCACGGCCCGCGCGCCTGCGCCGGTTTCTTCCGCCGGTTGGAACAAAAGCACAATACGGCCAACTGCGGGCGGGCGGCGCGCGATCAGCCGTCCCAAGCCGAGCAGCATCACCATATGCCCGTCATGCCCGCAAAGATGCGCTTTGCCCGCGGCGCCGGAGGGCCAGCCGTGCGCGGCGATCTCGGTGATCGGCAAGGCGTCCAACTCGGCGCGAAACATCACGCATGGGCCGCCTGCGCCGCTGCCGAATACGGCGGCGACACCGTGACCGCCAATACCCGTCAGCAGATGCGTGGGCGAGAGCTTTGCCAGCTCGAGCGCGATGGTGCGGGCGGTGCGCTTTTCCTCGCCCGACACCTCGGGGCGGCGGTGCAGCGCGCGGCGCAGGTCGGTCAGTTCGGTGATGTCTTGGTCGGTGAGCATGGTCGATCTCGGGGCAAAGGGCGGCGGGGCGCCGGGTATATGGCCGAGCATCGCGCGGGGCTGCAGGGCAGGCGTTGCGCAAATCCTAGCCGTTCGTGCGCAGGGCGCATAGCCCTTTGGCGTCTTTGGCGCGCGGTGGATCGGCGCGCCCTGCGCAAAGCGGGCGGATCGCTGACAGGGGTCTTGACGGCGTGCATGGCTTAGGAAAGAAAAACCACATGCTTTGGCGGTGTGCGTCAGGGCACGAGGCAAGGGCGCGCAAACCGCGCATCGCCCGCGCCATTGGCTTCTGACCGGCTAGGAGAGCTTTATGAAGTTTCGTTTTCCCATCGTGATTATTGATGAAGATTTTCGCTCTGAAAACTCCTCCGGCTCGGGCATTCGCGCCATGGCCGAGGCGATGGAAAACGAAGGGTTCGAGGTGCTTGGCGTCACCAGCTATGGCGATCTTTCGCAATTCGCGCAGCAGCAATCACGCGCCAGCGCCTTTGTCCTGTCGATCGATGACGAGGAATTCACGCCCGGGCCGGATTTGGACCCTGCGGTGGTCAACCTGCGCAATTTCATCGAGGAAGTGCGGTGGAAAAACGAAGAGGTGCCGATTTACGTTTACGGTGAAACCAAAACCAGCCGCCACCTGCCCAATGACATCCTGCGCGAATTGCACGGGTTCATCCATATGTTCGAAGATACGCCCGAATTTGTCGCCCGCCATATCATCCGCGAGGCCAAACAATATCTCGAAAGCATCCAGCCGCCGTTTTTCAAGGCGTTGCTCGATTATGCCGAGGACGGGTCCTACTCTTGGCATTGCCCCGGCCATTCGGGGGGCGTGGCGTTTTTGAAAAGCCCGATCGGGCAGATGTATCACCAGTTTTACGGCGAGAACATGCTGCGCGCCGATGTGTGCAACGCGGTCGAGGAGTTGGGCCAGCTTTTGGATCACAACGGCGCGATTGGCGCCTCCGAGCGCAATGCCGCACGGATTTTCAATGCAGATCACTGCTATTTCGTCACCAATGGCACCTCGACCAGCAACAAGATGGTCTGGCACCATACGGTTGCGCCTGGCGATGTGGTGGTCGTGGATCGCAATTGCCACAAATCGATCCTGCATTCGATCATCATGACCGGCGCGGTGCCGGTTTTCCTCAAGCCGACGCGCAATCACTATGGCATCATCGGCCCTATCCCGCAGTCCGAATTCGAGATCGAGTCGATCCGCGCCAAGATCCGTGCCAATCCCTTGCTGGACGGGGTGGACGCCGATGAGGTAAAGCCGCGGATCATGACGTTGACGCAATCGACCTATGATGGCGTGCTTTATAATACCGAGACGATCAAAGGCCTGCTCGACGGCTATGTCGAGAACCTGCATTTCGACGAAGCGTGGTTGCCCCATGCGGCCTTCCACCCGTTTTATTCCAGCTTCCACGCCATGGGCCGCAAGCGCGAGCGCACGCAGCATTCGGTCACCTATGCGACGCAATCGATCCACAAACTTCTCGCGGGGATCAGTCAGGCCAGCCATGTTCTGGTGCAAGACAGCAAGGATACCAAGCTCGACCGGCATCTGTTTAACGAGGCCTATTTGATGCACACTTCGACCAGCCCGCAATATTCGATCATCGCCAGTTGCGATGTGGCGGCGGCGATGATGGAGCCTCCGGGCGGGACAGCTTTGGTCGAGGAAAGCATCGCCGAAGCGCTCGATTTTCGCCGCGCGATGCGCAAGGTGGACGACGAATACGGCGCCGATGATTGGTGGTTCCAAGTTTGGGGGCCAGAGGACGGGCTTGCCGAAGAGGGCATCGACAGCCCCGAGGATTGGGTTTTGCAAAAGACCGACGCCGACGGCGTGCAATCCTCGGACGGCGAGGATGCGTGGCACGGGTTCGGCGATATGGCGCCCGGTTTCAATATGCTCGACCCGATCAAAGCGACCATCGTCACCCCCGGTCTCAATATCGACGGGCGGTTCGATGCATGGGGCATTCCGGCCTCGATCGTTACCAAATATCTCGCCGAACACGGCGTTGTTGTTGAGAAAACAGGCCTTTACAGCTTTTTCATCATGTTCACCATCGGCATCACCAAGGGCCGCTGGAACACGCTTTTGACCGCCTTGCAGCAGTTCAAGGACGATTACGCCAAGAACCAGCCGATGTGGCGCACCATGCCGGATTTTTGCGCCAAACAGCCGCGTTACGAGCAAATGGGTCTGCGCGATCTATGCGAGCATGTGCATAAGCTTTACGCCAAATACGACGTGGCGATCCTGTCGACCGATATCTATCTGAGCGATCACACACCGGCGATGAAACCGTCGGACGCCTTTGCCCATATCGCGCAGCGCACCACCCAGCGTGTGCCGATTGACGATCTGGAAGGGCGCATCACCACCAGCCTCGTCACCCCCTATCCTCCGGGTATCCCCTTGTTGATCCCCGGTGAGGTGTTCAACAAGAAAATTGTGGAATATCTTAAGTTTAACAGAGAGTTTGCCCGCGAGTGCCCTGGCTTCGAGACCGACATTCACGGCCTCGTGCAAGAGCGCGACAGAGAGGGCAATATGCAATATTTCGCCGATTGCGTCGCGCGATAGGCAGGCCCCCGCGCCGCGCAGCCTTGCTCGCTTGAACGACCCGCACCCCGCATCTGGCCCACGCGGCTTGCGGGCGGCGCTTTGACGCGCGGCCGCTTCTCCTCTGTCTTTGCCGCCCTGCCGAGGCGGCGCCGCCCGTTTGCGGCGCGCGCGCTTTGCCGAGCTGCGCGGCGCTTATGGCCGCACAAAGCGGCACAAAGGCTGCGGCGGGAATCGCCTGCGCCTGCCATTTTAAAAGATAGGGTATGCTAATCGTAGTATTCGCCAGCGGATGGTTGTTGCTGCGTTGCGGCAGGGCATTTTGCATTTGCGGAAAGAATGTAACGGATTATGACCCGTTCAGCGGCGATTTATCGCTTTATTACATGGATTTTACCCGCCTTCACCTGTTTGCGCCCCGAATTTCGCTGCGATTGTGGGGCGGAGCAGGGCAGGGTTCCGCATGGCGGAAATATAACGAAAAATGTGTTTTTCGAATATTGAGTATTCACAAACGCCCCATTTGCCGACATGATCCCCCTACCTGCCATCAGAGCGGGGTGAAAACGATCTGGGAGGATTATCAATGCGGACGAAACGTCTGTTGTGCGGCGCCAAGGCGCTGCGTTTTGGGCTCAGCCGTCGCGGTTTCTTGCACGCGGCAGGTTTTGCAGCCTTTGCTTTCACACTGACCACCGCGCCGATGGCGCAAGCCGAAAGCCATATGGCCGCCAAGAAGGGCGGCACTTTGAACGTGGCTTTGGAAACCGATGTGCGCGGATTTGACACCGTGGAGGGCGGCGTTCTGGGCCAAACCGGCGAGATCGTCATTCGCACCATGATGGAGCCGCTGCTCGGGTTCGATGCCGCGTCCGGCGAATCCACGCCGCTTTTGGCCACGGAATGGAGCGCCGATGAGGCGCAGACTGTTTGGACCTTCAAGCTGCGCGAAGGCGTGAAGTTCCACGACGGCTCGGATTTCGATGCCGAAGACGTGGCCGCGCATTACAACCGTATTCTCGATCCCGAAGCGAAATCTGCCTCGCGCAGCTTTCTGACCGCGATCAAAGAGGTCAAGGTGGTCGATCCGCTGACGGTCGAATTCCATCTGGCCCACCCGTGGCAGGCCTTGCTGCCCTATCTGGCGACGACCTCCATGTCCGGCCCGATCCCGCCGAGCGAACATGTCGCGGCAGGCAAGCAAAACCGCGAGCCGGTCGGAACCGGTCCGTTCAAATTTGTCAGCTGGGCCTCGGGCGACCGGATCATCGTCGAAAAGTGGGACGGGTATCGCGATGCCGATGAGATCAATCTCGACGGGATCAATTTCCGCGTCCTGCCCGATACGCAAACACGCTATGCGTCGATGAAATCGGGCGAGGTTGACGTGATCTGGACCGACCGCGGCACCACGATCGTCGAGGCGCAAAAAGACGATGACATCGTTGCGATGTATTCGGACGGGGGCGGCGCATCGACGATGTTGCTCAATACGCGCAAGCCGCCGCTTGACGATGTGCGTGTGCGCCAAGCCGTGGCTTCGGCGATGAACCAACCGGCTTTGGTCAAGATCATCTGGCAAGACACGCGCCCTGTGGTCACCCATCCTTTGGGGCAGCTCAAGGATTGCGGCAAAGCGGGCTATCGCGACTATGACCCCAAAGCCGCCAAGGCGTTGATCGACGATTACGGCCAGCCGGTCAAAATCGTGATGATCCACACCGCGACCCCGCGTGGCCGCGAGCTTGGCGAATTGATGCAGCAGATGATGAAGCCTGCGGGCATCGAACTTGAGCTTCAGCCGGTCGATCAATCGACCCTTGTGAAGCGCGTCTTTACCCAAGACTTTGGCATCTCCGGTTGGCGGATCGCCGATGGCGCGGATATCGGTCCGCAGATTTTTGCCAATGTCTTCTCCAAGTCGAGCTATAACCTGACCGGTTTCTCTTCGCCCGAACTGGATGCCAAAGCCATGGCCATGCGCACCTCCAAGGACCGTGAAGAGCGTCTGCAGCTGCAGTGCGAGTTGATCCAAGCGATCAACGAGGACGGCTCGATGCTCTATTGGGGCGGTGGCCGTTACTGGGCCTTCACCACCAAGCGCGTCAAGGGCGTTCCGGCGCCTTACCGCGGTGTGGTCGATGTGACCCGTGCGTGGATTGACGAGTAACACTGTGTGTGACCTGCGCGCGCTGCCATTCCCCGGTGGCGCGCGTAGACCTCTGACTTGATCCTGACTGACTGACCTGCATCCCCGAGGACCCTGCCTTGAGATATCTATTGCGGCGTTTGCAACGCCTTGCGATCGTCCTTGTGACGGTCACTTTTGCAACTTTCCTATTGGTGAACGTGCTGCCGGGCGATGTCGCCTATCAGATGACGGGGATCATTTCCTCCGAAGAAGAGGTGCAGGGCATTCGCGAGGATCTTGGCCTCGACCGTCCGCTTTTGGTCCGCTACGCCGATTGGGCCGCTGGCATTGCGGTGGGCGATTGGGGGCAAAGCTTTCTGAGCAAGGAAGACGTTTGGGACCAATTGACCGACCGGTTTCCTGTCTCGCTCGAATTGATGCTGATGGCGCAATTCATGGCGCTTTTGCTGGCGGTGCCGATGGGGATGATCAGCGCCTATCGCCCCGGAAGCCGTGCGGACCGGATCATTGGCGCGGTGGCCTTCGGGTCGGTGTCGATGCCTTCCTTCATGACGGCGATCTTGCTTATCTATTTCTTCGCGCTCGGGCTGGGGTGGTTTCCGGCCACGGGCTACGAGCCGATCAGCAACGGACTTGGCGCCAATTTGAGCCGCATGTTCTTGCCTGCGTTGTCCTTGGCCTTGGTCGAATGGACGGTGCTGATGCGCACGCTGCGGGTCGAGATGATCGGCGTGTTGCAAGAGAATTACATCGCGCTGGCACGGGCGAAGGGGATGAGCGATGCGCGCATTCTTTGGGCCCATGCGCTGCGCCCCTCCAGCTTTTCGATGATCACCATCCTTGGCCTGCAAGTGGCGCGGCTGATGGGCGGGGCGATCATTATCGAGCAGATTTTCGGCATTCCTGGTGTCGGGCGGCTGCTCATTCATGCGGTCAATACGCGCGATTTCATCGTGATCCAAGGCTGCGTCACCTTCTTTGCCATTGCTTTCGTGATGGCCAATTTCCTCGTGGATGTCGCCTATGCGTGGCTCGACCCACGGGTCAGACAAGGGCGGTCCCATGGCTGATATTTCGACCAATTCCGACATGAACACCGATCCCGCACCGCGTAAGATCGATCCGGCCAAGGCGCAGGAGTTGCGCAATGTGGCGGCCAAGGCGATGCACGCCAAGCGCAACCGTTTGGGGCCGTTCTTTTGGATTCCGCTGGGCTGGTTGATCATCGTGGCGGTGGCCGCGATTTTCGCGCCGCTTTGGGGGTTGATGCCCGCCGACGAGATCGACTGGATGAATATCAAAGCCGCACCGGGCACGGCCGAAGGCCATCTGCTGGGCACCGATGCTTTGGGGCGCGATTTGCTCAGCCGTTTGATCTACGGCGCGCGGGTCTCTTTGACCGTGGGGTTTGCGGCGCCTGCCATCGGGGTGGGGCTTGGCTTGATCCTTGGCATGGCCGCAGGGTTTTATCGCGGCTGGGTCGATGAAATCATCGGGATTGCCATCGACACATGGCTCGCCATTCCGGGGCTGGTGATCCTCTTGCTGTTTTCGGTGATCTTTGGCGGCTCGCTCTTTATGGTGTGTTTCTCGCTGGGGCTGTTGTTCATCCCCTCGGCAGCGCGGATCACGCGGGCGGCGACGCTCAATTACGCAGGGCGCGAATTTGTCTTGGCGGCCCGCGCGATGGGGGCCTCCGACATGCGCATTTTGCTGCGCGAGATTTTCCCCAATATCATCTGGCCGCTGGTGGCCTTTGTCTTGATCGACATTCCGATTGCGATCGTGGTCGAAGGCGCGCTGTCCTTCCTTGGTCTGTCGGTCAAGGCCCCGACGCCAAGCTGGGGCGGGATCATCGCCGAAGGGCGCGAATTGCTCGATACGGCGCCGTATATTTCGCTTTATCCGACGGCGGTGATGTTCGTCACGGTGTTGAGCTTTAACCTCGTGGGCGATGCGATCCGCCGCCGTTTGGCCGATATGCGCGAAGGCGCAATTTAAGGGAGCAGAAGATGGCACAGATCATCCTTGATGTAAGAAACCAACGTACGGCCTTCGCCACTTCGCGCGGCATGTTGCAAGCGGTCGATGGCGTCAGCTTCACGCTGGAGCGCGGCAAGACCTTGGGCGTGGTGGGCGAAAGCGGCTCGGGCAAATCGGTATTGTCGCGCTCGCTGTTGCGCCTCTTGCCGCAAAGCGCCATCACCGGTCCGGGGTCGGAGGTCTACCTTGGCGGCACCGATCTGACGACCCTGTCGGAGACGCAATTGCGCGCCATGCGCGGGACCGAAATGGCCATCGTCTTCCAAGACCCGATGACCTCGCTCAACCCGACGCTGACCATTGGCGTGCAGATCATGGAAGTGCTGCGGGTGCATCTGGGCATGGGCAAAGCCGAGGCGCGCAAACGTGCGGTCGAGCTTCTCAAGCAGGTCGGATTGCCGCAAGCGGATGTGCGCGTCGATCAGCACCCGCATCAATTGTCCGGCGGGATGCGCCAACGGGTGGCGATTGCCATTGCCATCGCCTGCGAGCCGAAGTTGCTCATCGCGGACGAGCCGACAACCGCGCTCGACGTGACGGTGCAGGCCGACATTTTGGACCTGCTGCAACGGATGGTGCGCGAGAAGAATATGGCGATGATCCTGATCACCCATGATATGGGCGTGGTGGCGGGGCGCTGTGATGATGTGGCGGTGATGTATGCGGGGCGGATCGTCGAAAAGGCCCCCGTGCGCGATCTGTTTCGCGGCACGCGCCATCCCTATACGGCGGCGCTTTTGGCGTCGATCCCGCGGATCACCGACGATGCGCACCACCGGCTTGATGCCATCGAGGGGCGTCCGCCCGATTTGATCAATGCGCCGCATGGATGCGCCTTTGCGCCGCGCTGCCCCTTGGCCGATGCCCATTGCCACGAGGCCAAGCCCGCGCTTGAGGGGCAAACCCATGCCTTTGCCTGTTTCAAACCTTTGGATGCTACGGAGAATGCCGCATGAACGCGCAAAGCGGAGCGATCGACGATTTCCTCGTCCTTGATGATATGACGGTTGAATACCCGCTCGGAGGCGGGGCCAAGGTTCATGCGGTGTCGAACCTGTCGGTCACGGTCAAACGCGGCGAGACGCTGGGCCTTGTCGGCGAAAGCGGCTGCGGCAAATCCTCCGCGGCGCGCGCCGTGATGCAATTGCCGCCGCCCACATCGGGGCGCGTGGTGATGGACGGGACAGAATTGACCGGCCTGCGCGGCAAGGCGCTGCAAACCGCGCGGCGCCAGTTCCAGATGATTTTCCAAGACCCGATTGCCTCGCTCAATCCGCGCCAGACGGTGCGCGATATCGTCGCCGCGCCGCTCGAGATTGCGGGGCTGGGCGGATCGGAGGAAGAGCGCACCAAACTGGTGGTGGAGATGCTCGAAAAGGTCGGTCTGAACGGCGAGCAGGCGCTGGATCGGCGCCCGCACGAGTTTTCCGGCGGGCAGTGCCAGCGGATTTCCATCGCCCGCGCCTTGATCTTGCGGCCCGATTTGCTGGTTTGCGACGAGGCGGTGTCGGCTCTGGATGTCTCGGTGCAGGCGCAAACGCTCAACCTTCTTGAAGAGCTCAAGGGCGAATTCGGTCTGACCATGCTGTTCATCAGCCATGATCTGGCGGTGGTGAAACATGTTTCTGACCGCGTGGCGGTGATGTATCTGGGGATGCTGTGCGAATTGGCCGATGCCGAAACCATCTACCGCCAGCCCGCGCATCCCTATACGCGCAGCCTGATCGCCGCCGTGCCCGAGCCGGACCCCGATGCGCCGCGCCGCGAATTGCATCTGGTGCCCGGCGAATTGCCGTCGCCGGTCAATCCGCCCTCGGGATGCCGGTTTCGCACGCGCTGCCCCTTGGCGAGCGAGACCTGCGCCGCGCAGGTGCCGCAGCCGCGCGAGGTGGCCAAGGGCCATATGGTCGCCTGCCATCATCCGTTGATCTGAGCGCAGCGTCGCTTTGCATTCGCAGCAAAAATCCGGCGCATGCCTCTTGCATCCGCCGAGATTTGGCGTCCCTATGAGCGCCCGAAGCCACTTCCATCCGCCGGAGACAGACCCCTATGAGCAATGACCCTGCCAAACCCACCGCTGAACAGCTTGTCGAAGGGCTGCGCCGTATTTTGGACGTGGAGCGGATCGAGGAGGATTATTATCGCGGGATCGCCACGCCAAACGGGCGCGGGCGCTCCTTTGGCGGGCAGGTGATTGCTCAGGCCTTGATGGCCGCAACCGGCACGGTCGAGGCGGCGCGCAAGGCCCATTCGCTACATGCCTATTTCATGCGTCCCGGAGATGCTACGGCGCCGGTGCTTTACCGCGTCGAGCGCGATTATGACGGCGGCAGCTTTGCCACCCGCCGCGTTGTTGCGGTGCAAAACGGGCGGCCGATCTTGAACCTCGCGGCGTCCTTCCATTTCGACGAAAAGGGATTGTCGCATCAAGACGAGATGCCCGAAGATATTCCTCCGCCCGAGGATCTCGAGAATGAGGAGCAACTCGCCGAGCGGTTCAAGGGCGAATTGCCCGAGCAGTTCTTGCAGTTCTTGCGGTTCAACCGTCCGATCGAATTGCGCCCTACCGTTTTGCGCGCGCCTTTTGTGGTCGAGCCGCAGCCGCCCAAACAGGCGGTGTGGTTCCGCGCCAAAGGGCCGATGGGCGACGATCCGGCGGTGCATCGCGCGGCGTTGGCTTTCTCGTCGGATATGGGGCTTTTGGGGGTGTCGATGTTGCCCCATGCCAAAAGCTTTTCCGACAAGGATATGCAGGTCGCCTCTCTCGATCACGCGCTTTGGATTCACGAGGATATCCGTATTGACGACTGGCTGCTCTATGTGATGGACAGCCCTTGGGCGGGCGGCTCGCGCGGGTTCAACCGTGGCAAGGTCTTTACCCGCGAGGGCAAGCTGGTGGCCAATGTGGCCCAAGAGGGATTGGTGCGCCACCGGACCGACCGCTCTTAATATCCGCTTATATTGCATGTGATCGGGCGGGGGCGATGAAGCCTCCGCCCGATGTGCTTTTGGCTCAGGCGCGCAGGGTTGCTTGCTCGATCCCGTCGGCCACGCGGTCGTTGATCTGCGGCGGGATGTTGTGGCCCATGCCGTCGATCTCGACCAGAACCGCGCCCTCGATCACCGCCGCCGTATCGCGCCCGCCGTCGACGGGGACCAAGGGGTCTTGGACGCCGTGGACCACGGCGACGGGGCAGGTGATGGTTTTGAGCTTGGCGCGCCGGTCGCCATTGGCGAGGATCGCCGCATATTGGCGGGCAAATCCGGTGGGGTGGTAGGAGCGATCAAGGTCCGCCTCGACCGCCGCGCGCAGGTCCGCATCCGCAATCGGAAAGGCGGGCGAGCCGATGACTTTGGCGGTTTTGATGCCGCTGGCGATATAGGCTTCGCGGTCCTTGCCCGCGTCGGGGCGCGGCGTGGTCAATACCGCCATCGCCTCTTCGGTGGCGCGCGGCAGAGCGGGGTTGCCCGTGGTGGACATGATCGAGGTCATCGAGAGCACCTTATGGGGGTGGTCGGCGGCCATGAGTTGCACAATCATACCGCCCATGGACGAGCCGACGATATGGGCTGCCTCAATGCCAAGCGCATCAAGAAGCGCCGCCGCATCGGCGGCCATATCGTCCAGATGATAGGGCACTTGGGGCGTCTTTGCGGCCATCATATCGCCGATGATCGCCTTGAAATCCGGCACGCCCGCTTGGGTGAATTTCTGGCTCAGGCCGATGTCGCGGTTGTCCATGCGGATGACGCGGTATCCGCGCCCTGCCAATGTGGCGACAAAACTGTCCGTATAGCGGGTCATTTGCGTGCCGACCCCGCTGATCAGAAGAATCGGTTTGCCGTCCTCTGGCCCGTTCATGTCGTAAAATATCTCGATCCCGTTGGCGGTGATATGTGGCATTGGTGCGGTTCCTCTCCCTGCGAATGCTCTGATTGCTCTCGATTTATGCTTTATATATTGCGGATGAGGCAACCCGAAACCGTATTGTTCCGTAGCGAAACGGAGCGCCGCGCAATTAGGAATTGCAGAGCGCGGGCGCGGCGGTATAGTCTGCTGCAAAGAAATTCGAATATAAGGTATGGAAGGGATCGCAATGCAGCGGGATTTTGATGTGTTGATCGTCGGGGCCGGTTTGTCGGGGATTGGCGCGGCGCGCTATCTCAAGGTGAAATGCCCCGAGAAAAGCTTTGCGGTGCTTGAATCCAAGCCCGAAATGGGCGGCACGTGGAACCTGTTTCGCTATCCGGGCATCCGGTCGGACAGCGACATGTACACGATGGGCTATGCGTTCAAACCGTGGACCAATCCCAAGTCAATCTCGCATGGCGATATCATCTTGAATTACATCAAGGAGACCTCGGCGGAAAACGGGATCGACGCGCATATCAATTATGGCCGCAAGGTCGTGAGCGCCTCTTACGACAGCAAAAACACCCGCTGGACGCTCGAGATCGACCACAATGGCACGCCCGAGACATGGACCTGCAATATGCTGTTCGGCTGTTCGGGCTACTATATGCATGACGAGGGCTATTTGCCCGAATGGGAGGGGTATGACGATTTCGAAGGCACCTTGGTGCACCCGCAGTTCTGGCCCGAAGACCTCGATTATGCGGGCAAGCGGATCGCCATCATCGGTTCGGGCGCGACGGCGGTGACGCTCTTGCCCAGTCTGGCGAAAACCGCCGCGCATGTGGTGCAGGTGCAGCGGTCGCCGACCTACATCGTTAACCGCCCGTCCGAGGACAAATGGGCCAACCGGTTCCGCCGTTTCCTGCCCGCCAAGCTTGCCTATGCCTTGTCGCGCTGGCGCATCATTTTGGACGGGCGGATGCGGCGCCAGAAAATGGCGAAGAACATCAAGGGCGCCAAGCGGTTCTTGATCGGCGAAGTGGCCAAAGAGGTCGGGGATGCGGTCGATTGGAAGACCCATTTCGTGCCTGAATACTGGCCGGGGCAACAACGGATTTGCGCCGTGCCCGACGGGGACATGTTCGAGCCGCTCAAGACCGGCAAGGCCTCGATCCACACGGGCCATATCGAGAGGTTCACCAAGACCGGATTGCAGATGCAGGACGGCACCCATATCGACGCCGATATCATCATCACCGCGACGGGGCTGAAATTGCATTTCTTGGGCGGCATGCAGGTGTCGGTCGATCAGCAGCAGATCGACCCTTCCAAGCTGTTGATTTTCAAGGGCTTCATGTATTCCAACGTGCCGAACCTTATCTATTTCAGCGGCTATACCAATGCCAGTTGGACGCTCAAGGTCGATCTGGTGGCGGAGTTTGCCTGTCGCCTGTTGCGCCATATGGACCGGATCGGCGCGCGTCAGGTGGTGCCCGTGGCCAGCGCCGAAGATCTGGCGCAGACCTCGGAGTCGATCAAATTCACCTCCGGCTATTTCCTGCGCTCGCTCAAGGATTTGCCCAAGCATGGCAAGGCTTTCCCGTGGATTCACGAGCAAGACTACCTTTGGGATCGCAAGACCTTGAAGCGCGGCAAGGTGGACGACGGGGCGCTGACCTTTTCGAAGGGCGATCCGATGATTTTGCCGCAAGAGCAGGTGCGGCGCGAAGCGGCCGAGATCGCGGCGCAGTAAGCGCGCCCGAGCGGTTTGAAAACGGGGCCAACCTTGGCGGGTTGGCCCTTTTTGGTTGGGATTATTTGCCCTCGGGCGGGGCGTTCAAGATGCCGTAGGCCAGCACCGATCCATACATGCGGATCGCTTCTTCGCGGCTCTCGCGGGCATTCGCCCACGGCAGGAAATCCACCGCAGCATTGAGCGAGGAGATCAGGCACTGGCTTGCGATCAGCGGGTCGATGTGACGGATCGAGCCTTCGGCCATTCCGTCGATCATCATGCCGGCAAAGCGCTGTGCCATGCGGTTCGACCGGCGCACCACCGTATTGCGCAGATCGGCGGGCAGGGCCTGCAGCGCTGTGATGCGCAGCAGCGGAAACTCGGCGTCGAACTGGACGTCGAGCAGGCTGGCGGTGCTGGAGGTGATTTGATCCCATGCGCTGCCGCCGCTGCCGAGCGCGATGCGCTGCGCGCGGCTGACGCGCGAATAGGAGCGGTCAAAACATTCAAGCACGAGATCGTCCTTGCCGCTCAGATGGTGGTAAAAGCTGCCCTTCGAGACGTTGAGCTTGGCGGCGATCCGTTCCACCGAGGAGCCGCGATAGCCGCGCTCGTTGATCAATTGCGTCGCGGCGCGCAGGTAGGTTTCGCGCGAAATTTCGCCCTCCTCGGCGGCGCTATCGTCGATGGCATATGGTTTGGGCGCCCACCGCGCACCTTCGGGGGCAAAGCCATAGGCCATCAGGTCGAACATCCGCGCCTCGACGCGGGCGAAATCGGGGGCGGAGTATTGCGGCAGCCATGCGCCGACCCAGTGGATGCAATCCATCAGCACATGGGCGCGTGCCACGGCGAGGGCGCGTTCTGCCCCGCGCGCGTCGGGTGTGAGGATTTTCGACAAATCCATGATGATCGCGGTGTAATCCTCGGTCAGCTTGCTGCGCATCGGCTCGTCCAGCGCCCGCAGGTCCGACAATTTGGTCAGCGGTTGTGCCTGTTTGAGCCGGATGCGGGTGAACAGATCGAAGAACAGCGCAAAGAAGCGGCGCAGGCGGGCTTCGGGGGTCGGGGCCTCGGCAGCGGCGCGCGCGATCGCGCCGTAGCGAATGATCGCCTGCTCCAGCGTCTCGGCGGCCAGCATCTCTTTGCGCTTGAAATAATAGGTCACCGATGTGGTGTTCAGCCCGACCGCTTCGGCCACGCCGACAAAGGTCAGCCCCTTGAGCCCGTGGGCGTTAATCTCGGTGGCGGCAGCCTCCAAAATCCGCGCGCGCTTCTTTTGGAAGCGGTCGGAGGGGGGCGCGGACGCAGGGGCAATATGGGTGGGCGCGGTATCCATACCGGACTTGATAGCAAGGCGCGAAGGCAGTGTCACCTGCATCCATGGTCTTGGGTATTATTACTGTATCGGGTATGGTTGTCTGTCTTGGCATTATGCTGCAACGCCGCAAAAAATATGGCGTGAAACTTCTCGCTTGTTCGCAATCGAAATATGGGTATGGATGAGGTGAGTGAAAAACCCAATTCAAGGATGCGCCAAATGACCCTTCCAGCGACCGATATGAGCGGCAAGACAATCATCATCACGGGGGCCGCATCGGGCATTGGTCGTGCCAGCGCCGAAATGTTCGCCAAAGCGGGAGCAAATGTGGTGGCCTGTGATTTGTCCGATGCGCTGGACGATGTGGCCGCGGGCATTCGCGCGGCGGGCGGTGCTGTCACGGTGATGCGCATGGATGCGGGGGCCGAAGCGGATGTGGCGGCGGCGGTCGATCTGGCCTGTGACACCTATGGCGGGCTGGACAGCTTTTTCGCCAATGCGGGGATTACGGGCCGTCCGATGGACAATATGTTCGAGGCCGAGGCGCAGGATTGGGCCGAGGTGCTCAGAGTCAATCTGATCGGCCCGTTTCTGGCGGTGAAATACGGCGCGCCCAAGATGAAAGAGCGCGGCGCAGGCTCGATCGTGGCGACGGCCTCGGTCGCGGGGATACGCGCCAATGCGGGGCCTGCGGCCTATTCGGCCTCCAAGGCGGGGGTGATGAACCTTGTGCAGGTTTCGGCCAACCAGCTTTACGGCACCAATGTGCGGGTCAATGCGATTTGCCCTGGTTTGATCGAAACCGGAATGACCAAGAATTGGTATACATTGGCCAAGATGAGCGGCACGGAAAAGCGCCTTGGCCAAAATAACGCCTTGGCGCGCGGCGGTGCCCCCTCCGAGATCGCGGCGGTGGCGCTGTTCTTGTGCTCGGATCTGGCGTCCTATGTGAACGGGCAGGCGATTGCGGTCGATGGCGGGCTGTCCTCGACGCATCCTTTCTCGCTTGAGCGGCGGCCGACCGTGGCCGAGGTGGAGAAAATTCTGGCCTCCGCCAAGGCCTAGGCCGCAGGGGCGGCGCGTCAGGCTCAGGGCGCGGGCGGCTTTGCCCCCTCGCGCTGTGCCAGATTGTCGGGCGGCACGCGGTGGGCAAACATCTTGGCCACCGAGACCGACAATATGATGCGCAACACGTGATGCGCCGTCACATAGACCACCGAGATATGCAAAGAGAGCGCGACCAAAGACATCTCGGCCAAGCCGCCCGGGGCAAAGGCAAGCACCACGGCTTCGACACGCTCGCCCACCAGTTGGTGCAGCAAAAGCCCCATCGCCATCGCGATCACCATCGTGGCCAAAATATTGATCAGCGCCAGCCAGAGCGCTTTGAAAAACGCGCGTAGCTGCATGCCGACGAAACGGGTGCCAAGGCTGACCCCGATGATCAATTGTGTGATGCTGATGAGCCAGACCGGCGGCGCGCTTTGGATGATGCCGGTCAAATGTCCGATGCCGGAAAAAAGGATCGGGCCGGTGATGATATAGGCGGGGAATTTCAGCCTCTTGCCGATCAATGCGCCAAACGCCGCGGTCATGGCCTGAAGCGCGACCTCTGCGCCGGTGAAAGGGGCGGCGGCGGTTGCGATTTGCATGCCGCCCGCGCTGCCCACGGGGTTGCCGCTGACGACGGAAAAGGCCAAGGGGACCAGCATGATGGTCAGGATCAGGCGTAGAAATTGCAGCGCCATCAGCATGCGCACATCCGCGCCCGCCTCTTCGCCCATTGCGATACATTCAAGCAAGCCGCCGGGCACGGCGGCGTAATAGGCGGTGCTGCCCGATATTTTTCCAACGCGCCGGTAGCCGATGTAGCCGAAATAATGGGTCAGCGGGATGTAGAGCGTCAGCGCCAAAAGCGAGGGCCACCATTTGCGCATTTCGGAAAATACTTCGGGCGTGAAGGTCGCGCCGATGGACAGGCCGATGATCGGGATAAACAAAAGCCGTAGCCAGATCGGTACTTTTGGCGGCTGCCCGCCCGGAGCAAAGCCGAAAATCGCCAAGGCCCCAACGAAGGTGAGCGAACCGAGCAGCATCGGCAAGGGCGATCCGATCACCGTGGCGACCAGCCCGCCGATGATGCCCGCGGCGAAAATGGCCAGTGTCATTCCGATGTGAATATCTTCGCCAAAGAGGCGGATGCTGCGCATTTCGGGTCCGTTCGTTGCCTTTGTTGTCTAGGGTTTCAATAAAGTGACGTGTGGGCAAGTGGTGTTGTGGATCAGCGCGGGGCCTTTTGCGGGGCTGCGCCGTTATTTGGGTCGGGCGGCATTTGTTGCGGCCGTTTGCGGCGCGCGGCTTTGGTGCGCACGGGGGCGGTTTGTCATCAGCGGCGCGGGAGCAATGTCCCACGCCGCTTAAACTTTGACCTCGGCAGGAGGCCCGCAAGGTTGCCCTCACGGGTAGAGGTCAAAGTGTCTCTAGGGCGCTGCTCGGTTCCTTGGCCGTCTGCGCTGTGTTCTGGGTGTGTTGCATACCTTATATTCGATAGTTTGGTGTGTGATGGCGGATCAAATGATGCGCGGCGCGCGGCGGGTTCCGGCGCGGCGCGGGGGTGATTGCGGCGCAGGCGTTTGCCGCCGTGCGCGCAAAGGGCAGGTGCCAAGGCCGCGAGATTCGCGCTAGGTCGCGACCCCAGCGACGCAGGGTCGCGCACGCTTTGCGCGCCGCGAGAGGGCGTCTCGCCGCCGCGTTCACGGGTGCAGTGCGCCGCGCGCCGTCGGTTGAATGGTGTCGTTGAGGCGCTGGCCGCAACATGGGATTCTCCTCGCTGGTTTTTCTATGGTGCGAAGAATTGACCGGCCGGTCAATAGGAGATGCGCTATATAGCTAAGATGCTTGACGCAGATGTGCCTGTGGTCTTAGCGTGGTCGGGCGCGAGGAAGAGGAGCCTTGCGCGGCTGGGGTGACGCGAGAGGATGCGAAGCCCTATGGCCGAAGCAGGGCCCTGCCTTGCAAAAATGGGAGGAGCTTTCCGGTGGAAAGAGCGATATGCGCCCCTGACCGTCGGGGCGTTCGATCAGATTGCATCGCGCCTATGCGCCGCCGTGCGGTGCCGCGCAGGCGCGCGGGGCGCCTGCCGCGCTTTGCCTCTCGCTATTGCCATGAGTTTTTTTCGCCGCGCTGCGCCCGGCGCGCGTATCAAGCAGGCCGGTTGACTTTGGTTGCGCAGTCATACCCGATATTCGAAAATCAATCCGGTCTGCGGAATTTGGCCCCTCGCTGCGCCGTTTTCGCGGGCCGCTGCCGACCTTACACAGAGCATTGAACACAACGACTTGCGGCGCGTTGACCATGACCGTCAATCGCGCCCGCCCCAAAGGAGATAAACGATGAACTTGCCGTTGACCCCGAATTCCCGCCCGTGGATGAAGCATTATGCCAAGGGCGTCGCCACCGATTTCAACCCGCCCGAAACCACATGGACGGCGATGATGACGGAGGCCTTCGAGACATACGGCCCGCTCACGCATATCGAATATTACGGCAAGGAATACACCTACGATCAGACCAAGGCGCTTGCCGCGCAGGTCGCCGCCGCCCTCAAGGCGCGGGGCATTGGCAAAGGGGACCGCGTTGCGCTGCACCTGCCCAATTGCCCTTGGCATCCGATCTTTTTCTTCGGCACGATTGCGGCGGGGGCGGCGGTCACGCATTTGAGCCCGCTGGATGCGGACCGCGAGATTGCCCATAAAATGAAGGACAGCGGGGCCAAGCTTCTGGTCTCGCTGACCACGCCCGAATTTGCACAACACTTCCCCGCGCTCATCGCGGCGGGCGAGGTGCCGCAGGTGGTGCTTTGCCCTGATCCGGTCTCGGCGATGGGGCGCGATTGTCCGGTGATCGAGGGGGCCATCGGCGCCGAGGAGCTGCTCGCGCCGCATCAAGGCGCCCCCTATGCGCCCGAGCCGGTGACGCCCTCCGATCTGGCGCTGTTGCAATATACCGGCGGGACGACGGGCGTGCCCAAGGCGGCGATGCTGACCCATCGCAACTTGTCGGCGGCGGTGCAGATCTATCACGAAAGCGCCAAGGGCGAGCCGAGCCAGACGCCGGAATCGGCCAGCCTCGTCTATTCGCCGCTGTTCCACATCATGGGGCTGACCACGGCGCTGTTGAAGCGCACCTATGAGGGCGGGCGGATGCATTTGCGCCTGCGCTATGATCCCGAACAGGCGGTCAAGGAGATCGAGGAAAAGCGGATCGCGGCCTTTGGCGGCGTGCCGACCACATGGATCGGCCTGTTGGCCTTGCCCGATATCGACAGCCGCGATCTCAGCTCTCTGACCTATGTCGGATCGGGCGGCGCGCCCTTGCCGGTCGAGGTCTATAACCGCGTCAAGCAATTGACCGGATTGAAAATTCGCGGCGGTTGGGGGATGACCGAAACCTCGCCTGCGGGGACCAATGTGCCGCGCGACATGCCCGACGAAAAGCTCGGCACCATCGGCGTTCCCTTGCCCGGGTTGGACATGAAGATCGTCGATGTCGAAGACGCCAGCCGCACTCTTGGCCCCAACGAGCCGGGCGAGATGGCGATCATGGGGCCGAATGTTCTGGGGGCCTATTGGAACAAGCCGCAAGAGACCGCCGAGGCATTTCACGACGGTTGGTTCCTGACCGGCGACATCGGCTATGTGGACGAGGACGGCTATTTCTTCTTGGTCGATCGTAAGAAGGATATGATCTTGTCGGGCGGCTTTAACGTCTATCCTTTGATGATCGAGAACGCCGTGCATCAACATCCCGATGTGGCCGAGGCCATGGCGATCGGCGTGCCTGACGAATATCGCGGCGAAAGCGCCAAGGTTTACGTGGTGCTCAACAAGGGCGCGTCGGAATTCAGCCTCGAGCAGTTGCAGGCGTTCTTGGCCGACAAGCTGGGCCGTCACGAGATCCCGCGCCATTTGGAATTCCGCGCCGAATTGCCCCATACGCCGGTCGGCAAACCGGACCGCAAGGCGCTCAAGGCCGACGAGGCCGCCAAGCGCGAGGCGCTCGAAACCGCCAGCTAGGGCGCTCGAAGGCACGATGAAAACATGCAAAAGGCCGCCCCTGTTGGCGGCCTTTTTGTTTGATCACAGTTTGTTTGATCAACGAGGGCTAAACCGACACGGCCTCGACCAGCTCATCACGGGTCAAATCGCCCTTGGACCCGGATTTGAGCACCTCGCCGCGGCGCATGACCACGAATTGATCCGCCAGCCCGTAGGCAAACTCAAAATACTGCTCCACCAGCACAATCGCCATATTGCCCTGATCGCGCAGGTATTCGATCACGCGGCCGATTTGCTGGATGATATTGGGCTGGATGCCCTCGGTCGGCTCGTCCAGCAGCAGCAGTTTGGGTTTGGTCATCATCGCCCGCGCGATGGCCAATTGTTGCTGTTGCCCGCCCGACAGATCGCCGCCGCGCCGATGCAGGAATTCCTTGAGGATCGGGAAAAGCTCGAAGACCTCATCGGGAATCCGGTGTTCGGCGCGCGGCAGGCAGGCATAGGCGGTTTCCATATTTTCTTTGACCGTCAGTAGCGGAAAGATCATCCGACCCTGCGGCACATATCCGATCCCGCGTTTGGCAAGCGCATGGGCGGGCAGGCGGCCAAGGTTCTCGCCGTCCAGATGCACCGCCCCGCTCGAGCGCATATGCGTGCCCGCGATGGCATTCAAAAGCGAGGTTTTGCCGACGCCATTGGTGCCCATGACACAGGTCACCTGACCGACATTGGCCTCAAGCGACACGCCGTGCAGGATCTGGCTCGATCCGTAATGAAGGGTGAGGTCGTCCACTTTAAGCATGTCTAGCGTCCCAGATAAACGTCGATGACGTCTTGGTTTTTTGTCACATGGTCGAGGCTGCCTTCGGCCAGAACCGACCCCTCGTGCAACACCGTCACCTTGCAATTGAGGCGGCGCACGAACTCCATATCGTGTTCGACGACGACGACGGCGCGGGTTTTGGCGGCCTCGCGTAAAATATCGGTGGTTTGCTCGCGTTCGGACAATGTCATGCCCGCCGCCGGTTCATCGACCAAGAGCAATCGTGGGTCCTGCGCCAGCAGCATCCCGATCTCCAACCATTGCTTTTGCCCATGCGACAGCTCGCCGGATTTGCGTTGAAGCTCGGCCTGCAGCCCGATTTCCGAGGCCAGCTCTTCGACACGGGCCAGATCGGCGAATTTGGGCCGGTAAAACAGAACAGAGAGCGGCGCGCGGTTGTTTTTCACCGCCATCAACAGGTTGTCATGGACCGTTTGATCCTCGAAAACCGTGGGGCGTTGGAATTTGCGTCCGACGCCCGCTTGGGCGATTTTGGCTTCTGACATCTTGAGCAGGCTGACCGATTTTTCACCCCATAGAACGCGGCCCTCATCGGGGCGGGTTTTGCCGGTGATGATGTCCATAAAGGTGGTCTTGCCCGCGCCGTTCGGGCCGATGATGGCGCGCAATTCGGCGGGACCGATTTGAAAGCTCAGGTTGTTGATGGCTTTGAACCCGTCAAAGCTGACCGAGACGCCGGAGACCTCCAGAAGCGTGCTCATCGGCGGGGTCTTGGGGGCGGATTTTTCGGCGAGGGCGGCGTTCATTCTTGGGCCTCCTTTTCTTGCAAGCTGCCTTTGTCGGGGCCCAGCGGTGCACCGTGGCGGCGCGGGGTTCTGAGGCCCGCGAGACGGTCAAACAGGCCTCCGATGCCTTGCGGGGCAAGCAATGTGACGGTGACGAAAGACAGGCCCAAGAGCACCAGCCACCAATCGGTCCAGAGGATTTTGTAAAAGCCAAGGTTGATATCGGGGGCGCCGCCGCCGGTGAACCATGTGGAGACGAGCGAGACAAACGCCGCGCCGATGACCGCGCCGTAGAGCCGTCCGCGCCCGCCGATAGCGACCCAGACGGCGAGGTAGATCGAGGCGATCGGCGCGACTTCGGCGGGGTTGATGATGCCGGCTTGCGGATAGTAGAGCGCACCGGCGATGGCGGCGATGATGGCGGTCAGGGTGAAGATGAAAAGCTTATATCCTTCAACGGAGTAGCCAAGAAAACGCACGCGGGCTTCGTCATCGCGAATGCCGCGAATGACCGATCCGAATTTGCCCGAGACCACCCATGCGGCCAACAGATACCCCAGCCCCAGCGCGGCGGCCGAGCCCCATAAGAACCACATCGAAACCGTGTCTTGCGAGGCGGATACACCGGGCAGGTTTTGCAAGCCGGACAGGCCGTTGTTGCCGCGCAAACCGCTGTCGTTTTGGAAGAGGTAGAGGGCGAGGGCGAGGGTCATGGCTTGGGTCAGGATCGACAGGTAGACGCCGGTCACGCGGCTGCGAAAGGCCAGCCATCCAAAGACCAAAGCCAAGAGGCCAGGCACCATAACCACCAGCAATAATTGAAGAAAAAGGCTGTCGGCAAAGGCCCAGATCGCGGGAAATTCCGATGATCCGACGACGCCGAAAATCTGGGTTCCGATGGCGTCGGTGATCTCTTGGGCGGTGGGGGGGATGGGGGCGTTGGCGAGCGAGGAGACCACGATGGCTTCGGTGCGCGCATACATCAGCCACATGCCGATCATATAGCCGCCAAGGCCGAAGAAGGCGAAGTGGCCAAGGCTCAAAATGCCGCAATAGCCCCAGACCAGATCCATCGCGATGGCGATCAGGCACAGGCAAAGGGTTTTGCCTAAGGTCTTGACAAAGCTGGTAGAAATCAGCCCCGCGCCGAAGGCTTCGCTCATAAATGTCACGGCGATGGTGAAGAGCGCGAGCAGGGCGAGGAAGATCAGCACCGAAGGATTGCGGGCGATAAAGGAGGATCTCATGGGCGCATCTCCGTGAACGATTGGGCGCGAGAGGGGCGGCGCAAGGCGGGGGATTTGGCGGGGCAAAACCCGCTGTCGGTATCACGTCGGTATTGCGTCGGTATTACGTCGGTGCCGTGCGGGGCCGTGATCTGCGCCGCGTAGGGTGAGGGCAGGGCCGCTTGCGACTTGCCGGTCAGGGCAGCCGCAGGCGCGCGCTTGGCGGCAAGCGCGGGGCCAAGGGCAAGGAGGGAGGAGGCGGGCATAGGGCGGATCATGATCAATCTCCTGCCGCGCGGCCTTTGAGGGCGATGATGCCGCGGGGCCGGAACTGGATAAAGATGATGATGAATATGATCATATAGGTCTGCGCCGCCAGCGTATTGGACGGGTTGAACCATTCGATGCCCTTTTGCAAAAAGCCGATCATCGTGGCGCCCAAAAGCGTGCCCCAGATATTGCCGACCCCGCCGACGACCACGGTCATGAAGCTTTGCACGATGTAATCGGCGCCCATTTCCGAGGTCACTTTGGCATAAAGCCCGATGGCCACGCCCGCGATGCCCGCGATGCCCGAGCCAAGCCCGAAGGTCAGCATATTCACCCGTCCGGGGTTGATCCCCATCGAGGCGGCCATACGCGGGTTTTGCGTCACGGCGCGTGTCTCAAGCCCAAGGCGGGTTTTCTTCATGATAAAGAGGAAGATGGCGAGGAAGATCAGCGCCAGCACAAAGATCGCGATGCGGATATAGCTCACGCCGACCACATCATTGAGCACCCAAGCCCCGTCCAGCCACGCGGGCGAGGTCAGCGGGCGCGCCTGCGTGCCAAAGATGTTTTTGGCCAATTGCTGTAGCGCAATCGAGATGCCGAAAGTGGCCAGCAGGGTTTCGAGCGGGCGGTTATAGAGCCAGCGGATCACCAACCGCTCCATTGCGACACCGGCGGCAAAGGTGACCATAAAGGCCAGCGGGATCGCGAGCAGGATCGAGACGGTGTAATTGGGCACGAATTGTTGCACGACATATCCGGTATAGGCGCCCATCATGATGAATTCGCCATGCGCCATATTGATCACGCCCATGACGCCAAAGGTGATGGCAAGGCCGATGGCGGCGAGGAAATAGATCGAGGCGAGCGAGAGCGCATCCAGCCCGAGGTCGAGCGCCTGCATGGTGCCGACATTGAGGGCGATGGATTTGAGCGCCTTATTGGCCGCCTCGGTGATGGCGGGCGAAGGGTCTGCATAGGCGTCGAAAAATATGTGATCGCTGAGGGCGCGGTCGACATCGGCGCTCAATGCGGTGGGCGCCGCTTTGCCCGCCTCGGCGAGGGCCGCATAGGCGCGCTCGCGCATCTCGGGATCGTCCAGAACCGCGACGGGAATACCGGCGACCTTGCCGTCCTCGATATGGGCGGCCAAGGCGGTGCGGATGTCGTCATTGCTGATCCGTGCGGGGGCAAGGCCCTTGGCGACCAAAAGCGCATAGGCCTCCTCGCGCGGCAGGGCCTCGGAGCCAGGTGTGAGCAGGCGCGCGACGTTGATATTGGCGGCCATATCGCCCGCCGTCACATCGCGGCGGGTTTGGACGAGGGGGTTCAGCGTGGCGCGCACATCGCGGTCCAGATCGCCCGAAACGCTCTCAATCGCGGCGATACGCTCGGCCTCGTCCTTGGCGTAGCCGATGGTCAAAAGCGTGGCGAGGCGGGTTTTGCGGGCGCGGATGGCGGCATCGGGTTCGGCCTCGATCGAGGCGCGCAGAGGCGCCAGATGGGCCGCGTCGGGGTCGCGCTGGATCGAGGTGAGCGCGTCAAGGCGGCGGGCGGGATCGGGATCGGAAAGCTGGAACTGCACCAGCGCCGAGCCGATCAGCGCGCGGATGCCGCTGTTGGGTTTTTGTTGGTCGAGGGTGGATTTATCGGCCTCGCCCACCGGTTCGCCGGTGTCGAAATCGATCAAACGGTAGGTGGATTTGCCGGTCTTCTCGCCCTTGAAGAACAGACCGTCCGCCTCGCGTTGCCACATGTCCTTGTCCTGCCATGCCTGCAAAACGGCTTGGGCCTGCGGCAAACCGGAGGCGGCGAGCGCGTCAATCGCGGGGCCGATGGTGGTGCGCGAGCTTTTCTCGATCAGGGCGCGGTGCTCTTGCAGCAGGTCCTGAACGGGGGTCTGTTGGGCATAGAGGGGGAGGGCGGTGAGCAGGGCGAGCGCTGCCGCGAGAAGGTGCCGGATCATCATGTGCCTGTGCAATTGGCGAGGGCTGCGCGCAAATGGGGGCAGAGCCGGTCGCGGGGTCTTTTTCGGGCGGTGCCTCGCGCGCGAGGCTGGGATGCGAGGGGCAGGCGCGCCGCCCCCCGCAAATCGTGTCACGCCGATCAGTAGTTCGACTTCAGCTGCACGCAGCTTTCGGTTTCGGTGTTATACATGCCGCAACCGAGGTCTTTCCAATCGGATTTGAGAACCGCCGAGGCCGGCAGGAAATCGGTCCATGCATCGCCGGGGACCTCGGAGGTCTGGCTGATGATGTCGAATTGGCCGTCCTCTTGGATTTCGCCGATCAAAACCGGTTTGGCCAAGTGGTGGTTGGGCAGCATCACGGCGGTGCCGCCGGTCAGGTTGGGCACTTCGATGCCGATCATGGCTTTCTCGACCGCATCCACATCGGTGGTGCCTGCGGCTTCAACCGCTTTGACCCACATGTTGAAGCCGATCACCGTGGCCTCCATCGGGTCGTTGGTCACACGCTCTTCGCCCATGCGCTCTTTCCATTTGGCGACAAACTCTTCGTTCACGTCGCTTTCGGCGCTCTCGAAGTAGTTCCACGCGGCCAGATGGCCGACGAGGTTGGTGGTATCAAGGCCCGAAAGCTCTTCTTCACCGACCGAGAAGGCCACGACGGGGATGTCATCGGCGGAAATACCGGCCGCCGCGAGTTCTTTGTAAAAGCCGATGTTCGCATCGCCGTTGATGGTCGAGATCACGCCGACTTTCTTGCCGTCCGCACCCAAGGCCACAACGTCCGCGACGATTTTCGACCAATCGGAATGGCCAAAGGGCGTGTAGTTCACAAAGATGTCTTCCTCGGCAATGCCTTTGCCTTTGAGGTAGCTTTCGAGAATGTTGTTCGTGGTGCGCGGGTAAACGTAATCGGTGCCCAGCAGCGCAAATTTCTCGACGCCCAATTCTTCGAGGAAGTAATCGGTCGCGGGGATGGCTTGCTGGTTGGGGGCCGCGCCGGTGTAGAACACGTTTTTGGAGCTTTCCTCGCCCTCATATTGCACCGGATAGAACAGCAAACCGTTGAGTTCCTCGATCACCGGCAAAACCGATTTGCGCGAAACCGACGTCCAGCAGCCGAACATCACATCGACGTTTTGCACGGTCAAAAGCTCGCGCGCCTTTTCCGCGAACAGCGGCCAATCGGAGGCGGGGTCAACGACAACCGCTTCAAGCTGCTTGCCCAAAACGCCGCCCTTGGCGTTTTGCTCGTCGATCATCATCAAAACCGTGTCTTTGAGCGTGGTTTCCGAGATCGCCATCGTGCCGGACAGCGAATGCAGAACGCCGACCTTGATGGTGTCTTCGGCCGAAAGAGCCGGCAGGGCGCTCAGGCCAAGCGCCGTCGCACCGGCAAGTGTGGTTTTCAGAAAGTTCATGAATGTCTCCCAAGGCGAGGCATAGCGGCCCGACCCTTGCATAAGGGCGTCCCGAACCATAAATTATCCCCCGCAACAGTTGTTGTTGCTCTTTATGGCGGCCGGTTTGAGGTCCAAGTCATCCGGTCGCCGTTTCCCCCTCGCCACATCTAAGTGTCCGCTGCGCGTTCGCGCCGCTGATCGCGCGGTGCATGTTCGCTTTTGGACGCCAGAGCCGTGGATCAGGCGGGAGTAGAAGGCCCTTACCAAAGGGCAGGCGTCTATCCGGACCGCGCCGCAGAGGCGGCAGAATGCGCGTGTCTGCCTGTTTTTTGCGCGGCCTGCTTGTGACTGCTTAAAATATAATCAGCGAAGAGTCGGGTTTTGGCGCCGGAGCGTCACAAAACTGTCATATCACCCCGCGAGGCATGACGGGTTTTGCCCGTCTCGGACCCTTGCACCGCCCCGCACGCGCCAGCGAGTCGCTGCGCCGCTCAGCGCGCCTCGAATGGATCGTCCTCATATCCGACACCGGCCAGATACAGCCCCTGCGGCGGGCAAACCGGCCCGCAGGCGGCGCGATCACAGGCCTCAAGCGCGGCTTTGACCGCCTCGGGCGCCATTGCCCCTGCGCCGACGCGCTCCAATGTGCCGACAAAGCTGCGCACCTGATTGTGCAGAAAACTGCGCGCGCGCAGGTAAAACCGGATCTCGCGCCCGCCATTGGCCGGTGCCTGCTCGATGCGCAATTCGTCCAATGTCTTGACCGGACTGTCGGCTTGGCACTGGCTGGCGCGGAAGGTGGTGAAATCATGCCGCCCGATCAAATGCGCCGCCCCCGCGCGCATCGCATCGATGTCGAGATCATGCCCCACCTGCCACACCAATCCCGCCTCATGGGTCGCCGGTGCGCGCCGCGACAACAGCCGGAAGATATAGCGCCGCTCATGGGCCGAAAACCGCGCGTGCCAGTCCTCATGCACCGGCTGCAGGTCCAAAATCGCCACCGGCAGGGGCTTGAGATGGAAATTCAGCGCCCCCATCAACCGCTCGGGCGCCCAATCACGCGCCATGTCGCAATGGGCCACCTGCGCATAGGCATGCACGCCCGAATCCGTCCGCCCCGCCGCCGCAATCGTATGGGCGCGCGGCTCCAGCTTGGCCAGCGCCGCCTCGATTGCGCCTTGCACCGTGGGCAATCCGTCCTGACGCTGCCATCCGGCAAAGGGCGCGCCGTTATACTCGATCTTCATGGCATATCTGGGCATGCCCCGCTCTTATCCGCGCGGGCCGGACCAATCAATCCCTCTCGCGTCGCGCGCACTCATTGCCCTTAGGCCCTTTGCGCCCCTATGCGCGCGCCAACCCTCGCGCCGCCCGCCTCGTCATGCACAGAACCCGACCACAGGTCCCGCCCCCTGTTTTGCAGGTTCCCCAAATATCCCCGCCGGAGGCTCCGACGCTCCCGCATCCGTTCCCGCTGGCGGCTCCCGCTCGACCCCCGCCGCACGACCCCCACCGCACGACCCCCGCCGCGCGCGGCTGACCGTCTCTACCGCGCCGCGCTCGCCTGCCGGCGCGACGCCCGCCGCGGCCCTGATGTCCTGCGCCGCCTGACCGGCCGCGCGCTTCATGCCGTGCCCCCTAGCAACCCGCCCCCCGAACCCCTATCTTTGCCCCAAGCGGCCAAAGCCCGCGGGTGGATCGGGGATAGGCATTTGGTCATAGGCAGACTGGCAGAAGGGCTGACGCGCGGCGTCGACACTGTTACCGAAGGGATATCCGAAACCCTCTTCGAGCCGGTCATCCGGCTTGGCGTCACCGGCCTTGCCCGCGCGGGCAAGACGGTTTTTATCACCTCACTGGTGGCCAATCTGCTCGACCGCGCCCGTATGCTTGCGCTTGTCGCCCAATCCGAAGGGCGCATTTCGGCGGCCTATCTGCAGCCGCAGCCCGATCTGACCTTGCCGCGCTTTGACTATGAGACACATCTTGCGGCGCTGACCTCGGCCGCGCCCCATTGGCCCGACAGCACCCGCGCGATTTCCGAATTGCGCCTGACCTTGCGGGTGCGCCCCTCGGGGATGCTCGGCGGTTTGCAGGGCCCGCGCCGCATCCATATCGATATTGTCGACTACCCTGGCGAATGGCTGCTTGATCTGGCGCTTTTGGGCAAAACCTATGAGGCGTGGTCGGATCAGGTTCTGGCGCGGATCGCGCCGCGCGCGCAGGCGGCGGATTTCCTCGCGCTGGCGGCGCAGACCGACGCTGCCGCCAAGCTTGACGAGCCGCGCGCGCAGGCGCTGGCCGCTGCCTTTACCGCCTATCTGGGCGGCGCGCGCGATGCGGGCTACTATGATTGCACGCCAGGGCGGTTCTTGCTGCCCGGCGATCTGGCAGGCTCTCCGGTGCTGACCTTCGCGCCGCTGCCGCGGCCTGATGCGCTCAAACGCGGGGCTCTGTGGCGCGAGATGGAGCGGCGCTTCGAGGCCTATAAATCGCGGGTCGTCACGCCGTTCTTTCGCGATCATTTCTCGCGCATCGACCGTCAGGTGGTTCTGGTCGATGCTTTGGGCGCGATCCACAATGGCCCGCGCGCCGTCGAGGACATGCGCCTTGCCATGGCCGATATCCTTGGCGCCTTCCGGCCCGGGCGCAATGATCTGCTCTCGCGGCTGTTGCGCGGCAAACGGGTCGAGCGCATTCTCTTTGCCGCCACCAAGGCCGACCATCTGCACCACCGCCAGCATCCGCGCCTGACGGCGATTGTCGAAAGCCTGCTGCGTGAGGCCGAGACCCGCGCCTCTTTCGCCGGTGCGCGCTGCGAAGCCATGTCGATTGCCGCCCTGCGCGCCACCACCGAGGAAACCGTCACCCATGAGGGCCAAGACCTCGATTGTGTGCGCGGCACGCTGCTCGGCAGCGGCAAGCGCGCTGCCTTCTATCCGGGCGAACTGCCCGAAGACCCCGCGCGGCTGATGTCGGCGGCGCGTCAGAGCGCGCAGGCGTGGCTGGATGCGCAGTATGAGGTCATGCGCTTTGCCCCCGCGCCGCTCACCTTGCGCGCGGGCGAGGGGCCGCCGCATATCCGGCTCGACCGCGCCGCGCAATTTCTATTGGGGGATCGGTTGTGATCGGGGCGCGCGCCCTTGCGCCGTTGCGCCGCGTGATCTCTGCGTCTGCGCCTGCGCGCAGGTCCGGCCCCGCGTCCGGCCCCGCGTTTGGTCCTGAGTCTGGCCCCGCGTCTGCCCCTGCGCCCATCCCTGCTACCATCCCTCTATCTGTGCCCGCGCCCCAGCCGATGCGCGCGGCGCTATGGGATGTGCCCGCCATGGCGCGCATCTTGTGGCAGTTCGAGCGCGAGGCCGATTGGTTGCCGCGCGTGCGCAGCCCTTTGACCGAATTGCGGGTTCTGGCTTGGGCGGTTTTGCGCGGCACGGTGCGGGCGGTGCGCGTCCCCGATGCACGCGGCAAGCTGCGCGCGCAGGCCTTTATCATCCGGCGCGGCGAGCGGATTTTGGCGCTCTATACGTCGGGGGCGGCGCGGCGCGCGGGCTATGGGCGGATGCTGGTCCAAGAGGCGCAAAGGCAGAGCGCGCGCTTGCAGCTTTTCGCCGCCCAAGACAACGCGGGCGCGCGGCGGTTCTATGCGGCGATGGGCTTTGCCGAGGCGGCGCGCAGCGACGGGCGTTACAATGACGAGGGCCTGCCGGATATTCATTTCGTCTGGACCCGCGCGCCCAGCGGCATCGCGCGGGCGCAGATCGGACAGGCCGCATCGGCAGGCCAGGGCGCAGAGGCACCGCCCCAAGCGGGTATGGGGCACAGGAGCGGATCATGAGCACCTCGGACAACAGCAATAGGGGTAAAAGCGGCGCGGGCAAACGCAGCGCGGGGCCGAAAACCGGACCGGTGATGATTGAGGAGGCCGCGAAGCGCGCCGCGCCGCCGCCCGCGCGCGGGCCGGTTTTGATCGAGATGCAGACCCCCGCCGACGAGGGGCCGGAGCGCGCGCCGCCAGTCCCCGATGCGCCCGATGCATCCGATGCGCCCCAAGACGGGGCCTATGAGGGGCAAGCCATGCAGATGGCGGCGACATTGGCGGCGCGCAAACCCTCGCGTTTGGGGCGGTGGTTTTGGGCGCTGGCGGGGATGCTCTTGACCACCCTCGTGTCACTGGCGGCGTGGAATTACGTCACCGGATTGATCGCCTCTGTGCCGCTGTTGGGCTATGCGGTGAGCGTGATGCTGGCGGCTTTTGTGGTGGTTCTGGCGGCGATGGCCCTGCGCGAGCTGGCGGCCTTCGGGCGGCTGGGGCGCATTGATGCGCTGCGCCGCGCCGCCGATGAGGCCTTGGCCGCGCAAGATATGAGCGCCGCCTCACAGCTGTGCGACAGGGTGCTGGCGCTCTATGCCCGCCGCCCCGATACCGAATGGGGCCGCGCGCGATTTGCCGAGCGGCGCGGCGATCTCTTCGACGCCGAGGCGGTTTTGGGCCTTGCCGAGCGCGAGGTGATGGCCCCGCTGGACGCGCAGGCCCTGCGCGAGGTCGAAGCCGCCGCGCGCCAAGTGGCGACGGTGACCGCCTTGGTGCCGATTGCCTTGGCCGATGTGGTCGCGGCGATGACGGCCAATCTGCGGATGATCCGCCGCATCGCCGAAGTTTACGGCGGGCGCTCGGGCACATTGGGCAGCTGGCGGCTTTTGCGCGCGGTGATGACGCATCTGGTGGCGACGGGGGCCGTGGCGGTGGGCGATGACATGCTTGAGCCGATCATCGGCGGCGGGATTTTGGCCAAACTCTCGCGCCGGTTCGGCGAGGGCATGGTCAACGGCGCCCTGACCGCACGGGTCGGCGTGGCCGCGATCGAGGTCTGCCGCCCCTTGCCCTTCACTGTGGCAAAACGGCCAAGCGCGGCGAGCATCGTGCGCCGCGCGCTTGCGGGATTATTTAGCAAGACCTAGGCTTTGCAAAATTTTTGCAAAGGATTTGATGCGCGATGGGCGGTTTGATTGTTCTGGTTATCTGTGTGCTTGTGGCGATCCCGCTGATGAGCATCATTGCCCTTGTGCGCGCCGGCGGCGCCAAATCCGACGTCTTGCGGCTTGAGGAAAAGCTCAAGGCGCAAAGCCGGATGCTGGAGGGGCTCGAGCGCCGTTTGCGCAAGCATGAAAATGCCGTGGCGGCAGGGCCTTCTGGCGCGGCGGATCAGACCGAAGCGCCCCAAACGCCCGCAACGCCCGCAACGCAGGACAGCAAACCCGCCGATCGGGCGGCGCAGGCCGAAGAGGTCGTTGTTGATGCGCAAGCGGGCGATCCGCAAGCCGATGATCCGCAAACGAATGATCCCTTAGGGGACGCGCCGAAAGAGGACGCGCCGCAGATCGCCGCCGCCCGCGCCGAGGCGGGGGATGCGGTGCAGGTCTTTGATGTGTGGTCCAGCACGCCGAGCGCGTCGGCGTCGGCGACCTCCGGCTCTGGCGGCCCCGATGGGCCCGCTGCTCCCTCTGGACCCTCTGGCCCTTCCGGTCCGGCCGAACCCGCAGGCCCCACATGGTCCGATCGCGCGATGGAGTGGCTGGCGGCCAATTGGTTCTTGGCGGCGGCGGCGGCCTCTTTGGCGCTTTCGGGGCTGTTTCTCATTCAATACAGCGCGCAACACGGGCTTTTGTCGCCCTCGATGCGGATTTTGGGGGCGCTGGGCTTGGGGCTGGCCTTGATCGGCGGGGGCGAGGTGATCCGCCGCCGCATGGGCGCGGGCGAGCAGGACGCGACGGGCAGCGCCGCCGATTACCTGCCCTCGACCTTTGCGGGGGCGGGACTGTTTACGCTCTTCGGGGCCGTGGTGGCGGCGCGGCATATGTATGAACTGATCGGTGCGCCGCAGGCCTTTGCGGGGCTGATTGCCACGGCGCTTCTGGCGGTGCTTTTGGGGTGGTTCTACGGGCCGTTTCTGGCGGCTGTCGGGATCGTCGCGGCGGCTTTGGTGCCCTTTGTGGTTGGCGGCGGGACGGGGGCGGAGCCATTGCTTTTCGTCTATTACGCGGTGCTGGCGCTGGCGGCTTTGGGGGTCGATAGCTTGCGCCGCTGGGTCTGGGTGTCATGGACCGGTGTGGCGGCCTGCCTCGGGGCGAGCGCCCTGCTTTGGGCGCTATGGAACGGCGCGCGCGACAGGGCGCAGGCGGTGGATGTCTCCTTGTGGTGGCTGGCGGTGCTTTTGGTTATTGCGGCAGGGGCGGCGATCATTCCCAAACGCCGCCTGACGCCTGTCTTTGGCGGCGCGTTGGCGCGCGATCCGCAGGCGTGGCTTTTGGGCGCGGCGATCTTGGCGGCAAGCTTTGGCACGGTGGCGGTGCGGATGGCGGTCGCGGATGTCGGGCTTTACTGGATGGCCGTTGCGGCGCAGGTCTTGATCGCGCTGGGCCTGTTGGTCTGGCTGCGCCGCTCGGAGGGGCTGGCATGGCTGGCGGCTTTGCCGATGGCGGGGTTTGCTTTGGCGGCGCTGACCTATCCCGAGCGCGCGCCGCGCTATACGGCACTGACCGCCGGTGAGGGCGAGGCTATTGCGCGCGAGGCCGTGGGCGCGGTGCAGCTTGGCCTGCCCTATCCGGCGGCGCTGCTGCTGGTGGCGGCGTTTTACACGGCGCTGGCCTTTTGGCGGATGCAGCGCGCGGCGGCAGGGGCGCGGCCCGTGATCCGCGCGCCGCAGCCCCAGATCGACGCGGCACCCGAAGGCGCAATGTTGCATGAGGTGATCGACCGGCTTGCGCGCCGTGCGCGATCGGCGCTGGCGGGTATGGACGGCGCAATGGTTTGGGCGCTGGTCGCGGCGGGGTTTGCGCCCGTGATCGCGGGGCTTGTCGAATTGCGCTGGCTCCCTTCCAAAGTCATGGGGCGCGAGATTTGGGCGCTGTCGGTGATGGCGCTGGCGGCGTTGATGGTGCTTTTGTGTGAGCGCGCGATGCGCGGCACGGCTCAGGAGGCGCAGGGTCAAGACGGAGAGGCCAGCGCAGAGGCGGGCCAAGGCGCCCGTGCCCGCGCGGCGCTCTTTGCCGTGGCGGCGGGGTCGATGATGTCGCTGGCGCTGACGGTGATGCTCTCGGATCTGGCGCTTTCGGTGGCTTTGGCGGTCATGGTGGTCTTGGCGGCGCTGACCGACCGCAAATTCAACCTGCCGGCCTTGGCGGTCTTTGGCCAGATCGGCGCATTGATCGTCGGCCTGCGGCTCATTGCCGAGGCGGCGGGCGCGGGGGTGATCATCACCTCGCCGCAGGTGCCGTTGATCGAACTGTGGCTCTGGGCGGGCGTTTCTATGGGGCTGCTTTGGGCGGGCTGGCAGATGTTCGGCGCGGCGCAATCGCGTGCCGAGCGCAGTGGCGCTCGCATCACCATCGAAAGCGTGATTTGGGTGATGACCGGCGTGTTGATCATCGAGAGCATCGGGCGGATTTGGGGAGATGTCTTGCCCAAGCACGCGCAATCGGGCCTTGGGGCGGCGGTGCTGTTTTGCCTCATGGGCGGGCAATTGTGGCGGCTGCAAAGCGGCGGCGCGATCATGCAAATGGTGCGGCAGATTTTAGCGGGGATCTTCGGGGTGTTCGGCGCCTTGGCCTATCTGGGCGTGGCGACGGGCGAGAACCCCTTGCTGACCCCGCGCGCGGCGCTCAAGGGACCGTTCATATTGGACAGCGCGCTTTTGGCCTTGCTGCTTCCGGCGGCGATCCTTGCGGTGATCGTCTGGCGCATGGCGCATTTGCCGCGCAGCGCGCGCCAAGCGGGCGCCGCCGTCAGCGCCGCAGGCGCGGCGATCTATGCATGGATCGAGTTCCGCCGCCTGTGGCACGGGCAAAATGTGGCCTTGACCGGCGGCTTCGAGCAAAGCGAGATTTACGCCTATACGGTGTTGATGCTGATCGCGGCGGCGGGGATGTTCTATGCGGCCTTCGCGCGCCGCTCGGTGATGTTGCGCAAGGCGGCGACGGGGATCGTGGCGGTGACCATCGCCAAGGTGTTTTTCCTTGATGCGGGGGGGCTGGACGGGTTGTGGCGCGTGGCCTCCTTCCTCGGGCTTGGCCTTGCGCTGGGCGCTTTGGCGTGGCTGACGCGGCTGATGAGCGCGCAGTGGGAGCGCGGCGCGGCGGGCGCGGATGACGGCGAGGATGCGGGCGATGATCGGGGGGCGGATAGCGGCGTGGATGACGGCAAGGATCGCGGCGCGGAGCAGGGCGATGACACGGGCGATGACACGGGCGACGACGAGGGCGATCCACCCGATCCACCCAAGGCGTAATCCGCGCTTTACGCCCCATGCGCGCGGGCCTATAACGCGCCCATGACATGGCTGTTTTCGACATGCGACCGCGCGGCGGGCATTATTCGAATTACTGGCCCGGCGCTCTGAGACGAGCCGCCGGGACAAGGCGCATGAGCGATCCGCGCCGCCTGCCATCTTGAACATCCGACCATTCGAAGGACGCCCCATATGTGCGCCGATACGACCGACACGACCGCCGATCTTCCCGATTATAAATCCACGCTGAACCTGCCGCAGACCGATTTCCCGATGCGCGCCGGATTGCCCAAACGCGAGCCGGAATGGCTCGAAAAATGGGCGCGCATCGGCATCTATGACCGCCTGCGCGAGACCGCAGGCGAGCGCAAACCGTTCATCTTGCACGACGGGCCGCCCTATGCGAACGGGCATTTGCACATCGGCCATGCGCTCAACAAAATCCTCAAGGATTTCATCACCCGCTCGCAGCAAATGCTGGGCCGCGATGCGCGCTATGTGCCTGGGTGGGATTGCCACGGCCTGCCGATCGAATGGAAGATCGAAGAGCAATACCGCGCCAAGGGCAAGAACAAGGACGATGTGGATGTGGTGGATTTCCGCCGCGAATGCCGCGCCTTTGCCGACAGCTGGATCGACGTGCAGCGCAGCGAATTCAAACGCCTTGGCGTGACGGGCAATTGGGCCGATCCCTATTTGACGATGGATTACCACGCCGAAGCGGTGATTGCGGGCGAGTTCCAGAAGTTCTTGATGAACGGCACGCTCTACCAAGGCTCCAAACCCGTGATGTGGTCGCCGGTCGAGAAAACCGCATTGGCCGAGGCGGAGATCGAATATCACGATCATAAATCGCACACCATCTGGGTGCCGTTCCGTATTTGGATGAGAGGACAAGATGACAATCTTGACCTGAACGAGACGGCTTACCTTGACGATGCTCGTATCGTGATCTGGACCACGACCCCTTGGACGATCCCGTCGAACAAGGCCGTCGCCTATAACCCCAAGATCAACTATGGCCTCTATCGCGTTGACAGCACAGAAGAAGAAAGCTGGACCGCGGCGGGCGATCTTTATGTGTTTGCCGACACGCTGGCCGAAGAAGCGCTCAATAAAGCACGTGTAACGGCGTTTACGCGCGTTCGCGATGTTCCCTCCGAGCATCTCGCGGGACTGGGCCTGCGCCACCCGTTCAACGGTCTGGACGGCGCGGAGGGGTTTTGGGACTACGACGTGCCGATGATCGACGGCGATCATGTCACCGATGATGCGGGCACGGGGTTTGTGCACACGGCCCCCAGCCACGGCGCCGACGATTACGAATGTTTCGTCAAGCGCAACTGGATCGACCGGATGACCCATAACGTGGGCGAAGAAAGCGAATTCCTGCCCCATGTGCCGTTCTTTGCGGGGCTGCAAGTCTTTGACCGCAAAGGCAAAGAGGGCAAAGCCAACAGCGCCGTCATCGCCAAACTGGTCGAGGCGGGCGGCATCATCGCGCGCGGGCAGGTGAAACATTCCTATCCGCATAGCTGGCGCTCCAAGGCCCCTGTGATCTTTCGCAACACGCCGCAATGGTTTGCCTCGATCGACCGCGAGGTCGGCGACGGGCAGGATACCTACGGCAAGACGATCCGCACCCGTGCGCTGACCTCGATCGACGAATTGGTGGAATGGACGCCGAAAACCGGCCGCAACCGTTTGCATTCGATGATCGAAGCGCGGCCCGATTGGGTGCTCTCGCGCCAACGCGCGTGGGGCGTGCCGCTGACCTGTTTCATCAAAAAGGGCGCTTTGTCGACCGATCCGGAGTTTTTGCTGCGCGATGCGGGCGTGAATGCGCGGATCATCGAAGCCTTTGAGGCGGACGGCGCCGATGCGTGGTATCTGGACGGGGCGAAAGAGCGCTTTATCGGCGATGCCGCCAATCCCGACGATTACGAGCAGGTTTTCGACGTGCTCGACGTGTGGTTCGACAGCGGCTCGACCCATGCTTTCGTGATCCGCGACCGCGCCGACGGCAGCCCCGACGGCATCGCCGATCTCTATCTGGAGGGCACGGACCAACACCGCGGATGGTTCCATTCGTCGATGCTTCAGGCCTGCGGGACCAAGGGGCGCGCGCCCTATCGCGGGGTGCTGACCCACGGGTTTACGCTTGATGAAAAGGGCATGAAAATGTCCAAATCCATCGGCAATACCATCGTGCCCGAAACCGTCGTCAAACAATATGGCGCCGATATCTTGCGCCTGTGGGTGGCGCAAACCGACTATACCGCCGACCAACGGATCGGGCCGGAAATCCTCAAAGGGGTCGCCGACAGCTATCGCCGTTTGCGCAATACCCTGCGGTTCATGCTGGGCGCTTTGTCGGCCTATACGCCCGCCGACGAGGTGGATGTCGCCGATATGCCGGAGCTGGAGCAGTTTATCCTGCACCGTTTGGCGGAATTGGACAAGATCGTGCGCGAGGGATACGAAGCCTATGACTTCCAAGGCGTTTTCCAAGCGCTCTTCCATTTCTGCACCATCGATCTGTCGGCGTTTTATTTCGATATCCGCAAGGATGCGCTTTATTGCGATGGCGACACATTGGAGCGGCGCGCCGCGCGCACGGTGATGATGCGGCTTTACGAGCGGCTGACCACATGGCTGGCGCCGATCCTGACCTTTACGATGGAAGAGGTCTGGCTGGAGCGCAATCCTGGCGATGATAGCTCGGTCCATTTGCAAGACATCCCGAGCACGCCCGCCGCATGGCTCAACCCTGCGCTGGCCGAGCGGTCGGTCAAGGTGCGCATGGTGCGCCGCGTGGTCACGGGCGCGCTTGAAGAGCATCGGCGCGACAAGACCATCGGCTCTTCGCTGGAGGCCGCGCCGGTGGTGCATTTGAGCGCGGAACTGGCGCAGATCATCACAAATCCCGCCACCTTCGCCGATCTGTGCATCACCTCGGGTGTGACATTGACCACCGATGCGGCGCCGTCGGGGGCCTTTACCTTGCCCGACGCCGATGGCGTGGCGGTGGTCTTTGCCAAGGCCGAGGGCGAGAAATGCCAACGCTGCTGGAAAATCCTGCCCGATGTCGGCACCCATAGCCATGCGGCGACCTGCAAGCGCTGTGATACGGCGCTGAGCGAGGCGGGGGCGTAAATCACGGGGCCTGCACGGTTCATACACTCTTAAGATTTGAGTCGAAGAAGGCGGGGCAAGCGATTGCTTCGCCTTCTTTTTTCGCGCCTACGGGCGCGCGCGGATGCGCTCTTGATTGGAGGGGCGCGCGGGCGCAGACTGGCGCGATGAAACGGCATTCTTTTGACACGCCCTTGGGGCATATGCACATCGCGTGTGAGGCGGGGGCGATCACGCGGCTGTCTTGGGGCTGCGCGGCAGATTTGGGCGCCGAGCAGGGCGCAGGTGCCGCGCCGGAGCCGATTGCGGCCGAGGCCGAGCGGCAAATCCGCGCCTATTTTTCCCATGAGTTACAGGTGTTTGACCTGCCCCTGCGGGTGGCAGGCAGCGACTTCCAAGGCGCCGTTTGCGCGCAGATCTCCGCCATCCGCTTTGGCGAAACGCGCACCTACGGCGATCTGGCGCAGGTGCTCGGCGCGCCCGCGCAAGCGGTCGGGCAGGCCTGCGGCGGCAATCCGATCCCCTTGATCATCCCGTGTCACCGGATTTTGGGCGCAAACGGGCTAGGCGGTTTCTCCGGTTCGGGCGGGGTGGAGAGCAAGGTCCAGCTCTTGCGCCATGAGGGGGCGGCGGGCCTGCTCATTTGAAGATATGTTCGATTTGGATAAGCCAAGGCTTGATTTCTGTGGGTAAATATCCGCAGAGGGTCGACTAATCCTTGCTCCGCATGGGGATGATCTGTTGTGCAATTCCCGCAAACAGCAGGTAAATGCTGGTCACCACGAGGCCCCAATGCGCCCAGCTTTGCGGATGAAAGGCGACCCAAGCGGCCCAACCGGCAAAAAACGTCCACGCCAGCGCCATGGGCAGCGAGACCACGCGCCAGCGTTCGGTGCGCACCGGATGGATGAATTTGAGCGGCAAGAACATTGCCACCGCCAAAAGCGCGACCAAAGCCAGCGTGATCCAGTAATTGGGGTCCGTGGCAAAGAGAACCAGCACCAGCATATTCCAGCATCCCGGAAAGCCGGAGAATGAATTGTCCTTTGTTTTCATGCGTGTATCGGCGAAATACATCGCACTGGCAAAGGTGATGATGATGATGGCGAACCATCCCGTCCATCCGGGCAAAAGCCCTGATTCAAACAGGGCAAAGGCGGGGATGAAGACATAGGTCAGGTAGTCGATGATCAAATCGAGCAACACCCCGTCGAAGGTCGCCGCATGGGTTTTCACGTCGTATTTGCGCGCCAAAGGCCCGTCGATTCCATCCACCGCAAAGGCGATGACCAGCCACAAAAACATCATCGGCCAATCGCCCTTGACCGCTTCGAGCAGCGCCAGCATGGCGAAAACCGCCCCCGTGGCGGTGAGAAGATGCACCGATAAGGCTTTCATTTCTTTGGTCATTTTTTGTCCTTACCGAATGATCTGCCGCGCCCTATCGGCGCTGTGCGCGCGGGTGGCTGGCTTCGTAAACCTCCATCAGGCGGGCGGTGTCAACCGCTGTATAGGCCTGCGTGGTCGAAAGCGAGGCATGACCCAAAAGCTCTTGGATCGCGCGCAGATCGCCGCCCGCGTTGAGCAGATGCGTCGCAAAGCTGTGGCGCAAGGCATGGGGCGTGGCGGAGGCGGGCAGGCCAAGCTGCGCGCGGGTGTCGGCCATGACCTGTTGGATGATGCGCGCGCTGAGCTTGCCGCCGCGCACACCGCGAAACAGCGGCAGATCATCGGCGAAAATATGCGGGCACAGGCGGGTATAGGCCTCGACGGCGGCGCGCGCGGCGGGGATGACGGGCACGATCCGCTCCTTGCCGCCCTTGCCGGTGATGCGCAACACCTGCGGCAGCGGCGCGTCGCGCCCCATCAGGCCAAGCGCCTCGGAAATCCGCAAACCGCAGCCGTAAAGCAGGGTCATCACCGCCGTATCGCGCGCCGAAACCCACGGTTCGCGCGATTGGAACTCGGCGGTTTGCAGCACCTGACGGGCCGCATCCTCGGCCAAGGGGCGGGGCAGTTTGCGTTGGAATTTCGGGCTGCGGGTGGCCAAAACGGCGGTGGCGTCAAAGCCTTCGCGTTCTGACAGCCAGCGGAAAAAACTCTTTACTGCCGATAGTTTACGCGCCAAAGACCGCGCGCCGATATCGCCCGATCGCATGTCGGCCATCCATGCGCGCATGTCCGAGATGCCGATTTGCGACAGCGGCGCAAGGCCTTGCGATCCGCCTTTGTGCAGGTTCAAGAACCCCAAAAACCCCGCCACATCGCGCCGGTAGGCCTCGATGGTGTTATCGGCCGCGCCTTTGAGGGCGCGCTGCGCCTCAAGCCAGTCAAACAGCGCGGCGCTGGCGGCCTCGGAGGGCTGGCTCATGACAACCAGCGGCGCATCGCTCTTTCAAAGACGCCGCCGAAAAATCCAAGCAGGTCAGTGCCTTGCTGGGGTGTGAAGTGATGCGGATCCTCGGAGCCCATGACCAGCAAACCGGGCAGGCGGCCATCGCCGAAATCGAGCAGCAGGCAGGCTTCGGAGCGCATGAAGGGCGCGGCCTCGCCGTAGATCGGCTCGGTGCCTTCGCTGAGCTGGCGCAGGGTGACTTGCCGCGCCGGATTGCCGCGCGCCGCGCCCAGATAGCTTTCGATATAACCCGGTTCGGCCACGGACAGCACATCGCCCAGCCGTTGCACCGCAGGGTCTTCTTCGTTTTGCAGCGATTCCAGCACCAGTTTGACGCTGTCGACGCGCAAAATCTCGGCCACTTCGCCGCCCAGATCGCGCAGGAAATCTTCGAATTGCACCGGATCGAGCATGCGCAAAATCGCGCGGTGCACCTGATTGGTGCCGGCAAGGTTTTCATAGGCGGCGGCGATCACGCTGCGGTGCGTGTCTTCGAGCCGGTCGAGCCGCGCCTCCAAACGCTCCATCGCGATGCCGCGCAGATCGACGATATTGCCGCCCATCGCGCGTTCGTTCGCCGCGATGAGCGCCTGCATAACGGCTTGATTTTCAAGAATAAGGTCGGGTTGCGAGATGATTTTTTCGCGCAATTGGTCGTCGATTTCGGGGCTGCTGCTCATCATATGCCTCTTTATGCTTTATGCGTTTTTGAGCAGTTTATAACATGGGCCAAGGATAATTTGAGGCTTTTTTCCGCCTCGGCGGGAATTGTCTTATCGGGTGTGGCTTTGGCGCGGGGCGCGCGCGGGCCATCGCGGCGATTGGGGCTTGGGATTTGCCGCGCCACGCTTTACCTACAAGGGCCAATACCAACCCCATTGCCTTGCGGAGCCGCCCTTGTCCGATCGCCTACACGATCCTGATGTCTTTCCCGAAGGGGCGCTGGTGGGCGTGTTGACGGCGCAGCCCTTGGACCGGCTTCTCGATTACAAATCCCCCGTGGGCGCGTGCCGTTTGGGGGATTTTGTCGAGGTGCCGCTTGGCCCGCGCAAGGTGCTTGGCGTTGTGTGGGGCAAGGGGCGCGGGGAGTTCGACATCACCAAGGTGCGCTCGGTTCTTCGGGTGCTTGATGTGGCGCCGATGCGCGCCGAGATGCGCGAATTCTTGCGCCGCGCCGCCGATTACACGCTGACGCCGATGCCTTCGATGCTGCGTCTGGCCAGCCGCGCGCCGGGGCTGGGCGATGCGCCGTCAATGCGCAAGGTCTACCGTTTGGGCCATGGCAAGGTCAGCCGCGAGACCGAAGCGCGCGCCCGCGTGATGGCGGCGCTGCGCGATTATGGCAACCTGTCCTTCACCTTGGGCGAATTGTCACAAATGGCGGGCGTGACCGCCTCGGTGGTCAAGGGATTGGTCAAACAAGGCGCGGTGACCGAGGAGGACAGCCCGCGCGATCTGCCCTTTGCGCGGCTTGATCCGTCTTACGGCGGCAAGGAATTGACCGCCGATCAAGCCGCAGGGGCGCAGGCTTTGGCCGCAGGGGTGCGGGCGCAAACCTATGCAACGACGCTGTTGCGCGGGGTGACCGGATCGGGCAAGACCGAGGTTTATCTCGAAGCGGTGGCCGAGGCGATCCGCATCGGGCGGCAAGCCCTTGTTATGTTGCCCGAAATTGCCCTTACGGCGGAGTTTTTGACCCGCGTCGAGGCGCGGTTTGGCGTGCGCCCTGCCGAATGGCACAGCGGCGTCACCATGACCGAGCGGCGGCGGGTGTGGAAGATGGTCGGGCAGGGCGAGGCGCAATTGGTCGTCGGCGCGCGCTCGGCGCTGTTTTTGCCCTACCGCGATCTGGGGTTGATCATCGTCGATGAGGAGCATGACACCTCTTATAAACAAGAGGACGGCGTGCTTTATAACGCCCGCGATATGGCGGTTTTGCGCGCCTCGATCTGCGGCGCGCAGGTGGTTTTGGCCTCGGCCACGCCGAGCCTCGAGACATGGGCCAATGCCGAGGCGGGCAAATACAGCCGCATTGATCTGGCCTCGCGCTATGGCCCTGCGGTGATGCCTGCGATGCGCGCGATTGATATGCGTGATGAAAGCCTGCCGTCGAACCGGTGGATTTCGCCCAGCTTGCAGCGCGCCGTCGAGACGCGGCGCGCGCGCGGCGAGCAATCGCTCTTGTTCATCAACCGGCGCGGCTATGCGCCTGTGACGATCTGCCGTGCCTGCGGGCATCAGATCGGATGCGATCATTGCGATGCGCGCATGGTCGAACACCGGTTTCTCAAACGCCTTGTGTGCCACCAATGCGGCGAGACGAAACCCATGCCCGAGGCTTGCCCGTCCTGCGAGGTCGAGGGCAAACTGGCCGCCGTCGGGCCAGGGGTGGAGCGTTTGTCCGAGGAGGCGGCGCAGGTTTTCCCCGAGGCGCGGATTGCGACGCTGAGCTCAGACATGTTCGGCTCGGCCCGCGCGCTCAAGGCCGAGATCGAGGGCATCGCGGCAGGGGCGGCGGATATCATCATCGGCACGCAACTGGTGGCGAAGGGGCATAATTTCCCGCTGCTGACGCTGGTCGGGGTGATTGATGCGGATCTGGGCCTGCAAGGGTCGGATTTGCGCGCCGCCGAGCGGACCTTTCAATTGATGCGGCAGGTCGCGGGGCGGGCAGGGCGCGCCGAAAAACGCGGCGAGGCGATGCTTCAGACATTCCAGCCCGACCACCCCGTCATTCGCGCCATTCTGGCCGGCGATGAGGAGGGGTTCTGGAGCGCCGAGGCCAGCGGTCGGCGCCATGCGGGCGTGCCGCCCTACGGGCGTTTGGCGGGGATCATATTGTCCTCGCCCGATGCGCAGGAAGCCTTTGATTTCGGGATGGAACTGGCGCGGCGCGACGGGCCGCTGCGGCAGGTCGGCGCACAGGTTTTCGGCCCCGCGCCCGCGCCGATTGCCCGTGTGCGCGGGCGGCACCGCGTGCGGCTTTTGGTCAAGGCGCCCAAGGGCGCGGCTTTGCAAGGGGCGGTAGCGCAATGGATCGGGCAAATGGCGGTGCCAAACCGGTTGCGGCTGGCCGTCGATATTGACCCGCAGACGTTTTATTAGCGCCGCCGCGCGCGGCTGCGGCGCCTGTTGCGTCCCGCTCCGTCATGCCTCGCCGCCGTGGGGGCGGTTCACGCAGAGGGTTAGCGTTTGGTGCGGCTAAAGGTCAGCGGCTTGGTGTCGTGGCGCTGCATCACGCCTTTGGCCTCAAGGTCAAGCTGCACGCATTTTTGCCACCAGCCTGCGGTCTTGCCCTCGGGGAAAAACAGCTCGTCCAGATGCGGCAGAAGCGCCTCTTTCAAATCCGCCGCCGTCATTGGCGCGCTGCCTTCGGGCAGGGCGGCAAAGATCGCCGCGCGCATGACATAGTATTTGTCCTTGTCGACCATATGGGTTTTGCCCGGATGGTTGATGTTTTCGACTTCGATGGTTTCGGACGCTTTGGCCATGATGCGCTCTCCTGTTTGGATCGGTGTAGGGCGCGGCGGCGGGCGGTGCAAGCCTTGCCTAGGCGGGGGCAAGGCGGCGTTGGTCGAGCAGCAGATCGGTCGCCATCGCGCCGATCCACATGCACAAGAGCGCCAGCCATGCGGTGCCCGCAAAGATCGACCCGCCGGTGACGCCCGCGCCAATCGCGCAGCCCCCCGCCAGCATGCCGCCAAATCCCATCAGCGCCGCACCGATCATCGCGCGGCGCATGTTGCTTTCGGTCTCGAAGCCTTGGAATTGGAATTCGCGCGTTATGGCCGCCGCGAGGAAAGAGCCGATCACCACCCCCGGCACGAGGCCGATGTCGAATTCAAGCACCGCGTTGCGGTCGAGGAAATACATCAATGTATGCGCCGAAGGCCCTGTAAAGGTTGCGCTTTCGATCTGCACGGGGTCAAAAGCGATCTGGCTGAGCGAGAAGGTCAAAACCCATCCGACCGCCACGGCAAAGCCGACGCCGGAGGCAAAGACCAGCCGCGCCGCGCCGATGCGGTTGCACCGCGAGATCTCCAAAGCCAGCGCCGCAATCGCCACTCCGATCAGCAGCCCCGTAAAGGGGGGCAATCCGGCGGCGGCGAGCAGGTTCATATTGCGCCCGCCCGAGGTGATCCACAGGCCCGCCAATTGGTCGCGCAGCGGCGAGAGCACGCCGCCAAGGCTCATCTGCGCCACCACCGCAAAGATCAGCCCAGAGACCACAGAACGCAGGTTCCCCGTCGCCGCCAGAACCAAAAGCCGCCCCGAACAGCCGCGCGCCATCACCATGCCCACGCCAAATACCAGCCCGCCGATCACCGCCCCCGACCAGCTTCCCGAAACGGCCATCATCCGCGCGTCTTGGCTTTGCATCAGTCCCAACAACTGCGCCCCTTGGACCCAGACCACGGCGGTGGAAAAGGTCAAAAGCCAGACCGCCACGCGCTCGCCCATCTGCCCGCGGGCAAATTCCACCGTCGCGGCGCGCAGGCAAAACCGCGAACGCTGTGCGGCGATGCCAAAGATCAATCCGGTGACAAGCCCCATGACCGCCGCCGTCGGGGCTTCGCCGATCCGTTCGACGAGAGAGAGGATATCCATCAGCGGACCTTTCATTGAGAGGCCAAAGGGCAGGTAATACAAAGCGCCGCCATGATCGCAGGGCGGGCGGCGTCTTGATAACAACAACATATTCGAATTTCATTGATTCAGATCAGATGCGGGTGATCCGGCTCTGCGTCGCTCGGGGAATGGCGGGAGTGGCGGGGCGGCGGTGGGGGAGTGGCGGTGCTGGGCAGAGCAGGGCCATGCCCGAGGCGCGCCCCCGCCCGCTGCGGCTTGCGGAAACTACGGCCTCGCCTTAGGCGCGCTTTGGGCGTAATCAATCCGCATGACACAGTCTTACCCCCTTGAGCGCGCTGCGGATTTACCGCTGTGGCGCCGCCCGATGACCTTGCTGTTTGTGATGGCGGCGCTGATGCCTGTGGCCTTTGCCACGTGGTCGGCGCTGCTCAATAATTTTGTGATCGAGGCGGCGCATTTCGACGGGCAGGACATCGGATGGCTGCATTTTGTGCGCGAGATTCCGGGGTTTTTGGCAATCGGGGTGATCGCGATCATCATCTTCATCCGCGAGCAGGTGGTGGGGTTGGTCTCGCTGGTTCTGTTGGGGGTAGCGACGGCGTTGACGGGGTTTTTCCCTTCCTTGGGCGGCATCCTCACCCTCACGATGCTCAGCTCGATCGGCTTTCATTATTACGAGACGGTCAACCAGTCCTTGCAATTGCAATGGCTGCCCAAAGAGCGCGCGCCGCAGATTTTGGGGCGGCTTTTGGCGGTTGGCTCGGCGGCGACGGGCGTGGCCTATGTGCTGATCGTGATGACGTGGAAGGCGTTCGATCTGAGCTATAGCAGCGTCTATATGGTCGCGGGCGGGGTGACGGCGGCGGGCGCCTTGTTTTGCCTGATCGCCTATCCGGTCTTCGAAAGCCCGCATCCGCAGGTCAAGAAGATGGTGCTCAAGCGCCGCTATTGGCTGTATTATGCGTTGCAATTCATGGCTGGTGCGCGGCGACAGATTTTTGTGGTCTTCGCCGGTTTCATGATGGTCGAGAAATTCGGCTATGAGGTGCATGAGCTGACTTCGCTTTACCTACTGAACCTTGCGGCGAATATGGTGCTTGCGCCGGTCTTTGGCCATGCGGTGGCGCGGTTCGGCGAGCGGCGGACCTTGATGTTTGAATATGCCGGATTGATCGGCGTGTTTTTGGCCTATGGCGGGGTGTATTATTTCGGCTGGGGCGTGTTGGTGGCGGCGGCGCTATATGTGATCGACCATATGTTTTTCGCGCTGGCTTTGGCGCTCAAGACCTATTTCCAAAAGATCGCCGATCCGCAAGACATCGCGCCGACGGCGGCGGTGGCCTTTACCATCAACCATATCGCCGCCGTGGGCCTGCCTCCGGTCTTGGGCTTTATGTGGATGATTTCTCCGGTTTCGGTCTTTGTGATGGCGGCGGCGATGGCGGGAGGATCGTTTGTTTTGGCGCTGCTCATCCCGCGCCACCCCGAAAAGGGCAACGAGACGGTCTTTGCCAAATTCCGGCCCGCGGCCGCCGAATAGGGTGCGCGCGGGCGCGGCGGGCGGCTTTGCGCTGTGCGCCTCTGCGCAGCTTTGCGCCGCGGGCGGGTTTTGTGCATTTGCGCACAGGGCAATCTGCATGGGGCGAATTTCGTAAGTTTTCTTCCGCTCGGCGGAATTTGGCGGCGCTCGGGGGCAAACTAATTGCGCCGCAACCCTGTTCGCGGCGGATTTGGCGGGCTAGATTTCAAAACCAGATACAAAGCGGACCGCCAGTTTTCGGCGGCAGGACCCGAATTGAATACCCAAGCCAAATTCCTCACCGGCTCGACCATGCGCCATGTGATCGTGATGACGCTCACCGGCTCGCTCGGTCTGAGCTTTATGTTCCTTGTGGAGTTTCTGGCCCTTTGGTGGGTCAGCCAGCTTGGCGATGAATTGCTGATCACCGCCATCGGCTTTGCTGGCACGATCCAGTTTTTCGTGGTCTCGGTCGCCATTGGCATGATGATCGGCGCGGTGGCTTTGGTCAGCCGTGCCTTGGGATCGGGCGACGGGGCCGAAGCCAAACGCATCGCCAGTTCGGCTTTGGTCTTTGCGGTGACGATCCTTACGATCCTGTCGGGGGCGATGTTCGTGTTTCGCCACGAGATATTGGAGATGACGGGGGCCTCGGGCGAGGCGCTCGAAGTGGCTTCGGATTTCCTTGCCATCACCTTGCCGTCGTTGCCGTTCGTGGCGGCGGGCATGTGTTCGTCGGCGATTTTGCGCGCCATGGGGGATGCGTGGCGCTCGATGATGGTGACGATGGTGGCGGGGCTTTTGGCCTTGGTGATTGACCCGATTTTGATCATCTGGATGGATCTGGGGGCGGTGGGCGCGGCGATTTCCATCGTGATCTCGCGTTTGGGCATGACGGTTTTGGGTCTGTATTGGGTGATCCACACCCATAAAATGTTCGGCCGTCCCAGCCTTGTGGATATGAAATTCTATATGCGGCCCTATCTGGCGATTGCGATTCCGGCGATTGCGACGCAGGTCAGCACCCCTTTTGGCAATTGGGTCGCGGTGCGCGCGATTGCAGAGCACGGCGACAGCGCCGTGGCGGGATTGGGCGTGGTGATGCGGTTGACGATGTTGCTGTTTGGCGGGATTTTCGCCCTGTCGGGCGCGATCGGCGGGATCATCGGACAGAACTACGGCGCGCGGCAAATGGACCGCGTGGCCTCGGCCTACCGCGATGCTTTGGTGTTTTGCTTTGTCTATACGGTGGTGGTCTGGGCGGTCTTGGCCTTGTCGGCGGGCTTTGTGGTGCGCAGCTTTGGCTTGCATGATGACGGGGCCGATGTGGTCTATCTCTTCTCCTATTATATGGCGGGAGCCTTTGTGTTTACCGGCGCGCTGTTTGTGTCCAACGCGGCCTTCAACAATCTGGGCCGTCCGCTTTGGGCGACGGTGGCCAACTGGCTGCGTGACGGGGTGTTGATGTTCCCGCTGACCTTCGGGCTGGGCGCCGTTATGGGGGCGGGAGGCGTTGTCACGGGCAATGCCCTCGCCAATGTCATTGCAGGCGCCTTTGCAGGGCTTTTGGCGTGGCGCTTTATCCAGCGCAAGCGCGCTGGCATGGCGCCGGAGGGCGGCGTAGCGCCCCATAGCCCTGCGATGGGCGCGGCGGGGGCCAAGGCGGCGACCATGGCCGCGCATGTCTCGATGCCGCCCGCCGCCGCGTCGTCCGCCGCCGCGCCGCCCGCCGCCCAATCGCACGGGACGGATGCGCCAAAGTCATAAGCGCCGCGCGGTTTTTCGCCCCGCGCAGGTCACGACAGTTGACGCTGCGCCCGCATCGTCCTAGGCGGGCGCTACATGCTTGCAGATGCCGGAGAGACCGATGCCGACCTATACCGCCCTGACGACCCTGTTTGGAAAAGAGCCTGCCGAGGCGTTGGGCCTTGCGATGGAGCGCCTGAGCCCCGAACCCACCGGCATCGGGGTGTTCGAGATCGAGGATGACACCGGTCTTTGGGAAGTGGGCGGCTATTTCACCGATGCGCCCGACGAGGCGGGGCTGGCTTTGCTGGCGGCGGCTTACGGGGCAAAACCGTTTTTGGTGTCGCAACTGCCCGAAACCGATTGGGTGGCCAAGGTCAAACGCGACCTGTCGCCGGTCGCGGCGGGGCGGTTCTTTGTCTACGGCAGCCATGATGCCGAAAAGGTGCCGCAGGGGAGCGAGCCTCTGTTGATCGAGGCGGCGATGGCCTTTGGCACCGGCCATCACGGCACAACGCGCGGCTGTCTGGAGGCGCTGGACCGTTTGGACAAAGGCGGGTTTATCGGCCAGAGCGTGGCCGATATCGGATGCGGCACCGCCGTTCTGGCGATGGGCGCGGCGCGGATCTGGCCCCAGACGGTGATTGCCTCCGATATCGACGAGGTCGCCGTCGAGGTGGCCGAGGCCAATGTGATCGCCAATGATCTGGCCGGACGGGTGATTTGCGTCGAGGCGGCGGGCTTTGACCATCCCGATCTGGCGGCGCGCGCGCCCTTTGATCTGGTCTTTGCCAATATCCTCAAAGGCCCGCTGATCGACCTCGCGCCCGACATGGCGGCGCATATGACGTCGGGGGGCTATGCGATTCTCTCGGGGATTTTGCACGCGCAGGCTGATGAAGTGATCGAGGTTTATGCACGATCCGGCATCAATCTGGTCCATCGGGCCGAGATTGGTGACTGGACGACGCTAACGCTACAACAAAACGCCTGACAGAAACCCGTTTTGGGTCTAACTCGGCTGCCGTGACACAATGCTGCCTCAATCGTGGTTTACCTATGGTTAAGTAACCTGTGTGTGTAAGTCCGAATTTTTGTTACGGGAGAGAACGATGGCTGATAGCTTTGCAGACTTTGACAACCGACTAAAGAATATCGACCGCGCGCATCGCAAGATGGATGGCGGCTATACCACCCATGTGGGCAAGGACGGGTTGATCGTCGTGCGCCCGCGCCGCGGCGGTGTGCGCTTGCCGGTCAAGGGGATGATGATACTCGCTCTGGGGTTTTTCGGATTCAAGGGCGCGCTTTTGGGGCATCTTGGCCCGCAGACCTATACCGACAAAGTGGCCGTGCTTGCGGCCGGCTCAGCGGTGGAACAATTCGGTGCATGGGCGATGTCGCCCGATCCTGCCACGCAGGTGATCGCCAAAACGCTGGCGCCCTATCTGCGCTAGGGCGCCGCGCTCGATACCCCGCTGCGATCCCTCCAGATCACCCAAAAAAAGAACCGCCCTGGCCGGATGCCGAGGCGGTTCTTTGTTATTTGCACTCCGAGACGCATTCCCATCAGCGCGGCCCGCAACGGGGCCCGCGAGGGGCGCGCGTTAGAAAACGGTGGTGCGGGCGCGGACGTCGGCGCGGTTCAGGCCGATGTCTTCAAGCTGGGCATCGCTCAGCGCCAAAAGCATCGCGCGGGTTTTGCGCGCGGCGAGGGTCTCGCGGATCAGGGCAACGCTGCGCACGGCGACATAGGCCGCGCGAGAGATGGACCCCGACAGGGCGGGGGTGTTTGTGTGCATGGCCGACATGGGACAGCTCCTTTGGAATATATGCGAAAACGCGCCTCGGATGGTGCGTGACGCCCACATAGGGGCGCGTTCTGCGCCGCACCACTCCTTGTTTTCGCATATCGCCCATGCAATATGCGCAATGCTTAAAAATGTAGCAAACTGGCGCCCATGGCCCTGTTTTAAAGGGGTTTGCGCAAAGCGACGGATCGCGGCCCGCGCGCGACAGTTTTGCGCATTTTTGCCGCCTCGCGCGCAATTTTCTTGGCCTATGTTCTTGTTTCGTGCTAATCCGCGTTAACAAAGCCCTCCGGCGCGCGCATCGAATATGCGGCGCGTGCAGGCGGGGCCAGCAAAAACACGCGTCAATCGCGGCGAGGGTAGGGCAGAATGATCAGGGTTTTGGGCATCGATCCGGGGCTGCGCAACATGGGCTGGGGCGTCATTGACGTGGACGGCTCGCGGCTGAGCCATGTGGCGAATGGCACCTGTCATTCGCTGGGCAAGGATCTGGGGCAAAGGCTTTTGTCGCTGCATGAACAGTTGACCGATATTGTGCATCGCTATCGCCCCGATACGGCGGCGGTGGAGCAGACCTTTGTCAACAAGGACGGCGCGGGCACGCTCAAGCTTGGCCAAGCGCGCGCCATCGCGCTTTTGGTGCCGGCGCAGGCGGGGATCACCATCGGCGAATATGCTCCAAATTCGGTGAAAAAAACCGTGGTGGGCGTCGGTCATGCGGCCAAGGAGCAGGTGCAGCATATGGTGAAAATGCAGCTTCCGGGGGCCGATCTGACCGGCCCTGATGCGGCGGATGCTTTGGCGATTGCGATTTGTCATGCGCATCACACGGCCTCGTCGGGGGCCTTGGCGATTGCGATGGCGGCGGCGGATGCGAGGGCGCGGGCATGATTGGCAAACTGTCGGGCCGGATCGAGTATCGCGCCGAGGACCATATTTTGATCGATGTGCGCGGGGTGGGCTATCTGGTCTATTGCTCTGACCGCACCATGGCGGCGTTGCCTGCCGTGGGCGAGGCCTGCGCGCTTTTTACCGATCTGGTGGTGCGCGAGGATTTGATGCAGCTTTTCGGCTTTCCGACGCTGCTGGAGAAGGAATGGCACCGTTTGCTGACCTCGATTTCCGGCATTGGGGCCAAGGCCTCGCTGGCGATTCTCGGCACGCTCGGCCCCGACGGTTTGGGCCGCGCCATTGCCTTGGGTGATTGGAACGCGGTCAAGGCGGCCAAGGGCGTCGGCCCGAAAACCGCGCAGCGGGTGGTGCTGGAACTCAAGGATAAAGCGCCCTCCGTCATGGCGATGGGCGGCACGTTGATGGCGGCCCAAGGCGAGCAGCAGGCCGAGGTCATCGATGCAGGGGATGCGCCCGCACGCGCGCCCGCCGCCGCGCCCAAACCCGCCGCCGCCAATGCCAGCGCGGCGGCGCAATCCGAAGCGCTCTCGGCGCTGACCAACCTTGGCTATAGCCCCTCCGAGGCTGCAAGCGCCGTGGCCGAAGCGGCAGGCGCAGCGCCCGAGGCCTCCACGGCGGAATTGATCCGCGCGGCGCTGAAGCTTTTGGCGCCAAAGGGGTAGGACATGGAGGCACCGGACCCGACATTGCGCCCCGAAGGATTGGCCGACGACAATGACCGCGCCCTGCGCCCGCAAGAGCTTGACGCTTTCATCGGCCAAGAAGAGGCGCGCGCGAACCTCAAGATTTTCATCGCCTCGGCCAAGCAGCGCGGCGTGGCCATGGACCACACGCTGTTTCACGGCCCGCCCGGATTGGGCAAAACCACATTGGCGCAGATCATGGCGCGTGAATTGGGGGTCAATTTTCGCATGACCTCGGGGCCGGTTCTGGCCAAGGCGGGCGATCTGGCGGCGATCCTGACCAACCTTGAGGCGCGCGATGTGTTGTTCATCGACGAAATTCACCGGCTCAATCCGGCGGTCGAAGAGGTGCTCTATCCCGCGTTGGAGGATTTCGAGCTTGATCTGGTGATCGGCGAGGGGCCTGCGGCGCGCACGGTGCGGATCGAGTTGCAGCCCTTTACCTTGGTCGGGGCGACGACGCGGATGGGGCTTTTGACCACGCCTTTGCGCGACCGGTTCGGGATACCGACGCGGCTACAGTTCTATACGGTTGATGAGCTGCACGAGATCGTCTCGCGCAATGCGGTCAAGCTGGGCGCGCCCTCGGATGAGGGCGGCGCGCGCGAGATCGCCAAACGTTCGCGCGGCACGCCGCGGATCGCGGGGCGTTTGCTGCGCCGTGTGGTGGATTTCGCCATCGTCGAGGGCGACGGGCGGGTGACGCGCGAGATTGCCGATCATGCGCTGACGCGGCTGGGGGTGGATCATCTGGGTCTTGATGGGGCCGACCGGCGGTATTTGCGATTGATTGCCGAGGCTTATCAGGGCGGGCCGGTGGGGATCGAGACCCTGTCGGCGGCTTTGTCGGAGAGCCGCGATGCGCTCGAAGAGGTGATCGAGCCGTTCTTGTTGCAACAAGGTCTGATCCAGCGCACGCCGCGCGGGCGGATGTTGGCACAGGCGGCTTGGACGCATCTGGGCATGGCGGCGCCGCAACCGCGCGGCGGGGGGGATTTGTTCGATGGCTGATCGGGCGGTCGGTGGACCCGATGCGGGGCCTTCGATGGCCGAGATGACGCGGATGGCGGTGCAGGTGGCCGATATTTATGCCGCACGCTTTGGCACGCCCAAAGATACGGGATGGGTCTTGCACAAGATCACCGAAGAGGTCGGCGAGTTGACGGGCGCGTGGTTGCAAGCGCGCGGCGCAGGGCGCGGCGCGGCGACACAAGACGACGTGGCGGATGAATTGGCCGATGCTTTGGGGTTCTTGCTGGTCTTTGCTGCGCGCGAGGGGATCGACCCTGCGCAGGCCTTGGCGCGCAAATGGGGCAAATATCTGGACTAGCGCAGGCGCCCGCCGCTCGGGCGTGATCTGAGCGGCGCGGCTGCAGCCACTTGAAGCGCGGCGCGGGTTTGCGGTAGAGGGCGGGCATGGAAAACCTGATGACACCCGCCCAGATCGAGAGCCATTTCACCCGCAGTGATGGCAGTTTTGCCTTTGCCCGTTGGGGGCGGCCGATTGTGCCGATTGTTTTCGGGGTGGATGATGCCAGCCTGTCGGTGATCAAGGGCGCGGTGGAGGCGGTGGTGGCCTTGGCCGGTCACAAGATGGCCGAGACCGACCCCGAGCTTGGCGCAAACCTGATGGTGTTTTTCGTTGCCGATTGGGGCGAGCTGACCGGTGTCAAAGACCTTGGCGAGATGATCCCCGATTTGCCGCAGCGGGTGGCGCGGCTGCAGGCGGCGGGGGCGCGCCAGTATCGGGCGTTTCGGTTCGACGCGGACGGGGCGATCCGCGCCTGTTTTGTATTTGTGCGCATGGATGAGGCGATGGCGCAGGTTCCGGCGGAGGATCTGGCGCTTGCGCAGGCGGCGCAGGCGCTGTTGCTGTGGTCCGATCAGGCCTTTGCCGAGCGCTCGCCTTTGGGGCGGCTTGAGGACGGGCGGGCGGTGTTGCGCCCCGAGGTCGGCGCGATGATCAAGGCGGCCTATGATCCGTTGTTGCCCAATGCGGATGGCGACAAAAGCTTTGCCTTGCGGCTTTATGCGCGCATCGCGGCGGGCGCGGCCTAGGGCAGGGCGCCTGCGCGGGCGGCTTTGGGCGGGGGCGCGCGGCTGGACATGGGGCGGGGGGCGTCCTATGGCTTGGTCGTTACAACCTTGAGGCCCAGCGATCATGCCCCTTCACCGATTTGCGATCCGTGTCTATTACGAGGATACCGATATGGCCGGTATCGTCTATTACGCCAATTACCTCAAATACATAGAGCGTGCGCGCAGCGATTGGGTGCGCGAGGTGGGCGTTGATCAAAATGCCCTGCGCGAGGGCGAGGGATTGGTTTTTGCGGTGCGCCGCGTCGAGGCCGATTATCTTTTGCCCGCCAAATTCGACGATGTTCTGGAGGTCACCACCGCCACGGTGCAGGTCACCGGCGCGCGGATGGTTCTCGAGCAGCAGGTGCTGCGCGACGGCGAGGTGTTGTTTTCGGCGCAGGTGACGCTTGTGGTGATCAATGAGGCGGGCCATGCGGCGCGCCTGCCGGCAATTATCCGCCGGATGGTGCATTAGGCAGGGCGCTTTGGCGCGCCGATGACGAGATCGTGTTGGCTTTCCCCTGTGACATGCGCTAACCTGCCCGCATAAAAAGGCCCATAAACGAGGCCGCAAAAAAGAGCAGGCAGATGGAAGCAGAAACTCTGGCTTTGGCGCAGGAGATTGATTTCTCCATGTGGGCCCTATTCGCACGCGCCACAATCACCGTTAAACTTGTCATGCTGATGCTGATCGCGGCCTCTTTTTGGTCTTGGTCGATCATTGTGCAAAAATGGATTCTCTACCGTAAGGCGCGGCGCGAGGCCGAAAGCTTTGATCGCGCCTTTTGGTCGGGCGAGCCTTTGGACGCGCTTTATGACGAGATCGGCGCCGATCCGGACGGGCATGCGCAAAAGGTTTTTGCCGCCGGTATGACCGAATGGCGCCGCTCGCACCGCGAGGACGGGGCGATGATTGCGGGGGCCTCGGCGCGGATCGACCGCTCGATGGATGTGGCGATCGCCAAAGAGGCCGAGAAACTGCAAAGCGGTTTGCCGGTTCTGGCCACGGTCGGATCGACCGCGCCTTTTGTCGGTCTGTTCGGCACGGTGATGGGGATCATGAACGCCTTTGTCGAAATTGCGGCGCAGCAAAACACCAATCTGGCCGTGGTCGCCCCCGGCATTGCCGAGGCGCTCTTGGCCACGGGGCTCGGGTTGCTGGCGGCGATTCCGGCGGTGATTTTCTATAACAAGCTCTCCTCGGATGCGGATCGGTTGATCGCGGGCTATGAAGCCTTTGCCGACGAGTTCTCCACCATCCTCAGCCGCCAGTTGGACAGCTGATATGGGCGCCGGAGTGATCCAGAAAACAGGTGGCGGCGGGCGTCGGCGGCGTGGGCGCGGGCGTTCGCGGCCCATGGCCGAGATCAACGTCACACCCTTTGTCGATGTGATGCTGGTGCTGCTCATCATCTTTATGGTGGCCGCGCCCTTGATGACCGTGGGCGTGCCGGTGGAATTGCCCAAAACCGCCGCCAAAGCCTTGCCTGGCGAGACCGAAGAGCCTTTGACCGTGACCATCACGGCAGCGGGCGAGGTGATGTTGCAAAAGACCCCTGTCGCGGTGGGCGATCTGATCACCAAGCTGACGGCGATTGCCGCCGAGCGTGAGGGCGACCGCGTGTTTTTGCGCGCTGACGGGGCGGTGCCCTATGCGCAGGTGGTCGAGATCATGGGCGCGATGAACCGCGGCGGGTTTTCCAACATCGGTTTGGTGACGGAAACCGGCGGGCCGACCTTGACCGGCGGCGCGGGAAACTGAGGCGCAAGGCGTGCTGCATAAAGAGCATATCGGGCATTACGTCTCCGGTGCGGGCCATTTGGGTCTCATCGGCTGGATGCTCTTTGGCGGCTGGCTCAGCCCCAATCCCGACCCTGTCGAGGTTTCCGAGGTTTCGGTGATCTCGGGGGCGGAATATGCGGCATTGGTGGCCGAGGCCGCTGCGCCCAAAGCGACGAGCGAAGCGCCGCAGGTCCCGCAGGCCGCCGCGCCCGACGAGGCCCCCGCGCCGCCGCAGACCGAGCAGGCCGAGCAGGCAGAGCGGCCAATCACCCCGCCCGATGCGGTGCCCGAGCCGCGCGCGGAAACCGCGCCCGATGTGTCGCAACTTGCGCCGCCGCCGCAGGCCGAGGCGCAAGAGGAAGCGCCCGATGCGCCGCCTGCGCCGCACACCGATATTGCCGTTCTGGCCCCTGAGGTCTCGGCGCGCCCGCAGCCGCGCCCCGCGCCGCGCGTAGCCCCGACCCCCGTGGCGCGCCCTGCGCCCGAGGCCAAGGTCGATGATGCGGTTCGCGAGGCCGCAGAGCCAGCGCCGCAAGCCGATGCGCCGCCGCAGGAAAAGCAGCAAACCACCGCGCCGCAGGAGGCTGCGGTCGAGACGGCCTTGGAGAACGAGCAGGCCAAGGCCGCGCCGTTGACCTCGCTGCGCCCCAAATCGCGCCCTGCGCAGGCGGCGCCAAAGCCTGCCGAGGCCGAAAAACCCGTTCAAACCGCCGAAAAGCCCGCCGAGAAACCTGCTGAAAAACCAGCGGCAAACCCCGCGCCCAAACCCGCCGTCAAGGATGCGGTCAAGGATGCTTTGGCCGAGGCTCTGGGCGCGGCGGGCGCGGCGGAGGGGGCCACCTCGCAAAGCGGCGGCAACGGCACGGCCGCCTCCGGCCCGCCCCTGACGGCGGGCGAGCGCGACGATCTGCGCGTGGCGGTCTCGGCCTGTTGGAATGTCGGCGCGCTGTCGTCCGATGCGATGCGCACGACCGTCACCGTGGCCATGTCGATGGGCGAGGACGGCAGGCCGATCACCAATTCGATCCGCCTTGCCGGTTTCGACGGCGGCAGTTCGGCCTCGGCGCAGCAGGCTTTTGACGTGGCGCGGCGGGCGATTATCCGCTGCACCAAGGACGGATACAACTTGCCACGGGACAAATACGCCCAGTGGCGCGACATTGAGATGACCTTCAATCCCGAGAAGATGAGGCAAAGATGAGTAGACTGATTGCGATGTGTTTGATGGCCTTGGGCGCGTTTCTGGCGCCTGCGGCCCATGCGCAAAACGGCCCGCTGAAGATCGAGATCACCGATGGGGTGATCGAACCTTTGCCCTATGCGGTGCCCGATTTCATTGCCGAAAGCAGCGCGGCTGCGGGCATGGCGGCGCAACTGGCGCGGGTTGTGGCCGAAGACCTGAGCGGCACGGGCCTGTTTCGCGAAGTGCCCAAAGAGGCCTTTATCAGCCAGATCACCTCTTTCGCCTCGCCGGTGGAGTTTTCCGACTGGAAGGCGATCAATGCGCAGGCCTTGATCACCGGCGCTGTCGATCTGGCGGCGGGCGGCAGATTGGTGGTGAAATTTCGCGTCTATGATGTCTTTGCCGGTCAGGAGATCGGAACGGGATTGCAATTTGTCGGCACGCAGGACGGATGGCGGCGCATGGCCCATAAGGTCGCGGATGCGGTCTATAGCCGGATCACCGGCGAGGGCGGATATTTCGACAGCCGCGTAGTGTTTGTCGCCGAAAGCGGCCCCAAGAACGAGCGCAAAAAGCGCCTTGCGATCATGGATTACGATGGCGCGAATGTGCAATATCTGACCGACAGCCGCTCTATCGTTCTGGCGCCGCGGTTCTCGCCCACGGGCGACCGTGTGCTTTATACCAGCTACGAGAGCGGCTTCCCGCGCATCTATGTGCTTGATGTGGCCTCGGTGGGCAAACGCGCGCTCGAAAGCCAAGAGGGCACCATGAGCTTTGCGCCGCGCTTTGCCCCTGACGGGCGCACGGTGGTCTATTCGCTGACCCAAGGGGGCAATACCGATATCTATGCGATGGATGTCGCCTCGGGCGCGGCGCAGCGGCTGACCTCTGCGCCCTCGATCGAGACCGCGCCGAGCTTCTCGCCCGACGGGCGCCAGATCGTATTTGAAAGCGACCGCAGCGGCGCGCCGCAGCTTTACATCATGCCCGCGGGCGGCGGCGAGGCCAAACGCATCAGCTTTGGCCAAGGCCGTTATGGCACACCGGTCTGGTCGCCGCGCGGCGATCTCATCGCCTTTACCAAGCAAAGCAAGGGCCGGTTCCATATCGGCGTGATGCGCACGGATGGCTCCGAAGAGCGGCTGCTCACGGCTTCGTTCCTTGACGAGGGTCCGACATGGGCCCCCAATGGCCGCGTGATCATGTTCACCCGCGAAACCCAAGGCGCGGGCGGGCAGGCGAGCCTTTACTCGGTCGATATCACGGGGCGCAACGTCAAACGCGTGCGCACCGAGGGCGGGGCCTCCGATCCGGCATGGTCGCCGTTGCAAAACTAATCTCGCCCGCGCCTTTGCAATAAGGCGCGGGCAGATCACATATGCGGAGGTTGTGTTTTGAATGCACCGCTATATGTGGTAGAAAAGAACAAACCGGCGCGGCGCAGATCGGCGCAGACGGCGGAAGCAGACGAAAACAGGCGGCGCGCCGGTGGGGCAAGCCGCGACAATGACAGAGCAGAACATATATGTGGGGCAAAGACATGACATTCCTGAGCAAAGCGCTTCTCCTGACGGCGGGGCTTTCCTTGGCCGCCTGCACCAATCCCAACCGGTTTGGCGGCGGTGACACGGTCGATTTGAACGGCGCGGGCAGCGCCAATAGCGCGGCCATGGCCGGTTCGGCCTCCGATCCGACCTCGCCGCTGTATTTCCAGCAAACCGTTGGCGACCGCGTGTTGTTCGAGGTGGACCAATCGACCCTGAACGCGGGCGCGCGCGTGACCTTGGACGGGCAGGCCGCGTGGCTTGCGTCAAACGTCGATTACGTTGCCGTTATCGAGGGCCATGCGGACGAGCAAGGCACCCGCGAATATAACCTTGGATTGGGGGCCAAACGGGCCGAAGCGGTGCGCGCCTATCTCGTCTCCAAAGGGGTTTCCAACGCGCGGCTCAAGGTTTTGTCTTACGGCAAGGAGCGCCCGATCGAGATTTGCAGCGCCGAGTCCTGCTATGCCAAGAACCGCCGCGCCGTGACGATCCTGTCGTCCGGCCTGTCGAGCTAAGAGGCCTGCGCGTATGACCCGTTGTTTTGGCCGTGTCGCTGCTTTGATGTTGGGGGCGGCTGTGGCCTTCTCCTCACCCTCGGCGATCATCGCACAGCAGGCAGACCCGCAAACCCTTGCCGATATTCGCCAAGAGCTCACGGTTCTGCATGTGGAGATGCAAAAACTCAAGCGCGAGTTGAGCACCACGGGCACCGCCGGCACCGCGCTGTCGGGCAGCGGTGTGTTGGAGCGGGTCGATGCGATCGAGGCCGAGGTGCAGCGCCTGACCGGCAAGACCGAGGAGTTGGAATTTCGCATCAATTCGGTGGTCAAGGATGGCACCAACCGCATTGGCGATCTCGAATTTCGCTTGGTCGAGCTTGAGGGCGGCGATGTGAGCAAATTGGGCGAGACCACCACATTGGGCGGCGCCTTGCCCGAAGCTCCGGTCGTGGATACGGGCGGGTCGGGCGATGCCACGGTTGATGAGGGCGCGCAGATGGCGGTCGGCGAAGTGGCCGATTTCGAGCGCGCCGAGGCGGCTTTGGCGGAGGGTGATTTTGCCAAGGCGGCCGAGCTTTTCACCGCCTTTGGCGAGGCCTATTCGGGCGGGCCGCTCGGCCTCAAAGCGCAGGTCCTTTTGGGCGAGGCGCGCGAGGGTAATGACGATCTGACCGGCGCGGCGCGGGCCTATCTGGCGGCGTTTTCTGCCGCGCCTGAAGGCGCAGATGCGCCCGATGCTCTGTTCCGGTTGGGCCGCACCTTGGGCCGTTTGGGGCAAACCCAAGAGGCCTGCGTGACCCTCTCCGAGGTCGGCCTGCGGTTCCCGAATGCGCCCAGCGTGCTTGAGGCGCAATCGAGCATGCGCAATCTGGGGTGTCCTTGACGGGCACGGACCAGCTCCTCGTCGAGCGGGTGCGATCTGCCTTGCAGCCGCGCCCGCCGTCGATCATTGGCGTGGCGGTCTCGGGCGGATCCGACAGCGCGGCCTTGCTGCATCTTTTGCATGATTTTGCCAATGACGAGAGCGCCCACGGGCGGCGCATCGCCCTGCGCGCGGTGACCGTCAACCACGGCCTGCGCCCCGAAGCGCTAGACGAGGCCCGCGCGGTGGGGCAGATGGCGGCGGATTTGGGCGTGGCGCATGATATCGTCGATTGGACCTCATGGGACGGCAAGGGCAATCTGCAAGACCGCGCGCGGCGGGCGCGTTATGAATTGATGTCGGCATGGGCGGCGCAGCACGGCATCGGGCATATCGCATTGGGCCATACGGCGGATGATCAGGCCGAAACCGTTTTGATGCGCCTTGGCCGCGCGGCGGGGGTGGACGGGCTTTCGGCGATGTCGCCGCGCCGCCGGATGGGGCCTGTGACCTTGCTGCGGCCCTTGCTGGCGGTGCGCCGCGCGGCGCTGCGCGCGCATCTGGAGCGGCGCGGTGTGGCTTGGGTCGAGGACCCCAGCAATGACAATCCGGCCTATGCGCGGGTGCGGCTGCGCGCCTCTCTGGCGGCGGGCGAAGCGGGGCTGAGCGTGGAAGCTTTGTGCACCGTGGCGCAAAATATGGCCAGCGTGCGCGAGGCGCTGGGATGGCAATGTTTCATGGCGGCGCGCACCAATGTGCGCATCGATGCCGATACGGTTGTGATCTCGCGGCGCGGCTTTCGCACCCTGCCCGCCGAGGTGGCGCGGCGGGTGTTGCAAGAGGCGCTGCGGTGGGTTTCGGGGGCGGAATACGGCCCGCGCGGATCGGGTTTGACGCTGCTGCTTGAGGCGCTGCGCGGCGGCACGGCGATGACGCTCCACGGCTGCCAGATCGTGCCAAGTGGTGATGAAATCAGGGTTTTTCGCGAATACCAAGCGGTCGCGCATCTTGAGGCGGGCTTTGACGGCGCGGGGCGTGCGCTTTGGGACGGGCGGTGGGAATTGCATCTGCCTGATGGCGTATCGGGCGAGGGGCTGTCCTTGCGCGCCTTGGGCGAGCAGGGCGCGGCCGAGTGCCGTGCCTGCCGCGCGCGGGCCGAAATCGAAGCGCAAGCCGCAGGGCGCGAGGTGCCGCCCGCTCCGGCGCGCCCGAGCGCCAGTCTGGCGGCAACCCCCGCCGTTTGGCGCGGGGCGCAGCTTGTCTCGGCGCCCTTGGCGGGCTGCCCCGAGGGATGGGCGGCCACGCTTTGCCGTGATGCCGAAGCCTACTTTGGCGGATTTCTCGACTAATCCGCGCGCGCCTTCGCAAGACCCGCATCCGGACTATTTGTGCCCCGCCGCCGCAGATTCATCATTGGTTAACCCTCTGGGCGCTCTACTGATGGCAGATTGAGGCCCATTGAGGGGTAAATTGCCGCGGCCAACCGCGCAGCGCATTGAAGATGGCGCGATGATCTCTATTTATCATCCAAGCCCCATGTGATAGGCGCAGGGCTGAGAGATTTCTGAGGAGAGTGTCGTTGGGCAACGCGAAAAATATCGCCTTCTGGTTGGTCCTGTTCTTGCTGATATTGGCACTGTTCAACCTGTTTAGCGGGTCGGGCAATACATTGCAGAGCCGCGAGAAGGGCTATTCCGAATTTGTGACCGCTTTGGACAGCGGCAATGTCGCCCGCGCGGTGATCGACGGCGAGCAGGTCCGATGGACCGGATCGGACAATTCCGATTACGTCACCATCGTGCCCGAAGGCACTGATGTTGCTGATAAATTGCTGGCGAAAAACGTGACGGTCACGGCGAAAAGCCAAGAGCAATCGACCTTTCAAGCCTTCCTTTTGTCGATCCTGCCGTTCCTTTTGCTGATCGGGGTCTGGATCTATTTCATGAACCGGATGCAGGGCGGCGGCAAAGGCGGGGCGATGGGCTTTGGCAAATCCAAGGCCAAGATGCTGACCGAGAAATCGGGCCGCGTGACCTTTGATGATGTGGCCGGTATCGACGAGGCCAAGGAAGAATTGGAAGAGATCGTCGAATTCCTGCGCAATCCGCAAAAATATTCGCGCCTTGGCGGCACGATCCCCAAAGGCGCTTTGCTTGTCGGCCCTCCGGGCACCGGTAAAACCCTTTTGGCGCGGGCCATTGCGGGCGAGGCGGGCGTGCCCTTCTTTACGATTTCCGGCTCGGATTTCGTCGAGATGTTCGTCGGCGTTGGTGCAAGCCGTGTGCGCGATATGTTCGAGCAGGCCAAGAAAAACGCGCCTTGCATCGTCTTTATCGATGAAATTGACGCCGTTGGCCGCCACCGCGGCGCCGGATATGGCGGCGGCAATGACGAACGCGAACAAACGCTCAACCAGTTGCTGGTCGAAATGGACGGGTTCGAGGCCAATGAAGGCGTGATCATTCTGGCGGCGACCAACCGCCGCGATGTGCTCGACCCTGCGTTGCTGCGTCCGGGCCGGTTTGACCGTCAGGTCACGGTGCCCAACCCTGATATCAAGGGGCGCGAGAAGATCCTGTCGGTCCATGCGCGCAAAACGCCGCTTGGCCCTGATGTGGACCTGCGCCTGATTGCGCGCGGCTCTCCCGGATTTTCCGGTGCCGATCTGGCCAACCTTGTGAACGAGGCGGCCTTGATGGCCGCGCGTGTGGGTCGCCGTTTTGTCACCATGGTGGATTTTGAAAACGCCAAGGACAAGGTGATGATGGGGGCCGAGCGCCGCTCGATGGTGTTGACCGCCGATCAAAAGGAAAAGACCGCCTATCACGAAGCGGGCCATGCGATTGTGGGTCTGGCTTTGCCCAAATGCGATCCGGTTTATAAGGCGACGATCATCCCGCGCGGCGGCGCTTTGGGCATGGTTGTGTCCTTGCCCGAGATCGACCGGTTGAACTGGCACAAATCGGAATGCGAGCAAAAGCTGGCGATGACCATGGCCGGTAAGGCCGCCGAAATCCTCAAATATGGCGAGGGTGACGTGTCGAACGGTCCGGCGGGCGATATTCAACAAGCCAGCAGCCTCGCGCGTGCCATGGTCTTGCGTTGGGGCATGTCGGATAAGGTTGGCAACGTCGATTACGAGCAGGCCCACGAAGGATATAGCGGCAATGGTGCGGGCGGTTTCTCGATCTCGGCAGCGACGAAAGAGCTGATCGAGGAAGAGGTCAAACGCATGATCGACGAGGCTTACGACGAAGCCTGCCGCATCCTGAACGAGAAGAAGGACGAATGGGAGCGTTTGGCGCAGGGGCTTTTGGAATACGAAACCCTGACCGGCGAAGAGATCGAGCGCGTTGTGCGCGGCGAGCCGCCGCACAAAGGCTCGGACGAGGATGACAGCGGCAATGCGCCTTCGGTCACCGCGATCCCGAAGACCAAATCCAAACCCAAGGCGACGCCGCCCTCCGGCGATCTGGAGCCCGATCCGGCCTGATGAGCGGATCTGCGAATAACGACTGGAATCCCGGGGCCTATAACAGGTTCCGGGATTTGCGTTTGCGCCCTGCGCTGGATTTGATCGCGGCTGTCGGGCAGGTGCCGCAAGGCACGGTTGTTGATCTGGGCTGCGGTGCGGGGGCGGCGGGGGATGCGCTGCGGGCGCGGTTCGGGGCGCGTATCTGCGGGGTGGACCTGTCGCCTGCGATGCTGTCGCAAGCCGAGCAGACCGGTGCCTATGAAGGTTTGAGCCAAGCCGATATGGCGACATGGGCGCCCGATGCGCCCCCCGCGCTGATCTTCTCCAATGCGGCGCTGCATTGGGTCGCGGATCATGCGCAGGTGATGCCGCGTCTGGCGGGCAGCTTGGCCAAGGGCGGCACATTGGCGGTGCAAATCCCGCATCAAAACAACGCGCCCTCGCACCGCCTGTGGACCTCGCTAATGGGCGAGCATTTCGCGGGCCGCGTCGATCTCGAGGCCGGACCGCGCGCTTTGGAGCCTGCGCAATATTACCATATGCTTGAACCCTTGGGCGATCTGACGCTTTGGGAAACCGACTATTACCAGCTTTTGCCCAACAGCGATGACGGCCATCCCGTACGCCGCTTTACCGAAAGCACCTTTGCCAAACCGCTGCTTGATGCGCTGGAGGATGCCGAGCGCGCGCATCTGATCCAAAGCTATGAGGCCGCTGCGGCGAAAATCTATCCCGCCGATGCGCAGGGGCGGGTGCTTTTCCCGTTCAAACGGTTGTTTTTCACCCTGACGGTGTGACCTTAGCCCCCTCATATTTGGCCCGCATTTACGATCTGTCATAGAGGCCATCAAAGATGGTGATTGGCCTGCGCTGCGCCGCTGGGTTAGCGTGAGCCCATCCCTTCGTTTTGATATAAAGGATGCTGCTCATGCCCGCGCTACTGCCGACCGATTTTACCGCCCGCATCACATGGCTTGGCCGTGTGGCGAACCGCGACGCCGCCCTCAAATCCGAAAGCTTGCAGGCGGCGCAGATCGTCTTTGGCGGTATCGAGGGCGAAGCCCATGGCGGGGTCACGCGCCTGTCGTGCAGCCGCGTTCTGTCGCAATATCCGCGCAATACGGTGATCGCGAATGTGCGGCAATTCTCGGTCGTCTCGGCGCAGGATTTGGCGATGATCGCCGACGCGATGGGGGTGGAGCGGCTTGATCCGGCATGGCTTGGCGCCTCGATCTGCCTTGACGGGTTGCCCGATTTGACCAGCCTGCCGCCCTCGTCGCGGTTGCAGGCGCCTTCTGGGGCGACGCTTGTGGTGGATATGGAAAACCGCCCCTGTATGCTCCCGGCCAAAGAGATCGAGGCGATCTATCCTGGCAAGGGCAAAGCCTTCAAAGCCGCAGCCCAGCGGCGGCGCGGGGTGACGGCTTGGGTCGAGGCGGAGGGCGCTTTGAGCGTAGGCGACGAGATGCGCTTGCATATCCCCGATCAACCGGTCTGGCCTCATCTTGAGGCGGCGCGGGCAGGGGCGTCAAAATAGCCGATCCGCCAAAAAAAACGCCGCAGCACCGAGGGATGGCGGGCTGCGGCGTGACAGGCGCGGGGGATATACGCGATGTGGTCGGGACGGGACAGGCCCGCACATCATCCCCGCGCAGGCAACGGCATTAGGTAAAAAGCATCAGGTCAAAAGCACCAAAGCAGAGGCGCCGAGGCCCAAGGCAAATCCGGTAAAGATCGTGACGGTCGCGGAAGACATGCTGTTTCCTTTCGTGTTGCGGCGCGCCCGTTTGGGGCGCTGTTGCATAAGTAACGCCTTCGCTGGGCAAAAAGTTTCATGACGCTGGCAATAATTTTTGGCGCAGGGGTCATGCATCGGCGCGGCGCTTGTCGTAGGGGCGTCGAAATTGGCCGTTTGCAGCCCTGCGGCGGGCGCGGCTCAAGCGTTAAGTCTGCCTCAGCCTTGCGGGTTGATTAGCGGCGCGTGATGGCGCAAAAGAGCGGCGTGCGCGCACCGATGTCGGGCGCGTATTGCTGCCGCCGATTTGCCCGCCAAGCTGCGCGGGCCGCCAAGGAGATGCCGATGACCGAGACTGCCCAAAGCGCGCGCAAGATTGACGGAAAGGCCTTTGCCGCCACCTTGCGCGAAAAGATCGCAACCCATGTGGCGCGCCTCAAGGAGGTGCATGGTCTGACCCCTGGTTTGGCGGTGATCTTGGTGGGCGAGGATCCGGCCAGTCAGGTCTATGTGCGCAACAAAGGCGTGCAGACGGTCGAGGTCGGGATGAACAGCTATGAGCATAAACTGCCCGATGATGTCAGCGAAGAGGTGCTTTATGCGCTGATCGACAAGCTCAACGCCGATCCCGCTGTGCACGGGATTTTGTGCCAGTTTCCGGTGCCCGCGCATTTGAGCGAGACCGAGATCGTGGCGCGGATCGATCCGGCCAAAGACGTGGACGGGCTGAGCGTGATCAACGCGGGGCTTTTGGCAAGCGGGCAAAAGGCGATGGTGTCTTGCACGCCTTTGGGATGTTTGATGCTGCTGCGCGATGAACTCGGGTCGCTGTCGGGTAAATCGGCGGTGGTGATCGGGCGCTCTAACCTTGTGGGCAAACCCGTGGCCCAGCTTTTGCTGCGCGACAGTTGCACCGTGACCATCGCCCATAGCCGCACAGCGGATTTGCCCGCCGTGGTGCGGCAGGCCGATATCGTTGTCGCCGCCGTGGGGCGCGCGCAGATGGTCAAGGGCGATTGGCTCAAAAAGGGCGCGACGGTGATTGATGTGGGCATCAACCGCATCCCCGCGCCCGAACGCGGCGAGGGCAAAATGCGCCTTGTCGGCGATGTAGATTACGACAGCGCCTTGGCGGTCGCTGGGGCGATTACGCCGGTGCCAGGCGGCGTGGGGCCGATGACCATTGCTTGCCTCTTGGCCAATACGGTCACCGCCTGTTGCCGCAGCAACGGATTGCCCGAACCCGAAGGGTTGACTGCCTGAGCGGGCGGCGCGGTGGCGTAAGCTGCCTATCGACCGATAGGGGCGGCGCGGCTACTGTATTGCAATTGGCCCGTGTCGGGCCGCCAAGCAGCCAATAGGGCAGAGCGTATGAGTGCAATGATGACACGGATCAAGGAGCGGGCGCAGCGGCATTTCGTGCCTTTGGCGGCTTGGGCCTTGGTGACGGTGGTGGCGAGCATGGCGGGGCCGTTCGGCACATTTGAGGCGCTGGCCGCACCTGCGCGCGTGCTCTATTGGGCCGCTGTGGTCGGGGCGGCGATCCTCTTGTCGCGGCTGGTGCGCGATTGGTATCGCGGCAAGGCGCTGCGCCGCCGTCTGCTTGGGCGCGCGGGATTTGCCTTGGGGCTTGGCACATTGCTTTTTGCGCTCAATGCGGCGCTGTTCGACGGGATGGGGACGCCGCGGCACTGGCTGTTTTTGGTGCTGGCGGTGGCCGTCGTGGACGGATTGATCGACGCGATGCTTTACCTCATGCGCCATAGTTTCGCCGGACCGGACGCCGAAAACAGTCGCGCTGCCGAGGCCGCCGCGCGGTTTTTGCGGCGCCTGCCGATTGACCGGCGCGGGCCGCTGATCCGGCTGGAGGCGCAGGACCATTACCTCAAGGTGGTGACCGAACGCGGGGCCGAGATGATTTTGATGCGGATGGGCGACGCGGAAGAGGAGCTGCGCGCGCTTGGCGGGGTGCGGGTGCATCGCTCGCATTGGGTCAACCCGCCCGCCGTGGCCCGACACCAGCGCGCCGAGGGGCGTGATGTGCTGCAAATGCGCGACGGATATGATGTGCCGGTCAGCCGCAGCTATCGCAAAGCGGTGATCGAGGCGGGATTGATCGCCAAGAACATCGGCGCCTGACGCGTCTTGGCGGAGTGCCCGCGCGGCTACTTAGGTTTGACGGGTACCAATGTGCCTTGCAACAAGGCGATCATCACCTCTTGGCCGTCTTGCTGCGCGAAGACCTCTGATTGGGCAATCACCAAACGTCGGCCCGCTTTGATCACACGGCCAGCGGCGCGCAATGGCCCGCCGGTGCAGGGCGCGATGAGGTTGATCTTCATCTCGGCTGTGAGCACCTCCATCCCGTCATCCATCATGCTCAGCGCGGCGTAGCCCGCCGCCACGTCCCCCAAAGCAAAGGTCAAAGCCGCATGGCCGAACCCGTGTTGCTGGCGCAGGCCTTCGGCGATCGGCGCGCTCAGTACACAGTGGCCCCGCGTCACCTCTTCGATACGCGCGCCGATGGTCGCCATCATGGTTTGCGCGGAAAAACTGTCGGTGATCTCGCGGCGTTTGGCGGGGGAAATCGGTGCAAAGGCGGCGTGGTCGGGCATGTTTTGTGGTGCTCCTTGTGGCGACGGTTTGCCGCTTATAGGCCGAAGCCTACCGTTAGGTCATCGCAAAAAGCACAATAAAATTATGCGGCAGTGGGTTGTATCTACTTAGCGTCAGGTGCAAATTAACCAATGTGAATGTTTGTGGGGCTTCCGGTCAATGATGTCGCTGGTATGAAGAGCTTTCGGTCCGAATTCTTAGGCCATGTCAGGTCTCGGTTGACCTTGGCAATCTGGTTGGGACTGTCGTTTCTGGCGGCGCTTACGGGTCCTTTCGGGACGTTTTTGGCGATGGGCCCCGCCCGCCGGAGCGTCTATTGGTTCACCGTCATCGGCGTTGCGATCCTCATTGCGATCACCATCCGCGCGCTGGCGCAGAGGTGGCTTGGCCCGCAGCGGCGCAACTTGCGCGATCTGGCGGTGGTCTGCGGCAACTTGTTCATTTTTGCGCCGCTTTTGGTGAATTTCAATCATGCGCTATTTCCCGACGCGACTCCGCCGTTGATGAATTGGAGAAATCTTGTCGTCTATGTTCTGGTGATCAGCCTCGCAGTGGTGGTGATGCGGCGGATGCACGAAAATCGTGCGTTTCGGCAAAATGAATCCGGCAGTGTGAGCCTCGGGGACGCGCGCCGTTTTGCTGTCGATCAGGCGTCGGATTCTCTGGTGGGCGTCCCGTCTGCCGTGCCTGTTCGCGCGCCCTCCGCGCTGCCGCGCCTTGCCGAGAGATTGCCGAAGGGGGAGGACCTTGGCGGGATTTTGCGGCTGACGGTCAAGGACCATTTCGTGGATGTTGTGGGCCGCTCGGGGCGCGAGCGGCTGCGGATGCGCTTTGCCGATGCGATCAAGGAAATGGAGCCTGTCGAAGGTTATTGTATCCATCGCTCGCATTGGGTTGCGGCAGGTGCGATTGACAGCGTGCGGCGCGAGGGCGGCAAGGTTTACCTGTGTTTGACCAATGGTGACGAGGTGCCGGTGAGCCGCAAATACCGGCCGGATCTGGAAGCGGCGGGCGTGCTTTAGAACGTCGGTCTATCCGCGTCTCGGGCGCGGTTTGAGCGCGGCAATTGCGCTTTGCACTTGGCGCGGCAGGGCGGTATCGGCCCCCTCTGGCGCACCATCCAGCGCGCTTTCGACGTCCTTGACCAAAATGCCGATGGAATTGTCGTCTTGCAGCCCGTCGCGGGCAAATTCGATCTCGTCGAAGCCCGAGGCCAGCCAGTTTTGCCCCGAAGAGGTATGGATCAGGTCAAGCAAGGCGCGCTCGTCCAACCCCGCCGCATCGCCCCAATCGAGCACAAGGCGGGTCATGGCGGTGTTTGAGGCGGCCAGAAGGTTGTTGAGCACTTTGGCCTGCATACCGCTGCCGAACGCGCCCATATGATGGAAATGCGCGCCCATGGCGTCAAAGAGGGGCTGCTGCGCTGCGATATCGGCCTCAGCGCCACCGAGCATAAACGATAGGCGTGCTTCGCGCGCGGCGATACTCGCTCCCGACATGGGCGCGTCGATAAGTGTAATAGAATTCGCTATCCTCGCGCGCAGCCCTTTGACGTATCGCGGGCTCAGCGTCGAGGCGACGATGAGGCAGGACAGGTTCGGGGCGTCCAAGCAGCTTTGCGGTCCAAATAGGAGCGCTTCCGTCTGGCTCTGGTCGCGCACCACCGTGATCAGCGTTTCGATAGCCGGCTTGAAAGAGGTTATGTCGGCGGTAACATGTGGGGAAGTCTTGGGGGCGATATCGAACCCGATCGCGGGAAACCCCGCTTGGATCAGCGCCTCCAGCATCGGCAGGCCCATCCGCCCGCAACCCGCGATCCCGATAGAGTTCGGCGTTTGGTGTGACCTTTTGCTCATCGCGCAATCCCTTTGGCAACGCCGGAACAATGGCGCGGCAGGACCGGAAAGAAAAGTGGGAAAGATCCGACATCTATTGGGCTCCTGTGTCCAAAGGGGTTGCGAGACGGGCGAAGGTCATTTCGGGTTATGCGCGTTTTTTGCGCCGCGCCGCCCAACCGAGCGCCCCGAGGCCAAGCGCCAGCGAGGGCAGCGAGGCGGGCAGGGGAACCGGCGCGTAAAGCTCTTCGGCATAGGTGAAATTGTCGGCGATCAGGTAGGGGCTGCGCCCGCCCGTGATGCGCATGTCGATTTCGATTTGCGCGGTGTCAAAGATCACCCCGAAGAAACCGGACGGGGCCGAGGCGCGCTCGCCCCCGACGCGCAAGCGCGCGCCCGAAAAGCTGCCGGGTTGGGCGTAATCAAAGCCAAAGCCGACCACAGCGGTGTCGAAGGTAAAGGTCTGCCCGCCGCGGTAGAACCACAGGTAGCCGGGGTAATCGAAGCCTGCGGCGCTGTTGTCATAGCAACCGCCAAGGACGCAGCCGTAGGTATTGCCGTCCAGCGTGTAATCGCCGCGGTCGATCGATCTGGTATAGCCCTGCGCAATATCGCCGAGCGTGTCGGTGGTCTCGCCTGCAAGGGCGGCTTCGAAGGCCGCGCGGTCGGTATAGGTCACGACGGCGGCATTGGCGGCGCTGGCGGCAAGGCCAAGCGCGGCGGCGAGGGTGAGGTTGGTAAGCTTATTCACTGGTATTCTCCTAAAATTTTACAGATCGGGGCTGGCAGCGCCCGTGTTGAGGGTTGAGTTCAAAATTTGCGTTATTTGACGATGACCTCGTCCTTGACGAACATATTGGCCCATGCGCGGTCGATCAGATCGGGGGTCATCTGGTATGGGATGCCCTCGAATTCGCAAATCGAGCGCATCTGGTCGATCAAGAAGATCGGTTGATAGTTCGCATAGACGTTGTCGATGGTGGGGTATTTGGTTTGCAGCAAATGGATGAGCGATGCCTCGTCCAAAGGCACATTGCGTTTGCGCGCCACCATGGCGAAAATCTTCAGGAAGTTTTCCTGATCCGGCCCGTCGATCTTGATCTTGAAGAAAATCCGGCGCAGGGCGGCGTTATCGAAAATCTCGTTCGGGTGGAAGTTGGTCGAGAAGATAACCAGCGTGTCGAAGGGCACTTCGAATTTCTCGCCCGATTGCAGGGCAAGGATATCCTTGTTTTCTTCGAGCGGCACGATCCAGCGGTTGACCAAAGCCTGCGGCGGCTCGGCCTGACGGCCAAGGTCATCGACGATGAAGATGCCGCCGGTGGACTTAAGCTGTAGCGGCGCCTGATAGGTGCGCGCGGTCGGGTTATAGACCAGATCAAGCATCGACAGCGACAGCTCGCCGCCGGTGATCACGGTGGGGCGTTCGCAGCGCACATAGCGCGTGTCAAAGGTGCGCTTGCGGCGCAGGGAATTGGGGTCGTCCACCTCGACTTCGGCGGCGCTATGCACGATCGGGTCATAGACGGTGATCACCTGACCGGCATATTCAATGGCGCGCGGGACAAAGATTTTATCGCCCATGGCGTCGCGGATGCCGTTGGAGATCGAGGATTTCCCGTTGCCCGGAGGGCCATACATCAAGACCGAGCGCCCCGCCGAAACCGCAGGCCCCAGTTGGTCCAAAAGGTCCGGAGGCAAGATCAGATGCCCCATGGCATTGGTCAATTGATCGCGGGTGATTTGCAGGTTGCGGATCGATTGGCGCTTGATCTGCTCGCGGTAGACATCAAGCGGCACCGGCATGGCGCCGAAATATTCCGATTGCGCCAAAGCGTCGAGCGCGCGCGATTTGCCCGCATCGGTCAATTGATAGGCCATCTCATTGGTGGTCGCCGTCGCGTTGAGCGTGCCCATCGCTTCGAGAAGGCGCTGTTCGCGCGCCATGTCGATCAGCTCTTGCGTGACCTGTAGCGGCAGGCAAATCGCCGCGGCCAGATCGGAGGCATAGTTGATATTCTTGCGAAACAGCGTCTTGAGCAAAATATCCCGCATCATCACGGCAGGCAGCTGCATCTCGCCCAAGGTCTTTGGGGGAGGGGGGGGCTGCACGCCGGTGGGCGGTGTCACTTGCATGTTCATCGTTTCGCTCCGTTACTTGCTCGGCCACATAGGCACAGGCCCCTGCAAACGGGGGCTCTTGACGCTATTAGAGCGATGAAGCATGGCCGAATAAGGGCAAGACGGGGGAAGCATGGCGGCAGTATCGGGGATTTTTTGCGAGATGTGTGCCGCATTACCGGCCGGATCACACGTCAAGCGCGGCGGCTAACCCCTTCAGGCACCGTAATAAATACCCAACAAAAGGTAGATCGCCAAGGTGCCGCCAAGGCACAGGCCCATAGGGAATTTACCATGGCGTTTCCAGCTTTCCCATTCGGGGGCCAAACGCGAGAGGGCCGAGTATTTGACCGCGCGGTGGGTGGCGATGCCCGCCGCCACATTGGCCATAAAGAGCCACAACAGCAGGTTCAGATCGCCCAAGGCGATAAAGGGCGCGGCGGCGGCGGCGAATTTGGCATCGCCCGCCCCCAAAAGCCCCGCCGCATTGGCGAGAATGCCGATCAGCAGCACCACGACCAGATGCACCAGCCGAAAGCCGTAATCGGGCAACGGCAGCACGAAAAGACCCAAGAGTACAAAGATCAAGGCCAGCACGAGGACCGATTTGTTGGGGATTTTCATCCGGCTCAGGTCGCTATAGGCGGCCCAAACGCAGACAGGCAGGACGAAGGGCGCAAACAGCGCCGCTTCGCCCTTGGTGATGGCCATCGACAGATCAATGATCACCGTCATGCCATCAGATCAGGTGTTTTTTTCCAGCGCGCGCAGGGAGCGCACGGCGGATTCGAAATGTTGCGGATGGGTGTCGATCGCTTCGCGCAGCAGACCCTTGCCGGTTTCCACATCGCCTTGTTTGATCGCCGACAGGCCCAGCGTGTGCAACAGTTGCGCGCGCTCGATCTGGCTCATCGGGATCACGGGAAGGTTGTAATTGCGCTGTGCGCCGCGCGCGAGGATCATGTTGTTCTTGGCGGTGAAAAGCGTGTCGTCTTGGGCAATCGCCTCGGAGAACATGCGCTCGGCCCCCGCGAAATCGCCGCGCGTCAGCTTGGAATAGCCCCAGTTGTTCATCACTCCTGCCGGACGGGTGGTCAGGCCCACGGCGGTCTCGTAGAAGCTGTCGGCTTTCTTCCAGTCCTTATTGCTGTCCGCCACCATGGCTTCGAGGCGGTAGCGTTTGAAGGTTTCGACCGTCGGCGGGATGGTGTCGAGTGTGGCTTTTGCGTCCTTCCAATTGCCCGCGCGGATCAAAGCATCGGCATAATCGACCTTATCGTCGGAGGTGCTGTCTTTGTGCTTGACCACATCGGCATAGGCTTTGGCGGCCTCGTCCATACGTTTGGCGCGCACCAAGGATGCCGCCAGACCGCGGGCCAGATCAATGCGATCAGGGTTCTCGCCAAGGGTGCGGCGGAAGTAGACCACGGCCTCGTTCGGGTCCGCGACGGTCAACATGATGTCACTCATATTGCTTTCATCGATGACGTTAACTGCTTGAAAAGCCCGAGAAACTTCCTTGTCGCCCGCTTTTTGGCAACCGCTCAGTGCAACTGTGCCGGACAGGCACAGGGTAAGAAAGATAGATTGGCGCATTTTGCTGCGTCCTTTTACTGCCTTCGCCTCAGATCACTGGATTGAGCGGATAAGGTAGGTGCTACTGCCCCGCCGGACCAGTTTGTAGTCTTGTTCTTGGTCCTCATCATATGACGGATTTTCCGTTTTTGCGAGTGCCAAGCGTAAATTATCACGAATTGAGTCACTTTGGCCATTATCAAGCGCATAGGCGCGCTCGAGGATCTTGGCGGCCTCGGGGGCCTTACCCCGTTCCATGAGCACAACGCCAAGGTTGTTCCATGCCTCGGGGCTGGCTTCGTCGGTCTTGATGGCGCGGCGCAGCAGGCTCTCGGCCTGTCCCAAACGGCCAAGGCCGAGATTGGCGGTGCCAAGCGCCGAAAGCGTGTCCACGGTCAGCCCCTCGCGCGCGGCGGCGCGGGTGAACGCATCGAGCGCCAGCTCATATTCGCCCGCCTCCATCAACCGGTGCCCGACAAGCAATCCATCCACCGGTTCGGCGTCGGCCAGACCAGGGGCAAAGGCACCGCGCGGCGCGTTAAGGCCGCCTGCGGAGCAAGCGGCCAGAAACGGTATCACTGTGAGCAGCAGCGCCCATCGGCGCGCCGGTCTTGCGGGCTGCATCTATTGCAGGCCTCCCATGTTGCCCATCTGGGTAATCCCTTGCACGGACGGGCCGACCAGAATGATCAAAAGCGGCGGCACCGTGAACATCATTGTGGCAAGTGTCATCTTCGTAGGCAACTTGTTTGCGGCCTCTTCGGCGCGCATCACGCGTTTGTCACGCATTTCCCCAGCGTAAACCCGAAGCGCATCGGAGATCGAGGTGCCGAAGGTGGCCGATTGCACGAGCACGGTGACAAAGGAGCTGACGTCTTGGACGCCGCAACGCTCGGACATATCACCCAAAACGCTGATCTTGTCCTTACCGGCCTTCATCTCATGGGCGACCATTTGAAATTCATCGGCCAATGAAGGGTAGGAGGCGCGCAATTCGCCCGCCACGCGGTTGATCGACTGGTCGAGCGATTGACCAGCCTCCACGCAAACCAGCATCATATCGAGCGAGTCAGGAAAGCCGTTGGTGATCTCTTCTTGGCGCGTCTGCACGCGTTTGGTGATCCAGTATTTCGGAAGCATATAGCCCAAGCCGCCAGGGCCGAGGATATACATCGCCATCTGCTGGGTGTTGGTTTCGCCGCCCGATTTGGTGGCGATATAATAGGCGACGCCGGCGATCAAAAAGCCCAGCCCAAGCGCGAATTGCGCAAAGTGGAAATAGCGCACCGCGTCCTTGGAGCGATAGCCCGCGCGGATCAGCTTGAGCCGGACCGCAGAATATTCCTCTTCGGATTTGGGCTCCAAAAAGGAGGCATAACGGTCAAGCTTTTGGTTGCGGCTGTCCACACGCAGGCGTTCGTCGGCCTTGGCGGATTTGGCCGAAACCTTTTGCGCCTTGAGCCGGTCCAGAGGGTCGGCCTTTTTGTTGAGCATCACCGGAAGGGTGATGATGATCATCACCAGCCCGACAAACCCGACCGCCATCAAGGGGCCGAATTCACCGAATTGAGCGACGAGCAGCTCGTTGATCGGGGCAAGAATCTCCATGATTTCGGTTCCTTAGACTTTGATGTTAACGAGCATGCGCATGACGAACAGGTTGGTGGCCAAAAAGCCCCCGACCGCCAGACAGGCCGGAATGAACAGCGCGTGGTCCTTGACGTCGTCATAGTAATGCGGGTCGAGAATGTTGATCACGATCAGAGCGACGATCGGGAAGGCCGACAGGAATTTGCCCGACCATTTCGCCTCGGCGGTGATCGCTTTCACGCGGCGGAAGAGGCGGAAGCGGGCGCGGATCACCTTGGCCAGACCGGCGAGGATCTCGGCCAAGTTACCACCCGATTGCTGTTGAATGGTCACGGCCACCGCAAGGAAGCGCAAATCCTGCATGTCGATGCGTTCGGCCATATCCTTGAGCGCCTCGCCCATGTCGCGGCCATAGGCGGCCTCATCCGCGATAAAGCCGAATTCGGAGGCCAAAGGATCACCGACCTCTTTGGCCACGATGGAAATGGCCGAGGAAAACGGGTGCCCCACGCGCAAGGAGCGCACCATAAGCTCGACCGCATCGGGCAATTGCTCTTCGATCATCGAAATGCGTTTGTTGGCCTTCATCGAGACCCACATATAGACACCGCCGACCCCCATGCCGACGCCGACCAGCGCGCGCACGGGCACCGAGGTTTCGGTGCCGATGGTCATGCCAAGGAAGGCCACCACCGAAAGGCCGGCCATCACCAACATCAATTGCTTGGGTGTAAAGGCGATGGCCGCCTTTTGCGCTTTATCCGCGAGCAGTGAATAAAGCGGGATCGTGCGGTTTTTGCCGTGCTGGTTCATCTCTTTGCGCAGCTTGGCCATGACCTCTTCGCGCCGGTTGCCCTTCTCGATCATTTCGAGACGGCGATTGACGCGGTTGTTGAGGCTGATGGATTTGCCGAAAACCGTCAGATACAGGCCTTCGACGAGCGCCAGCACGCCCAGAAAGATGAGCGCATAGATAATGGGGGCTGAGCTGATGACCATTGTGGTTACTCCGCAGCGATGGGTTCAAAAATGGCAGGGGGCAGATCATAGCCCCACATCCGGAAGCGTTCGGAGAAATGCGAACGCACGCCGGTTGCGGTGAAGTGACCGATGATCTTGTTGTCCGGCGTCAGGCCGACACGTTGGAAGCGGAAAATCTCCTGCATCGAAATCACGTCACCCTCCATGCCGGTGATCTCGGTGATCGAGGTCATGCGGCGCGAGCCGTCTTGCAAACGCGAGGCCTGCACGATCAGGTTCACAGCCGAGGAAATCTGGCTGCGCACGGCTTTGAGGGGCATTTCGATCCCCGCCATGGCAATCATGTTTTCCAGACGCGAGATCCCGTCGCGCGGGTTGTTGGCGTGGATGGTGGTCATCGATCCGTCGTGGCCGGTGTTCATGGCCTGAAGCATGTCGATGACTTCCTCGCCGCGGGTTTCCCCGACGATGATCCGGTCCGGACGCATCCGCAGCGCGTTTTTCAAACAATCGCGCGGGCTGACCTCGCCCTTGCCTTCGACGTTGGGCGGGCGCGATTCCATGCGGCCCACGTGGATCTGTTGCAATTGAAGTTCCGCCGTATCCTCGATGGTCAGGATGCGTTCGGCATTGTCGATGAAAGACGACAGGGCGTTGAGCGTGGTGGTTTTACCCGAGCCCGTCCCGCCCGACACGATCACATTGAGACGCGTGGCGACAGCGGCCTGAAGATAGGCGGCCATTTCCTCGGTGAAGGCCCCGAATTTGACCAGATCGTCAATCCCGAGCTTGTCCTTCTTGAATTTCCGGATCGAGACCAGCGAGCCGTCCACCGCCACCGGCGGCACCATGGCATTGAAACGCGAGCCGTCTTGCAAGCGCGCATCGACGTAGGGGTTGCTTTCGTCAACGCGGCGGCCCACGGCCGATACGATCTTGTCGATGATCCGCAGCAGGTGCTTTTCATCCTTGAAGGTCACATCGCTCAGCTCCAGCTTACCGGCGCGTTCGACGAAAATCTGCTGCGGGCCGTTGACGAGAATATCGTTCACCGTGTCGTCTTGCAGCAAGGTTTCAAGCGGGCCAAGGCCGCGCACTTCGTCGTATAGCTCTTTGGTCAGCTGGGTGCGCTCGTCGCGGTTCAACACGATGCTTTGCGCCTCAAGGTATTCGGCGGCAATGGCGTTGATTTCGCCGCGCAATTCAGCCTCGCTGGCCTTGTCCAGAGCGGCAAGGTTGAGGTTGTCGAGCAATTCGCGATGCAGGTCCAATTTGACCTCGCCCATCCGCTCCTTGCGTTTAAGCTCTTTGTCGGCGGGCGCCACGCGGGCGGCCACCGGCATCGGGCGGCGCATGGAGGCGGCTTGCTCGACGGGGGCGGTTTTGGGGGGCGGAGCCGCCGCAACCGGTTTGGCGGCGGGGCTGGCGGTTCCGTCTTTTTTGTAACGCGAGAACATCTATATAACTTTCTCTTTCTTACGCCGCGGCGGCTTCGGTTTGACCAAGCTCATGCAGCGATTGCGCCAGTTTGGCGATTTCCTTGCGCAGCGGGTTCTTCGGTGTCGAACTTGCCAAAGGCAGGCCGTGATCCGTGCCCTGTGCGACGGGTTTGCCGCCATCGGGCAATTGCAATTCAAAGCTGACCTCAAGGCTTTCGGCCATGCGTTTGACGCGGGCCTTGCCGTTCAGATCGGTGAATTTCGGCGCGCGGTTGAGGCAAAAGCGCAGGCGCTCGACCGGCAGGTCTTCGGCCATAAGCGCGCGTTTGAAGCGCAATGTGTTCTGGGCCGAGCGCATGTCGAGCTCTGTGGTGCAGAAGTAGACATGGGCGGCATGCAGCACGGCCTCACTCCACTGCACGAGGGTCTTGGGCATGTCGATGACGACGTAGTCGAAATTCTGCCGCGCCATTTCCAGCACGCGGTTGATGTCGTCGGCGGTGACCAGATCCAGCGGCAGCATATCCGAGGGCGCGGTGAGCACCTGCAACCGGTCCTCGAAGGACAAGAGCGCCGAGTTGAAGACATCCGAATCCATCGATTCGGTGTCCGAGAGCATTTCATAGACCGCCTCGCGGCAGGGCAGGTCGAGGAAGGTCGACACCGCCCCGAATTGCAGATCGAGATCAATCAGGCAGACCTTCGGCGCGTTGTCCTTGCCCAGAGAGGCCAGCTCCCACGCGAGGTTCACGGCCAAAGTGGTCGCGCCGGTGCCGCCTGCCAATCCGTGCACGGCGAGGATCACCCCGTCATGATCGCCGCTCGACGCTTTGGGTTTCAAAGGGGCTTCGACGGGCGCGGGGGGCGGGGCTTGCAGGCGTTCGATCGCTGCGGCCAATTCGCCCTCGGGCAAAGGATAGGGGACAAATTCATCCGCGCCTTGGCGCAGCAATTGGTGCAAAGCGGCGGGGCTGACGTCCTCGGCGATGAGGATGACCTTGATTTTATGGGCGCGGGCGGCGGCGATAATTTCGCCGAGCATCACCAGCTTGCCCTCGTCGCTGTCATCGATGGCAAGGGCGACAAATTCAAGATCGGCGGCCTCCGGTTGGCTGAAGAAGGCCAAAGCCTCGCCAAACCCCAGATCGCCCCAGCTTTCACCCAAAGCCGTTTCCATGTCCTCGATCAGCAGGTCGAAGTTTTGCACATCACGGCTGATTGTGCAGGCCTTCAACGGATGCGGATCCGATTGTAGTGTTGCTGTACTCGTCATAGCCTCAGTCCTTTTTCAAATCAGGCCCAGCAGGTTTCTTATGCGCCGCAGCGAAGGGCTCGATCCTCCGGTTGCGACACTGTCCTGCGCTGGCCTGCATCCGACTCGCATCGGACGCACTACTCCCATTGACGTTAGAATTGCCGCCAATCTGGGCAACATTTGGGCCAGAATACTGCCTTTGTTTGGTTTATTGAGACAGAGTTAAGCTCTTGCTGAATCGCGCGCCCATGGATGGGGTTTTTGCTATCGCGTTGCTTTTATTCGGTTTTCTTGATCGCTGAGTGTGGTCTGCCGAGGCGAAGGGCGGTTTTGCGGCGCTTTGCGGGGGGCAATAGGCCCGCCGGGTGATCCATATGCGTGAACACAAAGCGGCGCTCAAACGAAAACCGCCGGAGGCGATGCTCCGGCGGTTTTGTAGAGGTCTTGCCGCTTTGGGGCAGGGCCGCGGATCAATCGGTTTTGAACGAATCGCCGGAGATGCCGGTCAGGCCAGAGCGCGGAACGCCCGAATTGACATATTCGCGGTAGACGATCGCCGCGTAGCGGCCGTCGAGAACCGAGGGGTGGTCTTTCACGAAACCAGACACTTCAGTCACGGTGCGCCGGTTGCGCCGCTCGCGGCCTTCGGTCACCACAATCGGCTGCGTCTCGCCAAAGGAGGCGACGGCCTCCAGACGGCTGCGCGAGATGCCCTGGCTGGTCAGATAGCTGACCACAGCCTGAGCGCGGCGCAGACCCAAAGATTTGTTATAGGCGTTCGATCCCACCGCATCCGTATGGCCGTAAACGCGGAACCGCGCTTCGGGGAATTGGCGGATCCATTGCGCCTGTTCGCGCAATGTGTCGCGGGCGCCAGCGTCCAACTGTGAGGAGTTAAAGGCGAAATTGACGTTTGTGAGCACTTCTGCGGCAAAGCGGGAGGCGAGCTCGTAAGTGTAGCTGCGCTCGCCCGACATGATCATCGTGTTGTTCATGGTGGCGTTGCCAAAAGGTCCGGCGGCGGCGACAAAGCCCGCCTCACCATAAAAGGTGTTGGCGACCTGCGAGCCTTGCCCGCAGGCGGCGAGGGCCGTAAGAGCCGCTGTTGCCAGATATTTTTTCATATGCCCACGCATCGTATCAATCCATCACATACCCATAAGAACCGCTGAAGTCCTGTTTGGCAACCTCTCCTGCAGCACCGCGGGTCGGGGTGCGGCTCTTGGCGACTTTGCCAAAGAGGAACAAATCCTTCTCGGTGGGAGGTTTAACCCGATCTGTGGGCAGTGCAAAGGCCTCGCCGCGTTTCGGGGTCACAAGATGGGCGGTCACGATGATGACAAGCTCGGTCTGCTCGCGCTGGTAGTTGGCCGAGCGGAACAATGCGCCCAAGACCGGCACATCGCCGAGCCAAGGGATCTGTCCGTTCACGTCCAAGAAGTCGTCTTGCAACAGGCCCGCGATGGCAAAGCTTTCGCCGTCGCGCATCTCGACCGTGGTCGAGGTCTCGCGGCGGGTGAAGGCGTCGATCTTGAAGGCGTTGATTTCAAAGCCATTATTGGGATCAATCGCCGAGACGGAGGCGTTGAGCTCAAGGTTGATCAAATCGCTGTCAACGACACGCGGGATAAAGTTCAGCGCCACGCCGAAGGGTTTGAATTCCACGGTGATCGCGCCGTTGTCTTGCGCCACGGGCACCGGATATTCGCCGCCTGCGAGGAATTTCGCCTCTTGGCCCGACAGGGCGGTCAGGTTCGGCTCGGCCAAGGTGCGCACAACGCCCTTGGTTTCGAGCGCTTCGAGCAAAATGCCGACCTCGACCGCGCCGGCGTCAAAGCCGAACAGCATCGCGCCGTTGTTTTCGTTGGTCGCGGGGATGTTGCCGCCCAGCGATGTGCCCGCCGCGCCGGAGTTGTTGTTGGTGCCGTTGCCGCCGTTTACGCCGACGTTGCCGCCAAAGATCGACCCGTTCAGCGCCAGCGAAGAGCTGAGCGATTTCGAGACGTTACGCTGCATTTCGGCAAAACGGACCTTGAGCATGACCTGCTGCACGCCGCCCACGCTCATCAAGTTGGAAACGCGCTCTGGCGCGTAGCGTTCCGCCAGATCAAGGGCCCGTTGCAGGCGCGCGGACGAAGAGACCGTGCCCGACAGAACGATGCCGTCATTGGCGGTGCGCACTTCGATCTTCTCGCCAGGCAGGATTTGGCGCAGGCGCTCTTTGAATTCGCTGACATCGGCAGACACGCGGACATCGACGTTGGTGATCAATTGCCCGTTGCCGTCAAGCAGCGTCAAAGTGGTCAAACCGGGCGATTTGCCCAAAACATAGATCGAACGATCCGAGAGCGAGGAAATATCGGCAATCGCGGGGTTGGCGATGCTCAACTCGGCAAAGGGGACATCGCTTTCGACGACCACGGCTCGGTTCATCGGAACGTCCAAGGAAGAGGACATACCGCGTTGCACGACATGGAGATTTTTGGCTTCGGCCATAGGAGCGGCGGCACCAAAACTCAACGTCAGGCCCATCAGGGCCGCTTTCAAGAAACTGCTCTTATACATGTGACCTGCCTTTCTGATCACGCCTCATTTTCGGGTCTTATTGCCCGGATTTTGTCGCTACCATGCGTTAACTTGGCTTTTATTGCAAGAATCAAAGGCTTCGCAGCGAGAGTTTATGTGGATAAGTGGCAACAGCTGCAAAGACGTTGCCCGTTTGCAATAGACAAGGGCGCCCCGATTTGCGGAACGCCCTTGCCCTCTCCCAAAGGGAAGCGGGAGGTGATGTGCCGATCAGTTGGTGCAGGGGATCGGAATTTCGACCACATCCGCGCCGCGGCGTGTGCGGATGGTGCAGACTTTCTCTTCCTCGGCCTGCACGACAACCGGCGCCGCTTCGATGCCCAAAAGCGAGCGCTGGTCGACTTCGATGGCCTCGGCCACGGTGTCGTCCTCATTGCCCACCAAGGACAGCGACAGACGGCCCGAGGATTGCGCTTGCGCGAGGGCCGCGACTTGCTGTGGGGTGGCGGCCACGGTGACGGTGCGCGCGATCATGGTTTCGGAGGCTTCTCCGCTGCTGTCTTGGTCGACGGCAATCAGCTTGATGCCCGCTTCGATCAATTTGGTGACGTCGCCGCGATCGCCGCCTCGTGCACCTGTTTCAATCGCGCCGGTCCAATAGACGTCGACGCGGTCACCAGGGCGCAAGAAGCCGGACACGCCCGAGGCGACATCGACCTTGATCGCAAAGGCGCGTTTGCCGCGCTCAAGCTGTGACGTCAGGCCCGCGCTCTCGCCCGGCTCGGTGACTTTCACGGCGCTCATGGCTTCGTTTTTCTCGATCGTGCGCAAGGCGGTGCGCAGCACATTCTCGCCTTGGGGGAAGAAGGCGGCTTTGCTGGTAAATGTGCCTTCCGGCATGGCGTTTTCTGGGAATTTGACGACGCGGAGGTCTTCTTCCTTGATCACATCGCCGTATTTTAGCTGTTTGTCGGCCACGTAAATGTCGATCATTTTCGCGACAGAGGCATTCATCGCGCGCTCTTGGGCGAGGGCGGTTTGATAGGCGGTCACGTAGTTCTTGACCATATAGGTGGCAAAACCGGCCAGCCCGAGGCCAACGATCAGCACCAGTCCAAAGACCATACGCATTTGATTTCCCTTTCGTATGTTTCCTGCGCGCGTGCCAACAGGCCCAAACGCACAGAGCGACGCATTGGCCGCAAATCTGCTCTAGGGGGAGATTGCCCGAGAAATGTGGCCAAATCTGGGAAGGGGTGTGAATTGTTCATGATTTGGTGACGAAGAGGGCCTCGCAGGGCGGATTGGACCATCTTCGCGGGGCGTAAAAAAACTTCCGGCGCGCGGGGCGAGGGAGGCGTAATCGTAATAACCAAAACAAATATCGCGCCCTATGTGGCGCGAAGGGGAACGGGCTAAGGCTGATCGGCGCGTTCTGCGCCTCCCGAAAACGAGCGGGGCCTTTGGATTGTGAGCAAGGGCCGGGTTGGCGCTTACCTTTGGTATGGCGAAAGTTGGATCAGAAGGTCCAGCTTTGCATATAGGTGGCGGTCCCACCTGCAAGATCGACTGCACCTTGACGCATCAAGTAATAGCCGCCAGCCATCAGGCCCACGACGGCGGCGGTCAACACCACCCAATCAACGGTGACAGCGCCATCTTCGCGCTTGGAAAAACGTGTAAAAATAGACTTCATGAGTGACCTCGATGTTCAGTCAGGGGCATCCGACAATCGGGAGGAGAGCGTCCTGAAACGCAAACCTTTTGCCATAAGAAAGGGGCCGCATCCGCGAAGGACACGGCCCACTTTTGAACTCGCGTGGCTCGAAGCCGAGCCGTCAGGTCAACTTAGAAGCTGCCCGGAGTTTGTGCGGCCATGTATGTGTTGGTCGCTGCGGTCATGTCGGACGCGCCGGTTTTGATCGACGAGTAAGCTGCAACAGCCAAGCCAACAACGGCGGCGGTCAGAACAACCCAGTCAACAGTCACGGCACCGTCTTCGTCTGCGCGGAAGTTTTTGATAAAGTTAAGCATGTTAGTCCCTCCAAAGGATCAGTAGTTTGTTACGTTAAACCGCGTCGTCAACTTGCTGGGCCGTTCTCTCTCATTGGCCCGCTGCCGTCGTGGTATGAACATATATAGCCCCTTGATTGGGGCATGAATTTGGCACGAATAGTGCCTTTTCAGGTCTCTTAATTTTTCTTGCGAAATTCTGCTTAGGTCATTGTTTTTACTGACTAAGTTTATGAATTTATTTTTGCCTGCCGTCGGTTTTGGCAGGTTTGAGCGGCAATTATGGCGCATTTGCCCCCAAATCCGCGCCCGATTCTAGCCGCGCAGGGGCGTTTCATGCGATAAGCGGGTTAAGAAACGTAAAAAAGAACAGGCAGCAGGGCAGGTTTTAAATCATGCGCAGCTTTGCAGTATCTATAGCGGTGGTTTGCGCGGTCTCGATACTGGGCGCTACTGCCGCCCTTGCCGATTTCAAACGGGTCACGCCGCCCAAACCGGGCAGCACGCAAAAACGCATCAACATCCAGATCGATCCGGTCGAACAGGCGGCGATTTTGTCGCGCTCGCCCAAGCCCTCCGAACGTGCGGCCCCCGCCGACGACAGCGGCGAGACCAAAGCCGCCGCGCGGGCTGCGGTGCCGATGGGGCGCTATACATGGTTTTGGGACAGTATTTCGCCGGAGCTGGCGCAAAGCGGGCCAGGACGGCTGCGCGTGGCGCTCGACAAGCTCGGCAATCCGCCCTCGGGTCAAAGCACACCCAACCCGCGGCTCGCGTCCTTGGCGCAAATCGCCGAGGCGCGAGGATCGGCAATTTTGCGCGCGACCATCGGCACCGAGGTCTCTCCGGCATTGGCCTTGGCGGTGATCGCGGTCGAGTCGGCGGGGCGCGCCGATGCGGTCAGCGGGGCAGGGGCGCAAGGCCTGATGCAACTGATGCCCGATACGGCCACGCGGTTTGGGGTCGAGGATGCATTGGCCGCCGATGACAATATCAAGGGCGGCGTGGCGTTTCTTGATTTCCTAATGAAGAAATTCGAGGGCGATCCGATTTTGGTTCTGGCCGGTTATAACGCGGGCGAGAATTCGATCGGCAAACATGGCGGCGTGCCGCCCTATGCCGAGACCCGCGATTATGTGCCCAAAGTGCTGGCCGCCTTCAAGGTCGCGCGCGGATTGTGTTTGACGCCGCCGGAATTGGTCTCGGACGGCTGCGTGTTTGTAAAGGCGGGCGGGTAGAGCGCGCCTACGTCCCTCGGGGTATTGTTGAGCAACCCGCGCCGCGAGGCCCGATCAAAAAAGGCGCCCCGAACGGAGCGCCCTTTATCACTTTATATATAGGCCGCATTTGGGCCGGCTTAGTCGACGATCGTCGCCTCGGTCGCGGCGCGCAGCTCTTCTTCGCTGACACCATCGGCCAGTTCGACGATTTTCAAGCCGCCTTCAACCACGTCCAATACGCCCATTCCGGTGATGATCCGGTCGACAACGCCTTTACCTGTGAGCGGCAGAGTGCATTCCTTGAGAACCTTGCTCTCGCCGTGTTTGTTGGCGTGATCCATAACCACGACCACGCGGCCCACACCGGCGACCAGATCCATCGCGCCGCCCATGCCTTTGACCAGCTTGCCAGGGATCATCCAATTGGCCAGATCGCCGTTTTCGGCCACTTCCATCGCGCCAAGGATTGCCATGGCGATTTTGCCGCCGCGGATCATGCCAAAGGACATGGCGCTGTCGAAATAGGAGGTCTGGGGCAATTCGGTGATGGTCTGTTTGCCCGCGTTGATCAAATCGGGGTCCTCTTCGCCCTCATAGGGGAAAGGGCCCATGCCGAGCATGCCGTTCTCCGATTGCAGCGTCACTTCGATGCCATCGGGGATGTAGTTCGACACCAGCGTCGGAATGCCGATGCCGAGGTTCACATACCATCCGTCTTGAAGCTCTTGCGCCGCGCGGGCGGCCATCTGGTTACGATCCCAAGCCATTATACGGCCTCCTTCTTGCGGGTGGTGCGGTTCTCGATCCGCTTTTCATGCTCGCCCTGAACGATGCGATGCACATAGACACCGGGCAGGTGGATGTGATCGGGGTCAAGGGTTCCGGTCGGCACGATCTCTTCGACCTCGACAACGCAGACCTTACCGCTCATCGCGGCGGGCGGGTTGAAATTGCGCGCCGTTTTGCGGAACACAAGGTTGCCGGTCTCGTCGGCTTTCCATGCTTTGACGAGGGCCAGATCGGCGAACAGGCCGGTTTCGAGGATGTATTCCTCGCCGTTGAATTCCTTGACTTCCTTGCCCTCGGCGATCTGAGTGCCGACGCCGGTTTTGGTGTAAAATCCCGGAATGCCGCAACCGCCCGCACGTAGGCGTTCGGCCAATGTGCCTTGGGGGTTGAATTCCAATTCCAATTCGCCCGACAGGTATTGGCGCATGAATTCGGCGTTTTCCCCCACATAGGAGGAGATCATTTTCTTGACCTGCTTGGTGTGCAGCAAGATGCCGATGCCGAAATCATCGACGCCCGCGTTGTTGGAGGCAAAGGTCAAATCCTTGGTGCCCGCCTCCTTGATCGCTTGCAAAAGCAATTCGGGCAAGCCGCAAAGGCCAAAGCCCCCCGAGGCGATGAACATACCGTCGAACAGCAGCCCGTCGAGGGCCTCGGCGGCAGAGCCGTAAATCTTTTTCATATCAGTCTCCCTAAGTGACGTCTTGGCTTTGGTATTGAGCGCGGTGAATGCGCCTGTCAATCAAATGCCGCAGTCATAGGGTTACTACGTATGTTTTTACGCATTTTGGCCCGCGATGCGGGGCATAAAACGCAATCCGCCCTCCCCGATATGACGGGAAGGGCGGGTGCGATGACGGGACGATAGGGTTTAGCTTTTGCGGCGCCGCAGGATGCCGAAAGCGCCCAATCCGGCCAGCAACAACGGCAGACCCGCAGGCAAGGGGACCGGCGCAGCGGTTGTCACGGTGATGTTGTCCAAAACGGCAAAGCTAAAACCAGGGTCTTGCCAGAAGATCGAACGAATGCCCGTTCCGCTCAAGGTGACGGGGCCGGCGGGCTCGTCGCTGCCGGTGGAAGCTTGGAAAAAGCTGTCCAAAACGCCGCCGATGGCGTCAAAGGCGGTGATGTCAAACACGCCAGAGTTGCCGCCATAGACAAAGCTGATCGAGGCGACATCAAAATCAAACGACAGAGTCGCCGTTTCGGAGCCGTCGATGTCAAAGCAATTCCCGCCTGCGCCCGCCGTGACGAATTCGTCATCGGGGCAATCGTTGCTGAACTCCCCGTCAAAGGAGACGGTGCCCAAAGGCGAGAGCCAAGCGCCGCTGCTCAGGGACGAGCCGGTCGCGAGACTGTCACCGTCGATGGTAAGCGTCGCCGCGTGAAGGGGAGCCGCAATAACAAGAGCTGCGGCAGCGAATGAGAAAACGGATTTCATGGCAGGCTTCCTTTGATGATATGATCTGATGCAATGTGACGCAGGGTAAGCCAAGCGCCGGTTTTGAGCAACTGAATATAATTTTTCCCGATGCGGCGCTTGGTGGGGACCGATTCAACGCTTGGGCATGAATACGCCCGCCCCATAATTATGGAAGCGGGCGTTGGTATGTTTGGTGTGGCTCGATGTGCCGCCTTTGCTCAGGTTGCGCTCACTCGGAGGTTTTCTTGGCCGCAGCTTTCTTCGCAGGCGCTTTCTTCGCGGCCGGCTTCTTGGCCGCGGTTTTCTTGGCGGCAGGCTTTTTTGCGGCGGCCTTTTTGGCGGGGGCTTTCTTCTTGCCGCCTTTGGCCGCTTTCTCCGCGATCCATTCGACAGCCATTTCCATGGTCACATCCGCAGGTTCGGTGCCTTTGGGAATGGTGGCATTGACCTTTTCCCATTTGACATAGGGACCATAGCGGCCCTCCATGACATTGACCGCGCCGCCGCCGTCGGGATGCTCGCCCAGTTCCTTCAAAGGTTTGGCCGCCGCACGCCCCGCGCCGCGGGTGGCAAGCTTTTGCGCCAAAACCTCGACCGCGCGGTTCATCCCTATAGTGAACACCTCATCGACTTCCTTGAGGTTCGCATAAAGCCGCCCGTGTTTGACAAAGGGACCGTAGCGCCCGATGCCCGCTTCGATCATCTCGCCGTCATCGGGGTGGGGGCCCACCTCGCGCGGCAGGCTGAGCAGCGTCAAAGCCTTTTCCAGATCCATATCATCGGGCGTCCAGCCCTTGGGCAAGGAGGCGCGCGGCGGTTTCTTGTTTTCCTCGGTCGGCTCGCCGCGCTGCACATAGGGGCCAAAGCGTCCCGATTTGAGCGAGATTTCGTCGCCGTTGTCCTCGCCCAACACGCGGTCGCCCGCATCATTGGTATCGCCATTGATCGGGCGCGTGTAGCGGCATTCGGGGTAGTTGCCACAGCCGACAAAGCCGCCGGTGCGCGAGGTTTTGAGGTGCAATTGCCCCTCGCCGCATTTGGGGCAGATGCGCGGATCGGAGCCGTCTTCGCGCGGCGGGTAGAGTTGCGGCGCAAGCGCATCGTCGAGCACATCGAGCACTTCGGTGATGCGCAATTCAGAGGTTTCCGCAATCGCGGCGGAGAAATCGCGCCAGAAGTTCTGGAGCACGTTTTTGTAGTCGCGATCCCCCGCAGAGACGTCATCGAGCTGCTCTTCGAGATCGGCCGTGAAATCATATTCCACGTAGCGCTTGAAGAAATTGAGCAAGAAAATCGTGACAATGCGGCCTTTGTCCTCGGGGAAAAGGCGGTTCTTGTCCTTGCGGACATATTCGCGGTCCTGAATGGTGGTGATCACCGAGGCATAGGTCGACGGGCGGCCGATGCCGAGCTCTTCCATACGTTTGACCAAAGTCGCTTCGGTATAGCGGGGCGGGGGCTGGGTGTGGTGCTGCAGGCCCATGACGGCCTCGCCCTCGGCCAGAACCGCGCCGCTGTGTTTTTTCATGCCGCCGCTGGCGGTGATGTCGGCGCCCTCGGCCTTGGCCTTGTCGAATTGCGGGGCCAAGGAGCCGGAGAGCTTGGCTTTCTCGCCCTCCATGACTTGCGGCAGGCGGTTGTCATCATCGCCTTCGGGCTCGTCGCGGCCCTCTTCATAGACGCGCAAGAACCCGTCGAACATCACCACCTGACCTGTGGCGCGCAATTCGACTTCGCCGTCTTGGCTGGCGATATCCACCGTGGTGCGCTCCAGACGCGCGGCCTCCATCTGGCAGGCAATCGTGCGCTTCCAGATCAGATCGTAAAGCTTGCGCTGATCGGCCTCGGAGATTTTCAGCGCGGCGGCGTCTTTGGTCATATCCGTCGGGCGGATACATTCATGCGCTTCTTGGGCGTTCTTGGCTTTGTTTTTATACATGCGCGGCGAGGCGGGGATGTACTCCTTGCCGTAGCGGTCGGTGATCGCATCGCGGGTGGCCATCACGGCTTCGGGCGCCATATCGATGCCGTCGGTTCGCATATAGGTGATAAGCCCCGCTTCATAGAGCCGCTGCGCCGCATTCATACATTGGCGCGCGCCCATGCCGAATTTGCGGCTGGCCTCTTGTTGCAAGGTCGAGGTCATGAAGGGCGCGGAGGGGTTGCGCGTCGCGGGTTTGGCCTCGACCGATTTGATATGCATGGCGCGCGAGGCGACGGCCTGCACCGCCAATTCGGCGGCGGTGGCATTGGCGATATCGAATTTTTCGAGCTTCTTGCCGCCCAGAACCGTGAGCCGCGCCTCGAAACCCTGACCGCGCGGGGTTTCGATCATGGCTTTGACGGACCAGTATTCTTGCGCGTTGAAGGCTTCGATCTCCATCTCGCGCTCGACGATGAGGCGCAGGCAGACCGATTGCACGCGGCCCGCAGAGCGCGCACCAGGCAATTTGCGCCACAAGACCGGCGAAAGGTTGAAGCCCACAAGGTAATCGAGCGCGCGGCGCGCCAGATAGGCATGCACCAAGGGCGCATCGACTTGGCGCGGGTTTTGCATGGCCTCGGTGACCGCTGCTTTGGTGATGGCGTTAAAGACCACGCGGCTGACCGGCGTGTCTTTCTTGATCACCTTGCGTTTGCGCAGGGCCTCTTCAAGGTGCCACGAGATGGCTTCGCCTTCGCGGTCGGGGTCGGTTGCGAGAATGAGATTGTTGTCCTCGGCAAGCGCATCGGCGATGGCTTTGACATGTTTGCGGCTGTCGGTGCCGATCTCCCATTTCATTTCGAAATCATGCTCGGTATCGACCGATCCGTCTTTGGCCGGCAGGTCGCGCACGTGACCGTAAGAGGCGAGAACGGTGTAATCCGAACCCAAATATTTGTTGATTGTCTTGGCCTTAGCGGGAGATTCAACAACGACAACGGGCATGGAAATCCTTTCGACTCGGCACCTGATATATGGCGGCGGACCATGTGGCGCATATGGGGCGCTTGTCAATGCGGCCAATATGGAGCGCCGCGATTTTCGGGCAAAATACCGCGCGCCCTGCGAGCGCGCTCCAGACCGTGCTATATATAAGGAGTGGGATTGGGAAGGGAAGAGTGCGGGGAATTTGCGCTAATCTGCAGCGCTCTTTGCCGCGCGCAGGGCCAAAAGCCCGCCGCTTTGCCGTTCGATCCGCCCGTCAAGCTCCAGCTCCAGCAAAGCAGGGGCCACATCCGACGCGGCGGCGCCCAGATCGCGGATCAGTTGATCTTCGGCCAAGGGGGCAGGGCCGAGACGGCCAAGGATCTGGCTGTGCAGGGCTGCAATTTCTTGCAAGCTGCGGGCGGGTTTGGGGGCGGTTGGTGTCAAAGGCACAACCGACGCGCTCTGCGAGGGGGCGGGCGGGGCCGTCACGGCGCTGCGCGGCGTTGAGGTGGCGGTTTGAGGCAATGGTGGTTGTGCTTGGCTTGGCGCAGCGGCGGGGAGGGCGGCGCGCGGCGCGGCAGAAATGGCGCGCAGATCGTAGAGCTGTTGCGGGCGCGCGCGCGCGGCGGGTTCTTGCACCTCGGGCATCTCGGCAGGGGGGAGGGCTTCGATCACATCCTTGGCCGAGCGGACCAATATTGCGCCATCGCGGATCAACATGTTGCAGCCTGAGGCGCGGGCGTCGAACGGATGGCCGGGCACGGCCAGAACCTCGCGCCCTTGGTCGAGCGCGGCGCGCGCGGTGATGAGCGAGCCGGATTTCGCCCCTGCTTCAATCACGACAAGCGCGCGGGAGAGGCCGGAGATAATGCGGTTACGTTTGGGGAAATGCTGCGCCCTCGGGGCCATGCCCATGGGTTGCTCGGACAGACGCAGCCCGCTTTCGAGCATCTTTTCGGCCAATGCGGTGTTCTCGGCGGGATAAACCACATCCACCCCGCCCGCGAGCACTGCGATAGAGCCGTTCTCAAGCGTCGCCTGATGGGCGGCGGTGTCGATCCCGCGCGCAAGGCCCGAGGTGATGCAATAGCCTTCGATGTCCAACTGCTTGGCCAAAGCGGTGGACATGCGCAGCCCCAAGGAGGAGGCATTACGCGCCCCCGCGATGGCGAGGCGCGGACGTTTGAGCGCGCCCATATTGCCAATTGCCCAAAGCAGTGGCGGCGGATCCGAGATGGCATAGAGGTCGGCGGGATAATCAGCCTCGCCGTAGCAAAGCATTTTCGCACCGGCGGCTCGGGCAAGGATCATCTCCTTGATCGCGAGAGCCTCGGTGCAGGGTTGATAGGTGGTCAGCCCCGAAGCACGCGCCATGTCCGGCAAGGCTTCGAGGGCTGCAGTGGCATTGCCATGTTTCTCCAAGAGGCGAAAAAACGTTTGTATTCCAATGCGATGAGAGCGCAATAGACGGAGCCACGACAGTCGATCATCTTCCGTGGTGGGTGGGAGTGGGGGGTGAGTGGAAGGATGTGAACACTCGGCCATCGTAGCTCCGCCTGCTTGCAACAACAGGTGTAGCCCTTGTGTGGTTAATGACAGGTGAATCGCACATGGTAAACGCGCAATTAAATTGGCGTTCCCTCTAAGGTGTTGAAAAATGTAACTTAAATTGCCGCATTAAAGCAGGGGGAAAGGGCGCAGGCCTTGCGGGTCGGGCGAATCGGGGTCAGGCGTCGCGCCATTTTCCGCAGCTCAGCCCTTCGATGGAATGCTCGCCGATCGACAGGCGGATCAATCGAAGCGTGGGCAGCCCGACGGCGGCGGTCATCCGGCGCACTTGCCGGTTGCGCCCTTCGGTAAGCACCAATTCGATCCAATGGTCCGGCACGCTCTTGCGGTAGCGCACGGGCGGGGTGCGTGGCCAAAGCCAGTCCGGCGCGGCCATAAGGCGCGCCTGCGCGGGGCGGGTGGGGCCGTCTTTGAGCGTCACACCCTTGCGCAATTGCGCCAATGCGGCCTCGTTGGGGGCGCCTTCGACTTGGGCCAGATAGGTTTTGGGAGCCTTGAATTTCGGGTCCGATAGCCGCGCTTGCAACTTGCCATCGTCGGTGAGCAACAAAAGCCCCTCGCTGTCGCGATCAAGGCGTCCGGCGGGGTAGACCGCTGGCACGTCGATGTAATCCGAAAGCGTTTCGCGGCTGGAGGCCTCGAGGCTGCGGTCGGTGAATTGCGACAGCACATTGAAGGGTTTGTTGAATAGGATCAGGCGGCTCATGCGGCCTTATTGCCCGAGGGCGCACGGCGCATCAAGGGGCGCGCGCGCCGGTTGTGGCCATCGCAATACGCGAGAAATTGCAAAATATACATGTTGGATGCTACTTTTTTGCAACTTGGCGTTGGGGCACCTTTGCGGCTGCTGCAATGTGCCATACTGTGGCGCGATTCATTTCGCGCGGCGCAGCGGGCGGAAGCTTGGGGGGGATAAATGATCAATTCTCAAACAGGTCCGGCCCGACCGGAAGAGGATGCTGGCGCTTTGCCATTGCTGGACGGGCTGGGCGCGGGCTTTGCGCTTTCGGTGCTGGACAGCTCGCCTGATTGCATCAAGCTGATCGAGCTTGATGGGCGGCTGAGCTTCATGAACCGCAACGGTCTTTGCGCGATGGAGATCGACGATTTTTGCACCATCGAGGGGCAGGCATGGCCGACCCTGTGGCCAGCGCAATCGCAAGCGATGTTGCATGAGGCAATGCGCGCTGCCGCAAGCGGGCAGACCACAAGTTTCGAGGCGTTTTGTCCCACGGCCAAAGGCTCCGAACGGTGGTGGCAGGTGACGGTTTCGCCGATCTTTGCGCGCAGCGGCGCGGTCGAGCGGATTTTGTCCACCTCGCGCGATGTGACCGAAAAGGTCGTCGCGCTACGGCGGTTGAAAGAGCGCGATCTGGTGTTGCAAGAGACGGCGCGCCAGCTTCAAACCGAATTGGGGGAGAAGAATGCGCTGCTCGAGCGGCAAAAGGTGCTTTTGGGAGAGATTGACCACCGCGTGAAGAACTCCTTTGCCTTGATCGCGGGGGTGCTCCGGCTGCAATTGGCCGAACTGGCGTCAAAAGAGGCGCGCGAGGCGGTGCAGGATGCGGCCAACCGGATCGCCTCTTTGTCGAAGGTGCACGAGCAACTTCATATCAATCCCGAAGACCGTCATGTGGCGCTGGCGGATTATATGGCTTCGCTTCTGGCCGGATTGGAAGGCAGCGTCAGCCGCGGCGCGCCGAGCGATCCGATCATCCGCTTCAAGGGGGCGGCAGCGGTTCAAATTGCGGCGGATTCGGCGATTGCAATTGGCCTGCTTGTGACAGAGCTGGTTGGCAATGCGCTCAAACATGGCGGCGAGGGGGTGAAGGTAACGGTCGAAATTCTCCCCCATCCCGAGGATGAGGCGCGCCTGATGTGCCGTGTCACCGATACGGGGCGCGGTTTGGAGGCGGGGTTTGATCCGATGGCGCAAAGCGGATTGGGCATGAAAATCTGCAATGCCTATAGCGCGCAGCTTGGCGGCAAGATCAAAACCGGCGTGGCCCCCGAAGGCGGCGCGATGTTTGCCTTCGGGTTTGTGCCCTAGGCGCCTTGAGGGCGGCCTCGGGCGCTGGGCCGCGCCGCGTTTGCGGCGTGATCAGGTTGCCGCGCCGCCTACGGTCAGCCCGCCGATCAACACCGTCGGCTGCCCGACGCCCACAGGCACCCATTGCCCTTGTTTGCCGCAATTGCCCATTCCAGGATCGAGCGCCATGTCATTGCCAAGCGCGCGGATATGTTTGAGCGCGGTGGCCCCGTCGCCGATCAAGGTTGCCCCTTTGACCGGCGCGCCGACCTTGCCGTTTTCGACGCGGTAGGCCTCGGTGCAGGAAAACACGAATTTGCCATTGGTGATATCCACCTGCCCGCCGCCAAAGCCCACGGCATAGATGCCGTCCTTCAACTCGCCAAGAACCTCTTCGCGTGTCGCCTCACCGCCCAGCATATAGGTGTTGGTCATGCGCGGCATCGGAGCATGGGCATAGCTTTCGCGGCGGCCATTGCCCGTGGGAGCGACGCCCATCAGGCGCGCGTTCTGGCGGTCCTGCATATAGCCGGTCAAAACCCCGTCTTCGATCAATACATTCTTGGCCGACGGCGTGCCTTCGTCGTCGATGGAAATAGACCCGCGGCGGTCGGGAATGGTGCCATCGTCCAGAACCGTCACGCCCTTGGCGGCGATCTGTTGCCCCATCAGGCCTGCGAAGGCGGAGGAGCCTTTGCGGTTGAAATCGCCCTCGAGCCCGTGACCGATTGCCTCATGAAGCAAAATGCCGGGCCAGCCGGGACCAAGCACCACATCCATAACACCCGCAGGGGCGGGGACGGCTTTGAGGTTGACGGTCGCCACGCGCAGGGCTTCGCGGGCTTTGGCTTGCCAATCGGCCGGATCAATGAGGCCGCCAAGTCCGATCCGCCCGCCGCCGCCTGCCGTGCCGCTTTCGCGCCGTCCGTTCTCTTCGACGATGACCGAGACATTGACCCGCGTCATCGGACGCACATCGCGCACGGAATGGCCTTCGGGGCGCAGAATCTCGATTTCCTGATGCGAGGCGGCGATGGTGGCCGAGACCTGCACCACGCGCGGATCGAGATCACGCACATAGGCGTCGATTTCGCGCAATGTGTCGACTTTGACCGCAAAACTCGCGCCCATGATGGGGTCGTCGTCGGTATAGAGCCGCGCATTGGTATGCTGCGGCGCATCCGCCATGGTGCCGCCGCCGCTGCCCACTGCAAGGCGGGCGGTTTCGACCGCGCGTTTGATCGCGGATTCGGAGATTTCGCTCGAATGGGCATATCCGGCCACTTCGCCGCGCACCGCGCGCAGGCCAAATCCGGTCGAGGCATCATAAGAGGCGGTTTTCACCCGCCCGTCATCAAAGACCAAGGCTTCGGAGCGGCGGCGTTCGAAGAACAACTCGCCATCATCCGCCCCCGCGACCGCCTCGCGCAGCAGGCCAAGCGCCGCCTCGCGGTCCAGCATGTCGTCAAGCGGGCGGAAAGGAGTATCTGTCATGCGTGTTATTCCGTTCTTTTCAGAGGAGTGTTTTTGATCTAAATCAAAAAAGCGACCGTTTGCCGCTGGCCGCATTCTTGTCACATGTGGAAGAATATGATTTCTAGCGGCGACAAAACAACCGAGATTCCCCCACAAAGGGTTAATTTCGTTCCGATTGAACTGAACCGCCGAAACCGATCAGGGTGACCCATGCGTAAATTCCTTAGCCTTCTGGCCCCCACGGCCGCCACTTTGGCCGCGACCACTGCACTTCCCGCATTTGCGCAGGAGGGTCTGGAGAGCGTCGGCAAACCTCATGCGGGTGGTGTGGGCTTCCAACCTGCCGCGACCGAGCTTGCGCGCGATCTGCAATGGCTTGACGGTATGATCCTTTGGATCATCACCATCGTGGTGGTCTTCGTTTGTGTGCTGCTTGTCGCCGTGATCGTGCGCTACAACCGCCGCGCCAACCCGAACCCCTCCTCCTTTACCCACAATACGCCGATCGAGGTGGCGTGGACCTTGGTGCCGATCCTCGTTTTGGTCGTGATCGGCTTTTTCTCCTTGCCGGTTTTGTTCAAGCAACAAGAGATTCCCGAAGGCGATATCACCATCAAGGTGACCGGATATCAATGGTATTGGGGCTATGAGTATGTCGACGAAGGCTTTGGTTTTGAAAGCTTTATGCTTGCCAAAGACGAATTGGCCGAAAACGGTTATGCCGAAGATGAATACCTGCTCGCGACCGACACCGCCGTTGTTGTCCCCGTCGGCAAAACCATCGTGATGCAAGTCACCGGCGCCGATGTGATCCATTCATGGACCATCCCTGCCTTCGGCGTGAAGCAAGACGCCGTGCCGGGCCGTTTGGCGCAGCTTTGGTTCAACGCCGAGCGCGAGGGTATTTACTTCGGTCAGTGCTCCGAGCTGTGCGGCAAGGACCATGCCTATATGCCGATCACCGTCAAAGTGGTCAGCCAAGAGGCCTATGACGCTTGGCTGGCCGATGCCAAGGAAGAATATGCGGGCCTGAGCGCTGCGCCTTATCAGGTGGCGCTCGCCGACTGAATTTGCCAAGGCCGCGCTGCCCGCTTTGTCGGGCGGCGGCCGGTTGGCCGGTCGGAGAACCCGCACCGCATCAGGGCAGGGGCAAGATGCCCCGTTCCCTGCGCCATGACCGGACATGGCATTGGCAATCGGACGGGGCGCCAGAACGGCGCCTCGCACCACAATGACCCAAAGGCAGGGCATGAAGGCCCGCGCCCGAGACCAGAAAAAGCGCCCGCACGCCCCTGATCGGGGCAGCGCATGGGGGCAAAGCCAATCGCGCGAGAGCGCAGCCTTTAAGCGGGCAAAAGTTGAAAACGGAGCCAAAATGAGCGACGCGAGCCTCAACACCACCACACAAGAAGGCGATGCCGGTTTCGGTGATTTCTTCGCGCTATTGAAGCCGCGGGTGATGTCTCTTGTGGTGTTTACCGCGCTTGTGGGCCTGCTCGCCGCGCCGGTGCCGGTTAATCCCATCGTCGCCTTTGCCTCGATCTTGTTTATTGCCGTGGGCGGCGGTGCTTCGGGCGCGCTGAACATGTGGTGGGATGCGGATATCGACCGGATCATGAAGCGCACCCAAAGCCGCCCGATCCCGTCGGGCCGCGTCACCGAGGGTGATGCGTTGGGCCTTGGTATGACCTTGTCGGTCTTTGCGGTTGTGATGCTGTTTTTGGCCTCGAATTACGTCGCGGCGGGGCTTTTGGCCTTTACCATCTTCTTTTACGTCGTGGTCTACACGATGTGGCTCAAACGCTGGACGCCGCAAAACATCGTCATCGGCGGGGCTGCGGGGGCGTTTCCTCCGATGATCGGCTGGGCGGTGGCAACGGGCGGCATCTCGGTCGAATCGGTGTTGATGTTCACGATCATTTTCATGTGGACGCCGCCGCATTTCTGGGCTCTGGCGTTGTTCATGAAGTCCGATTACCGCGATGCGGGTGTGCCGATGCTCACCGTGACGCATGGGCGTAAATCGACCCGCAAACATATCCTTGTCTACACGCTGCTGTTGGCCCCGATCGCCATCGGCGCGGCCTTTACCTCGATTGGTGGGCCGGTCTATCTGGCGGCGGCTGTGGTGCTCAACGCGCTCTTTATCAAAGGGGCTTTTGCGATCTGGCGCCGTGATGAGGCGCAGGCCGAGGCCGATAGTTACCGCGTCGAGAAACGCTTTTTTGCGCTCTCCTTGGTCTATCTGTTCGCGCATTTCCTTGCGATTTTGGCCGAAGCGGGCCTTGGCCGGTTCGGTTTGGGGGGCTGGTCGTGAGTTTCGAGAAGGTCGAGCATGAATTGCACAGGCGCCGGATGAGCCGCAATATCGGCCTTGGCGCTGTGTTGATCGGCTTTGTGGCCTTGGTGTTTTTGCTCACCATCGCCAAGGTCGTAGATGAGGGCGATGCGCAACGCGCCCAGCAAGAGTTGCGCGCCGAGCCGCCGAAAGCGAGCGAATGATGGCAGTGACGGGTCCGCAAAAAACCGTGGTGAAACTGGTCGGCGTTGTGCTGGTGATGGGCGCGCTGAGCTGGGCCTCGGTGCCGTTCTACAGCTGGTTTTGCGCGGTTACGGGCTTTGGCGGGGTGACCAATACCGCCGAGACCGGATCCGACGTGATCCTCGATCAAACCATCAAGGTGCGTTTTGACGCTTCCAAAGAGCGCGGAATGCCGTGGCAATTTACCCCCGTGCAGCGCGAGATGGAAATCCGCATCGGCGAGACCGGTTTGGCCTTTTACGAGGCCTATAACCCGACCGACCGCCCCGTCGCGGGCCAAGCCAATTACAATGTCGCGCCCTATGCGGCGGGCAGCTTCTTTACCAAAATCGACTGCTTTTGTTTCACCGAACAGGTGCTTGAGCCCGGAGAGCGGGTGCAAATGCCCGTGACCTTCTATGTCGACCCCGAAATCGTAACGGATCGTGAAGGAAAGTTTGTTCATACGATCACGCTGTCCTATACCTTCCATGAAATCGACCTGCCCGAGGCGCAAGCCGCTCTGGCGCAGGACGTGAAAACAAACCTAAACTAAGGCCTTCCAACGAGGGAAAATTAAATGGCGCACGAGAAAAACCACGATTACCACATTCTTCCCCCCTCCCTTTGGCCCCTGCTTGGTGCCATTGCGGGGTTTGTCATGCTCTACGGTGCGGTGATGTATTTCGTCGATAAAGGCCCGTGGATGTTCTTCATCGGTCTGGTCGGCGTGCTCTACGTCATGTTCGGATGGTGGTCCGAAGTGGTGGCCGAAAGCGAAGTTGGTGATCATACACCGGTTGTGCGCATCGGCCTGCGCTATGGCTTTGTGCTCTTCATCATGTCCGAGATCATGTTCTTCGCGGCGTGGTTCTGGAGCTTTTTCAAACACGCCATGTATCCGATGGGCCCGATGAGTCCGATCAAGGACGGCGTTTGGCCCCCCGCAGGGATCGAGACCTTTGACCCGTGGCACCTGCCGTTGATCAACACGCTGATCCTGCTTTGCTCGGGTGCGGCGGCGACATGGGCGCACCACGCGCTTGCGCATGAAAACAACCGCAAGGACATGGCCAACGGGTTGATCATTGCTGTTGTTCTCGGCCTGATCTTTACCGCGTTCCAAGCCTATGAATACAGCCATGCGGCCTTTGGCTTCTCGGGCAATATCTATGGCGCGAACTTCTTTATGGCGACGGGTTTCCACGGGTTCCACGTCATCGTCGGTACGATCTTCCTCTTCATCTGCTACCTGCGTTTGCGCCGCGGCCATTTCACGCCCGAGCGTCACGTGGGCTTTGAAGCGGCGGCTTGGTATTGGCACTTTGTTGACGTTGTCTGGCTCTTCCTCTTCGCCGCGGTCTACATCTGGGGCGGCTAAACCGGACTTGCCTGAGCTTTGGCCCGAAACGGGTTGAAGACGGGGGCAAAAACACATTATCACGGCGCGGGCGGCATTTATGCGCGCCCGCGTTTTTCATTCGCGGAGAGGGCCTTTGCGCCGGATCATCATCCCCCTCATTTTCGGCCTCGCCGGTGCGGCGATCCTGATCTCGCTCGGGACATGGCAAGTGCGGCGTCTGGCGTGGAAAGAGGCGGTCTTGGCCGATATCGAGGCGCGCATTTCTGCCGCGCCCGTGGCCATTCCCGCCGTGCCCGACCCCGAGGCGGACCGTTATTTGCCCGTTGCGGTGCGCGGCACCTATGGCGAGGGGCGCATTCGCGTGCTCTCCAGCCGCCAGCTATACGGCGCGGGCTACCGGATCATCGCGCCCTTCGAGACCGGCGGGCGCCTTATCTTGATTGACCGAGGATTTGTGCAAGAACGCGATGCCATTCCCGCCGCGCCGCAGGGCGAGGTCACGTTGAGAGGCAATCTGCACTGGCCCTCGGAGACCGACAAATACACGCCCGACCCCAATCTGGAGGCCGACATCTGGTTCGCCCGCGATGTGCCCGCGATGGCGGCGCATCTGGGGACCGATCCGGTGCTCATGGTCCTGCGGGGCGGGGCGGGCGAGGGCGCCAAGATCACGCCTTTGCCCATCGACACATCGGGCATTCCGAACAACCACATGCAATATGCGTTCACTTGGTTCTCTTTGGCCTTTATCTGGCTGGTGATGACGGGTTATTTCATCTGGCGCATTCGCAACCCGCTGAAAGGCACATGACGTGAAATATATCTCGACCCGTGGCTCCGCGCCGATCCTGAGTTTTGAAGAAGCGATGTTGTCGGGACTGGCCCGTGATGGCGGCCTCTACCTGCCCGAGAGCATCCCCACGCTCAGCCACGCAGACATCAGCGCCCTGTCGGGCCTGCCCTATGAAGAGGTGGCGTTTCGCATCATGCGCCCCTTCATCGGCGAGACATTTACCGACGACGAATTTGCCGAGATCATCGCCAACGCCTATGCAGGTTTTGGCCATGATGCGCGCGCGCCCATGGTGCAACTGGCCGAGAACCATTTCCTTTTGGAGCTCTTTCACGGGCCGACATTGGCGTTCAAAGATTTCGCAATGCAGCTCATCGGGCAGTTGTTCCAAGCCTCGCTCAAGCGCTCCGGCAGCCGCGTCACCATCGTCGGGGCCACATCGGGCGATACCGGATCAGCCGCGATCGAAGCCTTTCGCGGGCTGGATGCGGTGGATGTGTTTATCCTTTACCCGCATGGCCGCGTCTCGGAGGTGCAGCGCCGCCAGATGACCACCCCCAATGAGAGCAATGTGCACGCGTTGGCCATGGACGGGCATTTCGATGATTGCCAAGCGCGGGTCAAAGACATGTTCAACGATTTCGACTTCCGCGATGGCGTGCGCCTTGCGGGGGTCAATTCGATCAACTGGGCGCGGGTTCTGGCGCAGGTGGTTTATTATTTCTCCTCCGCTGTCAGCCTCGGCGCGCCGCACCGCAAGGTCAGCTTTACCGTGCCGACCGGCAATTTCGGCGATATCTTTGCGGGCTATATTGCCAAACGCATGGGGCTTCCGATCGAGCAACTCGTCGTGGCCACCAACCAGAACGACATTTTGCACCGCTGCCTTGCCACGGGCGAATACCGTCCGGACGGCGTGATCCCCTCGATCAGCCCCTCGATGGATATTCAGGTCTCCTCCAACTTCGAGCGCGCCTTGTTCTATGCCTATGGCGGCGACGGGGCGGCGATCTCGGCGCTCATGGACGAATTGAAAGAGGGCGGTTTCAACGTCAGCCAAGGCGCGCGCGAGGCATTGGCCGAGACCTTCAATTCGGGCCGCGTCTCCGAAGAAGATACCTTGGGCACCATCCGCGATACATTTGCGCGCACGGGCGAATTGCTATGTCCCCATAGCGCCGTCGGTGTGCAGGTCGCCAATGCGCAGCGGATCGGTCATACCCCGATGATCACGCTGGCGACGGCCCATCCCGCCAAATTCCCCGATGCTGTGAAAACCGCCTCGGGGCAGCATCCCGCATTGCCCCCGCGCATGGCCGATCTGTTTGACCGCGAAGAGCGCGTCACTCGCATTGGCAATGACCTTGGCGCTATTGAAACCTTGATCCGCGAGCGTATTGCCCTTTGACCGTCGAATTTCACACCCTGTCCAATGGGTTCCGTATCGTTACCCAAACCATGCCGGGATTGGAGAGCGCATCAATTGGCATCTGGGTGACCGCAGGCGGGCGCGACGAGCGGGCCGAGCAAAACGGCGTGGCGCATTTCCTTGAGCATATGGCGTTCAAGGGCACGGCGCGGCGCACCGCCTTGCAAATCGCCGAATCCATCGAGGATGTCGGCGGCTATATCAATGCCTACACCAGCCGCGAATCCACGGCCTATTACGCGCGGGTTCTGCGCGCCGATGTGCCGCTGGCTTTGGATGTGATTGCCGATATCTTGCGCAATCCGGCTTTTGACGAGGCCGAGATCGAGGTTGAGCGCGGGGTGATCTTGCAAGAGATCGGTCAGGCGCTGGATACGCCCGACGATGTGATTTTCGACTGGCTGCAAGAAGAAGCTTACGGCGATCATCCCATGGGCCGCACGATCCTTGGCCCCGCCGAGCGGGTGCGCGCATTTGGCCGCTCCGATTTTGAGGGTTTTGTGGCGCAGCATTACGGCCCTGGCAATATGATCCTTGCCGCAGCGGGCGCGGTGGATCACGCGGCTTTGGTCGCCGAGGCGGAAAAGCTGTTTGGCGATATGACCCCCGTCGCGCCGCGCACGCCCGAAGCCGCGCTTTGGGTGGGCGGCGAGATGCGGCAGGAAAAAACCTTGGAGCAGACCCATTTTGCCTTGGGCGTCGAGGGGCCGGATTATCGCGACGAGATGATCTATACCGCGCAGATTTATTCCTCGGCTCTGGGCGGCGGCATGTCCTCGCGCCTGTTTCAGGAGATCCGCGAGAAACGCGGGCTGTGCTACACGATTTTTGCCCAAACCGGCGCCTATTCGGACGGCGGGATGATGACCATCTATGCGGGCACCAGCCCCGAGATGATGGGCGAATTGGCAAATATCACCATCGACGAGATGAAGCGCGCCGCCGATGACATGAGCGCGCCCGAAGTCGCCCGCGCCCGCGCACAGATGAAGGCGGGGATGCTGATGGGGCTTGAAGGCCCGTCGAACCGCGCCGAGCGTCTGGCGCGGATGATCCAGATCTGGAACCGCGTGCCGGAATTGTCCGAGATCGTCGAGCGGATCGACAATGTGACCACCGGAGATGTGAAGGCTTTTGCCGGCGAGATGGCGCAAAACGCCAAATTCGCCTTGGCACAATACGGCCAGCTCAGCCACGCGGCGACCTTGGCCGATCTCGAAGCGCGGCGTCGCGGCTGATGGTGTTCGCGCGGCGTAAAATCCGCATCGAGACAGAGCGGCTGACGCTGCGCACACCTGTGCATGGCGATTTTCGCGCATGGGTCGAGGCGCGCCAAGACAGCCGCGATTTTTTGGCCCCTTGGGAGCCGGTGTGGGCCAAGGACCACCTGTCGCGCAAGGGGTTCACCAACCGCGTTTATTGGGCGCAGCGTTCGGTGGCCAGCGGTGCGGCCGTGCCGCTTTTCTTGCTGCGCCGCGAGGATCAGGCGCTGTTGGGGGCGATCACACTCGACAATATCCGCCGCGGTCCTGCGCAGGCGGGGACATTGGGCTATTGGATATCGCAGGCGCATGCGCGAAAAGGCTATATGCGCGAGGCGCTGACCGCCGTGGTGCATCACGCCTTTACGCAGCTTGATTTGAGCCGTTTGGAGGCCGCCTGCCTGCCCGAGAATACGCCGTCGCGCGGCCTGCTCGAAAAATCGGGCTTTAAATACGAGGGCGTGGCGCAAAGCTATTTGCAGATCGACAACCGCTGGCGCACGCATGTTCTTTATGCCGCGCTGCGGATGGACCGGCGCGGGCGCACGGACGCGGGTTGAGCGCCCTGTCGGCGTGCCTGGGCTATGGCTTGCGGCGGGCGGGCGCGATAGGCTGCGCGAGAATGTGAGGAGCCTAGACCCATGATCGAGCCGCCCCTGTCCCCTGCAGACGCAAAATTTGTGGCACAATTGCGCGCGCTTTTGCCCGCGGAGTGTTTTCGCGATGTGAGCGCGACCTATCTCGAAGAGCCGCGCGGGCGTTGGCAAGGCCAAGCGGGGGCCGTCGTGGCGCCCTCGACGGCGGCGCAGGTCTCCAGCTTGATGAAAGCCTGCAACGCGGCGCGCGTCGGGGTGGTGCCCTATGGCGGCGGCACGGGTTTGGTCGGCGGGCAAGTCATGCCGCAAGGCGGGGCAGAGCCTCCGCCCGCGCCGATCTTGCTCTCGCTTGAGCGCATGCGCGCGGTGCGCGCCCTCTACGCCGAAGAAAACGTGATGGTGGTCGAAGCGGGCGCCATTTTGCAAGACATCCATGAGGCCGCCGAAGCCGTGGAGCGGCTTTTTCCGCTCACCATTGCGGCCAAAGGATCGGCGCGGATCGGCGGCAATCTGGCGACCAATGCGGGGGGCGTGAATGTGCTGCGCTACGGCAATGCGCGCGATTTGTGTTTGGGGCTGGAGGTGGTTTTGGCCGACGGGCGCATTTGGAACGGGCTGAGCCGTCTGCGCAAGGATAACACCGGATATGATCTGCGCCATCTGATGATCGGCTCGGAGGGCAGCTTGGGGGTGATCACCGCCGCGGCGCTCAAGCTTGTGCCGCGTCCGGCGGGCGAGGGCACGGCGCTTATGGCGGTGCGCGATCCGGCGGCGGCTTTGGCCTTGCTGGGGCTGGCGCGCGAGCAGATGGGCGAGGGGGTCAGCGCCTTTGAGTTGATCCACCGCGCGGGATTGGAGTTTTTGGCGCAAACCCTGCCGGAGGTGCGATTGCCCTTTGCCCAGGTGCCGGAGTGGTTCGTATTGGTCGATGTCGGATTGGCCGCAGGGCTGGAGCCGCAAGCGGCGCTGGAGGCGCTTTTTGTGGCGGGGATGGACGCGGGATTGGTTACGGACGGGCTAATCGCGCAAAGCGAGGCGCAGCGGCAGGCCTTTTGGGAGGTGCGCGAGCAGATCCCCGAAGCCAACCGCCGTATCGGTGCGATTTCCAGCCATGATATTTCCCTGCCGCTCAGCGCGATTGCGCCCTTTATTCCGCAGGCCACCGCAGCCTTGGCCGCGATCGGCGATTTTCGGATCAATTGCTTCGGGCATTTAGGCGACGGGAATTTGCATTTCAACGTCTTCCCGCCGCAAGGCGGTGACAAGGCCGATTATGCGCCTCTACGCGACCGGATCAAAACCTGCGTGCATGATATTGTGCATGAAATGCAGGGTTCGGTCAGCGCAGAGCATGGTATCGGGCGGCTCAAGACTGGTGATCTGGCACGCTATGGCGATCCGGTGAAGCTGGAGATGATGAGGGCGATCAAGAGGGCGCTTGATCCGCAGGGCATCCTAAATCCAGGCGCGGTATTGCCGGTGGCGTGATCTTCGTGCTCTTGGTGAAGAGCGCACTCTAGTGTTTTGTAATCTATTAAAAAAACGCGCCTCGCCATGTAGGGGAGGCGAGGCGCGACGTGATCCGAAGATCGTGCAAGCGGCCGATTCTGGATCGGTTGCTTTGTTATGGCGTGATAATGGTTAACGCCGCGTGTGCGCGGGCATTATGCGCCGCCATAGGCGCAAAGCGCTTCGATCTCGATCCCCATGGCTTGGAGGCGCGCCCGTCCGCCCAGATCGGGCAGGTCGATCACAAAGGCACAGCCGACGATCTCGCCGCCCAAGCGCTCGACCAATTTGATTCCCGCCTCGGCGGTTCCCCCCGTGGCCAAGAGATCATCCACGATCAATACGCGCTCGCCGGCAGTGATCGCATCGTCATGCAGCTCGACCGTGGCTTCGCCGTATTCCAATGTGTAGTCTTGCGAAATCACCTTGCCTGGCAGTTTTCCGGCCTTGCGCACGGGGACAAATCCGACCGACAGCTGATGCGCGATGGCGCCGCCGAGGATAAATCCGCGTGCCTCCAATCCGACCACCTTGTCGATGGGGCGGCCGGCATAGGGCTGCACCATCTGGTCCACCGCCATGCGAAATCCGCGTGGATCGGCGAAAAGCGTGGTCACATCGCGGAACATGATCCCCTTGTGTGGAAAATCTGGGATGGTGCGGATGTAGTCTTGGACGGATGCCATGTCGGGCCTTTCAACGGAAGCTGCCCGATGTGGCTATCACGGGGCGAAAGCCCGCGACAAGAGCCAAGGCCGCCCTGCGCTGGCCCCTCTGCCTCTGCGCTGGCCGCGCACGGATGGGCCGTTACCGACGGGCCGCCGTATCGGAAGGCCCCTCGATTATTTTCCCAGAGGCATTGGCGGCGGCCGTCGCGGCAGAGAAACGAAAGGTTGGGTTCTCGAGGAGACGCGCACAGGGCGATGAGGGAGGCGGAAAACCGAGAGAGCTGGGATATGTAAGGCGCGCCACTTTGCGTTCAAAAGGTAAGTGCGGGTTTGGCGATCATCAGCCAATAGATCGCGACAAGGGCGGCAAATGCGGGCCAGCCAAGTGCGAACCAAAGGCGATATGCGCGCAGTGCCGCGGCAGGTAACGGCATGTCTGCGGCGTCGGCAGCCCGCGCAAGATTGCGTATCTTCAATTGCAGATGCACCACGGGAACCCACGTGGCGAAAGCGATGAGGTAAAGCACATATGTTGCGATCAACCACGGCTCCCAAGGGCTATACCCTTGTAGAGTGATCAAGACCAAACCGCTCAAAGGCTGTATGATCCCCGCGGGAGTGGTGAACAGAAAATCGGCCAAGACCACACCCGAAGAGACCGCAGAAATCGTTTTGACCTGTCTTGCCCGCATGGCCCAGACCATTTGAAACGCAGTGCCGATGCCGGTCCCGAATAGGACTGTCGAGCTGAGAATATGCAGCCATTTTGTGATCAGATACGGGTCCATTATCTCTCGTCTTCAAGAATATAGAGGACGGCAATCATCGCCAAGAGCGGGATGTTTTTGAGCAATCCCCCCATCGGAAGCAGCCATAGCGCGGGGCTAAGAAAGGTGAAGGCGGCGGTGTAAACGGCGATCATCGCGGCTTGCACCGCGGCCATGCGGCGCGGGCGCCAACCGCGCAAGACCGCTGCCCCGATGGCCAGATCGGCAAGCCCGCCAAGCCGCGCCATCATGATCAACACGCCGTCAGGCAGGCTTGTTTCCACAAGTGGCAAGAAGGCGCCTGACGGCATGAAGAGCCCGATCAACGCCGAGACAAGCCACATCATCGCCAATGCAAGCCGCAAAACCGGCCGCATCAGATAGAGCCGCGCGTGCCAGAGGTCTTGGCTGCCTGCTGGGCGGTCCTTGGCGAAGGAGGAAAACCCGCGTGGCGGGCGCGGCAGCGTATCATAAAGTTGGCGGCTATCGGCCTCGGCGCCATGGGCGAGCTGTTCGACGGCTGTGCGAGATATCGGGCCAAGATGCATCATATCCCCGATGCGCCCCATGATCCGTCAAGCGGCATGGGCAAGCCGATGCGCCGGACCTGCGGCAGGCCGAGCCATTGGCGATAGGCGTCGATCATTTCAATTTGGGCGATATGCTCTGGGCCGCCGATCTCATAGGTGCCGGTTGCACGGGCTTGCAGCAGATCGATCATCACCTTGGCCAAATCATCCGCATGGATCGGATTGAAGATTTGATCGCCTTTACCCACATAGGGGCCGACAAGGGGGATTGCTGCGAGCGCGCGCAAAAGCGACGAGCCGCCATAGGACGTCTCCCCGAGCACCAACCCCGCGCGCAAAATCAACGCGTCATGTGCGTCGGCCAGACGTTCTCCGTCTCGGCGAAAACGGGCAAAGCGGGTTTGGCTGTCGTCGATGCCGATGGCCGAGAGAAGCAGGATTTGGCAGCCCTCGGGGGCGGCGGCATATATTGCATTGGGGGCTGATTGATGGACGGCTTCGAAGGCCTCCGGCGTGCCGGTCAAGAGGCCTGCGGCGTTGATCACGGCCTCGACATGCTCAAGATGCGGTGCCCAAAAACCCGCCTTGGCCGCGGCGCGCGCGGTGAGATCACAGGGCAATACTTCGAAGCCCATCCGCGATAGCCGCGCCGTCCGGCGCGCGCTGGCGATGACCTCATGGCCTTCGGCCCTCAGGCGATAGGCAATGTGACGCCCGATAAACCCATCGGCGCCGAGCAACAAAATGCGCATGTCATGTCCCGTTCGTTTGCGGCGGTTTACCGGTCAGGCGTGCAAGACGCGTCCCGCCACGGCGTCCAGTTTCGCCACCAAGGCCGGATCACGGGCCTCGGGGCTGGTCATGATGCCGAATTCGAGGGCGCGGTCGCATCCGTGCGGGCAGGGCGGGCGCGCCGCGCCGAGGCGGGCGGGCATTTGCGCCACAAGATCGCGGGCCTTGGCGGCGTTTCCGGTCAGCGTGGCGATGATCTGGGCGATATCGACCTCGCCGTGATCGGGGTGCCAGCTGTCGTAATCGGTGATCATGGCAATGGATGCATAACAGATTTCCGCCTCGCGGGCCAATTTGGCCTCGGGCATATTGGTCATCCCGATGACATCCGCGCCCCAGACCTCGCGATACATTTTGCTTTCGGCGAGGGTGGAGAACTGCGGGCCTTCCATGGCAAGATACGTGCCGCCCATATGGACGTTGATGCCGAGCGATTTCGCCGCCTCATGCGCAGCTTGCGACAGGCGAGGGCAGGTCGGATGCGCCAAGGACACATGGCCGACGCAGCCGCTGCCAAAGAAGCTTTTCTCGCGTGCAAAAGTGCGGTCAATAAATTGATCTACAATGACAAAATCACCTGGGGCCATGTCTTCGCGAAAGGAGCCGCAGGCCGAAACCGAAAGGATATCCGTGACGCCGATCCGTTTGAGAGCGTCGATATTGGCGCGGTAGGGCACGGTGCTAGGCGAATGGACGTGGCCGCGCCCGTGGCGGGGCAAAAATGCCATCTTCACGCCGTCCAACGTGCCGGTCAGGATCGCATCCGACGTGGTGCCCCACGGGGTTTGCACCTCTTTCCATGTCGCATTTTCCAACCCGTCGATCTCGTAAAGGCCGGAGCCGCCGATTACGCCGATCACGGTGTCTTGGGTCAAATCGGTGTTCGGGGGGGCGGCGGTCATGGCATTTGCTCCTGTGCGGTTTGGCACAGTTTTGGCCGCGCAAAGTCCGATTGGCAACAGCGCGTTTGCGCTCTCACGCCAACTTGAGCCGCCCCCCTAGGCTTTTGCGCATTCTTGCGCTACACGGCGGGCAAGCCAACAACCCCACACTGATAGGTGCCCTTTGAAACGAGCCTCTCTGGCAAGCTTTGCCAACCGCCTCGCCCTTCCCGATTTGCGGCTGATGTCCGAAGAGAAGCTGACGCTGTCGCGTTTGCGGATCGAGGTTTTGTCGGGTCTGACAGTGGCCTTGGCCCTCGTGCCCGAAGCGGTGGCCTTTGCCTTTGTCGCGGGGGTGCATCCGCTTGTGGGGCTTTATGCGGCCTTTTTGGTGGGGCTGATCACGGCCTTGATCGGCGGGCGTCCAGGCATGATTTCGGGCGCGACCGGCGCTTTGGCGGTTGTGATGGTGGCTTTGGTGGCGCAACACGGGGTCGAATACCTCTTTGCCACTGTGGTTTTGATGGGGATCATTCAAATCGTTGCAGGGGTGATGCGCTGGGGCAAATTCATCCGGCTGGTGCCGCATCCTGTGATGCTTGGCTTTGTGAACGGTCTGGCGATTGTGATCTTCCTCGCGCAGCTCACGCAATTCAGGGTTCCGGGCACGGTGGTGCAGGGCGATCACGGCACCACGGGCGGCGTATGGCTGTCGGGCGGGCCATTGCTCATGATGCTGGGGCTTGTGGGGGTGACGATGGCGATCATCTGGATCATGCCGAAAATCACCCGCGTGATCCCCGCGCCCTTGGCGGGCATCGGGATCACGGCGGCGATTGTGATCGGTTTCGGGCTTGATGTGCCGCGGGTCGGTGATCTGGCTTCGATCGAGGGCGGTTTGCCTGCGTTCCATATCCCGATGGTCGAATTCTCTTGGGAGACCTTCCAGATCATCTTGCCCTATGCGGTGATTTTGGCGGCGATCGGTTTGATCGAAAGCCTTTTGACGCTCAATCTTGTCGGCGAGATGACCGGCAAGCGCGGCGGAGCGAGCCAAGAGTGCATTGCCCAAGGCACGGCCAATGTGGTCACCGGATTTTTTGGCGGCATGGGCGGATGCGCCATGATCGGCCAGTCGATGATCAACGTGAAATCGGGCGGGCGCACGCGGGTTTCGGGGATCGTTGCGGCGCTGTTCTTGCTGCTTTTCATCGTCGTGGCCAGCCCCGCGATCGAGCAAATCCCGCTGGCGGCTTTGGTCGGCGTGATGTTCATGGTGGTGATCGGCACCTTCGCGTGGAACTCGCTGACCATTTTGCGCCGCGTGCCGCTCAATGATGCCTTTGTGATCATCTTGGTCACGGTTGTGACGGTCTATTCGGACCTTGCGATTGCTGTGGTCGTCGGGGTGATTGTATCGGCGCTCAATTACGCGTGGAACAACGCCAGCCGCATCCACGCCAAGAGCTACACCACGCCGGAAGGCGCGCGGGTCTATCAAATCCAAGGGCCGCTGTTTTTCGGATCGGCCGAAGGGTTTAACGAACTGTTCGATGTCGCGGATGATCCGTCCACGGTGATCGTCGATTTTGCCGATAGCCGTGTGGTGGACCAATCGGCCTTGCAGGCCATCGAGGCCGTGGCGGGCAAATACGAGGCCGCGGGCAAGCAATTGCAGCTGCGCCATCTGAGCCGCGATTGCCATAAATTGCTGACCAAAGCAGGCCATCTGATGGTCGATAGCGATGATGATCCCGATTACGAGCTGGCGGTGAACTATTCGGTCAAGACGGGGATTTTGGGCGGGCATTAACCCGCGCCTGCGCAGAAACAAAAAAGGCCCCGCACGTCCGGTTGGATCTGCGGGGCCTTTTGTTTTTGCGGGGCCTTTGTTTGTATTGTGCGGCGCGGGGTTTACCGCTCGTCAGGGCGGATCAGCGAGAAAACCTCGCGGATCACCGAATAATCCTTATATCCCAACCGTGTGAGCGGGTTGAATTTGGTGACGTCGAACAACCCGTCGGTCAAGCAATCGGGGCGGATGTGCACACCGACGACCTCGCCGAAGATCGCCCAGTTGTCCGCGCCTTTGAGGCGCAAAATCTCGGTGACGCGGCATTCGAGGCTGGCTGGGGCCGTGGCGACGCGCGGGCAATCGATCACGCTGCATTCGGCTTTTTCGGCGCCCGCATGGGCGAACTCATCGACCTCGCGGGGTAGGGTTTCGGAAGAGGCGTTCATCACATCACGGGCGGAGTATTCCACGACATTGGCACAAAAAACGCCGGTTTCGCGCAGGTTCTCAAGGCTGTCTTTGGCATTGCCGGACGAAAACATCACCTGCGGCGGCACATAGGCGACAGCGTTGAAAAACGAATAGGGGGCGAGGTTGTCATGACCGTTCTTGCTGCGGGTCGAAATCCATCCGATCGGGCGCGGGGATACGATGGCATTGAAGGGGCTATGGGGCAGGCCGTGGCCGTCTTTGGGCTCATAGAACATGAATTTATCTGTCTTTCCGGTCGGTTGCATGGGGAGCATGCGGTGATTGGACGGGCGCGGCGCGGGAAAACCACCTGTTTTGGCGCGACCTGATTGCCCCTCAACTAGCGCCGTGCTAGCCCTGTTTCTAGCGAAATCGTGAGGCATTTGCATTGTTTCAGCTTAAACCCGAGACCCCCGAAGACTGGTGGGAGGTTGAGGCCCTTTATGATCTGTGCTTTGCGCCCGGGCGCGAGGCGCTCTCGTCCTACCGATTGCGCGATGGCGTGCCGCCGGTGGCGGGGCTGTCGATGGTGGCGCGCGACGAGATGGGCATCATTGGCGGCGCGATCCGCTATTGGCCGGTTCGGGTGGATGGGCAGGCGGTGCTATTATTGGGCCCCGTTGCGGTGCACCCCGTGCACCAAGGCGCGGGGCTTGGCGCGCTTTTGATGCAAACCAGCATGGAAAAGGCGGGCGAGCTTGGCTGGCAGCGCATTCTTTTGGTCGGAGACGAGCCCTATTACCGCCGCTTTGGCTTTGCCCGTATCGACGGGGTGGCGATGCCGCCGCCGACAAATCCCGAGCGTATTCTGGCCTATGAACTCCAAGACGGGGCTTGGGAGGGTGTGCGCGGCAAGGTGGAAAAAGCGATGTGATCTCGGGCCGCAGGGGCCAAAGCTTGAAATGCTCCGGCACCGCCCCGATGTTGGGTGCATCTTGTTCTTACTAGTGACCCCCTTGGCAAAGGACACCCGATGTTGATTGAAGATGCCGTAGAAACCGATCCTGTCGATATCGACGCGCAGATCACCGCTTTGGCCAAACGCTACCGCGCCGCGGGCGGGGTCGGCATGCAGGTGCTTAACCTGATCGGCGGGCAGGCCGAAAGCCTGCTCGACCGTTTGCCGGACAGCGTTCGCGCGCGGATGGACGAGGCCACGCGGGGCGCCTTGCAAGTGGCGCTCAAGGCTGCGGGCGAATCGCGCAAACATGTCTCTGACGGGCCAGCATGGCTCAACACGGCGGCGGCGACGGCGATGGGCGCGGCGGGCGGCTTTGGCGGGCTGCCCGCCTCGATGGCCGAATTGCCCGTGACGGTTACGGTGCTTTTGCGCGCGATCCAAGGCGTGGCGGCAGAGCACGGGTTCGACCCCGATGAGCAAAGCGTGGCCTTTGATTGCCTTGAGGTTTTCGCCTCGGCGGGGCCCTTGGCGCAAGACGACGGATCGGATCTGGCGTTTTTGGCGACACGGGCGGCGTTGACGGGGACGGCGCTCAACACGCTTTTGGCTCGGATTGCACCGCGGCTGGCCGCCGTATTGGGCCAAAAGCTGGCGGCGCAAACGGTGCCGGTTCTGGGCGCGGTGGCGGGGGCGGCCACGAATTACGCCTATACCTCCTATTACCAAGAGATGGCCCATGTGCATTTCGGCCTGCGCCGCTTGGCAATCGAGGGCGATGTTTCGCATGATGCGCTGGTCGGGCAATTGGCGCAAACCCTCAAGCGTCTGCCGCGGCGCGACGGCTGAGCGGGCAAGCGGTTCAGGCGCGCAAACCATAGCGCAAATCCGCGCCCTGCCGTTCGTCGGCGGAAACCCCCGCTTTTCGCCTCACGCATCCGTCACGCGCAGTTGACCATGCGCGATAGGCTTTGAGTTGCAGATATTTCTGCCTACATTAGGGTAGGTATCAAGATTGGCGATCGCTGCGCGGTTGCCCCATCCGATCACACCACAAAGGAGATACGGGCGTGAGAGTACAGGCATTGTCCATTCCAATAGAGACCCGCAACGCATTGGCCCTGCGCGTCATGCGCGGCATGTGGTTGTCGCTTCTCGCGGTGATGCTGCTTTTGGTTCAAAGCCTCAGCGCCGCCGCGCGGCCTGAAAGCTTTGCCGATCTGGCCGAGAAAATCAGCCCCGCGGTGGTCAATATCACCACCTCCACGGTGGTTGAAACCAATGCAGGGCCGAACCCGATTGTTCCCGAAGGCAGCCCCTTTGAGGATTTCTTTCGCGAATTTCAGGACCGCAATCGCGGCGGGGACGGCGCCCCGCGCCCGCGCCGGTCTTCGGCGCTTGGATCGGGGTTTGTGATCTCCGAGGATGGCTACATTGTGACCAACAATCACGTCATCGAGGGCGCCGACGAGATCATCATCGAGTTTTTCTCGGGCAAAGAGCTTGAAGCCAAGATCATCGGCACCGATCCGACGACCGATATTGCCCTGCTCAAGGTCGAGGCCGACGGGCCGCTTGAATATGTCAGCTTCGGCGACAGCGATATCATGCGTGTCGGGGACTGGGTAGTGGCCATGGGCAACCCGCTCGGCCAAGGGTTTTCGGTCTCTGCCGGTATCGTTTCGGCCCGCAACCGCGCGCTGAGCGGCACCTATGACGATTACATCCAGACCGACGCCGCCATCAATCGCGGCAACTCGGGCGGACCTTTGTTCAATCTGGATGGTCAGGTTGTCGGCGTGAATACGGCAATCTTGTCGCCCAATGGCGGCTCTATCGGCATCGGGTTTTCGATGGCGTCGAATGTGGTGACGCGTGTCGTGGCGCAACTCAAAGAGTTCGGCGAGACCCGCCGCGGCTGGCTTGGCGTGCGCATTCAGGACGTCACCCCCGACATGGCCGAAGCGATGGGGCTTGAAAAAGCCTCGGGCGCGATGGTCACCGATGTGCCTGATGGCCCCTCCAAAGAGGCGGGCGTCGAGGCGGGCGATGTCATCGTGTCATTCGATGGCAAAGAGGTCGAGGATACGCGCGGTCTGGTCCGTCAGGTCGGCAATACCCAAGTCGGCAAAGCGGTGCGCATCGTGGTGTTCCGCGACGGGAAAACCCAGACGTTGAAGGTCACCCTTGGCCGACGCGAGCAATCCGACGGCGCCGTGCCCGCCGTGCAATCGGGCGAAGAGCCTGCCCCCGAGGTCGAGCCGCAAGAGGTGCTCGGCTTGACGGTCAGCCCCGTCACAGACGAGCTGCGCGAGCAGCTGAGCCTTGATGACACGATCACCGGTTTGGTCGTGATGGATGTGGACGAGGAGGGCGATGCCTATGAAAAAGGCGTGCGCGCGGGTGATGTCATCACCGAAGCGGGCCAAAACAAGGTCGCAACCGTCGCTGATCTTGAAGAGCGGATTGCCTCGGTCAAAGAGGCGGGGCGCAAATCCTTGCTTCTCTTGGTGCGCCGCGCCGGAGAGCCGCGTTTTGTGGCGCTGTCGCTCGAAGACTGAGCCTTGCTTAAATGATTTAGATGGGGCGCCCTGTTCGGGCGCCCTTTTTCGTGGCCTCCGCAGGTTCGAGGAGGCAGGCCGCGCAAACCGCCGCTGCGGCTAACCCTCGCTGCGCGCCACGGCGATCAGCCCGAGCTTTCGCGCCGCCGCGAGTGACAGCACGGCGCTGTCGAGCCCCTGCGCCGCCTGATAGGCGCGGATCGCGCGCAGGGTCTTGGCGCTCATCTCTCCGCTGACCGCGCCGCTGTAGTGCCCGCGTGCGGCCAAGGCGCGTTGCAGGGTTGCGATGAACTCGGGGGTCATCACATCGTCGCAGGGCCGCTCGAACCATGTTTCGCGCCGCTCGCGCAAAATCTGTTGGCGGGTCTCGGTTTTGAACACGGCAGGGGCCAGAACCGTGCCGTCGCTCATCACTTCGGCCGGTTGCAGCATGATTTGCTCGGTCACTGTCTCGATGACGGCGGGCACGTCGTGGCGGCCCCAACAGGTGCCGGGTTTGGCGCCGGGGGGGGCGGGGGCGAAGGCATAGTTCAACTGCGGCGCGGGTTGCGGAAGACCGATTTGGCAACCCGCCAAGGCGCAAGCCGCCAAGACCGCCGCGCCCGATCGCCGCGCCCGTTGTGCAAGGGCGGCGCCGCGCCGCATCGAGGCGCGAGGGATTAGGGCGTGATGGGGCATTGCTCGGACCTCATGCGCGCGGGGCTTCGCCCGCTTTGCGCCGCACTCTACCTGCAAAACCGTTTTCAAGGAAGCATCCATCGCCGCGCCCCCTTGCTCGCGCAAAAGAGACTGGAACAGGCGGGCCTGCGCGGGTAGGACTGCGGGCAAGAATTTTGGTTTAGGAGCACCGCAAAAATGGCAAAAATCACTTATGTCGAGCATAACGGCACCGAACATGTGGTCGATGTGGCCGCAGGTATGACCGTCATGGAAGGCGCGCGCGACAACAATATCCCCGGTATCGAGGCCGATTGCGGCGGGGCCTGCGCGTGTTCGACATGCCACGTTTATGTGGATCCGGCTTGGGTCGAGAAAATCCCCGCCATGGATGACATGGAAGAGGATATGCTCGATTTCGCCTTTGAGCCCGACCCCGCGCGCTCGCGCCTGACCTGCCAGATCAAGGTTACCGATGAATTGGACGGCTTGCGCGTCCAGATGCCCGAAAAGCAGATTTGATGGCAAAGGGCGGGCAGGCAGTCGGTTTGCGCGCTCTATGCGCGCTGGCCTTCTTGGGGCCTGCCGTAGCTTTGGCCGAGCAGGGGGCAAAGATCACATCGGCCGCCTATGAGGGGCCGACGCGCGCCTATGATCACGGCATTTTGGGGGACGCGATCGAGTGGACGCAGCTTGCCCTGGGCCTGAGCGACGGGAGCAAACGCCGCATCCGATTGCCGCAAAATCATGTGTTCGAGGACACCGCGCCGCGTTTGGTTGATGTGGACGGGGATGGCGCGCCCGAAGTGATCACTGTGGAAACCCGCTTTGACCTCGGCGCGCGGCTGGCGATCTATGACGAGAACGGCTTTGTCGCGGCGGCGCCCTTTATTGGCCGCACGCATCGGTGGCTCGCGCCGGTCGGGGCGGCGGATCTGGACGGCGACGGGGCGGTCGAAATCGCCTATATCGACCGGCCGCATCTGGCCAAGACCCTGCGCATCTGGCGCTATGAGGCGGGGGCGCTTGAGCTTGTTGCCGAGGCGGGCGGGGTGACCAACCACCGGATTGGCGACGCGGATATCGCGGGCGGCTTGCGCGATTGCGGCGCGGGGATCGAAATGGTCACGTTGAATGCCGATTGGTCGCGGATCATGATCAGCACCTTGTCGGACGGGCGCATTGCGCGCCGCGATGCGGGCGCGATGACAGGTGCACCCGCGATGGAAGCGGCGTTTGGGTGCCGCTAATTTTCAATTAATATGAGCGGGTTGCGCTTTGAAGCTCATGCGATGCATCAGCTTTAGAGGTCGAGAAATTCCTCAACCGATTTGCGCACCGATTGCTCGCCCCGATGGCGCGCATCGTGGATTACCTTGCGCAGCTTGCCAAGGTCGGTGCGCCGCAGCAGCGATTTCACCGGACCGATGGACGCGGGCCGCATCGACAAGGAGCGCAGCCCGATCGCGGCAAGGCAGGCGGCCTCGACGGGGCGGCCCGCATCCTCGCCGCAAAAGGACAAGGGCGTGTTGGTGTCGTCGCAGCGCTCCACGATCCGTTCGAGGAAGGTCAGAAAACTGACGTTGAGCGTGTCATAGCGGCGGCGCACCCGCTCGTTCTCGCGGTCCGCGGCAAAGAAGAACTGTTTGAGGTCATTGCCGCCAATCGACAAGAACCCGACCTCTTCAAAGAATTTGCGCGGGGCAAAAGCCAAAGACGGCGTCTCCAGCATCGCCCCGACCTGCAAATCCTCGGGCACCGGATGGCCGAGCAAGCGCTCGCGGTGCTTGGCCTTTTCCAGCGCAAAGCAGGCCTGGGTGTATTCCTCATATTGCGCCACAAAGGGGAACATGATCGACAGGGGGCGGCCCTTGGCGGCGCGAAGCAGCGATTGCAATTGCATCCGCATCACCCCCGGTTTGTCGAGCCCGACGCGGATCGCACGCCAGCCGAGCGCAGGGTTCGGCTCGTCGTTGGGCTTCATATAGGGCAGCACCTTATCCGAACCGATGTCGAGGGTGCGAAAGACCACGCGCTTGCCCTTGGCGCTGTCGAGAACGCGGCTGTAGAGCGCGGCCAATTCACCGCGGCGCGGCATCTGGTTGCGCACGAGAAACTGCAATTCGGTGCGAAACAGGCCGACCCCTTCGGCGCCGGAGTTTTCAAGGCTGGGCAGGTCGGCCATCAGCCCCGCATTCATCGTCAACTGGACGTGGTGGCCATCAAGGCTCTTCGCGGGTTTGTCGCGGATCGAGGCATAGCGTTCGACCGCTTCGGCCTGCATGGCGATTTTGTCTTGGAAGGCGGCGACAACGGTGTCATCGGGGCGCAGATGCACGATGCCCTGATCGCCATCAACCATGATGTGGTCACCGTTGAGCGCCTCTGTCGTGATGCGCGCGGCGTGGATCACCAAAGGAATGGCAAGGGCGCGCGCGACGATGGCCGCATGCGATCCGACCGAGCCTTGTTCGAGCACGATCCCTTTGAGGGAGCGGCCATAGTCGAGCAGTTCCGCAGGGCCGATATTGCGGGCAATCAGGATCGGGTCGGCGGGGATTTCCGCCCCTGTCTCCGAGCCTTGGCCGGTCAGAATGCGTAAGAGACGGTTGGACAGGTCATCGAGATCATGCAGCCGCTCGCGCAGATACTGATCATTGACCGAACTGAGCCGCGCGCGGGCGGTGGATTGTTCTTTCTCGACCGCGGCTTCGGCGGACAGGCCGCGGCTGATGTCTTCTTCCATCCGCCGCATCCAGCCTTTGGAGTTGGCAAACATCCGGTAGGCTTCGAGCACCTCAAGTTGGTCGGTATTTTCCCCTTCGGCGGCGGTGTCGAGCATGCGGTCCACCCCGACGCGCAATTCTTCGATCGCCTCATGCAGGCGGATCATTTCTTTGTGCGGATCGTCGGCGATCGGGTTGGTGACGACAACGCGTGGCTCGTGCAGCCACACATGGCCCGAGGCGGCGCCCTCTTGGGCTGTGGCGCCGCGAAACAGCACCGGATGCTGGTGACGGGCGGACAATGCGGCGCCTTCGCCGACAAAAACGCCCAGTTCGGTCATCTCGGCCAAAACCATGGCGACCACTTCGAGGGCGTAAATTTCATCCTCGGAATATTGCCGCGCGGTTTTCGATTGCACCACCAAAACGCCGAGCATCTCGCCAAGCCGCTGGATCGGGATGCCCGCGAAGGAGGAGTAAATTTCCTCGCCGGTTTCGGGCATATAGCGAAAGCCCTTTTCCGACGGGGCATCGGCGCTGTTGATGATCTTGCCGGTGCGGCCCACACGGCCCACGAGGCCCTCGCCAAGGCGCATGCGGGTTTCGTGGACGGCGGCGGCTTTCAACCCCTCGGTCGCGCAAAGTTCGAGCGTCTCTTCGTCGCGGAACAGGTAGATCGAGCACACCTCGGTGCGCATTTCTTCGGCGATCAATTGCGTGATCTGGTCGAGCCGCGCTTGGCCCGCGCTCTCCACGGCCATGGCCTCGCGCAGGCGGCCCAGCATTTGCCGGCTATCGGTCTGGAAGTCCTGTGCCATTGCTGCGCGTGCCTGCCCTTTTGTGCTGCGGCCCGTCCGAATATGCCCGCCCCTTGGTGGGGCAGCCTTTCGGTTTAGGCAGCTTTGTCCAGTTCAAACGCATCATGCAGGGCTTGAACCGCAAGTTCCATATATTTCCGGTCGATCAACACGGAAATCTTTATCTCGGAGGTTGCAATAACCTTGATGTTGATCCCCTCGTCGGAGAGCGTTTTAAACATCTTGGCGGCGACGCCCGATTGGCTGCGCATGCCGATGCCGACGGCGGAGACTTTGCAAACATGAGTGTCGGCGACGAGATCGTGGAAGTTGATATCGCCTTTGGCTTTGGCATCATCCATCGCCTTTTGGGCGCGCGCCACCTGATCGGTGGGGCAGGAGAAGGTCATATCGGTGCGGCCTTCTTCGGAGATGTTTTGAATGATCATATCAACATTGATCCCCGCATCCGACAGCGGGCCAAAGATCGCGGCGGCGATGCCAGGGCGGTCGGCGACGCTGACCAAGGTCATTTTTGCTTCATCGCGGCTATAGGCGATCCCAGAGACGACATTGCTTTCCATGATTTCATCCTCATCGCAGACGAGCGTTCCGGCCTCGTCAGATTGTTCTTCAAAAGAGCTCAAGACCCGCAGTTTGACCTTATAGCGCATGGCCAGTTCGACCGAACGGGTTTGCAAGACCTTGGCACCCAAAGAGGCCAGTTCGAGCATCTCCTCAAAGGCGATCTTGTCCATCTTGCGCGCCTTATCGCACACGCGCGGGTCGGTTGTATAAACGCCGTCCACATCGGTATAGATATCGCAGCGTTCGGCATCAAAGGCGGCGGCGAAGGCCACGGCGGTGGTGTCCGATCCGCCGCGCCCCAATGTGGTGATGCGGCCTTCGGGGCTAACCCCTTGGAAACCCGCGACAACGGCGACCCGCATGCCTTCGGCGAATTTCGCCATGATGTTTTCGGGCGGGATGTCTTCGATCCGCGCTGCCGAATGGGCCGATGTGGTTTTCACCGGCACTTGCCAGCCTTGCCAGCTGCGCGCGGGCACATCCATTTCCTGAAGCGTCAAGGCCATGAGGCCCGCCGTGACATTCTCGCCCGAAGAGACGACCGCATCATATTCACGCGCGTCATAGAGCGGCGAGGTCTCGTTGACCCAGCCCACAAGCTCGTTGGTTTTGCCCGACATGGCCGAGACGATGACAATCACGTCATAGCCTTTGGCAACCTCAACACCCACGCGTTTTGCAGCGCGTTTGATGCGGTCGAGCGTGGCGACAGAGGTGCCGCCGAATTTCATTACGAGAACGGGCATAGAGCTATCCCTTGCAGGCAGGTGTCTTGGCAGTGATCTTAGGTCGCGGGCGGTTTATGCGAGCAGGGGCCGCGTGGCAAGGGGCAAAGCCGCGCAGGGCGGCGCGGCGCGAGAGGCCGTTTGTGGATAGGCGCTCCTTGGGGCGCGGCGCTCCGATGCCGCCTAGTAGGGGTGTGCGCGCCCGTCCCATGTCTCGAAACAGCCCGTGGTCTCAAGGCTGAGCGCGTCAAAGCGTGCCCGCAACCCGCTGGCGGCCTCTTCGGGGGTGATTTCGGCAGCGGCGCCGCCCATATCGGTTTGCACCCATCCAGGATGATAGATGCCGACTGCGATGCCAATCCCTTTGAGATCTGCCGCGAGGTTGCGCCCGAAATTGAGCGCAGCCGCCTTTGAGGCTCGGTAGGCGTAGGAGCCACCTGGTGCGCGGGTGTCGCTGGCCATCTGCGACGAGATGATGGCAATTTTCGCGCCGCTTTGAATTTGCAAATTGGGCAGCAGATTGCGCACCGTCAAATAGACCCCCGTGACATGCACGGCGAAAGATTGCGCAAATATATCAGGCGTATAATCGGGGAACTTCATGCCCTTATCTAGGTAGACACCTGCATTGCACACGAGCAGCGACAGCGGCTTGGTGTCTAGCTTGGCGGCCAATCTGGTCTGCGCCGCCTCATCGGTGACATCGAGTGCCATGAACGGATCTGCGCCCTCGCGCGAAGTGCCGATGACCGGCGTTTGCGCGGTTTCATATTGACGATAAAGCTGACGGCCGATGCCGCGATTGGCGCCTGTGATGAGAACGGTCATGGAGAACTCCTGTCGAGATCACGGGCAATTGCGCCCGCGGATCAATTTGTCTTTCGGTCGCTGCGAAACGGCAAGGGCGCGACCTCTATCCCCTCATCTATCAGCTTTTTTGCCTCGCTCAGAGAGGATTCGCCATAGATCGGGCGTTCTGGCGCTGTGCCGTTTTGGATGGCGCGGGCCTCTTTGGCGAAATCCTCGCCGACATAATCGGAATTGGCTTCGATATGGGCGCGCAGAGCTTTGACCGCTTGCTCCGCCGCGCTTGCGGGGGCGGAGAGGGGGCGGTCAAGGGGGCGCGGCGCGGGGGCCTCCACGGTCTCGACCTCCTTGGCACCTTTGGAGCGCGCGGTGCGAACACGCGGGGCCATCACGGCTTTTTCCACCTTTGTGCTGCCGCAAACGGCGCAGGTAACCATTTGCGAGGCAAGCAATTTATCGAAGGCCGCAGCCGATTGAAACCAGCTATCAAAACGGTGATCCGCGGCGCATTTGAGATCAAAACGTATCATGGTGTTTGTTCGGTTCTGGCAAAGGAGGGGCGCAGATCGGCCTTGACGCGATATAATCGACCTGCGCGGCGCGCGCAAATCAAGCTTTGGTATGTCGTGTCAGGCTACGAGCGGTCTTTGGGGCGAAAGCGCGCGATCAATGTCGCCAGCTCCGGCTCGCGCACCTTACGGGCGGCCTTTTTCGGGCTCATCCACTTGCGTTTGCGTTGTCCGGACTCGGGGTAATCGAGTGCTTCGGATTTTACACGTAGGGGATAAACCACGACGATGCATAGATGTCTTTCGCCGCTATCCATCAATTTTTCGTATGAATACAATCCGATGCTATGATCCGATCCGCTGCCCTTTACCCCTGCTTCTTCCCATGCTTCGCGCGCGGCAGCGCGCGCGGGGGTGCGTTCGTGCATGGGCCAGCCTTTGGGCAAAATCCACCGCCCGCTGCCGCGCGAGGTGATCATGAGCACCTGAAGCTTGCCGTCTTTTATACGGTAAGGGAGCGCCGCGAATTGCGTGCGAAATTCGCTCTTCTTTCCACCTTTGATCGACAGGGGAGGTTGCTTGGTTGTCAGTTGGTGCATCGGCCCGACGGGTCCTATCGAAGCGTGTTTGTTAGACCATAGCCAGCACAATGCGCGGTGGCCAGAGATAGCAGCATTTGCGCGCTAAAGTGGAGCATTTCGAGGATCATTGGCCTGCTGTGGGTTGTTTATTTTCAAGCAAAAACATAATTTTATCCCCATAAATTTCCAATAAATATTCTTTTTCGATCATTCTTGGGGGCGTGCAATGACACGCGCCGATACGGTTTCAATAGCGCGGGTGCAAAGGAGTTCCGATGATTTGATGCACCGATGGGGTGCCGCTTTTACTCGCATTTCCGAATCGAATTTCGTCAGGTGCGATACAGCGACGCGGCATCCTTGCGGGTAGCCCCCGATTTCATGTTTTATTTCTTGTGTTTAACGGGCCAATATAAACGCGTTTGATATTTTTAACCGTTTAGTTCAATGGTGGGTGTGGGCGCAACGCCCGTATTCAGCAGGAGGCAAGGCGATGAAAACCTCGATCGCGACGGTATCAATTTCGGGAAATCTGCAAGAAAAGCTGGAAGCGATCAGCGCCGCAGGCTTTGACGGGATCGAGATTTTCGAGCAAGATTTCATTGCGGATGCCGGAACGCCGCGTGAGATCGGCCAAATGATCCGCGATCACGGGCTGGCGATCGACCTGTTCCAACCCTTCCGCGATTTCGAAGGCCTGACCGGCGCGCAGCGTGACAAGGCATTCGATCGCGCCGAGCGAAAATTCGATCTAATGCAAGAGCTTGGCACTGATCTGATCCTGATTTGCTCTTCGGTCCACAAAGACGCGCGCGGCGGAATTGATCGCGCCGCCGAGGATTTCAACGCCCTTGGCGAGCGCGCGGCAAAACGCGGTCTGCGTGTCGGTTACGAGGCTTTGGCATGGGGCCGTCATGTCAATGACCATCGCGACGCATGGGAGATTGTGCGTCGCGCCGATCATGCCAATGTCGGGATCATTCTCGATAGTTTTCATACCCTTGCGCGCAAAATCGATCCTGAAACCATTCGCAGGATTCCGGGCGACAAGATCTTCTTTGTCCAACTGGCCGATGCGCCCGCGATTGACATGGACCTGCTCTATTGGTCGCGCCATTTTCGCAATATGCCAGGCGAGGGGGATTTGGACATCACGGCCTTCATGCAGGCCGTTGCCGCGACAGGCTATGACGATGTGATCAGCCTTGAAATCTTCAACGACCAGTTTCGCGGCGGCAATCCCAAAACGGTTTCGCGCGACGGCCATCGCAGCTTGATCAACTTGATGTCGGATGTGGTCGCGCGCGAGCCGGATGTGACGCAAAGCTATCCGGTTCTGCCGCCGCGCTCGGATGTCTTGGGGGTGGAGTTTGTCGAATTCGCCAGCAAGGGCGCAGAGGCAGAGCGGCTTGAGAATGCATTGAAAACGATGGGATTTTCCAAGGCGGCGCATCATAAATCGAAACGGGTAAATGTCTGGCGCCAAGGCGATATTCGTATCGTGGTGAACACCGAAGAGACCGGCTTTGCCCATTCCGCCTTTGTCGCGCATGGCACCGGCGTGACGGATATCGGCCTGAAGGTATCGGATGCGGCCGCCACGATCGAGCGCGCGCGCAAGCTGGGCGCAGAGCCGTTTTCGCAGCCCGTTGGCCCTGCCGAGATGGATATTCCGGCCATTCGCGGGGTGGGCGGCTCGCTCATGCGGTTTGTCGACGATGTCAGCGGATTGTCGCAGGTTTGGGACGTCGAGTTTGATGCTACCCCTGACGTGGGAACGCCTGCGGGGCTGACGCGTGTCGATCATGTGGCCGAAACGATGAACTATGATGAAATGCTCAGTTGGTCGTTGTTCTATACGGCGATTTTCAACATGCAGCGCGCGCCGATGGTCGATGTTGTCGATCCTGACGGGTTGGTGCGCTCGCAAGCCTTGCAGGCCCCGCACGGCGGAGATACGCGCGCCTTGCGGATCACGCTCAACGGGGCCGAGAGCCACCGGACGCTGGCGGGGCATTTTCTGGCCGATAGTTTCGGCTCGGCGGTGCAGCACGTCGCCTTTGCCTGCGACGATATTTTTGCCACCGCCGATGCCTTTGAGGCGCGCGGGTTCAAGGCGCTGCCGATGACCGAGAATTACTATGCCGATCTGGCGGCGCGCTTCACGCTTGGCGAGCCGGAGCTGGCCGCGATGAAGCGCCACAATATCCTCTATGACGAGGATGAAACCGGCCGCTTTTTTCAGCTCTACAGCCAGCCGCTCGGCGACGGATTGTTCTTCGAGATCATCCAACGGACCGGCGCATATGACGGTTATGGCGCGCCCAATGCTCCGTTCCGCACCGCGGCGCAAAAGCGGCTGATCCGGCAAAAAGGCATGCCGCGAGTTTGATGTAATGATTTTAAATCAACGCTCTACGGCGCGTTCTTGCCCGCAATGTTTTCCTTTGCCACCGAAACGGCCTTGAGCACGGCATAGACGTCTTGCCCTGCGGTCAGTCCGAGGGTGTTGATCGAACGGCGTGTGACGCGCGCCAAAAGCACGCTCTCGCCTGCGCTCAGTTGCACCAATGCGCCAGGGCCTTGGCCGATACGAATGTCGCGGATTTTCACGGGCAGGATATTGAGCGCAGAGATGCCTTCGGGGCGGCGGGTGGCGATCATCACGTCTTGCGCCTCGACATGCACGCGCAGCGGCGCGCCCAGATCGCCGCTCACCCGCGGCACCCAAAGGCGCAGATCGCCCAGTGCCAATTCGGTCAGCCCGTCGCTGTCATGGCCTGCAATGCGCGTCTCGATCACGGCGCCTGCCGCGCGCGCGCCCATGGGCGTGACGCGCGGATCTCCCAAAACCTGCGCTGCCGCGCCCACGCTCAAGACCTTGCCGTTCTCCAGCGCCACAACGGTTGTGGCCAACCGCGCCACTTCGCTGGGCGCGTGGCTGACATAGAGGATCGGGATCGACAATTCGTCGCGCAGCCGCTCGAAATAGGGCAAGATCTCTTGTTTGCGTGCTTCGTCCAATGCGGCCAAGGGTTCATCCGCAAGGATCATGCGCGGCGCGGCCAAAAGCGCGCGGCCGATGGCAACGCGTTGCCGCTCGCCGCCCGACAGGCTGGCGGGACGGCGGTCCAGCAAATGCCCGATGCCGAGCATGTCCACAATATCGTCCATTCGGGCAGGGGGGTGCGATTTTGGTGCAAACCAGCGGCCATAGCGCAGGTTGTGTTTGACCGATAGATGCGGAAAAAGCCGCGCGTCTTGAAAAATATAGCCGATGCGCCTGCGGTGCGGCGGCAACCAAATGCCCCGCGCTGTATCGCATAGCACCTCGCCCGCGACACGGATTGTCGCACGGTCGGGGCGCAGCAATCCGGCCACCGCATTGATCAATGTTGTCTTTCCCGATCCTGACGGGCCGTAGAGCACCGTGAGCCCCTTGGGGGCGTCAAAGGCGGCCTCCAGCGTGAAATCGCCCAGTCGGTGGGTGAGGGAGACCGAAAGGCTCATTGACCTGCCACCCGTTTTGCGAGCCGCCGTGCGAGGACTTCGGAGGCAATAAGCGCGGCCATGGCAAGAGCGACCGAGACGATCACAAGGCGTAGCGCGGCGGCTTCACCGTCGGGGACCTGCAAGAAGCTGTAGATCGCGGACGGCAGGGTTTGCGTTTGGCCCGGAATGTTCGACACAAATGTGATCGTCGCGCCAAATTCTCCCATCGCTTTGGCAAAGGCAAGGATGGCCCCCGCCAAAAGCCCTGGCGCAATCAGCGGAAGGGTGACGGTGCAAAAGACCCATAATCTGGAGGCGCCCAAAGTGGCGGCGGCTTGTTCTAGCTTGGGGTCAACGGCCTCGATCGACAGGCGCAGCGCGCGCACCATCAAGGGAAAGCCCATAATGGCGGCGGCCAGCGCGGCCCCGCTCCAGCGAAAAGCGATGCTAACCCCGATCTCGCCCAGCAGTCGGCCGAAGGGACCATGCGGACCAAAGCCGAGCAGGAGCAAATAGCCGGTGACAACGGGCGGTAAAATCAGCGGCAGATGCACCAATCCGTTGAGCAGTTGTTTGCCCGCAAATTCCTTGCGCGCCAAAAGGTAGGCAACGGCAATTCCTACGGGCAGCGATAGCAAGGTTGCCCAGAACGAGACCTTCAGCGACAGCATCACGGCTTGCCATTCTTGGGGGCCGAGCCACGACATATCCTATTGCTCCGGCACGATAAAACCGTGCGTTTCAAAAATGGATCGGGCGACCGGCGCGCGCAGATAGGCCAAGAAAGCCAGAGTTTCGGCGCCGGTGTTGAGTGCGGCAGCGGGGTAGGTGATGGCGGGATGCGCATCGGCGGGGAAGGTGGCAAGGATGCGCACCCGCGGGTCGGCGCGCGCATCCGTGGCATAGGTGATGCCAAGCGGGGCCGCGCCCGTAGCGACCAATGCCAGCGCCGCGCGCACATTGTCGGTTTGCGCGACATGGGGGGCTATGCCACGCCACAGGCCGAAGTGTTCCAAAGCGGCTTTGCCGTAGATGCCAGCGGGCACCGCATCAATCAAGGCCAGTGCCAAGCGTCCCCCGCCGAGCAGGGCTTTGAGGTCAAGCTCGGGTCCAAGGGTGACAGCGCCATGCCCCGCCGCGCCAATCAGCACAAGGCGATTGCCCAAAAGGTCAAAGCGTTGGCTTTGGGCGATCAGCCCCTCGGCCTCGATACGGTCCATCCATGCCCCGTTGGCCGATATGAAAATATCTGCCGGAGCGCCGCGGCGTATTTGCTGTGCAAGGGTCGAGGAGCCGGCGAGGGAGAGGGTGATATCCTCGCCGGTCTCGTCCTCGTAGCGGGCGACCACATCGTTAAGCGCGCTCATCAAGCTGGCGGCGGCAAAGACCGTGACCGGCGCGCTATCTGCGTTGCCGCGCGCTGCGCCGAGCAGGGCGAGCAGGCAGGCTGCAATCAGGGCGCGGGGCACGGAGCGATAGAGCAGGCGGAACATGAGCGTGGCTTGGCCTTTGTTTTCATTCACCAAACATATCGCCGCGCGAAGGGCGCGGATGCAAGGTATCTTTTTGGCGCATGCAGTTCCGCTGGCTTACACAGAACGGCGCTCGTGATCATGGGCGAATGGAGCGGCCAAAGCCCAAACGTGGCCTCGGTCTAATGGCTGCCATTTGCTTGGCCGCGTGGCGGGCAGTCAGGTGGGCTGACCTGTGCGGAGGCGACAGGATCGGCTAGGGCCCCTTCTACAAATGCAAGCGCAAGTCTGGCGGTCAGGCCATAAAAACTAACCCCTTCGGCACTGCTCGTAGGCCGCCAAGACCTAAAGCGTCTGTCTCTACGCCCGTTGAAGCCCGATCCCGACTGACATGGCGGATAGGAATGGCAACGCCGCCTAGATGTTTTCAGGGGTCACGATTCCGAATGGGATTGTGCATTGCGACGTTTGGCGAGGCTCTTTGGTGGAAATCGCTTCGACCATATTTTGAACCAGTGCACTCGAAATTGGCCCAAGAGGGTGACAGAGCGCAGCGGTAATCAGGCCCTCCGTAAGCCCCTTTCTGGCTTCCGGTCCAAGGTCCCTGCAAACAAGTTTAATGTTATGTCTTCGTTCCAAGGGGGTCTCTCGCAGCGCCCTAAGCACGCCGGAAATGCCCCCGCCCACGATCAATATGCCCACAACATCTTCCGACGTTTGTAATAGATCGCGCACCATCTCATACGCATTTTGGGAATCTTCATGCGTCGCGCGACTTTCATCTACGGTCAGATTACCCGCAAACACAAGGTGACGACCATTGCCCGACAGGCGATTGCAAAGCAATCTGCCGCGAGGGGGACAGCGATCACAGGTTCGATATCACGCCTAACCTGCTGGAGCGCGACTTCAACGTTGACGCGCCCAACCAAAAGTGGGCGGGCGATATCAGTTACACTTGGACGCGTGAGGGGTGGTTGTATCCGGCTGTCATTCTGGACCTGCATTCAAGGCGCGCGATCGGCTGGGCTGTGAGCAACCGTATGAAACGTGACCTTGCAATCCAGCCGCTGCAGATGGCTGACTGTATTCAGCGCACCGCCCAAAGCCTGCATTCGTCACTCGGATCGCGGGTCGCAACATTGTTCACGCGATTACCAATAGAACCCGCGTCAACATGGGTTCAGGATGTCAATGTCTTGCAAAGACAGTTGCGATGATAATGCGGCGGTCGACACCTTCTTCAATACCCTCAAGGCTGAGTTAATCTGGCGAAGGTCATGGAACTCTGCGTTGGCACGGGGCAACGGATCGGAGACGTCTTGGAAATGCGCTGGTCTGATATTCAGGACGGCGCAGTATTTGTGCGGCAGAACAAAACCAATAAGGAACTTTGGGTTCCGATACTTCCGGAGCTTCAAGCCGCGCTCGACGTGGCAAGTCGCCATTCGGTTTTCCTTTTGACCAATGAGAGAGGCACGAACCGTTGGTCCTATCGCGGGGCCTCTCAGGCCGTGCGCAAGATAAGGGCGGCGGTGGGCGCGCTCGACTATGACATTCACAGCTGGCGCTACAATGCGGCTTGCGAGTTGCTGGAGGCGGGCTGCGGCGATGATCTTATCGCTGCGGTGACGGGCCAAAGTCCTGCAATGGTCAGTCATTCCACAAAGCAGGTGCGCCAGAAGATCAGGGCGAAAGAAGCGCAGCAGAAGGGAACGGAACAAAAACGGAATGTTTAGACGTTTGCTTAGACGTCAAGATTGTCGTCAAAGCGTATCGTGCTAAGTCATTGAAAGTAAGTGGAGGCGAGTACCGGAATCGAACCGGTGTACACGGATTTGCAATCCGCTGCGTCACCACTCCGCCAACTCGCCCCGCGTGGTGTTGGAAGGCCAGTTTTGAGCGCCTCCATGGGGTTGAACGCGATGCGAATTGCTCTGGTGATGGCTTTCGCGCTCGGTTCTGGCCGCCTTATTGCGGGTTTTGAGGGTCTTGTCCAGCCCGCTTGCGCGCGAATTTTGCTCCGAATGAAACGTGCCGCGAAAGGGGCTGCTCGCCATGCGCTGGCGGTGCGGAAAAGCAACGGCGTGACGCGTGAATTTACGCTTTACTGAGGTTTTGCGGTGATGAAGGGGGCATGTGCGGTGCCGATCGGGCGCGGCATGGGGATTTCGCGGTCTAACCCGTTGCCGCGGCGGGGCTTCTATGCCACATAGGGGCCTTAGGGAATCTGAACGCATGAGTTTAGTACATGACAGACTTTAACGCTCGCCGGACCATGATGGTCGATACTCAAATTCGCCCTTCCGATGTAACAAAATTCCCCGTGATCGATGCCATGCTCGATATCGCGCGCGAAGATTTTGTGCCGACGGATGCGCGCGAGGCCGCCTATGTTGGCGAGAATGTTCCGCTCGGGCCTCGCTCTCGCGTGGTTCTCGATCCGCGCGTATTGGCCAAAATGCTCGACGGGCTGGACATCCAGCCCACCGAGTTGGTGCTCGATATCGGCAGCGGGCTGGGCTATTCGACCGCCGTGATCGCGCGGATGGCGCAGGTCGCGGTGGCGCTTGAAGAGGACGAAAGCCTTTGCGCGGACGGGCAGGCGGCCTTGTCGGCTTGCGGTGCGGATAACGTCGTGACCCAATGCGCCCCGCTCGCCGAAGGCGCGCCCGAGCATGGCCCCTACGACGTGATTGTCTTGCAAGGTGCGGCGGTGCATGTGCCGGATACGATTTTGGCACAGCTCAAAGAAGGCGGGCGGATCGGCGCGATCATGATGGAGGGTAACCTCGGGGTTGCGCGCATCGGATATAAGATTGATAGCGAGATCAGCTGGCGGTTTGCGTTTAACGCAACTGCGCCAGTCTTGCCCGGGTTTGACAAAGAGCCGGCCTTCGCGCTTTGACATAGCGCGGCGCGCGGTTTTTTTGATGGCGCGGCGGTGGATTGGTGCGAGACGCCCGACGCTTCAAACGAGCGGGCGGCGACAATGACAGAGGGAGCAGGGCGATGAAGCCTGTGCAATTTGCGCGCACGGCGCGCTTTGGAAAGATCGGGCGCGGACGCATTGCGGCGGGCGCCGCTCTTGTCTTGGCGTTGGGGTTTGCCCAAACAACGGCGCTGCGCGCCGAAACCCTCGCCGATGCAATGGTCAGCGCCTATAACCATTCCGGCCTGTTGGAGCAAAATCGCGCGGTGCTGCGTGCGGCAGATGAAGGCGTCGCGCAGGCGGTGTCGGCATTGCGCCCTGTGTTGAGATTCACGGCAGGCGTCACCCACAATTACGGGCATGGAACATCATTCCAAAGCGGTGCTCTGGTCTCTGGCGGCTCGGTGTCCAACCAAGGGTCGATGGGCATCACGGCGCAATTGGTGCTCTATGCGGGCGGTCAGAACAAGCTCAACGTCGAACTTGCCAAAGAGGCGGTTCTGGCCACGCGCCAGCAATTGATCAACGCCGAGCAAACCGTGCTTTTGAATGCTGTGGGCGCCTTTATGGAAGTGCGGCGGCAATATGAGTTCGTCAGCTTGCGGCAAAACAACCTGCGTTTGATCCGCGAAGAGCTGCGCGCTGCGCGGGACCGGTTTGAAGTCGGCGAAGTGACACGAACAGATGTGAGCCTCGCCGAGGCGCGGCTTGCGGCGGCGCAATCGGGATTGGCCGCAGCGCAGGGCGCGTTGGTTCAGGCACAAAACCTCTATGCCAATGTTGTCGGGCATAAGCCCAAGAGCCTGAGCCCGCCGCCTGCGGTGCCGCGCACAGCCTCCGGCATGGAAGCGGCCAAAGCGGCGGCGATCCGCAACCATCCCTTGATGATTGCCGCGCAGCATGAGGTGAGGCAATCGGAGTTGAACGTCGCCGTGGCCGACGCCAGCCTTAAGCCGACGGTGAACCTTGAGGCGACCTACGGCAAATCCGGCACCTTCGGATCGCCCGTCGAGAACACCGGTGGTTATGTTCAATTGGGCATGAGCCAGCCGATTTACCAAGGCGGGCGCCTGTCGTCGTTGCAACGCGCGGCGATGGCGCAGCGTGATCGCGCCCGCGCGGCCTTGCACGTCACGCGCCATGATCTCGCGCAATTTGCCGCCGATGCCTATGCGGGTTTGCAAGTGGCGCGGGCCAGCCGCGAGGCGGGCAGCTTGCAAGTGCGCGCCGCGCGCGTGGCCTTTCGCGGTGTGCGCGAAGAGGCGACATTGGGCGCACGCACCACGTTGGACGTGCTCAACGCCGAGCAAGAGCTGCTTGATGCGCAGGCCTCGCTGATCTCGGCTGTGGTCGATGAACAGGTCGCTGCATATACCGTTTTGGCCCGCATGGGCGCGCTGACGGCGAAAAACCTGCGTCTTGGTATCCAAGAATACGATCCGGTCGATTACTATAACAAAGTTAAGACGGCCCCCGCCGGAAAATCACAGCAGGGCCGTGACTTAGACCGCGTTTTGCGCGCGATTGGAAAAAATTAAAATTTCGCTGATAAGCTCTTGCGGTGACGGTTGTGAGAATCCCGACGTCGGGTTAACATGCCCCTGAGGCAAGAGTGGTGCGAAAAATGTCCGATCCGGTTACCAATATCGAAATCGAAGATGTATTGTCGTCGATCCGTCGGCTTGTGTCTGGCGAGGCGGGTAAACCCGCGCGGCGCAGCACATTGAACACCGAGGCCGGTAGAGGCGCGCCTGCCGAACGCGAGAGCGATCCCGCGCCGCAAGGTAGCGCGCAGCCAGAGCAGGCCGCAGCCTCTCAGGCGCCTGTTCCTTCCACTGAAACCTCGTCTGACCTTGCCGCGCCGCAGGCGGCCGATCTTGCTCAACATGATGACGCGGCCGCGCCAGCGGAAGAGGGCGAGGGGTTCGATTGGACCAATCACTTGCCGCCCGAACGTCTGGCGCAGGTGCAAAACACCGCAGAGCCGGTTGCAGAGCCGGAGGAGGCGCGCGGCGACGGGGCAGCGGAGGGCGCGCAGGCGGAGGACAGTGCCGAGCCGGAGGCCAATGCCGCGCCTCAGCCCGAACGCTTGATGTTGACGCCGGCTTTGCGCGTGGACCATTTCCCCGAAGCCGAAGCCGAAGCCGAAGCCGAAGCCGAAGCCGAACCTCTTGTCGCGCAAGAGAACGAGATGCACGATGACGAGCAGGAGGCCCTAGCGGATGTTTTCCGCGAGGATGAACCTTTTGTGTTCGAAGGCGACCACAAGCTGACGGATTATGCTAATGACGCCCCTGACACCGCTGACGCCGAAGTGGCCGCGGCGGACGCAGGCCAGTCCGAAGACGAGATGGCTCTGGACGGCGGCGATGCGGCGCCCGCGGATGTCTGGGCGCAAGACGCCGACATGGACGCCCCTGCTGATGATCCGGCCATGGCCGAGGAGGGCGCGGAAGCCCCAGAAGACAGCCCGATTGATCCCGTTCTCAAAGCGCGTGTTGCCGCACTTGCGGCCGCAGTTGCAGGGCGGGGCGGTGAGTTCGAGCCGGAGGAAGGCGACGAAAGCCTGACCGCACAGAATGCTTCGCTGCAATGGGAAGACCATATTTCCGAGCAAGAGGCCGATTTCGCTGGGGCCGAAGCAGAGGCCGACGACGCGCGCGATGCGAATGTTGAACCCTTTGTCGCCAAGGCAGGCAACGCCGCCCCCGAAGCTACGATGGCCGAAGATATGGAAGCGGCAGGTTTTGATCACGCCGCCGCGGCGGGTGCCTCTGAAGACGAAGGATTTTTGGACGAGGATGCCCTGCGCGAGATGGTCAGCGAAATCGTGCGGCAAGAATTGCAGGGCGCTTTGGGCGAGCGGATCACCCGCAATGTGCGCAAATTGGTGCGCCGCGAGATCCAGCGAGCGCTCACCAGCCAGACGCTCGAATAACAGCTTCGGCGCGGCTTAGACCTCTTCGGCGAGAGCCAGCAGGCGGTCGAGATCGAGGTGGGTCTCCAGATGCTCGGCCAAGGCGTCGAGCACCTCTTCGACCCCTGTTTCATAGTCCAGCGTTGCCCGGGCGCCCAGCGTGGCAAGATAGCCTGCTCTGAACGCATCCGACGCGAAAAGCCCGTGTAGATAACATCCTTTGACGCGCCCGCTGGCATTGGCGGCGCCCTCGCTGCGCGCGCTGTCTTCGCCCCCGATCTCGAGCCATGCGCGCGCACAATCGGGGCCCGTGGTAGTGCCGATGTGGATTTCATAACCTGCGAGCGCCGCACCGCTGGCCATGTCGCGCGCTTGCGTCAGGGCAAGGCGTTTCTCGGGCTTCATTTCGGTCACGATATCGAGATGCCCCAAGCCAGCCACGCGGCTGGGCGGCCCTTCGATCCCGTCCGCGTCAATGATCTCGCGGCCAAGCATCTGGTAACCGCCACAAATGCCGAGCACATGCCCGCCCCGCCGGATGATCGCGGCAAGGTCGATATCCCAGCCTTGAGCGCGAAAATGCGCCAGATCGGCAATGGTAGATTTGCTTCCCGGAATGAGGACAAGATCAGCGTCTAAGGGCAGGGGGCGGCCCGCCTCAATAATGTCGATCGAAACATTGGCCTCGGCTGCGAGCGGATCAAGGTCGTCAAAATTGGCGATCCGTGCAAGACGCGGCACAACAATTTTGCAAGCACCGCCCTTGCGGGAGGCGATGTCCATGACGTCCTCTGCGGGCAGGCGCCAGCTTTGCTCGAACCAAGGCACAACGCCAAGCGCCTCCCAGCCGGACATGTCCGCCGTCGCGATCAAACCTTCGTCAAACAGGCGAACATCGCCGCGGAACTTATTGATTGCAAAGGCTTTGATGCGCGCGGCATCTTCGGGCGGCAGAACGGCTTTGGTGCCGACAATCTGCGCGATGACGCCGCCGCGATCAATGTCGCCAATGAGCACAACCGGCACGCCCGCCGCTTCGGCAAAGCCCATATTGGCGATGTCGCCCGCGCGCAGGTTGATCTCGGCGGGGCTGCCCGCGCCCTCGATGAGAACCAGATCCGCCGAAGCAGCGAGGCGGTGAAAACTTTCCAAAGCGGGCGCGAGGAGTTGGGGCTTGGCTTTGGCGTAATCGCGGGCCTTGAGGGTGGCAAAGCGTTTGCCTTGCACGATGACTTGCGCGCCGATCTCGCTTTCGGGTTTGAGCAGGACGGGGTTCATATCGGTATGCGCCGCGCGGCCCGCCGCGCGGGCTTGTAGGGCTTGGGCACGGCCGATCTCGCCGCCGTCTTCGGTTACGGCGGCATTGTTCGACATATTTTGTGGTTTGAACGGCGCGACCGAAAGGCCACGGCGCAGATAGGCGCGGGCCAATCCGGCCACCAACATGGATTTGCCGACATTGGAGCCAGCGCCCTGTATCATGATCGCTTTTGCCATCTCGCCTCATCCTTCGCGCCTCTGGATGCAGATAGCGCCTCAAGCGCGGCTTGCAAAGCCTTCGCGCGGCCTTGGCAGGGCATGAAAAAAGCGCGCCCTGCAGCAAGGGCGCGCTTTTGTTTGTTTCGGGCCGAGGCGCGATAGGGCGGCGTTATGCCGCTTCGGCTTGAAGCGCCGCCGAGCGGCGTTCGCTTTCTTCGCGCGACAGGGCCACCGAGGTGCGCACACCTTTGGCAACGAAATCCATCAAGCCGGTCACAACGCGCTCGTTCGGGTCAATACCCGCGCAAGACAGCACTTCACGGCCATCACGCGAACGTGCCCAACGAGCGATCTGCTCGGGACCATTCCCGTATTTCTTGTCATCAGCAATTGCATCATCAAGAGCAGCCAGTACGACGGCTGCAAAGAGTTTACGCGCACGGTTGCCCTGTTCGTTATTATAGGCCGTGCCGTCAACGAAATCTCGCATGTTTCGTCCTTTTGTTATTGGTCTTGTGTTTCGGGCGTGGCGCTGGTTATGACGGGTTCGAACCGATTCGGATAGGCCGCAGGTGCATAGCTTGTATGCGCTGATCGCATATCTCGAAAGATCCGGCCGATATATCGTCATCTTGCCACGGGTCTCTGCCCCAGATATAGGGGCGGTCACATCTCGTTCAACCTTTTGCCCAGGTTCTGCCACAATGCCAAAAATTAACGGAAACGAAATTCGCCCCGGAAACGTTCTGGAGCATAACGGCGGTCTTTGGGCCGCGGTCAAAGTCGATCACGTCAAACCCGGTAAGGGGGGCGCTTTCGCTCAGGTCGAGATGCGCAACCTGCGCAACGGCTCGAAATTGAACGAACGCTTTCGCAGCGCCGATAAGGTCGAGCGCGTGCGTCTTGAGCAAAAAGACATGCAGTTCCTTTATGAAAGCGACGGCATGCTGAGCTTTATGGATACGGAAACTTACGATCAGGTTGAATTGCCCGCCGAATTGCTCGGGGATCGTCGCCCGTTCTTGCAAGACGGTATGACCATCGTCGTCGAGTTTCACGAGGCCGAGGCGCTCAATGCAACCGTGCCGCAAAAGGTCACCTGCAAGATCGTCGAGACCGAGCCTGTGGTGAAAGGGCAGACCGCTGCCAACAGCTTCAAGCCTGCGATTTTGGACAATGGCGTGAAGGTCATGGTGCCGCCCTTCGTGGGCAATGACGAAGAGATCGTCGTGAACACCGAAACGATGGAATATTCCGAGCGCGCCTAAAGTCGCCGCGTCACAATTATTTGAAGCGCCCGTTTGGAGGAAATCCAAGCGGGCGTTTCGCGTTTCCTAGGGCTGAGGCGTGATCTTCGCAGGGCCTGCGGTCATATCCGCGCCGATGCGGTCAAAGCGCAGGTAGGCAAGCGCCCGCCCGCCCGATTGGCTATAGAGGGTTCCGGCCTCTTTTCCGCCCGCAAGGATCGGCGTGCCAACGGGCGCGGTCCCGTCCATCGCAACCTGCACCAAACCTTTGCGCAGTTCGGTCTTGTGCTTCATCCGCGCGGTGACCTCTTGGCCCACGTAGCAGCCTTTGCGAAAATCCACGCCGCTGAGCCGCTCGAAGCCCATTTCGAGCAGATAGCTGTCGGGGGTCAGTTCTATGCCGGTCTGCGGGATGATATGCGCCACATAGAGATCAAGCCAATCGGTCCCGTCCTCGGGCAGCGCCGCCTCGCCGTAGAGCCGCCATCCCAGCGCCGCGCTGCGCGGGTCGGGCAGGGCGCCTTGGGGCGCAGGGCCGGTGCCGCGCGAGACATGCAGGTTGCTGGGCGAAATCGTCACATCGGCGCGCAATTTATACATGCCCAGCCGTTGCACCAGCATCGGCGCAATCGCGGCGTCCACGTCCAGTAGATATCCGCTGGGCAGGGCGGTCAGAAAGAAATCCGCTAGATATTTTCCCTGCGGCGTCAAAAGCGCGGCATAGCAAAGCGCACCCTTGGCGCGGGCGATGTCATTGCTGATCAAGCCTTGCAAGAAATGCGCGGCGTCCGCTCCGGTGATCTCGAACAGGGCGCGATCCGCACCCGCCGTTTGCCCATGTGTCATTTTCGTCTCCCGTCCTGCGCATGGATGTCATATAGGAACCTTCAAGACTGGCAACAGGGGAGAGAGCCATGCGCGCGCCGCTTAGCGTTATCATACCGGTTCTCAACGCCGCACCCGCTTTGCCGGCCTGCCTTGCCGCCTTGATGGAGGGGCTGGAGGCGGGCGTGATCCGCGAAGTGATCGTCACGGATGGCGGCAGTACCGATGACAGCGCGCGGATTGCCGAAGCCGTCGGCGCGATTTGGGTCAGCGGCCCTGCCTCGCGCGGCGGGCAATTGCGGCGCGGCGCGGCGGCGGCGGGGGGCGAGTGGCTCTTGGTGCTCCATGCCGATACCGTCTTGCCGCAAGGGTGGAGCGAGGCCCTGCGCCGCCATATGGAGGGCCATCGCGCCAAGGCCGGATATTTCGATCTCTCCTTTGATGCGCACGGGGCCGCGCCGCGTTTGGTCGCGGGCTGGGCCAATCTGCGCTCGCGCCTCTTTGCGCTGCCTTACGGGGACCAAGGCCTGCTTGTGCCGCGCGCGCTTTATGACGAACTTGGCGGTTATGCCGACATCGCATTGATGGAAGACGTGGCTTTGGCGCGCGCCTTGGGGCGTGCGCGGCTGCGTCCTTTGGGGATGCGCGTTAAAACCAGCGCCCGAAGATACGCGACAGAAGGGTACCTGCGTCGCGGGAGCCGGAATTTGCTCTTGCTGCTGCGCTATCTTTGCGGCGCTTCGCCGAGGCGTCTTGCGCACGCTTATCGGCGGACGGACCGCTCGTCTTGAATTGCAAGGCGTGCAAGTCGGCATAGACCCCGCCGCGCGCCAGAAGCTCTTCATGGCGACCCTCGTCGACGACCCGTCCGCGGTCCATCACCACGATCTTATCGGCCCCGTGCACCGTCGACAGCCGATGCGCGATGACCAATGTGGTGCGCCCTTTGGCGAGCCGGTCCAGCGCGTCCTGCACGACCTTTTCCGATTGCGCATCAAGGGCCGAGGTCGCCTCGTCCAACAGCAGGATCGGCGTATCGCGCAGCAGGGCGCGGGCGATGGCGACGCGCTGCCTTTGCCCGCCCGATAGGTTCGATCCGCGCGGGCCCACGGGCGTGTCGAGGCCTTGTGGCAATTTGGCGAGGAAATCGCTGACATGGGCGGCATCGAGCACCTCGCGCAGGCGCGCCTCGCTCACGTCCTCGCGGCCCAACAGGATATTCTCGCGCAGGGTTTCGTCAAACAACAGCGCATCTTGGCTCACCACCGAGAACAATCCGCGCAGGGCTGCGAGGTCCATATCCTGCGCGGCCGTTCCGCCGATCTCGACCGTGCCGCTGACAGGATCAATCAGGCGCGTCAAAAGGTTGAAAACCGTGGATTTTCCGGCGCCGGAAGCCCCGACAAGCGCCGTGGTTTTCCCGGCCTTGGCGGTGATCGTCGCGCCGTTCAAAACCCGCGCATCGCCGTAGTCGAGCACCACATCGCGCAGCGCCACATCGGGCGTCTGGGTCGGTGCGGGCTTGCCGCCTGCGGGGGAGGTGATGCGCGGGGTTTCATCCATCAAGGCTTTGACGCGTTCCAGCCCTGCGGCGGCGACCTGCCATGTGCCCGAAACGGCGCCAAGGCGGCGCAGCGGCTCGAAAGCAAGGCCGATGGCGGTGAAGAACGTCATGAAATCGCCCACGGTTTTCTCGCCTGCGATGATCTCGGCCCCGCCAAAGATCAGCACGCCAAAGAACCCAAGGCCCGCCATGATGTCGATCATCGCGGGGATCGCGGCTGCGCCTGCTTGGGCGCGCACTTCGGTGCGCACCAAACGGTCGGTGAGCGATGCATACTGCGCGCTTTGGTAGTCTTCGAGACGGTTCAGCTTGATCGGGATGATGCCGTGGAACACCTCGTCGAGACGGGTTGCCAAAGTGGCGCCAAGATCACGCGCACGGCGCGATTGGCGGCGCACGAAGCGTTGCACCAAGGAGGAGGGCAGTACCAAGATCGGCGCGCCGAAACAGGCCACCAAGGTCCATTTCCAATCGACCGAGACCGCCACGCCCAACAGCACCACCAGCGCAACCGCGTCGCGCCCCGCACCGGTGATGATGGCGTTCCAGACCTGATTGATCGAGGCGACATCGGTTTGCACCCTTTGGATCAAGAAACCGGGCGGATGGGATTGATGAAAGCTGCCGTCAAGGCGCATGAGCCGCGCCAGAAGGTCTTTGCGCAGATCGGCGGCGGAGCCTTGCGAGATGAGGGCAAGAAAGAATTTTTGCGCCACCGAAGCGACAGCGCGCACGACAAAGATCGCCAGAATCGAAAATCCGACCCACCACAGCGCGGTCTTGTCGCCTGCGACGAAGACCTCGTCGAACATGGGTTTCATGATTTTCGCCAAAGCGCCCAGCATTGATCCTTCAAGTGCCATGAAGAACAGCGCCGCCAAGAGCAGCCAAAGGCGCGAGCGCAGGTATCCGCGCCACAGCCAGCGCAGCAAAGCGCCCGATGTCTCCTCGCCGTTCGGTTTGGGCGCGGTCGGTGCGGTGGGCGCGGTCGGCGGCACTGAAACCGCCGGCTCTGCACCCGTGGCGGGAGCTGTGTTTTGGTCTTTGGGGAACTCGCTCACAGGTCGGGCGGCTTTCGGTTTGGGGCGCGGGCACAGCCGCTTGGTTGGCCGATGAATAGGCCGTGCGAGAGGCAAGAGCAAGCTTGGCGCGCCCGCGCCTGCGCTCGGGTCCACCCTCATGCCCGCCCTCAAGCCTGTCCGCTCGCCCGTCCTTATAGCGGTCCTCGCGCGCCCTTGTGATCGCAACCGGGCGGGGCATGATACCGTAGGACCACGGGGCACCCCCGTTGCGACAGCTGCGGCGATTGACGCCCCGCGATCTGCGGCTAAAGCTGGGGGCTTGATTGATGTGCGGGCGCTCAAAGATGCCTTTGCCCGCCGATCCCACCGGAGACCCGCCCATGACCCTTGCCCAAGGCCGTCCCTACCTCGCTATTCCTGGCCCCTCGGTGATGCCCGACCGCGTGCTTCAGGCGATGCACCGCCCTGCGCCGAACATCTATGAGGGCGCGCTCGAAGAGATGGTTGAAGGGGTGATCCCAGACCTGAAATCTGTGGCACGCACATCGGGGCGCGTGGCGATCTATATCGCCAACGGGCACGGCGCGTGGGAGGCGGCCTTGGCCAATATCGCCGTTGACGGCGCGCGGGTCTTGATGCCCGCAACGGGGCGTTTTGGCCATGGCTGGGCGGAAATGGCGCGCGGATTGGGCATCGGGGTCGAGATGATCGATTTCGGCCGCGCCGCGCCAATTGATCCGTCGCGTGTCGAGGAGACCTTGCGGGCCGATCTGTCATCGGGGCGCGCGCCGATCACGGCGGTGATCGCGTCGCATGTCGATACGTCAACGTCTATTTTGAATGATATCAAAGCGCTGCGCGCTGCGATTGATGCGGCGGGGCATCCGGCTTTGCTCATGGTGGATTGCATCGCTTCACTGGCTTGCGACCGCTTCGAGATGGATGATTGGGGCGTTGATGTCATGGTCGCGGCGAGCCAGAAGGGCCTCATGGTGCCGCCCGGATTAAGTTTTGTGTTCTATTCGGGCAAGGCCGAAGCGGTGCGCGCCGATGTGCCGCGCGTGAGCCACTATTGGGATTGGACCCCGCGCGGCGCGGCGCAGATGTTTTATCAGTATTTCGGCGGGACCGCCCCGACCCATCACCTTTACGGGCTGCGCGAGGCCTTGGATATGCTCGCCGAAGAAGGGCTGGAAAATGTCTGGTCACGGCATCGCACTTTGGCGCGGTCCATTTGGGCGGCGGCGCAAGCCTGGGGGCAGGGCGGGCCTTTGCACCTCAACGTGGCCGATCCGGCGCTGCGCAGCTCGGCTGTGACGGCTTTGGGGCTGGGCGGCAAGGACGGGCTGCGCCTGCGCAAATGGTGCGAGGCCAATACCGGCGTGACCCTCGGGATCGGGCTTGGCATGGATACGCCCGAGGACCCCAATAGCGAAGGGTTTTTTCGCATCGGCCATATGGGCCATCTCAACCCGCATATGATTTTGGGCATGCTCGGCTCTGTGCAATCGGGCTTTACCGCGTTGGATATTCCCTTTGGAACGGGCGGTTTAGAGGCCGCAATTGCGGTGATCGCAGAGGTCGCGAAGGCCCCTGCCTCAAGCGCGGGCGGCGGCCAGTGCTGCGGGTAGGGCCGCGGCCAAAGCGGCAAGGTCCTCGGGCCGGCCGCAGCTGATGCGGATGCATCGGTCTTGCGGGGCGACAAAGGGCATGCGCACGAAGATGCCGCGCGTGGTCAATTCGCCCAAAACCTTGCGGGCGAAATCGCCAGTCGCGCCGCAATCCACCGCGACGAAATTGGTGGCCGACGGCAGCGCGCTCAATCCGTTGTTGTGCGCGATCGCGCCAATCTCGGCGCGCGCTGCGGCGACTTTGGCACAGGTTTGCGCAAGCCAATCTTGATCCGCGAGTGCCGCCAATGCCCCCGCTTGCGCCGCGCGGTTCATGCCGAAATGATTGCGGATTTTCTCGAAAGAGCGGATCAGCTCCGCCGCCCCGAAGGCATAGCCCACTCGCGCCCCCGCCATGCCGTAAGCCTTTGAAAACGTGCGCATACGGATCACGCGCGGATCGTCTATGGCAATGTCTGGCACGGCGTCCTTAGGGGCAAATTCTGCATATGCCTCATCCAACAGCAACAAACATCCATCCGGCAAATCACTCAAAGCCGCTGTGATATCCGCGCCGCGCGTATAGCTGCCCATCGGATTGTCGGGATTGGCGAAATAGACCAGTTTCGCGCCAACCTCACCCGCGCGCGCGATCAAAGCGGGCAGGTCTTCGGCGTCATCGCGGTAGGGCACCATTTCGAGCGCCCCGCCAAAACCCGCCACATGGTAGTTGAAGGTGGGATAGGCTCCGCTTGAGGTGACCACCTTATCGCCAGCCTCGATAAGCAAGCGCACCAGATAGCCAAGCAAACCGTCGATGCCTTCGCCGACGACGATATGCTCCATAGCGCAGCCAAGATGCGCGGCCAAAGCGGCCCGCAGATCATAGCTTTCAGGATCGGCATACATCCATATGTCCTGCGCAGCCTCCTGCATCGCGGCGATGGCGTGCGGCGAGGGGCCAAAGACATTCTCGTTCGCCCCGAGGCGGGCGTCAAAGGCGGCGCCGCGCGCGCGCTCTTGGGCTTCGGGGCCGACAAAGGGGACCGAGGCAGGCAAACCGGAGGCGAGGGCGGTGTAGCGGGTGTGCGATGTGTGGCTCATGGCGCCAGATAATCCCATGCCCGCCGCGCTGGCAAGACGGCTTGAAACCTCTCCCGGTGCCCCCCATATCAAAGGCCTATCAACGGGAGGGCCACCTTATGCCTGATTTCACCCGCCGCGGTTTTCTGGCCGCATCGCTTGCCTCCGGCGCGGCGCTGCGTTTGCCGCAAATCGCCTCCGCGCCCGCCACACGGCGGGTTTTGACGCTGGTCTATGACAAATCCCTTGGCGCAATGCGCGCGGTTGAAAAGGTCGTGGCGCGATAGGCATGGCTTGTGCCGCGACGTTGCTCTGGATTTTCGCGCGCCGCGCCAACACAGTCTTCCTCGACCCTTGAGGAGGAGAAAAACAAATGGCCCGCGTCGACGTTACAATCGAAAACCACATTGCCCGCGTCACCTTGACCCGTGGTGACAAAATGAATGCCGTTGATCCCGACATGGCGCAGGCGATCATCGCGGCAGGAGAGCAAATCCTTGCCTCGACCGATGATATCCGCGCCGTCGTCATTTCCGGCGAAGGCCGCGCCTTTTGCGCGGGGCTTGATGTGGCCTCTTTCGCCAAACTGGCGGGCGAGGACCCCGTGGCACGGATCATGCCGCGCACCTTTGGTCCGTCGAATGATTTCCAACATCTGGTCATGGTCTGGCGCAAGATCGAAGTGCCGGTGATTGCGGCGCTGCACGGTGTGGCCTTCGGTGCGGGCTTCCAATTGGCCATCGGCGCTGATATCCGCATTTGCCATCCCGACACCAAACTGGCGATCATGGAGATGAAATGGGGCCTCGTGCCGGATATGGGCGGCATGGCGATCCTGCCGCATCTGACCCGCACCGATGTCATCCGCCGCATGACCTATACCGCCGAGCCCATCGGCGCGCAGCAGGCCTTTGATTGGGGCCTCGTGACCGAACTGAGTGATGCGCCCGTCGAGGCGGCGATGGCTTTGGCCACCACGATAGCCTCGAAAAGCCCCTCGGCGATGCGGGCCGCAAAACGGCTGATCACGGTCGCTGAAACCGCCGATGAAACGCTGGCCCTCTATGAGGAAAGCCGCGAACAAGCGGCGCTGGTGGGCGGCAAGGACCAGCTTGAAGTCATCGCTTCGAATATGGCGGGCCGCGCGCCGAAGTTCGGCTAACCTCTTACCTGCGATCATAAAAAGGGGCGGCATAAAAAACGCCGCCCCTTTGCAGGTTCTAAAAATATCCCCGCCGGAGGCATCCCGAAGGAGCCTCCGGCGCTGCCATTGGCGGAGGGCGCGCGCCTAGCCGATCTCGGCCAGCCGCGCCAATGCCGCCTTCAATGCCGCCTCTTCTTCCTCGCGCGCCTCCAGATTGGCGCGCGTTTCGGCGACCACCTCCTCGGGGGCGCTTTGGGCGAATTTCGGGTTGTTGAGCCGCCCGCGCAGACCGCCCAATTCCTTGGCCAGCTTGCCGATGGATTTCTCCAACCGCGCCTTTTCCTCCTCCACGTCGATGATATCGGCCAAGGGCAATCCGAAAACGCCGCCCGCCACGGGGATCGTCGCCGTGCCTTTGGGGAATTGAGCGACTTCCGTCACGCTATCCACCCGCGCAAGGCGCAAGATCATGGTCTCGTTGCGTGCATAGGCCGCGCGCCCCGCAGCATCCAACTCGGTATAGAGCATCGGCACTTTGAGCCCCGCAGGCACATGCATTTGCGCCCGCGCCGAGCGGATGTTCTCGATCAAGGCGATCACCCAATTCATCTCGGCGTCGGCCTCGGGGGTGATCAATTCCTCGCCATAGGTCGGCCAATCGGTATGGATAAGCATCTTGCCGCGGTCCGCGCCATTCGCGGCGGTCTCGCTCCATAGCTCTTCGGTGATGAAGGGCATGATCGGGTGGAGCAGGATCATCGATTGATCCAACACCCAACCCATGACCAATTGCGTTTCCGCCTTGAGGTCCTCGTCATCGCCTTGCAGCAGGGGTTTGGACAGTTCCACATACCAATCGCACACCTTGCCCCAGACAAAGGCATAAAGTCCCAGCGCCGCGTCGTTAAAGCGGTAGGCATCCAACGCCGCATCCACGTCGGCGCGCACTTTGGCGGTCTCGCCGATGATCCATTGGTTCACCGTGGCAGAGGCCTTGGGCACCTCAGGCGCGGGCGCGCCGTTGTCGTAGACCCCGTTCATTTCGGCAAAACGCACGGCGTTCCAGATTTTGGTGCCAAAATTGCGATAGCCTTTGATCCGCTCTTCGCTCAGCTTGAGAACCCCGCCAATCGCCGCCATGGCAGTATTGGTCATGCGCAACGCATCGGCGCCGTATTCGTCAATGATCTCAAGCGGATCAATGACATTGCCAGTGGTTTTCGACATCTTCTTGCCCTTCTCGTCGCGGACAAGCTGGTGCAAATAGATCGTGTGGAAGGGATCGGTCTCCATCACCGCATGGGACATCATCATCATCCGCGCGACCCAAAAGAACAGGATATCCTGTCCGGTGATGAGCACGTCGGTGGGGAAATAGGTCTTCAGCTCGGGCGTCTGTTCGGGCCAGCCCAGCGTGCCGAAGGGCCACAGGCCGGACGAGAACCATGTGTCGAGCACATCGCTGTCGCGCCACACCGGATAGACCAGATGGGTCGGGTCTTGGCTGGCGGTATAATCGGCCAAAGACGAGGCCAGCAGATGCATCGCGGCATTGCGGTCTTCGACTTCGACGATCCGCGCCGCGCTGATGGGCGTGGGCGTGTCGGCCAACTCGCCTCTGAACGCCGCGGTGACGGCGTCGAAACCCGCGGCGCAGTGCATCACATTTCCGGCGTGCATCATGCCGCCGTCGTTGAGTAAGCGCAGCATTTCGACCAGATCAAGCGCGCCATCGCCTTCGTCATCGACGAAATCGGGCGCCGAAAGGTCGAGACCATACCAAACCGGAATTTGATGCCCCCACCAAAGTTGCCGCGAGATGCACCAAGGCTCGATATTCTCGAGCCAGTGGTAATATACTTTCTCGCCGCTCTCGGGCATGATTTGGACACGGCCGGATTTCACGGCGTCCAAGGCGGGGCCGACGATTTTTTGCGTATCGACAAACCATTGGTCGGTCAGCATCGGCTCGATCACCACTTTGGAGCGATCGCCAAAGGGCTGCATGATCGGTTTGCTCTCGACATAGGGCACCACTTCGGTGACTTCGCTCTCGTTGCCGTCCTCGTCTTTGACTTTGCGGGTCTGCGTGATCATCACCGCAAGGCCCTCGTCGGTGATCTGTTGCACCACCGCTTTACGCGCTTCGAAGCGGTCCAGCCCGCGCAGTTCCTCGGGCACAAGGTTCAGCGTGTCGATCTCGGCTTCGGTAAATCCTGCGCCTTTGGAGATGTCCATCGCGCGGGCGGCGCAGTCCTCATAGGGCGCCCCGTCCGAGCGCATCGCGCCGCGGGTGTCCATCAACCGATACATCGGCAGGCCGCCGCGTTTGGCGACTTCATTGTCGTTGAAATCATGAGCGCCGGTGATCTTCACCGCGCCGGAGCCGAAGGCCATGTCGGGGTATTCGTCGGTGATGATCGGGATCAGGCGGCGGTGCTCTTTCGGACCCACCGGAATTTCGCACAATTTGCCGACGATGGGTGCATAGCGTTCATCATCGTGATGCACAGCCACGGCCCCGTCGCCGAGCATGGTTTCTGGCCGCGTGGTGGCAATCGAGATATAATCGCGCGTCTCGCGTAGGGTGACGTTGCCGTCCTCATCCTTCTCGACATACTCATAGGTGGCCCCGTCCGCGAGCGGGTATTTGAAATGCCACATATGACCAGGGGTTTCGATATTCTCGACCTCCAGATCGGAAATCGCGGTTTCGAAATGCGGGTCCCAATTGACCAGACGCTTGCCGCGCGTGATCAGCCCGTCCTCATACATTTTGACAAAGACCTTGATCACCGCATCGTGGAAGTTGCCTGTGCTGTCGGCTTCGGGCGCACCGGGGGCGCCGGACATGGTAAAGGCATTGCGCGACCAATCACAGGTCGAGCCGAGGCGCTTCAACTGGTTGATGATGGTGTCGCCGTATTGGCCTTTCCACTCCCAAACTTTTTCAAGGAATTTCTCGCGGCCGAGTTCGCGGCGGCCCGCGTTGCCCTGTGTGGCCAACATTTTCTCGACCTGCAATTGCGTGGCGATGCCCGCGTGGTCTTGACCCGGTTGCCAAAGGGTGTCGAACCCGCGCATCCGGTGCCAGCGCACCAAAATATCCTGAAGTGTGTTGTTGAAGGCATGGCCCACATGCAGCGCGCCGGTGACGTTGGGCGGCGGGATCATGATGGTAAAGCTCTCGTCGCGCGATTTATTCGCACCGGCTTTGAACGCGCCTGCCTCTTCCCATGTCTTGTAGATACGGGCTTCGGCTTCGGCAGCGTTGAAGGTCTTTTCCATGGCCATGGGGTATTGCCTTTCGGGTCGGTATTTTTGTGTTGTGGCGGGTTTATCCAATGTCTGGCCCAAGGGGAAGGCGCGAGTGCTCTGTGCGCCCTGTTTTATGGGGAATTGCGCGCCCTCCTGCCATCGAGGCGTTGCGTATTGCCCGCCCCGTTGTAAAAACGCAAAGGCAGATGCGCGCGCCATGGCTTTACAAGCGCGCCCGCGCCACTACCCTGACAAACAACAGGATCGCGCGCCCGAGCGGGCAGCGCGCAGCAATGGCACCACAAGGGGAGCGGGAACGATGGAGAAATTTGGCAAGAGCCAGCCGGTCAAACGGCGCGAGGATCTACGTCTTTTGACCGGCCATGGCCGGTATGTGGACGATATAGCGCCGCAGGGCGCGCTTTTCGCGATGTTCTTGCGCTCCAGCGTTGCGCATGCGGTGCTCAAATCCATTGACGCAGATGCCGCGCGCGACATGGAGGGGGTGCATCTGGTGCTGACCGGCCAAGATCTGGCCGATGCGGGGATCACGCGCGGGCTTGATGGCACCACAATGCCGAACCGCGACGGCAGCATGGGGGCGGCCCCGAAACGGCCGATCTTGGCCGAGGGCAAGCTGCGCTTTGTTGGCGAGGCGATTGCGATGGTTGTCGCCGACAGCCGCGCGCAGGCGATGGATGCGATCGAGGCGATCGAGCTGGACTACGACGATTTGCCCGCGGTTCTGGCGCTTGCGCCGTCCGATGTCGCGATCCACGACGAGGCCCCCACCAACCGCGCCTATGATTGGGAGATCGGCGACGCGGAGGCGGCCGAGGCGGCTTTGAATGCAGCGGCCCATGTGGTGCGCATGGAGGTGGACGACAACCGCATCATCGTCAATTCGATGGAGCCGCGCGGCGCCTATGCGGAGTATGCGGACGGGCGTTTGCATCTGGCGGTCAACGGGCAGGGGGTTTGGGGCGCCAAAGCCTATCTTGGCAAGATCCTCAATATGGAGGCCGACACTATCCGCGTGACCAACCCCGATGTGGGCGGCGGTTTCGGGATGAAAGGCATGAGCTATCCCGAATATATCGCCATCAGCCACGCGGCGATGGTTCTGGGCCGTCCGGTGCGGTGGATGTCGGACCGGACCGAGGCGATGCTGTCCGATAATGCGGGGCGTGATTTGTCCCATTCGGTCGAGATGGGGTTTGACGAAAACCACCGCATCACCGCCTACCGCGTCAACACCCGCGCCAATCTCGGGGCCTATAATTCACAATTCGGCCAAGCGATCCAATCGCATCTTTTTGCCCGCGTGGTGATGGGCACCTATGATTGCCAGACGCTCTATATGAACACCCAAGGGTTCTACACCAACACCACCCAAGTCGATGCCTATCGCGGGGCGGGGCGGCCAGAGGCGATTTACCTGCTCGAACGGGTGATGGATATGGCCGCGCGCGAGTTGAAGGTCGATCCGTTCGAACTGCGCCGGATCAATTTCATCAAAGAGGGCGATTTTCCCTATACCACCGTCACGGGCGAAACCTATGACGTCGGGGCCTTCGGGCGTTTGCTCAACCGTGCGCAGGCCAAGGCGGATGTGGCAGGTTTCCCCGCCCGACGCGCCGCCGCAGAAAATAGAGGCAATTTGCGCGGTCTGGGCATTTGTTATTATATCGAAAGCATTCTGGGCGATCCTTCTGAAACCGCGAAAGTGGAATTTAACGAGGATGGCACGGTGAGCATCTATGTCGGCACGCAATCGGGCGGCCAAGGCCACGAGACGGTCTATGCGCAGTTCCTGTCGGATCAAACGGGTATTCCCGCCGATCTGATCGAGGTGGTGCAAGGCGACAGCGACCGCATTGCCAAAGGCGGCGGCACTGGCGGGTCACGCTCGGTCACGGTGCAAAGCACGGCCACTTTGGCCACCGTCGAGAAAATGGTCGAAGCCTTCCGGCCCTATCTTGCCGACAAAATGAGCGTCGAGGCGGCGCAAATCGAGTTTGACGCCGAGAGCTTCCGCGCCGCCGGATCGAACATGACGCCGACCCTTCTGGAGGCCGCAGAGATGGCGCGCAATGACGGGCGCACGGATCTGCTTGTGCACGAAGAAACCGCAACCCTGCCAGGGCGCTCCTATCCCAACGGCGCGCATATCTGCGAGGTCGAGGTGGACGGCGACACCGGCCAAGTGGCGGTCAAAGCCTATACCGTCGTTGATGATTTTGGTAATCTTATCAATCCGATGCTGGCCGAAGGTCAAGTCCACGGCGGCGTGGCCCAAGGCATCGGGCAGGCCTTGATGGAACATGTGGGATATGACGATGACGGGCAATTGCTCACGGCAACGTTCATGGACTACGCCATGCCGCGGGCAGATGATGTGCCTATGTATGGGTTCGAAACCCTGCCTGTCCCTTCAACGGCCAATCTCATGGGCATGAAGGGCTGCGGCGAGGCGGGGACCGTGGGGTCCATGGCCGCCACGGCCAATGCGGTGCTCGATGCGCTATGGAGCCGCGGCGTGCGGCGGGCGGATATGCCCTTCACGCCGGTTAGAGTATGGAAGTTGATGGAAGATGCGGTGGCGACAGCTCAATAAAGCGATATTCGCACGGCTCTGGCCGGGGCGGCGGCGGGGGAAATCCCAGCCCGCCCGCGCGGGGCGCGCCCCTATGGCGCATGTTGTCATCTTGGACGGCACCATGTCGTCGCTCGATGAAGGTCACGAAACCAATGCGGGGCTGACCTACCGGCTTTTGTCCGCCACAGGGGCCAGCGTCTATTACGAGGCAGGGGTGCAATGGGCTGATTGGCGCTCGACCCCTGATGTATTGATGGGGCGGGGCATCAACCGGCAAATCCGCCGCGCCTATGGTTGGCTCGCCAGCCGGTATCAGGACGGCGATACCATCTATTTGTTTGGCTATTCGCGCGGCGCCTATGCGGTGCGCAGCCTTGCGGGCGTGATCGACACCGTCGGTCTGTTGCGCAAGGACGCGGCGCATGAGCGCAACATCCGCGAAGCCTATCGCCACTATCAAGGCGCGGTCGGCGGAGAGGCCACAGCGGCCTTTCGCGCGGCCTTTTGTCATAGCGCTTGTTCGATCGAGATGGTCGGGGTTTGGGACACGGTCAAGGCGCTGGGCCTGCGGTTGCCGATCCTGTGGAAATGGTCCGAATCCGCCCATAGTTTTCACAACCACGAACTTGGCGCTTCGGTCAAACGCGGGTTTCACGCGCTGGCGCTGGACGAGACGCGATTGGCCTTTGAGCCAGAGCTATGGGACAGCCGCAAATGTGCCGCGGGCCGGATCGAACAGGTCTGGTTTCCTGGAAGTCATGGCGATGTCGGCGGGCAGATCAGCGGGCGGAGCGAGGCGCGGCCCTTGTCGAATATTGCGCTGGTCTGGATGTTGGAGCGCGCCGAGGCCTGCGGTTTGGCGCTGCCGAGCGGTTGGCGCGCCGGATTCAAGGTCGATCCAGATGCGCCCTCGGTGGGGACATGGCGCGGATGGGGCAAGCTGTTCTTGCTCAGGCGGCGCCGCCGCGTCGGGCGTGACCCCTCCGAGCGGCTGCATGGAACGGCAATGGGGCGCGATGTGTCGCTGGGCCTGCTGCAGCGCGCCGAGCCGGTGCAAAACACGCCGCATCGCGAGCCGCCAAATAACGTGCAGGCGGCCCCGCTTGCCCTGCCGTTTTCGGGCCGCGCGGAAACGGGGCTACATGTCGCGCGCAGCGCTCGTGGTTTTGGCTCTGCAATCGGCTCGGTTCTGGGCCATGGGATCGGTGCCTTGCTGCGCCGGATCGGTTAGCCGACCTTCATGATGATACAGGTGGTCGATCCGGTGGCGTAAAGCTTGCCGTCCTTCGCACCGCGAATTTCGCCATTGGCCACGCCGGTTGATCGGCCCGCATGTTGGATGGTCCCGACCGCCACAACCTCCATCCCCACGGGAATGGCGCGGGTGATATTTATCTTATATTCCAATGTGGTATAGACCGATCCTTTCGGCACCATGGTCATCACGGCGCAGGCCATGCAGCTGTCGAGAAGCGTGCCATACCATCCGCCATGCACCGTGCCCATCGGGTTTGTATGGGCAAACAGAGGTGCGCCGCGAAACACCACGCGGCCCTCTTCGACCGTATCAATCGTGTAATTCATGCCTTCGGAAATGGGCGGGCCGACGGTTTCACCGCGCAGCATCGCCTGCATCGATTCCAGCCCCGAACGCGACAAGGCGCGGCTTGGATCGGGCAGATCGGCGGGCGATTTCGCGTAGTTGCGGTTTTTCGGGGCAATATAGGGCGCATCGGTCATGGCGTGTCTCCTCATGGCGCGGGGCGCGCGCAAACCGGCCAAACGCAAATCGCGCCGCCCCTTTGTTGCACGCCAGAGTGGTGGGCAGGGCAGCGCGGTGCAAGGCAATGAGGCGGCGCAGCCGCCGCTGTTACGCGACGTTTTCGAGCGAGGCTTTCGGCGTCACGCCAAGCGCGTGGCACACATCGCGGGTCAGGGCCGGTTTGTTGAGCGTGTAGAAATGCAGATCCTCGACCCCGCCCTCCAACAAATCAGAGCACAATTCGGTGCATTGCGCGGTCGAGAGCAAGCCCTCTTGGCCTTGGGCGGTCGCGTTTTCAAAGGCATCGTCGAGCCATTGCGGCACCGAGGTGCCACAGCGGCGCGCAAAGTTGCGTGTGCCTTTCCAGTTTTCGATCGGCAAGATGCCCGGAATGATCGGCGCGTCGATTCCCGCTTTGACGCAGGCATCGCGGAAGCGAAAGAAGGTGTCGGCCTCGAAGAAAAACTGCGTGATGGCGCTATGGGCCCCTGCGTCGATCTTGCGTTTGAGAAATTCCACATCGGCGGCGGTGTCGCGCGCTTCGGGGTGTTTTTCGGGATAGGCGCCAACGCGCAGGCGGAACTTGCCCGTGTCGGCCAAGGCTTCGATCAATTCGATGGAATTGTTAAACCCGCCCGGATGCGGGGCGAACCCGTCGCTGCCCTTGGGCGGATCGCCGCGCAAGGCGACGATCTCGGTCACGCCAACCTCGGCGTAAGAGTTTGCAATCGCAAGGGTTTCTTCGCGTGTCGCCGAGACGCAGGTCAAATGCGCGGCCATGTTCAGCCCGTAGTTTTTGTGGATCGTCGCCACGGCATCATGGGTCAATTCGCGCGTCGTGCCGCCCGCCCCGTAAGTCACCGACACAAAGGTCGGGTCGAGCGGCGAAAGCGCGCGCACCGTATCCCAAAGCCGGAACGAGGCCTCAAGGTTTTGCGGCGGGAAGAACTCGAAGCTGATGTTCGGCGTCTTGGTCTGGGCGGTCTGTGTCATGTGGCACCTGATATAGATTTTCCACCTTGTCGCATAGATGCGATTGTGAAACAATTTCATAAATCTCAACACGAAGATGAAAGTGGCTCATGCGTGCATATTGAATTCCGGCATCTGCGCACAATCCGCGCCATTCATCAGGCGGGCGGTCTGGCACGTGCGGCGGATCAGCTGCACATAACACAGTCCGCGCTCTCGCACCAGATCAAGGGGTTGGAAGATCAGGCGGGCGTGGAACTTTTCGTGCGCCGCTCCAAACCTTTGAAGCTTTCGGCGGCGGGAATGCGTTTGCTCCGGCTGGCAGAGAAAATATTGCCCGAGATCGAGGCGCTGGAGGGTGAGTTTTCCGGCCTGCGTGACGGATCGGCGGGGCGGCTGCATATCGCAATTGAATGCCACGCCTGTTTTGAATGGCTGTTTCCGGTGCTTGAGCAGTTTCGCAAAAGCTGGGGCGATGTGGATGTCGATATCCGCCCCGGATTGGCATTTGACGCGCTGCCCGCCTTGCAAAAGGAAGAGGTGGATGTGGTGATCTCGTCCGATCCCGAGGATTTGCCCGGAGTGACCTTTACCCCGCTGTTTGACTATGCGCCTGTTTTTGTCGCCTCGGCCCAACACCCGCTGGCGCAAAAACCCTATATCGATGCCGAGGATTTTCGCGGTCAGACCTTGATCACCTATCCGGTGGATCGCGCGCGGCTTGATATATTCTCCGAATTGCTTACCCCCGCCAAAGTCGAACCCGCCGCGGTGCGTCAGGTGGAATTGACGGCCGTGATCTTGCTCTTGGTCGCGTCCAACCGCGGGGTTGCGGTTTTGCCCGATTGGGTGGTGCGCGAGGTGAAATATTCCTCTGATTATATCACCCGCCCGCTCACGGAAAATGGCGTGACCAAACGGCTTTATGCGGCCACGCGCAGCGATGATCTGGACAAACCCTTCATGGTGGATCTGATCCGTCTGGCAGGGATCGAGGCGCAAAAACTGCAACAGGCCTGAGGCGCATGGCTTCGCCTTAACCCAAAGGCCAATCAAAGCCTTGGCAAGCGCTGCGCTTCGGCGTATACGCGCGCCCTGACGCAAAGGAGCCAGTGACATGCAGAGCGCAAATCTCAACGTGATGATCAAAGCCGCCCGCAAGGCGGGCCGCTCCTTGGCAAAAGACTTCCGCGAAGTCGAGAACCTGCAGACCTCGACCAAAGGCGCGGGCGATTTTGTCAGCCGCGCCGATATCGCTGCCGAAAAGATCATCAAAGACGAATTGATGACCGCGCGCCCCACCTATGGCTGGCTGGCCGAGGAAGAAGGCGTCGAGGTTCAAGGCTCCGATCCGACCCGCCGCTGGATCGTTGACCCGCTTGATGGCACCACCAATTACCTGCATGGTCTGCCGCATTTCGCCGTCTCTATCGCCTTGGAACACAAGGGTAAAATTGTCGCTGGCGTGATTTATGACCCTTCCAAGGACGAATTGTTCTGCGCCGAAAAAGGCGAGGGCGCGTGGCTCAATGAAAGCCGTTTGCGCGTGTCCGGCCGCTCGCGCATGATCGAAAGCATCTTCGCCACAGGGCTGCCTTTTGCGGGCCGTGCCGATTTGCCCGAAACCTTGCAAGACCTCGCGCGGCTCTTGCCCGCAACGGCGGGCGTGCGCCGCTTTGGCTCTGCCGCGCTGGACCTCGCCTATGTGGCGGCGGGCCGCTACGAGGGGTTTTGGGAGCGCCGCTTGAAGCCGTGGGATCTCGCCGCAGGTTTGATTATCGTCAAGGAAGCAGGCGGTTTTGTCGAACCTATCGATGCGGGCCGTTCGATCATCGAGGATGGTCAGGTCATCGCCGCGAACGAGCCGATCTTCGACCAGTTTGCAAAAGTGATCCGCAAGGGCTGATCGGCGCCGCTTGTTTGCTGCCACTAACGATCGCTGGGATGATGGACCCCGTCCACCCATGGCACAGGGTCCAGATTGCGCGGGTTCATGCCCTCCAGACATCCGGCATTGACCCCGTATTCATTCGGGTTCGAGCGCCGTTGATGATGGGTGTAAATCCCGCAATGCGCGCAAAAATAGTGTTTCGCCGTCTGGGTTCCGAATTGATAAAGGCGCAAATCGTCTTGCCCTTTGATCACGTCGATCCCGTCCAAAGGCGCCGAAACGGCGATGGCGCCGCGGCGGCGGCAAAACGAGCAATCGCAGCGCCGCGCGCTGCTTAACCCGTCGCTGAGCCGCACGCGCAATTCAACTGCGCCGCAGTGGCAGGTCAGCTTGTGGGTCGCGGACTTGGTCATTTGCGCCTCACGCGCGGAATGCGGGTGCGGCTGATTTCATATTGCGCGTCCGGATGGGGCGGGTGACCATGGTGGCGGCTCCAAAACCGCGTCCCGCCGAGGCGCAGGAACAGCGGCAAGGTCAGCAGCACGCCGACCAAGAAACCACCCGAATGCGCCCAATAGGCGACGCCGCCCTCAAGCGGGTTGGAGCCGAAGCTTGAGAAAAGTTGCATCGCGAACCACAGGCCCAGAACCAGAACCGCAGGAACCGTGAAAACCCGAAAAAAGACGATGAAGATCAAGAGGATGTCGATTTTGGCCTTGGGGAAGAGCAAGATATATCCGCCCATCACCCCTGCAATCGCGCCCGAGGCGCCGACCGTTGGCACCATGGAGCTTGGCTCCGAGATCACCTGAATAAGCCCTGCGCCCACGCCGCTGGCCAGATAGAAGAGCAGATAGGGGATATGGCCCATCTCATCTTCGATATTGTCGCCGAAAATCCACAAGAACAGCATATTGCCCGCAAGATGCATCACTCCGCCATGCAAGAACATCGACGAGATCAGCGTGTGATACCCCGCGCCATCGCTGATCTGCGCGGGGATCACGGCCCAAGCGGCGAAAAATCCGTTCAAGGCGCGCGGGTCGGCAAACAGGCCCCAATAGCTTAGAAAGATTGCGACATTGGCCGCAATCAGCGCATAGGTGACAAAGGGCACGCGCCCCGACGGGTTGTGATCGCGGATCGGAAACATGCGTCTAGGCTGCGGGCATTTGCTTGCGCCGTCAAGCGGTTAACCTCTGGGCTGGCGCGGGTTTGGCGCGGCTCGGATCGGCGTCATGACATGGCCGACAAAAGCGCAGCATTGCCGCCCGCGGCGGTGGTGTCCACGCACAGGTGGCGCTCCAGCAGCGCATGGGCAGCATCGGGAGATCCGGTGATCAGGGGCACAATCGGACCGCTTCGGGCCGCGAGCGCTTGGGCGTAGGCCCTTGCAGCTGGCCCATCCTCCCAAAACAGCGCGCCGCCAAGGTCCTGCAGGTCCATCAGGCAAGCGGGGTCAACGCGGCCGTGCGCGAGCGCGGCGCGCCCGCCCAATGCGGTGATCATTCGGGCCTGCGCCTCGGCCGCGGCTGGTCCGGGGCCAAGGCAGAGGATCGGCGGGCGCGCGGCGAAACTCAGCCGGTTCAATTCACCGGTTGGCCCGCGTAACACTTGGGCGGGCGGCAGCGCCGATGAGGTCTTGTCGGCCGCACGCAGCGCCGCCTCGACATCGCGGCGGCGCATCGAACGCTCCCAAGGCGCGGCGCAGGCCTCGGGGCATGGCACGGGGGCAAAACGGGGCAGGTAATGCGGCCCGCCCGCTTTCGGTCCGGTGCCGGAAAGCCCTTCTCCGCCAAAGGGTTGGCTGCCGACAATGGCGCCGATCTGGTTGCGGTTGATATAGGTGTTGCCCGCATGGATTTGGCTGGCAATGGTCTCGACACGGTCGTCGATCCGGCTGTGTAACCCGAAGGTCAGCCCATAGCCGGTGGCATTCACATCAGCGATCACGCGGGGCAGATCGCGCGATTTGAACCGCGCGATATGCAAGACTGGGCCAAAGACCTCGCGCTCCAGATCAAGGATGCCCGAAACGCCGATGAGCGTGGGCGCGATGAACCTTGGCGCGGCGAGGCCATCAGGGGCGGCGGGGCGGGGCCCCTCGTGGATCACACGCCCCTTGCTGCGCGCAGCGTCGATATAATCGCGGATGTTGCGCGCCGCGTCGTCGTCGATGACCGGACCGCTGTCGGTGCTGATCTGCCACGGATCGCCGCTGCGCAACAGGTCCATCGCGCCAATGAGCATTTTGGTAAACTCATCGGCGATGTCCTCTTGCACATAAAGACAGCGCAGGGCCGAACATCGCTGCCCCGCCGATTGGAAGGCGCTCTCGACGACCGCTTGCACGGCCTGTTCGGGCAGGGCGGTGCTGTCGACGAGCATGGCGTTGAGCCCGCCGGTTTCGGCAATGAGCGGCGCACCTGCAGGGCCGTTTTCGGCCATGGACGCGCGGATTTTGAGCGCGGTGGCGGTGGAGCCGGTAAAGGCGACGCCGCCAAGATGCGCCGATGCAGTGATGGCCGCGCCGACATCCGGCCCGCCTGGAAGCAATTGCAAGGCGGTCTGCGGCACGCCTGCATCATGCATCAACCGCACGGCCAGATCGGCAATCAACGGGGTTTGCCCTGCGGGTTTGGCGATGACGGCTTGGCCCATGGCCAAGGCGGCGGCGATTTGCCCCGTGAAGATCGCCAAGGGGAAATTCCACGGAGAGATGCAGGCAAAAAACCGCGCCTGTCCCGTCGCCTCATAGGCATTGGCCGCGTAATACCTCAAGAAATCCACCGCTTCGCGCAGCTCGGCCACGCCGTCGGGCAGGGTTTTGCCCGCCTCGCGGGCCAGCAGGGCAAAAATCTCGCCGTGGTTTTCTTCAAAGAGGTCCGCGGCGCGGGTGATCGCGGCGCGGCGTGCGTCCAAGGGGGCGTCCCATGGCGCCGCCGCGGCAAAGGCGCGCTCAACATCGGCGGGGGTGGCGGCAACAACCTGCCCGACCGGCGCGCCGGTGGCAGGGTTGCACGTGGTAACGCTGTCGCGGGTGCCACTTTGCGCATTGGACAATCGCGGCCGCGCTTGCCACAGGGTCTCGGCGAACGGCGCGCGGGCGGCGTCAATCGCGGCAAGCGTTTGACGGTCGTCAAGATCCCAGCCTCGTGCATTGGCGCGTTCGGGGGCGAACAAATCGGTGCCCCGTAGAAGCGCATTCGCACGGGAGGCGCCGCGCTGTTCAAGCTCGGCAAAGGGATCGGAGGCCACGGTTTCGGGCGGCACATTTTCATCGACGATCTGGTTGACGAAGCTTGAATTTGCGCCGTTTTCAAGCAGGCGCCGCACCAGATAGGCCAAAAGATCGCGGTGCGCCCCGACGGGGGCATAGATGCGGCAGCGGGTGCCGTTTTGTTGGCGCAGCAATTCGTGCAAGGCCGCGCCCATGCCATGCAGGCGCTGGAATTCGAACTGGTCGTTTTGCGCGCCCACCTCGCGTGCGAGATGCAAGATCGCGGCGGCGCTATGGGCGTTGTGGGTGGCAAACTGCGGATAAAGATGCGCGCGCGCCTCCAGAAGCTTGCGCGCGCAGGCGATATAGCTGACGTCGGTTTCGGATTTTCGGGTCCAGACCGGAAAATCGGGCAGGCCTTTGACTTGGGCCTCCTTGATCTCGCTGTCCCAATAGGCCCCTTTGACGAGGCGCACCATAAGGCGGCGGTTGCGGGCTTTGGCCTGCGCGGTGAGCCAGTCGATGACGGCGCCCGCGCGCGGGGCGTAGGCTTGGACCACGACGCCGAAACCGTCCCAATCGGCAAGCGCCGGATCGGCCAGAGCCGCGTCGATCACATCTATGGACAGGGCCAGCCGCGCCGCTTCTTCGGCGTCGATGTTGAGGCCCATGCCCGCCTGTTTGGCCGCCGCGCAAAGCGCCACAACCCGCGGTGTCAGTTCCGCCAAAACATCCGGTTGCTGGGCCTCTTCATAGCGTGGATGAAGCGCCGAAAGCTTGATGGAAATACCAGGATTGCGACGCGGATCATCGCCGCAGCAGGCCGGAGAGATCGATTGTATGGCGGTCAGATAGGCGTCGAAATATCCGTCTGCATCGTGCTGCGTGCGGGCGGCTTCGCCGAGCATGTCATAGGAATAATGATAGCCCTTTTCCTCTTGCACCGCGGCGCGGCGCAATGCGGCACTGATATCCTCGCCGAGCACAAATTGCCGCCCCATTTCGCGCATGGCGCGCCCGACGGCGGCGCGAATGACCGGCTCGCCCAAACGGCGCACCGCGCCGCGCAGATGCGCCACCGGACCGCCCGAGGCCGGATTGAGCACCCGCCCCGTCAGCATCAAGGCCCATGTCGAGGCATTGACCAAGGGCGAGGTGGAGCGCCCCAAATGCCCCGCCCAATCGGAGGGCGCGATTTTGTCTTCGATCAGCGCGTCGATTGTCGGGCTGTCGGGCACGCGCAGAAGCGCTTCGGCTAGACACATCAAGGCGATGCCTTCCTCTGTCGACAGGCCGTATTCGGCCAAGAAGACCTCCATCAATCCCGGACTTGCATCGCGGCGAATATCGCGCACCAGTGACGCCGCTTGTGCGGCGATGGCGCGGCGTGCGTCTTCGCCCAATGCGGCGGTGCGGACCAGATGCGCCAGATGGGCGGGGCTGGTGTCATAGGTCTTGTGATCGATAGCGGGGCGGGAGGGGGATGAGTGCATTACGTGGCTCCGGTCATTTGAGCCATAGTATCGCGAAATTCCATTGCTAAGTTTCCGCATTTCTTCGATGCTGCAGTGAAACGGACTGAAATTTTCGGGTATGATGATGCAAAACGAGTTTTCCCAACTGGATCGCTTTGACCGGTCGATCTTGGCGATTCTGGCCTCGGACGGGCGGATATCGATCACCGATCTGGCCAAGCGGATCGGCCTGTCGAAATCCCCGACCCAGGCACGGCTGCGGCGGCTCGAAGAGGCGGGGGTGATCACGGGGTATCGCGCGACGGTCAATCCGATCCGGCTGGGCTTTGATCATGTGGCCTTTGTCGAGGTGCGGCTCAACGATACGCGCGAAGCGGCCTTGGCCGCCTTTAATACGGCGGTGGCTAAGGTGGGCGAGATCGAACAGGCACATTTGATCGCCGGAAATTTCGATTATCTGCTCAAGGTGCGCACGCAAGACATGGCGCAATACCGCCGCGTTCTAGCCGAGAGCATTTCGACGCTGCCGCATGTGGCCGCGACCTCGACCTATGTGGCGATGGAGGCGGTGAAGGAAAACGCGCTGGGCGACCAGCTTTAGAGCGCCGCCCCCCCTCGACGCACCAGCGGCGGGCGGCTATAGGAATGTCGCGTGCGGGTGTGATGGAATGGTAGACATACCGGACTTAAAATCCCTACTTCTGTGCGGTTAAACGCATACGGAACAAGGCGTTGCGACTGAGAGACTGTTTTGAAGCCCGATATAGGCCCAATGCAGAAAATTGAAGAAAACGCCAAATGCGGGCGTGGTGGAATGGTAGACACACCAGACTTAAAATCTGTTGGGCGTATGCCCGTGGGGGTTCGAGTCCCCCCGCCCGCACCAAAATCCTCAAGAAAATCAACCTATGAGAGCGCTCACCCCTTTCAATTGAATTGAGCTCTTAGTAACCTTGGAGAAAAATTGAGGTTTGTGCGGTTGGAATTATCCTTTAGTACCAAAGAAGTAAGACGGATTTGCAAAAACAGGAATTCCGCAGTTAAAAAACTGGGTAGTGAATGTGCGCGATTTCTTCACGATAGGTTGGCTGATATTGACGCCGTTGATGATGGTAGCGAACTGAAATTACTCTCGGGGCTTTTTCAACTTGACGATCAACTGGGCACGGTAACATCGGCTCTAAAAGCAAGGATTGTCCTGAAAGCTGAAGCTGGTCCAGCCAATGTCGTAAGGTCGAGCTCAGGTCAGATTGACTGGCAAGAGGTTGTTCGACTAAAGGTAGTTGAAGTCAGGGGAGCAGAATGAGTCGTACGCAACAATTCGTATCCGATTGGCAATCGAGCCCTGCATCTTCAATCGTTGATTTGCTAGATCTGAGCGGAAAGACGATGGACCAGCTAGTCTCCAACGTCGGCATAGGTGTTTTGGATATAGTTAAGGAAGATGCCGCTTTTGACCATGGTATGGCTTCGGCATTGGCTGAATTCCTAGGTGGAAGCGCACAGTTTTGGTTGCGGCGCGATCAAATTTTTCAAGAGCAACGCGGACTTCCGGACCTCCCTGATGAGAAAGAGTGGGTCCGTTCGCTGCCATATGCAGAAATGGCTCGGTTCGGATGGTTGCCGTCAACTAGATCAGCCGAAGAAAAAATCGAACATAGTCTAGATTTTTTTGAATGTGATAACTTGCGAGAGTGGCAGCAAAAGTATGAAAGCACCATCGCTGGAGTGGCATTTCGTACGACCTTTTCATTCGAAAATGATGCAGCTGCGACTTTGGCATGGTTGCGTAAAGGTGAGCAAATTGCGGCAATACGTGATCTTCCAGAATTTGATGCGGATAGTTTGCTGGAAAATGTCGACGGGATAAAAGCACTGTGCCGCAGGGCGAACCCAGGTGACTTTCTTCCAAAACTAGAAAGTATCCTTGCTGAGAGTGGTGTGGGTTTTGCTGTTGTTCGGGCCCCCAAAGGATGTCGTGCAAGTGGAGCAACTCGGATAGTTGAGAACAATAGAGCCATCTTACAACTTAGCTTTCGCCATTTGTCGGATGATCATTTCTGGTTCACGCTATTTCATGAAATAGGTCACTTAGTACTTCATCGCGAAACAAAGATGTTCCTTGAAGGCAACTTTGTAGACAGCGATGAGTTTGAAAGTGAGGCAAACAGTTTTGCCTCTGACGTCTTAGTGCCAATGGAATACCGTCCCTTACTTGCCAAAGTAAAAATTTCGGCAAAACCATTGATAGCTTTGGCGTATAAGCTTGGAATTTCTCCTGGCATTCTTGTCGGCCAAATGCAGCATGCGGAACAAATACACCCCTCCAAAATGAATTTTCTCAAGCGACGGTACAAATGGAATTAAGTTCGGCGCTACTAACCAACGAAGTGCGTATATAGGCTTGGATTCTTCTGCCAATTGCAGAGTGAATCCTCTAATTCTTGCATACCCAAATTAAGAAAGTCGCCTATCTCGATAAGCTTTGCTTCGAGAGTTCCTGCAGGCGTTGTCCCATCCCGTTGCCCATCGATAAGCAAGTGAGCTCCTTTTCGTGGCCCTGTCGCATTCTTAATGTATGTTTTTCCTGGGACAATTGGGGCCAGGTCTAACTTGCCAAGCATGCAAACGTGATCGAAGGTTCCCAATCGGCCAAAGCGCACGACATTTGCGCTCATCAATGAGAAAAAGCGATCGAAGACCGCCGTTGGGTTCTGACCTACTTCGGTTTGTATAGCGTTCAACAGTGCTGAATGCCCGCCAAACTGGTTAACCCAATTCACATATGACGATACTACCAGTCCAGTATGGTTCTGCTTGGTCACGTCTAGGGATTCGTATTTTCGATGGTTACTAAAATGATAGTGATTTTGGCCGTTAAGCATCACCTGCTGATTGTTGGTCAACCAGTTGGTGAACTGACCAGGATTGGCTGACACATTTGCCCAGGACCACGGGTTCGGTGACTGTAGTCCGCTATAAACCGCAGCAGCTAGGCGCCAGCCATAAGTTTCATGCTTTCCGCAATGCGTCCCCAGAAAAGCAACCCAATGGGCCTCATCAAATTGACCGGTATTCCTAAAGTGTACGGCCGCTCTCAGGGGGTCAAATAGACCGCTCAAGGGGTCGCTTCGAGCAGCAACTACGGGTCTGATAGATATTGAGCGCACAAACTGAGTTCTTCGGAGGCTATCAATAATTTGCAACGTAAGTACACGCCGATGTTGAGGTGACGCGACCCCAGGCAATGCCGTCACATTTTGACTGAAATCAAGCAACCGTGTGTCGAGTTGGGTGGCGAGATCTCTATATTGGCCAGGCATTATTGTTTCTCCAATGGTAGTTCAGGTTGTTCCGGACGAAGCGCTGCTCGGCGTTCGAATTTCCTAGCATAAGATTCGTAGACATCTGAAACCATTTCATTTTTCAACGAAATGATAGCGCGTTTGTCTGCACCAGATTTGTTTAAAGAATAGATTTGCAATATTCGAATAAGATCTGCCCAAAAAGGCTCAACTTGATCCTTCAGGTCTCGGATGGATGCACCACTTTTTAACCTCAAGGAAGCCTCAGCCTTCTTAACAATCTCGATGCTCTCCCAAGGGTCCTTTTTGGGCATCAAAGGCATAGGCCTTGTATCTTGAAAGCCTTCCGAAAGATAGCGCTGGGCAGCCTCAACATTGGGTTCGTACAGGTGCAAGCTTCCTACTGAGTGCCTATAAAAACCGAGTTCGGTTTCCAGGCTACGAGCCATTACCTCTTGAAGCATTGTGAAAGAAAATATGTCATGCGGTAAGCCAACGTAAGCATCATTTGACCGCATGTATGTTATCATGTTCAGCCGTCCATTTCTAATCATGAACTGCATTGTGCAAGTACAGGGAATGTCATTGTAGTCCGCCACCAAATCGCGAGCTTCAAAAAGCTGTATAGCGGCCCTTCGGGATGTAGGCTTCCTACGCAGCAATTGAATAACATTTTCAATCTGGTTTTGACCGTTACTACTCAATAACCGCGGGCCGTATGCGCCGTGTATTGTCTTGGTGTCATCAGATGCTTTGTCATACCTTGCTAAATAGTACTGAATGAAGTCCAGCTGATCAGAACCATTTAGGTACCAAAGCAATTCCCCCAAACAAGACGCCAGAATCTGACGCGACTCAGATCGACTCAGCCTTGCCCGAGGATATCTTAGACCAAGGGTCACCCCAAATTCTTCGTAATTCCAACCCTTGGTCGCTTTGACACGTTTCTTGCCATCGAGAAGCATTTCGAAAACCTTATGCATCAGGTCATCTAAATTATTGGCTGCGATGTAAGTCACTAAGAACAATGCTTCTTTGTAAATGCTGATATAGAGATCAACTTAGAGTGGAAGGCGTGATAGGGCAATCTGGAGAATGAAGCTTCTCATGGTTTTTCAATATTTGGATACGAAGTCTCGTGATGTAGGCAAGAAACGTAATGTAAATCAATTGATTGCAAGTTTCGTTGGCTTTGGAGGCCCAAAATAGACCAATGTGATCGCATTCGACTACTGTTGCCTGGTTCGGTTGCCACTCAGTTCACCAAACGGAACGAGAAAAGCCCACGCCTTTCGCAGACGCGGGTCTTTCTAGTGGTCAAGCTTTCAGCAGATAGATCGTACCAGGTCTGGGCAACAGCGGGCCATCCGTCGGGAAGATGGCCTCGAATTGTGCCCGCGTGACCTTCAAGGTGCGCACAGCTTGACCAGTTTTAGGTGGGTGGTTTGGGTTGAACGCCGCCGTAAAACCAAGGCCATTCAAGAAGGCCTGCATCAATCGGCAACCAAGTACATCGTGCTTGCGTCAGGTTCGGCAAGTGCATCGTATTCGGCCTGCGTCACTGACACGATATTGTCGATCTTGCGGGTCGTTGGCACCTTTGCCTGCGCCTCGTCAGATTTAACGACCGGGTTGTCCATGTCGCCGACAAACACACCGCCCGTAAAAAGTTGGGTCTGTCTCGTTTTCTGTGTCATATCAGTTCCCTACCCTTAGTAGATTGTGGGCCTCGGCCACGTCCATTGAAGTGACGCCGTTGCGCTCAAGTTCTTGGGCATCGTCTCGCGTCTTCATAAGTTGGATACCAATCGCGGTATCCAGTGCGCGGCCATAGGCCTTTTCGAAGGTCTCGTCCTCTGCCTGCATGGACTTGGCCATATCATCGAGAGCCGTTTCAGCCGCTTCCCGATTGGACCGAGCCGCTTTTTTTACATCGTTGTGGTTCATCGTTTTCCCCATATTTGCGGCCGCTCGTGTGGTCTCGACTAGTTGTTCAAGCTGCTCGACCTCTTGGGCCAATTCAGCGACCTCTTGGGCTTCGGCCTCATCCCGGGCCAATCGCTGCAATGCGTCTTCAAGTTCTTTGCGTCGCTGTTCCAATTTGGCCAGCTCAGCAGCGTGCTTTTCGCCTTCGATGCTCATCGTGCAGCCTCCATTTGTTCAAGTTCTTTTTGTGCTTGCTTCGACACATTAGGCTGTGGCGAGGAGGCTTGGACGCGCAAGAGTTCGACTTGCAGGCTGTCAGAGACACGCCCCTCGGCATCCGCCAAAGAGCTTGCGTGGCGTTCACGAATTGGGGTGTCGATGCCAAGGGAACGTGTGAGTTTTACGCCACCGACTTGGATCATGGCTTTGACCAGTGGTTCAGCTGTACGGTTGTTTGTCAGCGCCCGCTCAACTGCTGTTACGTCGCCGCCAGCACCAGAGACTTGTCCAACGTCTTTGCGCAGAGCTTCTGTGTATGCGGTCCAGTTTGCTGCTAAATCAGCCAATGCTTGATCTACGGCCTTGGCCAGTTTTACCCGATCACGTGTCGCGTCCAATGCAGCTTCAGCACGGCGCTTTCGATTGGTGCGTTCTCCATTCTCACTGGCCGTGCTCAGTCGAGCGGTAAGTTCAGCAATGGCATCATCCACGATGGAGATGCGTTCAGCCAGTGCGGCGGCGAACGCGGTTGGCTTATTGCCAGCGATCAGGGCTTCACGCGCTTCTGTGCGGGCGGTTTCAAGTTCACCTGTGAGGCGCAGTTTTTCAGCCCGCAGCTCAACAAGCCGTTTGTCTATTTGATTTTTGTCCATGGCATCCTCGGTTCAAAATGTCGGTGAGCTACAAGGCCAGCCAGCCTATCAGCCGCTCCGCGCTGGCCCCGTAGCGAGCTGAGTCCAGGAAAAGAAGGAAAACGAACCGCAGCACGATTACAGATTGCCGTGTCTGTCTGCTATGGGGGACCAGCGTTTGACATTCGTGCGTTAAATGTTGGCGGCGTCGTCACACAATAGGTCCAGCTCCATTTGTCTAATGAGGTCAATGGGTGCACCTACTGTCGTAAGAAACTGCCCCGGGTTGTCTTGAATGTCAGACCGATATGAACGCCATACCCTTACGTTGGGACAATCCAAGCCAGCGACCAGATTGGGCCTGCGTTCAGGCTTCAGAATGAAGGCGCTTTAAGTGGTTGATCGGGAAGGTTTATTCACGGCCATAGAGAAACAAAAGGATTAGAGATCACTGATACCAAGCTGTTTGGCGGATATGAGCGAGCAGGTTCGCCCGCGTTTCTTCGTCAATATCACCCCTGACCTCGATCGTCGAAATGGCCTCATCGCGTATTCTGGCGTTCCGCCAGGGTACAGCTTCCGCCTTTGTTTTAAGTTCTTTCAAGAGGCCCGTGTCGGGCGCATTGATATGGCCGAGCGTAACACGGCATGTAATCGTGCCACCTTCAAACGGCAGCGTGGCCACACCGCTTGGCAAGACACAACAGATTTGGATTTCAGGCCATTCAGTCATTTTCTGTCTCCTCAGTGTTTTCGGTCACGAATTCGGCGTCGACCACATCGGTAGCCGTAGAAGGCCTGACAAGCTGTGGCATCGGCTTTGGCGCAGCATGAACGTGCGTTTCGTTTTGCACAGTAATTGATGTCTTGGCTGAGCCGTCTGCAGAGGGCAGGGCCTTGTCCAAAAGTTTGACCAGAACACGGGCATCAACGTGCGAGACGTCATACTCCAAAACCTTCTCGAAATTGTCATCCAGAACGGGTTGACCGTTCTCATCAAGCAATTCAACCCATCGGCCCAAACCCATTGTGCGGGCGGTTTCAACAACCTCTTCACGCATGCCATCCATGCTGACACGTAATGCAAGGTCCCACGCTGTGGCTACGTCAGGATCGGTCAGCCTCCAATGGTAAGCAGCACTTCGGCTCACGCCCGCCCGCATGCTGGCCAACCTGACATTTCCCGTCTGGGCAAGTTCGGTCAGGAACTCCCGCTTGGTTTCGATTGTGATCGGCTCAACACGCCGATTGCCTACCTTAAGAGGCAGGCTGAGTTGTCGTCCTTGCATTCGTTTCTCTCAATGCAGTTTTGTAATTGCAGATTGCCTGCGTGTTGTTTGTATCCACCAAGCGCGTCACCATTGGGCCTCACGCTGGGTCTCGTTTTTGCCTCCCCTCAAGTGCATGAACGGAAAGGAAAAATGAGACCCTTTACGGGGTGAAGGACTGTTGATCCCTTAATGGCAGCCGTGAAGCAGGTGCTTGATTGCTTGATTGCTTGATTGCTTGATTGCTTGATTGCTTGATTGATTATGATGTCAGATTGTCGTGGTTTTGAATCCTGGGGAACCAGCGTGTCTGATTGTTGCTCAAAGCACATGCCCAGAGGGCTTTGGCAATCTATGATCCAGATACATCCAGCCTGCCCGCAGAAAACCAAGTGGGATATCGACTTCAGGGGCGGTCGGGGTGGTCAGACCGGTCAGGGTTATCACACAGTCATTATATATATACGGCTTTTCTCTTTTTTCTTATAGCGATGATCTAAAATTTAACCCTGACCATCTTAACAATCGGATCAAAAAGAGATTCCGAAACATGCACTTAGGCGGTCGGGGGTGGAGCGTTCCACCCCTGACCGAACCTCGACCAGCTAGTATCCATGCCTGACCACTTTGGCTTTTCAGAGCAAATTTCGGCAAATAACCCTGACCGCCTCTGAACGGCTTTATGTCAATCTAAGAAGTCGTCGGCTGGGTCAAATGGCAACGCGTCTTCATCAAGCTGGACACGCAAGCCTTTTACGGTCTGCACGCGTCGGCCATTGGCTCTAACACGCTTTTCCATATTGTCCCGAAATTTGCCAGATGAGCGCAAATCTCTCCAAAATATGCTACTGTCTGTACTTAGGCGACCATGACCCTGGCAATAGCGTTCAAAGGTATCATAGATGTCCTGCTTGGGCGTTTCAGCAGCAGGATCTTCTATCAAGCATTCAGAGGCAAAGGCAGTGACCGTTGAGGCCTCACGCAGTATTTCTGCTTGCCGTCCTTTGATGGAGGATGGAACAAGGAATTTCCCGCGTTTGGATAGGCGTTTTGCAGCCTTAAGGCAAAGGTTCAAAACACCAGAAGCTTCTGGCAGCAGGTCACGTTCAAACAAGGCATTATCTTCACGCCCCAGAAACGAACGCCTTGTTTCCATCAACACCATTCTAGTGGCAATTGTCCCTGTCAGGTCATGCATGAGGATGGGCTCATTTGACATCAGCATCCATTGGACGGGCAAATAGCCAACGAAATCATCCTTGAATTTCCGCTGGACGGTTTGAAGATCACCTCCAGATGTGGACAGCAAAAGCTCGGTCAAGGCAGACGTTTTTCGCCCTCGTTCAAGTCGAGCATCCCCCACAATGGCAGCTTTTTTGCCAATCAGAGAGGAAAGGCCAAAGCCACCATCCGCTATTTGTTTGATACGAGGTGAGGCCACAGAACGCATCCCCAGTAGACTTGTAAGCATCAAGTTGATTGTGCCTTTTCCTGATCTGGGTGGCCCAAAGAGCTGGAAGATCTTCTGAAACTTGTTCTGGCCCGTAAGAATGCAACCCATGACTTCATGCAGCAGATTGATTTGTTCCAGATCACCATCAAAAATTTCATCCAGAAACATATCCCACATGAACGTTTCTGCATTCGGTTCATATGCAACATCAGAGCAATCAGTCGAAACGAACCGTGGAGTGGCATCTATCAACTGCCCAGAACGCCAATCTAGCAGCCCATTTGATACGGGCAGAAGATTAATTGGATCGGGATCATCATCACGCTTGCCTCGCCAAAAAGGCAGTTCTTCGACACCTCTTTGCAAAGTTAAATGGATCATGGCCTCGCGAATATCAGCAGACATCTTTGTATTCAGGTGGAGCGGCTTTTCCTCAGGACCGTCTTTCCCCTTGTGAATATAGGTTTGGCCTTCGAGCGTAGACCAAATCATTCCTTTCAGTTCATCGTTATCAAGTTCCCGGTAGCGGTTTTCCTCGGGTGCATATTCCAGCCACATACCTAAGGCCTTGACCAATGCCGATCCTGAAATGGCCTCGGTTGCGAGATGGCTGGGCGCAATACTCTGCAAGATGTTGCGATTGTCTATGCTCATTGTGCTACCTCCAGATTTGAAAGGTCATCTGGGAAATCATAGTGCGGGCGCCGGTCAATCAGATGCGCAGCCCCAGCTTCACGCATGAACATATAAAGTGTGCCAAGGCCGATGCCGTGGCGGCGCAAACTGTCCCACCGATAGGCGATCTCAGGCCCATCGGTTGAATAGAGCGGATCGGCTGTGCACCATTCCACAAACTCCTCTTTGGCATCACCTGCGCTTGCGTGATGACATGCCATCATCAGTTGCAGCCATTTGTCATGATCCCGAAAATCTTCTGGGTCCAGTTTGTCCAAGATGGTTGCAATTTCTTCTGGTGGATGTTCGCCAATGCCTTGCCCAGATAGGGCAACAGGTCGTTTTGGCCTGCGAATGAGCCGCAGCAGTTTTTTGGGTGCCTTGGCTGCACCTAGCCACAAGTCATCTGGCACCGAAGACCAAGTGTAGGGCTTGCCAGACGGATGCAATGAACCTGGGGCAACGACTTGCCGACCAAAGGTTTTGAACTCGACCCCCGGGACATCTGGCAATCCGTCAACGACGAAAAGATGAGGAGGCTTGGTCATGTAGAGATGCAAGCCACCCCCACCAGTCAGCACGGTTGGGAAGTGGTCTGGATTTAGCCCTAGGTTTTTCAAGGCAGGCAACATGGCTTTGTCTCCACCTTCTAAGTTCCGTGGATCAACATCCACCACAAGGTCGCGTGTTGTTAGACGCACGCCGACATTGCCACCATTGGCAGCATGTTCCAAAGCATCAGCGTTCCGGTAAGGTCGCTTTGTCCAATCTCGATCAATTGGTGACTTTCCTCGAATGCGAGGTTTGCCAGTGCGAGGACACTTTGTTTTTACGTCCCAGCGATGCAAAGCAATCAGGGTGTAATTGGCCTCAGAAAGTGGGGTCATTTGGGTTGGGTCTACTTGTCCAGACATTTCAAACTCTCCCTGCAATATAGGCTTCGACAGCCGATCTGGCATAGAAGACGGCTGTGCCATGTTTGAGGAAGTCAGGCCCTGCATCGGACGATTGACCTGTAGTGCGGCGGCTTCGATAGACAGCCAGAACGGTAGCTGGGTGGCCAGTAAGGTTAGAAACCTGTGCCGGGGTGAGAAGGTCGCTCAACAATGGTGTGGTTGGGCTGGGCGGTACGCTATCTTTATTGCAGGACATGCCAAAACTCCTTGTGTTCCTGATTGAGCGGGTCGCCATGATGGTGGTCATGCGATCCGCTTGTTACCTTCAAACAGTGCCGCAATATGGTTGCGCCGTATGCCAGCGAGGTACGTTGGTGCGTCCAACGCTGGCATACGAGGCGATCTGCGATCACTTGTTGTGGTAGGTGTCAGGGGGCTTATTTGGAAAATGTTAACGAACGAGAACCGTGCGCGTGATGAACCTTTTGTTAGAGGCGCGCAGACTGAATTCACCAGCCTTGGTAAGGCCGCAAGCCAGAGCGTTGACCTTGAGGTTCTACGGGGAAATCAGAGGTATTTGTACGCTTCAGAGCAAGACAAACTAAATCACGATCATTCCAAAATGAGTCGAGGGTTGAGTGGTCCAACGCGATCGAAGGACCGGCAAAATGTAATAGGCCATCGTAACGGCGCACCTCTCGTGGCATCTCGCACATAGGAAATACATTGGTGTAGAGTGCCACTGTCCACAGCGTCATAGGGTGGTCATGTTGCCAACTGACTGAGGCGCAGGCAGCAATCAAGTCACGTTGGAATATTCCAATACGGCTGTCGGCAATTGCAGCACGAACGGCGATTTCAATCAGGGTCGCGTCTTCGTCGGATATCGTCTTCCCCGGCCAATTTTTAGGGTCATACTGACGGCGCAGATCACTCATTACGTCAACTCATCTGAAACGTGCAAATAGCCAACAATCACAACAAAGGCTCCTTACGTTTTTCAGCCATGAAGGTGCGCAGATCAAAGAGGGAATATAGGACGCGGGTGCCGACACGGTGCACAGCAGGTCCTTCGGCATTCATGCGCCACAGGTCCAGAGTCTGACGGCTGACGCCGATGAATTCGGCTGCTTGCTTGATGTTCAGGTATTCTCTCGGAGGCACGATGACAGCTGCCTCGATGCGCTCAAGGCGTTGAATGATATCTTGTTGCATGCCCAGCTAACTCCTTGGGTTGATTGACATGCTTTGATTTTGACCTTGTTACGACTTGATGTAACCCATTGTTATAAGGCGGAAGAATTATCGTTATGCTGGTTGTGGTATCAACCCAAAACACAGATAATAGTTCTGAGGTCAGATGGTCTCATGAACGTATAACGATGGACTGGACTCAGCTTCCTACCTTTTGAGTCTGGTTATAGTCCCACGAGTGAAGGAAATTTCGCCACCGGGACGGCGGAAGTCGAATGGTTAGATTAAACCTTTCTTCGATTTTCTGTTCGTTTAGCGCCCACTCCTCCCATTTGATGGGAGGAGTACTTACTGGTTGTATTCAAAATGGCATTTTTCTATTGTTGGGTTGGGTCTCAGGGCCCAATGCACGGTATCCGTGCTGAAAACAGGTTAGGAAGAGTGTCAGATTCAATGTCTGAAGGTCGGGGGTTCGATTCCCTCCATCCGCCTCTCCAGGCGGATGTAGCTCAGGTAATGCCGAAGTTTTTGGTGCTGGCAAGTAGCATGGAAAAGCAACCGGGGTGAAAGCTGGTGTTGGCAGTTCGAACCTGCTCTCCGCCACCATTGAGGCGGAGTAGCTTAAGTTATGACGCTATATCGTCGTTCCCCTACATTTGATGTGGGGGAACTTTTTTGAGGAAGTAATTTGTTACTGATTTTTCAATTCCCGTTTGCTGATCTGAGATCATTCTCAAAACATGGGCCAGGGCGCACAGTTAAACCAAATTGGTCCAAATCAAATTTTGACGGATTTGTCCGTGGTTTTGGAGAGGTTCAGAGCCGATACAGCCGATTGAAGCAACCTGAACTCCGAGTTCTATACAAAAAGGAAAAAGTCGAGAAGCACTATGTCGATTGCAGTAAACGGGTCTTCCCAAGAATTAGCACGGATATTGCTTCTGAACCTTGGTCCAAGTGTGTACATGTTTTCTCTAGGCTGATTTCAGATGGGAGGCTCTCTTTTCGTCTTGAAATTGGTCTTCATGTCGAAGCCCATAGAGTTCCAAATTATTGGGAGCTCCAGAATTTTATATCTAACATACTAAAATCGCAAATAGTGTTCCGTGACAGAAAAGGTCAAGCCGCGCGAACTTATGAATCTCTTGAAGCCGGCCAGATGTCTGGGACCTATGCTCGAATTAGGCAGAGGATTCAGGAAAAGACAACGCTACACGCGTATTCTAACGATGGAGCGGCGTTCCAAACAGATTACTTAGATTTTTTAGGGCTTTCGGTATTCGCAGATTTTTCGGGACAGATGTTAGACGAAAGTGTGTTGGCGCAAAGTCAGCTTAAACCCTCATCTGAGCGTAGTTTCGAGCTTGGGTTTGTTGAGGATACGGTTGAAAAACAGCAAATCGGTATTTGGGTGATGGGTGACGCACCTGGTGCAATTGCTGATAGTCAGCGCAATGGTGTCAGGAATAGTGATCGACAGAGGCGAGTAAGGCTACATTTATTAAGGTTCTCTTCCGAATTGAGAGCATTGGAAGTGGCCCTTTCAGCGGCGACTTCAGGACTGCTTGAGTTTGGAGATGGACAAAGTTCTATCGAGGTCTTTGAGGGAATGATTCGAACGTCGTTGGACAGGTTGGTTGAGACGAGCAATGAAACGGCCCAAGATCTTGGTGAGCTAGAGATAGGTCAGTTGGCAAATGCCGAAGCCCTCTTTGACATAGTCAATAAGATTGACGATGATTTGAAGCAGCTAGATTTTGCAAGATCCGCGCAGTTCTCTGAAAGGCTGGGAGACTTAAAAGCGCGAGTTGGAAACCTAGTTGTTATTAACAACCCACGGCAAAATTTAGATTTATCTTTAGAAAACATAGGAGGCGATAAGGTGGCGGGAGATCAGATCAAGGGTAACAAAGGTGGCGTTATTGGTCATACAGTTAAGGCCAAAAAAATGGTGGTTAACACCTCATGGGCTGAGTTTGACCCGAACGGCGACGTCGATCAATCGAAGTTGAAGGCGGAACTTTCAATATTGAAAGAAGCGATGTTAGGCGAAGCTAGCACAGAAGGGGAGTTGGAAGAGCTATCTTCCATCCAAAAAGCCGATCTCGCGGCCCAAAAGGGAGAAGGCTCCAAGGTTTTAGAGCATCTAGCGAGTGCAGGAAAGTGGACCCTGGGAATCGCTGAGAAAATAGGGGTACCTGTAGCCATTTCAGTATTAAAAAAGATGGCGGGAATGTAGATTTAACTGTTGTTTGATCGGAATGACATCAATCTAAGTCCTACTTTCTCCTGCGCTTCCCGCATGTGCCCCAACAAATGTTCCCTAGTCACATAGTTGAACGAAACATGTGGATTGGCATGGTTCAACAGAAGCGTCACCGTCTGAAAGTCCACCCCAGCCTCCATAGCGTGCGTCCGATAAGTGTGGCGCATCTGATGCGGGGCGTATGGGAAGCCTTTGGTCCGGCACATCTGCTCTATGTGGCCACTCTTTGACGTCGAAGACGGAAAGACAAACGGGCTTTCCAGTGGCCTTGTTAGATCACGCACCTCACCCAATTCCTGAACCAGAAATTTGGGCAAGGGCAACTTGAAGGCTTTGGCCTCACCACCTTTTGGTGACGGAACGGTCAACACGCCGTCCTGATCCAGATGTTCCCATTTCATTGATCTGGCATCACCTGAACGCAGGCCCGTCAGCAACATAACTAACCAGCAGCAACGACGCACACGATCTTCCAATCCATCCAACTGACGCCAGAGCAGGGGCATCTCATCGGGACCAACTGCCCAATCTCTTGCCTTTTCCTGGTTCATCCGAACGCCACGGGTGACAGGGTTGGGCGGAAGATCATGGGTTCTTGCAGCATCATTGATCAACAATTTCAAAACCCGCATTGCCCCGTTGGCACCATAGGCTCCGGTTTTGCGGGTGATCTTCTCATGCAACGCCTTGACAGTGGCACGATCAATCCGATCCACAGGGATTTTCTTTAACGATGAAAGGGGACCTTCAACTTTCTGTTGATACCAGGCCAATGTCCTTCGGCTTAGCTCCTGACCACGAGATGCAAAGTAGCTGTCTGCAACCTGGCTCAGGCTCGGTATGGCGTTCTTAGGCACTCTCGGGTCTTCACCACGGCGCAATGTCAGGCGCAGCTCTTTCGCACGTTCTCGGGCCGATTTAAGCGACACCTCGTCAGTGCGACCGATGACGAAAGAGATATATCGGTCGGTTCCGTCATTGATCCGGCCCATAAGTTTGTAGCTGGAACTTTTCTTGCCAATGACGATACGCAGGCCACTGACGTCTGCATCGTAGACCTGTGCACCTGCTTCTTGGTCATGGCGGATCTTGTCCACCACGCTTTGCGTGAGTTTGGTTGCCATGAGGCTATTCTCCTGTGTGATCCGGTTTCAGGCCCGGGCTAGGGCCCGGTTCTGATTAGGTCGCCTCAGGTCGTCTTGAGGCTGCATAGGAGAATTATGTCGCGTCTATATGGGCTTGCGGACCGCTATAAGACGCATCAGGTCAAAAAAGATGCCATGTGCTGTTACTTAAAATCCGAGGGCCCTAGGCCGTGTGGGTTCGAGTCCCACCACCCGCACCATTTTCTCAAGCAAGCGACCCCGCCATTTCGAGGGTCCGCGGGCGCCTGTGCGGGCGTCGCTGGCGGGGGCGTGATGTTGCTCTTCCCGCGCTGATTGCGCTTGGCGTGTGAAGGTGCTGCGGCCGTCCACCCGTGCTCGGGCGAAAACCTTTGTGGACCAAGCCGTTAAAAACACTTTGAAGCAAATGCCGCGCCGCAGAGCCGATCCGTGTTAAACGGACCGAAAGAATTGCAGTTCTAGGGTGTGCCAAATCTTTCGGGCGCCAGCTCACATTCATATGGAGAACTAGAAATGCAAAACCCGACTTTGATCTTGGCAGCTTTTGCGACACTCGCCACGGCGGCGCATGCGGATTCGTTCTCGGTGCCGATGCAAAGATACTTTGAAAACGAAGTTTCGCTTTGGTTCACCGATCCTACGATCATTACCGCGATCAACCGCCAAAACACCAGCAACGCCGGACTGACCGAAGCCGAAATTCTCGCGCTCGACACCCGTTGGCGCGCCGAGGTCGGACAATCCAATACCCCGACAATCACACCGGTGATCACAGGGGCCGCAGCAGATTTTCTGCGCGCGCAGATTGCTGCATCGGGGGGCATCGTCTCCGAGGTTTTCATCATGGATGCGCATGGGTTGAACGTCGCAGCCAGCGGCACGACGTCGGACTATTGGCAGGGCGATGAGGCGAAATTCACCGAAACCTATCGCCGCGGCGCGGGAGCGATCCATGTTGGCGATGTCGAGTTTGACGAATCTGCCAGCGGCTATTTGGGGCAGGTATCTGCTCCGATTGTTGATCCGGCAACCAATACTGTGATCGGTGCCATCACCGTTGGTTTGAACGCCGAGATGTTGTTCTAACACGCTGCAGTTCGGGGCCGCGCGCCAGAGCTTTCGGCATTCGTTTCGTTTATCTCGGGGAATAATATGTCTACCTCTCTTCTCAAAATTGGCCGTAAGTCGATGTTTAAAAGCATCTTTGTCAGTACCACCGCTTTTGTCGCCTTCAGCGTCCTGCTCGTATTGGCGACGACGGAATATCTGTCGCAAAAGAAGGTGCAGGCGGTCATCATCGAGAATGTCGCAGCGCGTGCTTCTGAATCCAACTCCATGATGGCGGGGCAAATGGGACCGGCGGTGAAGTTTGGCAACGCGCCTGCGGTGGAGGCCTTTATCACCGGTATGATCGAAGGCAGCATGGGCGATGCGATGGGCGGTCTGGTTCTGCTGGCCAATGGCAACACGGTGTTTGACAGCATGGCGCAAACCGGTGGTGATGCCTCCCTTGCCGCGCTTGCTAAGGCAGCATTGGAGAGCGGAGAAATCGTCGCTGCGGATCGCGGATTGCTGCAGGCGTTGCCCATACGTTTTGGTCCGGACAATGTGATCGTCGGCGTGATTGCCACGCGTTGGACCGATCAACGCCAATTGATCAATCTGCAAATAGAGAACCGCCGCTCCATGATGATTGCGGGCGTGGTCTTTTTGAGTGCCTTGGTGCTAACGGCGGGTTTCTTGGGGCTTTTTGTCAGCCGTCCGTTGCTGCGCACCGCCCGCGCGATGCAGAAAATCGAGGGCGGCGATTACGATGTCAGTGTTTCAGGCACGACGCGCGGGGACGAGATTGGCGTGATCGCGCGCCGTCTGGCCTGTTTTCGCGACAGCCTAGCGACGGCGGATGCTTTGGCGCGTGAAACCGCGTTTAAGGGCGCGGGTTTTTCCGGTTCAAGCGCCGCGACGATGTTGCTCGATGCGCAATGCGCGGTCACCTATTATAACACCGCATGCCGGTCCTTTTTCGAGCAGTTCCAAAGCCGTATTGCCAAAAACTGGCCCGACTTTGATCCCTCTGCCTTGGTGGGCGTATCGATCGGGCGCTTTGAAGGGCTTGAGGCTTTGGATGCGCAACTGGCCGCCTTGCCGGCAGGTGAGCGTCTCGTGCACCGGATGCGCATGGCGCGGCGCGGGGTGGAAATCTCCTTCGATGTGATCCTCGATGAGGACGGCACGCGGATCGGATATGTCGTCGAATGGGATGATGTGACCGAAGCTGCATTGAATGCCGCTGTGTTGACGGCGATTGATGATACGCAATTGCGCGTGGATATCGGCCCGAGGAATACCCCGATTTACGTCAATGAGGTCTTTAACGAATTGACCGGTTTCTCGCTGCCGGAACTCAACGAAATGATCTCGACCGATCTGTTCAAAGCGGAGGGGCGCACCGAAGAGGAGCGCATCGCCATCAGCCGCAGCATTGGAGCCGGTAACGTGCATCACGCGCGCTATTGGGTCAAAAGCAAGGACGGCCGCCGCTTGATCGTCGATGGCAGCTTTACGCCGATTATGGATGAGAACGGGCATTTTTTGCGGGCGATTTTCCTTGGCATGGATGTCACTGAGGCCCTTGAAGAGCGTATGGCCGCGCAGGAGCGCCAGAACGCGGTGCAACAAGAGCAAAAGCAGGTTGTCGAGGCTCTGGGGGCCGGTCTGCGCGGCTTGGCCGATGGCAATCTGACCGTGCGTATCGACACCCCGTTCAAGGGCGACTACGAGGCCGTGCGCCACGATTTCAACACTGCGCTCGAGGCCCTTTCGGGTGCAATGGAAGCGGTTTTGGAGAATGCGGAATCGATCCGCTCCGAGGCGTCCGAGATCACAAATGCTGCCGATGATTTGTCGCAGCGCACCGAAAAACAGGCCGCGACCTTGGAAGAAACCGCTGCTGCTGTGGATCAATTGACCTCTTCGGTGCAGTCCGCCGCCGAGGGCGCGGATGAAGCCACGAAAATCGCCAAAGGCGCGCAGTCTAACGCTGAAACCGGCGGCGAGGTCGCCGAGCAAGCCAAATCCGCGATGGACCGGATCAAAGTGTCCTCGCAGGAAATTTCGAAGATCACCTCGGTCATCGATGATATTGCCTTCCAAACCAATCTCTTGGCGCTTAATGCGGGGGTCGAAGCGGCCCGCGCGGGTGAGGCTGGGCGCGGTTTCGCGGTTGTCGCCACCGAGGTGCGCGCTTTGGCGCAGCGCTCTTCGGATGCGGCCAGCGAGATCAACAATTTGATCAAAGCCAGCGGCGAGCAAGTGAAAAGCGGTGTGGATCTGGTGGATAAAACCAGCGAAGCGCTCAGCCAGATCGTGACCTCGGTGCGCGATATTACGTCTCGGGTGAGCAACATCGCCTCTTCCGCGCGCGAGCAATCTGCGAGTCTGACCGAGATCAACAACGCGATGAATGATCTTGATCAGGTGACGCAGCAAAACGCTGCGATGTTCGAGGAAACCACGGCGGCCAGCCATGCGCTGACCTCGGAGGCCAATGCTTTGGGGCAGGCGGCCAACCGGTTCAAAACCGCGCGCGCTCAGAACCGCACGCCCGCACCGCGCCAAGCTGCGCCTCGGCCCGCGCCGGCGCCGCAGCGGCCCATTGCCACCGCATCAAAGCCGCAAGCCGTCGCCGCTGTCGCGCGTGAGCCGTCCAGTGATCTGGAAGAATGGGACGAGTTTTAAAGCGGGACGGACCCCGAGAAAAACCCAGATCAAAGCGCGCCCGTGACCCGAGGCGCGCTTTGAGGTTTTGAACTTCCGATCAGTCGCGCACGCCCGCGAAACGGCTTTGCCAGTCCTCGCGCTGCTCGTCGGTGATCTTGGCAAAAAGCACCTCTGGCACCGAGAAGCCGTGACCCTCGGGCAGGGCGGCCAAAGCGCCGGGCACATCGTCGGGCCAAGCGTCGTCGCCGGTTTGCATAGCGGTCAAAAGAGAGGCCGCAGCATCGGGAATGAAGGGCGCGCCGAGGACCGCGTAGAGCCGGATCAGGTTCAGCCCGAGGCGCACCTGTGCGGCGGCCTGTTCGGGGTCGGTCTTGAAGGTCGACCACGGCGCGGCCGATTGCAGGTATTCGTTGCCCGCCACCCAAATTGCGCGCAGCTCTTGCGCCGATTTGCGCACCTCCATCGCATCCATGAAGCCTTCATAGGCGCGGATGCGGGTGGTGAGTTCGGCGATCAATGCCTCTTCTTGCGGGCCATATGCGCCGCCCGCAGGCACCTCTTCGCCGAATTTCGAGCGGCAGAATTTGGTGATGCGGCTGACGAAATTGCCCAAGACATCGGCGAGATCCTTGTTCACCGAGGCTTGGAAATTCTCCCATGTGAATTCCGCATCCGAGCTTTCGGGGGCATGGCTGAGAAGCCACCAGCGCCAGTAATCGGCAGGCAGAATTTCGAGCGCTTGGTCCATAAACACGCCGCGCCCGCGCGAGGTCGAGAATTGCCCGCCGTCATAATTGAGGTAGTTGAAGGATTTGATGTAATCGACCAGCTTCCAGTCCTCGCCCGACCCAAGGATCGTCGCGGGGAAGCTGAGCGTGTGGAACGGCACGTTATCTTTGCCCATAAATTGCGTGTAGCGCACGTCATCGGCGCCCATATCGGTGCGCCACCAGCGTTGCCAATCGGCCTCGCTCTTGCCGTTGGCTTGTGCCCATTCGCTGGCGCAGGCGATATATTCGATCGGCGCGTCGAACCAGACGTAGAAGACCTTGCCCTCCATTCCGGGCCAATCGGCATCGCCGTCCTTGACCGGAATGCCCCAATCCAGATCACGGGTGATGCCGCGGTCTTGCAGCCCGTCGCCGTCGTTGAGCCATTTTTTCGCAATAGAGGTTGTCAGAACCGGCCAATCGGCCTTGCTGTCGATCCACTCCTGAAGCTGCCCGCGCATCTGGCTTTGGCACAAATAGAGGTGTTTGGTTTCGCGCTCTTCGAGGTCGATAGAGCCGGAGATCGTCGAATGCGGGTTGATCAAATCGGTCGGGTCCAACTGCTTGGTGCAATTGTCGCATTGATCGCCGCGCGCGCTCTCGAAACCGCAATTGGGGCAGGTGCCCTCGATATAACGATCGGGGAGGTAGCGGCCATCGGCATGGCTATACATCTGTTTTTCGCTGACTTCGCGGATCAGGCCGGCTTTGTTGAGCTGCCCTGCGAAATGTTGGGTCAGGGCGTGGTTTTGCGGGCTGGACGAGCGGCCAAAGTGATCAAAGCTCAGCCGGAAGCCTTCGGCGATCCTTGCCTGCACCTCATGCATTTCGGCGCAATATTGCGCAACCGGTTTGCCGGCCTTGGCGGCGGCCAGTTCGGCGGGGGTGCCGTGTTCATCGGTGGCGCATAGGAACATCACCTCATTGCCGCGCGCACGTTGAAAACGGGCATAAAGATCGGCGGGCAACTGGCTGCCGATCAGGTTTCCGAGGTGCTTGATCCCGTTGATATAGGGAATGGCCGAAGTGATCAGGTGACGTGTCATATATGCGGGGCCTCTTGTCGCTTTGGCCTCTCCTTTACCCCAGCTTGCCGCGCCGTGCCAGTGCTGCAAGAGGCAAAGCGCAGATTGCGATGTTGTCGCTAACGTCAAAACAATTGTAACCTTCGTGGGATAGTCCGAAGGGGCGGCTGGCATGGGCGCGAGGGGGAGCATTGCCCTATCGGCGCGGCGGGCGCTTCGGGAATTGAAACGGAAAGATATCTTATGAAAAAGAACCCGCTGGGCCGGACCGGCCTTATGGTGAGCGAACTTTGTCTTGGAACAATGACGTTTGGCTCTCAGACGCGCACCAAAGAGGCCCACGCACAAATCGATTATGCGCTCGATAGCGGGATCAATTTCATCGACACCGCCGAGATGTATCCGGTCAATCCGGTCTCGGCCGAAACCATCGGGCGGACCGAGCGGATTATCGGGCTTTGGTTCGAGAAAAGCTTCCGGCGCAGCGACGTGGTTTTGGCGACAAAGCATTCGGGCGCGGGGCTAAAACATGTGCGCGATGGCGCAGGAAGCAGCAAGCAGACGGTGCGTTTGGCCGTCGAAGGATCGCTGCGCCGGTTGAAAACCGATCACGTCGACCTCTACCAATTGCATTGGCCCAATCGCGGCTCCTACCATTTCCGGCAAAACTGGCACTTTGCGCCGCACAAGCAAAACCGCCAAGAGGTTTTGGACAATATGGCCGAGGTATTGGAGGCGCTTCAGGCCGAGGTCGCGCGCGGCACGATCCGACATTTCGGCCTGTCGAATGAAAGCGCGTGGGGCATGGCGCAGTGGTTGAAACTGGCCGAGGCGGGCAGCGGCCCGCGCGCCGCGACGATCCAGAATGAATATTCTCTTCTGTGCCGCCTGTTTGACACCGATCTGGCCGAGCTGTGCCACCACGAAGAGGTCGGGCTATTGGCCTATTCGCCTTTGGCAGCGGGGCTGTTGACCGGAAAATACCAAGGCGGCTCGGTGCCCGAAGCCTCGCGCATGTCTTTGGTGCCCGAACTGGGCGGGCGCAAAACCGCGCGGGTGTTCGATGCCATCGACGACTACATTGATGTGGCGTTCAAACATGATCTTGATCCGGCGCAAATGGCGCTGGCTTGGGCGAAGCAGCGGCCCTTTATGGCTTCGGTCATCATCGGGGCGACGACGCTTGAGCAACTCAAAGGCATTCTGGGCGCGGCGGAGCTGACGCTCGAAAAACCGGTCCTGCGCGATCTGGATGCGGTGCACCATGCCCATCCGATGCCCTATTGATCGGCGTCGTTTGACCGTGCCAATGCCATAGGGGGCGCATCGCCCGTTGCCGATGTATTGCGGCGCGCGTATAGCCGCTTTATGGATCTTTGGATTATCGCCACACTGAGCGCCGCTTTTTTTCAAACGCTGCGCTTTATGCTGCAAAAGCATCTGAGCACCCATGCGCTCTCGGCGGGTGGCTCGACCTTTGCGCGTTTTGTGTTTGCCGCGCCCGTCGTTGTGGCGCTCACCTTGGGCTATGGCGCTTTGACGCGCTCTGCCGTTCCGGCGATTGGCGCGGGGTTTGTGCCCTTTGCGATTGCGGGCGGCGCAGCGCAGATTTTGGCGACGGTTTGCGTTGTGATGCTGTTCAAACACCGCAACTTCGCGGTGGGCATCACGTTCAAAAAAACCGAAGTGATCCAGACCGCGCTTGCGGGGTTTTTGATCTTGGGCGAAGGCGTGTCGACGGCGGCGGTGTTTGCGATTGTGATCGGGCTTTTGGGGGTTCTGGTTTTGTCGGATATGCCTGCGGTGTCGGGCGGTGTGTTGCGCCGTATGCTCAACCGCGCCACGGGGCTGGGCCTGTTGTCGGGGGCGTTTTTCGCGGTCTCGGCGGTGTGTTACCGCGGTGCGAGCCTTGAGATCGGCTCTGCCGATCCGCTGCTGCGCGCGGGGGTTGCGCTCAGCTTTGTCGTGCTGTTTCAGGTCGCGCTTTTGGGGCTCTATTTGCGGCTGCGCGAGCGCGGCGAGATCATGCGCACGCTTGCGGCATGGCGCGTGGCGGGGTGGGTCGGGATGACCTCGATGGCCGGATCGCTCAGCTGGTTCACGGCCTTCACCTTGATGAACGCGGCCTATGTTAACGCATTGGGGCAGGTGGAGTTGATCTTTGCCCTGCTGGCTTCGACGCTGTTTTTCAAAGAGAAAATCACAGCGCGCGAAGTCTTCGGGATCGCGTTGATCAGTCTAAGCGTCCTCGTGCTGATACGCGTTCTTTAAGCCGCTCGAAGCGGCTGTCGCCGCTGGTGTTGTTGAAGAATGGCACCGAGGCGGGCGGCGCAAGATCATGGGCGCGGTCGGCCACCTCGGCCAGAACCACTTCGGTGATGAAGGGCAGGTCAAACTCGCGCACCTTGGGCAGCGGGATCCATTGCAGATGCGAGAGCTCGTCGCATGCCGCAGAAAAATCATCCAGATCAGTGGCGACAGCATCGGCATCTACGAGGAAGAACCGCGCGTCAAAGCGGCGCGGACGCCCCGGAGGGGTGATGGCGCGAAACACGAATTGCAGCGCCGTCGCGCTGGGCAGGTGGCCGGTTTTGGCAAAGCTTTGCCAATCCTCGGGCGGGGGCATGTCCCAAGTGCCTTGCGTGCCAAGGACAAGGCCCGTTTCCTCCCAAAGCTCGCGGATCGCCGCAACGGCCAAAGCATGGGACATGTCTTTGGCGCTGTCTTGGGCGATACGGTCGGCGCAAAGCGGCGGCATGGGAGCGGCCAAGGGAATATCGGCGTCGGCACGATCAACCGCCCCGCCGGGAAAGACGAATTTATTCGGCATGAAGGCCGCGTTTGCCCCGCGTTGCCCCATCAAGATATGCGGCTCTTCAAAACGGTTGCGCATGACAATCACGGTCGAGGCATCGCGGATCGCGGTTTTGTCGATGGTTTTGCCGCTTTGTTGGCCGGTATGGTTCGGTGCCTGTTCGCTCATGCGCGTCCCTCTGGTTTCCTGAAAGATGTCAGGATGTCGGGCGCAAGGCCCTGATTATATATCGCGTTCGGCAAATCCGTGCATGCCGCGCGCCCATTGGAATGCGATCAGCATCCCTTTCAATCTGGGCAGAAGGTATAGCGATAGCGCGACGCAGCCAATAGAGAAGATGGTGATCCCGACCAGAGGATCCGGCCGGTAGGCGGTGTAATAGCCCAACATGAGCGGCGCCATCAAATGCCCGACGATCAAAATCGTCACATAGGCGGGCCCGTCATCGGCGCGCTGATGGGTCAAATCCTCGCGGCACACGGTGCAAGTATCGCGCACCTTAAGGTAGCCTTTGAGCATCGGACCGGAGCCGCAATTGGGGCATTTGCGCCGCCAGCCGCGCCAAAGGGTCTGGCCGAAGCTTGTCGGTGATGCCGCGGTTTGGGCGGTGGGGGAGTTGGGATCAGACATTTGAAAACTCTCATAGGGCATAGATGCGCTGCGCCAAACTTGGGGCATGGCGGCGCGAAAGGGAAGGCAGCGCGGCGCGCTTGCGTCCCCATGTCGCAAAATGCTTGGCCGATTGCGCAAATGCCGTCCAATTCGGGGGCGGCGAGAGAAAAAGCATTTTTCTGCGACGGAATGTCTTTGCCCACCCGTTGAAGACGCATAACCGGCCACAAAGGGCCGATACGGGACGCTAACAGCAAAGACCTGACAACGGGTTTATTTCAGGATGGAGATCCAAAGATGAAACGAGCATATATTCTCAGCGGTTTGATTGCCCTTGGCCTTGCGGTGAACGCGGGCGGCGCGATGGCACGCGATGGCATGGGCCCGCGTATCGATTTCGAAGCGGCAGATCGCAATTCGGACGGCAAGCTGACCCAAGAGGAGATCAAGGCCTTTGCCGAGGCACGGTTTGCCGCGGCGGATACGGATGGCGACGGCGCGCTTTCGGTGGATGAAATGGCCGCCGGTATGGAAGCGCGGATGCGTGACAACGCCAAGGATCACGCACAGCGCGGCGCGGCGCGGATGATCGAGCACCGCGATGCCAATGACGATGGCAAGCTCAGCCTTGACGAAATGTCGCCCAAGGATGGCGGGGCCAAGATGTTCTCGCGTCTGGACGCGGATGATGACGGGGCAATCTCGACCGAAGAGTTCGCCAAGATGCAAGAGCGCCATGCGCAGATGCGCGAGCATGGCAAAGGCGGCCGTCATGGCGATCACAAATGGGGCCACAAGGAGGGTCACCACAAGGATGGCGCGCATGGAAAACGCTCGTGGATGAAAAAAGCCCCAGCCCAAGAGGCACCCAGCGAGGATGCTCCGGCGCAAAGCGAGTGATCCGCGTGAGCCGATAATCCCCCTGTGCCGCCCGCAAGTTCGGGCGGCACAGGCCAAGGCGCGCGCGTCTTGAACCTATAGGTCAGGCAGGATACGCCAGCGGACGATGAATATGCCCTACGACGCCCATAACGATGCGCTGGCCGATGTGCCGGACGAGGCGCTGCTGACGCTGTTTGCCAGTGGCGACGAGGCGGCGGCGCGGGCCTTGACGGTGCGGCTCTTGCCGCGGGTTCTGGCCCAAGCGGTGCGTATGCTCGGCGAGCGGGCCGAAGCGGACGATGTGGCGCAAGAGGCCTTGCTGCGCCTTTGGAAAATCGCGCCCCAGTGGCGGCGCGGCGAAGCGCAGGTCAGCACATGGCTCTACCGCGTGACGGCCAATCTTTGCACCGACCGTTTGCGCAAACGCGCGCGCTCTGCGCCGCTCGAGGCCGCGCCGGAGCCGGCCGATGAAAGCGCTTCGGCGGCGCAGCAGATGCAATCGCGAAGCCGCGCCGAGGCGTTGAACGCGGCTTTGGCCCAGTTGCCCGAACGCCAGCGCGAGGCGGTGGTGCTGCGCCATATCGAGGGTTTGGGCAATCCGCAGATTGCCCAGATGATGAACATTAGCGCCGAGGCGGTGGAAAGTTTGACCGCACGAGGCAAGCGTGCGCTGACGGCGATATTGTCGGGACGGCGCGATGAATTGGGGTTTAGCGATGACTGAGCACAGCAAGAACCAAAATGCAGCGGGCGATGTCGATCTTGACCTGTTCTTTGCCGCAGGCCGCGAGGCCGCACCCGTGCCCGATGCGGCGCTGATGACGGCGGTTTTGGCGGACGCGCAAAGGGTGCAGGCCGACATCAACGCCGCGCGCGCGCCTCAAGCCATATCTCATGCGGGGGGCGAGGCGCAGCGCGGGCTCTGGGCACAGTTTCGCGCGGCCATCGGCGGCTGGCCCGCGCTCGCTGGCCTTGCGAGCGTGGCGACGGCGGGCCTGTGGCTCGGTGCGGTGCAACCTGTCGGCCTCGGGCAGGCGGCAAGCCTCTATCTGGCCGATGCGGGCCTCTATTTTGCGGCTCAGGACGGCTATCTTGTCGATGTGATGCCGTCTTTCGAATTTGATCTTGGGGAGAGCTAAGTCAATGGCACCGAATGAAAAAGTGACACCCGAGGGCGTGCAGGCGCGGCCGCGTATGCGGCTTTGGTTGCGAATTGTGCTGTTCGTGTCCTTGGCATTGAACCTTGCGATCGTGGGCCTCGTGGTTGGTGCGATCTCCAAAGGTCCGCGCGACCACCATCGCCCGCCGCGGCTCGATCAAGCCAGCGGGCCTTTGACCTATGCGCTCAGCCGCGAAGACCGCAGGGCGCTGGGCGGGAAGCTGCGCGAGGCGTACCGTGAAGGCCGCCCGAGCCGCGATGATATGCGGGCGCAATTTGATGTCATTTTGAAAGCCCTGCGCCAAGTGCCTTTCGACCCCGCGCCGCTTGCAGCAAGTCTGGCGCAGCAACGCGCCGTTGCGCTTGAGCGCCAGTTGATCGGGCAGACGCTTTTGCTAGAGAAACTCACACAGATGAGCGACGCGCAGCGCGCCGAATTTGCCGCGCGGCTTGAGGAAGCGTTAGAGCACCGCGGCGGCCGCGATGGGCGCCATGGGGAGGGGCATGAGGGGCGCCATAAGGGCGACTAAGACCGGACCGTCGTCAATTAGCATGCACAGCAGGGCGGGGGCGATCACAGCCGCCGCTTCTGTTGATGTCTTGTCATCCTAGATTTGGTGTTGCTGGTTTCCTTGATCGGCCCGGTCATATGCCGCCCGACGTGTGCCCCGCTGGCGGTCGCACGCGACGATGAGGCGGCACGATCTTGGCCGGTTATGCGGCGCTCAACCGGCTGAGCGTGACCTGATTGCGGCCTTGAGCTTTGGCGTCATAGAGCGCTTTGTCGGCCTGTTCGAGCATGGTGCGGGCATGATCCCCCTCCGCATGTAGGGTTGTGCCGCACATGGCCAGACCAATCGAAATGGTGATGGGCACGGGATGGGGGGTCGACGCGTCGCGTACCGGCGTTTGGCCAATGATCCGGCACAGGCGGCTGGCGGCGCTATGGGCCTCATGAAGCGTGGTATTGGGCATCACGATCAAGAACTCTTCGCCGCCGATACGGGCCACCATGTCCACGCTGCGCAGATTGTCGCGCAATCGCTTCGCCACTTCGCAAAGAACGCTGTCACCGGCGGCATGGCCGAACCGGTCATTGACGGATTTGAAATGGTCCAGATCGGCGAGAATGACGGCGCAATCCTCGCCATTTTGCAAGCTGGCCTGCGCCAGTTCCGCCAGTTGCGGCATAGCGTAGCGGCGGTTGTAAAGGCCGGTCAACGGGTCCGTGACAGCCGCGCGCAGGCCCGAGGCCAGTTTTTCGCGCAACATTTCTGTGCGCCGTTTGCGGGCGATCTGGCGTGCCAGCCGCACAGAGAGCTCCTCGACGTCAAATCCGCCGCACAGCACATCATTGGCCCCAAGGTCCAACGCATCGGCGGCCAGGCGGCGGTTTTCGGTCGGCATGATGGCAATAACGGCGGCATCGCGCGTCTCGCTGCGCGAGCGGGCATCTGCAATCAGGCGCAATGCGGCGTCGGGCGCCTCGTCGCTCAGTTGAATGACGAAGGCGTCGGTATGTGTGCCTTCTTGCAAGCCGCGCATCGCATCGCGCAAGAGCACGGTCGAGACTTGCTCGGAAAACCGTTTTTGCAGCGCCTTTTGCCAACGGATCGCGCGCGGCGGCGCATCGGTGCACAGTTTGACATGGGCCCCCTGCGCATCGCATAGCGCCAACTCTTTTTCGTCCAGAACCGGCACGGTGCCCGAACGGCGGCGCAATTCTTCGGTGCCGCTGCGCAGGCGCAAGAGGCTGCGCACGCGGGCCAGAAGTTGCAGATCATCAAGCGGTTTGGTGAGCACATCGTCCGCCCCTGCGCGTAGGCGTTCAAGGCGGGTATCGCGCTGGTCTTCGGTGTCGATCAATACGATGGGCAAGCTGTGATCGCCTGCCGCCGCTTGCAAGAGCGCGCAAAGCTCGATCGCGCCGACCTCCGGCAGGCGTGCCGAGGCGAGCACCAGATCGGGTCTTTCGCTGGTGATCAAGGCGGCCGCTTCTTTGGCGCTGCGCGCTTGCAATACCTGATAGAAGGCTGAAGAGAGCTTGACCTTCAGGACGATGCGGTTCGTCGAAATATCATCGACGATCAAAATCTTGCCTGGCATGTCATCACGCCTCTCGGGACTGTTACAGTTTTCTTACCTTGGGTCGGAATGGTTAATTATTCCTTTATTTGGTCCCGCGGGCGGGGGCGGTGCAGGCGGATTCGCGCCGATCAATTCGGGCGCGTGGACCTGCGCGGACGTTGGTGCGAACCCATGCGCCATTGAATGCGGCGATGGGCGCCGATAGGTATGAGGCGCGCCCAATCTGCGGCGTGCCGGTTAGGATCGAGATATGAGCTATTCGCAAGATGCGGCCGAGACCCTCGCCCTCAAGGCTCTGGCGTGGTTGGCGGGCAATGAGGATTTGCTGCCGGTGTTCTTGGGCGCCAGCGGCGCGTCCGAGGCCGATTTGCGTGCCCGCGCCTCGGAGCCGGAGTTTTTGGGCTCGGTTCTCGATTTCTTGATGATGGATGACGCTTGGGTCGTGGGGTTTTGCGACACGATTGGCGAGCGCTATGAGGGGCCAATGCTGGCGCGCGCCGCATTGCCGGGCGGGGCGCAGGTCAACTGGACCTGAGCGGCGTACAAGTCGCGGGCGGCGGGGCGCAAGTCGGGCCGGCCCGTGACCGCCCAGTCACCGTGAGCCACCGTCCCGTCGCCGTCCAGCCGCCGCTCGGCGCCTAAAGCGTCGACAGGTCCATATCCTCGCCGTGGCTGAGCTTGGTCAAAAGTCGGATCAACTCGTCCTGCTCGCCATCGGACAGGCGCAGCGCGAGAACTTCGGCATTATGTTGGGCAAAGGGCGTGGCACTGCGGATCGCGGCGCATCCCTTTTCGGTGAGCACCACGCGGCGGGTGCGTTTGTCGCCTTCGCCCGAGGAGCGCGCGACCAGACCATCGCTTTCCATATGGCGCAAGGTCCGCGACGTGGCGGTGCGGTCGATGCCGATAAAGCTGGCGATATCAGAGGGTTGCTCCATTCCCTCATTGCCCACGGCCAAAAGCACACACCAAGAGGTCCGCGTCAGCCCCAAGGTGCGCAGGGCTTCGTCGAGGCGGCGTTCTTGCAATCGCGAGGCCAGCGAGAGGTGGTAGCCAAGCGAGCTTTGCAAACGGTAGCGCTCGGCGCTTTGCTTGGCGGGGCGTGTGTCGGTCTTTGTCATGAGTGCATAGGCTCATAGGGGGCGGGCTGCTGTCAAGGCGGCGCGCGGTTGCACCGCTGCGTCACATGGCGCGCGGCAGGTTTTGCGCCTCGCATAGGGCGCGCGTGGCGGTATCGCGCGGCGCGGCCTGATTGAGGCTTGAAGGCTGGGATCGGGCGGGGCAGGTTGCGCATAGGGGATGCGGGCCAATCCGGCCCCACGCGGGGAGAGTAGAGATGAGTGATCCGGCGACGGTTTTGCACGGCAAGGGTCTGCCCCTCGACGGGCTGTTGTTCGACAAGGACGGCACGCTGTTCGATTTTCACAAAAGCTGGTCCGACTGGACCGCAGAATTCTTGATAGAGCAGGCGCAGGCGAGCGGCGCGGCCTTGGGCGATCTGGCGCAGGCGGCGGGCTTCGATATGGCGGTGCGGCAGTTTTTGCCGGACAGCCCGATCATCGCCGGCACCGCCCGCGAGGCGGCGCAATGCCTCGCCCTTGCCATGCCAAGCCCCGATATCGACGCGCTGGAGCGGGTCTTGTCCGTCGCTGCGGCGGATGTGCCGCAGGTGCCCGCGGTGCATCTGGACCCGTTTTTGGCGCGGCTCGGGGCGCAGGGCCTCGCGCTCGGGGTGATGACCAATGACAGCGAATATGCCGCCCATGCGCATCTGGCCGCGGCAGGCATTGCGGCGCATTTCGATTTTGTCGCCGGATATGACAGCGGATACGGGGCCAAACCCGCGCCTGATCCGCTCTTGGCCTTTGCCGCGAAAATGGGCCTTGTGCCCGCCCGCGTGGCCATGGTGGGCGACAGCTTGCATGACCTGATGGCAGGGCGCGCCGCAGGGATGAGCACGGTCGGGGTCTTGACCGGATTGGCCAGCGCGGCAGAGCTTGCGCCCTTTGCCGATGTGGTCTTGCCCCATATCGGCCATATCCCTGAATGGATGGCGGGGCAGTGAGACAGCGCGCGGTTTTGCCCTCTGCCCGCGGGGGCTGCGCTTTGATATAATCACGATAGGTCAAGCGTTTGGCAGCGTTTGATGATGTAGGAGGTGAGCAGATGGACCAGATATCCCAACCCGAGGCGCAGCCCTCGCAGGACGCAGCGGGCGCGCAGGGCGCGCAGTTTCGCGCCGCTTTGGCGCTCATGGGCGCGGGGCTGGGCTTGGCGGTCTATCTGGTGGGGCAGGTGTTTGAGGATCTGTTCTCCCTGCCTGCAGTGCAATGGGGCCTTGGCGCCCTGCTTATCGGCGCTGCGGCCTTGGCTTTGGTGCTCAGCGGTCCGCTCAAATTGGGGCGCGCGCTGGGTCTGGCCGTTGCTGCCGGATTGGCGCTCAGCGCATTTGGCGGCTTTTACGGGCTGCGCTTTGAGGCAGGCGACGGGTTTGGCGAGACATGGCCCGCGATGCTCACGCTGATTGCGCTCTCGGCCATCGCCGCGCCGTTTTTGATCGCCGGTGCCGAGCGGGCCGGCGGGCTGCGCGACTATGGGCGGCTCTTTGATCACGCATGGGTCATGGTGGTGCGCGCGGCGGCGGCCTTGTTGTTTACCGGCGTTTTCTGGGCGCTGTTTTTCTTCTCGAACGGCTTGCTGGAGGCCGTCGGCATTTCGCTCGAAGACATTCTCGAGAGCATTGATGCCTTGCCATTCTTGCTTTCGGGCGCGGTGTTCGGTTTGGCGATGGCTTTGGTGCATGAGATGAGCGGCTATATCACGCCCTATCTTTTCGTGCGCTTCGCGCGGGTGATGCTGCCTTTGGTTTTGGCGGTGACGGCGCTTTATATCGTGGCCTTTCCTTTTGGGCTGCGGGGCGGTTCGGCCCTGAGCCTGTCGCCGGTGGTTTCGGTCTTGGTCATGGCGGCGATTGCGACGGGGTTGATTTCGGCACTGGTGGACCGCGACGATAGCGAAGCGGCGCAGAGCCGGTTTTTGCGCGGCGCGGCGCAGCTTCAGGCGGTGATTTTGCCCGCGCTGGCGGCGATTGCGGTCTATGCGATCTGGCTGCGCGTGGCGCAATACGGATGGACCCCGCAGCGCATCGGCGCGGCCATGGGGGCGGGCTATGTTGCGCTTTATGCGCTTGCCTATGCGGGTGCGGTGCTGCGCGGATTTCGCGCGTCGTGGATGGGGCGGCTGCGCAAGGCGAACCTTTATCTGGCGGTGGCCTTGATGGTCGGGCTGGCCGCGTCGATGACCCCGTTGTTGAACGCGCAATCGATCTCTGCGCGGGCACAGGAGGCGCGGATGCTGGCGCTTTATGCCCAGCCGCAAGGCGCGCAAGGCCGCACCGATTGGCGCACGCTCTATGCGTTGAAGACCAGCTATGGTCTTGCGGGCCGCGCGGCCTTGGCGCGTCTCGAAGAGCGGGCAAAGACGGCGGGGATGGAGGCGCTTGTGGCAGATATCGGCGCGGCCCGCACGGCTCGGGGCCGCTATGATTTGTCTGGCGCCCGCCGAGGCGACGAGATGTTGGCAAACCTTGCTAAATGGCGCGAGGCGGTTGCCGTCTATCCCGAAGGGGCCGAGATGCCGCTGGTTACATCGGCGATGAGGCTGGCGAACTTAATGAAACGTTGGGCGAAGAGTTGCGCCAATGCGCAGCCTTCGGGCGAGGCGAGCTGTGTGCTCTATATGATGGATCCTGACGCCTTTGACGGGCGGCGTTTTGGCCTGATCGTGGTGGCCAATCCGCCGGAAGCGAGGCTTCTTGAGTTCAAGGATGACGCGAGCTTGGCGGCGCAAGCTTCGTCGTTGATTGGCCTCGGGCCGTGGCTGGATAAACCTGCGGCAGCACAGATGATTGCCAAGATAAAGGCAGGCGATTTGCGCATCGCGCCGCGCAGCGGGATGGCGCTCTATATCGGGGATGCGGAAATTGTGCCTGCGGGGCGTTAGCAGACCGAGCACGTCATCGTCGCGTTCGCCCCATCCGGCGCGTGCCCCCGCGCATCGTCGGGCGGGGCGCAACTAATCGCTACAATTGAAACTATTGGGCAAATATTAACCGCACGTGGTCCATCTTGCGTTCAGCACGAGACCAAGAGCAGGGCCATGCACGGATTAATCAATACAGCCATTCAAAGCTTTACCCGCGATACCTATGGCGATGACACATGGGCGCAGGTGATGCATCATGCCGATTTGGGCTTTGGCTCTTTCGAGGCGATGTTGACCTATGAGGATCAACAAACGCTTGATGTGCTCTCCAGTCTCGAAACCGTCTTGCGCAAACCGCGCGAGGAGGTGCTTGAAGATATCGGCACCTATCTTGTCTCCAACCCCAAGGTCGAAGCTCTGCGGCGCCTGCTGCGCTTTGGCGGGGTGAATTTCATCGAATTTCTCCACTCGCTCGACGATTTACCGGGGCGGGCGCGTCTGGCGGTGTCGGATCTGGACCTGCCGGCGATGGAATTGACCGAACGCTCGCCGGAATATTTCGCCCTCTCGCTCGAAACCTCGATGGCTGGCTTTGGGCATGTGATGCTCGGCCTTTTGCGCGCGATGGCCGATGATTACGGGGCTTTGGTGATGCTCGATTACAGCGCGGCAGGGCAGGGGCGCGAACGGATCGAAATCCGTCTTCTGGAAAGCGATTTTACCGAAGGCAAAAGTTTTCATCTCGGGGCCAAGGTGGGCTGATCATGATCATCGACAAGGAAGAATTCCTCAAGACAGCGGGCGCGGCGATGGACGTCTTGTGCCCGATGCATATTTTCGTCAGCGCCACGGGCCATATCCGCCATATGGGGCCGACGCTCAAGAAAATGCGCGGCGGTGACGCCTTGATTGGCAAGCGGTTCTTCGAGGTGTTCGAATTGAACCGCCCGCGTGTCGAGGCAACGATGGCCGGATTGATGGGGCTGATGGGGCGCAAATTGCACCTGCGGTTTCGCGATGCGCCCTGCACCGACCTCAAAGGTGTCATGGTGCCGCGCATGGATGAGGCGGGGGTGTTGATCAACCTGTCTTTCGGTATTTCGATTCTCGACGCGCTGGCCGATTATTCTCTGACCAGCCGCGATTTTGCGGTGACCGACCCGACCATTGAAATGCTCTATCTGATCGAGGCGAAATCCGCCGCGATGGAGGCGTCGCGCACGTTGAACCAACGCCTGCAAGGGGCGATGATCGCCGCCGAAGAACAGGCCTTTACCGATACATTGACGGGGCTGAAGAACCGCCGCGCGATGGATCATATCCTCGGGCGGTTGCTTGAGGGGGGAAAGAGCTTTGCCCTGATGCATCTCGATCTGGATTTCTTCAAGGCGGTCAATGACACGATGGGCCATGCGGCGGGTGATACCGTTTTGCAAAAGGTCGCGAAAATTATGGTCGAAGAGACCCGCGATATGGATACGGTCGCCCGCGTGGGCGGCGATGAATTCGTGTTGATTTTCAACCGGCTGACGGATCGCAAAAAACTCGAAGAGATCGCGCGGCGGATGATTGCGCGGCTTGAGGAGCCGGTGCCCTATAACGGTCAGATGTGCCGGATTTCCGGTTCGATTGGCACGGTGCTGTCGACCGACTATGACGCGCCCGATGCGGTCCGTCTGCTATCGGATGCCGATATCGCGCTCTATGCCTCCAAACACAAAGGCCGCGCCTGCCATACCTTCTATAGCGATGATTTGCTCGGCGATGATCGCAATCTTGCGCCGCCTGTGGGGCGCGAGGCAGGGTAGAACGCGGCGCTACAAGGCGGCGGCGCGCGGCGCTTTGGCCGATCACATCACAGATCGAGGCGAAGCCGTTGCGCGGTCTATGCTCTATACTTCGAGGGACAGATTTGCGAGGCAGGCGGGGGCACTTTTCCAAGGAAAAGTGGCAGCCCGTAGGGGAGTCGAACCCCTCTTTTCAGGTTGAAAACCTGACGTCCTAACCGATAGACGAACGGGCCATGCCTTGGCGTGAGGCGGTGTTTAAGCAAAGCCTGCCCGCCGTGCAAGAGATAATTTCCGACTTTTTGCAGATTTTTTGAATGACCTGAAAAACGGTGAATATACATGGGTTTTGCGCGGTTTTGCGCGGAATTGACCGCTCTGGCGCGAAAGGCGGCGGGTCTTTACGGCTTATGCGCGATGCGCTGGCGCGGCATCTTCGAGGCGCAGTTGCACTTGGCGCCGCCCGCCCCATTCGTTGATCTCCAACCGGCCTGCCAAATGGAATCGCATCCCGTCATGCTCCAGCAATCGTGGCCCCAGATCGGTGTCGAAGGCGCCAAAACAGATCGCGTCGATGCGCGGCCCCATCCCGTCCGTAAAGCTGAGCTTGAGGTGGCTGTCGCCGACGCGTTTGGCGAATTTGATCTCCATATCGGCAAAGGCATAGCGCGGCGCGGCGGCAGAGGCGCCAAAGGGACCGGCGGATTCGATCATTTCGATCAGCTCCACCGTCGCCGCAGCAGGCATCAGCATCCCGTCGAGCTTGAGGTCGGCAGGACCGGCATTGCCCGCGCCTTGCTTGGCCAATAGCTCCGACAAGCGCGCCATCGCCGCCTCCAGCCCCGCGCGCGTCATCGACAGGCCCGCCGCCATTTTGTGACCGCCGCCCTTGAGTAGCAGCCCCTCGGCGGCCAGTTTTTGCACCGAGGCGCCCAAATCCACCCCTGAGATCGAGCGGCCCGATCCTTTGCCTTCATCGCCGTCGAGGCCGATGACCACGGCGGGGCGGTTGGTGGCTTCCTTGATCCGGCTGGCGACGATCCCGACCACGCCGGGGTGCCATCCTTCGCCCGCGGCCCAAACCAAAGGCGCGTCCAGCCCGCGCGCTTCGGCCTGTGCCATGGCGGCGGCGCGCACCGAGGTTTCGATCTCGCGCCGCTCGGTGTTGAGCATATCGAGCCGTTCGGCCATGGCCTTGGCCTTGTGCATATTGTCGGTAGAAAGCAGCCGCGCGCCAAGGTCGGCCTGCCCGATGCGCCCGCCCGCATTGACCCGCGGGCCAAGCAAAAAGCCAAGGTGATAGGAGGAGGGCGCGGTATCCATCCGCGCCACATCCGACAGCGCCACAATGCCAGGCCTTGCGCGGCGCGCCATGACCTTGAGCCCTTGGCGCACCAGCGCGCGGTTGACCCCGATGAGCGGTGCGACATCGGCCACCGTGGCCAAGGCCACCAGGTCCAGAAGCGCCATGAGATCAGGTCCTTGCACCTTGACCTCGCGCAATTGCCGGTTGGCCTCGACCAGCATCAAAAACACCACAGAAGCGGCGCAAAGATGCGCCAGATCGCCGCTCTCGTCCTGACGGTTGGGATTGACCACGGCCAAAGCGGGGGGCAGCTCCTCGCCGCCCAAATGGTGGTCCAGAATGACCACATCCGCGCCCTTGGCGGCGGCCACCGGCCCGTGGCTGACCGTGCCGCAATCCACGCAGATGATCAGGTCGTGATCCTTGGCCAGATCGGCCATTGCGGGCTCGTTGGGTCCGTATCCTTCGTCGATCCGGTCGGGCACATAAAGCGTGGCGCTATGGCCCATATCGCGCAGCCACCAGATCAGCAGCGCCGCAGAGGTGCCGCCATCGACATCGTAATCGGCAAAAACCGCAATGCGCTCTTTGCTTTTGAGCGCGTGCAGAAACCTTGAGGCGGCTTTTTCCATATCCTTGAGGCTGCGCGGATCGGGCAGAAGGTCGCGCAATTGCGGGTTCAAAAAGGCCTCGGCCTCATCGGCGCGCACGCCGCGCCGCGCCAAGGTCTGGCACAAGGGGCGCGGCAATCCGGTGTCTTGGGCAATGGCCTCGGCGGCGCGGTCCACCTCGATCCCCGGTCCGACCCAGCGCCGCCCCGACAGCGAGCGTTCAACCTCCAGATAGCTCATCAAACCATTGCCTTACATCTGTTTGGCCCATCGGGGCAGGCCCCGCGCGGCGCGTTTTATTGCTCCGGCGCGTGGCAGACAAAGCAAAGCTTATTGCCGTCCGGATCGCGCAGGTAAGCGCCAAAGTAGTCCTTGTGATACTGCGGGCGCAAGCCCGGTGGCCCCTCGCAGGTCCCGCCATTGGCAAGGGCCAGATCATAGGCGCGTGTCACCGCTCGGCGCTCCGCCGCATTAAAGGCCACCATGGCGCCATTGCCTGCGGCGGGCGCGCGCCCGTCAAAGGGCGCGGTGATCACAAACAAAGGCCGCTGCGCGCCCGCGCTTTGCCATCCCGCCCAAGGCACCTCGGCCTCGCAAAACCGCAAGCCGTGGCCGAGCGCCTCCATCACGGGGGTGTAGAACGCCATGGCGCGGGAGAAGTCCGAGATGCCGAGGGTGACATGGCTAAACATCGGGGCGCTCCTGCGCGTGCGTTAGACGCTTTCGATGCGCAAGGCGACGGGCGCGCCGACCACATCGTCAAGCTTGTCCATCGCGGCCAAAGCCACATCCAGATCGGCGCGCGAGGTCTTATGCGTCACGATCAGCACCGGCGCGTTATCCGCCTCATGGTCGTATTGGCGCATCCGGTGGATCGAAATCCCCGCCTCGCCCAAGGCTTTGGTGACTTTCGACAAGGCTCCGGGGCGGTCGAGCAGCGTCATGCGCAAATAATAGGGCGCGGGGGTCGAGGCCACGGCGGCAGGGGCGGTGGACAGGCTCGCGGCAGGCTGGCCAAAGGTCGAGATGCGCAGGCCGCGCGCGATATCACAAATATCGCCCAAAACCGCAGAGGCCGTCGGCCCCATGCCCGCGCCCGCGCCGCGCAGGACGATCTGCCCCACTTCGTCGCCCTCGATCACCACCATATTGGTGCCGCCATCGAGTTGCCCCAAGGGCGATGTGGCGGGCACAAGACAGGGCGACATGCGTTGCTCCAGCCCGCGACCGGTCATCTGGCTGACGCCCAGAAGTTTGATTTTATACCCCATATCAGCGGCTTGGCGGATATCCTCGATGGTGATGCAGCCGATGCCTTCCAATTCCACCGCGTCGAAATCGACCTTGGTGCCAAAGGCGATGCTGGCCAGCAACGCCAATTTATGGCCCGCGTCGATCCCGCCCACATCAAGGTTCGGATCGGCCTCCAGATAGCCAAGCCCGTTGGCCTCGTCAAAGACCTCCTGATAGGTCAATCCGGCATTTTCCATTCGTGTCAGGATGTAGTTGCACGAGCCGTTCATCACCCCCATGACGCGGGTGATTTCATTGCCCGCAAGCCCCTCGGTCAGGGCTTTGATCACCGGAATGCCGCCCGCAACGGCGGCTTCGAAACGGATCACGCGGCCTGCGGCTTCGGCGGTTTCGGCAAGCGCCTGACCGTGATGGGCGAGCAGGGCCTTATTGGCGGTGACCACGTCTTTTCCGGCGGCAATCGCGGCCTCGGTCGCGGCCTTGGCCGGTCCGTCCGAGCCGCCCATCAATTCGACAAACACGTCCACATCGTCGCGCTGCGCCAAGGCGACGGGATCGTCTTCCCACGCATAATCGCTCAGGTTTACGCCGCGATCCTTGCTTTTGGAGCGGGCGCTGACGGCGCTGATCACCACGGCGCGCCCGCAGCGCGCTTCCAAGAGCGCGGCTTTTTGGCGGATGATTTTGACAACACCGGTGCCGACCGTGCCCAAACCGGCAATCCCGAGGCGTAAAGGTTGGCTCATTGGGGGCTCCATTCGTCAAAACAAGGGGCGCGGCGGGGCCGCTCATGCCTTGGGGATTTAGCGAATGCTGCGCTGCACTGCAACGCGGCATTTCGATTGGGCGCGGTTGCGTTGCAGCACTGGCTAAATATTTGGCCCTGCCAGCATGCGCGCACGCTCACCGGCCCCGATCGGGCTGCGGCGCAGGCGCGCGGCGCGGGCGCGCAGGGCGGCGGCGCGGGCGAGAAGGGCGTCTTCGGTGGCGGGGGTGATCTGCTCGGGTTGGGCGGTGAGCAGCGGGGAGAGGGGGACGAGGGGCGGATAGGCGGCGGCGCGCTCTTGGGCGGTGATGGCGCGGCCCACTTCGGGGGGCGCTTCGCATGCGCTCAGGGCCGCACAGGCGGCGCAAAGGGCGAGAAGGCGAAAGGCAGGGCGCATCAAACAAGGTCCGTCAGCAGCGGCCTCAAAGCGGCCTTCGCCCTTGTATCGCCGCTCATGGGGGCAGCGCAAGGGAGCGCGGCCGATCCTTGCGCGCGCCAGTGAAAAGAGGGCTTTGATATGAACATACGTTCAGATAAAACCGCCCCATGGCACGTACGATTGGCTCACATTCCGACATCACCGGCCCGCGCGTACGCGAGGCGGCTTTGGCGCTTTTCGCGCGGCATGGTTATGCCGCCGTTTCGATGCGCCAGATCGCGGCGGAGGTCGGCGTTCAGGCCGGTGCGCTATATAACTATACCCCTGATAAACAAAGCCTTTTGGCCGATCTCATGATCGCCCATATGGACGAGCTTCTGGCCGCTCATGCGGATGCTGCCCCTGATCTGGTCGCCGATCCCGCCAAGGGGGCTACCGTGGCCAGCCCGCGCGCCGCGCTGGAGCATTTCACCCGCTTTCACATCCGGTTCAACGCGGTGCGCGCCGATGCGGTGTTCATTTCCTATATGGAATTGCGCAACCTCACCGAGGAGAATTTCAAAGCCGTCGAGGCGCTGCGCCAGACCTATGAGACCCGCCTCGAAACCATTTTGCGCGCGGGTGTGGCGGCGGGTGAGTTTGATATTCCCGATCCCAAAATCACCGCTCTGGCGCTGATCGCCATGCTGACGGGGGTGAACACATGGTATCGCGAGGCCGGACGGCTCAGCCTTGCGCAGGTCGAGGAAATCTATTGGGGCATGGTGCGCAAAACCGTCGGGCGCTGAGCCGATTTTAGGCCTGTGTCCCCCCCGAAAACGGCTGTCTGTAACACGTCGGTATTGCGTCGGTATTGCGTCGGTGCGGATTGGCGGATGCGCGCGGGAGCGTGCGGCGATGCCCACGGGCGGGTCGGGCGGGTGGTTTTCCCCGCCGTCTCGCGCCAAAAGCCCCCCCCGCCGCCGCGGTGGGGCAGTGACGAGGGCGCGGGGCGATTTATCAGCGAGTGCGGTTTGGCGGTTTGCGGCGCGCGGTTTGCGGCGCGGGTTTAGGCGCGCGGTTTGAGGCGCGGGTCTGGCCGCACCGCTTTCATCGGGCAGGAATGACCCGCCGTATTGAGGCCTGCGGCTTAATGCGCCGGTTTGATAAAGGTGCCGTTGCGCAGCTCGCGCATCGCCTCTTGCAATTCCTCGCCGGTGTTCATCACGATCGGGCCGTGCCATGCCACGGGCTCGGCAATCGGCGCGCCGGAGATCAGCAAGAAGCGCAGCCCCTCCTCGCCCGCCTGCACCGTGACCTCATCGCCATTGCCAAAGCGCACGAGGGTGCGGTTGCCCGACATATCGCGGATGTTGACCTCTTGGCCAAGCACTTCCTTTTCGAGCAAGACCCCCGTCGGGGCGGCGGCATCGGTAAAGGCGCCTGCGCCCTCGAAGACATAGGCAAAGGCGCGCCGGTCGGTGGCGACGGGGAAGGTCTTTTTGACCCCTGCGGGCACATAGATGTCGAGATATTGCGGATCGGCGGCGATGCCGTCGACGGGACCGCTGCGGCCCCAGAAATTGCCGACGATCACCCGCACGCGGGTGCCGTCATCCTCGATAATCTCGGGGATTTCCTTGGCCTCGACATCTTGGTAGCGCGGCTGGGTCATTTTCAGATCGCGCGGCAGATTGGCCCAAAGCTGGAACCCGTGCATTTGCCCCGCCGCATTTCCGCGCGGCATCTCTTGGTGCATGATGCCCGAACCGGCGGTCATCCATTGCACATCGCCCGCGCCCAGCGTGCCCTCATTGCCGAGGCTGTCGTTATGGGTGACCTCGCCCGAGAGCACATAGGTGATGGTTTCGATGCCGCGGTGTGGGTGCCACGGGAAACCGGCGGAATAATCGCTCGGATGCTCGCCGCGAAAATCGTCGAAAAGCAAGAAGGGGTCGAGTTCGGAGGGGCGGTGAAAGCCGAAAGCGCGGTGCAAACTGACGCCCGCGCCCTCAATGGCGGGTTGGGCGAGGCGGGTTTCGAGCAAGGGGCGGATGGACATGGCAGTCTCCTCAATGGGGTTTGGTCATAGATAGGCCGCGCGTGGGGGCGCGCCAATGGGCCGCCCTGTGCTGGCGCGCATGGGGGCTGTGCATTTGTGTGGGGGTATCATGGGTGCGGGCGCGCGGCTCTCGCCATGGCGCGCAAATCACGCTATGGCGGCGGCAAAGGAGATTTCGCATGACAGATCAGAACGGCCGCGAAGAGGGCGCCGCATCCATGGAGGCCGAAGCGGGCACAGAGGTGGGAACAGTGGTTGGCGCCGAGATGGGCGCAGAGGCATTGACCCGCGTGCAGGCGTCGAAACCGCGGGGCCTGTTCGGGGTGATGATGTTGGCGCTCTTGGGGGCGATCTTGCTCTATATCGGTTTGGGCGGCGGCTCGCAGATGGGCTTTGGCTGGCGGCTATATATGCTGGCGATGGGGGCGGGGGCGCTTTGGGTGGCGCGGGCGATGGCGCGGGCGACGCGCGGCGCGATTGTGTTGACCCGAGACGCGGTTGTGTTCGAGGACGCGGCGGGCGATCTGTCGGTGGTTGTGCCGATTGCCGATGTGGTCTCGGTCGAGCGCGGCACTTTCGCCAACAAACCCTCCAACGGGTTTTCCTTGCGGCTGCGCACAGGGCAGGCCCGCGCATGGCGCCCCGGATTGTGGTGGCGCATGGGCAAACGCGTCGGGGTTGGCGGGGTGGCCGCAGGGGCGCAAACCAAAGCCATGGCCGATATGATCGCCGCAATGATCAACGCGCGCGGGGCGGGCGAGGGCGCATGAGCGCGGCTTTTCGCGGTCTAAGGTGCTGTGACCTTTAAGATAAAACGAAAAAGGCAGGTCTTGCGACCTGCCTTTTGCTTTGTTCTGGGGGCTTCGCTCGCGCTTAGCTTTCCCATTTGAGCTGGGGCGCGAAGCGCGGGCGCGAGAAGACGAAGCTTTCCATATCGTGCTCGTCGATGCCGATTTTGAACACGGGTTTGAAGTGCACGCCGGTTTCGACCACGATCAGCCGGTCGGTGTCGGGCATGACGGGCAGGCGGTTGTCCCAATCCGAGATCGGACCCTCGGGCAGGCCCCCGCGACCGCCGCGCCCTTCGGACCAGACGATTTTATAGCTCTGGTCCGATCCGTCCCAACGCACGACCGAGACGCGCAATTGCGGGCCGGTGGTGCGGGTCAGGAACCCCAAAAGCTCTTGGGTGTTGTCCAGATAGGTGTTGTTGATCTCCAAGGTCTCGCGGCTGAGCATATCGGCGATGGTGAAGGCGGCTTTTTCCGCGACCGAGCGCTGGCGATAGGCATCGAAGAAGCCGTAAGAGGCCATGAAAGCCCAAAACAGGATCGGCAAGATCATCGCCGTTTCGATGGCGACCGAGGCGCGGGTCTCTTTGCCAAAGCCGCGCAGATGCGCGATCAGGGCATGGAGCGGGCCGCCTTTGGCCGCAGGGGTGGGGGTCATTGCATCCATCTCGCTTACCTCGGTTCTTGCACGTAGGCAGTGGTTGCGATCATCGCGGCCTGTCCGCCGTCTTGGGTGGCCAGATCCTTGCCCAGACCCGAAAGCGGGAAGACGGGGTCGAATTTGACACAGGCGCGCAGGACCATTGTGGTGTTGGCACCGCCAGCGCGGAAGTTACGCACGGGCGAGACCTCTTCGGCCTTGTCGGTGCAATCGGTATCTCCGGGCATGGCGGAATAGTTGCGCATATCCACCGGCAGCATCTCAAGCTTGAGGTTGGTCATGCAGTCGGGGATGAAGCCCGCATAGGTGCATACGCTCTCTTTGAGGTCGCCATGCGAGGGGGCAAAGGTCGGCCCGATCCGCAGGTCACGCACCGCCATGTCCAACCCGCGCTCCAGCAAAGAGTGGCGGAAGTTGATCATGCCGATCTCGACACCGGAGAGGAGCATGAAGACGAACATTGGAAACATGATTGCGAATTCCAGCGTCGCGGTCCCGTCCTCTTGCCGGCGCAGGCGCCGAAGGGATTTTTTGACGATACGGATCATTGTGTCAGTCTCAACTGGTTAATCTGGCGGGCGATCGATTTGAACGCTTCTTCGATCTCGATGCCTTCCACACGGAAGAAGTGGCTCGGCGAGGAGGCGCAGTTTTCCATCACGTCGGCGCCATTGTTGCTGACTTCGAAGCCGATGGACCAGATCACGATGCCTTTGGCCTTGGCGGCGTCACAGATATTGTCGAGCAGCGCATCGCCTTGGGATTTGACGTATTTGGTGTAATACCAGCTGCTCGAATTGCGCACACGGGCGGCCTGCAGGTAGTAGTTAAAGTTGTAACGGTCCCAGTGCACATAGTCGCTGTCGCTGTCATAGGCCCAATTGGCGATCCGTTGGGTCGAAGAGTTTTCCCCGTCGGTCATCAAGATGATGGTTTTGAGGGTCTCGACATCCGAATAGGATTTCGGGCGGCCCGAGAATATGGGGTCGGCTTTGCCCGCAGAGGCAAGGCTCGACACGATGCCCTGTGTCGAAGGGTCAAGCAAGGCAACGCCCCATTTCATCCCTTGGTAGATCGCGGTGCCGGAAATCGGGCGCAGGGAGTCGATCTTGTTCTTGAGCGCGGCATTGTCCTGGCTGAACGCGGTCACGGTGTTTTGCGGACGCGGGCTGAGATCTTGGACGTGGCGGCTGTCTTGGCTCAGCGGGCAAACCGCATCTTGCAGATCCTGATCGCGGCCACCGTAGTAGTTCCACTCGAAATGCTGCATCTGGTCATAGCGATAAGAGCTGCTGATCGTGGTGGTGCTGAAATCGCTGTCGCGCATTTCGACGCAATGGCTGAAATCATGGCGGTGGTTGGTGTTCGGCAGACGGTCAAAGATCTCCTCGCCCAAGTTCACATGCTCCGAATAGGGCACGATGCTGAGCGAGATACGGTCCTCGTTCTCTTCGCGGATCACCGTATCGACAAAGGTTTTGGCCGCTTCGCGCAGGTTCTGGATACGGCTGTTTTCCTTCATGGAGCCGGAGATATCGAGCACCATCGAGATTTCCACATGGCCGATCTTTTCCTCGGCCTCGCCGTAAGCGGGGGCTTCAAAGGTATCGACGCCGATCATGTGGATGAATTGGGTTTTTACGCGGGCTGTGGCGTGGGCGGACACCGTGCGGTAATTGATCCCCTGATCGACATTGATATTGGTCAGGAATTGCTCCATCCCCGATTTACGGAAGTAATCGGTGACCACATCGGCCGGTTCAAGCTCTTGATCAAGGTCCGCCGCGGCCAGAACAGCGCGGTCAAGCGTGTGCTGCAAACGGGTGCGGTTCATCTCGAAGGCCATCAGGTCGACCCCGATGCCCCCGACGATCATCATCGCCAGAAAGATATAAACTGCCAAAGCCACCATTGTGCCGTCTTCTTCGCGCACAAAGTGTTTCAGGAAAGCCTTGTCGTCGATGCGGTCTGCGTCACCCAACGCGCGCCGTTTCTTGATTGCCCCGAAAGCTGTCAGTTTCATTTCAATGCCCTTTACTCGTTTCGCGCCGCTCTGGGATTCTCCCTCAAAAGACGCTTTTCGCACCCTCAACTTATGCTCAACCACTATGGCAAGAATGGGGCGCGCGCGTGCCCAAACCGAGGGGTTTATAAGCAATTGCAGTGACATTGCGCGGCGCGGGGCGGCGATTGTTTCGGCGGGCGAAACGATGGGCGGCGCGGGGCGGCTTGGGGGCGTGATCTGCCTCAAATCGGCCCTAGGGTCAGCCGCCATAAGGTGATTCGTGTTCAAAAAGACAGGTAAGGATGAATCAAAGGTTAATGCGGGCGGGGGTATCGCGCGAAAGATGGCCCGCGCCTTTTGCCCCGATCGGGCGCTGGGCGGGCCTGCGCGTTTGTGCGGGGCTGCGGGGTTGACCTGCGGGGCGGGGCGTTTGCGGGTCTGCGCGGTCTGCGCGACGCTTTCTTGCAGTGGTTAACCTTACAGTGACCAGTTTGCGCCTTAAGTGATGCAATGCGCCACCATACCCCGTGCGGGGGGATGCGGGCGCGGTCCGGCGTGGTCCGGCCTTAAGAGGAGAACGGCGATGAGCCAAACAGTCGAGACCCAAAACAGCGCGGCCAGCGAGCCGAGTTTTCGCGAGAGCGTGGATTTGATGTTCAACCGCGCCGTGGCGCTGATGGACCTGCCGCCAGGTCTGGAGGAGAAAATCCGCGTCTGCAACGCCACCTATACGGTGCGTTTCGGCGTGCGCCTGCGCGGCAAGATCCAGACCTTTACCGGCTATCGCTCGGTGCATTCCGATCACATGGAGCCGGTCAAGGGCGGCATTCGCTATGCGCTCAGCGTGCATCAGGACGAGGTCGAGGCGCTGGCGGCGCTGATGACCTATAAATGCGCCTTGGTCGAGGCGCCCTTTGGCGGCTCCAAAGGCGGGCTGTGCATCGATCCGCGCGAATATGACGAGCACGAGCTTGAACAGGTCACGCGCCGCTTTGCCTATGAGCTGGCCAAACGCGACCTGATCCATCCGTCGCAAAACGTGCCCGCCCCCGATATGGGCACGGGCGAGCGCGAGATGGCGTGGATCGCCGATCAATATGCGCGCATGAACACCACAGATATCAACGCCAAGGCCTGCGTCACCGGCAAGCCGCTCAATGCGGGCGGCATCGCGGGGCGGGTCGAGGCCACGGGGCGCGGGGTGCAATATGCGTTGCGCGAATTCTTCCGCCACCCCGAAGACATCGCCGCCGCGCATCTGTCCGGCACGCTGGGCGATCAGCGCATCATCGTGCAGGGTCTTGGCAATGTGGGCTATCACGCGGCCAAATTCCTCTCCGAAGAGGACGGGGCCAAGATCATCGGCATCATCGAACATGACGGCGCCTTGCATGACCCCGAGGGGATCAATGTCGAGGCGGTGCGCGACTGGATCGTCACACATGGCGGCGTGGCCGGATATCCCCATGCCGCCCATGCCAAACAAAGCGCCGAGGTTCTGGAGGAGGCCTGCGATATCCTCATCCCTGCCGCGCTCGAAGCGGTGATCAACCTCGGCAATGCCGAGCGCATCAAGGCCAAGCTGATCATCGAGGCCGCCAACGGGCCGGTGACCGCAGGGGCCGATGACATCCTGCGCAAAAAGGGCGTGGTGATCATTCCCGATATGTATGCCAATGCGGGCGGGGTGACGGTTTCCTATTTCGAATGGGTCAAGAACCTGTCGCATATCCGCTTTGGCCGCATGCAGCGGCGCCAAGAAGAGGCGCGCCACCAATTGGTGATCGACGAGCTCGAGCAGCTCTCCGAGGCCATGGGCGGCAAATGGTCGGTCTCGGACGGGTTTCGCGAGAAATACCTGCGCGGCGCGGATGAGCTGGAGCTGGTGCGCTCGGGTCTCGATGACACGATGCGCATCGCCTATCAGGCCATGCGCAAGGTCTGGCACGAGCGCGAGGATGTCGAGGACCTGCGCACGGCGGCCTATCTGGTGGCGATCGAAAAGGTTGCGGCCTCTTACCGCGCCAAAGGGCTTTGAGCATCGCCGCGCGCGCCGCGCGGTTATCCACAAGAACCTGCCCGCCCGCGTGCCGCTTAGGGCGCGCGGGCGGCGCTGGGCTCTAGACTCTGGGCGCGGGCGGGCCAATATAGGGCCATGAGCCTACCACCGGGATTCTTGGACGAGTTGCGCAGCCGAACCTCGCTTAGTCAGGTTGTCGGGCGCAAAGTCATGTGGGATGCGCGCAAATCCAATCAGGGCAAGGGCGACATGTGGGCGCCATGCCCCTTCCACCAAGAAAAATCCGCCTCTTTCCACGTCGATGACCGCAAGGGCTACTATTACTGCTTTGGCTGTCACGCCAAGGGCGATGCGATCTCCTTTGTGCGCGAGACCGAGAATGTCGATTTCATGGAGGCGGTGAAAATCCTCGCGCAGGAATGCGGCCTGCCGATGCCCGCGCGCGATCCGCAGGCCCAGCAAAAGGCCGACCGCAATGCGCAACTGGCCGAGGTGATGGAAATGGCGGTGCAATATTTCCGCCTGCAACTGCGCACCGGCGCGGCGGGGCCTGCGCGTGACTATCTTGTGCGGCGCGGTCTGGATGAGGCGGCGCAAGAGCGCTTTGGCATCGGGTTTGCGCCGGAGGGCTGGCAAAACCTGTGGGACCATCTGCGGGCGAAAAACGTGCCCGAAGAGTTGATCCTCGGGGCCGGATTGGCCAAGGCCAGCACCAAGGGCAAAAAGCCCTATGACACTTTCCGCAACCGCATCATGTTCCCGATCCGCGACGGGCGCGGGCGCGCCATTGCCTTTGGCGGGCGGGCGATGGACCCCAATGACAACGCCAAATATCTCAACTCGCCTGAGACGGCGCTGTTTGACAAGGGCCGCTCGCTTTACAACCAAGGCCCCGCGCGCGAGGCGGCGGGCAAGGGGCAGGCGCTGGTCGTGGCCGAGGGCTATATGGATGTGATTGCCCTGTCCGAGGCGGGGTTCGGCGCGGCGGTGGCGCCTTTGGGCACGGCGGTGACCGAGCATCAACTGGCGCTGTTGTGGCGCATCTCGCCCGAGCCGGTGATCGCGCTCGACGGCGATGCCGCCGGTTTGCGCGCCGCGATGCGGGTGATCGATCTGGCGCTGCCTTTGCTGGAGGCGGGCAAATCCTTGCGCTTTGCGATCATGCCCGAGGGCAAGGACCCCGATGATGTGATCCGCTCCAATGGTGCGGCGGCGATGGGGGAGTTGATCGACGGGGCGGTGCCGATGGTCGATCTGTTGTGGCAGCGCGAGACCGAGGGCAAGAATTTCGACAGTCCCGAGCGCAAGGCGGGGCTCGACAAGGCGCTGCGCGAGAAGATCAAACTGATCCGCGATCCGTCGATCCGCAAACATTACGGCGAGGCGATCAAGGAATTGCGCTGGGCGCTGTTCCGGCCCAATCGCGGGCAGGGCGGCGGCGCGGGGGCGGGCAGCGCCAAACAGGGCGGCGGCACATGGACGCCGCGGCGCGCGGGCGGCGCAGGGCGCGGCAAATGGCAGGCCCCGCCGCAGCCGCCGACCCAAGGCGCAAAGGCCTCGGCCCTCGTGGGGGCCGATCCGAAGGCGCAGGATCATTTGCGTGTCGGGGTGATCTTGGCCAGCCTCATCGCCACGCCGCAGGTGGTCGAGAGCTTCCGCCGCCGCATCGCGCGGATGCAATGCACGGGCGCCGAGCACGGCCCGCTGCGCGATCTGGTGCTGCGCCATGCCGAGGCGGCCTTGCTTGAGGCCGCGCAAGATGAGGTGCATGATGAGGCCGCGCCGCAGGAGGGCCGCCTTGACGGCGCGCGCGAAGACGCAATCGAGGACGCGCCGCCCGTGGTCGTCCCCCCCGCGCCGCAGGCACAGACCCCGCCGCAGGCGCAGATGCCACCGCCGCAGGACGGGTTCGCACCCGACTATGACGCCGCTTTCGGCCCTGCGCCCGATGCGGAAGGCTTTGCCGATGAGGGCGCGCCGATGGAGGAGATGCCCTTTGAGGCAATCCCCGAGGACGCCTATGCGATGGAAGCCGCGATGGATCATCTGGCCCCCGAGGAGCGCGGCGAGGAGGCCGCCGCCGAGAGATTTGCCGCCAGCTTTGAGAGCTATGCTGGCGCCGATGTCGCCGCCAGCGCCGCGCAGGGGGCAGGGCCGCAGAGCGGTGATGTACGGGGCGGTGATGATGGGGGCGGCGCTCACGCGGGCGGCGCTTGGCTGCCGCCGGTTCTGGCCGCCGCGCCGCGCAACCGCGCCGCCGAAATCCTATGCGCAAAGATTTCCCAAGAAATCGGGCGCGGCGCTCTTGAACGGCTGATGGCGCAGCCCCATGTGCGCATCTGCCCGCCGGTGCGCCGTCCGGGCGATCTGGAACGCGCGGAAATGACCTTGGCCGAAGAGCTTGCCAAGCTGGAGGCGCGGCGCGGGTTGGCGGCGGAGGTGCGCGAGGCGGAGGAAGATTTTATCCATGTCGAGGACGAGACGCTGACATGGCGTTTGGCGCAGGCCGCCGAGGCCCATGATCGCGCCGCGCGCAGCCAGCAAGAGGACAAGGCCGAATATGACATGGGCGAGAACGGCGCCCCGATCAACCGCGACGAGCGCAGCGCGCTGGATGCGTTGATGCAAACGATCCGCTTCGAGAAGAAACGCCGCTGAGCGCGGGCCGAGCGCTGCGGGGGCGGGGATGTGGAAGCAAACCGGCAAGAGGCGCCGCTGCCTGCGGCGCGCAAGACAGGCGCCGGTTTTGGGGCTTTTGTGCCTCGCCGCCGGTAAAAAGCGCCCTATTTACCACGGGGCGGGACGATGATGACGATTCGGTAAACAAATCGGGCTAATGGGGACGTGCGAATCACCCTGATCCACGTTATTGATTCGGGTTAAGCGAATCGAATCACCCGCCCGCCAAAGCGCTAGCGCAGGAGCACCCTATGGCCGCCAAAGACAACGACGACGCCAAGACCGACGATCAGGACGCCGAAGGCTCGCTCGATATGAGCCAAGCCGCCGTCAAGAAGATGATCGCGGAGGCGCGCGAAAAAGGCTATATCACTTACGACCAGCTCAATCAGGTTCTGCCCCCCGATCAGGTGAGTTCGGAGCAGATCGAAGATGTGATGTCGATGCTGTCGGAGATGGGCATCAACATCATCGAGGACGAGGACGCCGAGGAAGAAGAGAGCAAATCGACCGCCGTGGTCGATGCCAGTTCGAATCGCGATGTCACCCTGTCCTCGGGCACCTCGGAAAAGCTCGACCGCACGGATGATCCGGTGCGCATGTATCTGCGCGAAATGGGCTCGGTCGAGCTTTTGTCGCGCGAGGGCGAGATCGCGATTGCCAAACGCATCGAGGCGGGCCGCAATACGATGATCCTCGGGCTGTGCGAAAGCCCGCTGACCTTCCAAGCGATCACCATCTGGCGCGACGAACTTTTGTCCGAGGATATCTTGCTGCGCGATGTGATCGATCTGGAGACCACCTTTGGCGACCAGATGGGCGAAGACGACGACGAGGCCCCCGTTGTGGCCAATGTCGGCGCAGCGCCTGCGGCCTCGGAGGGCGAGGAGACCAAGCAAGAGCTGGACGCCGACGGCAATCCGATTGCCGTTGATGACGATGACGACGAGGACGAACAGGCCAATATGAGCCTTGCGGCGATGGAAGCCGCGTTGAAGCCGTCGGTTCTCGAAACGCTCGACCGCATCGCCGAGGACTACATCCACCTGTCCGAAATGCAGGACAGCCGGATTTCCGCGACGCTCAACGAGGACGACAGCTTTAACGACAAGGACGAAGCGACCTATCAAAAGCTGCGCTCCGAGATCGTCGAACTGGTCAACGGGCTGCACCTGCATAACAACCGCATCGAGGCCCTGATCGACCAGCTTTACGGCATCAACCGCCGGATCATGCAGATCGACAGCGCCATGGTGAAATTGGCCGACCAAGCGCGGATCAACCGCCGCGAGTTTGTGGACGAGTATCGCGGCCGCGAGCTTGACCCCACATGGCTTGAGGAAATGGGCGAGAAATCCGGTCGCGGCTGGCAGATGTTCTTTGAACGCTCCTCCGACAAGGTCGAGGAATTGCGCGCCGATATGGCGCAGGTCGGCCAGTATATCGGTTTGGATATCTCCGAATTCCGCCGCATCGTGCAGCAGGTCCAGAAGGGCGAGAAAGAGGCCCGTCAGGCCAAGAAGGAAATGGTCGAGGCCAACCTGCGCCTCGTGATCTCCATCGCCAAGAAATACACCAACCGCGGTTTGCAATTCCTTGATCTCATTCAGGAAGGCAATATCGGCCTGATGAAGGCCGTGGATAAATTCGAATACCGGCGCGGGTATAAATTCTCGACCTATGCGACATGGTGGATCCGTCAGGCGATCACCCGCTCGATCGCCGATCAGGCGCGCACCATCCGTATTCCGGTGCATATGATCGAGACGATCAACAAACTGGTGCGCACCGGCCGCCAGATGCTCCACGAGATCGGCCGCGAACCGACGCCCGAGGAATTGGCCGAAAAGCTGCAAATGCCGCTCGAAAAGGTCCGCAAGGTGATGAAAATCGCCAAGGAGCCGATTTCGCTCGAAACGCCGATTGGCGACGAGGAAGACAGCCAGCTTGGCGATTTCATCGAAGACAAGAACGCGGTTCTGCCGCTGGACAGCGCCATTCAGGAAAACCTCAAGGAAACCACGACGCGGGTCCTGTCCTCGCTCACCCCGCGCGAGGAACGTGTGCTGCGGATGCGCTTCGGCATCGGGATGAACACCGACCACACGCTCGAAGAGGTCGGCCAACAGTTCAGCGTGACGCGCGAGCGGATCCGGCAGATCGAAGCCAAGGCACTTCGCAAGCTCAAACACCCGTCGCGGTCGCGCAAATTGCGCAGTTTCCTCGATCAATAAGCAAAAGCGCCCTGCGGGGCGCTTTTTGTTTTCGGCGGCGCGGCGCGAGGATTGGGGCGCATCGGCGGCGCGCCATATGGTCCATGCGGGCGATGCTGGCTATGCTCTTGCCATAGCGCCCAGATTTGCGCCACACTGTGCCCATGATCCCCCATGCCCCATCGCCTGCGCTCAGCTTGATCGACCGTCTCGGGCAGACCGATTTGGGCCAGCGCGCCGTGATCGTGCATGCCTCCGAGACATGGTTCGCGGCGCTGCGCGAGGACCGGTTCGATTTTTTCACCAAGCTGGCCGCCAAGGCGCGCGCCGAGGGGCATAAGGCGTTTTTGATCCGCGCAGAGCGCAAGGCCTCGCAGCGCCTGCTGGAGCAGCCGCATCTGCATATCCTCATCGGTCCGCACAGCCCGCAAGCCCCGCATATCCTGCACGCGCATCCGCATTACATCTGGGGCTTTTGGATGCTCGACCCGATGGGGGTGCATGGCCGCGCGGCGCAGGCGGGGCGCGTTTTTGACCCCGATGTGATCGACCACCATGCGGCGCGGTATTTTTTCAACGGGGTCAGCGGCTATATGCGGCGCGAGAATGTCAGCAAACTGGCCCAGCCCGCGCCCTCCGCCGCGCCGCTCGATCCGGCCTATGCGGCGATTTTTGCCCAAGATATCGACCATTTCAAACAGCCGCAGCACTATATGTCCGCCGCCGAGATGATCAGCGCAGTGGCCGAGGCCGCCAAGGGGCGCCGCGTCTATCTCAAATTGCATCCGGCGGGGGATGCGGGGCGGGGCGCCGATCTGGCGGCCCATGCGGCGCGCTGCGGCGTGACGCCCAGCACGGCTTCGGTGCATGATCTGATCGCCGCCAGCGACCGCATCGTGACCCAGACCAGCGCCGTGGGGTTCGAGGCCTTGATGCATGAAAAACCGGTGATCCTGTGCGGGCGCACCGATTACCATCACGCCGCTTGGGTGGCCGAGGATCCGGTCGATCTGCCCCGCGCGGTCGAGGCGGCGCCGGTGGCTTTGGCCAGCTTCCCCTATGCCGATTATTTCTACTGGGCTTTGGCGATGCACGGGTTTGAACCGGCCAAGCCGGAGTTCGAGGCGCGGGTCTGGGCGCTGTGCAAGGCGCATATGCCGCGCCTGTGACATTCGGGGCGATGGACCTGCGCGCCGCGGCGGCGTAGAGTTGCACCACGTCTGTATTGCGAGGATGTGCCATGACGCTTTCCCATCTCTCTTCTCGCGCGGTGCGCTTTGCCTTGGCTTGCCTCGTTGCTGTCCCCCCGTTGGCCGCGGCGGCGGGAGATCTTTACCGCGCCCAGAACGGGCTAGACATCACCGCCACGGGCGCGGGTGCCTTTGCCGTAGAGCGCAGCGGCGGCGCAGGCCCGCGCGAGACATGGTGCGCGGCCTCCGACTATGCGGCGCGGCGGCTCGGGGCGCGCGGCGCGGCGCGGCTCTATCTGGCCGAGGGCGCAGGGGCGCGCGGTCCGGTGCATTTTACCCTCACCGCCCCTGCGGATGGCGGCACGCGGTTGGGGCAGGGCGGCAATTATTCGGTGCGCCTCGATCTGGCGGGTTTTCACATGTCGCAAATCCATGCCGAGGCCCTGTGCCGTCTGCGCGAGGATGATCCGCCGTGGATCTTGTGATCTGCTGATCCGGTGATTTTGTGATGCGGCTTGCCCAAAGGGCAGTTTGCGGCGTAATCTGCATTAATTTCGAAGGGCAGAGCATTGTTACAGAACGTATTTTCCATCCAAACTCACGGTCAGGGCCTTTATGAATTCACCCGCGATGTGGCGCGCTGGATCGCCTGCGGCACGCTCAGCGACGGGCTGTTGACGCTTTTTGTGCGCCATACCTCTTGCTCGTTGCTCATTCAGGAGAACGCCGATCCCGAGGTGCAAAGCGATCTGCGCGCCTATTTCGCCCGCCTCGTGCCGCCGACCAGCGATCCGTCGATGTCCTATCTCACCCACACCTATGAGGGTCCCGACGACATGCCCGCCCATATCAAGGCCGCGATGATGCCCGTGTCGGTGTCGATCCCCGTGGCCGACGGGCGGATGCGCCTTGGCACATGGCAGGGGATTTATTTGTTCGAGCATCGCGATGCGCCCCATACCCGCCAGATTGCAGCGCATCTTGCGGGCTGACTTTTGCTCTACCCAAAGGGTGGTGGCTGTCCTATAGTGGCGGTGGACAGGCGGTGGGGCGCCGCTATATCCGCGCGCCCGCACCCCATGATTGCACAGAAGTGACAAGAGGACCCGGCCAATGCGTTGCCCGTTTTGTGGAAATATTGATACCCAAGTCAAAGACAGCCGTCCGGCCGAAGACCATGTTTCGATCCGTCGCCGCCGGTTTTGCCCCGCATGTGGCGGCCGTTTCACGACCTATGAGCGTGTGCAGCTGCGCGATCTGGTGGTTCTCAAAACCAACGGGCGGCGCGAGGATTTCGACCGTGACAAGCTGGAGCGTTCGATCCGCATCGCCTTGCAAAAACGTCCCATCGAACAAGAGCGCATGGACCAGATGATTTCGGGCATCGTGCGCCGTCTGGAAAGCATGGGCGAGACGGATATCCCGTCCAAACTCATCGGCGAGATCGTGATGGAGGCTTTGGCCCGTATCGATACCGTGGCCTATGTGCGCTTTGCCAGCGTCTATAAAAACTTCCAAGCGGCGGATGATTTCGATAAATTCGTCTCGGAATTGCGGCCGAACGTCGAACCCGAAGCGTGAGCCAAACCGATCACCGCTACATGGCGCTTGCCCTTTCTTTGGGGCGGCGCGGGCAGGGGGCGACATGGCCCAATCCTGCGGTCGGCTGTGTGATCGTCAACGCGGGCCGGATCGTCGGGCGCGGCTGGACCGCGGCGGGCGGGCGGCCCCATGCCGAACCTGCCGCCTTGGCCCAAGCAGGTGCGGCAGCGCGCGGCGCGACGGCCTATGTCACGCTGGAGCCTTGCGCCCATACCGGACAAACCCGGCCCTGCGCGCAGGCCCTGATCGATGCGGGCGTGGCGCGGGTTGTGGCGCCGCTCGAAGACGTGGATGCGCGCGTGTCGGGGCAGGGGTTTGCGATGCTGCGCGCGGCGGGCATCGAGGTCACCACTGGCATATTGACCGCCGAGGCCGCCCGCGATCACGCCGGATTTTTCATGACACGCGAGCAAGGCCGCCCCTTGGTCACGCTCAAACTGGCGTCCAGCTTTGACGGGCGCATTGCCACGGCCTCGGGCGAGAGCCAATGGATCACGGGGCCGCAGGCGCGCCGTTTGGTGCATTTGCAACGCGCCAGCCATGATGCGGTTATGGTCGGCGGCGGCACGGCGCGGGCCGATGATCCGACGCTGACGGTGCGCGATCTGGGCGTCGCGCGCCAACCTGTGCGTGTGGTGGTTTCGCGGCGATTGGATATGCCACTGCTGAGCAATCTGGCGCGCACGGCGGGCGAGGTGCCGTTGTGGCTGGTGCATGGGGCCGATGCCGATCCGGCGCTGCGCCAAGCGTGGGAGGGCATGGGCGCAAGGCTCATCGAAGTGCGCGGGGCGGGCCGGATGCTGGATGCGGGCGATATTTTGGCCAAGCTGGGCGCGGCGGGTTTGACGCGGGTGTTTTGCGAGGGCGGCGGCGCTTTGGCCGCCTCGCTCTTGGGGGCCGATCTGGTGGATCAACTGATCGGCTTTACCGCCGGTCTGGCCTTGGGGGCCGAGGGGCGCCCGAGCCTGAGCGCCATGGGCGTCGAGCGTCTTGGCGATGCGCCGCGCTTTAAACTGTGCGAGACGCGGGCCGTGGGCAATGATGTGTTGCACATCTGGCGGCGCGCCGAGCTTTAGCGCCCTAGCGCCACCAATGCGCGCGGCTGGCCATCAGCCCTTGCAGTTTCGACAGCACTCTGAGCGCGGGCCCTGCGGCGCCGGTTTGCCCAGCGGCGAGGCGCTCGGCCACCACTTCGGGCGGGCAGGGGCGGCGCGTGATCGGATCGACATAGCGCGGATAATCGATCAGCGCCGCATGGACCAGCGCCGCAAGGCTCACGGGATTTTGCGCGGGGCTGCGCGCGCGGCGCACCGGCACGGGGCCAAGGTCTGTCGTCAGCCCCCATCCGGCATAAAACGGCGCACCAAGGCAGGTGACCGGCACCGAGCGCATCAAGGCCTCAAACCCCAGCCCAGACGTCATGGTCCAGACCTCATCGACCTGTCCCAACAGGGCGGCGGGATCGCTTTGAGGCAGGGGATGCGCGCCAAGGCGGGCCAGCGCCGCCTCGGGCACCGCACCTTGGCGCAGGCCCGCCTCCACATCGGGGTGGGGTTTATAGAGCAGCACCGCATCGGGGCGGGCGGCGCGCACCGCCTCCAGCAGCGCCAGATTGGTCGCCACATCGCGGGTGCCAAGCCGGATCGAGGCGTCATCCTCGACCTGCCCCGGCACCAGAATGCGCGGGCCCTCGGGCACTCCGTCCAGATCGGGCGCGCGGCGCGTCAGGTTGTATTTGCTCAGCCCCGCTTTGGTGATCTGCGCCATCAAACGTTCGGCGCGCAGGGCCTGATCGGGGCGTAACCTGTCGGCGCGCGCGTGGATCATCCGCTCCAGACGGCTCTCGCGGGTGGGATCGTAATAAAGCCCGAGATCGTCCAAGACCAAAGACAGCGGCGCGGTGAGCGCCGCGCCCAATCCTTTGGAGCGCAAAAAACCGTCCTCAAGATGCCATGCCCCCTCGGGCGCATCTTGCGGCGCGCCCCAGACCATATGCGGGCGGTCCTCATCAAGGGGGGTATCGGTGAAGCGCAGGGGCTTTTGCGCGCCGAAAAACCCTTGCAAGGCGCGCCGTTTCCACAGGCGCATTCCCGATGCGGTCCATCCTTTGCCATCCTCGCGGTGGGCGCGGGTCTCGGCCTCCAGCGCGGCGATGACCTCTTCGATCTGGCAGGCTTTGCCGCGGTAAGGGTCGAACCAATGCGGGTAAAGCATCATCACGGCGGCAAACATCTGCACCCGCGTCAGGCTGCGCGTGCGGCGGGTGAGCGGGTTGGGGTGGCGCTCGTCGCTCAGGCCCCAGCCGCTGTAGAAGGGCTGGCCGAAGACTTGCGGGCGGTGACCGGCCACAATGGCCTCGAACCCCATTTGCGAAGTGACGGTATAGACCGCAATCGCCCCCTCAAGCAGGGCATGAGGGCTGTGGTTTTCGGTGAGGAGCGTGACGCGGCCTTTTGGGTCTTGGGCGTCTTGGGGGCCGAAATATCCGGCGCGGTGGCCTGCGGCGGTTTCGGGGTGGGTCTTGATCACGATGCGCGCGGCGGGGTGATCCTCCATGGCGTAATAGAGCATCTCGCGAAAGCTGTTGGCATCGGCCCCGCCAAGGCGCACCGAGGCATCGCCGCGGGTCTGGTCGATGACCAGAACATAGCCCGCCTCGGGCGCGGGCAGGGCGGGGTCGTTGGCGCTGTATTTGCTCAGATGCGCCTCGCGGATGCGTGCCATGGCGCCGCGCGCCCGCGACAATAGCGCCGCATCATCAAGCGGATCGGTCATCAAAAGATGTTCCAGATCAGAAGGTTGCGCCGCATCAAACATTACGCCGCGGGTGTCGATGGTCAGGCCCAAGGGCGGCTCGCCGCTGCGCCCGGGACGCAAGGAGCGCAAGGGCGCATCCTCGATGCGCACAATCGGCAGGCCGGTTTTTTGTGCCATTGCCTCGCCGCGTTTGGCATAGGGGCTATGGCCCCAAACGCCGATCACATCGCCTTCGCGCGGGCGGGCGGTATAGCCGAAAACCGGCCGGTAACCGGCGCTGCGCAAAATCGCGCGGATGCGCGGGCTGCGGATAAATCCGAGGGTGTAATAAAGCAGCCGCCGGTTGGAGAGACCGGCGGCTGTGTTTTGCGGAGCATCCATCATTTGGGACGACCCACGAGGTTTAGTTGCCCGCGAGCGAGTTGATCGAATTGATCGGGGTAAGCGAGCCGGTGATCGCGCCAATGGTTTTGTTCCACTGGGTGAAGGGCGCTTCGGTCACATAGAGCGTATCGCCGTCGCGGATCACGAAATCGCGGGCCATGAACATGCCGTTGGGTTTGGTCAGGTCCAGCACATAGACAAGGCGCTGCGCCCCGATCAGATCGCTGCGGCCCATCAATTGATTGGCGATCTCCGCAGGCTCGTTGCGCAGAACGAACACGCCGGTGGGATCGGCCGCCGTGGGGACCAAACCGCCGACTTGGGCGATGGCTTCGAGCGCGCTGAGCGTTTGGGTCTCGAAGGTCACGCGGGCCTGACCCGATGTGGCGCCAAGCGCGGTAAAGGCGCGGGTGTCGGCCTCGATCAAGATGCGATCCCCGCCGCGCAGGGCGATGTCGTTTTGCGGATGTTTGTAGAGGTCCTGAAACCAGATCTCGCCGCGTTCCTTGCCGCGGATCACGGTGATCTGTGCGGTTTCGGGCTCAATGGTAATGCCGCCCGCGCGGGCCAGCATTGCCGAAAGCGTGCGGGTGGGGCGCTCGATCGCATAGACGCCTTGGCCGCCGATGGCGCCGACGAGGCTGACGGTCGAACCGTCACCGGCAAGGCGGCGGACCTGCACTTGCGGGCTGGGGGTCTGGCCTTCGAGCTTGGTGGAAATGATCCGGCGGATGGCTTCGGGGGTGTTGCCCGCCGCGCGGATGCGGCCCGCGTAGGGGACGAAAATGAAACCGGCGCCATCGACTTGCACCTCTTCGAGCACCGCCGAGTTTTGCCCTTCGCCGACCAAAAGCCCGTCATCGACGTTTTCCCAAATGGTCAGGCCCAGCGTGTCACCGGGGCGGATGGTGTCCGATCCGATCTGGCCTGCGTTCAAGAAGGCGTTGGAAAAGCCGAGCGCGGGGGTGAACGCGGTGGCGCGGGTCACGCGGTCATTGACCGCCACGACAAAGGCATCGCCTTCCTTTTGCACGGAACCTGCGAAAATCTCGCGTTTATTGGGGCCTACACGCGGCAAACCGCAAGAGGATACGACGGCCAGAGCGGCCACAAGCGCGATGCCACGCGCCCATTTTGTGGAATGGGTTTTCACTGCTCGGGTCTCCTCGACCTGATATTTCTGCCTCATTGCGCCTCGTTTTTCGGGCACTTTGGAGCAAGGCTAGCCCAGCCGATTGCAAAAATCCAGCATTTGCGCGGGGTTGGAGGGCAAAGCTGCGCCAATGTGTGGCCTTAGGGCCGCGCGGGGGGGGCGGACCGCAAGGTGTTGTGGGCGGCGATATGCGCGCCGCTAGATTTGGAAAGGGATCCGGCGCGATTTGGGTGCAGATGGGGCAGGCACAGGTTTGCGGCCCCTATTAAGGCGCGCGCCGCCCGCGGACGGTTCGGCCCTAATTGACCACCCGCAGCGATTGGCGCGGCGCGGCAGAGCCCGACGCCAGCGCGTCATAGGGATCTTCGGCAGAGAGCATCATATCGACCACTTGGCGCATCAATTGCCGCCGCCCGCGCGCCGAATAAAACCCGCCCGCGATCTGGCTGGTTTCCAACAAATAGCGCCGGTAATCGGTATAGGCGCGCCGGTCGGGGCGGCCCGCGCCTGCGAAGAACTCGGGCAGGGGCTGGGTCGAGACAAACTCGGGCTTGGCATAGACCGCATCGCCAAAGGTCTTGAGCGGGATGCCGCGCCACAGGACCTGCTGCGCGGCGGTGGAATTGACGGTGACGGCGGTGCGCGCATCGTTCAAGAGCTGCGCCAGCTTGCCGCCGCGCACCCAATGCACACGGCCCTTGAGACCGTAAGCCTTGGCCAGCCGCTTGACCTCGCGGCGCAGCGGCACGCGGCCATCTTCGAGCGGGTGGGATTTGAACACCAGATGGTGATGGCTCGGCGCGCCTTCGGCAAACCCGCGGATCACCACGTCGAGAAAATCGGTCATGGTGGCAAAGGGCGAATGCATCTGGAACGAGCTGTCATGCTCGAGCTGCAAGAGCGCGAGGTGATAGGGAAAGCCGCCGTTGCGAATGCGGAAGGTGGCGATCATCCGGTCCACGGCCTGCGCAGGCATGAGCAGCAAGCGTTTGATATAAAGCTGGAATTCCTTGCCCACCCCAAGCGCGCGGTGGGGGCGGAAATTGCGGTAATCGCCGTTTCGGAACATCACGAACCAATGATAGAGCGCGCCGTAGAACACATGCTGGCGCATATCGCCCCAGCGCGCGGGCGGCACCGGCGTGTCCATATCGGAGTTTTCGAGCACGCGGCGCATGTCCTCGACGCTCATCTCCATCAGGCGCGAATGCCCGTTCGATCCGCCGCGCTCATAGGTGACCCAATAGGGCCGCATATAGCCCTCTTCGAACACATGCACCGTCAGCCCTGCGGCGCGGGCGCGGGTGACGGCCTGCGCGTGGATCTGCCGTGTGTCGCCGTAAAGCACGATATCGGTGATGCCCTTGTCGGTGCACAGCGCGTCAAAGGTCGCGGGCCATTCCTCTTGGGTGCCGCGAAAGGGGATGTAGGAGGCCGGATGGAACCAAAAGGCGCGATCACCCGCGTTAAAGCCGACGCGCCAGACTTCGGCCCCCGCAAGGCGCAACATCTTGCCCAGCTTGTGGAAAAACGGCCCGTGCGGCCCTTGCAAAAACAGGAATTTGCGCGGCGCCGAGGGGTCGGTCGGCGCGGCGGTGCTGTGCGGTGGATGGTGGCGGCTCTTGCTCATGCCTTGCTCTTATCCCACGGGTCCTTTCGACCTTCTTAGCGGGAAGTTTCGGCAAAATTAAGGCGTCTGTTCCCCCAACGTGCCCTTGGCTTGTAATTACGTTGCGCCCGCGCTACCTCAAAGGCGCAATCGAGGGCGCAGCGCCGAGGAGAAAACCGATGTTCACAGGTATCATCACCGATATCGGCCGTGTGGCCCAATTGGAGCAACGCGGCGATCTGCGCGCGCGGATCGAGACGGGGTATGACACCAAGGGCATCGCGCTTGGGGCCTCGATCGCCTCGGATGGGGTGTGCTTGACGGTGATCGAAACCGGCAAGGATTGGTATGATGCCGAGATCAGCGCCGAAACCGTCGCCAAAACCAATCTGGCCGATTGGACCGTTGGGCGGCGCGTGAACCTCGAACGGGCGCTCAAAGTGGGCGACGAATTGGGCGGGCATATCGTGTCGGGCCATGTGGACGGCGTGGCCGAGATCGTGGGAATGCAAGACGAAGGCGACAGCACCCGCGTCACCTTGCGCGCGCCCGAGCATCTGGCGCGCTTTATCGCGCCCAAAGGCTCGGTGGCGCTCAACGGCACGTCTTTGACGGTCAATGAGGTCGATGGATGCGATTTCGGCATCAACTTCATTCCCCATACCAAAGAGGCGACCACTTGGGGCGATGCCAAAGCGGGGGATCGGATCAACCTCGAAATCGACACGCTCGCCCGCTATGTCGCGCGGCTGCAAGAGTTTTCCTAAGACCGCCAGTCACGGCGCCGTTCTGCAGATTGCGGATGCCTCCGGCGGGGATATTTGAGGAACCGGTAAGTCAAAGCGGCGGCGCTTTGCAGGTTCTGAAAATATCCTCGCCGAAGGCATGAGGTTCTTTTGCGCGGCAAATCGCAAACATATTCATAAATTGTATTGCGTTGCCCTGCGGGCGCTCTATCTTGGGCGGCAACAGGGAGAGAGATCATGGCATTTGGCACACCGAACCGGCGCACACTTTTGAAACTGGCGGCAGCTTTGCCGGCTTTTGCGATGGGGGCGGGGCCGATGCGGGCGGCGGTCTTGGGCGCGCCGCAGGGCGGCAATGCGGGGTATTTCCGCTTCGGTTTGGGCGAGATGAAGTTGACGGTCCTGTCGGACGGGTATTTTGCCTTGCCGACCTCGGGGCTTGGGGTGAATGCGCCGCGCGAGGCGGTGGCCGATTTTTTGGCCCAGCATTACCTTGATCTTGAGCAGGGCTATTCGCATACCAACCATCTGTTTATCGACACGGGCGCGGCGCGGATTTTGGTCGATGTCGGCTCGGGCAGCCGCTGGTTCGGCACCGCGGGGCGGCTTTTGGCGAATATGCAGGCGGCGGGGATCGATCCGGCCAGCATCACCCATGTGGTGATCACCCATGCCCATCCCGATCACATCTGGGGCATTCGCGACGATTTCGACGAGGCGATTTTTCCGGATGCCGAATATATCATGGGTGCGGCCGAGCATGCCTATTGGATGCAGGACGGTTTGGCCAATCGCGTCGCCCCCGAAGCGCAGCAATTCGTCGTCGGGGCGGTCAATTCGATCAATTGCGACGGGGTGGATTGGGTGTTGGCCGAAGAGGGCCATGAGATCGTCTCGGGCGTGCGGATGATCGCGACACCGGGCCATACGCCGGGGCATATGTCCTTGCATGTCGAGAGCGGCGGGCAGCAGTTGATCGCGCTTGGCGATTGTATGACCCATGCGCATCTCAACTTCGCCCATCCCGAATGGTTCAACGGCACCGACAGCGACGGCGATCAAACCGTCGCCACGCGCCGTCGGCTTTTGGATCGCGCGGCGGCGGACCGGATTGCGGTTCTGGGCTATCACTTCCCCTTTCCGGGGGTGGGGCATGTGCGCGCCGAGGCGGGGGCCTATCGCTTCCTGCCTGCGCTATGGCAATTCGACTGATCGCAGCGGCGGCTTTACCCTGACCTTTTGCGGCTCTAGTCTTTGGCGGCGTGCTGCGCTATTTGCCATGCAAGCGCAAAAGAGGGAGCTCCCATGCCCGATACCGTCCCATTCGAAACCCCAGGTCCTGTCGAGGAAAACTGGCGCGATGCGATCTCGCCGATCGAGGAGATCATCGAGGATGCGCGCAACGGGCGCATGTTCATTCTGGTCGATCACGAGGACCGCGAGAACGAAGGCGATCTGGTGATCCCTGCGCAGATGGCGACGCCCGAGGCGATCAATTTCATGGCGACCCACGGGCGCGGGTTGATTTGCCTGACCCTGACCTCAGAGCGGATCGAGGCTTTGGGTCTCGAGCTTATGTCGACCAATAATTCCTCGCGTCACGAGACGGCCTTTACGATTTCCATCGAGGCGCGCGAAGGCGTGTCCACCGGCATTTCCGCCCATGACCGCGCCCGCACCGTGGCGGTGGCGATTGATGCGGGCAAAGGGCCGCAAGACATCGCCACGCCTGGTCATGTGTTTCCTTTGCGGGCCCGCGATGGCGGCGTTTTGGTGCGCGCGGGCCATACCGAGGCGGCCGTCGATGTCAGCCGTTTGGCGGGGCTGAACCCCTCGGGGGTGATTTGCGAGATCATGAATGACGATGGCACCATGTCGCGCCTGCCCGATCTGGTGGGATTTGCGCAAAAACACGGGCTGAAGATCGGCACGATTTCCGATCTGATTGCCTACCGTCGCCGCCACGACAACCTTGTGAAACTGATGCGCGAAGAGCAGGTCACGTCGGAATTCGGCGGGGCGTGGAGCATGCGCGTTTACCGCGATGTCACCCAAGGCACCGAACATGTGGCGATGGTCAAAGGCGATCTGTCGGGCGATGCGCCGGTTCTGGTGCGGATGCATGCGATGGACCCGATGAAGGATATGCTGGGCCTTGAGGGCGCGGGGCGGGCGGGCGAATTTGCCGGTGCGATGCGCGCCGTGGCCAAGGAAGGGCGCGGCGTTGTGGTTTTGTTGCGCGATATGCTGGCCAAGCTCGACGCGGGCGCCGATGCCCATCCGCAGACCCTGCGCCAATACGGGCTGGGCGCGCAAATCCTGTCGCAACTGGGGCTGTCAAAGCTGGAGCTTTTGACCAATTCGCCCAAGCCCAATGTCGTCGGGCTTGACGCTTACGGGCTGGAAATCACCGGCACCCGCAAAATCGAGGAGGCTTAAAATATGGCTGGTGCAGAGCAACATTACATCCTGCCGCGTCCCGCATTCGACAAGCCCGTGAAGCTGTTGATCGTGGTGTCGCCCTATTACAAGGACATCGCCGACAATATGATCGCGGGGGCCAAGGCGGAGATCGAGGCCTGCGGCGCGACCTATGATATCGTCGAAGTGCCGGGCGCCTTGGAAATCCCCACCGCCGTGGGCATCGCCGAACGGATGAGCAATTTCGACGGCTATGTGGCGCTTGGCTGCGTTATTCGCGGCGAGACCACCCATTACGATACCGTCTGCAACGACAGCAGCCGCGCGCTGCAACTTTTGGGGCTTCAGGGGCTGTGCATCGGCAATGGCATCCTGACCGTCGAGACCCGCAAACAGGCCGAAGTGCGCGCCGATCCGGCGGATCAAAATAAGGGCGGCGGCGCGGCCGCTGCGGCCTTGCATCTTGTCGCGCTGGCCCGTAAATGGGGCGCTTCGCGCAAGGGGGTCGGTTTTGTCCCCGCGCAAGATGAATACCAGATCGCAGCCACCAGCAAGGGCAACCCCACCGCATGAGCACCGACGACCCTCTCCAGCCCTCCGCCCATACGGATCGCGGCAGCAACCTGTCCGGCAATGCCAAGCGCAAGATGAGATCCGCCGCGCGGCTCTATGCGGTGCAGGCCCTGTTTCAAATGGAAAGCTCCGGCCAGACGGTCGAACGGGTGATGGTCGAATTCGAAGACCACCGTTTTGGCGCGGTCTATGACGGCGATGAAATGCAAGAGGGCGATCCGCGCCATTTTCGCACCGTGATGCAAGATGCGGTGAATTATCAGGCGGCGATTGACCAATTGACCGACCGCGCCTTGGTGGCCAAATGGCCGATCGCACGGATCGATCCGACCCTGCGGGCGCTGTTTCGCGCGGCGGGGGCGGAATTGACCCAAACGGATACGCCGCCTAAAGTGGTGATCACCGAATATGTCGATGTGGCGCGGGCGTTTTTCCCCGAGGGCAAAGAGAGCAAATTCGTCAACGCGGTGCTCGATCATATGGCGCGCGAGGCCAAGCCCGAGGCCTTCTGACCCGCGAGATCTGGGCGCTATACGCCGCTAAGCGGCGCGAAAACGGGCAGTTTCTCGCCCGTTTTGCTGTTTTGGCGCGGTCAAAGCGCAGGGCGGGCACGGCGGGGCTTGTTATATGCCAATTGCCATATATCATGATCGGGCAGGGCTGTGATGTCCTTGCGATCTGATGTGTCGGAGCACTGCCATGCCCAAGCTTATCCGCCTTTATATCATCCAATGCGCCATCGGTTTCGCCATCGCGGCGGCTTTTGTGGCGATGCTGTTGTGGTTTAATATCGCCAATTTGTGGCATCTCGTCTCGACCAGCCCTTCGGGGCTTTTGGCCGTGGTGATCCTTTGGGTCGCGAACGGGATTGTTTTTGCCGCTGTGCAATTCGCCATTGCGGTGATGCGCCTAACGGAGGACGAGTGCCCGCCGCGCGGCGGAAAACGCCAAAGGGTGGCCGCGCTGCGCCCCGCTTTGGTGCGTGCGCAGGCCCCTTCGCCGCAAGAGCGCCGTGGTCATCACCGCCGCTAAGGCGCTTATATCACACAGATTTTTGAAAAGTGGCGGGCCCGCAAACGCAACCGTCCGGATATCTCATTCCCGAGGACCTGTATGTACAGGTGGGTGCCAGATAAAGAGGCCAGGGCCAAAACAGAGCCAGCTCCCTCGGAATTGCTTAAGGCCACCGGAATGCATCCAATAACGAGAAGGGCAGAACCCGCCGCCTCTTGATGTAGTCCTCAAAGGGGCGTCCGGCAAGGGGCGCCTGCGGTCGGTGCGAAAAAAGCGACAGATTGCAGGGCTTGCATTGGTTCGCGCTTTGTCCAAAATGGATTCCATGAGCGAATTTCTACAACCAGGACAGCTTTTGGCACGTGGCGTTTGTCGCCATCTGCTTAGCTATGACTTTGTTTCTGTGGAAGAATTCGTGCCCGAACGGGGCCGCCGCGTGGATGTGATGGCCGTCGGGCCGAAGGGCGAGATTTGGGTGGTGGAGTGCAAATCCTCGCTGGCCGATTATCAGGCGGATTCGAAGTGGGAGGGCTATTTGCCGTGGTGCGACCGGTTTTTCTGGGCGGTGGATGCGGAGTTTCCGGTCGAAGTTTTGCCCGAAGGCAGCGGATTGATCATCGCCGATGCCTACGGCGCAGAGATCATTCGCATGGGGGCAGAGGACAAATTGCCGCCCGCGCGGCGCAAATCTCTCTCGCTCAAATTCGCCCGCGATGCGGCGCGGCGCTTGCACCGGTTGCGCGATCCGCGCCCCTAAAGCGCGCGATTGCTATTTGATATTGCGCGCGGTGCCTGCGGCGGCGCGGATTTCCTCGGCGATTTCCTCGGCCTCGTCTGGCGTGAAATCCATAGGGATTTCAACGCCTTGCGATTCGACGTAAATCCGGACCATGCCTTGATCGGTCGGCCCGATTTGCAAATTTGCCTCGATATCGACTTCGCTGTTGATCCCCATGGGCGCTCTCCTTTTGCACTGTCTTGGGCTACTCCGACCCAGCGGTTTTTGCAAGGCTTTGGCGCGTCTTGGCGATTTGGGCGGGCGGGCAAAATTAGCCGCAAGGATCGGGCAGATTTCGCGCAGATCAGTCTTGCATTTGCCCGTCGCAGTCGATAAATCCGCCCCAGTGCCGCCTTAGCTCAGTTGGTTAGAGCGCTTGATTGTGGATCAAGAGGTCCCTGGTTCGAGACCAGGAGGTGGTACCATTTCCCCCCATCCGTTCGGTCATGCGCGCCCCATTGGGGGCGGGGTTTTTGGCTGTCTGTAACGCGTCGGTATTTTGTCGGTATTGCGACGGTGCGGTTTGCGGCGCGCCAAAGCGGCGCGAAACCCCGCAAGAGCCTCGGGCGCGCGGCACAAAGCGACCTTAGGGTTTGGCGATCTCGACGGTTTGGCGCAATTGGCCGGTCTTGCTGTCATAGATCAGAATGCGGTCATCATTGCTGACCACCGCGACCCATCCTTTGCCGCGGGTGAAGGCTTCGGCCTCGACGCCGTCCGGCAAAAGCAGTTTTTCCGGCAGCGGCAGGGAATCGGCCGAGAAACGGATGACAATCAGCGCGATGATGACTAGAAGGCCCGCTATCATCGTGCCGGTCAGAACCGTGACCAAGAGGCGCAGAAACCGTAAATTGACCGGATCGACCTCCGGCTGAGGATTGTCACTCATGGGCTCCACGCGCCTTTCTGTTCGTATCAGCGCGGATCCCGCGCCCCGCCTTGATAAGGCGCTTTCGCGCGATGTGCCAGTGGAGGCGTCGTTGTCGCGCACGCGGCTGGCCAAGTTGATCGAAGCGGGGGAGGTGACGCTCAACGGGGCGGTGACCACCGACCCCAAGGCGCGGGTCGAGGAGGGCGATATCGTCGAGATCACCGTGCCCGTGGCCGAAGAGAGCCATATCGGCCCCGAGGAGATTCCGCTTGAGGTGGTTTATGAGGATGTTGATCTGATTGTGATCAACAAACCGGCGGGCATGGTGGTCCATCCCGCCCCGGGCACGCCGACGGGGACATTGGTCAATGCGCTTTTGCATCATTGCGGCGCGGACCTGTCGGGCGTGGGGGGCGAAAAACGCCCCGGGATTGTCCACCGCATCGACAAGGAAACCAGCGGGCTTTTGGTGGTCGCCAAATCCGACCGCGCCCATCACGGGTTGGCCAAGCAATTCGAAAAACACACCGTCGAGCGCTATTACCTCGCGGTGGTTTACGGCACGCCCGATGCCAATGATCCGCGGTTGCGCGGGGTGCGCGGCGTCAGCTTCGAGAGCGGCAATATCATGCGGATCACCACGCAATTGGCGCGCCACAAACATGACCGTCAAAAACAGGCGGTCTATTTCACCGGCGGGCGCCATGCGGTGACCCGCGCGCGCATTGTCGAAACCTTTGGCGCGCCGGTGGTGGCGACCTTGGTGGAATGCTGGCTCGAGACGGGGCGCACCCATCAGATTCGCGTGCATATGGCCCATGCGGGGCATAGTTTGATCGGCGATCCGACCTATGGCAACAAGCGCAAATTGCCCAAGGGCGCTCTGTCGCAGGCGGGGGTCGATGCGATTTCGGGCTTTGCGCGCCAAGCCTTGCATGCGGCGGTTTTGGGGTTCGAACATCCGGTCAGCGGCGAGATGATGCGGTTTGAAGCGGCGCTGCCGCAGGATATGGCCGAATTGATGGATGATCTGCGCCTTCCCTCGAAGTGACGCATTTCCAATGGCTTAGGCGGATTTGTCGCTGTTTCATCCGCGCACGAATGCGTGAAAATGCATGAAATGCCGCGCGGCAGCGACGGAGCCGCGTTATAGTTTCGTTAAACAATCACATCTAAGCGCCTTGAAACCGCGCTTTGTAATACCTAACTCGATGTTACGCCCTTTAACATAAGGGCCCCGACCTTACAGGGGGATATGAACTTGAGTAACTATGCAAATCTGCCGGCCCCGACGCCGGAAGGCGGCTTGAACCGCTATATGCAGGAAATCCGCAAATTCCCGCTCCTTGAGCCGGAAGAGGAATATATGCTGGCCAAGCGTTGGGTCGAAGAGCAAGACACCGAAGCCGCGCATAAGATGGTCACATCGCACCTGCGTCTGGCGGCGAAAATCGCCATGGGCTATCGCGGCTATGGATTGCCGCAGGCCGAGGTGATTTCGGAGGCCAATGTCGGGTTGATGCAGGCGGTCAAACGCTTTGACCCCGAAAAGGGCTTTCGCCTGTCGACCTATGCGATGTGGTGGATCCGCGCCAGCATTCAGGAATTTATCCTGCGTTCGTGGAGCCTTGTGAAAATGGGCACCACCTCGGGGCAGAAGAAGCTGTTCTTCAATCTGCGCAAGGCCAAGGCCAAGATCGGCGCCTTTGAAGAGGGCGATCTGCACCCCGACAATGTGACAAAAATCGCCACCGATCTGGGCGTGACCGAGACCGAGGTGATCTCGATGAACCGGCGGATGTCGGGCGGGGATGCCTCGCTCAACGCGACCGTCGGCTCCGAAGGCGAGGGCACGATGCAATGGCAGGACTGGCTTGAGGATGAGGATGCCGATCAGGCGGGCGATTACGCCGAAAAGGACGAAATGGACACCCGCCGCGAACTTCTGGCCCAAGCGATGGATGTGCTCAACGCGCGCGAGCAGGACATCCTGACCAAGCGCCGCCTTGAGGACAATCCGATGACGCTTGAAGACCTCAGCGGCGTCTATGATGTCAGCCGCGAACGCATCCGCCAGATCGAGGTGCGCGCCTTTGAAAAGCTGCAACTGCGCATGCGCGAATTGGCGAGCGAGAAAGGCCTGATGGAAAGCGCCTGACCTCGGGGCAGGACAAGGGTTGAATAGATCGGCATCGGGGGGCAATGTGGTCCCCGATGCCTTTTTGTTTTGGGGGACGGGCGATGACGGATGATGAAAAACTCGAAGGCCGCATGCACGGCGAACAGATTGAACCCGAGGCGCCCGAGGGGATGCTGATGCGGATCGTCTATGTGATCCTCATCGCCTTCATGATGAGCGTGTCGCAAACGATTTTGGGCGTGGTGACGATCATACAAATCGTGATCATGGCGCTCAACAAGGGCGAGCCGAACGAGAACCTTGCCAGTTTCGGCACCGATCTGGGCGTGTGGATGGCCAAGGCCGTGCGCTATATGACCGCCGACAGCCAAGTGAAGCCTTGGCCTTGGACGGAAATAGACTGAGTGAGATTTGCCGATCTGCTGAGCCGATCAAGGCACTGTTTTTAAATTACAAAGGGCGCTCTTGATGCAAGAGCGCCCTTTGCCGTTATATGGTGGATCACTGCAACCTTGCGCGGATCACGCGTTGCATATTGCCGCCCATGACTTTGCCGATCTGCGCGGGCGTCAATCCGGCCTCAAGCAGCGCATGGGTCAGAGCAGGCAATTCGGAAGTGTCAAAGGCCGTCTCCACCGATCCATCGTAATCCGAGCCGAGCGAGACCCCGTCCTCGCCCACCGCCGCCACCGCCGCGACGATCATCTTGGCGATGCCCGCAGGGGTAATCTCGTCGCAGGCGACCTCGGCCCAATAGCCCATGCCGATCACCCCGCCGCGCGCCGCCACCTCGCGCAGCAGCGCATCGGGCAGGTTGCGTTTGACCTCGCAATGCGAATGCAGCCCCGTATGCGAGACCACCAGCGGAATATCGGTGCGCGCCAGAACATCCTCGATCACATGCTGGCTCGAATGGGCCAGATCAAGGATCAACCCGCGCCGCACCACCTCATCGACCACCTCGCGGCCGAAATCGGTCAGGCCTGCGTTGGATGTGCCATGCAGCGATCCGCCCAATTCGTTGTCAAAGAAATGTTGTAGCCCGATCAGGCGATAACCGGCGGCCTCGAGCCGCGCGAGGTTCTCGATCTTGCCCTCCAAAGGATGCGCGCCCTCGACGCCCAAAAGCGCGCCGACCACCTCTGGGTTGGCGGCGCGGGCGGCGATCAACGCGTCCAGATCGGCCTTGGACCTGATGATCTTGATACGCTCGGGATCGGCATCGCGGAACTCATGCAGGCGCATGGCCTGATCCTCGGCGCGGGCCAGAAGCGAGGTCCATGTTTTGACGGGGCGTAATTGTCCAAAGGACAAAAGTGTAATGTTGTCAAAGGCCTCGGCGGAGTTTTCCTCATAGTTGAGGCCCGCGGGGCTTTTGGTGACGGCGGTGAACACCTGCAGCGCGACGCCGCCTTGGCGCAGGCGCGGAAAATCGACCTGCCCGTATCCGACCTCATTGAGATCGCGCTCCCACAAGAGGCTATCGGCATGCCAGTCGCCGACAAAGAGCGTATCGTGCAGGGCGCGGGCCTCGTCCGAGACGGGGTAGGGGTCATGGGCGATGACATTGTTGGATTTCGCGCCGACATAATCGGCCAGAAAGCCGAAAAAACCGATGGCGCCGACGATGACCAGCGCCAAAACCGCAAGCCCGAGCCGTTTGAGCCATTTCATTTGGGTGTCCTCCCTCTCAAGGTGCAAGGCGAGTAGATGGCAAAACGGGGCCGATGGCCATAGGGCACATCAGCGGTGTTTGATCCGCGCCCAAAGCGGTTTGAGGTCAAGCGCGGCAATAGCGACGCCCAAAGGCAGCATCCAAAACCCCAGAACGGGCAAAAACCCCAATATTCCGCCGATGATCAGCACGATCCCGAGCACCAGCCGCAGCCCCGCAGGGACCGAGCGCCGCACCCGCACCAAGATGCGTGCCAATCGGGCGCGCAGCCCGTGCCCCGCCCCCGATGCGCGGCGCGCTTTACTCTTCCATCGCTTCCAATTCATCAATGAACCCTTCGATCATCGCCAAGCCTTTGTTCCAAAAGGCCGGATCGGAGGCATCAAGGCCGAAGGGGGCAAGCAATTCCTTGTGATGTTTCGACCCGCCCGCTTTGAGCATGTCGAAATATTTTTCTTCGAATCCCTCGGGGCTGTCTTGATAGACGGCATAGAGCGCATTCACCAACCCGTCGCCAAAGGCATAGGCATAGACATAGAAGGGCGAGTGGATGAAATGCGGGATATAGGCCCAAAAGGTCTCGTATCCGTCCATGAAATCAAACACGGGACCGAGGCTTTCGGCCTGCACCGACATCCACAGGGCGTTGATGTCGTCGGGGGTCAATTCGCCCTCGCGCCGCGCCGCGTGCAGCTTGCATTCGAAATCGTAAAAGGCGATCTGGCGCACCACGGTGTTGATCATATCCTCGACCTTACCGGCAAGCATCACCTTGCGCTCGGCAGGGGTTTTGGCCCCGTCGAGCATTTTGCGAAAGGTCAGCATCTCGCCAAAGACCGAAGCCGTTTCGGCCAGTGTCAGCGGGGTGGAGGAGAGCATTTCGCCCTGCTCGGCGGCCAGAACCTGATGCACGCCGTGGCCAAGCTCATGCGCCAAGGTCATGACATCGCGCGGTTTTCCAAGATAGTTGAGCATCACGTAGGGGTGCACATCGGTCACCGTCGGATGGGCAAAGGCCCCCGGCGCCTTGCCCGGTTTCACGCCCGCATCGATCCAGCCTTTCGAGAAGAACGGCGCGGCCAATTCGGCCATGCGCGGATCAAAGGCGCCGTAAGCCTCCATGACGATTTTCTCGGCGGCGGGCCAATCGACGATGCGCGTGTCCTCGACGGGCAGGGGCGCGTTGCGATCCCAAACCTGCATCCGCTCCAGCCCGAGCCATTTCGCCTTGAGCGCATAATAGCGGTGCGACAGGCGCGGATAGGCCTCGACCACCGCATTGCGCAGGGCCTCGACGACCTCGGGTTCGACATCGTTGGACAGGTGGCGCGAGAATTGCGCCGTGGGCATTTTGCGCCAACGGTCGTAGATTTCCTTTTCCTTGGCTTGGGTGTTGTGCACGCGGGCAAAGGTTTTGATATTCTCGCCGAACACGCGGGCCAATTCGCGGCTGGCGGCTTCGCGGCGGTTGCGGTCCGGATCGGTCAGAAGGTTGAGCGTGCCCTCGATATTGAGCGTCTCTTCCTCGCCCTCGACATGGAATTCGAGGCCCGCGATGGTTTCGTCAAACAGCTTTTCCCACGCGTCCCCGACCACGCCCAGATCGTGCAAGAACCGCTCCATTTCGTCGGACAACTGATAGGGGCGCATGGCGCGGCGGCGGTCCAACACGGGGCGATAGCGGCGCAGGCCCTCGCTCGCCGTCATCCATGCCTCATAGGTTTCGGCGCTGATTTCGTTGACCTCAAGCCAGAAGAACACCAAGGCCGAGGAGGCGTTGATGATGCGCTCTTGCATGTCGGACATGAATTTGGCGCGGCCCGCATCGACGGTGTTTTGATAATAGCGCAGCCCCGCAAAGGACATGATCCGCCCCGCGATCGCGTCCATCTTCTCGGACCTCAGGATCGATCCGAGAAAGCCCTCGGCGTCCAGCGCGGCGAGCTTGCCTTCGTAATCGGCGGCAAATGTCGCGGCTTCCTCCTCGAACCACGCCAGATCGCGGGTCAGTTCGGGCGCATCCTCGCCGCTGTAAAGATCGCTCAGATCCCATTCGGGCAATTTGCCAAGCCCGCCCGCGCCGCCGGAGGCATGGGCGTCAAAAATCGGGCGGGGCAAGGTGAGGGGCAGCTGAAACATCGGGTCGTCCTTTTCTTGGTTGGCACAGACATACGCGCTCGGCGGGGCGCTCTCAAGAGGCAGGTGACGCGAGGGCGCGTCGCACCGCGCGCATCGGCCTTGCGGGGGCGGGCCGGATCGGCAAAACATATGCGACACCAAAGAGGAGAGCAGCGATGCGGTTTGTGCGATATGGGGAGAAGGGCGCGGAAAAGCCCGCGGTTTTGGATGCGCAGGGGCGTTTGCGCGATTTGTCGGGGGTGATCGGCGATCTGTCGGGCGCGGTTTTGGGCGATTTGCCGCAGGTCGATCCGCAAAGCCTGCCGCTGGTGGCGGGCAACCCGCGCCTTGGCGTGCCGGTGGCCGGCATCGGAAAGATCATCTGCATCGGGCTGAATTATTCGGATCACGCGGCAGAGGCGGGGATGGCCGAACCGGACGAGCCGATTGTGTTCATGAAGGCCACCTCGGCGCTTTCGGGGCCTTATGATACGGTGCTCTTGCCGCGCGGGTCGCAAAAATCCGATTGGGAGGTCGAATTGGGCGTCGTGATCGGGCGAGAGGCGAAATATGTCAGCAAAGACAATGCGTTGGACTATGTCGCGGGCTATACGATCGTCAATGACCTTTCCGAGCGCGCGTTTCAAATCGAGCGCGGCGGGCAATGGACCAAAGGAAAGAGCTGCGACACCTTCGGCCCTGTCGGCCCGTGGCTGGTGACGCCGGACGAGGCGGGTGATCCGCAAAATCTGGCGATGGAGCTGGATCTCAACGGCGCGGCGGCGCAGCGCGGCAATTCGGCCTCGATGATTTTCACCGTGGCCGAGATCATCGCGCATCTGAGCGAGATGATGCGCCTTGAGCCAGGCGATGTGATCGCCACCGGCACACCGCCGGGTGTGGGGATGGGGATGAAGCCGCCGCGGTTCTTGCGCGAGGGCGACGAGATGGTGTTGCGGATCGAGGGATTGGGCGAGCAGCGCCAGAGCGTGGCGCGCGACGGGTGAGGCCGCAAATTGGCTAAAACCGTAAAGAGAACAGGCGGTTAGACCGCCTGCTTCACCTCGCCGAGCTGCGCATCAAACAGGGCCGTCACCCCGTCGAAAAACGCGGCGCGGGTTTGGGGCACTTCCATCATGATCTCATGTTCGGCCTGCTCGATCATGACCAATTCGCCGCTGTCCCAATCGCCCATCCGCGCGGCGACGCGGTCCTTGTCCACGATGCGCTCGTCCGTGCCCAAATAGGTCACGCAGGGCAGATCAGGCGCGGGTTTCTGGATCAGCCGCGCGCATTCGATCAGCGCCTCATAGAGCCATTTGAGAGACGGCCCGCCAAGGCCGAAGCGTTCGACGGCCTCTGTCTGGCGCACCATATAGTCAAACATATCAGGGTCTTTGGTCAATTTGTTGCCCTCGAAAGGCTCGGCCAAGACATAGCTTTCGGGCTTGGTTCCAGGCGCGAAAAGATGCCCCATGCCCAAAAGCGCGCCGCTCCACGACAGGCTCCATGCGACGGGACGCAGAAAGCCATTGAGACCAATGCCCCACATCGGCGCAGAGAAGGCGGCGGCCTTGACCGGCAGGCCCTCGTAAAGCGCGCGCAGCCCGATGCAGCCGCCCATCGAATGACCGATCAAGAAGAACGGTTCGGGCAAATGCAGCGCGCGGGCGGCGGCGAGGGCGGCCTTCACGTCCTTTTGATAATCGGCAAAATCGCCGACATGGCCGGTCATCGGATTGTCGGTGACGCGGTCGGCCAACCCTTGGCCGCGCCAGTCCACCGCCAAAGTCGCATAGCCGCGCGCGGCAAGATCGCCCGCCGCGCGCCCGTATTTTTCGGCGTATTCCGTGCGCCCCGGAAACAGCAGGACCGTGCCCTTTGCCGCCGCATCGGGCCAGACCGCGATACGGATACGCACCCCGTCGGATGCACGCGCCCAATAGGCCGCGCCGCCCGATGGCCCTTCGGCCAGTTCATCATAAAAGGGTGCGTTTTCCATGTCTTACCTTGCGCTTTCGCCGAAGTTTAGCCGAGGACCGAGCCCAAAGCCATGGCCTTGGACATATCGCCATCGACGCTCAGCTTACCGCTCATAAAGGCGCTGGTGGGGTTGAGATTGCCCGCCATCATGTCTTGGAACGTGTCGGCATCGGCGGTCAATGTGACGTCGGCCTCTTCATCCGATGCGCGTGCGCCCGAGGCGTCGACGACGACCGAACCTTCGCCTTCAATGACGAATTTGGCCGAGCCGTCGAAATCGGCTCCGCTCATTTTCTCGGAGAGTGCGGCCACGGCCGCGGTGATAACATCGCTCATATTTGCGCCTTTCTGTTTGCTTCTTGCCATAGCGGGGCTGACAATCCCTACGCGCTGGCGATAGACTAAAGTTATGGGCGCGGATCGATTCAATTTCAAACCTATCGTGGCGACAATTGTCGCCATAGTCATGATTTCCTTACCTAGCGGCCCCGCGCGGGCGCAGGATGGCGGAAGTTTGCCCAATCCGGCCGCGCCTTCGGGCAGCGAAGAGCGGGCCACGCGGCTCTTGGGCGAGTTGAAGTCGGCCGAGGGCGGCGAGGCCGAGCGGATCGCGCGCGAGCTTTCGCTCGAATGGTCGAAATCGGGATCGCCGGTGATGGATCTTTTGCTCAAACGCGGGCGCGATGCGCTGGAGCGGGGCGATTTTCCCTTGGCATACGAGCATCTTACCGCTTTGACCGATCACGCGCCGCAATTTGCCGAAGGCTGGCATATGCGCGCCATGGTGCTGTATCGGCAGGACCGGTTTGGCATGGCGCTCCATGATCTGGGCCGCGCCTTGAGCCTTGAGCCGCGCCATTATGAGGCGATGATCGGATTGGGCGCGATTTTCGAGCAATTAGAGCGCCCCGCGCAGGCGTTGCAAGCCTATCAGCTTGCCGCCGCGCTCTATCCCGCGCATGAACAGGTGGTCGAAGCCTTGGCGCGGCTGGAGCGGCACGGGGGCGAGACGCTCTGAGCTTCGCCCTTTGACCCTTCGATCCGCCCGCCGACCGACCTCGCCGACCCGACCCCCTCCAAGAAAGAGCCAGACGTGACATCCTACAGCAGCGCGCAACGCGGGATGGACCGGCGGGTGATCGCCGTTCTCGGCCCCACCAATACCGGCAAGACCCATTACGCGATTGAACGGATGCTGGGATATAACAGCGGCATCATCGGCCTGCCGCTGCGGCTTTTGGCGCGCGAGGTCTATGACAAGATCGTCGCCCTGCGCGGCCCCTCGGTGGTGGCTTTGGTGACGGGCGAGGAGCGGATCGTGCCGCCGCGCACGAAATATTGGGTCTGCACCGTCGAGGCGATGCCGCCCGCCATGGGCACGGATTTTCTTGCCGTGGACGAGATACAGCTATGCGCCGATCCCGAGCGCGGCCATGTGTTTACCGAGCGGCTTTTGCAGGCGCGCGGCACCCATGAGACGCTGTTTATGGGCTCGGATACGATGCGCGGGGCGATTGCCGAACTGGTCCCCGAGGCGGAATTCGTGCAGCGCCAGAGGATGAGCGAATTATCCTATGGAGGTTCGAAAAAGATAAGCCGCATGCCCGCTCGCAGCGCGATCGTCGGTTTTTCGGTTGATAATATCTATGCGATTGCCGAATTGCTCAAACGGCAAAAGGGCGGCGCGGCGGTGGTTATGGGCGCGCTCAGCCCGCGCACCCGCAACGCGCAGGTGGAATTATACCAAAACGGCGATGTGGATTTTCTGGTGGCGACGGATGCCATCGGAATGGGGCTCAATCTCGACATCAACCATGTGGCCTTTTCGGCCACGACGAAATTTGACGGGCGGCGGATGCGCCCCTTGGCGCCCAATGAATTGGCGCAGATCGCCGGACGCGCGGGGCGCGGCATGTCGCATGGCACGTTTGGCGTCACCGGCGAGGCGCGCCCGCTGGACGAGGGCACGGCGCAGGCGATCATGGATCACCGCTTTACCCCGATCAAAAAGCTCAACTGGCGCAACACCGATCTGCAATTTGGCACGCCGGAGGCTTTGATCGCCGCGCTGGAGGTGGCGCCGCAAGACGAATGGCTGGTCAAGGCGCGCGAGGCGGACGACCTTATGGCCTTGAAAACGCTCAGCAATGATGCCGAAACCCGCGCGCGGGCCTCGGACGGACCATCGGTGCGATTGCTCTGGGATGTGTGCCGCATCCCCGATTTTCGCGGCATCTCCCACGCCGAACACAGCAGCCTTCTGGAGGCGATCTACGGCTTCTTGCACGAGAAGGGCCGCATTCCCGACGATTGGCTGGCGCGGCAGATCAAGCGAATCGACCGTATGGATGGCGATATCGACACAGTTTCAAAAAGATTGGCCTTTATTCGCACATGGACCTATGTCGCGCAGCGCAAGGGATGGGTAAATGACGAAAGCCATTGGCGCGGGGCGACGCGCGCTGTAGAAGACGCTTTGTCGGATGCGCTGCACGAGCGTTTGACCCAAAGATTTGTGGACCGGCGCACAAGCGTGCTCCTGCGCCGGCTCAAACAGAAGGAGGCCATGTTGGCCGAAGTAAGCAAAGAAGGTGAAGTGACGGTCGAAGGACAATTCGTTGGCCGTCTTGAAGGGTTCCGCTTTTCGCAGGACAAAACCGCGACTGCCGAGGAAGCAAAAACCTTGGGGCAGGCGGCGATGGCCGCCTTGGCGCCGGAGTTCCACCTGCGGGCGGACCGGTTCTATAACGCGCCCGATACCGAGATCGATTTTACCGAGCAAGGCGGCCTGATGTGGGGCAACAGCGCGGTGGGCAAATTGGTCGCGGGCTCCGATCCGCTCAAGCCGCAGGTCAAAGCCTTTGTCGACGAAGAGGCGGGCGAGGACGTGGCCCAGAAGGTCGCGCGCCGTTTGCAGCATTTCATCGACCGCAAGGTGGCGACGCTGTTTGAACCCTTGCTCAATATGTCGCGCGACGAGGCCCTGTCGGGGCTGGCGCGGGGCTTTGCCTTCCAACTGGTCGAAGGCTTTGGCCTGTTGCCGCGCGCCCAAGTGGCCGAAGAGGTCAAGGCATTGGACCAAGACGCGCGGGGCGCTTTGCGCAAACATGGCGTGCGTTTCGGGCAGTTCACCATTTTCATGCCGCTGCTTTTGAAACCCGCGCCGACGCGGCTGCGTTTGGTTTTGTGGTCGCTATTCAAAGGCTTGGAAGAGTTCCCCGAAGCGCCGCCCCCTGGTTTGGTGACGGTGCCGTCCGGAGATGGCGCGCCCGAGGGCTATCATTTGATGGCGGGCTATCGTGCCTCCGGCGCGCGGGCGATCCGCATTGATATGCTGGAGCGTCTGGCCGATATGCTGCGCGCCGAGGACAGCCGCGGCGGGTTTGAGGCCAAGGCGGATATGCTCTCGATCACCGGCATGACGCTGGAGCAATTTGCCGATTTGATGCAAGGGCTTGGCTATCGCGCCGAGAAGGGCGAGCGGGTGAAGGTCAAAGCCGCGCCTGCAGCCGCGGCCGCGCCGCAAGAGACGGCGCAGGACGCCGCGCCCGCGCAAAACCCCGAGTCGCAGGAGGCCGAGACAGCCGAGCCGGCCGAAGCGGTTCCCGCCGATGGCGCCCCTGCTGCGCCTGTGACCGAGGCGGCCGATGTGCCCTCCGAGGAGATTGCACCGCAAGCCGATGCAGCCCAAGCCGCAGATGCGCAGGTGAAAAGCGCCGATGAAGCCCCTGAAATGGAAGTGTTTTATACATTTGCATGGGGCCGCGCACGCGGCGGTGAGCGCGGCGGAGCACGTGGCGGAGAGCGCGGCGGCGAGTCGCGCGGTCGCGGCAAACCCCAAGGCAAGGGGCGTCCGCAAGGCAAGGGCAAACCGCGCGGCAAGGGCGGCCCGAAATCGGGCGGCGACAAGGGCGGCCAGAGCTTTGAGGCGCGCCCGCCCAAGAAGGATAAAATCGATCCTGATAATCCTTTTGCGGCGGCGCTCATGGGGCTGACCAAGAAATAGCTTTGGCCCCAAACAGATGAGCTTTGCGCGCTAGGTGACAGAAAACGCAGGTAAAATACGGGTCGATAAATGGCTCTGGCAGGCGCGGTTTTTCAAAACCCGCTCCTTGTCAGCCAAGACCGTGTCGGGCGGGCATCTGCGGCTGAACGGTCAAAAGGTGCTCAAACCTGCGCAATCTGTCACCTTGGGCGATGTGCTCTTGTTCGCGCAGGGGCGCGATCTGCGCGAGGTCAAGGTCTTGGCGCTTGGCTCGCGGCGCGGACCGGCCCCCGAGGCGCGGCTTTTGTATGAGGACCTCGCCCCGCCCGAGGCGCGCGCGCAGGAGGTTGTTCCATCCGCTCCGCGATATGAGGGAGGCGGGCGCCCGACCAAGCGTGATCGCAGGCAATTTGATCTCAACAAGCCCTAAAGCGACGCGTTTCGCTTGAATGATTGCTGCACCTGCACTAGCTAGGGCGGGCGTTCAAAAGATGGAAGACGAAGATGACCTATGTCGTGATCGACAACTGCATTGCCTGCAAATACACCGACTGCGTCGAAGTATGTCCGGTGGATTGCTTCTATGAGGGTGAAAACATGTTGGTGATCCATCCCGACGAATGCATCGATTGCGGCGTTTGCGAACCCGAATGCCCCGCCGATGCGATCCGTCCGGACACCGAGCCGGATATGGAAAAATGGGTCGAGTTCAACCGCAAATACTCCGAAGCATGGCCGGTTATCATTTCCAAGAAAGACCAGTTGCCCGAAGCCGAGGAGCGCGATGGCGAGACCGGCAAGCTGGAGAAATACTTTAGCGAAGCGCCGGGCGAGGGCGGCTGATTCGCCTCTGCGCCCGATGGGCGGGGCGTTTTACGCCCGCTGGCGGCGCGGATGGTGCCAAATCCCTATGAAATAGGCCGTTTCGGAGGATTTTCGCGCGCCGCGCGCGCGGGTGCTTTCGAAGAGGCGAATTTTGTGATACACTGTTGTTACAAATGATGAACTCTGCCTGCTTTCCCGCCGCATGGTCTGCTCTGCGATGCGGGATCACATCGAGATAAATAATCGTCTGGACGCGGTCATGCCTTTGACCTCGCCCAGCTTTTTGTCGCCTGTGACAGGTGGATTAAAAGGGAAGACCGCATGACCAAATCCAAGAAAAACGAATTCCGTCCCAATGACTTTGTCGTTTATCCCGCGCATGGGGTCGGCCAGATCATGTCGATCGAAGAGCAGGATATCGCCGGAATGACGATGGAGCTTTTCGTGATTTCCTTTGAAAAGGATAAAATGACCCTGCGCGTGCCGACCAATAAGGCGACCGCCATCGGGATGCGCCAATTGTCGAGCCCCGATGTGATCTCGCGCGCGATGACCACGCTCAAGGGCAAGGCCAAGGTCAAACGCGCGATGTGGTCGCGCCGTGCGCAAGAATACGAGCAAAAGATCAACTCGGGCGATTTGATTGCCATCGCCGAAGTGGTGCGCGATTTGCACCGCAACGATGACCAGCGCGAGCAAAGCTATTCCGAGCGCCAGCTTTATGAGGCCGCATTGGAGCGGTTGACCCGCGAAGTGGCGGCGGTGAGCGGCGGCGACGAAGTGGCGGCGGCCAAGCAGGTCGACGAGGTTCTGGTCTCGCGCGCGGCCTAAGGCCTGCGCCCTGTCGGCCCCAAAGGAAGGGTGCCCCATGAAAGGCGCCGCATAAGACATTGCGATAAAATCAAAAAGCCGCGCGGCCCGAGGGGGCGGCGCGGCTTTTCCTTGGCGGGTGTGCCTATGCTATAGCGCCGCGCAAAGGGTGAAGAGCATCGCGATTTCGCCGATCTGCTGCACTGCGCCAAGGGTGTCGCCGGTATGGCCGTTGATCTTGGCGCGGGCGATTTGCATCACCATGAGCGCGGCAAGCGCCGCCACCAGCGCCGCGCCCAATGCCCCGCACAGCAGCGCGGCGGCGAGGCCGATCGCGCCCGCCACTGCGGCGCGCTCGCCGCGCGCGCGGCCCTGCGCATGCGATAGCCCGTCGCGGCGCGCATGGGGCAAAAACGCCATCATCGCGGGCATGGCGGCGCGCGACACCATCGCCGCCGCGATCAGCGGCGCAAAGACCGCGCCTGCGCCGAAAAGCGCCGTCAGCGCCGCCCATCTGGCCGCCAGCGAGAGCACCAAAGCGATCACCCCATAGGTCCCGATATGGCTGTCGCGCATGATCTCGAGGCGGCGCGCCACCTCCCATCCGCCCCAAAACCCGTCCGCCGTATCGGCCAGACCGTCCTCATGCATGGCCCCCGTGGTGACGACAAGCGCCGCCAGCGCCGCCAAAGCCGCCAAAGGCGCGGGCAGGCCGAGCGCCAAGGCCAAAGAGGCCAGCCCCCCCGCGATCAGCGCCGCCGCAAGTCCGGCCAAAGGATAGGCCCAGACCGCCGCCGCGCCGCGCTCGAAATCGGCGCGCCGCGCTACAAAGGGCAGCCGCGTGAGCAGCGCCAGAGCCGTGGCCGCCTCGGTGAGCAGGCGGGCGGCGGGCGGGGCGTCGGGTTTTGGCTCCATTGGGGCGGATTCCTTTCTTGCTCTTGGCGGCGCGTGCGGTAAACACGCGGGCACGCCATTTGTCTACTACGGGGAAGAACATGAGCCTAGAATTCAATTCGCTAGAGGAATTTGCCGCCGCGCTTGCAGCGGCCCCCGCACCGGACGCCTCGGCGCGCAAAGAGGCCGAGGCGCGCAACGGGCAACTCACCAAACCGCCGGGCGCTTTGGGGCGATTGGAGGATCTGGCGATCTGGTATGGCGCATGGCGCGGCACCGGACGCCCCGAGATTGCAAAGCCTCAAGTTATTGTTTTCGCAGGTAATCACGGGGTTGCGGCGCGCGGTGTCTCGGCCTTTCCGCCCGAGGTAACGGTGCAAATGGTCGCCAATTTCGAACAGGGCGGCGCGGCGGTGAACCAGCTGTCCAAGGTCTTTGGCGCGCGGATGGATGTGCATGCGATTGATCTGGACCGGCCCACGGCGGATTTCACCCAAGCGCCAGCGATGAGCGAGGCGGAGACCGTCGCGGCGCTGCGCAGGGGATCGGAGGCCGTCGACGCGCAGAGCGATCTTTTGGTCACCGGCGAGATGGGCATCGGCAATACCACATCGGCGGCGGCGATTGCTTTGGCGCTTTATGGCGGGGCGGCGGGCGATTGGACGGGGCGCGGCACCGGCGTTGATGATGCGGGGCTGGACCTCAAGACGCGGGTGGCCGCCGAGGGCGCGGCGCGCCATGCGGGGGTGCGCGGTCTGGAGGCGCTGCGCTGTCTGGGCGGGCGCGAGATTGCCGCCATGGCGGGGGCGATTGCGCGGGCGCGGGCGCTGCGTATTCCGGTGATTTTGGACGGGTTTATCTGCACCGCGGCGGCGGCCTGCCTTGCGGATGCGGCCCAAGGGGCGCTCGATCACTGCGTCGCGGGCCATGTCAGCGCCGAGGCCGCCCATGGCAAGCTGTTGCAAAAGCTGGGCAAAGAGCCGCTCTTGTCGCTGGGCATGCGGTTGGGCGAAGGCTCTGGCGCGGCCTTGGCCATCGGGGTGATGCAGGGCGCGGTGGCCTGCCATTCGGGCATGGCGACCTTTGCCGAAGCGGGCGTTTCCGAAGGCTAGGCGCGCCGTTTTCGGGCGGGCGCGCCGCGCGGCTTAGGCCGCGTCGGATCCGCCTTCGCGCGCGGCGTAAATCTGCGTCATCAAAGCGGTTTCCAGCTCTTTTTCCAATTCCTTCGCTCGCGCGATATAGGCGGTGTTTTCGCCCGCTGGGATGTTGGGATCATAGAGTTTGGCCAATTCGCGCACCGTCATCCGGTCATGGTGGAAGAAGGTTTTTTCCGCCTCCGAGGCTTCGTAATCGCTCAGCCCGACATTTTCGAGCACATAGCGCCCCGCGCGCAGGCTGCTGTCGAAGGTTTCGCGCACGATGTCATTGGCCCCCGCCTGATAGAGGCGGTAGACGTGGTTGCGGTCGCGCGCCCGCGCGATGATGTGCAAATCGGGGCATTCGCGGCGCGCATAGGTGACCAATTTGGTCACCGCCTCGGGGTTGTCCATCGCCGCGACCAGAACGCGCGCCTCCGACAGCCCCGCCGCATGGAGCAGTTCGGGCCGCGTCGGATCGCCAAAAAAGCCTTTGAAACCAAAGCGGCGCATCAATTCGATGGTCTTCATATCATTGTCGATGACCACGGTTTTGAAACCGCTCGATTGCACCAGACGGTTGACGATTTGCCCGAAACGCCCGATGCCCGCGATGATCACGGGGCCTTGTTCGTTGATCTCGTCCTCATCCTCGGCATGGGCGCTGTCTTGCATCCGGCGGGCCAGAACGTCGTGCAAGATAAACATCAAGGGCGTGGCCAGCATGGACAAGGCAATCACCAGCAAAAGCGGCTCTGCAATCGCGTCGGGCAGCACATTGGTTTGCGTCGAAAAGGAGATCAGCACAAAGCCGAATTCACCCGCCTGCGCGAGGCCCAGCGTAAAGAGCCACAGGTTGCGCCCGCGCAGCTTAAAGGCGCGTCCGAGCGGATAAAGCACCGCGCCCTTGAGCGCGATCAACGCGGCGGTCAGGCCAAAGATCGTCAGCGGATCGCCAAAAAGCACTTTGAAATCAATGCTCGATCCGACGGTGATAAAGAAGAGGCCGAGCAAAAGCCCCTTGAACGGTTCGATATCGCTCTCCAGCTCGTGGCGAAACTCGCTGTTGGCGAGAACCACACCGGCAAGGAAGGTGCCAAGCGCGGGCGACAGGCCCACGGCGGACATCAAAAACGCGATGCCCACAACGATCAAGAGCGCCAAGGCGGTATACATCTCGCGCAGATGTGCGGCGTGGATGAACCGGAACACCGGCCGCGTCAGATAGACCCCCGCAAGCACCACCACGGCCACCGCGCCCAGGGTGACCAAGGTCACCTGCCATCCGGGCAGGCCCTCGACAAAGGAAATCGAATGATGGGCCTCCTCAAGGGTGCGGTGGTTGATCGACCCGTCGGGGTTGATCGTGGCGCTGCGAGGCAAGGCGAGCAGCGGCAAAAGCGCCAGCATCGGGATCACTGCGATATCTTGGGTCAGCAGCACCGAAAAGATCGACCGCCCGCCAGCGGTTTGCATCAACCCCTTTTCCGACAGGGTTTGCAGCACGATCGCCGTCGAGGAGAGCGAGAAAATCATCCCGATCGCCAAGGCGATGCTCAGCGGTTGGCCAAGCGCCATCGCCGCCCCCGTGATCAGCGCCATGGTCGCAAGGATTTGCAAACCGCCCAGCCCCAAAAGCCGGTGGCGCATATCCCAAAGCGCGCGCGGCTCCAGTTCCAGCCCGATGATAAACAGCATCATCACCACGCCGAATTCGGCAAAATGCTGCAGGTCCTGACTTTCGGTGGAGACAAAGCCAAACACCGGCCCGATCAAGATCCCCGCTGCCAGATAGCCCAGCACAGAGCCAAGCCCGAGCCGCGCGGCGATGGGCACCGCGATGACGGCGGCGGCAAGGTAGATCGAGGCTTGGAGCAAGAACCCTTCCATCGCCGGTTACCCGTGCAACATCATGGCGCGCAGCAGCTGCGCGCGGCGGGGCAAAAACGGGCGAGGGGCGGGAGAGCTTGGGCGGGTCATTTGGGTCTTTTCTTGCTTTGTCTGTAGGTAGGGCGCGCGCGCCCCTGTTTCGAGAGAGATGTGGCAGAAAACAATGCCAATTGCGCGACTTTATTTGCCGGGGCGCGTAAATTTATCCGCGAGGCCGCGCCGCGCCTAGCCTTTGGGCATTTGCAGCACCACGTTGCGCCCGCCCTTGGAGTAGCGCAATTCGCGCTCGCCGATGGCCAGCACCCTGCCGCCGTCGATGCGGTCGCCGACCTTGACCTTTTTGATCGACCCGTTGGACAGGCGCACCAAAGCGTTGCGCGCCGAGGGTTTGCCGGAAATCCCGATCAGGTTGATTTTGCGCAGGTTCAGCGCGCCGCGCACCGTGGCCTGTTTGGCAACAGAGGCCGAGGAGGGGATCGCGGGGGCCACCGTGCGCGGCGCGGCGACGGCGGCGGTTTGCACGCGCGCGCCCGTCTGGGCCGCGGCAGGGGCGGCGCGGGCGACGATTTTGGCGATATCCTTGGGGCGCTCTTCGGGACGTTTGGAGATCAGCACAGCCTGTTCGGTGGGCGTATCGCTGCGCTCTTCGTCCTGCTTTTGCTGCGGCAACTCGGGGCGGGCCTTGGGGCGCAAAGCGGCCAGTTCAAGGCGGCTGCGCCCGCCAAGCTGGCTGCGCTCGCTTTGCTCGACCAGATCGTCAGGGCGCGGGCGCGGGCGAAAGGCGGCCAGCCGCGCCAAAGAGGCGGTTTCGGCTTCGGTCGGGGCGGGGGCCTCGGTCAGGCGGCGCGGCAATTGCGGGGGCACGGCGGCGGGTTTGCCGGCGCGCACCAAAACGCCTTCGGCGGTGATGGCCCCTTGCGGCGTGGCGCGCACGAGGCCGCGCGCGTCGAGCGCAAACCGCGTGCCCGCCGCCGCCGGAGAGGCGCGGTTTCCGGGCAAGACATCGCTGAGCGCGGCATCGGGGTCGGGCAGGGCGAGCGCGTCAAACACCGGCACTTTGGGGTCGATGGAGGTGTGGTAAAGCTCGTCGACGCTGTCTGTGGGCGGGGCGCTGATGGGGGCGGGGGGGCGTTGCCAGATGCCGCTGGCGTCATAGGCAGTTTGCGCCTCGGCCTCGCTCATGACGGGGGGCGGCGCGGCGGACGCTTCGGGCGCGGCGGCGGCGGGGGCATCGCTTTGGGTTTGCGGCGCGATCATTTGCGGCGCATCGCGCGGTGCCATCGGCTGGTCGGCAGGCGGCAGGCGCGCCTCGCGCAGCGCCGCTTCGGCCTCGGCCTCCATATCGGTCAGATCGCTTTGCGGGGCCTGCGGCAGGCCCCCCGCCTCGGCGGCCTGTTCTGCGCCGCTTTGGCCGCCGACCAATCCGGCCACGTCTTCGTCAAGAAACAAGGCCGCCCAAGCCGCAATCGCCGCCAAAAACAGCACCAGCGCGCCGGTCAAGATGAGGGCCAGATGTTTGGGCTTGCCGCGGGTGGCGGCGGCGGCGGGCGCGGGGGATGCGGCCGTCTCGCCCAGAGCCGCGCCGCCCAGCCCGATGCTCAACCGGCGCGGGGCGTTTATGGCAATATCGGCCGAAGGGGTGACGGCCAAGGGGCGCGGGGCGGCGCTGCGGCGGGTGGCAAAACGCGCTTCGCTGGTCTCTTGGTCCGGATCAGGGGCGGCGGGGGCTGCGGGCGCCGCTGCGGCGGGGGCTGCGACGGGCGGCGCGGCTGCGGCGGTCTCGGATTGGGGCTGTGCGCTGGCCGATTGCGGCACATCAAGGTGCAAAGGCCCGCGCGCGGCGCGCGGCGTGTCGGTTTGCGAGGCGGGGATCGGAATCGAGGCCGCCGTGGGCCCGACTTGGGCGCGCGAGACGCCCGACAGGCGCGGCGCGGCCGAAAGGCTGTCGCGCGGGGGGGCGTCGCCGCGCGGCTGGCGCACCGAAGAAAAGCTCGGCGCGGGCGGCTCTTTGGCGGCCCGCTCGGCGCCATCGGGGATATCGCCCGAAGAGACGGGGGGCGCTGCGGCGGCAGGGGCGTCTTGGGGGGCGTTACCTTGGGCCTCTTGCGCGGGCATGCCCGCCGGATCGGCGCCTGCCTCGGTGCTGAGGTCGGTGTCTAGGCCGGTAGGCGTGTCGATTTGCGCGTCGGGCTGGCTGTCGGGCTGCGCATCGGGCAGTACCTCGGGCGCTGTATCGGGCTGCGCATCAGGCTGCGGGTCGGATTGGACCTCTGCCGGTGCGGTCTCTTGCGGCTCGGCGCGTGGCTGCGGCTCTGGCTGCGGTTCTGGCTGCGGCTTTGGCGCGGGGGGCGGGGCATTGCCGATGACGCGGATCGGCGAAGTGTCGCGCACAATCGCATCGCCATCCTCAAGCAAGGCCGCCGCCGCGGAGGAGGTGCCGAAAAACGGCTCGCCCAAAAACGCACCTGCGGGGGCGATGGCGACAAAGCTGAGCGCATCGAACCCGTGCATCTGCGCAAAGCTCTCGGCCTCGGCCAAGGTCTCGCGCGCCACGGCGGCGATATGGGCGACCTCGCCCTGCGCCGACCAGTCAAAGGCCAGATCGGCCACCGGATAGGGGGTTTGCCCGTCCAAGGCGGCGCGGGCCAGATCGGCGCGCCGGAACCCTGGCACATCGCCGGTCTCGACGCTCAGATAGCGGATTTGATCGTTGGGAATGACCAGCTTGCAGGTCAGCCGCGCGGCGTCCTCAAAGGCCGGATCAGTGGCCCCGCCTGCGGCCCCGCCTGTGGTCGAGGCCCCATCCGCAGCGAGCGCCAGACCCTGCGCGCGCAAATCGCCAAGCGCCGCGGCCAGATCGGGCACATCCAGCGCCACGGTTTGCCCCACGCGCACCCATCCGGGGAAACTGCGCATCAGCAGTCCGATCCCGTCAAAAGACAGCGTAAGGGCAAAATCGGGTTTCATCGCAGCGGTTCTATCATCCCCATGCCGCCCACGGAAAACAATTGGCGGCTTGTGCGCGATTTTACAGCAGCTTCCCGCCGAGGGGAAGGAAAACACGCCGCCCCCCATGCGGGAAGCGGCGTGAAGAGCGGGCGCTAAGCCCGTATTATGCCGAGGCTTTTGCCAAGGCCTGTTCGAGATCGGCAATCAAATCCTTGGCATCCTCGATGCCGATAGAGATGCGCACCACATCGGGGCCTGCGCCTGCGGCGACCTGTTGCTCGGTCGACAATTGCCGATGGGTGGTCGAGGCCGGATGGATGACAAGGCTGCGCGTATCGCCAAGATTGGCCACATGGGAGAAAATCTCCAAGGCCTCGACGAATTTGACGCAAGCGTCATACCCGCCCTTGAGCGCGATGGTAAACAGCCCGCCGGTGCCCTTGGGAAATAGGGCTTTGGCGCGGTTGTGATAGGGCGAGGAGGGCAGGCCTGCATAGGTGACCTTGGCCACGGCGCCTTGGCCTTCGAGCCATTTGGCCACGGTTTGCGCATTGGTGCAGTGACGCTCCATGCGCAAGGAGAGGGTTTCGATCCCCATCAAGGTGTAATGCGCTGCTTGCGGGTTGAGCGTCATGCCCAGATCGCGCAGGCCAATGGCAATGCCATGGAAGGTAAAGGCCAGCGGGCCGAAGGTTTCATGGAATTTGAGACCGTGATAGGCAGGCTCCGGCTCGCTGAGCGAGGGGAATTTGCCCGAGGCGGACCAATCGAAATTGCCGCTGTCGACCACAACGCCGCCGGTGACGGTGCCATTGCCGGTGAGGTATTTGGTCATCGAATGCACCACAAGCGTGGCGCCCATGGCGATGGGATTGCACAGGTAGGGCGTCGCCGATGTGTTGTCCACGATCAGCGGCAGGCCCGCCGCATCGGCGATTTTCGCCAGCGCGGGGATGTCGCTCACGTAGCCGCCGGGGTTGGCGATGCTTTCGCAAAATACCGCGCGGGTGTCGTCGTCAATCGCCGCTTTGACCGCATCGAGATCTTCGGTATCGACGAATTTGGCGGACCATCCGAAACGGGTGATGGTTTGGGTGAATTGCGTGATCGAGCCGCCGTAGAGCCGTGTCGAGACCACCACATTGCGTCCCGGCGCCATGAGCGGAAACAGCGCCATGATCTGCGCCGCATGGCCCGAGGAACAGCACACCGCGCCGACCCCGCCCTCCAGCGTGGCAATGCGCTCTTGCAAGACGGCGACCGTGGGGTTGGTCAGGCGCGAATAGATATATCCCACCTCTTGCAGGTTGAACAAAGCGGCGGCGTGATCGGCATCGCGAAACACATAGGCCGTGGTCTGGTAAATCGGGGTTTGCCGCGCGCCGGTGGCCGGATCGGGGCGTGCGCCCGCGTGGATTTGCAACGTGTCAAAGCCGTGGGTCATATGTTAGTCCTCCCTATGCCGCGATTTTGCGGTCTTGCGTGTCAGTGGCCATTTGTTTGATGGTCGGGGGGACTGTCGCCAATAAAAGCGAGATTGCCAAGGTGCCAAGCGCGAAACTTACCCCCTTCCACCTTGCGGTGAATGTTGACGACCTTGACGCCGCGCGCGCATTCTACGGCGCGCTGTTGGGCGCAAACGAGGGGCGCAGCACCGAAACTTGGGTGGATTTTGATTTTTTCGGCCATCAGCTAAGCCTGCATCTGGGGCCGGTGATGGCCTCGGCGCCCACGGGGCATGTGGGCGAACACCTTGTGCCGATGCCCCATTACGGCGTGGTTTTGCCGCTGGAGGCATGGCGCGCCTTGGCCGATCGATTGACGGCGGCGGGGGTGGATTTCATCCTCGCCCCCTCGGTGCGTTTCGAAGGCGAGCCAGGCGAGCAATGGACGATGTTTTTCACCGATCCGGCGGGCAACCCGATTGAAATCAAAGGCTTTCCCGATGCGTCAGGGATTTTCGCGCATTAGCGCATCCAAAAACCGGCGCGTTTGATCTGGTTGCGCAGGGCCTGTTCACGCCGCGGCAGATCATTCTGGTCGAACATGGCGCGCACCTTTTGCCCGCGCCCTTGATAAATCAGCCGCTTGTAAGGCTCGTAGTTCTTGAGCACTTTTTTGAGCTTGTTGGGCTGGCTGATCTCTTCGAGCACCTCGATCACGCGGTCATCCTCGCGCGCATAAAGCAGGGGCAGGACGCGGTAATGGCAGGTCACCGACCCGTCGAGCAATCCTTCGGGCAAGGTATCGCGCCCGCCGCCCAGAGCGTGGATCACCAGCGGCAAGGCGATCTGGTCAAGCCACGGGTCAAAGACCTGACAGCAAAGCTCTTCGGGCGGGTTGTCGCGGATTTCCAGCGCATAGCGCAAGAACAGATCGCCAAAGACGCGCGGGCATTTGTAAAAGAAATACCCAGCGTTGAAATAGAGGTAGCGCTTCCAATATTCGTCCGGCTGGCTCAGGTCGAGCGAGCTTTCGAAATCGAGATCAAAGCGGTCATAGAGCGATTTCCACAGACCCGTATAACCGGGGCCGTAAAGCTCGGGTTTGGGCCATGTGCCCTCGCGGCGCATCGAGGCCATGGGGCGGTCGAAATCAAACGGCACCTGCGTCAGATCTCCGGTGACCAATGTGTCAGTGTCGAAAAACACAAACGGCTCGCCCTCGGGCAGGGCGGCGAGGGCCTCGATTTTATTGCCATAAGGGTAGGGCGCGCCGAAATGGCGGCTCTCGAAGGGCAGGATTTGCGCGCCAAGTTCGCCAAGCGCCGCCAGAACCTCGTCATTGCGGATGCTCGGATCGTGATCGCCCCAAAGCGGTCCGGCTTGCGGGGTGGCGACGAACAGCTGTCCGGCGAAATCGGGGCTGTTGGCGCGCAGGGAGGCGGCGAACAGCAAGGCTTCATACATCAGGCGGCCTTGCTGCCCGATGATGAGAATATTGAACGGTTGATCTGTGCCGCTGTGCTCTGCCATGCTCGCCCTCAGTGTTTGTCGAGGTTTTGCGGCAGTATAGAGGAGGAAGCGCAGGGCGCGAAAGGGGCGAATGGCGGGCATTTCCCCCTTGGGACCATTTCGCGGGGCGTTTCGATTTTAGCAAAAGGATTTTATCATGAAATACAATCCATTGAACGGTGCGCTTGCCTTAGTGGTGGCGGGTTGGGGCGCGGCGATTGCGGCGCAAGAGGCGCTTCAGGCCGAGGACCAAACGCCGACGGGCAAATTCACCACCGCCGCCGAGGTCAAACCGATCCTTGAGGCCACCCGCGCCAATTGGGTCGCGCTGCGCGATTATAACGGGCAGGATTTGCTTTATGTGACGCATCTTTGGGCGTGGCGCTGCGGGCTCAAACAGATGAAAGTGTCGCTCAATGGCGGGGCCTTCGAGGTCTGGCCGCTGCCGCCATGCCATGCGCAAACCGCCGCGCCCAATGCGATCACCGAGGCCGACGGGCTGCCTTACCGCGGCTTTGCCTCGGGCAGCGTCGCCACCGTGGTGGTGGAGGTGACCTATGACGATCTGAGCAAGGGCAGCGGCCAATGGGGGCGGGGCGAGATTTTGATGCCTTAGGGCGCGCGCATTGGGGCGGGCCATCGATGCATGATGCGCGCGTCATCGGGGCGATGCACCAAAGGGGCCGCAAAGGGATGCGGAAACGGGACGCCGCAGCGGCGCGCGTCGGGTCTCACACATATGCTTGAGGAGTAAGTGGTGGGCGACCCTGGAATCGAACCAGGCGTGCGTCTCCGCGAGGGAGTTACAGTCCCCTGCCACACCTTGCGGCCTGTCGCCCACTTACCGATCAACGGCAGCGCCGCGTTTCGAGTAGGGGGTGATTACTAGCGCGACTTTGGGTCGTCAACAGGAAAATCTCATGCTAAGGCCCGTGGGACATGAGAATTTTACGGGCCTGCAGGGCGGGCCGCGCGCATAGGGGCATTGCACCATGAAAAAACCCAAATGGGTCGTCGAAAAAGAGCAAGCAAAACGGGCCGCTGCGGCGGAAACGGTCTGGCTCTTTGGACTGCATGCGGTGCGCGATGCTTTGGAGAATCCGGCGCGGGTGAAACTGCAATTGATGGTCACGCCGAATGCGCAGGCCAAACTCGAAGAGGCGATTGCCGCGTCGGGCATGGAGCCGCAGGTCGTCGATCCGCGCAAATTCAAACCGCCGCTTGATCCGCAATCGGTGCATCAGGGCGCGGTTTTGGAGGTCAAACCGCTCGATTGGGGGCCGGTGGCCGAATGCTGCATGGGCCGCGAAGGCGTGGTGCCACGGGTGGTTTTGCTCGACCGTGTGACCGACCCGCATAACGTCGGCGCGATCTTGCGCTCGGCCGAGGTCTTTGGCGCCAGCGCCGTCATCGGCATGCGCCATCACAGCGCCCCCGAAACCGGCGCCTTGGCAAAAACCGCCAGCGGCGCTTTGGAGCGCCAGCCCTATTTGCGGGTGCGCAATCTGGCCGATACGATCAAGGAATTGCAAAATATGGGCTATCTGGTTTTGGGGCTTGATGGCGAGGCCGAGATCACGATCGAGGCGGCGTTGGAGGGCAAGCGCGATCGCCCCGTTGCCTTGGTTCTGGGGGCCGAGGGGCCAGGATTGCGGCAAAAAACCAAAGAGGCCTGTGATGCTTTGGTGAAGATCGATTTTGCGGCGGGCTTTGGCTCGCTCAATGTCTCCAATGCGGCGGCTGTGGCGCTTTATGCGGCCAAGCCCTAGGCGCGCGGCGGGGCAGGGCGACGGGCAGTTTGGGCAAAAAATTGCCGGTGCGAGTTAACGCTTCGTTCACAGATATATTACATCCTCTTTTTATCGTCGGCGCCATGCCTAGATGATGTCCCGAGGGCGCAAGATGGAACCCTGCGCCTTTCTTCACTGTCCCTCGTTCCGCAACTGAATGCCCAAGGCTTCGTGCCTTGGGCTTTTTTCTGACCCGCGCCACTTTGCGCTTGCGATGCGGGGGCGGGGATTTACGGTGAAGCCATGAGCCAGACCTATAGCGACGACTATCTCAAATCCATCCTGACCCGCGTCAAACGGATCGCCGTTGTGGGCGTGTCGATGAACCCTGTGCGCCCCTCCTATTACGTGGCGCGCTATCTGTCGCTCAAAGGGTTCACGGTCCTTCCCGTCAATCCCGGACATGCGGGGAAAATGCTGTTTGGTCAGACGGTTGTGAGCAGTCTTTCAGACATCGAAGGCGGGGTGGATATGGTCGATATCTTCCGCCGCCCCGAACATGTGCCGCCCATTGTCGAAGAGGCTTTGGCGCGGTTTGCAGACCTCAAGGCCATCTGGATGCAAATCGGCGTGGTCCATGAGGGGGCCGCCGAAATGGCGCGCGCGCGCGGCGTCGATGTAGTGATGGATCGTTGCCCCAAGATCGAATATCAGCGGCTCTTCGGAGAATTGCGCATGGGCGGGTTCAACACCGGCGTGATCTCGTCCAAGCTCTAGCCTAGCGCGCGGCCTTTTCGGCAAGGCCCGATTGGCTTTGGCGGCGAGCCAGCTCGTCCATCACATCGGCCAAGGCCACATCGCGCGATTTGAGCATGACCAGCAGGTGGAACAGCACATCCGCCGCCTCCGACGTCAGTTTTGCGCGGTCGTTTTTCACCGCTTCGATGATCGCCTCGACGGCCTCCTCGCCAAATTTTTCGGCGCATTTTTCGGGGCCTTTGGCGAGCAGCTTCGCGGTCCAGCTTTCTGCGGCAGAGGCCGAGGCGCGTGCTTCAATAACGGCTTCCAAGTCTTTCAAAGTAAATGACATTGCTTGATCCTCAGGCCTCGATCCGCATCGGGATGCCGGCGGCGGCCATATGGGCTTTGGCCTCGCCGATGGTGAATTCACCAAAATGGAAAATCGAGGCGGCCAGAACGGCGGATGCGCCGCCCTTGGTGACGCCTTCGACCAGATGGTCCAGCGTGCCAACCCCGCCCGAGGCGATCACCGGAATATCGACGGCATCGGAAATCGCGCGGGTGAGCGGCAAGTTGAAGCCCGATTTCGTCCCGTCACGGTCCATGGAGGTGAGCAAAATCTCGCCCGCGCCCTTGGCGGCGACGGTGCGGGCAAATTCCACCGCGTCGATGCCCGTGGGTTTGCGCCCGCCATGGGTGAAAATCTCCCAACGGCCCTCTTCGACGGTCTTGGCGTCGATGGCGCAGACAATGCATTGGCTGCCGAATTGATCAGCCGAGGCGGCAATCACATCGGGATCGGCCACGGCGGCGGAATTGAACGACACCTTATCGGCCCCCGCCAGCAAAAGCGCGCGCACATCGGCAGGGGTGCGCACCCCGCCGCCCACGGTCAGCGGGATATAGCATTGCTCGGCAGTGCGGGAGACCACATCGAACATGGTGCCGCGGTTTTCATGGGTGGCGTGAATGTCCAAAAAGCATAATTCATCCGCCCCCGCCGCATCATAGGCGCGCGCCGCATCCACCGGATCACCCGCATCGCGCAGCCCCACGAAATTCACGCCTTTGACCACACGGCCATCGGCCACATCAAGGCAGGGGATGATACGGGTTTTCAACATGGGGCTTTATCGCTTGTGTTGGAGGCCATGAAAAGGGGGATCAGGTTTTCAGCGCGCCGAGCGCCTCTTTGAGATCCAATGCCCCGTCATAAAGCGCGCGGCCCGAGATGGCGCCGTTGAGCGATGCGCCGCAGTCGCGCAGGGCGATGAGATCGGCCAAGGACGACACGCCGCCCGAGGCAATCACGGGGATCGACACGGCGCGGGCCAGATCGGCGGTGGCCTCGACATTGGGGCCTTTCATCGCGCCGTCGCGCATGATGTCTGTATAGATGATCGCCGCCACGCCCGCGTCTTCAAAGGATTTGGCCAGATCGGTGACCATGACATCGGTCTCTTCGGCCCAGCCCTTGGTCGCCACGCGCCCGTTGCGTGCGTCGATGCCCACGGCGACATGCCCTGGAAAAGCACGGGCGGCCTCGCGCACCAGATCGGGGTTTTCCACGGCAATCGTGCCGAGGATCACGCGCTGCAACCCTTTGTCGAGCCAGCGTTCGATGGTCGCCATATCGCGGATGCCGCCGCCCAGTTGCGCGGGCACTTTGCACTGTTTGAGGATGTCCTCGACCGGCGCGGCATTGACCGGCTCGCCCGCAAAGGCGCCGTTGAGGTCGACCAGATGCAGCCATTCGCAACCCGCCTTGACGAATTCCATCGCCTGCGCGGCGGGGTTTTCGTTGAACACCGTTTCTTGGTCCATATCGCCATGGACAAGACGCACGGCATTGCCGTCTTTGAGGTCGATTGCGGGGTAGAGGATCATGTTAAGGGCCTTTCGCATCTTGCTGCGCTGCTTTTGCACGACATCGGGGCAAATGCAAATAGCAAGCCATGGAACCTTTTCGCGCGCATGGCGTTAACTTTTTGTCCGCGCCGCTATGTTGCCCATGGCGGCCTCCAGACGCTCATTCAATTTAACAAAGGATTGATGCGATGGAACGCTCACTCATTCACCCTATTCTCGAACATCCGGCGACGGCTGTATTTGCACGAATTCTTGCCACCTTTATGTATTGGTATGCCGGGATCGGATTTTTGCTTAATTTTTCCGGCGCGATCCAGACGATGGAGGCGCAGGGCTTCACGCAATCGCCCGCTTTGATCGCTGCATTGACCTTGACGGTGCAACTTGTCGGATCTGCTATTGTGATCTCGGGGCGCCATGTGTGGTTCGGGGTTGGCATTTTATCGGTCTTTACCCTTGCCACCATTCCCTTGGTGCATGATTTTTGGAACATGACCGGCGCCGCCGCGATACAGGCACAGTTGGAAACCGAAGAGCATATGACCGTGATCGGCGGGTTGCTGGCGGTGGCGATCTTGTCGCATGTGCTGCGCATGCGCGCCCGCCTAGCCCCTGCGCAGTAGCATTGCCTTCACGTTATACTTGCCTCGACGCATCTTTCACCGTCAGGATATAAGTCAGCATGAGGGAGGATATCATGAAGAAATTTGCACTTGGTCTGGCGCTGAGCCTTTTTGCAGGGGCGGCGATGGCCGATCCGGTCGAAGGCATCTGGAAAACCGAAACCGATGACGGGGCCTATGCCCATGTGAAAATCGCCCCCTGCGGTGCGGCGCTTTGCGGCCATATCGCGCGCACCTTCAATGCGGGCGGCGAGTATAAATCGGCCAATATCGGCAAGAAACTGGTTTGGGATATGCAGGCCAAAGGCGGCGGGTCCTATGCGGGCGGAAAAATCTGGCAGCCGTCGTCGAACAAGGTCTATAAGTCCAAAATGTCGATGAGCGGCAATGCGCTGAACGTCTCCGGCTGCGTCGGTCCGATCTGCAAGAAACAGGTTTGGACGCGGGTCAAATAAGCCGCCTTCGGCGCAGGATTGTTTGACAGCTTACGAGCAAGGACAGGGCGCGCGATGCGCCCTGTTTTTCTTTGTACTCAGGGCGTCCAGCCGAGGAAATTGGCGATCAAGCGCAGGCCGGTCTTTTGGCTTTTCTCGGGGTGGAATTGCATGCCCACCATATTGTCACGCCCGATCATGGCGGTGATGTCGCCCGCGTAATCCACATGGGCGAGCCGTTCGGCGCTCTCCTGCACATGCATATGATAAGAATGGACAAAATAGGCGTGATCGCCGGTTTTGATGCCGTCGAAAATCGGGTGAGGGTGGTCGATGACCAGATCGTTCCAGCCCATATGCGGCACTTTGAGCGACGCGTCGCTTGGCGTGATTTTCTCGACCGTGCCGTGGATCCAATCGAAACCTGCGGTTTCGCGGTATTCCAGCCCGCGGGTCGCCATCATTTGCATGCCGATACAGATGCCAAGGAAGGGTTTGCCGCCCTTGATCACCGCCTCTTCAATGGCTTCGAACAGGCCCGAATGGTCGAACAATTGATCGCGGCAGGCCGGAAAGGCCCCGTCGCCAGGCAAGACAATACGGTCTGCGGCGCGCACGGCGTCGGGGTCGGAGGTGACGATCACATCGCCATGCCCGCCCTCGCGCGCCATACGTTCAAACGCCTTTTGCGCCGAGTGCAGGTTGCCGCTCTCGTAATCCACAATGGCTGTGGTGGTCATGGGGTGTCTCCGGTCTGCGGCTCAGAGCGCGCCTTTGGTCGAGGGAATGGCGTCCGCCTTGCGCGGATCGGTTTCCAGCGCATCGCGCAGCGCCCGCGCCACGGCTTTGAAGGCGGCTTCGGCGATGTGATGGCTGTTGATCCCGTGCAATTGGTCGATGTGCAAGGTGATGCCGCCATGGGTCGAGAAGGCTTGGAAAAACTCGCGCACCAATTCGGTGTCGAATGTGCCGATTTTGGCGGTGGGCATCTCGACGTTCCAGATCAGGAAGGGCCGCGCCGAAAGGTCCAAAGCGGCGCGCAGCAAGGCGTCATCCATCGGCAAAAGGCAGGCGCCATAGCGCACAATGCCCTTTTTGTCGCCAAGCGCCTTGGTCAAGGCCTGCCCCAAGGCGATGCCGGTGTCTTCGACGGTGTGGTGGTCGTCGATATGGGTGTCGCCCTTGGCGCGAATGGTCATATCCATCAACGAATGACGCGCCAGTTGGTCGAGCATATGGTCAAAGAACCCGACGCCGGTCTGGTTGTCGTAGAGGCCGGTGCCGTCCAGATTGATCTCGACGGTGATATCGGTCTCGGCGGTGGTCCGCGTGATTTTTGCCTGACGCATGAAAGCCTCCTGACGGCGGGTGTTCGGCGCTCTTATAGGCAGGGTGCGGGCGCGGGCCAAGGGGCAGGGGCGCGGCGGCGGCCAAATGGCGCGGGGACGTTGCGCAAATACACTTGGCGGGCCAGAGCGGGCGGCGCGCGCGAAGTGGCGGATGCAGCGGCGGGTTTGTCGCCGCTATTCGGCAGGCTGGAAGCCGGTGATCAATTGCCTCAGCCCCAAGGCCGCCCCCGCAAAGATCGCCGCAAAGGTGATCGGCGCGGAAAAGGCCAGAACCGAAAAGGCCGAAAGCCCTTGGCCCACGGTGCAGCCCATGGCGAGCACCGCGCCCACGCCCATCAAGGTCGCGCCGATCACTTGGCGGCGCAATTCGCGCGGATCGTCGCAAGCCTCCCAGCGAAAATGCCCCTTGATCAGCGATCCGATGAAGGCACCAAGCGCCACGCCGACCACCGATCCCACGGCAAAGGAGGGCGCGCGGGCGCTGCCGGTCATGACATAGAGCAAGGTTTCGCCGACAGGGGCGGAGAAGCTATGCGAGACCACGGGCAGATCGGTGAAACCGGTGGTGGCGATGTGATAGCTGCCCGCCCAACCCGATGTGATGGCGAGGGCGACAACGAGCGACCAGAATATCCCCTTGGCATCGCGCAAGAACCCGCGATCCGCCAAGGCCGCGGCGCAAATCGCCAGCCCGATGAGCAGCCCGATGGTGGCAGGCGCCAGCCCCGTGGCGCCGGACAGCAGATGTGCAAAGCTGGGCGGCATGTCGGTGGTGACATCGGTTTGGGCAAAGAGCTTGGCGCGGATTACGGCGAGCGGGCCCATCAAGGTCCAATAGGCCGACACGCCGATCACCAGAACGATGACAAAGGCGCGCATATCGCCCCCGCCCAGCCGCGCGATACAGCCGTAGCCGCAATTGCCCGCCAGCGCCATGCCATAGCCGAACATCAACCCACCCAAGGCGGCGGCCACAGGCATGAAGCGGATCGACAGATAATAGGAATAGCTCGGCTCGAACAGACCAAGGGCTTGCAGCGCAAAGCTGCCGCTGATGCCCCCGCCGATGGCGAGAATATACATCCGCATGCGCCGGTCCGAGCCGCCATAAAGCAGGTCTTCGATTGCACCCATGGTGCAAAACCGGCCCAGCCGCGCCGCCAGCCCCAAAAGCAGCCCGCCAAACAGGCCGATCATGGTGACGATAAGCGCATCGCTCACGGGTCCCAGCATGGCAGATCCTCCCCAGTCAATGCCTTGCGGTTATGAGCGTGATGCGCGGCGGCGCTCAGTCGCCGCCGGTCTCGCAAAATAGCTCATATACCAATTCCAGTATGCGTTTGGGGCGGTCATCCGCCAAGCGGTAATAGATCGCCTTGCCCTCGCGGCGCGGGATCACCAGACCTTCGAGGCGCAAACGCGACAATTGCTGGCTGACGGCGGCTTGGCGCGCCGAGAGCAGGTCTTCAAGTTCGGTGACCGATTTCTCGCCGGTGACCAGATGGCACAGGATCATCAACCGGCCTTCATGGCTGACCGCTTTTAGGAAATTCGAGGCTGCGGTCGCGCTGTCCACGATGCGGTCCATTTCCGCTTCGGTGATGCTGTCGTCAATGACCGGAAGTCCCATGTCGATCGTCCTCGTGTTGTCGCGGTCTTGCCCTCGGGCGCCGCTGTTTTGTCTTTCGCGCCATGGGCGCTTAGGGCGCAGTGCGGGGTGTTGCACGCGCCGCCTTGATTAACCATTTGCGCTCTCTTGCGCGATTTTTACCCTTTTATGCAAGGGTCTTGGGCGCGATTGGTAAATCTTGCAGGCGACCGCGCCGCCTTTGCCTGCGTTTTGACCGCCCCGTGATCAGCCCGCAAAATCCGTCCTCTCGCGCAGCAGTTTTTCAAGCAGCGCCCAAAAGAAATCCTCTCCCGGATAGCCCTCGATGCGGCCTATTTCCTCGCCGTTCTCGATCAAGACGAAGGTTGGCGTAAAGACCACGCCGCGCGCGAACCGCAGGTCCGGCGGCGGGGCGTCGGAGATATCGACATGGCGTAGGGGTGCAAAGATCCCCGCTTCGGTCTTGGGGTAGATGGGGCCGATTTTCTCTTCCCATTCAATGCAATAGGGGCATCCAGGGCGGTCGACCATAACCAGCTCTGCCGCGGTTGCTTGCGCTGCGGGCCAAAGCAGCGCGGCCACAAGCCCCACGCGCGCCGCACTGCGGAGCAGGCGCGCGGCAGGGCGCGGCAGCGAGGCGGTGGCATGGGCGGTCAGGGCGGCATCCTCTTGCAGGCAATCGTTTTGATTGACGGTCGCTTGTTAAACAACATAATCTGAATATGTGAATTATTCAAGCAGGAGGTCGGCGTGCTCGAAATCACCTATGCGGGCGCCGCTTTGGCCGGAGTGCTGTCGTTCTTTACGCCCTGCATCTTGCCCATGGTGCCGTTTTATTTGTGCTATATGGCCGGCACGTCGATGGCCCAATTGCGCAGCGAAGGCGGCGTGTCGGGGCGCACGCAGCTGCGGTTGATCCTCTCGTCGGTCTTCTTTGCCTTTGGCGTGACCACGATTTTCGTGCTGCTCGGCCTTGGGGCGACAGCCTTGGGGCAGGCCTTTGCGCAATGGAAACAGCCGCTCAGCTATGTCGCGGCGGGGGTCTTGTTTCTCTTCGGGCTGCATTTTCTGGGCGTGCTCAAGATCGGCCTGTTCTACCGCGAGGCGCGATTGCAGAGTAAGGCCGAGCCGACCACGGTTCTGGGGGCCTATGTGATGGGGCTGGCCTTTGGCTTTGGCTGGACCCCCTGCGTCGGGCCGGCGCTGGCGTCGATTCTCATGGTGGCCTCGGGGATGGGCGATTTGTGGCGCGGCGGGATGCTATTGCTGGTTTACGGCTTGGCGATGACGGCGCCTTTTGTGGTGGCGGCGGTCTTTGCCAAACCCTTCCTCAACTGGCTGGCGCGCAACCGGCACTATATGGCCTATGTCGAAAAGGCGATGGGGGTGATGCTCATCCTCTTTGCTGTGCTGATCGCCACCAATAGCGTGAATTACATTGCGCAAAAGATGATCGAATGGTTCCCTGTGTTCGGCACCCTCGGGTAGGGCCTGCGCATCGGGACAGTCTGTGGAGGACATGAGATGAAGCGGATTATGATGACCTGCGCGGCGTTGCTCTTGTCGGCGCTGCCGGTGTTCGCGGCCAATGTCGGCGACGACGGGCTGCACAAGGCCGAATGGATGCGCGATACGTTCAAGGACCTGCGCGAGGATTTGGCCGAGGCCAATGCCGAGGGCAAGCGTCTGGCGCTGATCATCGAGCAGCGCGGATGTATCTATTGCCAGAAAATGCACGAAGAGGTTTTCCCGATCCCTGCGATCGACGCCTATATCAAGGACAACTATTTTTTCATTCAGATCAATATGTTCGGCGACATAGAGGTGATCGATTTCGATGGTGAGACGCTGCCCGAAAAAGAGATGGTGCGCAAATGGGGGCTGATGTTCACGCCGACGATGATGTTCTTTGGCCTTGAGGCTGACGAGGCCGCTGCGCCGCAGGTCGCCGTCGCGCAGGTGCCGGGCGCCTTTGGCAAGCACACGACGTTGAATTTGCTCACTTGGGTGAAGGAAAGGGGCTATGAAAGCGATGAGCCGTTCCAAAAATACCATGCGCGCAAACTGGCTGAAACCGGTTCGCAATAGGCGAGCGACCGCTTTGCGGCAGGGCAATTTTAGCTTTCAGTTAACGCTTTGGGCCGGTTGGGCCGGAGGCTGCTCCGTGAACGCATAAGTAAATTCAGAATTGTGAATTTGTTCTTGTCACGGAGATAGGTTGTGGACTACGGTATGCGAAGCTATCCAAGCCGAGAAACGATAGCCATGGGAGGAAACATGAAGCTTTCTACACTTACACTGGCGGCAACGCTGATTGCAGCAGGGGCGGCGCAGGCCAATCCGGTTGCACCTGCGGATGTCAAATTCACGGATGGTGCCGTGGCCGAATCGCTGACCGGCGCGGCGGGTGATCCGGCGCAGGGCGCGGAGATCATGAAGTCCAAAAAGCTGGGCAATTGCGTGGCTTGCCACGAGGCATCGGCGCTCAGCGACGCGCCCTTTCCGGGCGATGTCGGACCGATGCTCGATGGCGTTGGCAGCCGCTATGACGAAGCGCAGCTGCGCGGGATTTTGACCAATGCCAAGATGACCTTCGAAGGCACAGTTATGCCAGCCTATTACAAGGTCGACGGATTCAACCGTCCAGGCGACGGCTATACCGGCAAGGCCGCCACAGGTCCGCTCGATCCGCTGCTCAGCGCGGCGCAGATCGAGGACGTAATTGCATTCTTGATGACGCTCAAGGACGAGTGATCAAGAACCGAACCTTAAGGAGATGAACATGGAATTCTCACGACGCGAAACTCTGGCCATCGGGCTGGGTGCGGCTGCGCTGACGGTTCTGCCTCTGCGCGTGATGGCGGCGGCGGATGAGGCGATTGCCGCCTTCACCGGCGGCGCCGATGTGGCCGAAGGCGGTGTCACTTTGACCGCGCCCGAAATCGCAGAGAACGGCAACACGGTTCCGGTTTCGGTTTCGGCCGAAGGCGCGACATCGATCATGCTGCTGGCGGCGGGCAACCCGACACCGGGCGTGGCCACCTTTAACTTCGGCCCCCTCGCGGGCAGCCGCTCGGCCAGCACACGCATCCGCCTTGCAGGCACGCAAGACGTTGTTGCGATTGCGAAAATGGAAGACGGCAGCTTTGCCCGTGCAAGCGCGACCGTGAAAGTCACCATCGGCGGCTGCGGCGGCTAATTCAGGAGAGATAAGACAATGGCATCTGGTGTAAAACCCCGCGTCAAAGCCCCCAAAACGGCGGCGGCTGGCGAAACTGTCACCATCAAGACCCTGATCAGCCACAAGATGGAATCGGGTCAACGCAAGAACAAGGATGGCTCGCCCATTCCGCGTTCGATCATCAACCGCTTCACCTGTGAGTTCAACGGCCAGTCCGTGATCGACGTCAAAATGGAACCCGCGATCTCGACCAACCCTTATTTCGAGTTCGAAGCCGTCGTGCCCGAAGCGGGGGAATTCAAGTTCACGTGGTATGACGATGACGGGTCGGTCTACGAGGACGCGAAATCGGTCGCAATCGCGTAAGGCGTTGGACTTTAGGGAGGAATGATATGACGAAGCTGACAAGCACAAAGGCCCTTTTGGCGCTCGCCCTGACCGGCGGCGCTCTTGTGGGCGGCGCGGCTTTTGCCGACGAGGATGCGGAATTGGTCATCAATGGCGAGATTGAAATCGTCACCAAAGCGCCGCTTCCGGCGCATATGGAAGATGCCAATATGGATGCGATCTATTCCGGTTGGCGCTTTCGTGCGAGCGAAACCCAGCAGACCCAGATGGATGATTTCGACAATCCGGGCATGATCTTTGTGGATCAGGGCATGGATCAGTGGAACGCTGTCGAGGGATCTGAGGGAAAATCTTGCGCCTCGTGCCATGACGACGTTGAAACCTCGATGAAAGGCGTGCGCGCTGTCTATCCCAAGTGGAATGACGGGGCCGAGGAAGTGCGCACTTTGGCGATGCAGATCAACGATTGCCGCACCAGCCGCATGGGCGCCGAGCCTTACGGCTACACCTCCGGCAAGATGGCCAATATGGAAGCCGTGATTTCGCTTCAATCGCGCGGCATGCCGGTGAATGTGGCGATTGACGGTCCGGCCGAGGCCGCATGGGCGCAGGGCAAGGAGATGTATTACACCCGCACGGGGCAACTCGATATGTCTTGCGCGTCCTGCCACGAGGAAAACTATGGCAATATGATCCGTGCCGATCACCTCAGCCAAGGCCAGATCAACGGCTTTCCGGTCTACCGTTTGAAGAACGCCAAATTGAACACCGCTCACGCGCGGTTCAAGGGCTGTGTGCGTGATACCCGCGCCGAAACCTTCGCGCCTGGTAGCCCCGAATTTATCGCGCTGGAGCTTTATGTCGCCTCGCGCGGCAACGGGCTGTCGGTCGAAGCGCCTTCGGTGCGTAACTGATCAAGACTTTGCGTGGGGGCGCCGGATGCGCGCCCCTGCGCCACAAGCTCGCGCGGGTCGCGCGGACGACGGGACATATGACAATCGGGGCAGGGCCTCACATATCTGGCCGCGTCGGCCAAGGCTGCACGCGATACTCGCGGGCGGTTCAGGACATTTTTAACCTTTCGGAGCCGGTAGACATGATCTCACGCCGCGATTTTCTTCAGGTCGGTATGGCCGCATCCGCGCTGGTGGGCGCATCGGGGTTTGGCAATTGGGGCCGTTTGGCGGCGCAGCAAGCCCTGACCCAAGACCAGCTTTTGGAGTTCGAGACCTTTGGCAATGTCAGCCTGATCCATGTCACCGACATCCATGCGCAGCTCAAACCGATCTATTTCCGCGAGCCGCAGATCAACCTCGGCGTCGGCGCCGCCAAGGGACAGATGCCCCATGTCACCGGCGCGGATTTCCGCCGTGCTTACGGGATCGCGGATGGGTCGCCCTCGCATTATGCGCTGACCTACAATGATTTTACCGCGCTGGCGGGCACCTATGGCCGCGTCGGCGGTCTGGACCGCGTCGCCACCGTGGTCAACCAGATCCGCGCCGCGCGCCCTGATGCTTTGTTGCTCGATGGCGGCGATACATGGCACGGGTCCTACACCTGCTATCACACCGAAGGCCAAGATATGGTCAATGTGATGAACGCGCTCAAACCCGATGCGATGACCTTCCATTGGGAATTCACGCTCGGCTCCGACCGCGTGAACGAGATTGTCGAAGGTTTGCCTTTTGCCGCTTTGGGACAGAATATTTTCGATGCGGAATGGGACGAGCCTGCGGAACTCTTCAAACCCTACAAGATGTTCGAACGCGGCGGCGTGAAGATCGCCGTGATCGGGCAGGCCTTCCCCTATATGCCCATCGCCAACCCCGGTTGGATGTTCCCCGAATACAGCTTTGGCATCCGCGACGAGCATATGCAAAGCGTGGTGGACGAGGTGCGCGCCGCAGGGGCCGAACTGGTGGTCTGCCTGTCGCATAACGGCTTTGACGTGGACAAGAAAATGGCCGGTGTCGTCACGGGCATCGACGTGATCTTGTCGGGCCATACCCATGACGCGCTGCCCGAACCTGTGCTGGTGGGCGAGACGATCATCATTGCCTCCGGCTCGAACGGCAAATTCGTCAGCCGCGTCGATCTGGATGTGCGTGATGGCCGCATGATGGGCTTCAAACATAAATTGATCCCGATTTTCTCGGATGTGATCGAGCCGGATAAAGAGGTCGCCGCGCTCATTGACGTGCAGCGCGCGCCCTATGCGGATCAGCTGTCCGAAGTGATCGGCCAGACCGACAGCCTGTTGTATCGCCGTGGCAATTTCAACGGCTCTTGGGATGATCTGATATGCGATGCGCTCTTGTCCGAACGCGAGGCCGATATCGCCATGTCGCCCGGTGTGCGTTGGGGGCCGTCGATCCTGCCGGGGCAGGACATCACCCGCGAGGACATCTGGAACGTCACCTCGATGTCCTATGGCAAGGCCTACCGGACCGAGATGACCGGCGAATTCATCCATGTGATCCTCGAAGACGTGGCCGACAACCTCTTTAACACCGACCCCTATTACCAGCAGGGCGGCGATATGGTGCGGATCGGCGGCATGGGCTACCGCATTGATGTGTCGAAAAAACAGGGCGAGCGGATTTCCGAAATGACCCTGCTCAAGAGCGGCGAATTGATTGATCCGGCCAAGACCTACCAAGTCGCCGGTTGGGCCAGCGTCAATGAGGGCACAGAAGGTCCGCAAATTTGGGATGTGGTGGAAAGCCATATCCGTAAACAGGGCAGGGTCACCGTCGCCCCGAACAATAGCGTCACGGTGGTGGGGGCCTAAGCGCCCCCGCTTCGGCGGCATATTTTTTTACCCATTGAATTCACGTAGATGAATTTGATGTTTTGAAAGGAGCAAGAGACAGATGACAGTCAGCTTCAAAGGCAAATCCCCCTCGCGGCGCGCCTTCCTCAAGGGCGCGGCCACGGCGGCGGGGGCGCTTGCCACGGCGGGCGCGGCGCGTGCGGCGGGCGATCCGCTCATTACCGAAGTGCAACCTTGGGCCAGCGGCTTTGGCGACGGGGTGGACGAGACGCCCTACGGCCTTCCGATCAAATTCGAAACCGATGTGGTGCGGCGCAATGTCGAATGGCTGACGGCCGATACGATCTCTTCGATCAACTTCACGCCGATCCATGCGCTCGACGGGACGATCACGCCGCAAGGCTGCGCTTTCGAGCGGCACCATTCGGGCGCGATTGAATTGGCAAAAGAAGATTATCGCTTGATGATCAACGGCTTGGTCGATCAGGAATTGATTTTCACCTATGCCGATCTGGAGCGGTTTCCGCGCGTCAATCAGGTGAATTTCCTCGAATGCGCTGCCAATACCGGCATGGAATGGGCGGGGGCGCAATTGAACGGCGCGCAATTCACCCACGGTATGATCCACAATATGGAATATACTGGCGTCAGTCTTCGCACGATCTTGGAAGAGGCGGGCCTTGGTAAGGCGGGCGATCTCAAGGGTAAATGGATCTACGTGGAAGGGGCCGATGCCTCTTCGAACGGGCGGTCGATCCCGATGGAAAAGGCGCTTGATGACTGTATTTTGGCCTTCAAGGCCAATGGCGAGGCCCTGCGCAAGGAACACGGCTATCCTGTGCGCCTCGTTGTGCCCGGTTGGGAAGGCAATATGTGGGTCAAATGGATCCGCCGTATCGAGGTCACCGATGCGCCTGTCGAGAGCCGCGAGGAGACGTCGAAATATACCGACACTCTGGCCGATGGCACATCGCGCAAATGGACTTGGGTGATGGATGCGAAATCGGTCATCACCTCGCCCAGCCCGCAATCGCCAATCACCCACGGCAAAGGGCCTTTGGTGATCACCGGCCTTGCATGGTCGGGCAATGGCGCGATCAAACGCGTCGATGTGTCGATCGACGGCGGCAAGACATGGCAAACCGCACGTCTGGCCGCAAAGGGGCAGAAAATGGCGCTCTCGCGGTTCTATCTCGATGTCGATTGGGACGGCTCGGAGATGCTGTTGCAAAGCCGTGCGATGGACGAGACCGGCTATGTCCAGCCGACCAAAGCCCAGCTGCGCGAGGTGCGCGGTTTGAACTCGATCTATCATAACAACTGCATCCAGACCTGGTGGGTCAAGGAGAGCGGGGAGGCAGAAAATGTCGAAGTATCTTAAGTCTCTAGCCGCCGCAGCTTTGGGCGTTGCGGCGACGGTTTCGGCGGCGCAGGCCGGTCCCTTGGGCCTTGGCCGTGCGGCGACGCCCGAAGAGGTCGCGGCATGGAACATCGACGTGCGCCCCGACGGGGTGGGGCTTCCGGTCGGGTCGGGCAATGTCGAAGACGGCGAGGTTCTTTTCGCCGACAATTGCGCGTCCTGCCACGGCGATTTCGCTGAAGGGCGCGACAACTGGCCCAAGCTGGCAGGCGGTGTAGATACGCTTGACCATGAGGATCCGCTCAAAACGGTTGGCTCGTATTGGCCTTATTTGTCAACGACTTGGGATTATGTGAACCGCTCTATGCCCTTTGGCAATGCGCAAAGCCTGAGCGCCGATGAGGTCTATGCGATCGTCGCTTACATCCTTTATTCCAACGATATGGTCGAGGATGATTTCGTCCTGTCGAACGAGACGTTTCTGGACGTCGAGATGCGCAATGCGGACGGGTTTATCGTCGATGACCGCCCGCAGACCGAATATGCCAAATGGACCGGCGCGCCTTGCATGGAAAATTGCAAGACTGAGGTGAAAATCACCATGGAAGCCACGGTTCTGGATGTGACGCCGGAGGAGGAGGAGGGCGCCGCGCCCGTGGCGGAACCCGCCAAATCCGAACCGGCCACCCCCGCACCCGTGCAGGAGGCGGCGCTTGATCCGGAATTGGTGGCGGACGGCGAGAAAGTGTTCAAGAAATGCAAAGCCTGCCACCAAGTGGGCGAGGGGGCGCAAAACAAGACCGGCCCGATCCTCAATGATATCGCGGGGCAGACCATCGGTTCGGTTGAGGGTTATAAATATTCCAAGACGTTCAAAGGGCTCGCCGCCGAAGGGGCGGTTTGGGATGATGCCGCCTTGGCGGCGTTTCTTGCCAAGCCCAAGGCCTTTGCTCCCAAAACAAAAATGTCCTTTGCGGGTTTGAAGAAAGAGAGCGATATCGCGGCGATGATCGCCTATCTCAAGTCGCTGTCGCAATAACATCGAGGAAGGCAGGCCCGATTTCGGGGGCGGCAAGCAGGGGGCGCTTTGGCACCCCCTGTTTTGTTTGCGCTTTATGACGGGCGCGGCGGTGATCTTAACCCTTCATCAACCAAGACCTGAAATTCAGGGCAAAACCTCGCGCCTAAGGCAGAGAAATTCCCTGCTGCCCTTGCAGCCCCTTTGGCGCGCGACTAAGACTCCATTAGCATCTGATGCGTAATGATGCCCGGACAGCAGAAGGCAGGCGGATATGAAAGACCCAATCGATACCTATATGAACACCCTTGTTCCCATGGTCGTTGAACAAACGAGCCGTGGCGAGCGGGCCTATGATATTTTCTCGCGGCTTTTGAAGGAGCGGATTATTTTCCTCTCCGGTCCGGTGCATGACGGCATGAGCTCGCTCATCGTGGCGCAGCTTTTGCACCTTGAGGCGGAAAATCCGTCCAAAGAGATTTCGATGTATATCAACTCGCCGGGCGGTGTTGTGACCTCGGGTCTGTCGATCTACGACACGATGCAATATATCAAACCCAAAGTATCGACCCTCGTGATCGGTCAAGCCGCCTCGATGGGCTCGCTCCTGCTGACCGCAGGGGAGAAAGGCATGCGCTTCTCGCTGCCCAACTCCCGCGTCATGGTGCACCAGCCCTCGGGCGGCTACCAAGGTCAGGCGACCGATATCATGATCCACGCGCAAGAGACCCAAAAGCTCAAGACGCGCCTCAACGAGATTTATGTCAAACACACCGGCCAGACCCTCAAAAAGGTCGAAGCGGCGCTGGAGCGTGACAACTTCATGTCGCCCGAAGAGGCCAAAGATTGGGGCTTGATCGACGAGATCGTCGAAAGCCGCGCCAAGGGCGACGACGCGGAATAAATTATCACGGCTGCGTGCCCATGCGGGCGCGCCGCCATTTTCAGATTGTAGAGCCTCTTTGGCTGTCTTAAGCTACCCTTCAACGCGGGGCTTCGGGCGACCAGAACGGTCAACACGATGCAGATACGGGGCCTGAAAGGGACGACATGGCGAATACATCCAACGGCGACAGCAAGAATACCCTCTACTGCAGCTTTTGCGGCAAAAGCCAGCATGAGGTGCGCAAGCTGATTGCTGGCCCGACGGTGTTCATCTGTGATGAATGCGTCGAGCTTTGCATGGATATTATCCGCGAAGAGACGAAATCCTCGGGCCTCAAATCCTCCGAAGGCGTGCCTTCACCGCAAGAGATTTGTGATGTGCTTGATGATTATGTGATCGGGCAGCGGATGGCCAAACGCGTGCTCTCGGTCGCGGTGCACAACCATTACAAGCGGCTCAACCATTCGGCCAAAGGGTCGGATATCGAGCTGGCGAAATCGAACATCATGCTCATCGGCCCGACCGGTTGCGGCAAAACGCTTTTGGCGCAGACCTTGGCGCGCATTCTGGATGTGCCCTTTACCATGGCCGATGCGACCACTTTGACCGAGGCCGGTTATGTGGGCGAGGATGTGGAAAACATCATCCTTAAATTGCTGCAAGCCTCCGAATACAATGTCGAGCGCGCGCAGCGCGGCATCGTCTATATCGACGAGGTCGACAAGATCACGCGCAAATCCGAAAACCCGTCGATCACCCGCGATGTGTCGGGCGAGGGCGTGCAGCAGGCTTTGCTCAAGCTGATGGAAGGCACGGTTGCCTCGGTGCCGCCGCAGGGCGGGCGCAAACATCCGCAGCAAGAGTTCTTGCAAGTGGACACCACCAACATCCTGTTCATCTGCGGCGGGGCCTTTGCGGGTCTTGATAAAATCATCGCGCAGCGCGGCAAAGGCTCGGCCATGGGCTTTGGCGCTGATGTGCGCGACAATGATGCGCGCGGCGTGGGCGAGATTTTCACCGATCTGGAGCCTGAAGACCTGCTCAAATTCGGTTTGATCCCCGAATTTGTTGGCCGTTTGCCGGTGATTGCAACGCTCGAAGACCTTGATGAAGACGCGCTGATCACCATTCTGACCAAGCCCAAGAACGCGCTGGTCAAGCAATACCAGCGTTTGTTCGAGCTTGAGGATGCCAAGCTGAGCTTTACCGATGATGCGCTTTCGGCCATCGCCAAACGCGCGATCGAACGCAAGACCGGCGCACGCGGCCTTCGCTCGATCCTCGAAGACATCTTGCTCAACACCATGTTCGAATTGCCGTCGATGGAAAATGTCGAAGAGGTTCTGGTCAACGAGGAAGCGGTCAATTCCGATGCCGCGCCTTTGATGATCTTTGCCGAGAGCAAGGAAAAAGGCGCGACCGCAGGATAAGCGATACGCCCGTTTTGATAGAAAATGCCCGCTTTTTTGGCGGGCATTTTTCGTTTGGTAACGGCTCTTGTGATGTTGTGCAGATCGGGCGCATTGCGCAGATTGCGCCGCGCAGCGCTGCGGTGTATCGCAGCAGCAAAAGGCGCAATGAAGGATCACGTCAAATGAAACGCATTTTTACCGGTGGTGAGTTCGAAGCGAAAATCGGTTATTGCCGCGCCGTTGTCGCGGGCGGTTTTGTGCATGTGGCCGGCACGGTCGGCCAAGGCGACAGCGTCGAGGCGCAATGCCGCGCCGCGCTTGAGACCATCGGCAAGGCTTTGGCCGAGGCGGGCAGCGGGTTCGACCGTGTGGTGCGGGTGACCTACTACTTGCCCGACCGCAGCGAATTCGAACCCTGCTGGCCAGTTCTGCACGAGGTATTCGGCGATGCGCCGCCCGCCGCGACCATGGTCGAATGCGGATTGATCGACGATAAATACCGCATCGAGATCGAAGTAACGGCTTTGGCAGGGGAATAACCGCCCAAGCGGGCGGCGACGGCGCGGCGGCACTGGACCTCGGTGCGGTTTTGGGTCATATGGAATGGGACTAGTTGCGGAGAGACCAATGGGTATTCTGAACAGTGTTTTGCGTGTTTTCACCTGGTGGAATGGCCAGACCTTGAACACACAGCTTTATACATGGCGCAAAGGCGTCAAAGTGGGCGAGGACGAGCAGGGCAACCGCTATTACCGCACCGTGGATGGCAAGCGCCGCTGGGTGATTTACAACGGCGAGGCCGAGGCCAGCCGCATTGGCGCCGATTGGCACGGGTGGTTGCATCATACGTTCAAAGAGCCGCCCACCGACCGCCCGATGGTGCATAAGACATGGGAAAAACCGCATCAGCCGAACCTGACCGGCACGCCCTTGGCCTATGCTCCGGCAGGCTCCATTCGCCGCGAGGCCCCTGCCGAGCGCAGCGATTACGAGGCTTGGACGCCGGAATAAATGGCGGGCGCGCCGCGCCTGACCACGCTTCCGCGACGCAGAATGCGAGTGCAGATATATGTCTGAAAACACGACCGAAACCCTTGTTGGCGGCGCGGTTCTGGCCGCGGCGATCGGCTTTTTGTTCTATGCGGGGCAGGCCACGGGCTATTCCGCGAGCAGCGCAGGCTACCCGCTGACGGCGTCGTTTCGCTCGCTCGAAGGGGTGAGCGTCGGCACCGATGTGCGCCTCGCGGGGGTCAAGATCGGCACAGTGACGGATGTGGACCTTGATCCGGCAACCTATCGCGCCACGGCTGAATTCACCGTGTCGAGCGGCATTGAAATCCCTGACGACAGCGCGGTGTCGATTTCCTCCGAAGGGCTGCTGGGCGGCAATTTCGTCGAGATCATGCCAGGCGGGTCGCCCTTCTACCTCGCTGCAGGCGACGAGATCGAATTCACCCAAGGCGCGGTGAGCCTGATTTCCTTGCTGATGAAATTTGTCGCAGGCGACGGGAGCGCGGCTGACGCGGCGGCGAATTGATGCGCCGCGTGCTTTTGGTGGCCGTGCTCGCGGGTCTTGCCGCCGTCCCCCTCAAAGCGCAGCAACAGGCCAGCAAAGCCGATGGCGCCATCTTGCGCACCCTCGACAAGGTTTCGGGGCAGGTGTTCGACCATACGGTGGGCGCGGGCAGCGGCTTTGACCTTGGGCTTTTGCGCGTCGATCTGTCCGAATGCCGCTTTCCGGCGGGCGATCCTTCGGGGGATGCCTATGCCCATGTCACGGTGCGCGACGGGGGCGAGGACGTGCCGATTTACAGCGGCTGGATGATTGCCTCTTCGCCCGCGCTCAGCGCGCTGGATCATGCGCGTTATGATGTTTGGGTCATCCGCTGCAAAACCTCCTGAGGCGCCGCGCAGAGCGGCAGGGCGGTGATGTCGGCAGGCACATCCAATGCCGCGTTGAGCAGCCCGTGATAGTCTTTGCGCGGCACTTCAATCGCGCCTAAACTGATCAAATGCGGCGTGGTGAATTGCGTATCAAACAGCGTAAATCCGCAGCGGCGTAGATGGTCGACCAAATGCGCCAGCGCCAGTTTTGACGCATCCGTGCGCCGCGAGAACATGCTTTCCCCGAAAAATGCCGCGCCGCAGGTGACGCCGTAAACCCCGCCGCACAGCGCGCCCTCTTGCCAGATTTCAATCGAATGGGCCTCGCCGCGCAGGTGCAAGGCGCGATAGAGCCGCGCGATATCGGCGCTGATCCATGTTTCCTCGCGGTCGGCACAGCCGCGCAACACCCCGTCAAAATCGCGGTTCAACGTGACCTCATAGCCGCCGCTGCGCATCCGGCGGCGCAGGCTGCGCGACAGGTGAAACCCGTCCAGCGGCAAAAGCCCGCGGCGGCGCGGATCGACCCAGAACACTTCGGGGTCGTTCTCATGCTCGGCCATCGGGAATACCCCGATGCGGTAGGCCTCAAGCAAGGTATCAGGCGTGATCTGGGCGGCGATGGTCATTCAAATACTGCGAAACTCGTTCGGATTATTGCGGCGCACGTTAACGGAGCACTGTGCCCCGCCATTTAGGCTGATCTTTGGTGAAGTTTCCAGTGAGGTCTTGAAATGAGTGGAAGTGGAGAAGGGCCGGACAATCCGGCGATGATGATGGTCAGCCGCATGCATGCGCGCCACGGGGTGTTGCTTGATGCATATCGTCATGTGATTGCCGATAGCTCTGTGCTGCATCTGGGGGCCGAAGACGGGCGGTGGTGTTACGCTTTTGCTTCGGCGGGGGCGCTGCAAGTTGTCGGGGTCGAGAAAAGCGCAGAGCAGGTGAGCAAATTCACCCGCTATCCCGATATCGGCCTGCGCGAGCGTATCGATTTGCGCTGCGCCGATCCGATGGAGGAGCTGAGCGCAGAGGTGCGGGCCGAACGGCGCTACGATGTGGTGGCGATGTTCGATTTGCTCGAAGACGTCGCCGATCTGTTTTTGCTTTTCTCACATATCCGCGCCCTCGGGCCGCGTTTGGTGATCCTTGATGGGGTGTTCTTGATCTCGCAAGATCCGGTTTTGCGTATCGTCAGCCAGCCGGTGCCAAGCGGCGAGGGGGGCGGCGGCCCGCTCCGTCCGCGCGCCGTGCCCAGCCCGCGGGCTTTGGAGGTCATTGCCGAGGCGCTCGATTTTGAGCTGGAGTGGATAGATTGGACCCAAGTGCCCGAGGACGGGCGCATCGGGCTGGCTGATTATTTTGCCACCCACGGCGAGAAACGCGCCAGTTGCACGTTGGTCCCGCGCGATTTGTAGCGCGCTTGAATGAAAGCGCCCGCCAGAAAAGGCGGGCGTTTGTCATTTATATCAACCGCTTAGGGTTGAAACTTGTTTTCAAGCCAGTCTTCGAGCCAATGGATGTTATAGCTGCCATCCAAAATGTCCTGCTCTTGCAAAAGAGCATCGAAGAGCGGCACGGTGGTGTCGACCCCATCGACAATCAATTCGCCCAAAGCGCGGTTCAAACGGGCCAAGGCCTCGTTGCGATCACGGCCGTGGACGATCAGCTTGCCGATCAAACTGTCGTAATAGGGCGGGATCGTATAGCCGTCATAAAGCGCGCTATCCATGCGCACACCAAGCCCGCCAGGGGCGTGATAGGCCGTGATCTTACCAGGGCAGGGCGAGAATTTCGGCAGTTTTTCCGCGTTGATCCGCACTTCAATGGCATGACCGTTGATGGTCAGATCGTCCTGCTCGAAGGACATGGGCAGGCCTTCGGCAACGCGGATTTGTTCGCGCACGAGGTCCACGCCGAAAATCCCCTCGGTGACGGGGTGCTCGACTTGAAGGCGGGTGTTCATTTCGATGAAATAGAACTCGCCGTTCTCATAGAGAAACTCGATGGTGCCCGCGCCGGTATAGTTGATCTTGGCCACCGCATCGGCGCAGATTTTGCCAATGCGGGCGCGCTCTTCGGGGGTGATACAGGGGCCGGGGGCCTCTTCGAATACCTTTTGGTGGCGCCGCTGCAGCGAGCAATCGCGCTCGCCCAAATGCACGGCGCGGCCTTTGCCATCGCCGAACACCTGAATTTCGATATGGCGCGGCGTGGTCAGATATTTCTCGATATAGACCTCGTCATTGCCAAAGGCGGCTTTCGCCTCGCTGCGCGCCGTCATAAAGGCGCTTTCCATCTCGGCTGCGGTTTCGGCAACTTTCATGCCGCGCCCGCCGCCGCCAGCGGTGGCCTTGACGATGACCGGATAGCCGATTTCAGCGCCCAGCTTTTGCGCGGTTTTCAGGTCCGGCACGCCGCCGCCCGATCCGGGCACGCAGGGCACGCCAAGCGCCTTCATCGTGTCGATGGCGGTGATTTTGTCGCCCATGACGCGGATGTGCTCGGCAGTCGGGCCGATAAAGGTCAGCCCGTGATCTTCGATGATCTGCACGAAATTGGCGTTTTCCGACAAAAAGCCATACCCGGGGTGCACGGCCTGCGCGCCGGTGACTTCGCAGGCGGCGATGATCGCGGGGATCGACAGGTAGCTGTCGGCGGAAGAGGGCGGGCCGATACAGATGCTTTCATCGGCCATGCGTACATGCATCGCATCGGCATCGGCGGTGGAATGCACCGCGACCGATTGGATGCCCATTTCGCGGGCCGCGCGGATGACCCTGAGGGCAATCTCGCCTCGGTTGGCAATTAGGATTTTATCGAACATATGCTGCGCCTTATTCGATAACGACGAGGGGCGAGCCATATTCGACCGCATCGCCATCGGCGACGAGGATGCGCTTCACGGTGCCCGATTTCGGCGCCGGAATATGGTTCATGGTTTTCATCGCTTCGACGATCAACAGCGTGTCGCCTTCGCTGACCTGAGCGCCGACCGAAATGAAGGAGGGCGCGCCGGGTTCGGCTTGCATATAGACTGTGCCGACCATGGGCGAGGTCACCGCGCCGGGGTGGCTGGCGGGGTCTTCTTCGGCGGCGGGGGCGATTGGGGCCGGTGCGGCGGCGGGCGCCGGTGCGGCAGCGGCGGCAGGGGCCGCCGCGACTTGGGTGACGATTTCCTTTTTGCGGCTGACGCGCACGTTGAGGCTGTCGTCTTCGCCATATTCGCGTTTGACCTGCAACTCGGTCAAATCGTTTTCGCGCAAAAGCTCGGCCAGTGCCTGAATAAAGGCCACATCGGAGTCATGGGTGTTTTTTGTCATGTTGTCCTCAAACGGTCAGATGCGCTCATCTTTGTTGTGCGCGCTACCAAATCTGGCCTGCTTATATGGCATGCGTGGATGCGAATAAAGCGGGCAATTTCTTCCTCTTTGCGCTAACTCTTGTGGGAAAGCGAGGTGAAAATCCCCGATTTTGCGTCAAAACGGGTAGGGCGATATGGCTTAAAGGGGGGTTCCCGACAATTTCGCCACCAATTCCGCCAGCTTGCGCGCCTTGAATTTTTGCAAAAGCCGCGCACGGTAGACCTCGATTGTCCGGTAGCTCAGGTCCAGTTCCTTGCCGATTTCCTTGCAGGTTAGCCCGCGGCAGGTGAGGATCGCGACATCGCGCTCGCGGCGCGTTAACTCGACCAAGGGGCGCTCTTCGGAGATATCGGCAAAGGACCACACACCTTGGCGAAACGGGTCTTCGGGGGTGAGCGATTGCCCGCGCGCGCGGCACCAAAACAACGTTCCATCGCGGCGGCGCATGATGCGTTCATCTTGATGCCTACCGGTGCTGCGCATGCCTTCTCGCCAACGCGCACCGATGGTTTCAAACTCCTGAAGGGAGGGGTAGAGCGCGGAAAACTGGGTGTTTATATAGCTTTCGGGTGTGCCGCCGAACATGCGCGCGAATTGTTGGTTGCAGCGGCGCACGATGCGATTTTCCAAGACCACCAAGCCCGTCGGCGCATAGTCGAAGGCCAGATCGGACAGCGATTGCGGCGCGGCGCGATCCGCGGGATCGATGGGGTGCGAGGAGGGCGGCGTGCTGCGTGTTTGGGTGACCATAGCCTATTGTGGACCCACTGGCCCGCAGGCGTAAAGCGCAATATTGCACCTGCGCCTGCCTGCGGCTTGGCTTTTGCGGCGAGCGCGGCGCAGGGTTATGCGGCGCGGCTGGCGACGATGGCGGCGTTATAAGTCGCCAGAACCTGACTTGCGGCAAAGCGTTGATCCGAGGTGGGAATATCCACTCCGCCGACCTTCTCGCCATTGCGGGCAGCTTCAATCGCGCTTTGCTTGGCCTCACGCACGGCGGCTTGAATCTCGCGCACCAGATATTGCGCGCGCAGTTCTGCTTGCAACGCGAGGCTGCGGGCATGGCTCTCGGCCGAGGAAATTTCGGCCTGCTCGCGCAGCGCATCCTCGCTCTGTGTGGCCGTCTGCTGGGGCGGCGCAGTTTCGCGGCGGGTCTCGATGCTTTGCGCGGTTTGGGATTTTTCGGCCTGCACAAGGGCAAGGTTGTGGTCGTTGCTGGCGTCCCGCTCGGCCTTGAATGCGGCTTGCGCGGCGGCGTTTTGCTTGGCGTCCAAAGCCGCGGCGCGCGCCTCCTCTTCGGGGCTGCCAAACATGGCGTCGGCGTCTTCTTTGCGGCTTTTGTGATCCTCGCGCGCGCGCGGCGCACTGCGGTCTACCGCGCCTTCAATGGCGGCGCGCGCGGCGCTTTCGCTCGAGGACGGGTTGGCGGAGCGGCGCACCACATCGGCGGCGGCTTGGTTTTTTTGCTCCTGCGCGGTGCCGGATTTCTCTGCCCCTGCGGGATTGGCCAGAACCGTGGCCGGATTGATCGCCGAAGGCGGCGAGAGAGCGCCCGTGGCAGGGGCCGCACCGGGCACAAAGCCGCGCGCGCCTGTTCCCGCCGACGAGGTATCGGTTTGAGGTGTTTGGTGAATTTGCTTTTGCGTGCCGTCTTGCAGCACGCTGGACATCGCCCATCCGACAATCCGCATCGCTAGCATTTGTTACATCCTTCGATTACCCCCCACACGACTCAGAGGTTAAGAGGTAAATCTTTACATGCGATTAATACCTCTTAAGTGGACGTAATTCTTGAGGAAATTGGACGGTTCAAACCCTACCCTGCGTGGGGTTTGCGGGGGCGGCGGCGGGCAGGGCCCTGTGGATGACTTTGCCAAGGTCTACCTCGCAAAGCTTAACAGCTTCAGACATGTGAAGAAAAATTCACATTTGCGCGGCTGATTTTCAGGGCGCGGCGCAAAAGAAAAGGCCGAAGCAATGCTCCGGCCTTTGCATGCGTCATGTGACACCTGTTCACCCGCGGTTCATGCGGTTCTCGATCAACTCGTCGACCACGGCGGGTTCGGCCAAGGTCGAGGTGTCGCCAAGGCTGCCAAAATCGTTTTCGGCGATCTTGCGCAGGATGCGGCGCATGATCTTGCCCGAACGGGTTTTCGGCAAGCCGGGGGCCCATTGGATGAGGTCCGGTTTGGCGATCGGTCCGATTTCGGTGCGCACCCAAGTTTCAAGCTCTTTGCGCAGCTCATCCGTCGGCTCGACCCCGTTCATCAATGTGACATAGGCATAGATGCCTTGGCCTTTGATATCATGGGGATAGCCTACGACAGCGGCTTCGGCGACCTTGGCGTGGGCGACCAATGCGCTTTCCACCTCGGCGGTGCCCATACGGTGGCCCGACACGTTGATCACGTCATCGACGCGGCCGGTGATCCAGTAGTAGCCATCCTTGTCGCGGCGGCATCCGTCACCGGCGAAATAATAGCCTTTGTAGTCGGAGAAATAGGTTTTCTCGAACCGCTCGTGATCGCCAAAGACCGTGCGCATCTGGCCAGGCCAGCTGTCCTTGATGGCCAAGACGCCTTCGCATTCGGTGTCATGGATTTCCTCGCCGGTGTGGGGGTCGAGAACGACAGGCTTGACGCCAAAGAAGGGCAGGGTCGCAGATCCGGGTTTGGTGGCCGTCGCGCCGGGCAGGGGGGTGAGCATATGGCCGCCGGTTTCGGTTTGCCACCATGTGTCGACAATCGGGCATTTGCCCTTGCCGATCACGTCATTATACCAATTCCACGCCTCGGGGTTGATCGGCTCGCCGACGGTGCCGAGCAGCTTGAGGTCCGACAGGTCGTATTTCTCGACCCATTCGTTGCCTTGGCCCATCAGGGCGCGAATGGCGGTGGGGGCGGTATAGAACTGGTTCACCTTGTGTTTTTCGCACACGGCCCAGAAGCGGCCTGCATCGGGGTAGGTCGGCACGCCTTCGAACATGATGGTGGTCGCGCCATTGGCCAGCGGGCCATAGACGATATAGCTGTGACCGGTGACCCAGCCCACATCGGCGGTGCACCAGAAGATGTCGCCCTCGTGATAGTCAAAGGTGTATTGATGGGTCATCGCGGCATAGACCATATAGCCGCCGGTGCAATGCACGACGCCTTTGGGTTGACCGGTCGAGCCGGAGGTGTAGAGCACGAAAAGCGGGTCCTCCGCGTTCATTTCCGCCGGTTTGCTGTAATCATCGGCCTCGGCGGCCATTTCGTTATAGTCGTAATCGCGCCCGTCGATCCAAGTGGTTTGACCGCCCGTGCGTTTGACCACAAGGCATTTGACCGTGTCCTTGCAATGCAGCAGCGCCGCATCGGTGTTGGATTTGAGCGCGGTTTTGCGCCCGCCGCGGGGGGCTTCGTCGGCGGTGATCACCACTTTGGCGTCGCTGCCATTGATCCGCGCACCGAGCGCATCGGGCGAGAAGCCCGCGAAGACGATGGAATGCACCGCGCCGATCCGCGCACAGGCCAGCATCGCATAGGCCGCCTCGGGGATCATCGGCAGGTAGATGATGACGCGGTCGCCTTTGCGCACGCCCATATCTTCGAGGATATTGGCCATGCGGCAGGTGCGCCGGTGCAGCTCTTTATAGGTGATATGGAGCGCCTCATCCTCGGGGCTGTCCGGCTCCCAGATGATCGCGGTTTGATCGCCGCGGGTCTCCAGATGGCGGTCGATGCAGTTGTAGGAGGCGTTCAATGTGCCGTCCTCGAACCATTTGATATCGACCGATCCGAGGGTGAAGTCGGAGGATTTCACTTTGGTGAAGGGCTTGATCCAGTCAATCCGCTTGCCATGCTCGCCCCAAAAGGCCTCTGGGTCATTGATCGAGGCGGCATACATCTGGTCATAGGTCGCCTTGTCGGCGTGGGACGCTTTGGTGAATGCGGCGGAGGGCGGGTAGGATTGATCGGACATGGGATAGCCTTCACTACTATTTCGTTTGGATCTGGGTAACCCGTCCGCCGTGGCCCTTTCAATCGGGACCAAAGGCGGACGGATTTGGCTCTTTATGGCTTAAATCGCCAGATATTCGGCGCGCAGCGCCTCATCGCCGAGAACCTCGGAGGCCGCGCCGTCAAAGACGATGCCGCCGGTGTCGAGGATCACCGCGCGGTCGGCCAGCTCCAGCGCGCGCACGGCGTTTTGTTCAACGATCACCGTGGTGATGCCCTGCTCCTTGATGATGCGCAGGGTTTTCTCGATCTCGTCGACGATGACGGGGGCGAGACCCTCGTAAGGCTCGTCGAGCAAGAGAACCTTGATGTCGCGGGCCAAGGCGCGGGCGATGGCGAGCATCTGCTGCTCGCCGCCCGAAAGCGTCACGCCCTCTTGCTTGCGCCGCTCGCCCAGACGCGGGAACAGCTCGTAAAGGCGCTCCAGCGACCAGCCGATCGGCGGGGCGATTTGCGCCAGTTGCAGGTTCTCTTCGACCGTCAGCCCAGGGATGATGCAGCGGTCCTCGGGCACAAGCGCGATGCCTGCGGCAGAGGCCTGATGCGAGGCCATATTGTGCAGCGGCTGGTGATCAAGCCAAATCTCGCCATGGGTGACTTGCGGGCTGTCCATGCGCGCGATGGAGCGCAGGGTCGAGGTTTTGCCCGCCCCGTTGCGGCCCAAAAGCGCAAGGATTTCGCCCTCATGCACGTTGAACGAAATGTTCTGCACGATGTAGCTTTCGCCGTAGTAGCTTTCCATCTCCCAGACCGACAAGAAGGCGGGGGCGGTTTCGGCAAGGTTCTTGCCTTTGGAAAAGTCGGGTTTGACGTTCATATCGAATGCCTCCGCTTATGCCGTCTCGCCAAGGTATGCTTCGCGCACCTTGGGATGGCCTTTGATGTTTTCGGGCGTGTCTTCGACCAAGGGTGTGCCTTGGGCCAAAACGGTGATCCGCTCGGCCAAGGAGAACACCACATGCATGTCGTGTTCAATGATCGCGATGGTGATGTCGCGCTCTTCCTTGATCTGTTTGAGCAGGTCGATGGTGTTGTTGGTATCGGCCCGCGCCATGCCTGCCGTCGGCTCGTCGAGCAGCAAAAGGCGCGGCTCTTGCGCAAGGCACATGCCGATCTCGAGGCGGCGTTTGTCACCGCGCGACATGGAGGCGGCATTCATATGCCGCTTGTTCGCCATGTTCATATCCTCAAGCATTTTCTCGGCCTTCTCGACGATGTCTTTCTCGTTCTGCGTATGCTCGATGGCATGCAGGCGGAAGGCCCCGTCGCGTTTGGCAAAACAGGGGATCATCATGTTTTCCATCACCGAAAGATCGCCAAAGATCTCTGGGGTCTGGAACACGCGAGAAATGCCCATCTGGTTGATCTCGTAGGGCGTGCGGCCCAAGACCGATTGCCCGTCGAACATCACCGATCCGGTGTCGGGGATCAATTTGCCGACGAGGCAGTTGAGCAAAGTGGATTTGCCCGCCCCGTTCGGCCCGATGATTGCATGGACCGAGTTTTCGGCGACCGAGAGGTTCACATCGCCCAGAGCCTGCAGACCGCCAAAGCGTTTGCCGACGTTTTTGACTTCTAGAATACCCATTCTAACGTCTCCTTATTCTGCAGGGGTGGATTGGGCTTTGTCGCCCGCATCGTCGGATTTCTTACGCTTGAACAAACGTCCGATGCGTTGACCGCCTTCGACCAGACCGCCCGGCAAGAAAATCACCACGAGCATGAACAACAGGCCCAGCGTCAGGTGCCAGCCCTTGCCGATGAAGGGGTGCAAGATGCCGACGATCAGGTTTTCCAAGCCGTCCGGCATGAATTCAAACCAGCCGTGCAGAACTGTATCGTTGATCTTCGAGAAGATGTTCTCGAAATACTTGATGAAGCCTGCGCCCAGAACCGGACCGATCAATGTGCCCGCGCCGCCAAGGATGGTCATCAGCACCACCTCGCCCGAGGCGGTCCATTGCATACGCTCGGCGCCCGCAAGAGGGTCCATCGAGGCCATCAAGGCACCGGCCAGTCCAGCATACATGCCCGAGATCACGAAAGCCGCCAAAGTATAGGGACGCGCATTGAGGCCGGTATAGTTGAGCCGTGTCTGGTTCGATTTGATCGCGCGCAGCATCAGGCCGAAAGGCGAGCGGAAGATGCGGATCGCAAGATAGAAGCTGAGCAGCAAGATGAAGGCGCACAGGTAGTAGCCCGCATTGAACTGGAACAGCCACGGCCCGACGGTCATCTCGTAGGTCGAGCGCATTTCAATCCCGAAGAGCGAGGTCACAGGGATCGAGCCATCGGCCGTGGCCGATTGGCCAAGAACGCGCGGATCGCTGAGCGTCAGTTGCAGACCGGTTTCGCCATTGGTGATCGGGGTGAGCACCGAATAGGCGAGGTTGAAGGACATCTGCGCAAAGGCCAGCGTCAGGATCGAGAAGTAAATCCCCGAACGGCGTAGCGAGATAAAGCCGATCACCAGAGCAAAAAGCCCCGAGACAACCACCGCCAGAAGGATCGCGGGGATGACGTTCATCGACAAGAGCTTGAACATCCACACCGCAGAGTAGGAGCCCACACCGAGGAACGCGGCGTGACCGAAGCTGAGGTAGCCGGTCAGGCCAAAGAGGATGTTAAATCCGACGGCAAAGATGCCAAAGATCACGAAACGCTGCATCAAATCGGGATAGCCCGCGTTGAACTGCGCCATGGCAGAGCCTTCGGGGAAGGGGTTGAGAATGAAAGGCGCGCACATGGTCAGCACGGCCACGATCAGAAGAAGCGAGAAGTCTTTTTTGTTCAGACCCAGCATGGATTAGTCCTCCATCACGCCTTTGCGACCCATCAGGCCACGCGGACGCGTAAGTAGAATGATGATGGCGACGACGTAGATGATGATCTGGTCGATACCGGGAATGAGCGATTTGACCTCGTTCATGGAGGCGAAGCTCTCCAAGACACCCAAGAGGAAGCCTGCCAGCACGGCGCCCGGAAGCGAGCCCATGCCGCCGACAACCACCACAACGAAGCTCAGGACCAGAAAATCCATCCCCATGTGGTAATTGGGCGAGTTGATCGGCGCATACATCACGCCCGCAACCCCCGCCACGGCGGCCGCAAGGCCGAACATGAAGGTAAAGCGTTTGTCGATGTTGATGCCCAAAAGCCCCACAGTTTCGCGGTCGGCCATACCGGCGCGCACAACCATGCCGAAGGTGGTGAATTGCAAGAAGGCAAAGACACCCGAGATGATCAGGGCCGAGAAGCCGAAGTAGACCAGACGCCAGTAGGGGTAGATGATCACATTGGGATCAAAGCCCAAGAGCGTGCCGAAATCAAAGCTGCCCTTGAAGACATCGGGGGCAGGGGTCGGGATCGGGTTGGCGCCGTAGAAGGCCTTGATGATCTCTTGCAACACGATGGCAAGGCCGAAGGTCACGAGGATCTGATCGGCATGGGGGCGTTTGTAGAAGTGTTTGATCAATCCCCGCTCCATGATGAAGCCAAAGGCAATCATGATCGGGATGGAAAACAGGATCGCAAGCGGCACGGACCAATCGATAAGCGCCGCGCCGAAATCATTGCCGAACCATTGTTCCACGTAGGTCGTCTTGATCTTGGCCGGATTGCCAAGGAAGTCGGTCTTGGTGGGATCGATGGTTTCGAAGCTGAGGTTGAGGATCTTGCTCAGCGTGACGGCGCAGAAGGCACCGATCATGAAAAGCGCACCGTGGGCGAAGTTGACCACGCCAAGCGTGCCAAAAATCAGCGTAAGCCCAAGCGCGATCAGCGCATAGGCCGAGCCCTTATCGAGCCCGTTTAGAATTTGGAGGATGATTGCGTCCATTGTTCCCACCCGTGGGTTTTTTTATTTGGTGGTTAAAAGAGGCTCCGCAGCGGGCGATCGGACCGGTTCGGCCCAAGCGACGGCGAGCGGAAAGAAACCGGCCGCGCTGCGAGAGCGCGACCGGTCTTTGGCGTGTGCCTTACGCGCCGGGGTTACAGGTGCCCAATGCACCACCCGCAAACATGGGGTGGTCGGGTGCGTATGTAACCTGAGCGGCGGGCGTGACTTCGACCACTTCGAGAACGTCGAACTCGGAGGTCGGGTTCTCTTTACCGCGCACAACCAGAACGTCTTTGAAGCACTGGTGATCGTCGGCACGGTAGAGGGTTTTGCCGTTGCCCAGACCGTCGAACTCGAAGCCTTCGAGGGCCTCGACAACGCCGCAGGGGCTGAAGGTGCCCGCACGCTCGCATGCATCTGCATAGAGCAGGGTCTGGCAATATACGGTGTGGGCCGCCTGCGAGGGCGGGAAGCCGTATTTGGTGCCGAAGGATTTCACAAAGGCTTTAGAGCCTTCGTCCTGCAGCGACCAGTGCCAGTTGGTGGAGCCAAGGATGCCCTTGATGTTCTCACCCGCACCGCGCGCCATCAAGCGCGAGAAGAGCGGCACAACGATTTCGAAGTTCTTGCCGTTCACTTGCTTGGAGCGCAGGCCGAATTGAACCGCGTTGGTCAACGAGTTGACCATGTTCCCGCCGTAGTGGTTCAGAACCAGAACATCGGCGCCGGAGTTCAGAACCGGAGCAATGTAGGAGGAGAAGTCGGTCTGTGCGAGCGGGGTTTTCACCGTGTTCACGGTTTCCCAACCCAAGGCTTCGGTCGCGGCTTTGATCGACTCTTCTTGCGTCCAGCCCCATGTATAGTCAGCCGTCAGGTGATAGGCCTTGCGATCGTTACCATAAAGCTTGGACAGCACCGGCGCGAGGGCCGCGGCGGACATGTAAGCGTTAAAGAAGTGACGGAAACCGTTGGCTTTTTTGTCTTTGCCTGTGGTGTCGTTCGAGTGGGTCAGACCGGCCATGAAGATGACGCCGGCTTCTTGGCACAGGCCTTGAACAGCCACAGCAACGCCCGAGCTCGATCCGCCGGTGATCATGACGGCACCGTCTTTTTCGATCATCGATTTGGCCGAGGCACGTGCCGCGTCCGATTTGGTTTGCGTGTCGCCCGTCACAAACTCGACTTTCTTGCCGAGGATGCCGTTGCCCTTGAGGGCTTTGGACGAGAAGGTGTTCATCATGCCGCCGTCGCCGCCGCCATTGAGGTGCTCGACCGCAAGCTCATAGGCGCGCAGCTCGTCGGCGCCCTCATCCGCATAGGGGCCGGTTTGCGGCACGTTAAAGCCGAGGGTGACCGAACCGCCCGTAGGCTCGTTCGTATAGGCGGCAGCCGAAGAGGCCGTGAAGATCGTCGGCAGGGCGACACCAGCACCGGCAATGGCGCCGGATTTGATCACGCCGCGGCGAGTCAGATTACTTTTGGACATTATATCCTCCCGTTTCATGAATTGCGGGGGATGCCTCCTCTGCGCCCCCCGCGCGCACATTTGTGCAAAGACAGTATCGCGCCTGCGCAGAAAACTTTGCAACAACAGCCTTGAATTCCACGATTTTTTTGTAAAAAACTACACAGAGACGCGGCGTAACTTGTAAAATAGTTTTTCCGCACTGCAGAAACGCTTTGAAAGCGCAGGGAAATTACATGCCAAAGTCGACATTGACCGGTAGCCGTATTCGTGAACGGCGGACCATGTTGGGGCTACGCCAATCGCAATTGGCGCAGATGGTTCATATCTCGCCCTCATATCTTAATCTTATTGAACACAACCGGCGCAGAATCGGCGGCAAACTGCTGGGCGATATTGCCGAGGCTCTGGGCGTCGAGCAGGCGCTTTTGTCCGAAGGGGCACAGGCGGCCATGATCGCCTCCTTGCGCGAGGCAGCGGCGACCCCTTTGGGCAAGGCGGCGGAACTGGACCGCGCCGATGAATATGCGGGCCGCTTTCCCGGATGGGCGGGGCTGACGGTGGGGGCGCACCGGCGCATCGGCGAATTGGAGCATATCGTCGAAACCCTGACCGACCGTTTGGCGCATGACCCGCATCTGGCCGCGTCCTTGCATGAGGTGCTCTCGATGGTGACGGCGATCCGCTCGACGGCGGGGATTTTGGCCGACACCCGCGAGATCGAACCCGAATGGCGCGACCGGTTTCACCGCAACCTCAACGAGGATGCCACCCGTCTGGCCGAAGGGGCGCAATCCTTGGTCACCTATCTGGACCGCGCCGAAGGCGGCGAGGATCATGCCAACTCCCCCCAAGACGAGATCGAAGCCTTCTTGCGCCAGCACGGGTTTCATTTTGCCATGCTCGAAGCCGCCGCCGACCCCGAACCGGTGATCGCCGCTCTGGTGGAAGAGGCCGGTTTCACCTCGCTTTCGGCCAAGGTGTTGGTGCGCGCGCTGTTGCGGCGCTATGTGACGGATGCGGCGCAGATGCCGCTTGGTGCGGCGCTGGAGGCGCTGGGCGCGCAGGAGGGGTTTGATCTTGCAGGCATTGCCGCGCGCTTCGGGGTTGGTTTGGGCACGGCGATGCGCCGTTTGGCGATGCTGCCGCCGGATGCCTTCGCGCGGCCCGTGGGGTTGGTGATCTGTGACGCCTCGGGAACGATGACCTTTCGCAAACCGATCGATGGCTTTCCCTTGCCGCGGTTCGGGGCGGGCTGTCCGCTCTGGCCGCTCTATGCGGCTTTGGGCCGGCCTATGGTGGCGCAGCGCGACGAAGTGCGCCAAAGCGGGCGCGGGGCGGGGCGCTTTGTCACCTATTCCATTGCCGAACCTGTCGGCCCTGCGCGCTTTGACGCGCCGGTTTTGACGCAGGCGCATATGCTTATCGTCCCGAGCAGCGACATCGATGCGCTGGCGGCGGTGGATATGCCCGAGGGCGCGGGCGCGGGGGGCGAGATCGGGGTGCGACAAATCGGCGTAAGTTGCCGGATTTGCCCCACAAAAGACTGTATCGGGCGCCGCGAGCCTTCCATCATGAGCGAAGAGTTTTGACTTGGCCGCAAGATGTGGTGTTAAGTAGCCTTCAGCAGTTTTCATTTTCATCGGGTCAGGGGAGGGGCACGTGAAATGGGCAAGCATGTCCTTCTGATCGAAGACGAACCCAATATCATCGAGGCCATCAGCTTTTTGCTCAGCCGCGACGGCTGGCGCGTGGACACCCATTCGAACGGCGTTGACGCGGTGCAGGTGGTCCAAACCAAAGCGCCCGACCTTGTGGTGCTCGATGTCATGCTTCCTGGAAAAAGCGGATATGATATTTTGCGCGAATTGCGCGAGGGTGCGGGCACGGCGGATTTGCCGGTCTTGATGCTCACCGCGCGCGGGCAAAGCCGCGACCGCGAGATGGCGGCGCGATTTGGCGCCAGCCGCTTTATGACCAAACCCTTCTCCAATGCGGAGGTTCTGGAGGCGGTGCGCGATCTGGTGGCGCCGTGACGCCGCTGCGCCCGCCAAACGAGGATCGCGGTCCTGTCTTTTTGGAGCGCAAAACCTATCGCGCGCGGCGGATGATGGATGGCGCGCGGCTGTTGCCGCTGTTGGGCGTGGCGCTTTTTATGGTGCCCGCGCTTTGGCCCAAATCCGCTGTCATCGCACCTCCCGCGCCTGACAGCTTTGCGGCGCCTGTAACCACCTCGGGCGCAATGCTCTATGTCTTCGGGCTTTGGGGGTTTTTGACCTTGGCCGCTGCGGTCATGGCGCGCGGGCTTGCGCGCGCCGAAGAGGCCGAGGCCGCAAGCGCGACGTCCGGTTCCAATGACGCTGCGCTTTTAACGGCAACCGCACCGGACGCCGATCACGCCGATCACGCCGATCACGCCGCGCAACAAGGCGCCGCAGCGCGACATGAGGGCGGGTGATGCTCAATCTGTTGGTTGCGGTTTGCCTTGGCTATGTCGCTTTCTTGTTCTTGGTGGCCTTCGGGGCCGAACGCGCGGCCAGACGCGGGCGCGGGGCGTTCTTGCGCTCGCCTTGGGTCTATACGCTGTCTTTGTCGATCTATTGCACCGCTTGGACGTTTTATGGCGCGGTGGGATCGGCGGCGCGCAGCGGTCTTGAATATGTCGCCATCTATATCGGCCCGACGATTGTCATGGTCGGATGGTGGTGGGCCTTGCGCAAAATCGTGCGCATCGGACGGCGGCAAAGGATCACCTCGATCGCCGATCTGATCTCCTCGCGCTATGGCAAATCCAACCTTCTGGCGGTCTTTGTCACGCTCTTGTCGGTGATTGGCACGACGCCCTATATCGCTTTGCAATTGCAATCGGTGACCTTGAGCTTTGCCAGCTTCTCATATGCCGATGGCGGTGCGAATTTCGGCAATGCGCAATCCACCGCCTTTTGGGTCGCGCTGGGCCTGTCGTTGTTCACGGTGCTGTTCGGCACCCGTAATCTGGATGCGAACGAGCGCCACCACGGGGTGGTCATGGCCATCGCGGTCGAGGCGGTGGTCAAGCTGTGCGCGCTTTTGGCGGTCGGAATTTTCGTGGTTTGGGGCTTGGGCGGCGGCGTCGGCGCGGTGATGGCGCGCATCGACGCGTCGCAATTGGGCGAATGGCAGGTCCACGGCGGGCGCTGGAGCGCGTTGATCTTCCTGTCGGGCGCGGCGTTTTTATGCCTGCCGCGGATGTTTCAGGTGCTGGTTGTCGAGAATGAGGATGAAAGCTACCTGCGCCTCGCCTCATGGGCTTTTCCGGCCTATCTGATGCTGATGAGCCTCTTCGTTCTGCCGATTGCGGTGATCGGGCTTGATTTGATGCCCGCAGGTTCAAACCCCGATCTTTTCGTCCTCACGCTGCCCTTGGCCGAGGGGCGCGACGGTTTGGCGCTTTTGTCATTTTTGGGCGGGTTTTCTTCGGCCACCTCGATGGTGATCGTCGCCTCTATCGCGCTGTCCACCATGGTGTCGAACCATGTCGTCATGCCGATCTGGCTTAAATTCGCGGGCGGCGGCGGGGCGACGGTGTCGGGCGATGTGCGCCATGTGGTGCTCTTGTCGCGGCGCATCTCTATCGCGGGGGTGGTGTTTTTGGGCTATCTCTATTTCCGCCTCTCCGGCGGCGGCACCGCGCTTGCGGCCATCGGGGTGGTGTCTTTTGCGGGGGTGGCACAGTTTTTGCCCGCGCTTTTGGGCGGGATATTTTGGCGCGGGGCCACGCGGATCGGCGCCTTGATTGGCATTTCCATCGGCTTTTTCGTTTGGGCCTATGTGATGCTCTTGCCCAGCTTTGGCGTCGGCGCGGTGCTCAGCGAGGCGGTGTTTGCCGATGGGCTTTTCGGTCTGGGCTGGCTGCGCCCCGAGGCCTTGTTCGGGATCGAGGGGCTTGACCCACTGGCCCATGCGGTGATGTGGTCGATCGGCTTGAATCTATTGGGCTTTGTTATCGGCTCTCTGCTCAGCTTCCCGCAGCCTCTGGAGCGGTTACAAGGCGCGCAATTCGTCAATGCGCTCGATTACGCGCAAAGCGCGCGCGGCTGGTCCGCCGCAGCCGCGCAAAGCGAGGACCTCATGGTCATGGCGCAGCGGATTTTGGGTGCGGCGCAGGCGCAGGCCCTGTTTCAAAAACAGGCCGAAGAGCAAGGTTTGGCGGGCTATCTGCCCGAGCCGACATCGGACTTTTTGCAATTGTTGGAGCGTGAATTGTCCGGATCGGTCGGGGCGGCAACGGCCCATGCGATGGTGGCGCAAATCGTCGGCGGCGCGATGGTGTCGGTCGAAGACCTGATGGCCGTGGCCGACGAGAGCGCGCAGATGATGGAATATTCCAGCCAGCTTGAGGCCAAATCATCGCAATTGACCCGCACCGCTCGCCAATTGCGCCAAGCCAATGAAAAACTGACCCAGCTGTCGGTGCAAAAAGACGCGTTTTTGAGCCAGATCAGCCATGAATTGCGCACCCCGATGACCTCGATCCGCGCGTTTTCGGAAATCTTGCGCGACACGGACGGGCTGACGGGGGCGGAAAAGGCGAAATACTCGTCGATCATCCATGATGAAGCCATCCGCTTGACGCGGCTCTTGGATGATCTTCTGGACCTGAGCGTGTTGGAAAACGGGCAAGGCAGCCTTAACCTGTCGCGCGGACGGCTGGGCGATGTGATCGATCACGCGCTGGCGGCGGCGGGAATGGACGGCGCGCGCGCGCAAGGCACGGCGAGGGCGATGCGCATCACCCGCACGATGTCGCAAGAGGGGGTGATGATCGAAACCGATCTCGACCGATTTGCGCAGGTTTTCATCAACTTGATCGCCAATGCGCAAAAATATTGTGATGCGAATGCGCCGCATCTCGATATCCGCACGCAGGTCGCGGCCGAAATGGTGGTGGTGGATTTTATCGACAACGGCAGCGGCATCCCGCGCGACTCGCAAAGCGTGATTTTCGAGAAATTCTCCCGCATCGGCGAGCAAAAGGCCGGAGGGGCGGGGCTGGGGCTGGCGATTTGCCGCGAGATCATGGCGCGGCTGGGCGGCACGATCAGCTACCTGCCCGGACAGGGCGGCGCGGCATTTCGCGTCACATTGCCGCTGGAAAATCCGCCCAAGCGGGGAATTTCTGCGCCGCAATAAAGGGCAAGTTAACCAAATCCCCGATAGGTTACCCCAAACGGATCCGCGAAAGGCGGTGTGAGGGGTATGGCAGAAGCTCGTTCAAATGCAGTTCTACGGCGCAAGGCAAGCGCAGCGCGTGAGGTTTATCAATCTCGCGCGATGTCGCTTGGCAAGGCGATCCGCTTGGCAATGGCCAAATCTGCGGACGAGCTGTTTGATATGCCTTTGGCCGTGACCGGCGTTAAACACGAAGTCTTCCAACAAGACGCTTTGCAAGAGACGATGTCGGATGAGACGCTTTTGGTGCTGCTCGACGGGCCGGACGGCGCGCGCGGCGTGATCAGCTTTGATATTCAAACCCTTGCCGCCTTGATCGAGGTGCAGACCACGGGGCGCGTGGTGCCAAAACCGGCCGATGCGCGCGCGCCGACCCCGACCGACGCGGCGATGATGGCACCTTTGGTCGACGACATGCTGCGCCGCTTTGCCGAAAACCTTGCCGAGGAAGAGCAAGGCTATTGGGTGCGCGGCTATCGTTTCGGGGTCCGGCTAGAGAATCTGCGGATGATGGGATTGGCGCTTGAAGCGCCTGATTTCAACCTGTTACGCGTCAATCTTGATCTATTTGCGGGGGCGAAACAGGGCGAAATGGTCTTGGTCTTGCCGGTGGTGGAAAAACCGCGCATTCCCTTGGCCGAGGGCGAGAAAATGCCCGATATCGGCGCGCAGATGGGCGAGGCGCTGATGCGCTTGCCTGCGCAAATTGATGCGGTGCTATGCCGGATCGTGATGCCCCTGTCGGCCATCGGCAAGCTCAAGGTGGGCGATGTTCTCCCGATCGAGCGCGAGGCGCTGAGCGATACGATTTTGGAAGTGGGCAAGAAACACAAGCTTGCCGAAAGCCGTCTGGGGCAAATGAACGGATTTCGCGCCGTGCGGTTGATTATGGATCGCCCCGATGGGGCGATGGAGGCCGAAGAGGACCATTACGGCGCGGATTTGAGCGGCGCAGCGCCCGATTTTGCCGCCAAAAAGGACAAAGGCGCACCGGCGCTGGCTGATCTTGGCGGCGCGATGGATGGCGATTTGGGCGGCGATCTGGGGTCGGATTTCGGCGGCTTGGATGATCTGAGCGATTTGCCGGACCTGAGCGATTTGCCCGATCTGGACGGCGGCGGCGATGATGATTTGCCCGATCTGTCCGATTTGGGCAGCTTTGACGGCGGCGGCGATTTGCCCGATTTGGGCGATCTGCCTGATCTTGGGGATTTGCCGGATCTGGGCGAGTTTGGCGAGCTGTCCGATCTTCCGGCGCTGGAGTGATGTAACGCTTCAGCTTTGCGCTTTAACCATCTGTATAAAAATAAAAACGCGCGAGATTCTTGCCCGCGCGTTCTGATCTTTTGGTGGGGGCGCACCCTTACGGTTTCGGAGCGGCCAAAGCCTCCAAAGTCGGGCGCAACCCGTCCAGCTGATAGCCCGCTTTCGCGGTCGCGGCGATGATCTCGTCGGTCGGCATTTGCCCCGCCTGCATCAAGGACCAGATCACCGAGCAGCGCGTGCCCGAGGCGCAATAGGCCAAAACCGGCCCCGCGCTGCCCTCCATCGCGGCTTTTTGCGCGGCGATATTTTCGGGGTTCATGGTTTGATGCGTCAAGGGGATGACGTGAAAGGCCAGCCCCGCCTCGGCCGCTGCGGCGGCCATGGCATTGGCTTGCAGCGCGGGCGGGATTTCCGCATCCGGCCGGTTGCAAATGACGGTGGTAAAGCCCTCGGCCTTGAGGGCTGCGAGGTCTTGCGGCTCAATCTGCGGCGAGACGGCGTAGCGGGGGGTGATGTTGCGAATATCCATATCTTTGCTTTAGGCCGCAACGGCGATCCTGTCCAGACGCGCGCGCAGCATCGGCGCAAGCGCCATACCGCCCAGCATCGCCCCGACAAAGACCACGCCCTCAATGCCGTTATAGCTCAGCGAGGCAATCGCCGGACCAGGGCACAGGCCCGCAAGCCCCCAGCCCACCCCGAAGAGCACCGATCCAAACGCGAGGTTGCGATCGACCTGCGCAATCGGCGCGGGCGGGAAGCTGCCCCCTGCGATCGGGCGCGCATTGCGGGTCAGGCGCCATGCGATCATCATCGGCAGGATCGCCCCGCCCATGACAAAGGCCAGCGTCGGATCCCAAGCGCCAAAGACGTCAAGCCAGCCTTGCACCTTGGTGGTGTCGGTCATGCCCGAGATGAAAAGACCGGAGCCGAACAGGCCCCCTGCGATCAGGGCTATCAAGATATGCATCAGATCACTCCCAAGATGTGGCGAAAGAACACGACGGACAGCCCGCCTGCGAGGATGTAGAAAACGGTGGCCGTCATGCCGCGCAAGGAAAACCGCGAAATGCCACACACCCCGTGGCCCGAGGTGCAGCCATTGGCGATGCGCGTGCCGACGCCCACCAAAAGCCCCGCCGCGATCAGCACGACAAGGTTTCCGGTCACATGGGTGTCAACGCCCGAATAGAACGGCATCAGCAGCATCGGCATGAGGAAGACCCCTGCGAGAAAGGCGATGCGTTCCTTGCCGGTGGACCAGCCCGATTTATCGACCAAACCGCCGATAATGCCGCTGGCCCCCATGATGCGGCCATTGCCCAAAAGGTAGGTCGCCCCGCCCAGTCCGATGAGCAGGCCGCCCGCCAGCCCCCAGATCCAATCCATTTCCATGTCGCGTTTCCTTTGTCAGTTTCCATGGCCGCGCGTGTTGTTGGCGCGGCAAATGTCGATGGGCCTTGCTTGCGGGTTCGCAGCCGCGCGGCAAGGCAGGCCGGCGCTCAAGGGGCCGCGCCGCGATGGGCGGGAGCCGTGAGATAAGTCGCCACGCTCCCTCTCGCAAGTGGGTCAGATTTTGTTGACCGGCACCTTGAGGAAGACATCGCCCTTTTCATCCGGCTCGGGCATGTTGCCCGCCCGCATGTTCACCTGCAGCGAGGGGATGATCAGCTTGGGCATGGCCAAAGTGGCATCGCGCGCGTCGCGCATTTTGACGAAATCATCTTTGCTCTTGCCCGCGCCAACGTGGATATTGGCGGCTTTTTGCTCGCCCACGGTGGTCTCCCATGCGTAATCCTCACGGCCGGGCGCCTTATAGTCGTGACCGACAAAGATGCGGGTCTCGTCCGGCAGGGCGAGGATTTTTTGCACCGAGTTGAACAGCGTCTCCGACGAGCCGCCAGGGAAATCGCAACGCGCGGTGCCAAAGTCGGGCATGAAGAGCGTATCGCCGACAAAGGCCGCATCGCCCACCACATAGGTCAGGCAGGCAGGCGTGTGGCCCGGCGTATGGAGCACATCGCCGCGCAGCTGACCGATGTGAAAGCTGTCGCCTTCGACAAAAAGTCGGTCAAATTGTGAGCCGTCACGCTGAAATTCTGTGCCTTCGTTAAAAACCTTGCCAAAGGTGTCTTGCACGATGGTGATGCGGTCGCCGATGCCGATCTTGCCGCCGAGGCGCTCTTGCAAATAGGGCGCCGCCGAGAGGTGGTCGGCATGCACATGGCTTTCGAGTAGCCACTGCACGTCAAGCCCTTCGGCCTCGACATGGGCGATGATCGCATCGGCCGACCGCGTATCGGTGCGCCCTGAGGAGTAGTCAAAATCGAGCACGCTGTCGACGATGGCGCAGGCGCTGCCCGTGGGGTCCTTTACCACATAGGAAATGGTGTTTGTGGCCTCGTCGAAGAAAGCTTTTACGTCAGGTTTCATGTGTAATCCTCTGGTTTGGAAAACATATAACATAATTTGCATGTGTTGCAAGGGGGCGGTTGATATGGGTCAAAGTTTCTGCGCGCCAGAGCGGATAAAATCGAGTAAAGTTTAGGGAGACCAAGGCATGACACGTTTTAACGCAGCCCAGACAAAATTGCTCGCAAGGCTCAAGGAACTGGACGGGCGGCTTCATGATATCGAGGCCGAATTGGAGGCGCCGCATTCCAAGGATTGGGATGAAATGGCTCTCGAGCGCGAGGGCGACGAGGTCCTCGAAGGGCTGGGCGAGGCGGGTTTGCACGAAATTGCGCGGATCAAAGCGGCCTTGCAACGTCTGCGCGAGGGCACTTACGGTGATTGCGTGCGCTGCGGAGGAGAGATTTCAGCGGCGCGCTTGGAGGTGTTGCCCGACACGCCCTTTTGCAAGAGCTGCGCGGCCTAGGGCCGAGGCTTTGCACTAACGGCGCCGCGCAAGGCGGGCTGGCCCTCCGACACGACCCAAGACCCGAATGGCAGTATCAATTCACCGGCTTTTCTGCCCGAGCCACACCAAAGGAGGAGAGACCCATGAAGACCCCGTCTTTTGAAGGCCAGATCGAAGCACTGGAAGCCGCGGTCGCAGCGGCCGATGGTAAGACCCGCGTGGCGTTGCAACAAAAGGTGCATGCATTGGTTCTTGAAATGAAGCGCCACGGCGTTCCGGTGCCCGCACACCTAAGCCATATCGATTGCGAATTGACCGATGAGGCCGTCGAGGCGCAATTCGACAATCTTCCGGTCTAGGCGCGATGGGTCTGCGGCCATGACTGCGGCGGACCTCTGGGCCAGATCACCGGACCTTGGCACCGCCGCGTGCCAAGGTCTTTTTCTTGTAAACTGTTGCATTAACGATTCCCTTCGCCGGTGATCGTCCGGCGCGCCGCCGCGCGTGCTTGCGTTGCGCTGCACGCTGCGTAGACTTTGCAAAACACGGGTTGAACGCGCTGCAAAAGCGGCGGCAGGACGGCGCGCGCGCTTTACATTGCAACGCGCGCGAGAACGCGCCGCCGGTCAGGAGGGAAAATGTCGGGTCTGTTGTCCTATCAATGCCGCGATGGGGTTGCGGTTCTGACGATCCAAAATCCGCCGGTCAACGCCTTGTCGCGCGGCGTGCGCAAAGGGGTGAAGCTGGGGCTGGAACATGCGTTGGCCGATCCGCAGGCGCGGGCGATTGTCTTGCAAGGCGCAGGCGGGCAATTCAGCGGCGGTATCGATCTGTCCGAATATGACCACCCGCGCGCCGATCCTTGGCTGGCCGAGGTATGCCGCGCCGTCGAGGATAGCCCCAAACCCGTCGTCGCCCTCTTGCAGGGGCGCGTTTTGGGACCGGCGTTCGAATTGGCCCTTGCGGCGCAGGCGCGCATTGCCGCGCCGGATGCGCGGATCGGATTGCCCGATGTGGTGCTCGGCTTGCCGACCGGATCGGGCGGGGCAATGCGCGCCGCGCGGCTGGCGGGGGCGGGGGCGGCGCTTGATTTGTTGCTTTCGGGGCGGGTCATTGGCGCACAAGACCCTGCCGCCGCGCCGTTTTTGGACGAGGTGGCGCAAGATGACGCTTTGGCCGCAGCCATCGCCTGCGCCACTGCCTTGGCCGGTGATGCGGGGCGCGTGGCCGCGCGCGAGCGTCTCGACGGACTTGCCGATCCGGCAAGCTATATCGCCGCCGTTCAGGCCGCGCGCGAGGGTTTTGGCGCGCTGGGTGAGGAGGACGATCCCGCCGCCGAGGCCTTGATCGCATCGGTCGAGGCAGCGCAGCTTTTGCCGTCCGAAGCAGCGCTGGAGTTTGAAGCGAGCTATTTCGACGACCTGGTGGGCGGCACGCGCTCATCCAGCCTGCGCCATCTTTATGCTGCCGAGCGCCGTGCGCCGCGCCATCTCACCGATGCGCCTTTACCCGATCTGTCGACCCTCGCGGTGGTGGGGCGCGGCGCGGCAGCGGCGGGCCTGTCGATTGCGGCGCTCGATGCGGGGCTGCAAGTGGTGTTGATCGATCCGGTCGGCGCAGCGGCGCAGGCGCAACAAACCGGCGGTTTGATCGCGCAGATTTATGCAAACGCCGAACAAAACGGGCGGCTTGGCGGCGACGCGCGGCGCGCGCGGCTGGAGCGGCTCAAAATCTCGGATGATCTGGCGGTGATGCGGGCTGCGGATGCGGTCGTGCTTGTGCTGGCGCAGGGCGAGACGGGCGGCGCGGGGCTGCGTGCGGCGACGCAATATATGCCGCCCGAACGTGCGATTTTGGTGCTGGGGCAATTGTCGCCAGACCTGCTTGAGGCCGCAGGCCCGCGCGCTGGCGATGTCGTGGGGCTGCATTTTGCCCGCCCGCCGCATCTGGCCGCCATGGGCGAGATCCTATCCGCGCCCTCCACCGGCGCGCTGGCCACCGCCGCCGCCGCCGCGCTCTTGCGCAAAATGCGTAAAATCGCCGTGGGCGCGCAGGGCGATCTGGCCCTGAGCCAAGCGCTGCTGCTTGCGATGCGGCAGGTGGGGGACGAATTGCTTGGCCTTGGCGTGACGCCCTATGCCGTCGATGATGCGCTGCGCGGGGCGCGCGCGGGGCAAGGCATCTATCGCGGCATCGACGCGATGGGCCTGCGCGCATCGGCGCATCTGGCCGAAGCGCACGCCCCCGAGGGCGAAGCGGGCGAGGCGGTCAGCCCCTTGCAAAACACGCTGATCGCGGCCGAGCGGTTGGGACGCGAAAGCGGCGCAGGCTTTTATGACTACAGCAGCGGCGCTGCAAAGCCCGACCAAGTGGTGCGCGAGTTGCATGAGGCGCTTTTGGCCCAAACGGGCGGCGCGCCGGTCCAGATGCCCGCGGCGGATATCCTTCGCCGCTTTGAGGCGGGGCTCGTGCAGCAGGCCGCGCGGCTGCTGGAAAGCGGCGCGGCGCGTCATGCGGGCGATATCGATGTGGCGGCTGTGCAGGCTTTGGGCTACCCGCGCGCCTTGGGCGGGCCATTGCACCGCGCCAATCAAGACGGCGTTTACACGCGCGCGGCCGACATCCGCCGCTATGGCAAAGCGGCACTCACCGAGCGGGCAAAGCGGTTCTGGACGCCCTGCGATCTGTTGGTGGATATGGTGAAAAACGGGCGCCGCTTCGGTTAGGCCCGCACCGCAGGATCAGCCCAGAAAAATCCCGATCACCACCATCATCAGGCCGATCACCGACAAGAACAGCGAGCCGAGATTGAGCGGGATGACCCGCTGGATCGCGGCGCGCAGCGCCTCGTCATCAAGGTTGGCACGGCGCGAGGCGCTGACGCGAAAGATGCTGATCAAAAGCCCCGCCAAGCCGACAAGCGATATCAGCGCTCCGATCCAGATCAATGCTTCCATACTGCGCGCCTTTCGTTTTCCTGCCTCGATGCGCCTGCGGTAATCCATGCCCCGCGCGGTTGCAAGGCGCGGGGGGCGAAAATCCCCGATTGCGGCAAGCGGGCTCTTGCGGGGCCATGCGCGCGCCGCTACTGAAGGTGCTTAAACCGGCCGAACCTGACGGAGTCCCCGATATGAATGACATGAATTCCGACGCCAGCTACCGCGTCACCGCCGACGAGTTGCGCAGCTTTATCGAGCGGATCGAACGCCTCGATGCCGAGAAAAAAGACCTCGCCGAGCAGCAAAAAGAAGTGATGGCCGAAGCCAAATCGCGCGGATATGACACCAAAGTCATGCGCAAGGTCATTGCCCTGCGCAAACGCGAGCCCGACGATATCGCCGAAGAAGAAGCGGTTCTGGAGATGTATAAAGAAGCGCTTGGCATGAGCTAAGCGCCCATCGCGCAGCATGATCTCAAAGACGCGCCTTCGGGCGCGTTTTGTTTTTTATCAATCATTTAAGCCTTGACCTTCGCGTGAAATCACCGCGCCCGCGCTTTGCAGGTTCCGAAAATATCCTCGCCGAAGGCGAAATCTTGGCTCCAGATATTGCCCCTCAGGGCAAGATCACCTCGACACCCGGAATACGCTGGATGGCGAAGAGATCGTCTTCGTATTGCTCGGTCAATTGCGCGACAAGCGCCGCATCAAATCCGGGAAGGTCGACCTCTTCTTCGATCGCCTCCTCGCGGGCAAACTTATCCAAGAACGCCGAAATCACCCGCCGGATCTGGATCTCGTTCATATCGGGATGATCCTTGAGATAGCCGCGAAAGCGTTGCAGCCCCTCCTTGCTCATGATCGAGCTTAGAATTTCATAGCCGCCTTTGATCTTGTGGTTGGGTTCCAGCCCGCTGATGTCGCGCACGATCTGTGACCAGATCAGCGGCGTATCCTCGTTGCACCACACGGTCACCGGCACGTCGGGCAAGGCCTCGCGAATGTCGCCGATCAGGTCGGACCAAAACAGGGTGCGCGGGTCGGAACCTTCGAGAAACAGGGCGAAATCTTTGTTTTTGGACCGCTCGAACACCGCGGGCAAAAACGTCGCGGGATTGCGGATCGAGAGGAAAAGCTCCATCTCGTCCCCCGCAAACAGGGTTTGCAACCGCTCCAGCTTGCGCACCGCATGGGGGTAGAGCGCCCCGCCCGAAACCGCCATGGTCGGCACGCCAAAGAAATTGTCGTTGGACAGGACCACGCGGGTGGCGACCTCGTCTTCCAAGATGGCATCGAGCAAGATATCGCGCGCATCGGTCGAGGCGCGCCCTGCGGGGACGGCGGCACTGGCTTCGCGCAACAGCTTGCGATACATGCTGGGTTTGGGGGCCGCGACGCCGATCTTGCCAAGCGCCTCACCGTTGCGGATCAAACATTTCACCAGCCTGTTTTCATCGGTGCAATGTGCGCCTGCATGAATGACGAGCTGCATAGGGGGCCAGTTCCGTTTGGTGTGTCTGCGGAACGATAATATACGCTCTTTTCTGGACAGTTAAACCGGTTTCGGGCAGGGAGGGGATAATGATGAAAACCCTATCTATTTCGCGGCGTCTCGGCCGCCGTATCCTGCCCAACCGGCCCAGCCCGTGGTCGCTGGGGGCTTTTGCCATTGCGGCGGTGGTTCTGGCGCCGATTGCATCGGTGCTGTGGCTCGCGCTCAACCCGACCGAAAACATCTGGCCGCATCTGCTTGCCACGACCTTGCCGCGCTATTTGTGGACGACGGTGCAATTGATGCTTGGCGTCGGGCTTTTGGCGGGCGCGGTGGGGACGGGGGCCGCATGGTTCATTGCGCGCTACGAGTTTCCATTGTCGCGCTGGCTCGAATGGCTGCTTTTGCTGCCCTTGGCGATCCCTGCCTATGTGGGGGCCTATGCTTTGGTGGATTTCCTCGAATATGCGGGGCCGGTGCAAAGCGGCCTGCGGGCGCTGTTCGGATGGCAATCGGCGCGCGATTACTACTTCCCCGAAATCCGCTCGCTCGGGGCGGCGGTGGTGGTTCTGGCGGTCTCGCTCTACCCCTACGTCTACCTTCTGGCGCGCGCGGCGTTTCGCGAACAATCGGCCACCGGCGAAGAGGTGGCCATGTCCTTGGGCCAAAGCGCTTTGCGCCGGTTCTGGCGCGTGGCTTTGCCCTTGGCGCGCCCTGCGATTGCGGCGGGTCTGGCGATTGTGATGATGGAGACGGTCAATGATTTCGGCACGGTGGATTACTTCGCCGTGCAGACCCTGACCGCCGGTATCTTCAGCGTCTGGCTGGATGGCAACAACGCGGGCGGCGCGGCGCAAATCGCATCGGTGGTGTTGATTTTGGTCGTGGCTCTGGTCGGGCTGGAGAAGACCTCGCGCCGCAAGAGCCGGTTCTTCTCGACCTCCTCCAAACACCGCCCGTTGGGCAAAATCCGCCTCACCGGCGGGGCGGGGATCTTGGCGATGCTGGCCTGTCTTTTGCCCTTCGCGATGGGCTTTGTCTTGCCGGCTTGGGTGATTTTGTCCCATGCGCTTGAAAATGCGGGACGATGGGCGGATCCGGCGCTGTTGTCGGCGCTGCGCAATACGCTGTTTGTCGGTGCGGTTGCGGCCTCGCTGACGGTGCTGGCGGGGGTGTTTATGGTCTACGGCGTGCGCCTGTCGGGGCGCCGCTTGCCACGGCTTTTGTTGCCGGTGACGACCATCGGCTATGCTGCGCCGGGCGCGGTGCTCGGGGTCGGCATCTTGATCCCGCTGGCGGCGATGGACAACCGGCTGGCCGATACCATCGAGGCCCTGACAGGCACCGATATCGGCCTTGTGCTGACCGGATCGGCCTTTGCGCTGGTGCTGGCCTACTCGGTGCGCTTCTTTGCCATCGCCCAAGGCGCCGCCGATGCCGCCATGGGGCGCGTCTCGCCCAGCCTGCCGATGGCCGCGCGCAGCCTTGGCCGCACCCAAGGCGCCACCCTGCGCGAGGTCTATTATCCGCTGATCCGCGGCTCGGTCGCCTCGGCGCTCCTGCTGGTCTTTGTCGATTGCGTCAAGGAGTTGCCCGCGACCTTGCTTTTGCGCCCGTTCAACTACGACACTTTGGCGACGCGGGTGCATGATCAGGCCAGCTTGGAAAACCTCGGAGAAGCCGCCCCCGCCGCGATCCTCGTGATCCTCGTCGGCCTCGCCGCCGTCGGACTTCTGGCCCGCGCGAACCGCTAGAGGCATTTTGGCGAAAAAGGGACTTGCCAGCCGCAGGCACGACAAGTAAATCACCCCCCAAGCCCCTATAGCTCAGCTGGTAGAGCAACTGATTTGTAATCAGTAGGTCCGCGGTTCGAGTCCGTGTGGGGGCACCATTTTTCATCTTCGCAATTCAAAGACGTCGGATTGTTCCTGTGTGGTGCCCGGGTGGCGACGGCCCTTTGTCCGATCGCAACGTAGGGGTTGTCCGATCCGCGCGCCTCCGCTTGGGGGTGTCGGGGGGATCGCGTGTGTGATGGTCAGATGCGTCCTCCACCGCGCCTTTGAGCGATCTGCAGAATCTGGGGCGCGCCGAGCGAAAAGCCGATATGGTTCGCATCGTTGACGGGCCTTTTGTTCTGGCGACGTGGGTTCGGGCGCGGCCAGTTGATCCCTACATCTATGGTCAAGCGGCACGCGCGCGGCCGAGGCGGGTGTTCGGGTGCGGGGCAGGGACGGGCCGAGCCGCGCCTAGAGCCGCGTCAGAATTCTTCCCAACTGCCGGTGCCGGTTTTCGCGCTCGCTTGCGCGCTATTGGTCCGCTCCGCTGGGAAGAAGGTCACGTCACCGGCGCTGACGGCCGTAGGCGTCTCCGGCTGTGTGCGAAAGCTGCTCAGGATCTGGGTCAGGCCGCTGGCCACGCCTTGCAAGATGCGGTTGGATTGGTTGCTTTCACCGACCATGGCGGCATTTTGCTGGGTGACGCGGTCGAGATGGCTGACGGCGGTGTTGATCTCTTGGATGACTTGCGATTGCTCTTGTGTGGAGGCGGCGATTTCGGACACCACGGTTTGCACATTGCCGACATCGCCGATGATCGAATGCAGCGCATCGCCCGCCTCGCGCACAAGGCTGGCGCCTTCGCCCACATGGCGCGAGCTTTCATGGATCAGCTGGTCAATGCGTTTGGCCGCTTCGGAGGCGCGCTGCGCCAGCCCGCGCACCTCGGTCGCCACGACGGCAAAACCGCGCCCCGCGTCCCCTGCGCGCGCCGCCTCGACGCCGGCATTGAGAGCCAGAAGGTTGGTTTGCACCGCGATGTCTTCGATCACGCTGATGATCGAGGAAATCTGCTTTGACGCGGCTTCGATTTCGCCCATCTTGTCGACCGCCTGTTGCACCACGGTGCGGCTTTGCTCGGCGTTTTTGCTGGTGTTGTTGATCAGGTTCTCGGCCTTTTGGGTGCCTTCGGTGGCCGAGCGTGTGGTCTCGGTCAATTCTTGCATCGCGGCGGCGGTTTGCTCCAATGAGGCGGCTTGGTTCTCGGTGCGATGCGCCAGATCCCCCGAGGAGGCATGAAGTTTGCTGGAGACGGCGGCGATCTCATTGGCCGAAGATTTGATTTTGGTCAGCGAGCCGCCCACATCGAGCAGCGCCTTGTTGAAGGTCAAGCGGATGGAATCATAGCGCTTCGGAAAATCGCTTTCGGCGGGCGATGGGATCGGCTCGGCGAGATTGCGCTGTGTCATCCGGCCGATGCCGCCTTCGAGGTAGCCAAAGGCACGGTTCAGCTCTTCTTGCTGCGCGGAAAAATAGGAGTCGATGACCAGATTGGTGTCAAAAGACAAAGCCCGCGTCAAAACCCCCAGTTTTCCCGAGAGGGTGCGGCGGCTGCGGGCCGTGACCGACAGGCCTGCGGCCTCGACAAGCATCGATTGCAGATGCGAGGAGGCGCGCGCGTAGCTCGACAAATAGTCATTGAAGGGAAGCTGGATTTCGAAATGCACCTTGCCGATGGTGGCGGCGGACTGCACGTAGGCTGCGGAGAAATCGGCGTTCAGCAGCATGGTCCAATGGTCATGCTGGCGGCTTTTGGCTTTGGCGATGCTGGCGTCGGATTTGAACATATTTGCCAATTCGGGAACGCTTCCCGCATAATCGTAAAACCGCTCCAGAACCTCGCCAAGCCGCGGGATGAGCAGTTCTCCGACGGCATTCAAGACCTGCCTGTTGTCACCGTCGAGTGCGAAATTCTTCAGCCGTGTTTGTAGCTCAACCGTCATCTGCTTGCCTATGCCGCTGTGGTGCTGGGTGTTTGACAGATGTGATAGATGCGAAGTCCTAATCAGCTTTTAACCTCGATCCGAATTTGTGTCTTGGGCTGCGGTTTTGTTGAGCGCGGCGCGTGCGAAAACACGGGCGCACAAACGACGAAGGGCCGCCCGAGGGCGACCCTATCGTTGCTGTTTCCAGCGATACCAACTGGGGTGGTTGGTCCAAATTGGAGCGGGCGAGGCGATTCGAACGCCCGACCCTAACCTTGGCAAGGTTATGCTCTACCCCTGAGCTACGCCCGCTTCCTTTTGGTGAGGCAGGATTTAGTAATATCCCGCGCTGGCCGCAAGAGGAAAATGCGCGGAATTGGATTTTTTTTGGCGCAGGCCCCGATGAGGCCCGCGCGGGCGATGAAAAGATTAATGTAAACAACGCGATGGGGCGCATCCTTGAACCGAAGAGGCAATCAGGCCGGCCTTCGTCTCGCCTGCTGCGGCCGCTTCGCGCGCAAGCGGCGGGAATAGGCTTAGCGCCCCTGCGCCGCTTGCTCGGCCTTTGCGGCTTTGGCGCGCCGCCTTTTGGCGCGCAAGAGGTTGAGCGCCTCGACCGCCGCCGAAAACACCATCGCGGCATAGATGAAACCGCGTTCGAAATGCACGCCAAATCCGTCCGCAATGAGCGCCGCGCCGACCATCACCAAAAACGCCAGCGCCAGCATTTTCGTGCTGGGGTGGGTTTCGACGAAACCGGCGATCGGTTCGGCGGCGATCATCATCACGGCGACCGCCACGATGACGGCGGCGATCATCACCGGCAAATGATCGGCGATGCCCACGGCGGTGATCACGCTGTCGAAGGAAAACACCAGATCGAGCACCATGATCTGCACGATCACGGCGCCAAAGCTGGCCACGGCGGCCGTGTGGCCTTCTTCTTCGCCCTCGACCTCGTCGAAAATTTCGGTGCTGGCCTTCCACAAAAGGAACAATCCCCCCGCCAGCATGATCGCGTCGCGCCAGCTAAAGCCATGGCCAAAAAGCGTGACCACCGGCGCGGTGAGCGAGACGATCCAAGCGATCGACATCAGCAGCGCGATCCGCAGCACCAAAGCCCCGCCAAGCCCGATCAAGCGCGCGGCGCGGCGCTGGCTTTCGGGCAGGCGCGCGGCGGTGATCGAGATAAAGATGATATTGTCCACGCCGAGCACGATTTCGAGCACGGTGAGGGTGAGAAAAGAGGCCCATACAGCCGGATCGGAGAGAAGTTCTAACATAGCGGATCACTCAAGCGCGGGGTTGATCATTGCGACGGGCGTCGCGGCGCCGAGTGTAGCGCACTGCAGGGGCATGGCCAGAGAGAATGCGCGCGCGCTGTTGCGCGGTGCGGGATTTGCGCGGGGCGGCGGGCGGCGCGGTATTGCATGAGCTATGCGCCGCAAGCGTTTGATTTCAATGTCGAAGGGCGGCCAGCGCGGGCCGCCCTTCGGCCCTGAGGGTCATGCAATCCGCGCGGGGCTATTCCAGTTCGACCAGCAAATCTTTGGCGTCGATCTGCCCGCTTGGCTGCACATGCACGGCTTTGACCACGGCGTCGCGCTCGGCATGGATGCCGGTTTCCATCTTCATCGCCTCGATGGTGAGCAAAAGATCGCCCGCCTTGACGCGCGCCCCCACGGTGGCCGCGACCGAGGCCACGACACCCGGCATCGGGGCGCCGATGTGGTTGGGATTGCCCGCTTCGGCTTTGGGCCGCGCGGCGGTGGTGGCTTTGACCAAACGGTTCGGCACGCGGATCACCCGCGGTTGGCCGTTGAGTTCGAAAAACACCTTCACATCGCCGTTCTCGTCGGTCTCGCCCACCGCTTGCAGGCGGATTTCCAAGGTCTTGCCAGGGTCGATCTCGGCGGCGATCTCTTCGGAGGGTTCCATCCCGTAAAAGAAGGTTCGCGTCGGCAGGGCGCGCACGGGGCCATAGGTTTCGTGGCGCTCCATATAATCGGTGAAGACCTTGGGATACATCAGATATCCGTTCAGATCCTCGTCATCGATCTCGCGCCCGCCCAAGGCGGCGCTCAATTCGGCGCGGGCGGCTTCGATATCGACGGGGGCGAGATGTTTTCCGGGGCGTTCAAGGTTGGGTTTCTCGTCCTTGAGCACCTTTTTGACGATCAGATCGGGAAAACCGCCCGGAGGCTGGCCCAGATTGCCGCGCATCATATCGACGACGCTATCGGGAAAGGCGACGTCTTTGGCGGGGTCTTCGACATCGGCGCGGGTGAGGTTCTGGCTGACCATCATCAAGGCCATATCGCCGACGACTTTGGACGAGGGGGTGACCTTGACGATATCGCCGAACATCCGGTTCACATCGGCGTAGGTTTGCGCCACCTCGTGCCAACGCTCCTCAAGGCCGAGGCTGCGCGCCTGCGCTTTGAGGTTGGTGAACTGACCGCCGGGCATCTCGTGCAAATATACCTCGGAGGCGGGGGCCTGCAGGCCTGCCTCGAAGGCCACATATTGCGCGCGCACCGCCTCCCAATACTCCGAGATTTGCCGCAGCTTGCCGATGTCGAGACCGGTGTCGCGCTCGGTATGGGCCAAGGCCTCGGCGATGGAGCCAAGACAGGGCTGCGATGTGCCGCCCGAAAACGCATCCATCGCGGCATCGGCAGCGTCCACGCCCGCCTCGGCGGCGGCCAGAACGGTCGCCGCGGAAATCCCCGATGTGTCATGGGTGTGGAAATGCACAGGGATCGCGATCTCGTCTTTGAGCGCCTTGACCAAAGCCTTGGCGGCGGCGGGTTTGAGCAGGCCCGCCATGTCCTTGAGGCCCAAGATATGCGCTCCTGCGGCCTCCAGCTCCTTGGCCATGGCGACATAGTATTTGAGATCGTATTTGGCGCGCTCGGGGTCGAGAACATCGCCCGTATAACAAATGGTGCCTTCGCAGATTTTGCCGCTCTCGATCACCGCATCCATCGCCACGCGCATGTTCTCGGTCCAGTTGAGGCTGTCGAAGACGCGGAAAACATCAACGTTTTCAGCGGCCTGAGCGACGAAGCTGCGCACCACATTGTCGGGGTAATTGGTATAGCCGACGCCATTGGAGGCGCGCAAAAGCATCTGCGTAAGCAGGTTCGGCATGGCCGCGCGCAGATCGCGCAGCCGCTGCCACGGGCATTCTTGCAAGAAGCGGTAGGCCACATCAAAGGTCGCGCCGCCCCAGCATTCGACCGAGAAAAGCTGTGGTAGATTGGCGGCATAGGCGGGGGCCACGCGGATCATATCGATCGAGCGCATCCGCGTTGCCAAAAGCGATTGATGCCCGTCGCGCATGGTGGTGTCGGTGATCAAAAGCTGCTTTTGCGCCAGCATCCAATCGGCCACGCCTTTGGCACCGTCCTTAATCAACAAATCGCGGGTGCCTGCGGGCGCGGTTTCGGTCTGCGCGCGCGGGGCTTTGGGGGCTTTGGCCTCGGCGGGTTTCTTGCGCCCTTGGGTTTCGGGATGTCCGTTGACGGTGATGTCGGCGATATAGGTCAAAACCTTGGTGCCGCGATCGCGCCGCTTGTCGAAATCGAACAATTCCGGCGTCTCGTCGATGAATTTGGTCGTGTATTGATTGCTCAAAAACGTCGGGTGTTTGAGCAGGTTTTCCACAAAGGCGATATTCGTGCTGACCCCGCGGATACGAAATTCGCGCAGGGCGCGGTCCATGCGTTTGATCGCCGCTTCGGGGGTTTGGGCATGGGCGGTGACCTTGACCAGAAGGCTGTCATAATAGCGCGTGATCACCCCGCCCGCATAGGCGGTGCCGCCGTCGAGCCGGATGCCCATGCCCGTGGCCGAGCGATAAGCGGTCAGGCGACCGTAATCGGGGATGAAGTTGTTTTGCGGGTCTTCCGTGGTGATCCGCGTTTGCAACGCATGGCCATGCAGGCGGATATCCGATTGCGCGGCTTTGCCGGTGGCCTCGGCCAAGCTCTTGCCCTCGGCGATCTTGATCTGCGCCTGCACGATGTCGATGCCGGTGACCTCTTCTGTGACCGTATGTTCGACCTGCACGCGCGGGTTCACTTCGATAAAGTAGAACTGCCCGTCATCCATATCCATCAAAAACTCGACGGTGCCGGCGCATTCGTAATTCACATGGGCACAGATTTTGCGGCCCAATTCGCAAATCTGCGCGCGCTGCGCCTCGCTCAAATAGGGGGCAGGGGCGCGCTCGACGACCTTTTGGTTGCGCCGCTGGACCGAGCAATCACGCTCATAGAGGTGGTAAATCTCGCCGTGGCTGTCGCCAAGGATCTGCACCTCGACATGGCGGGCGCGCAGGATCATCTTTTCCAGATAGCCCTCGCCATTGCCAAAGGCCGCCTCGGCCTCGCGCCGCCCTTCGCGGACCTTTTCTTCGAGTTCCGCCTCATTGAAAATCGGCCGCATCCCGCGCCCGCCGCCGCCCCATGAGGCCTTGAGCATCAGCGGATAGCCGACCTCGCCCGCCTCGGCGCGCACGGCGTCCATATCCTCGCCCAGAACCTGCGTTGCGGGGATCACGGGCACGCCCGCTTCGATGGCAACGCGGCGGGCCGAGGCCTTATCGCCCAACTGGCGCATGGTTTTGGCCTTGGGGCCGATGAAGGTGATGCCTGCCGCGTCGCAAGCATCTACAAAATCAGGGTTTTCCGACAATAGCCCATATCCGGGATGGATCGCATCGGCGCCCGACAATTTGGCGACGCGGATGATTTCCTCGATGCTCAGATAGGCCGCGACCGGCCCCATGCCCTCGCCGATCCGGTAGGCTTCATCGGCCTTGAAACGGTGCAGGCCCAGCTTGTCCTCCTCGGCGAAAACCGCCACGGTTTTCTTGCCCATCTCGTTGGCGGCGCGCATGATGCGGATCGCAATTTCGCCTCGGTTGGCAATGAGGATTTTGTTGAACTCGGGCATATCGCGGCTCTCCTTCGTCGCGGTGTCTCGCCGCGGCAGGGGGCGATCTTTCGCCCGCTGTGCGGAATATTGCTCAGGCTAGGCGGATGCTGCGGGGCAGCACAAGAGCCCATGCGAGGGGCTGTTACATTTTGGTAAGATTTTGCTCCGCGGGGCGGCACCGCTTGCGCAATGCTGCGCTGCGGCTGAGCAAAATGTCATAAAATTGCGCGGTTAAACCGGCGTTGCGGGCGGGATCGGCCTTTGGCGGGATTATTGGTCTGCTGAGGTGACCAATTTGCCCGATAGCTGCCCGTAGCGGGTGAGGCCCATCTGGCCCATATTGGCGATGAGATCGGCTTTGAGGATTTCGATCAAATGGGCGGGGCCATCGCGCCCCAGCGCGCCAAGCGCATAGTGCCACGCGCGCCCGAGCATGACGAAATCGGCCCCCAAGGCCAGCGCGCGCAGGATATCCAGACCGCCCTCGATGCCGCTGTCGAAAATCACCGGCAGGGAGGTGGCGGCGCGAATGGCGGGCAGGGCTTCGATGCTGCTGATCGTGCCGTCGAATTGCCGCCCCGCGTGATTGCTCACCCATATGCCGTCAACGCCTTGTTTTTCCAAGGCAATCGCATCCTTGGCGCGCAAGACGCCCTTGACGATAAACGGGCCGTCCCATGCGTCGCGCAGGGCCTGAAGATAGGCCCAATCGGGCGAGGTGCGCAGCATATAGCCCGCATGGGCGGTCGAGCTCAGCCCCGTCATATTGCCCGCGTAGCCATCAATGAGCCGCATGCGCGGCATGCCCATTTTTGCGGTGCCCATCGCCCAAGCAGGGCAGCGGGCGACCTGCGCCAAAAGCCGCGGGGTCAGGCGCGGCGGCGAGGTCAGGCCCGAGCGGGTCTGGCGCTCGCGCCGTGAGGCGACGGGCACATCGACGGTCAGAACCATGGTGTGAAAGCCCGAGGCCTTGGCGCGTTTGATCATATCGGTGCGAATATCGGGATCGCGCGGCGGATAGACTTGGAACCAGCCGTTGTTTTGCAAATGCGGGGCGACGTCCTCGGGGGTGCGGCTGGCCACGGTGGACAGCCCGTAAGGCAGGCCCGCGCGCGTCGCCGCCGCCGCCAAAAGCGCCTCGGCATCGGGCCAGAACAGCCCCGACATCCCCACAGGCGAGACCCCGAAAGGCAGCGGATGCGTCTTGCCGAACAGATCGACCGAGAGGTCGGGTTCTTGTTCGCCGTGCAGGATCGACGGGAAGAACAGCACCTCGTCCAGCTTGGCGCGATTGCGCCGCTGCACGGCTTCGGCGCCCGTGGCGCTGTCGAGATATTCCCATGCAAAATGCGGGATACGGCGGCGCGCACGCGCCTTGAGGTCTGAAATCGCGGGGAATTTTTGCATCATATCCATGCGCGCACGATGAAGCAGATCGCGCCGCCTTGTCCAGCAAAAGCGCATTTCACGCCGCGCCGGATATGTGCGGAACGTATCGAGAACGTGTCTTTTACTTTGCCGCAAGCCGCGCTATCTTTGCACCATGAGCAGTTTTGATGAATATGACGCCTTCGAGGGCGCCTCTCTCTCTGCGCGCGCCATGGCCGCGCGTCCGGCCCCCTATCTGGAGGGGCTGAACCCCGAACAACGCGCCGCCGTCGAGGCGATGGATGGGCCGGTTTTGATGTTGGCGGGGGCGGGGACGGGCAAGACCAAAGCCCTGACCACGCGGATCGTGCATTTGCTCAACACCGGACGCGCCGCGCCGAACGAGATTTTGGCGGTGACTTTTACCAATAAGGCCGCGCGCGAGATGAAAATCCGCGTCGGGCAGATGCTGGGCCAACCCGCCGAAGGCATGCCGTGGCTCGGCACCTTCCATTCGGTTTGCGTCAAACTGCTGCGCCGTCACGCGGAATTGGCGGGGTTGAAATCGAATTTCACGATTCTCGACACGGATGATCAAATCCGCCTTTTGAAGCAACTGATCGCGCTGACCCCGATCGACGACAAACGCTGGCCCGCGCGGATGCTGGCGGGGGTGATTGACGGATGGAAAAACCGCGCCCTGACGCCAAGCAAGGTGCCCGCCTCGGAAAGCGGCGCCTACGGCGGTTATGGCGTCGAGCTTTACCAGCAATATCAAAAGCGTCTGCTGGAGTTGAACGCCGTGGATTTCGGCGATCTGCTCTTGCATGTGGTGGCGATTTTTCAAACCCACGATGACGTTTTGCGGCAATATCAGCGTTGGTTCAAATACATCCTCGTGGACGAATACCAAGACACCAATGTGGCGCAATATCTGTGGCTGCGGCTTTTGGCGGGGGCGCATAAAAACATCTGCTGCGTGGGCGATGACGATCAATCGATCTATGGTTGGCGCGGCGCCGAAGTGGGCAATATCTTGCGGTTTGAAAAGGATTTTCCCGGATCGCATGTGGTACGGCTTGAGCAAAATTACCGCTCGACCCCGCATATTCTGGCCGCCGCGTCGGGCGTGATCGCGGGCAATGCGGACCGTTTGGGCAAAGAGCTTTGGACCGCCGAAACCGAGGGCGAAAAGGTCCGGCTGATCGGCCATTGGGACGGCGAGGAGGAGGCGCGCTGGATCGGCGAGGAGGTCGAGGCGATGTCGCGCGGCACCCGTGGGCGCGATCCGATGAGCCTTGATGATATGGCCATTCTCGTGCGCGCCTCGCATCAAATGCGCGCCTTTGAGGACCGTTTTTTGACCATCGGTCTGCCCTATCGGGTCATCGGCGGGCCGCGATTCTACGAGCGGATGGAGATCCGCGATGCCATGGCCTATTTTCGGGTGGTGACGCAGCCCTCCGATGATCTGGCCTTCGAGCGGATCGTGAACACGCCCAAACGCGGGCTGGGCGATAAGGCCCAACAAAAGATGCAGATCGCCGCGCGCGAAAACGGCGTGCCTTTGATCGAGGGCGCGCGGATTTTGCTGGCGCAAAAGGGGATCGGCGGCAAGGGCGCGTCGGAACTGGCCAAATTGATCGAGGGGATTGACCGCTGGCGCGCGATGATGCGCGGGCCTGATTTGGTGCGCGATCTTGACGATGATGCGGTGCTGGACGAGGGCGAGGCTTTGGGTGAGCCATTGATCGAGCCATTGATTGAGCCCTTGGCGGCACCGATGCAGCCCGCCGCTGCCGCCAGCCATATGGAATTGGCCGAGCAGATTTTGGACGAGAGCGGCTATACCGCTATGTGGCAAAACGACAAAAGCCCCGAGGCACCAGGGCGGCTTGAAAACCTCAAAGAATTGGTCAAGGCCTTGGAAAACTTTGACAATCTTCAAGGGTTTTTGGAGCATGTCGCGTTGATCATGGACAATGAAAGCGATGACCGCGAGGCGAAAGTGTCGATCATGACGCTGCATGCGGCCAAGGGGTTGGAGTTTCCGGCGGTGTTCTTGCCCGGATGGGAGGACGGGCTGTTCCCCTCGCAACGCTCGATGGACGAGAGCGGGAACAAGGGCGTCGAGGAGGAGCGGCGGCTGGCCTATGTCGGGATCACGCGGGCCGAAGAGATTTGCACCATTTCCTTTGCGGGCAACCGGCGGGTGTTTGGCCAATGGCAAAACGCCATGCCCTCGCGGTTTATTGACGAATTGCCCGAGGAGCATGTTGATGTGCTCACCCCGCCGGGGCTTCATGGCGGCGGGTATGGCGCGGCGCGGGGCAGTTTTAGCGGCACGGAGGCCTTTGAAGAGCGCGTCTCTTCGAGCGATGTCTATAATTCTCCGGGGTGGCGGCGGATGCAAGCCCGCGCCGCGCAGCGCCCCAGCGGCGCCGCCGCGCCCGTGACGATCGAGGCCAAGGCCGTGTCGACGCGAAGCGTCGGCGAGCGGGTGTTTCACCAAAAATTCGGCTACGGGTCGATCCTTGCGATTGAGGGCGACAAATTGGAGATCGCCTTTGAAAAGGCGGGCACCAAGAAAGTGGTGGCCAAATTCGTCACCTCGCCGGATGATATTCCGTTTTAAAATAGACGCTTAGCAGAAATTGATGCGCCCCGCGACGGAGTTTCCGTGGCGGGGTTTTTCGTGTTTGGCCCTGTGCGGGTCATCGGGGCGGGGCATGGCGGCGGACATAAAAAAACGGCGATGCCAGGGAGGAGGAGAGGCACCGCCGTTCATTTGTCACGACCCGCTCAGGGAGGAGGAGAGAGCGGATCGCTGGTCTCACGGCATCCCCAGGGAGGAGGAGAGGAGAGGCCGCAATCTGGTTGGAGCGCGTGGCTCCGAATGGGTCTTGCGGTAGCGCCAGGGAGGAGGAGGGCGCTACCGCGAAGTGACGTCAGGCTCAGGGGAGGAGGAGAGGCCTGACGTATGGTTTGGAGCTGTGGCTCCGTTTAAAAGCGCGGCGACATCTAGGGAGGAGGAGCGATGTCGCCGCTCAAGCACAGAAACCTCAGGGAGGAGGAGAGAGGTTTCTGATCCCGAATTCTTAGATGAGGGCGCCGTATGCGCTCTCGTAGGCCACCGAACGGATCATGCCGGGGTTGAGGCCCAGATCGGCCAACTCGCGGTTGCTCAAGGTGGAGAGCTCGTCCAGCGTGCGGTTGAAGGTGCGGCGGCGCTCAAGGCGGCCGCGCAGGTTTGCGACGGCGTTGTGGAACAGATCGCCAATCCCGTGGTGGGCGGCTTGGGTATGTGTCTCGGATGCAAATGCCATTGCTTCGGCTCCTTGCGAATTTGAATGTCTGACGCGTTCTGCGTCTCGTTGAAATCAATTTAGCAAATTGCTGCATCTGCACAACGCCCAGAATGGGCAATGCTGCTATGCAGAAAATGCATATGGGGTTCTGACCTAACGTCACAAATTGTTGACGCATACGGGGAATTCTTGGGTGTTTTCCCCTAAGTTTAGCGATGTGCCGTCATGCGGGCTGTGCCGAAATACACTGCGAAGGCGGCCGGAAACCCCTTATTTTTATAGGGTGTTTCTACGGTATTGCGCTGCAGTGCAGCATTTTTGCGTGGCCTGAATTTGGCACAATTTAGGCTGCAATGCCGCAAGGGCTTGCGCGCGCGCTGCATTCCTGAGCCTTATGGGCGCGCAGAAAACGGGAGACGAAAATGACGATTTCGCGCGAAAAAATCTTGCAACGGCTGTCCGAACTGGCCTTGCCGGACGGTGGAAACCTGATTTCGGCCGATCTGGTGCGGGCTTTGACGCTCGAAGATGGCCCCTCCGGCGCGCAGGTGCGATTCGTCATCGAGGCCCCGAATGCCGAGACCGCCCGCCATATGGAGCCGCTGCGCGCGGCGGCCGAACGGGCGGTGATGGATTTGGGTGGCGTGGCCAAGGTGCAAGCGGCGCTGACCGCCCATGAGGCGCCCAAAGCGCCCAGCCTCAAGGTCGGCGGTCACCCCAAACCGCAAACCGCGCCGCTCAAACCGGCGAGCATCAAGAAAATCATCGCCGTCGGATCGGGCAAGGGCGGCGTGGGCAAATCCACGGTCTCGTCCAATCTGGCCGTCGCCCTTGCGCGGGCGGGCAAAAAGACCGGCCTGCTTGACGCTGATATATACGGTCCCTCGCAGCCGCGCATGATGGGCACGACCAAACGCGCCGCCTCGCCCGATGGCAAGATCATCGAGCCGCTGGTCGCCCATGGGGTTACGCTTATGTCGATCGGTTTGATGCTGGACGCGGAAAAGGCGGTGGTCTGGCGCGGGCCGATGCTGATGGGGGCCTTGCAACAGATGATGGGGCAGGTGAATTGGGGTGATCTGGATGTGCTGGTGATTGATTTGCCGCCGGGCACGGGCGATGTGCAGCTCACCTTGGGCCAGCGCGGCGCGGTGGACGGGGCGATTGTGGTCTCGACCCCGCAGGATGTGGCGCTTTTGGATGCGCGCAAGGCGCTCGATATGTTCAACACGCTCAAAACGCCGGTTCTGGGCCTGATCGAGAATATGTCGGTCTTTGTCTGTCCCGACTGCGGGCATGAGGCGCATATCTTCGGCCATGGCGGCGTGGCGGCTGAGGCGCAAAAGCTGGGCCTGCCGCTGCTGGCGACCTTGCCGATCGATCTCGACACCCGTCTGGCGGGCGACAGCGGCACGCCGGTGGCCGCAGGCGAGAGCGCGATGGCCGAGGCCTACGGCGCCTTGGCGCGGCGTTTGATCGACGGCGGCATTGTCTAAGGCGCGCGACGGGATGGCGGCGCATTATTGAGGGCCGTCAGTATATGGGACCGCCAATTACACAGGGCCGCGGTTTTATATGCCCGCCGCCGCATAGGGCGCGCGATCTAGCGCACCAATGACAGATGCCCCCGCACGGGGGTGTCTTGGGGCGGCTGGCGCGCGGCGCGGCCCGCCGCTTCTTTTTGGGCCAAGCCTCGCTCGAAGGCCTCAAGCCGCGCCAGATCGGCCATAGAGATCAGCGCCCCCGACACCACTCCCTTATATCGCACCCGTTTGCGCGCGCCATGATAGCGCACCTGCGCCAGATGGCGGGCAAGCTCGGCGGCGAGATGATCGCAGTCAATATCATAGGTTTGTGCCATGGATGGGGCCTTTGGTTGGGGCAGGGCGGTCAAGGCCGACCTTGCCGAAGGCAGGTTAACCGATCCGCATCGCGGCGCGCGCTGCCCCCGCCTTGGCGCGGCAAGCGGGCCGTATGGGAGGTCATGGGCCTTATGGGAAATCATGGGCCGCGTGGGAAAAGATGGGACATCTCGCCCAGATGGGGCGCGAGACTGGCCGGTTTTCGCCTGTTGCGAATCAATTTCGCTTGAATCCCATTGAAAACGGGGTGCATTTGATGGGAAAACCCGCGTTCATGGGCGGGCTCCGCGCCCGAAAACCGCCCTGCGCAGGCCAGATTCAAGATTTTTTGGGAATTTAGGGGAAGTTTTTGGTCCGCTATTTTGCCACTACATCTTGTGGTCATGTGGCTATGATTGTCAATTTAGGCGATTTTTGGCCTCTATATCTGGTTTCAAGGGCGGTTCAAAAACAAGATACAGTAGGAATATGGGTTAAAAACTTCTTGCGTGGGGTGAATTCCCATGGCATTCCTAAATGCAAGATGAGGACGGGAAAACAAAGGGACATAAAGATCCCGATAAAAACTCCCAAGTCAGGTTTCATACAGGCTCCCGCTTTCATCAAATCAGAGATCCGGCGCGCGGGCGAGCAGACATCCCCCCAGGTGGCGCGTGCAGCTGGACATATCCCGGAAACGGGACGAGGGCGGCGAATTGATCAGTGGCAGCAGATCAATTCGCCGTTTCCTTTCAAAGCCTTGGAAATCACTTTTGAGGCAAATAGAGGACCAAGAGGGCAGTGGGCCGCATATTCAGAGGCGAGAGCCAGCACAAGGTAGACGGTAAAGGCAGGGTCTCGATCCCGGCCTCTTTTCGTCGTGTGCTGGAGGCTTCTGATCCCAACTGGACCGAAGGGCTGAACCCCGAATTGGTCATCGTTTACGGCGATCACCGCCGCAAGTTTCTCGAAGTCTATACCGTCGAGGCCATGGCCGAGGTCGACGAGAAGATCACCGCGCTCAAACGCGGCTCGCGCGAGCGTAAAGTCTTGCAAAGCCTGTTTCACGCCCAAGCCGTCGCCACAAATGTGGACGAGACCGGCCGTTTGGTCATTCCGGCCAAATTGCGCGCCAAGATCGACCTTGATGGCGAGGCGATGTTTGTGGCCGCGGGCGACACCTTCCAGATCTGGAAGCCCGAAACCTACGAGCAAGAGGAATTGGCGCAAACCGAAGCCTTCCTTGACGAATTGCCCGAGGATTTCGACCCGCTCATGTTCCTTGATGATGTGGAGCTGGACTAGGCAATGTCGCCCGACCCGACCGCCCCCGATACGCCCCAGACCAGCGGCTCTGACGCTCCTCATATCCCCGTTCTTTTGCGCCCGCTTTTGCGGGCTGTTGCACCTGTAAAGGGCAGGTGGCTCGATGGCACCTTTGGCGCCGGCGGGTATACGCGCGCCCTACTGGCCGAGGGCGCAGATACCGTATATGGTGTGGACAGAGACCCGTTGGCCCTCGATATGGCCGCAAAATGGGCGGATGATTATGGCGAGCGGTTGAAATTGGTGCAGGGCGTTTTTTCGCGGATGGACGAGTATGCGCAAGACCTCGACGGGGTCGTGCTTGATCTGGGCGTCAGCTCGATGCAACTCGACCTTGCCGAGCGCGGGTTTTCCTTTATGCGCGACGGGCCGCTGGATATGCGGATGAGCCAATCGGGCCGCTCTGCCGAGGATATCGTCAACGAGGCCGATGAGGGCGATATCGCCGATATTCTTTATCATTACGGCGAAGAGCGCGCGAGCCGCCGCATCGCCCGCGCCATTGTGCGCGAACGCGAGGCTGCGCGCATCAATACCACGCTGCAACTATCTGGTATCATTGAAAAATGCCTGCCGCGCAGCAAACCCAACCAAAGCCATCCGGCGACCCGCAGCTTTCAGGCGTTGCGCATCGCGGTGAATGACGAATACGGCGAATTGGTCGCGGGGCTGGAGGCGGCGGAGCGCGCCTTGGCACCGGGCGGTCAATTGGCGGTGGTGACCTTCCATTCGATCGAGGACCGCATGGTCAAGCGCTTCTTGGCCGCGCGCAGCGGCGGGGCGGGGCGGGCCAACCGCTATGCGCCCGAGATGGTCGAGGCCAAGCCGCAATTCACGGTCAAAAGCCGCAAGGCCATCGGGCCGGACGATCAAGAGCTAAGTGAAAATCCCCGCAGCCGCAGCGCCAAGCTGCGTGTGGCGGTGCGCACGGACGCGCCCGCGGGGCCGGTGGATCGCAAATCCATCGGAATGCCGATGTTGAGGGGGGCTTGAATGCGCACGCTGTTTTTTGTGCTGACCGCGCTGGCGGTGATCGGATTGGCCTTTTGGGCCTATCACGAGAATTACAACACCCAACAGGCGATTGCCGAAACCGAACAGGTGCAGCGCGATATCTCGCAGGCGCGCCAGCGTTTGGGCGTGCTCAAGACCGAATGGGCCTATCTCAACCGCCCCGACCGTTTGCGCGAATTGGCCGATATCAATTTCGACCGCCTCGGGCTTTTGCCGCTCACCCCCGAGCAATTCGGCCATATCGATCAGGTCGCGTTCCCGTCCAATGAGGTTTTGCCGATCACCGATCCGGTGGATGTGTCGGGCATGGATGACGTGCGCGGGGTGGATCAATGAGCATGACCCGCACTCCGCTGCGCCCGCTGGCGCGGATTTTGCAAGCCCGCACCAAGGGCGAGAACCCCGACGCGATTGAACGCGAGAATATCCGCCTGCGCCACGAGCAGATGCGCGACCGTGCGCGGCTGCGCGCCGAGGGGCGGCTTTTGGTTTTGGGGCTGTTTTTCTTTTGCGCCTTTGTCGTCGTTGGCGTGCGCATGGGCATGTTGTCGGGCTCCGAGCCGAGCGAGCCGCGCGCCTCTGCGGCGGGGGCCTCGATCCTGACGCAGCGCGCCGATATCGTGGACCGGCGCGGGCGGGTTCTGGCGACGAATTTCGAAACCCACAGCCTTTATGCCCAGCCGCAACAGATGATCGACGCCGAGCGCGCCGCGGCCGGATTGGTGAAAATCTTCCCCGATCTGGACGCCGAAGAGCTGCTCGAAGATTTCACCGGAAAGCGCAAGTTCTTGTGGATCAAGAAGAAAATCAGCCCCGAGCAAAAGCAGGCGGTGCATGATCTGGGCGAGCCGGGGCTGCTGTTTGGCCCGCGCGAGATGCGGCTTTATCCCAACGGCTCGATTGCCGCGCATATCCTTGGCGGGGCCAGCTTTGGCCGCGAGGGGGTCCATGCCGCCGAGGTGATCGGCGTGGCGGGGATCGAGAAATTCTATGACAAGGAATTGCGCGATCCGGCGCGCGCCTCCAAACCGCTGGAACTGTCGCTCGATCTGACGGTGCAGGCCGCTGCCGAGCGGGTGCTGCATGGCGGTATGAAGCTGATGAATGCCAAAGGCGCGGCGGCGGTGCTGATGGATGTGCACACCGGCGAGGTCGTCGCCTTGGTCAGCCTGCCCGATTTCGACCCCAACGACCGCCCGCGCCCCGCCACCGAGGGCGTGCCCTCCGACAGCGTGCTGTTCAACCGCGCGGTGCAAGGCGTCTATGAGTTGGGATCGACCTTCAAGATTTTCACCACCGCACAGGCGATGGAATTGGGGCTGGTCAATCCCAACACGGTGATCGACATTCGCGGCCCGCTCAAATGGGGCCGCCACAAGATCCGCGATTTTCATAACTATGGCAAAGAGTTGTCGGTCTCGAAGATCATCGAGAAATCCTCCAACATCGGCACGGCGCGCATCGCGCAGATGATCGGCACGGCGCGCCAGCGCGCGTTTCTGGGCCAATTGGGCCTGTTGGAAACCGTGCCCTTGGAGATGGTCGAAGCCTCGGGCGGGCGTCCGTTGTTGCCGCCCAACTGGTCGGAAATCTCGACCATGACGATTTCTTACGGCCACGGGCTGTCGACCTCGCCGCTGCATCTGGCCGCTGGCTACGCGGCGATTGCCAATGGCGGCACCAAGGTCACGCCGACGCTTTTGAAACAATCGGGCCCGCAATATGGCGCGCGCATCATGCGCCCCGAAGTGGCCGCCGCCTCGCGGGTGATGCTGCGCAAGGTGGTGACCGACGGCACCGCCAGTTTCGGCGAGGTGCGCGGTTATAATGTCGGCGGCAAGACCGGCACCGCCGACAAGCCCAAGGAAATGGGCGGCGGTTATTACAAGGATAAGGTCATCGCGACCTTTGCCTCGATGTTCCCTGCCGAAGACCCCAAATATGTGCTTATCGTGACGCTGGACGAGCCGGTGGAAACCTCGGGCGACAAACCGCGCCGCACCGCCGGTTGGACCGCCGTTCCGGTCGCCGCCGAAATGATCCGCCGCGTCGCGCCGCTTTTGGGGCTGCGGCCAGAGATTGAACCTGCGCCCGCCGCTGGTATAACGCTGACATCGAATTGAGCGCTAAAAACAGGTGACGTAATGGCAGGCCCCGCAGTTAAATCCCTCGCAGAGCTTGGCCTGACCGCGCAGGGCGGGCGTATGGCCCAGATCACCGGTTTGGCCGTGGACAGCCGCGAGGTGCGCGAGGGCACGTTATTTGCCGCCATGCCGGGCACCAAGGTGCATGGCGCCAGCTTTATCGAGAGCGCCATCACGCGCGGCGCGGTTGCGGTTTTGACCGATGCCGAGGGGGCGAAGCTGGCCGAGGCGGCTTTGGCGGCCTCCGATATCGCGGTGATCGTGGCCGAAGACCCGCGCCAGACCTTGGCCTATACGGCGGCGCTATGGTCGGGGGCACAGCCCGAAACCATGATCGCCGTGACCGGCACCAATGGCAAAACCTCTGTGGCGACTTTCGTGCGGCAAATCTGGACCGAACTGGGCCATGAGGCGATCAACCTTGGCACCACAGGGATTGAGGGCGCATGGAGCGCGCCGCTCCATCACACCACCCCAGAGCCGATCACCTTGCACCGCAATCTGGCGGCGGCGGCGGCGGCGGGGGTCACCCATGCGGCGATGGAGGCCTCCAGCCACGGGCTGGAGCAGCGCCGCCTTGACGGGGTGCAACTCAAGGCCGCCGGTTTCACCAATTTCACCCAAGACCACCTCGATTATCACATCAATTTCGACGCCTATTTCTCCGCCAAGGCGGGATTGTTCGCGCGGGTTTTGCCCGAAGAGGGCACGGCGGTGATCAATATCGACGGGCCGCGCGGCGGCGATATGGTCGAAGTGGCCGCCAACCGCGGTCAGGACCTGATCACCGTGGGGCGCACCGAGGGGGCGGATTTGCAAATCCAAGGACAGCGGTTCACCGCCCATGGCCAAGACCTGCTCTTCGAATGGGAAGGGCGCAGCCAGCAGGTGCATTTGCCGCTGATCGGCGGGTTTCAGGCGGAAAATATCGCTTTGGCGGCGGCTTTGGTCATTGCGGCGGGGGGCGATCCCTACCGCGTTTTCGAGACCCTGCCGCATCTGTCCACGGTGCGCGGGCGCATGCAACTGGCGGCCAAACGCGAAAACGGCGCGGCGGTGTTTGTCGATTACGCCCATACGCCCGATGCGGTCAGCACGGCGCTCAAGGCGCTGCGCCCGCATGTCATGGGGCGGCTTGTGGCGATCATCGGCGCGGGCGGCGACCGCGATGCGACCAAACGCCCCCTGATGGGCGAGGCGGCGGCGCAAAATGCCGATCTGGTGATCGTGACCGATGACAACCCGCGCTCCGAAGACCCCGCCGCGATCCGCGCCTCGGTCTTGCTGGGTTGCCCTGCGGCGCAAGAGATCGGCGACCGCGCCGAGGCGATCTTGCGCGGGGTGGATGCGCTTGGCCCTGGCGATGCGCTGCTCATCGCGGGCAAGGGGCATGAGACCGGACAGGTGATCGGCGATGACGTCTTGCCCTTTGACGACGCCGAACAGGCCTCGGTCGCGGTGATGGCGCTGGACGGAGGTTTGATATGAGCGCGCTTTGGACATCCGCCGATGCGGCGGTGGCCACGGACGGGACGCCCGTTGGCACATGGTCGGTGACGGGCGTGTCGATCGACACGCGCACGATCAAAGAGGGCGATTTGTTTGTGGCGCTGGCCGCCGCGCGCGACGGGCATGAATTTGTGGCGCAGGCATTGGCCAAAGGCGCGGGCGCGGCCATGGTCACCCACCGCCCCGAGGGCGTGGCCGAGGATGCGCCGCTTTTGATCGTCGATGAGGTCCTGCCCGCGCTGGAGGCTTTGGGCCGCGCCGCGCGCGCGCGCACGGGGGCGCGCGTTGTGGCGGTCACCGGATCGGTGGGCAAGACCTCGACCAAGGAAATGCTGCGCGATGTTTTGTCGGGGCAGGGGCGCTGCCATGTGGCCGAGGCGAGTTACAACAACCATTGGGGCGTGCCGCTGACCTTGGCGCGGATGCCGCAAGACAGCGAATTTGCGGTGATCGAGATCGGCATGAACCACGCGGGCGAGATCGCGCCGCTGGCGATGATGGCGCGCCCGCATGTGGCCATGGTCACCACCGTCGCCGCCGCCCATCTCGAAGCCTTTGACAATATCGAGGGCATCGCGCGCGAGAAGGCCGAGATTTTCCGCGGGCTCGAACCTCATGGCACGGCGGTGATCAATGCCGATCTGGAGGTCACGCCGATCCTGCGCGCCGCCGCCGAGGCACAGCGCGCCCATATCATCGGCTTTGGCGAGAGCGCCCCCGACTACCGGCTGACCGGCGTCAAGCTGATCGGCGATGCCACGGTGATCAGCGCCGAGATTTCCGGCGCGCCGGTGCATTTCAAATTGGACAGCGCGGGGCGGCATTTTGCGATGAACGCTTTGGGCGTGCTGGCCGTGGCCGATGCGCTTGGCGCCGATGCGGCGATTGCGGCCACCGATATCGGCCGTTGGCGCCCGCCCGCAGGGCGCGGCACCCGCGAAGAGGTTTGCCTTGATCGCGGCGATGCAGAGGCGGTGATGGAATTGATCGACGATGCGTTCAACGCCAATCCCACCTCGATGAGCGCCGCGCTCGAGGTGCTCGCCGCCGCGCAGCCCAAGGACGGGCTGGGCCGCGTCAGCAAGGGGCGCCGCATCGCGATCTTGGGCGATATGCTCGAACTTGGCCCAGGCGAGCACGCCATGCACGCGGGTTTGGCCGAGCTTGATTACATCACTGATCTCGACCTTGTGCATTGCGTCGGGCCGCGGATGCGCGCCCTGCATGAGGCCTTGCCGCAGGCGCAGCGCGGCAAATGGTTCGAGGGCGCGCCCGAAATGGCCGCCGTGGTGCACCGCTTGGTCGATGCGGGCGATGTGGTGCTGGTCAAAGGCTCCAAGGGCAGCAAAGTGAGCACGGTTGTTGACGCGCTGCGCAAATTGGGCCAAGCCGCGCGGGACTGATTTGCTTTGCCGTTTTAGGGCGCGCAGGGCATAGATATCGGGGGGTAGCCCCCGCAAAAGACTAAATGAGGGACGTGTCGCATGTTTTATTGGTTAACCGGACTGTCGGACGGTGGGGATTTTTTCAACCTCTTCCGCTATATCACCTTCCGCGCCGGTGGGGCCTTTCTGACGGCGCTGGTCTTTGGTTTTATCTTCGGCAAACCCTTGATCAACGTGCTGCGCCGCCGCCAAGGCAAGGGCCAGCCGATCCGCGATGACGGCCCCGAGGGTCATTTCGTCAAGGCCGGAACCCCCACGATGGGCGGGCTGTTGATCGTCGGGGCCTTGCTGACCTCGACGCTGCTTTGGGCGCGGCTCGACAATCCCTATGTGTGGATGGTGCTGTTTGTCACCATGTCCTTCGGCGCCATCGGTTTTGCCGATGACTATGCCAAAGTCTCCAAGCAAAACACCGCAGGTGTGCCCGGTAAATTGCGGCTATTGCTCGGCTTTTTGATCTCTGGCATTGCCGCTTTTTGGGCCACGCAATACCACCCCGATGCCTTGCAATATCAAATCGCCCTGCCGGTGTTCAAAGATGTTTTGCTCAATACGGGCATGTTCTTTGTGCCTTTTGCGATCATCGTGATCGTCGGATCGGCCAATGCGGTGAACCTGACCGACGGGCTGGACGGGTTGGCGATCATGCCGGTGATGATTGCCTCGGCGACTTTGGGGGTGATCTCCTATTTCGTCGGCAACTCGGTTTTCGCCGGATATCTTGATGTGCATTACGTCGAGGGCACGGGCGAGATTTTGATCTTCTGCGCCGGTCTGATCGGCGGCGGTTTGGGCTTTTTGTGGTATAACGCGCCGCCCGCTGCGGTGTTTATGGGCGATACCGGATCGCTGGCGCTTGGCGGGGCCTTGGGGGCCATTGCCGTGGCCACCAAACATGAAATCGTCTGGGCCATCGTCGGCGGGCTGTTCGTGGTCGAGGCGCTCTCGGTGATCATTCAGGTGCTCTATTTCAAACGCACCGGCAAGCGGGTGTTCCTCATGGCGCCGATCCATCACCATTACGAGAAAAAAGGCTGGGCCGAGCCGCAGATCGTGATCCGCTTCTGGATCATCGCGCTGATCCTCGCGATGATCGGTCTGGCGACGCTCAAGGTGCGTTAGGGCGTAAATGCGCGCGGGACGCGGGCAAGGCGCTCGCGGGTTTGCGCGCGTTGCAGGTCCGCCGATATGGCCACCGACGCAATACCGACGTTATACCGACGTGATACAGACAGCGATTTCGCGCCCTGATCTGCCCCTTGCGGGGCGGCGCGCGCGGGGGCCTTGTCGCGCGGCGCGCGCGGGGGCATTGTGCGGGCAACAACGACGGGGGCGGGCATGATTCCGGTGCAAGGGTTTGACGGGCTGCAGGTGGCGGTCTTGGGGCTGGGTCGGTCGGGCCTGACGGCGGCGCGGGCCTTGCGCGCGGGCGGGGCAGTGCCGCTGTGTTGGGACGACAACCCACAGGCGCGCGCGGCGGCCGAGGTCGAGGGCTTCGAGCTGCGCGATCTGTCGCGGGCAGGGGGGTTCGAGGGCGTCGCTCTTTTGGTGGTCTCGCCTGGTATCCCGCATCTCTACCCCGCGCCAAACCCTTATGTTTCAATGGCTTGGGCGGCTGGCGTGCCGGTGGACAATGACATCGGCCTGTTTTTCCGCAGCTTCGCCACCGAGGATTGGAGCGATTACGACAGCCCGCCCAAAGTCGTCGCCGTCACCGGATCGAACGGCAAATCGACGACTTCGGCGCTGATCGCGCATGTGCTGGGCGCGGCGGGAAAACCGGTGCAGCTTGCGGGCAATATCGGGCGCGGGGTGCTGGACATCGACGAGCCTGACGATGGCGGTGTGGTGGTGCTTGAACTGTCGAGCTACCAAACCGATCTTGCCCGTGCTCTGACCCCCGATATTGCTGTTTTTACTAATCTTTCTGCCGATCACCTTGATCGCCACGCCGGTATGGGCGGCTATTTCGCGGCCAAGCGGCGGCTCTTTGCCGAGGGCGGCCCCGACCGCGCGGTGATTGGCGTGGACGAGTTCGAGGGGCAATATCTGGCCAACCAGATGTCGGAGGGCGCGGGCGATGATCGGGTCATTCGCGTCTCGTCGGGGCAAAAGCTGACGGGGGCCGGATGGACGGTGTTTGCGCGCAAGGGGTTTTTGAGCGAATACCGCAAGGGCAAGCAAATCGGATCAATAGATTTACGTCAAATCAAAGGCTTACCAGGCGCGCATAACCATCAAAACGCCTGCGCCGCCTATGCGGTGTGCCGCGCTTTGGGGCTTGCGCCGCGGATGATCGAGCAAGGATTTGCCAGCTATGGCGGGCTGCCGCACCGCAGCCAGATCGTCGCCGAAGCGGGCGGGGTGACCTATGTGAACGACAGCAAGGCCACCAATGTCGACAGCGCCGCCAAGGCCCTGTCGGCCTTCAAACGTATCCGCTGGATTTGCGGTGGCTTGGAGAAGGAGGGCGGCGTTGCTTCCCTTTCGGCGGCGGCGGGCGAGGTGATCAAAGCCTATGTCATCGGGCGCGAGGCGGCGGGTTTCGCGGTGCAATTACAAGGGGTTGACGCCGAGGTCTGCACCACGATGGAAGAGGCGGTGCGCCGCGCGAGCGCCGAGGCGCAGGCGGGTGATACCGTTCTTTTGGCCCCTGCGGCGGCGAGTTTTGATCAATATGACAACTTCGAGCGGCGCGGCGAGGATTTCATGGCGCAGGTGGCGGCGGTGACCGGCGCGCCCTAGGGGCGGCGCGCGGCGATATCCTTGCCTGCGGCGACGCCCGAGGACCATGCCCATTGGAAATTATAGCCGCCGAGCCATCCGGTGACATCGACGCTTTCACCAATGAAATAAAGGCCTTGCACGGTTTTTGACATCATTGTCGAAGAGGATAGCCCATCGGTGTCGACCCCGCCGACGGTGACCTCGGCGGTGCGGTAGCCTTCGGTCCCTGAGGGCGTCAGCCGCAGGTTCGTCAGCCGCTCGCAGAGTGCCCGCAGCATCGCATCACTTTGATCAGCCAGATTGCCCGCAAGCCCCCAAGATTTGCTCAGATCATCCGCCAGTTTCGCAGGCAAAAGCCGTGCCAGTTCGGTGCTCAGGTTCTTGCGGCCCTGCTCTTGGCGCCGCGCGCGCAGCATCTCGAAGGGATCGGCGGCGGGCAGCAGGTTGATGGCGATCTCTTCGCCCTCGCGCCAATAGGAAGAGATTTGCAACATCGCCGGACCCGAAAGGCCGCGATGGGTAAAGAGCATGTTTTCCTCAAACGAGGCGCCTCCCGCCGCGGCGCGAACCGGCAACGCCACGCCTGCCAGCGGCGCAAAACGGCCTTCGGGGAAGGTAAAGGGGACCAGCCCCGCGCGGGTCGGGGTGACCGCCATGCCGAATTGCGCGGCGATCTGGTAGGCAAAGCCCGTCGCGCCCATTTTGGGGATGGATTTTGCCCCCGTGGCGACGACCAGATGGCGCGCCGTGACGCTTTTGCGCTTGCCGGCGACCTCCAAACTGGCGTGAAACCGCTCGCCGCGACGGGTCAGATCAACGACAGAAGTGAGCAGCGACAACTGCGCCCCCGCGCGGGCCATTTCGTCAAGCAACATGGCGACGATCTGCTTGGCGCTTTCGTCGCAAAACAGCTGTCCCAGCGTTTTTTCGTGCCATGCGATGCCGTGGTTTTGCACCAGATCGAGGAAGTCCCATTGGCTGTAACGGCTTAGGGCGGATTTGTGGAAGTGCTTGTTCTGGCTGATGAAATTTTCGGGCGCGCAGTGCATATTGGTGAAGTTGCAGCGCCCGCCGCCCGATATGCGGATTTTCTCGCCCGCGGCTTTGGCGTGGTCGATGACCAAAACCCGCCCGCCGCCTTGGGCCGCATGGGCCGCGCACATCATCCCCGCCGCCCCCGCGCCAAGGATCAATGTGTCATACTCTACATGCCGCTGTTCCATGGGGGTGAGGTGCCGCGCAAAACGCCGCTTGGCAAGGCGTTTGTGCCCCTAAAAGGCTAGCGCCGCGCAAATTTTCGCGTTACACTTATAGGCAGACCCGGCAAACGGGCGGTGCGGACCCTCAAACGGGGGCCGTTTGATGAGGCAGTGTTAGGCAGTTTACCCATGACAGAAATGGTCTATGGCACGATTCCCGTTCGGGATGTTGAGCCGGTTCTTCCCAAATGGTGGCGCACGATCGACAAGTGGTCGATGACCTGCATTTTGATGCTTTTCGGTGTCGGGATTTTGCTCGGGCTGGCGGCCTCGCCGCCCTTGGCCGCGAAAAACGGGTTCGACCATTTTCATTATGTGCAGCGGCAGGCGGTTTTTGGCGGCATGGCGATGGTGGCGATGTTCATCACCTCGATGATGAACCCCAATCTGGTGCGCCGTTTGGCGGTTCTGGGGTTTTTGGCGGCTTTCGCGGCGCTGATGATGTTGCCCTTCTTGGGCACCGATTTTGGCAAGGGCGCGGTGCGCTGGTATAGTCTTGGCTTTGCTTCGGTGCAGCCGTCGGAGTTTCTCAAGCCAGGGTTCGTTGTGGTCGCCGCATGGATGATGGCCGCGAACCAAGAGATCAACGGCCCTCCGGGGATGAGTTGGTCCTTTATCTTGGCGGTTGTTATTGTTGCCTTTTTGGCGATGCAGCCGGATTTCGGGCAGGCCTCGCTGGTTTTGTTCGGCTGGGGTGTGATGTTCTTTGTCGCCGGTGCGCCGATGATTTTGCTCTTGTCGATTGCGGGGCTGGTGGTGCTGGCGGGCAGCTTTGCCTATAACAATTCCGAGCATTTCGCGCGCCGCATCGACGGGTTTTTGAACCCCGATGTCGATCCGACCACGCAGTTGGGATATGCCACGAATGCGATCCGCGAGGGCGGGTTCTTTGGCGTGGGTCTGGGCGAAGGGCAGGTGAAATGGTCGCTGCCCGATGCCCATACCGATTTCATCATCGCCGTGGCCGCCGAGGAATACGGGTTGATCCTGGTGATGGTGATCATTGCGCTTTATGCCTTTATCGTGGTGCGCTCCTTGATGCGGTTGATGCGCGAGCGCGATCCCTTCATCCGCCTCGCGGGCACGGGGCTTGCCTGCATGTTCGGCGTGCAGGCGATGATCAACATGGGCGTGGCGGTGCGGCTCTTGCCCGCCAAGGGCATGACCTTGCCCTTTGTCAGCTACGGCGGCTCGTCGGTGATCGCCTCGGGCATTGCGGTGGGGATGCTTTTGGCCTTCACCCGCACACGGCCGCAGGGCGAGATCGGCGATATCCTGCGCGGGCGCGGGCGGTAAACGGTAGGGCGAGGGCGCAGATATGAATATGAACGCACCTCTTTTGATCATCGCGGCGGGCGGCACGGGCGGGCATATGTTCCCCGCGCAGGCCTTGGCCGAGGTGATGCTGCGCAAGGGCTGGCGGGTCAAGCTGAGCACCGATGCACGCGGCGCGCGCTATACGGGCGGCTTTCCCCATTCGGTGCAGATCGAAGAGATCTCCAGCGCGACCTTCGCGCGCGGCGGCGCTCTGGCCAAGCTGGCCGTGCCGTTTCGCATTCTGGGCGGGGTGTTCGGCGCGACGATGAAGATGCCGCGCGACAAGCCTGCGGTGGTGGTCGGATTTGGCGGATACCCCTCGATCCCCGCGATCGCGGCGGCGACAATTTTGCGCAAGCCGCGGATGATCCACGAGCAAAACGGTATTTTGGGCCGTGTGAACAAGGTTTTTGCCAAACGCGTGGATGCGGTGGCCTGCGGCACTTGGCCGACCGATCTGCCGCAAGGCGTTCAGGGGTTTCACACCGGCAATCCGGTGCGCGCGGCGGTGTTGGAGCGCGCGGGCGCGGCCTATATCGTGCCGGGGGATTATCCGATGTCCTTGCTGGTGATGGGCGGCAGCCAAGGCGCGCGCATTCTCTCCGATGTGGTGCCCGAGGCGATTTCGAAACTGCCGCCCGAGGTGTTGCGCAACATCCGCGTGGCCCATCAGGCGCGGGACGAGGATGGCGCGCGGGTCAGCGAATTTTACGCCAGCCACGGCATCGACGCCGAGGTCGAGCCGTTTTTCCACGATGTGCCGCGCCGTATGAGCGAGGCGCAACTGGTGATTTCGCGCTCGGGGGCTTCCTCGGTCGCCGATATCAGCGTCATTGGCCGCCCCTCGATCCTCATTCCTTTTGCCGCCGCGTCGGGGGACCACCAAACCGCCAATGCGCGCGGATTGGTTGACGCGGGGGCGGCAATCTTGATCCCCGAAGACGCCCTTGCGCCCGATGTGCTTTGCGCGCAAATAGGCGCGGTTTTGGGCCACCCCGACGGGGCGCTCAAAATGTCGCAAGGGGCGCTCGGCGTCGGCAAACCAGATGCGGCCGATGATTTGTCGCAGATGGTCGAGGCGCTCGCCAAAGGATGGCGGCCCAAGACCCGCGCCAGTGAAAACAGCGCCAGTGATAGCAGTGAAGGACAAAGCCAATGAACGCAGCCACGAAACTCCCCGGTGATGTTGGTCCGATCCATTTTGTCGGGATCGGCGGGATCGGTATGTCGGGGATTGCCGAAGTGCTGCTCAACCACGGCTATGTGGTGCAAGGCTCGGATTTGAAGACCTCGAAAATCACCGACCGTTTGGTGAAGAACGGCGCGCTTGTGTTCGAAGGCCAGCGGGCCGAGAACCTCGCAGGGGCCGAGGTGGTGGTGATTTCTTCGGCCATTAAACCGGGCAATCCTGAATTGGACGAGGCGCGCCGTCTGGGCTTGCCGGTGGTGCGCCGCGCCGAGATGCTGGCCGAGTTGATGCGGCTCAAATCCAACATTGCGATTGCGGGCACCCATGGCAAAACCACCACCACGACGATGATGGCCGAGCTTTTGGTCGCGGGTAATTTCGACCCCACGGTGATCAATGGCGGGGTCATTCATGCTTATGGCTCCAATGCGCGCATGGGGCAGGGCGAATGGATGGTGGTCGAGGCCGACGAAAGCGACGGCACCTTCAACCGTCTGCCCGCGACCATCGCGATTGTGACCAATATCGACCCCGAGCATATGGAGCATTGGGGCGATTTCGACACGCTGCGCCAAGGGTTTTTGGACTTCGTGTCCAACATCCCCTTCTATGGGCTGGCCGTGTGCTGCACCGATCACCCCGAGGTGCAAACCTTGGTGGGCAAAATCACCGACCGGCGCGTGGTGACCTACGGGTTCAATGCGCAAGCCGATGTGCGCGCGGTGAACCTGACCTATAAGGCGGGCGTGGCGCATTTCGATATCGCGCTGCAAGCCGAAGGCGTGGTGATCGAGGGCTGCACCCTGCCCATGCCGGGTGATCACAATGTGTCCAACGCCCTGTCGGCCGTGGCCGTGGCGCGGCATCTGGGCATGAAGGGCGAGGAAATCCGCGCCGCTCTGGCTGCTTTCGGGGGCGTGAACCGGCGCTTTACCAAAGTGGGCGAGGTGGACGGCGTGACCATTATCGACGATTACGGCCACCATCCGGTGGAAATTGCCGCCGTGCTCAAGGCCGCGCGCCAAGCCACCGAAGGGCGGGTGATTGCCGTGCACCAACCGCACCGCTATTCGCGGCTGCATTCGCTCTTTGATGATTTTTGTTCGTGCTTTAACGAGGCCGATGTCGTCGCCATTGCCGAGGTCTTTGCCGCAGGCGAGGAGCCGATCGAGGGCGCGGGGCGCGATGATCTGGTCGCGGGTTTGATTGCCCATGGCCACCGCCACGCGCGCGCGTTGCAAAGCGAGGACGATTTGGAGCGCCTCGTGCGCGAGCAGGCCAAAGCGGGCGATATGGTGGTCTGCCTTGGCGCGGGCACGATCAGCGCATGGGCCAATAACCTGCCCGCGCGTCTGGCCAAGCCGGACGCGGCCTGAGAGTTTCGAGTCTGCGCCGCCGCGCGCGCGGGCCAAACGCGCATCCGTGCAGGCAAATGCGCGGGGCGAGATATTTCCAAGGCCCGCATCAAGACGGGCCATATTCAATAAGACCGCGCCTGTGCCATTTCGCTCAGGCCGCTCTTGGGGCAGTCAAGGAGCGTTTCCATGAAGGATGCTTTGTTTTTCATGCTGTTGTGTTTGCCGTTTATCGCGGTTCTGGTGGCGGGCTACGGCGGCTACCGGCAGCGGGTGCCGACGGCAATTTTGGCGGTTGTCTTGTTGATTGGCGTGCCGGGGCTGGTGCTGACGGCGGCCTATTTCATCTCTTCGGTGTTGGGGGCGGATGATCCTGATGCGCGGCTGTTTTTCATGTTGGTGCTGATGGGGCATCTGGGCGCTTTGGCCTTTTCCATCGCCAGCTTTGCCTTGATGTGGCGGCTGCGCAATGCGCAAGAGCGCCGCCGTCAGCGCGAGCAGGGCGTTTTTGCGTCCAAGCGCCAACTCGCCGCCGCCACGGCGAAAGCGCAGGTGCCCGCGCAAGACGAGAGCGCGAGCAAGGGCACGGGCACGAGCACGGGGCAAAGCGACGCAGAAGGCTATGCGCCCTCTGATACGCTTGAGTTTTCGCGCACTTAGGGGCAGGTTGCTTGCACCATGATCCTTGATAGCCCTCCTCTCCTCTTTGCGCCGATGCGCGCCGCGCGACTTTGGTGCGCGTCATGAGCGCGCAACTGCAAAGACGCATCGGGCCGGGTTTACTGACCGCTTATGGCGTCGGCATCATGGTCGGAGCGGGCATCTATGTTCTGACCGGTGCGGCGGCGGGGGCGGCGGGCCTATGGGCGCCTTTGGCCTTTGTCTTTGCGGGGCTGGTGGCTGTGCCCTCGGCGCTCAGCTTTGCCGAACTTTCCGCGCGCATACCCGAAGCCGCGGGCGATAGCGCCTATGTCGAGGTTGGTCTCGGGCGGCACGGATTGGCGGTTCTGGTCGGTGCGATCAATATCATCGCGGGGACCGTGGCCGCCGCTGCGGTGTTGCGCGGCGGGGTGGGGTATCTGACCTCGATAGTGGATGTGCCCTCGGCTTGGGCGATCATCGGGCTTGGGCTGTTTTTGACGGCCGTGGCGATCATCGGCGTGCTCGAAAGCCTTGCTTTGGCCGCCGCCCTGACGGTGGTCGAGGTGATCGGTTTGATGTTGGTGATCTATGCGGGGTTTCACGCCGTGCCGGTGCCGGAGTGGTCGGTGCCCTTGCCGCCCGTTGAATGGAACGGCGTGGCCGCCGCGACGGTTTTTGCATTTTTTGCCTTCATCGGCTTTGACGACATGGTGAATATGGCCGAAGAGGCCCGCGATCCGGCCCGCACCATGCCGCGTGCGATCATTGCGGCGCTGGCGCTGACGGCCTTGCTTTATGCTCTGGTGTCCTTGGCCGCCGTGCGCGCGGTGCCGCGCGAGGCTTTGGCCCTCTCCGAGCGGCCCTTGGCCTTGGTCTGGGAGGCGGGCACGGGGACGGGCGCGGTGTTCCTCTCGGCCATCGCCGTGGCCGCCGCGCTCAACGGCGTTCTGGCCCAGATCGTCATGGCCTCGCGGGTGCTGTTCGGGCTGGGGCGCCGCTCGCCCGCCATGGCGGTTTTCCACAAAACCCACCCGCGGTTCGGCACGCCGGTTCTGGGCACGCTGGCCGTGGGCGCGGCGGTGATCGTCTCGGCCTTCAGCCTGCCTGTCGCGGCTTTGGCCGAAATCACCTCGCAGGCGCTTTTGATCGTCTTTGCCATCGTCAATGCGGCTTTGATAGGCGTGAAGCGCAAACAGCCCGCATCGCCCTTTGCGGTGCCGCTCTGGATGCCGTGGCTGGGCATCATTGCCTGCCTCGCCGGATTTGAAGCGTCTTTCTTGGGAGGCGGCGCATGAGCCTGTCTTTGATCATCGCCTGTTGCTGGGTTCTGGCCGCGACCGTGACGGCGATGTTGCCGATGCGGCGGCAATATTTGCCTGGTCTGGCGCTGCTGTTGGCCGCGCCTTTGCTGATCGGTGCGATCGGTTGGGACTATGGCTGGATACCGGCGCTGGCGGCGCTGGCGGCCTTCGTGTCGATGTTTCGCAACCCGCTTAGATACCTGTGGAAGCGCGCCAAGGGCGAGCGGCCGGAGATCCCGAAATGAGCCCCTCGTTGATCCTTGCCTGCCTATGGGCGGTGGCGGCGAATGTCTTGGCCATGACGCCCAGCCGTGATCACCATTGGCGCAATGCCTATATGTTGATCGCCGTGGGGATTCCGATCTTGGGCTATGTGACATGGCAAAACGGGCCTTGGGTCGGGCTATTGGTGCTGGCCGCCGCGATGAGCATCCTGCGATGGCCGGTGATCTACCTTGGTCGCTGGCTGCGGCGGCGGGTCGGGCGCGGATAGGCATCTGCCCCAGATCTGTTGGGGCATCTGGTCCGACATCTGGCCCCACATCTGGTTTGCCCTGCGGCCTTGCTTCGCGTATATCGCGGGGGACACAGTATATATGGGGTTGCTTGATGATATCGCAGGATGATGTGCCACAGGTGCGCGGGAGCGTGACATTCGGGCGCGCGCTGTCCGAATTGACGTGGCTGCGCGTGGGCGGGCCTGCGGATGTTTTGTTTCAACCTGCGGATCTGGCGGACTTGCAGGACTTCTTGCGCGGTCTTGCACCAAACATTGCGGTGTTTCCCATGGGCGTCGGGTCAAACCTGATCGTGCGCGACGGCGGGCTGCGCGCTGCGGTGATCCGGCTTGGGCGCGGTTTCAACGGGATCGAGATCGAGGGCACTCGCGTGACGGCAGGGGCGGCGGCGCTGGATGCCCATGTCGCGCGCAAGGCCGCGGCGGCGGGCGTCGATTTGACGTTTTTGCGCACCATTCCGGGTGCGATTGGCGGGGCGGTGCGGATGAATGCGGGCTGTTACGGCTCCTATGTGGCCGATCATTTGATCGAAGCGCGCGCGGTGCGCCGCGATGGCGCGCTCGAGGTGCTCAAGCCCGATGATCTCAAATTCGCTTACCGGCAAAGCAGCCTGCCCGAAGGTTGGGTGTTGACCGAGGCGGTATTCGAGGGGGCGGCGGGCGATCCCGATGCGCTCGAGGCGCGCATGAGCGATCAATTGGCCAAACGCGATGCCAGCCAGCCGACCAAAGAGCGCAGCGCCGGCAGCACCTTTCGCAATCCGGCGGGGTTTTCCTCGACCGGCAAGGCCGATGACGTGCATGATCTGAAGGCGTGGAAGGTGATCGACGATGCGGGGATGCGCGGTGCAAGGATCGGCGGTGCCCAGATGAGCGAGATGCATTCCAATTTCATGATCAACACGGGCGGCGCCACGGCGGCGGACCTCGAAAACCTCGGGGAATTGGTGCGAAAAAAGGTTTACGAAAATAGCGCAATAACGCTAGAGTGGGAAATTATGCGGGTGGGCGACCCCTCGCGTGAGCAAGCATAAATACAGGCAGTTTCGCCCGCAAAAGGGCGACGATAAAAACACGGGCCGCAAAGGTCCGGATGATTAAGGCATAACCGGTGGTGGGTTCGAGCAAAACAGCCTCCAAAGTTGCAGTGTTGTTGGGTGGTCCTTCGTCTGAGCGCGAAGTGTCGCTGGCGACGGGGGGCGCATGCGCCGCGGCTTTGCGTGAGGCGGGATATGAGGTGGTCGAGGTCGATGCGGGCCGCGATCTTGCGGCGCGTCTGACCGAGATCGCGCCTGATGTGGTATTCAACGCCTTGCATGGCCCCTACGGCGAGGACGGCACGGTGCAGGGTTTGCTCGAATGGATGGGGCTGCCCTATACCCATTCGGGGGTTTTGGCCTCGGCCCTCGCGATGGACAAACAGCGCAGCAAAGAGATTTTCAAAGCCGCAGGCCTGCCGGTGATGCAAAGCATTCTGGCGCCCAAGGCCGACGTCATGGCCGCCCATGTCATGGCGCCGCCCTATGTGGTCAAGCCCAATAACGAAGGCTCCTCTGTGGGGGTCTATCTGGTGCATGAGGCGGCCAACGGTCCGCCGCCGCTCTCCGCCGACATGCCCGATGTGGTGATGGTGGAAACCTTTGCGCCGGGGCGCGAGTTGACCACCACGGTGATGGGGGATCGGGCGCTGACGGTGACCGATATCTTGACCGATGGCTGGTATGACTATGATGCCAAATACAAAGAGGGCGGCAGCCGCCATGTGGTGCCCGCCGATATCCCGCAAGAGATTTTCGACGCCTGTCTTGATATGGCCAAACGTGCCCATGATGCGCTTGGCTGTCGCGGCGTGAGCCGGACGGATTTTCGCTGGGACGAGGCGCGCGGGATGGACGGGTTGATCATTTTGGAGGTCAACACACAGCCCGGCATGACCGGCACATCGCTCAGCCCCGAGCAGGGGCAGGCCGTGGGCATCAGCTTTCCCGAGCTGTGCGCTTGGATGGTCGAGGACGCCTCATGCCAAAGATAGAGATACATCGCCCCGCGCGCGCACAGGCCGCGCGTCCGCAGGCCGCCGAGGGCGAGGCCCCCATGGCCCCCGCCGCGCCGCGCAAACGGCGCGCCAAATCCGATCCGGCGCCGTCGCGCTGGTCCTACCGGATGCAGCGGATGATGCTGACGCCGATCTATCGCAAAGCGGTCAAGATCGGTGTGCCTGTCTTGTTGGTCGTGCTGGCGACGGGGGGGTATTTTGCCTCGCAAGAGCGGCGCGACGAGGTGGCGGCGGTGTTTTCCGACATGCGCAACCGCTTCGAGACGCGGCCCGAGTTCATGCTGGGCATGATGGCGATCGATGGCGCAAGCGAGAGCGTCGCCGAAGATATCCGCGAGATCGTGCCGATTGATTTCCCGATCTCCTCATTCGATCTCGATCTGGTTGAAATCCAAAAATCGGTCACCGGATTGGCCGCTGTGGCCGAGGCCGCCGTGCGCATCCGTCCGGGCGGTGTGCTACAGGTCGATGTGCGCGAACGCGAGCCGGTGGTGTTGTGGCGCAGCTACGAAGGGCTGGCCTTGCTCGATATCAATGGTGTGGCGGTCGGGGCGCTTGACCGTCGCGGCGCGCGGCCCGATTTGCCGATGATCGCAGGTGACGGGGCCGAAGCGCATGTGGCCGAGGCGCTTGGCCTGATCCGCGCGGCGGGGCCTTTGGGCACGCGGCTGCGCGGTCTGGTGCGCATGGGCGAGCGGCGCTGGGATGTGGTGCTTGAGGGCGGCACGCGGATTTTGTTGCCCGAAACCGGCGCAGTGCAGGCGCTGGAGCGGGTCTTGGCGCTTGATAGTGCGCAAGAGATGCTCAGCCGCGATCTGGCGGCGGTGGATATGCGCCTTGCGCAGCGCCCGACGCTGCGCATGAACGCGGGTGCGATTGAGGAATGGTGGCGCATTCAAGAGATTACGGCCAAGAAATAGGACGCAGGAAAGTCAAAGCAGATGATCGAGCTATATGAAACCCAGCGGGCGATGCGCAAAATGCGCAAGGCGGCGATTGAACGCGGCGTGGTTGCGGTGCTTGACGTCGGCAGCTCGAAAATCGCCTGTCTGGTGCTGCGCTTTGATGGCACCGAGGGCGGCGTTGAAAGCGACGGCATCGGCTCCATGGCGGGGCAGGCGGGGTTTCGCGTCATCGGTGCGGCGACGACCCGTTCGCGCGGTGTACGCTTTGGCGAGATCGAAGCCATGGGCGAGACCGAACGCGCCATCCGCACCGCGCTTCAGGCGGCGCAAAAAATGGCCAATATCCGTGTCGATCATGTGCTGGCATGTTTTTCGGGGGCCGAGCCGCGCAGCTATGGTCTGGCGGGCAATGTCGAGCTTGAGGGCCACGTGGTCACCGAGCAGGACGTCAGCCGCGTTTTGTCGGCCTGCGACGTGCCCGATTACAGCGGCGGTCACAACGGCGCGCGCGAGGTGCTGCATGCGCAGCCGGTGAATTTCGCGCTCGACCATCGCTCGGGCCTTGCCGATCCGCGCGGGCAGATGGGGCAGGTGCTGTCGACCGATATGCATATGCTCACCATCGACGCCGCCGCGATCCAGAATTTGGCCCATTGCGTCAAACGCTGCGATCTTGAACTGGCGGGGGTGGCCTCTTCGGCCTATGTGTCGGGTGTGGCGGCCTTGGTCGAAGACGAGCAGGAGCTTGGCTCGGCCTGTATCGATCTGGGCGGCGGGGCGACCGGCGTGTCGATCTTTATGAAGAAACACATGATCTACGGCGATGCGGTGCGCATGGGCGGCGATCATATCACCTCGGATATTTCCATGGGGCTACAGGTGCCGATGGCCGTGGCCGAGCGGATCAAGACCTTCTATGGCGGCGTCGTGGCCACGGGCATTGATGACCGCGACGAGATCGAGATCGGCGGCGATACCGGAGATTGGCATCACGACCGGCGCACGGTGACGCGGGCCGAACTCATCGGCATCATGCGCCCGCGGGTCGAAGAGATTTTGGAAGAGGTGCGTGCGCGTCTGGATGCGGCGGGCTTCGAGCATCTGCCAAGCCAGCAGATCGTTTTGACCGGCGGCGGCAGCCAAATTCCGGGGCTTGATGGATTGGCCAGCAAGATTTTGGGTCAGCAGGTGCGCCTTGGCCGTCCGTTGCGCGTGCATGGCTTGCCGCAGGCCGCGACCGGTCCGGCCTTTGCCAGCGTTGTCGGCATGTGCCTGTTTGCCGCCCATCCCCAAGACGAATGGTGGGATTTCGACCTGCCCGTGGATCGCTATCCGGCGCGTTCGCTCAAGCGGGCGGTGAAGTGGTTTCGCGACAATTGGTAAGCCTTAAGCGGCCTCCTACTATATCGTGTGGGGGCGGCGCTTGGGGCTTGGGGCGGGTTTCCGTCGCGTGAGGCAAAGAATCACCTGACGGCGCATCGCGCATATGCTAAGGTTTTCTTAAGGCCCGTAGAGGCCGATCGCGCCCGAACACGGGCCAAGGCGGACCGAGCAGTCTCCCTTGATACAGAAAAATGCACCCGAAAGGGGCCGCAAGAGTTGTCCCTTATGTGGATAACTTGACCTCGATCGCCCTAATCCTATGGGTTTTCCACAGGTCATGCGCAATATCTCGCCTAAAATCGCACATCATGGTGCGGTTGCCAGTGGTTTGCGCCATATTTTGTGTCGAGATTGCGTTTTTTGAGTGACGACTCTGAGAACAGACGGTAACAATGGCCGTGATTAGGTAAATTAAAGAATGCCCCGCTGACGCGGGCAAACCATCAGGTGGACAGATCGATGACATTGAACCTTATGATGCCCGAACAAGAAGAGCTGAAGCCCCGCATTACGGTGTTTGGCGTTGGGGGCGCTGGCGGCAACGCTGTGAACAACATGATCGAAAAGAACCTCGAAGGGGTCGATTTCGTCGTGGCCAACACGGACGCGCAGGCGCTGCAACAAAGCCGCTCTGACAGCCGCGTGCAATTGGGGATCAAAGTCACCGAAGGTCTTGGGGCAGGGGCGCGCGCAAGCGTTGGCGCCGCCGCAGCCGAAGAAAGCATCGAGCAGATCGTTGACCACCTCGCGGGCGCGCATATGTGCTTTATCACCGCGGGCATGGGCGGCGGCACCGGCACCGGCGCGGCCCCGATCATCGCGCAGGCCGCGCGCGAGCTTGGCGTTCTGACCGTTGGCGTTGTGACCAAACCCTTCCAATTCGAAGGCAACAAGCGGATGAAGCAGGCCGATGAGGGCATCGAAGCCCTGCAAAAGGTCGTCGATACGCTGATCATCATTCCGAACCAGAACCTCTTCCGTCTGGCCAATGAAAAAACCACCTTCACCGAAGCCTTCTCGATGGCCGATGACGTGCTGTATCAAGGCGTTAAGGGCGTGACCGATCTGATGGTCCGTCCGGGCCTGATCAACCTCGATTTCGCCGATGTGCGCGCCGTGATGGACGAGATGGGCAAAGCGATGATGGGCACAGGCGAGGCCACGGGCGAAGATCGCGCCGTGCAAGCCGCCGAAAAAGCCATCGCCAACCCGCTGCTGGACGAGATTTCCCTGCGCGGTGCCAAGGGCGTTCTTATCAATATCACCGGCGGCCACGACCTCACCTTGTTCGAACTCGACGAAGCGGCCAACCGGATCCGCGAAGAGGTCGATCAGGATGCGAATATCATCGTCGGCTCGACCCTCGACACCGCCATGGAAGGCGCGATGCGCGTGTCCGTCGTGGCCACGGGGATCGATGCGGTGGATGTGAACACCGACCTGCCGCTGCCGCGCCGTAAATTGGCCGAGCCGCTCAAGCAACAAGCCGCCGAAGAGGCACCTGCCGCTGCCGCACCGGCAGAGCAGCCCGCTCCCGTCGCTGCGCAAACCGCGCAGCCCGAGCCGACGCTCTTTGCCGATCTGGATGCGCAATCGGCCGCCGCCGAGGATCAGATGGAAGATATCTTCGAAGCCGAGCAGCAGCCCGCTGCGCGCCGCGTCGAAGATGATGTTCCGCCCCCCGCCTACCAGCCCCGCGCGCCGCAAGCGCCCGAGCAGCACGCCAGCATCGAAGCCGAGGCAGAAGCCTTTGTTGCGCCGCGCGCTCCGGCCCCTGGCACGCCGACACCCGAGGCTCTGGCCCGTTTGCAAGCCGCCGTGCATAACCGCGCGCAGCCTCAGCAACCGGTTCAACGCCCCGCAGCCGCAGCACCGCAACAGCCCGTGCGTCAGGCCACACAGTCCGACAGCGAGCGCCCGCGTTTCGGGATCAACTCCTTGATCAACCGCATGACCGGCCATGGCGAAGGCGAAGCGGCGCAATCGCGTCCGCAAGCCCAGCCCGCCGCGCCGCAGCCGGTGCAGCAGGCCCGCCCGCAAGCGCCCGCGCAATCCTACGCGCCCGCCGCTCACGCCCAGCCGCAGCAAACACCGCAGGCCGAAGCGGACCAAGACCGCATCGAAATCCCCGCGTTCTTGCGCCGTCAGGCGAATTGATCCGGCGGAAATCCGCCCGCGTCAGGGCTGCTGACGCTGCGTTGCAAAATCTCGAAAAAGACCGCCCGTCGGCGGTCTTTTTTGTTGTTTTATAGTAGCTTACTGATATTGCCTTGGCGGCGATCCATGTGGAGCGCCGCGCTGCAGCGTGATTGTTTCATTCCGTTACAAAGAGTGAATTGAGGCTCCCATAAGGCGCGCCTATTTTACCGCCAAGCGGCAAAAGGGCAGACGATAGCCCCCGCATCCCTACCATGAGGTCCACCACGTGCAGCGCACATTGAAATCTGCGGTTAGCTTCTCCGGCGTCGGTTTGCATTCGGGCAAACCGGTGACGATGAAGGTCTGCCCTGCGCCGGTCGGGCGCGGGATCTGGTTTCGCCGCACGGATCTTCCGCTGCGCAGCAGCCTGATCCCCGCGCGTTGGGATGCGGTCCATCAATCGCCCCTTTGCACCAAGATCGAAAATGCGTCGGGCGAGAGCCTGTCGACCATCGAGCATATCATGGCCGCGCTGGCAGGCTGCGGTGTGAGCAATGCGCTGGTCGAGGTCAGCGGGCCGGAAGTGCCGATCCTAGACGGCAGCGCCGCCGCCTTTGTGCGCGGGATTATGGCCCATGGCCTCAAAGAGCAAAACGCGCCGCTCAAAGCGCTGAAGATTCTCAAACCCGTGGAGTTTCGCGCGGGCGAGGCTTGGGCGCGGCTTGATCCGGCCGATGCGCTGTCGATCGAATTTCACATCGATTTTGCCGATGCCGCCATCGGGGTGCAGCATAAGGCGCTGAATATGTCGAACGGATCCTTTGTGCGCGAATTGTGCGACAGCCGCACCTTTTGCCGCAAATCGGATGTGGATGCGATGCATGACCAAGGTCTGGCGCTTGGCGGGACCTATGAGAATGCGGTTGTCGTTGACGGGGCCAAGGTCCTGAGCCCTGGCGGTTTGCGCCATTCGGACGAGGCCGTGCGTCACAAGATGCTGGATGCTTTGGGCGATCTGATGCTGGCTGGCGCGCCGATCTTGGGGCGCTATACGGGGCACCGTGCGGGCCATGCGATCACCAACAGCCTGCTGCGCGCGGTTTTTGCGGATGCGGAAGCCTATGAATGGGTCACCTGCGATGACCAAACCGCAGCAAAATTGCCCGGTGCGGGGCTGCATTGGGACGAAATCCCCGCCGCCTTTGTCGCTTGAAGGTCGCGCTTTGCGACAAAACATGCGCAAAGTCGTTTTGCAGCGGAATTTTTCGTGCTAGGACCGGATGGAAAAGCAGGGTAAACCCTGCTCAGGGCGCTGCAGACAAATGGCGCTGATGGCTAAGCACAGGGCCTTGATCGAGGCCAAGGCAGGACAAGGGTGAGAGCAAGGATGACAGGCGGCAGAACCCGAGCATATTCTCTGGGCGCAGCGCTTTGCGTCGCGCTTCTTGCCGGTTGCGGTGACAATCGCGCCGTGAACAATGGCGAAGTTCCGCTTGAGGCCTATTCCGCCGAACAGATTTACGGCCGAGGCGAATTCGAACTTGGCCGCCGCCGCGCGGATGACGCGGCCGAATATTTTGGCGAGGTCGAGCGGCTCTACCCCTATTCGGAGTGGGCCAAACGCGCCTTGATCATGCAGGCCTTTTCCTATCACAAGGCGCAAGATTACCCCAACAGCCGCTCTGCCGCGCAGCGGTTCATCGATTTCTATCCCACCGACGAAGACGCCGCCTATGCACAATATCTCTTGGCGCTGAGCTATTACGACCAGATCGACGAAGTGGGCCGCGACCAAGGGTTGACCTTTCAGGCCTTGCAAGCGCTGCGCGTGGTGATCGAGAATTACCCCGACAGCGAATATGGCCGCGCGGCGGTGCTCAAATTCGATCTGGCCTTTGACCATCTTGCCGCGAAAGAGATGGAAATCGGGCGCTATTATCTCAAGGGCGAACATTACGCCGCCGCCATCAACCGGTTCCGCGTTGTGGTCGAGGATTTCCAAACCACGACCCATACCGCCGAGGCGTTGCACCGTCTGGTCGAATCCTATCTGTCTTTGGGCCTGACCAATGAGGCGCAAACCGCAGGGGCGATTTTGGGCCATAACTTCCGCTCGACCGAATGGTATGATGACAGCTACAAATTGCTGACGGGCCGCGGGTTGGAGCTTGAGGCCGCTGGCGACAGCTGGCTGCGCCAAGTGTATCGCCAGATGATCAAAGGCCGCTGGCTCTGACCGTTTCATCGGTCATGGCTGTGGGGGCAGCGAGCCGTGCTCAGACATCTTGATATTCGTGACATGTTGATCATTGACCGGTTGGAGCTTGCGTTCCAACCGGGTCTCAATGTTTTGACCGGCGAGACCGGCGCGGGCAAATCGATTTTGCTCGACTCGCTGGGGTTTGTTTTGGGCTGGCGCGGGCGGGCCGAATTGGTGCGCGCAGGGGCCGAGCAGGGCGAGGTCGTGGCCGAGTTTGATCTGCCGCAGGGCCATGCCGCCCATGCGGTTCTGGCCGAGGCCGGATTGCCGCCCGCCGAGGACGGGTTGATCATGCGCCGTGTGAACGGGCGCGACGGGCGCAAGACCGCTTGGGTCAATGATCGGCGCTGTTCGGGCGAGGTGCTGCGCGCCTTGTCGGAAACCTTGGTGGAGCTGCACGGGCAGCATGACGATCGCGGGCTGCTGAACCCGCGCGGGCATCGCGCGCTTTTGGATCAATATGGCGCTCTGGAGGGCAAGCGCGCGGCGTTGCGCGGGCTGTGGCGCGGGGTGCATAGCGCGCGCAAGGCGTTGCAGGCGGCGCAGGCCGCGTTGGACGAGGTGCGCGCCGAGGAGGACTACCTGCGCCACGCGGTGGCCGAATTTGACGCGCTCGACCCGCAGCCTGGCGAGGAGGCCGAATTGGACACGCGCCGCCGCCAGATGCAAGGATCGGAGAAAATCCGCGAGGATGTGGTGCGGGCGCATCATGCCTTGGGTCATGAGGGGGCCGAAGGCTCGATCGGCAATGCGCTGCGCTGGCTGGAGGATGCGGCGGAGCGCGCCGAGGGGGCATTGGATGCGCCCATGGCGGCGCTGGCGCGGGCGATGATCGAACTGGACGAGGCGGCGGATGGGGTCGTGCGCTGCCTCGAGGGGCTGGAGTTCAATCCGCTTGATCTGGAAATCTGCGAGGAGCGGCTTTTTGCGATCCGTGCCTTGGCGCGCAAACATGATGTCCTGCCCGATGATTTGGCGGCTTTTGCCAAAGGTTTGCGCGGCAAACTGGCCGCATTGGAGGGCGGCGAGGCGGATCTGGCCGAGCTAGAACAGGCGCTCGCCGCCGCCGAGGCCGAATATGATCAGGCCGCAAGCAGCCTCACGCAGGCCCGCCGCAAGGCCGCCGCGCGGCTTGATAAGGCGGTGACCGCCGAACTGGCCCCGCTCAAGATGGAGCGCGCGGTGTTTGCCACCGAGATCACCGAAGAAGAGGCCGGCCCCGAGGGGCGCGATGCGGTCTCCTTCACGGTGGCCACCAACCCTGGCGCGCCCTCGGGGCCTTTGGGCAAAATCGCCTCGGGCGGGGAACTGTCGCGCTTTCTATTGGCGCTCAAGGTCTGCCTGTCGGGCGAGAACAGCGGCGTGACGATGATTTTCGACGAGATCGACCGAGGTGTGGGCGGCGCCACGGCCGATGCGGTGGGGCGGCGGCTGGCGGGGCTGGCCGCGGGCGGGCAGGTTCTGGTCGTCACCCATTCGCCGCAGGTCGCGGCGCTCGGCGCGCATCACTGGCGCGTGGAAAAGCGGGTGGAGGCGGGGATGACCCTCTCAACGGTCACGCTGCTCGAAGCCGAAGAGCGCACCGGAGAAATCGCGCGGATGCTGTCGGGCGATACGATCACCGATGCGGCCCGTGCGGCGGCCAAGGCCTTGATGAGCGACGCCTAATTGCGCGGCGGCACCAGTTTTCCGGGATTCATGATGTTATGCGGGTCGAGCGCGGCCTTGAGGGCGCCCATGACGTCCCATGCGGGCCCGTGTTCGGCGGCCATATAGCGCAGCTTGCCAATGCCGATGCCGTGCTCGCCCGTGGCGGTTCCGCCCATGTCGAGCGCGCGTGTGACCATCCGGTGGGCGACCGTTTCGGCGCGCGCGACCTCATCGGGATCGGCCTCGTCAAAAAGCAAGATCGCGTGGAAATTGCCGTCGCCCACATGGCCAAGGATCGGACCGGTGACATTATGCGCGGCCAGATCGGCGCGGGTCTCGTTCACCGCATCGGCGAGGCGCGAGATCGGCACGCAAATATCGGTCACGATCGCACGGCACCCCGGGCGCGAGGCCATACAGGCGTAATGCGCGTTGTGGCGCATGGTCCAAAGCGCGGTGCGGTCTTCGGCTTTGATCGCCCATTCGAACCCTTTGCCGCCATGATCGGCGACAATCTCGCCAAAGCTTTCGGCCTGTTCGCGCACGCCGCCGTCGGAGCCGTGGAACTCCACCATCAGGTGAGGACATTCGGGCAGGTTTGATCCGGCGTAGCTGTTGACGGCGGCGGCGGTGGCGGCATCCACAAATTCGATCCGTGCCATGGGAATGCCGATCTGGATCGTATCCATGACGCAGCGCACGGCGCTGTCGATATCGTCAAAGGCACAGATGGCCGCCGTGACGGCTTCGGGCTGGCCTTGCAGGCGCAGGGTGATTTCGGTGATCAATCCCAATGTGCCCTCGGCCCCGACAAAAAGCGCGGTCAGATCATAGCCCGCCGAGGATTTGCGCGCGCGCGTGCCGGTGTGGATCACCGACCCATCGGCCAGAACCACCTCCAGCCCCAGAACATTGTCGCGCATCGTGCCGTAGCGCACGGCGGTGGTGCCGCTGGCGCGGGTCGAGGTCATACCGCCCAGCGAAGCATTCGCCCCCGGATCGACGGGAAAAAACAATCCCGTGGCGCGCAATTCGGTGTTGAGCACTTCGCGCGTGATCCCCGGTTGCACGGTACAATCCATATCGGCTTGGCCGATGCGCAGCAGTTTGTTCATTTGCGAGAAGTCGACGCAGATGCCACCGCTGAAGGCTTGGGCCTGCCCTTCAAGAGAGGTGCCCGTGCCCCATCCGATCACCGGCACATGATGGGCGGCGCAGATTTTGACGATCTGCGCAACCTCCTGCGTGGTTTGCGGATAGGCGACCGCATCGGGCGGGGTGAGGGGGAAATGCGTTTCGCTGCTCCCGTGAAGGTCCAGATCGGACTTGGAGAGGCTGAGGCGTTGGCCTAAGACTGTTGTAAGCGCGGCAAGGGCTGCATCGATGTTCATGAGGGTCCTCTGTGGCGTGTCCGCCGAACCCTAGGCGATGCAAGCTTTCGGGGAAAGTCATAAGACGGGACGGTGCATATGGGACGGGCGGGCGAAACCAAAGCCAGCACAGAGCTCCGGCAGGGACGGCGACGCCCTGCGGGTATTCTGGCCAGCCTGCGCGGCGAGGCCACTGCCGCAGGCGGCATGGTTTGGAGCGAATTATCTCGTGCAATCAAGGTTATACGCCAAAAAGGGCCAAGCCAGTTCCAGTTCTGGCTGATCGCGGTGGTGATCGGCATCGCGGCGGGGGCTGCAGCAGTCGGATTTCGCGGCGCAATCAATGCCTTGCAAGGTTTCCTTTACGGCACCGATGACGTCGCCCGCTTGCACAGCTTTGCGCGCACTTTGCCGTGGTATTGGATCGTCACGCTGCCGATATTGGGCGGGTTGATCGTCGGGGTGATCTTGCACCGCTTTACGCCGGACGGGCGGGTGCGCTCGGTGTCCGACGTGGTCGAGGGGGCGGCGATGAGCGAGGGGCGGGTCGAGATTCGCGCCGGTCTGGCCTCGGCTGCGGCCTCTTTGATCACCCTGTCCACCGGCGGGTCGAGCGGGCGCGAGGGGCCGGTGGTCCACCTTGCGGGTGTCATGTCCACATGGGTGTCGCAGCGTATTCACGCCAACGGGATGATCGGTCGCGATTTGCTGGGCTGCGCCGTGGCCGCCGCCGTTTCGGCCAGCTTCAATGCGCCCATCGCAGGGGCGCTTTTCGCGCTTGAGGTGGTGCTGCGCCATTTCGCGGTGCATGCTTTCGCGCCCATCGTGATTGCCTCGGTCGCGGGCACCGTGGTCAGCCGGTTGAGCTTCGGCGATGTGCCGGAGTTTTCACTGCCCTTGGCCAACCAATTGGAATTCTACGTGGAATTACCGGCGTTTTTGCTGCTCGGGGCGATTTGCGGTTTGGTGGCGACAGCTTTGATGCGGGCGATTTTCTTTGCCGAAGATGTTGCCAATCGGGTGCAGAAGCGCAGCGGTATGCCGCGTTGGTTGCGCCCTGCAGCCTCGGGCGCGGTGCTTGGGGTGATGGCGATCGGTTTTCCGCATATCATCGGCGTTGGATACGAGACGACCTCGGCGGCGCTCAAGGGGCAAATCGGCCTGCGCGAGGCGATGGTCTTTGCCATGCTCAAGGCGGTGGCGGTCGCGGTCACCATCGCGGGGCGGATGGGCGGCGGGGTGTTCTCGCCGGCGTTGATGCTCGGGGCGCTGACGGGATTGGCCTTTGGCCTGATTGCCACGCCGATGTTCCCCGAAGTCTCCGGCTCGCACACGCTTTATGCGCTGGCGGGGATGGGGGCGGTCGCGGCGGCGGTTTTGGGCGCGCCGATCTCGACGACCCTGATTGTCTTCGAGTTGACCGGCGACTGGCAAACCGGCCTTGCCGTCATGGTGGCGGTTTCGATCTCCACGGCCTTGGCCTCGCGGCTTGTGGACCGGTCTTTCTTCTTGACCCAACTGGAGCGGCGCAACATCCACCTTGCGGCGGGGCCGCAGGCCTATTTGCTGGCGATGCACCGCGTATCGGGCGTCATGCGCCCCATGGGCGACGCGCGTATGCCCAGCGAGGAGCATTGTTGGGAGATGATCCGCGACGGGGTGTATATCGACGGCAATGCGACGCTGGAGGCAGCGATGCCGATCTTTGACCGTGCGGGGGTGGCCTATATTCCGGTGGTCACGCTGACGGGCGAAGACGATGCGCCCGAATTATGGGGTGCCTTGTTCCATGTCGATGCGCTCAAGACCTTTAACCGCGCCTTGGCGGCAACCGCGGCCGAAGAGCATTCATAACCGCGAAGACGCGCGAAACGCCCCGCCCAAAGATAAGGGCAGGGCGCGAAAGCATCATGCGGCAGGTGGCTCTGGTCAGACGCGCTCGACCGTCACCAGATCAGTGGCGTAAAAGGCCAGATGGTCCTTGATGCGCGCCACATCCTCTTTGGGGGTTTCATAGGTCCAAGCGGCGTTTTCGATCGTCTGGCTCTTGGTGACGATCGAATAGTAGTTCGCCGCGCCCTTATGGGGGCAGGTGGTGCTATGGTCGGTGCGGTCCAAAAACGCCATGGCGATATCCGAGCGCGGGAAATAGATCACCGCCGGATGGTCGCCCTCGGTGAGTTCCAGCGCCTCGCGGCTTTCGCCCAATACCGCGCCGCCCGCGCGCACGGTCCATGTGCCTTCGGCTTTGCGTATCACAATCTTTGTCATCTTCTTCTCCCCAAAAATCCGTTCATCTGTCCTGCCCCCATCATGTGACAGGGGTATGTCATCCGCCATAGGCGCAGCATTACGCAAGGCGGGTCAAAAACCAGTAAAAGCGCGCCTCGGCCCTTGGCCTAAGCTTGCAGCGGTGCTGTCGCGCTGGCCAACCATAGAGCAGCTTTGCCCTCAAGCCGAGGGCTGATTTTGTCGCGGCACGCAGCGTGATATGCGTCGATCCACGCGATTTCCCCTCCGTCAAGCAAGGACAGGTCGATCAGGCGGCGGTCAATCGGCACATAGGTCAGGGTTTTGAAGTCATACATCTCGCGCTGCGCATCGCCGCCCGTGATCGGCGCGGCCTCTTGCACGACGATCAGGTTCTCGATGCGAATGCCAAAGGCCCCTGGTCGGTAATATCCAGGCTCGTTGGACAAAATCATCCCCGCCTTGAGCGTTACATCCGATATCCGGCTGAGCCGTTGCGGCCCCTCATGCACGCACAGATAGACGCCGACGCCGTGGCCGGTGCCGTGATCATAGTCCTGCCCTGCGGCCCAGAGGGGCGCGCGGGCCAACGCATCGAGATCGCGGCCCTTCAGCCCTTTGGGAAAACGGGCGCGGCTCATGGCGATCATACCTTTGAGCACGCGGGTAAAGGCCGATTTCTCTTCCGCCCCGATGTCCTCGGCGCCGCCCACGGGCAAGGTGCGGGTGATATCGGTGGTGCCGTCCAGATATTGCCCGCCGCTGTCCAAAACCACCAGATCGCCGCGCCGGAGTTTGCGGTTGGTGTGCGCGCTCACGCGGTAATGGATCACCGCGCCATTGGGTCCCGCGCCCGAGATCGTATCAAAGCTGATGTCGCGCAAGGCATTGGTATCGCGGCGCTTTTGCTCCAACGTCTTGACCAGATCAATCTCGGTCAGGCTTTCTTGGTCCTGTGCATCATACCACGCCAGAAAATTGCAAACCGCCGCGCCGTCGCGCAGATGCGCCTCGGTTGTGGCGTTGATTTCGGCCTCGGTTTTGCAGGCTTTGGGCATCACGCAGGGGTCCGCGCCCCATTGGATCGCGCTGCCCGCCTCGGTCAGGGCCATTTCCACCGCAATCGGGGCGCTGGCCTCATCAAGGCGCACCGGCGCGGGCAGGCTGCGTAGCGCGGGCAAAAAGGCCTGCGGCGGGCGGATCGTGACCTCGTCGCCCAGATGGGCGCGCAGGGCGCCGCCTATTTTTTCCTCGGCGCAATAAAGGGTCAAATGCCCGCTGGCGTGCAGCACCGCAAAGGCATGGGGCACGGGATTGCGCTCGATATCGGAGCCGCGAATATTCAGCACCCACGCGATGCTATCGGGCAGGGTGAGCACCGCGCAAGCCGCGCCCGCCGCCGCCAGATCCGCGCCGAGGCGCGCGCGTTTTTCAGATGAGGTTTGGCCCGCAAGCTCTTCGGGGTAAATAGATATTTTCCCCACCGGCGGCGCGGGTTGATCGGGCCAGACCAGATCGACGAGGTTGCCCGAGGGCTCAAGAAGAATGCCGGTTTCGGCCAAGCCCGCTTCGGCGCGGGCGATCTCGGCGCGGGTATGCAGCCACGGGTCAAAGCCGATCCGCCCGCCATCCGGCAACTGCGCCTTGAGCCAGTCGGCGAGGCTGACCTCGGGCCAAGGCACGGGGGTGAAATGGGCCGGATCGATTTGCGCGCGGACCTGCTCGCGGTAGCGCCCGTCGATGAAAACACCCGCGGCCTCTTGCAGCGCGGCGCAAAATCCGGCCGATCCGGTAAAGCCCGTCAGCCATGCCAGACGGTCATCGCGCGGGGCGACATATTCGCCTTGATGGGCGTCGCTGCGCGGCACCAAAAAACCCGCCAGCCCCTTTTGCGCCATCACCCCGCGCAGCGCGGCGAGGCGCGGCGGGCCTTGGTCGGGGCGGGCGGGGTCTTCGAAGCTTTGAAACATCAACCGGCCCTGCGCGCGGTGGGTTTCATCCCCAAAATGCGCGCCCGTTTGCGCGGGTCGGTGTCAAAGAGCGAGGCCAGTTGTTCGGTCATCGCGCCCGCCAATTGTTCGACATCGGTGATGGTCACCGCGCGGTCGTAATAGCGCGTCACATCATGGCCGATGCCGATGGCCAAAAGCTCGACCATCTTGCGTTTTTCCACCATCGCAATCACATCGCGCAGGTGTTTTTCCAAATAATTCGCGGGGTTAACCGACAATGTGCTGTCATCCACCGGCGCGCCATCGGAGATCACCATAAGGATTTTGCGCGCTTCGGGGCGGGCGGCCATACGCCGGTGCGCCCATTCGAGCGCCTCGCCGTCGATGTTTTCCTTGAGCAGCCCTTCTTTCATCATCAGGCCAAGGTTCGGCCGCGTCCGGCGCCACGGGGCGTCGGCGGATTTATAGATGATGTGGCGCAGATCATTGAGCCGCCCCGGTTGCTGCGGACGCCCGTCGGCAAGCCATTTCTCACGGGCCTGCCCGCCTTTCCATGCGCGCGTGGTAAAACCGAGGATCTCGACCTTGACGTTGCAGCGCTCCAGCGTGCGCGCCAGAATATCGGCGCAGATCGCCGCGATGGAGATAGGACGGCCCCGCATCGAGCCGGAATTGTCGAGCAACAGCGTCACCACGGTATCGCGAAATTCCGTGTCATGTTCGATCTTGAACGACAGCGGCGTGGTCGGATTGGCAACCACACGCGCCAAACGGCCCGCATCCAGAATGCCCTCTTCGAGGTCAAACTCCCACGAGCGGTTCTGCTGCGCCTGCAGGCGGCGTTGCAATTTGTTGGCCAAACGCGACACCGCGCCTTTGAGCGGCTCAAGCTGTTGGTCCAGATAGGCGCGCAGGCGTTCCAGTTCGACCGGTTCGGCCAAATCCTCGGCGGAAATTTCCTCATCGTGATCAGATAGATAGACCTGATAATTGGGATCGGCGTCTGAAACTGGCTGCGGTGCGGGCGGCTCCATCGGGGCTTCGCCTTCGGGCAATTCGGTCTCGTCGCCCATTTCCTCATCGGCCAGATCATCCATCGAGACCTGCGCCGAGGCGCTGTCTTGTTGCTCGTCTTGGCTTTGTTCGGGCGAGGCTTCGGCGTCGTCCTCTTGGTCGTCCTGATCGCCGGCGCTGTCAGGGTCTTGCTCTTCGTCTTGGCTTTCCTCGGCGCTGTCGTCTTGATCCTCGTCATCGCGGTCGGGGTCTTCGCCCAACTGGTCGCCATAGCCGAGTTGTTCGATGATCCGGCGCGAGAAGACGGCAAATTCCGATTGATCCGCGAGCTTGTCATCCAAGCTGCCCAGCGTCCCGCCGGTTTGCTCTTCGATGAAGCCGCGCCAGATTTCCATAACGTTATGCGCGCCATGGGGCAGGGCGCGGCCCGTGGCCAGATGGCGCACCAGATATCCGGCAGCCACCGACAAAGGCGCATCTTGGGTCGAGGTCACTTCGGCATAGCCGAGGCGTTTGGCATCGGTGGCGATTTTCGCGTCGATGTTGGACGCCGTTCCAGGCATATCGCGCGCGCCCATGGCCTCGCAGCGTGCGGTCTCCATCGCCTCGTATAATTCACGCGCCATATCACCGGGGGGGGCGTATTTGGCGTGGGTTTCGGCATTGTGATAGCGGCGCTGCATCGCCAAGGCATCCGCCGTGCCGCGCGCCAAAAGCACTTCCTCGCGGCTCATCCGGCGGCTGACTTGCGGCAGGCGCATCGCGTCGCCCGACATGCCCGCCGGATCGACCGAATAGCTGACCGACATCTCAGGGTCGTTGGCCATGACTTTGGTCGCCTCGGCGAGGGCTTTTTTGAACGGATCGGCGGGGTTGTCGGTGGGCTTGCTCATGGCATTGGTAAATCACTCCTGCCGCTGTCGGGCAAGAGGCTGGCGCGCGCGAAGGGTGAAAAACCTTGCGGCGCTTTGGCGCTGCGTGGGCGCTGTGGCTCGCACAGCGGTTTGTATATTTTTGCACATAAGTTGCCATTGTAGCGGCCTTCTGTGCGCGCCATTTAGGGCAAGAGACAGACACTTATCAGTTAGGAGACTGACCATGACCACCACCCCCCGCATCGCCATCATTATCGGTTCCACCCGCGAGACCCGTTGGGCCGACGTGCCCGCGCAATGGATTTTGCAAAATGCCAAGCGGTTGCGCGATGATATGGAATTCGAGCTTGTCGATCTGCGCGATTTCGATCTGCCGATGTTTGACGAGGCCACCTCGAACCTTTGGGCGCCGTCCTCCGACCCCAAAGCCGTCGCGTGGCAAGAGAAGATCGGCGCCTATGACGGGTTCATTTTCCTGACCGCCGAATACAACCATTCGATCACGGGGGCGCTGAAAAACGCGCTGGATCAGGCCTATAAGGAATGGGTGCGCAAGCCGATGACGGCTTTCGGCTATGGCTCTATGGGCGCAAGCCGCGCGGTCGAGCATCTGCGCCATATTGCAGTCGAGTTGCAAATGGTGCCGGTGCGCGGTGCGCTGCATCTGGGCGGTGCGGATTTCTTTGCGGCGCATCCGATGGGCGGCGGCGCAGGGGTGGAGGCCGTCGAGGCGAACCTCCTGCCGTCGCTCACATCCATGTTGGACGATCTGGCGTGGTGGGTGCGTGCCACAAAAACCGCGCGCGACGCGGGCTAACCCATCAGCTTAAGGCAGCTGCGGATGTTGCGCTGTGCCTGATGTGCGGCCCATGCCGCATCTTTGCCCGTGCCGCTTAATTCGGCGCGGGTGAGCAACCGGTAATGCGCGACCTTTGCTTCGAGGCGACGGTGCAAGGCCGCGCGGCGCTGATCGTCAGGCGTGACTGCCTCCAGCAGATCAATCATGGCCGCGCGTTGGGCCTGTGTTTGGTCTGAACTGGCGGCACTCATCAGCCATTGGAATTCCATCTGCGCCGATAGCCGTCCGGTGCAGGCTGCGAATTGCGCGACGAGCGGGTCGGTAATGGTGACAGGCGCCTGCGCGGCGCCTTCGCCCACGGCCAGGGCCGGTGATCCGAAGGGGATCGCAAGTGTGACGCTCAGCGCGATCAAGAGCGCCGGAAATGTTCTCAAACTGCTCATATTTTCACCTTTTAGGTCAAAATCACGTCTGTAAAGAGTGCAGTTTGAAAACTATCCTATTGTGGTAAGCATCAAGTGAACCACCGCTTGCGAAGATGCGGCGGGTTTTATGTTAATGATCTCAATCGATTATTGGGGAAGGTTGCGCGGAAGCGCGCGCGCTGCGGCGCGGGTCTCGGGTTGGGATCGGGCAAATCTGCGGCAATCTTGCATCACCATTTCACCCTCGGTGCGCGCATCGGCATCGGCTTGCGGCCCGAACCAATAGGTCTGCTCGCCCCGCGTTTCCTCGATCAGCGGGGCCATATTTTCGCGCATTTTCTCCACCGGCACGCCCATCCATCTGGCGTTGACCGCGATCATCGCCTCTGAGGCCGCGGCATAGGCGGCTTTGTCGGGCGACGCGGGAAGTTTTTCGGCGATTGCCCCATAGAGCGCCGCACATAGCGCGGGGGCATAGGGATTGGTGTCCGCCGGTATCGGCGCATTGGGGTCAGGTGTCACACAGGCCGCAAGCGCGGCGAGAGATGCAGGGGCGATAAAGCGATAAAGTCGAACCATAGCCTATCTAAGGCGCAATCGGGGGCCTGTGTAAACGCTGCGGCGCACGGATCGGTGGAAAACGGCTGATACGCAAAGGGCGCGCCCGTTGCTGGGCGCGCCCTATGGTCAAAGCGGTGGGCGCTAAGCCTAGAAGGCGACCGAGGCGGCGCTTTCGGGCAATTCCTCGTCAAAGCAGCGTTGGTAGAATTCCGCCACGGTCTGGCGCTCCAACTCGTCGCATTTGTTCAAGAAGGTCAGGCGGAAGGCATAGCCGATGTTGCGGAAAATCTCGGCGTTTTGTGCCCATGCAATCACCGAACGCGGCGACATCACGGTGGACAGATCGCCATTCATGAAGGCCGTGCGGGTCAGATCGGCAACGGTGACCATCTGGCTGATCTGTTTGCGGCCTTTTTCGGTGTTGTAATGGGGGTTCTTGGCCAGAACGATCGCGGTTTCCGCATCGTGGCTCAGGTAGTTGAGCGTCGCGACCAAGGACCAACGGTCCATCTGGCCTTGGTTGATCTGCTGCGTGCCGTGGTAAAGGCCCGTGGTGTCGCCAAGGCCGACGGTATTGGCGGTGGCGAAAATCCGGAAATGCGGGTTCGGCGTGATGACCTTGTTTTGGTCAAGCAGCGTCAACTTGCCGTCGACTTCGAGAACCCGCTGGATCACGAACATCACATCGGCGCGGCCCGCGTCATATTCGTCGAACACAATCGCGGTCGGGTTGCGCAGCGCCCAAGGCAGAATGCCTTCTTGGAATTCGGTGACCTGCACACCGTCTTTGAGCTTGATCGCGTCCTTACCGATCAGATCGATCCGGCTGATATGGCTGTCGAGGTTGACGCGCACGCAGGGCCAGTTGAGCCGCGCGGCGACCTGTTCGATATGGGTGGATTTGCCCGTGCCGTGATAGCCTTGGATCATCACACGGCGATTGTGCGAAAATCCCGCAAGGATCGCCATCGTGGTGTCAGGGTCGAATTTATAGGTCGGGTCGATGTCAGGCACGCGCTCGCTACGCTCGGCAAATCCTTTGACCACCATATCCGTATCGAGGCCAAAGACATCGCGCACGGAGATCTCTTCGGTCGGTTTTGCGTTGATGTCGATAGTGCCGTCCGCCATGTGCGAGATCCTTCAAGTGCCTGAAATATGTCTTGCGAAAGAGGGGCAAAGGAAGCGCCCCTGCGCTTTGCCCTCGTTGGTGCAATAAAATGCAGGCAAGGGCAAGGGGCGGGGCAGGGATTGCCGCCCTAGGGCGGCGCATTGGCGCAGCGTTACGCGGCAGTCGCGCGGCGATGCACCTGCGCTATGGGCCTATTCCTCTATGGCGCTCGGGCGCGGCGCGTGATTATCATGCGCCCATGACAACGCGTGCGGATATTGAAAACCTGCTGGCTCGGGTCGCTATGGGCGACCGCGATGCCTTTGCCGCGCTCTATCGTGCGACCTCGGCGAAACTTTTTGGCACCTGCTTACGTGTCTTGAGCGAAAGGGCCGAAGCCGAAGAGGCCGTGCAAGAGGTATACATCAAGATTTGGCGCAATGCGGATCGCTATGCGGCGGGCGGGTACAGCCCGATGACGTGGCTGATCACCATCGCGCGCAACCACGCGATTGACCGGCTGCGCAAGCGGCGCGCGCAAGTGATGCGCGGCGAGGCGGGCGGCGGCAGCGATGAGGGCGGCGGCAATTTGCTGGACCAGATCGCCGATGGCGCGCCCAGCGTCGAGGCGCGGATGATTGCGGAAGGCGAGGCGGGGCGCATCGGTGTTTGCCTTGGTGAATTGGAGCGCATGCGCAGCGAAGCCGTGCAGCGCGCCTATCTGGGCGGTGAGAGCTATGCCGATCTGGCGGCGCATTTCGATGTGCCGCTCAATACAATGCGAACATGGCTGCGCCGCAGCCTTTTGAAACTCAAGGAGTGTTTGAGCCGATGAGCGCCGAGACGCCACAGCCCGAAGACGACCGCGCCTTGGCGGGGGAGTATGTGCTCGGCCTGCTGGAGCCGGCGCAGGTGCAGGCCTTTGAGGCGCGCATGAGCCGCGATCCGGCGCTGCGCGCATTGGTCGCCGATTGGGCCGAGGGCTTGGTGCCTTTGGCCGATGGCGGCGAGGTGGCGCCGCCTGGCACGACATGGCTCAATATCGAACAGACGCTTTTTGGAAATGAGGCCAAATCCGTGCCGTTCTGGCGCAAGCTGGGGATCGGACAGGCGGTGTTTGGGGCGATCGCCGCCGCGAGTTTGGCTTTTGTCGTGGTCAATTCGGGGCTTTTGCAAAGCGGCGCACCGCTGAGCACGACCGCCCCCGCCATGCGCGCCGATCTTGGCGCGCAGATTACGGCGCAGGATGCGAGCCTTGTTGTGGCCGCGCTTTATGACAGCACCAGCGGCGAGATGCGGCTCAATCGGGTTGCGGGCGAGATGCCTTCGGCGCGGGCGCGCGAGATTTGGGTGATTGCCGGAGAGGCCGCGCCGCGCTCCTTGGGGCTGCTCGAGATGTCCGCCGAGACAGTGATCCGCGTGCCTGAAGAGCTGCGCGCGCAAATGGCCGGTGCGGTATTGGCAATCTCGGACGAGCCGTTGGGCGGCTCCCCGACGGGCGCGCCGACCGGCGCGGTCTTGGCCGCAGGGCCGGTGACGGCGCTTTAATCCACTTTTCTTTCTATTTTGATGCCTCCGGTGAAACCGGTTAGGAATTTGTAATATATTGGTTTTTTGGCGATCATCACGCCGCCGTGACCTCAGGTGCGCCCTTCGTGATAGGAATTTTGAAACTAGTTGGATCGCCGCCCCGTAACTCCTCGTGATCCAGGCCAAAACGGCTGCGGACATAAACTGATCCAACGAGGACGACTGATATGACCTTTAAGAAAACCTTCGCCGCTACTGCTGCTCTCTTGATCGCGGGCACCGCCGCATTTGCTGATGGCCATTCGATGAAAAACCCGATGGTGGGCGGCGCAGAAATGTTCGCTGACAAAAACATCGTCGAAAATGCCGTGAACTCCGCCGACCACACGACCTTGGTCGCCGCCGTCAAAGCCGCAGGCCTTGTCGACACGCTGATGGGCGAAGGCCCCTTCACCGTTTTCGCCCCGACCAACGCTGCATTCGGCATGTTGCAAGAGGGCACAGTTGAAATGCTGCTCAAGCCGGAAAACAAAGCCGCGTTGCAAAAGGTTCTGACCTGCCATGTGGTCGCTGCCAATGCGATGTCCGATGCGATTGGCAAGATGATCGCCGATGACAACGGCAAACATGCCGTGCCGACAGTCGGTGGTTGCACCTTGCAAGCCTATATGGAAGGCGATGACATCGTTCTCGAAGACGAGCGCGGCCGCAAAGCCAAAGTTACCATCGCCGATGTCAAGCAATCGAACGGCGTGATCCACGTCATCGACACGGTGCTTTTGCCCAAAATGTAAGAGGCAACTGGATTGGGGCGGCATCGTTGAGTGCTGCCGCCTCATGTCGCCCCATTCCTGTTTGTGCCGCATCGCGTTGACATATTTCTCACGCATGTGTGCAAAACCGTGGCTTGTCACGGGGCGGGGTGGCGGGTCACATCTCCTGAGGGCGCGCCGCCTTGCCACATATGAATTTTTATCCGATTTGGAGGATACCCGATGAAACGCCGTTCTTTTCTTGCCTTAACCGCTGCCATGGGCACTCTTGGGGCCACCGGCCTGATGCCGCGCCGCACGATGGCCGAAGAAACCTTTGAAGTGACCCGCACCACGGCGGAATGGAAGGCGATGCTCACCGATCTGCAATATGCGGTGATGCGCGAAGAGGCGACCGAACGCGCGGGCACCTCGCCGTTGGACAAAAACTACGCCGATGGCATGTATCATTGCCGCGGCTGCGATCTGGCGGTCTATAGCTCCGAGACAAAATACGACAGCGGCACGGGATGGCCGAGCTTTTACCAATCCATGCCCGATGCCATCCGCACCAAAGAGGACCGCAAATTGTTCTCGGTGCGCACCGAATGCCATTGCCGCCGCTGCGGCAGCCATTTCGGCCATATTTTTGATGACGGTCCCAAACCCACGGGGATGCGCCATTGTCTGAACGGCGTGAGCCTCGTGTTCAAAGCGGCCTGAGCGCCGGCCAATGAAAACCGCCGCCGGAGGAAATCCGGCGGCGGTTTTTCTTTGCGTGATGCTTGAGGTTTTGTCGCTACCTATTTGAAATTGCGGCTGTCTTTGAGTTGATCCCAAGCCCAGACCACCTCTTGAAGCTGTTCTTCTTGGCTGCGATCACCGCCGTTCATATCGGGGTGCAGCACTTTGATCAGCTTTTTGTAGGCCTTGCGCACCTCCGCCTTGGTCCAATGGTCCTTGGCCTCCAGAATATCAATCGCGCGCCGTTCGGTGGGCGGCAAACGGCGGGTGCCGGTGATGGATTTTCCGGGGTTGCGGGTGGCATTGCTGCCCAAAACCTGATGCGGGTCCTCGATGCCGAGGCGCGCCCAAGCGCGTTCTTCGGGGCTGCCCATGGGTTTGGTGGTGCGCTCCCAAACCTTGTCTTTGCTGGCCTGCGCATTGATTTCCGCTTCGGTGGTGCCGTCGAAGAAATTCCATTTGAGGTTATATTCGCGCACGTGGTCCTTACAGAACCACAGGTAGTCGTCCAGAACATCCGGCGCACGCGGCGCGCGGTATTTTCCAGGCTCTTCGCAGCCGTCTTTGCTGCACACACGTTGCGAGGTTTCGGATGCTCCCGACATCCCCCTGCGCCCACGCGGATTTTTCTTCTTTGCCGAAGACACGGACATATCGAAACCGAAGGGATCTGGTTTGGGCATTGGCTTACCTTTCCGACTCAGGCCGTAGAGTTTAGACTACTCACGCCGAGATTGAAGGGGCAGGAGCAAAAATAATGGATAGATCCGCAAGAATTCGCGCACAGCTGGAACAAGCCTTCGATGCGCAAGTGGTTGAAGTATATGACGAAAGTGAACAGCATCGGGGTCACGCCGGATATCAGGAGGGGGGGCAGTCGCATTTTCGTGTGGTGCTGCGCGCGCCCGAGTTTGCCGATATGAACCGCATCGCCCGTCACCGCGCCGTCCATGCCGCCATCGGGGCGCAATTGATGGGCGAAATCCATGCGCTCGCGCTGGAGCTTTCCACCTGATCCTAGCTCTTTTCGGGGTCTTCCGCCGCGCCAATCAAGGCCGCGCGGCGGCGCACGGCGCTGGCCAATGAAGGATCGGGCGGGGCCGTATCTTCGACGCCGTTATCGCCAAGATTGCCGCCAAGATTGCCGCCAAGGTTGTCGCCGAGGGGGGCAGAGTGCAGGGGCGGGTCGGCTTTGACCGTCGCCGCCGCTTCGGTTTCGGGGGCAGCAGGAGCGGCCGCGCCTTCGCCCGCCGCGTCATCCGTTCCGGCTTGAGGCCCCTCCAAAAGGCGCGGCGCGAAGGGGGCGGCGTCGCTGGGTTTGAGGCGGCGGAACACCAAGAGCGTGCGATATGTGGTGTGCGAGGAGGTCAGCCCCGTGCGCTCTTCGCTGGGCAAGGTTTCGGCGCGCAAAAACTCCCACCCATGCACGCTCATATCGTTCATCACGATCTCGATCGTATTGGCAAAGCGCCCTTCGGGGGATTTGATCCCTTTGGCCTTGCGCCCCTTGGTGGGGGCGGGGATCACGCGGTAATCATATTGGCTCATCAAAATCGATCCGGCAAAATACTTGGGTCCTGTCCTAAAGGATAGGCAGATGACGCGCAGAGTCCATACGTGAGGGGGCGCTGAACACCCGCCATTGCGCCGCCGCACGCGCCGTGCCAGACAGATAGACAGGTTTGCGGGCCGATCTCGCGGCGCGCAGGGAGCTTTCACAGTGTTAGATATCCTCGTTCTGGTCGCTGCCGGTTTTTTCGCAGGCATTCTCAACGCGGTGGCAGGCGGCGGCACGTTTTTGACGTTTCCGGCGCTTGTCTTTGTCGGGCTGCCCGTGGTGACGGCCAATGCCACGGCCACTCTGGCCGCTTTGCCCGGATATATCGGCAGTGCCTATGCGTTTCGCCGTGAGGTGGTCACCGAGGGGCCGCTTGGCCTATGGGCGATTGTCGCAACGGCGGCGGTGGGCGGCGCCATGGGCGGCGGGTTGTTGTTGGTCACCTCGAATGCGGCCTTTAGCGGGCTGGTGCCGTGGCTGTTGCTTTTGGCGACGGTGCTTTTTGGCGGCGGGCCGTGGATTTTGGCACAGCTCAAGAAACGCGGCGCGGGGCAGGCGGGGCGCGCGATCTCTATCGTGGCGGTCTTTGCGGTCAGCCTCTACGGCGGCTATTTCAATGGCGGATTAGGGATCATCTTGCTCGCCACCTTCGGGATGCTGGGCTATGTGAATATTCACGGGATGAACGGGATCAAGACCCTGCTTTCGGCGGTGATTTCCATCGTCGCAACCGTGGCCTTTGTCTGGGCGGGGCTGATCGCATGGCGTGAGGCGGGGGTGATGATGCTCTCGACGGCTGTGGGGGGCTATGTCGGGGCACTGGCCGCGCGGCGCATCACGCGCACGGATTTGCTACGCTGGGGGATTGTCGCCATCGGCGCGGCGACAACCGTGATTTTCTTTTTGAAATAGGGTCTTACGATTTTTTGCGGCGCAATGTCATCGGGGTGTCGACGCTTGGGGGCCGCGGCAAATCCTTATGCGCCTCATACATGGCGGCAATTTTGGCATGGACCTCGGACGGGTAGGGCGCGACGCGCGGCCCGCTTTGGTCGATATGCAAGGACACCCCTTCGGCCGTCGCCGAAAGCCAGCCGTCCTCATGCCACAGCTCCGAGAAGTAGTGCAGGCTTTTGTCCGTCATATCAAGGATTTGAAAGCTGACACGGACCTTGGCGTCGAGATGCAATTCGCGTAGATAGCGGATGCGAAGTTCGGCGGCATAGGTCGTCAATTTGCGCGTGGTGATATAGTCTTGGGTGATGCCAAAGTCGTCAAAAACCTCATCGAGCCCATGGTCGAACAAGACGCCGTAATAGGCCATGTTGAGATGGTTGTTGAAATCGATCCACTCGGGGCGGATGCCCATGGGTTTGGATAGAAAGGCTTTGGTCACGCGCGCGCTCCTTTTGTCGTGCGGCGCAATAAAGACCAGAGCGGACCGGCGCATGCAAGGTGCGATGACGCGCCAGCCCTTTGTTTTTTCGCAACTTACCCTTTGCGGCGGCGCAGGGCGCCAAAGCCCAGCAATCCGGTCAGCAAAAGCGGCAATCCGGCAGGCAGCGGCACAGCAGGGGCAATTTCCGCCACGCTATAGGTGAAGTTGTCGATGCCGATGTTCCAATCCGTGCCCCATTGGAAATAGGCCGCACCCGCAAGCGTGACCCCCGGCGTCATGTTGACCGAGGACCCTGTGTGACCGGTCACGTCGCTTTGCCAAACAAGTCCCCAAGCGCCGTCATAGATGCGGAAGCTGGCATCGCGAGCGGCCACGCCACCGCTATAATTCCCGAAATCGAAGCTGTCGAAGGTCATCTCATAGCCCGCATCAATGGCAAAGCTGAATTGCCCGACTTGGCCGTTTATCGCCGCAAATGCGACATCGGTGAGTTCGCTATAGTCGTTTGTCCAGTGATCGACATTGGACACGGTCACGGCCGTATTGCCAAAACCTGCGACCGTGTCATTGGTGACATCCACATTGGTGCTATCGCCGATCGTGTCGTCGAAATCCGTAAAGTCTCCGGCGACCTCGTCGAAGGTCATGATAACGGTTTCGCCAAGGGCAGGAGTGGCCAAGGCAAGCGCCGATAGGCAAATCAGTAGGTGTTTCATAGGAAATCCTCTCAAAAACGGTCCCGCGAAAGCGGGTGAAAAATAAGATAGGGCAGCGTAATCGGCACACTATAGCTTGAAATTCCCTTGTTTGCAACGGTTTTGAGCGCGCCTTGCCGCGCCGCCCGGCCGAGCAAAAGCGCCGCCGTTGAACATGTCAAAGACGGCGCAGGCCGGTTCGGGAACTTGCGTATTGTGCGCTGTTGGTTGCGGTTTACTGCCCGAGTTTGGCCGCGACCAATTCGTTGACCGCTTTGGGGTTGGCCTTGCCGCCCGTGGCTTTCATCACCTGACCGACGAACCAGCCTGCCAGTTTCGGGTTGGCCTTGGCCTTTTCGACCTGATCGGGGTTGGCGGCGATGATCTCGTCCACGGCGGCCTCGATGGCGCCGGTATCGGTGACCTGTTTCATACCGCGCTCTTCGACGATCTGCGCAGGATCGCCGCCTTCGGTATAGACGATTTCAAACAGGTCCTTGGCGATTTTGCCTGAAATCGCATCCGACGAGATCAGATCGATGATGCCGCCGAGTTGCGCGGGGCTCACGGGGCTGTCGGTGATGTCGTGATCTTCCTTCTTCAGGCGGCCGAAAAGCTCGTTGATGACCCAGTTGGCCGCCAGCTTGCCGTCACGCCCTTCGGCCACGGCCTCGAAGTATTTCGCCGCCGGAACTTCGGCGGTCAGCACCGAGGCGTCATATTCCGAGAGGCCGAAGTCTTTGACAAACCGCGCCTTTTTCTCGTCGGGCAGTTCGGGCAGCGTGGCTTTGATCTGGTCCACCCAAGCCTGTTCGATGGTCAGCGGGAGCAGATCGGGATCGGGAAAATAGCGATAATCATGCGCCTCTTCTTTGGAGCGCATGGAGCGGGTTTCGTTCTTGTCGGGATCGTAAAGGCGGGTTTCTTGCACCACCTCGCCGCCCGCTTCCACGATGGCGATCTGGCGGCGCGCTTCGACCTCGATCGCGGCTTGGATGAACCGCATGGAGTTCATATTCTTGATTTCGCAGCGGGTGCCCAGATGCGAGAAATCCTGCGTTTCCATGTATTTCTCGTATTGACCGGCACGGCAGATCGATACGTTCACATCGGCGCGCAGGTTGCCGTTTTGCATATTGCCGTCGCAGGTGCCCAAATAGCGCAGGATCTGGCGCAGCTTGGTGACATAGGCGGCGGCCTCTTCAGGGCCGCGAATATCGGGGCGCGAGACGATTTCCATCAAGGCCACGCCCGTGCGGTTGAGATCGACGAATGACATATTCGGGTCCATGTCATGCACCGATTTGCCCGCGTCCTGCTCAAGGTGGATACGCTCGACCCGCACCAGACGCGCAACGCCGGGGCCCATATCGACCAAAATCTCGCCCTCGCCAACGATGGGATGATAGAGCTGGCTGATCTGATAGCCCTGCGGCAGATCGGGATAGAAATAGTTTTTGCGGTCAAAGGCCGAGAAAAGGTTGATTTCCGCCTTCAGACCCAGCCCCGTGCGCACCGCCTGCTCGACGCAATAGTCGTTGATCACCGGCAACATGCCCGGCATGGCGGCATCGACGAACGCCACATTGGCGTTCGGCTCAGCGCCGAATTTGGTCGAGGCGCCCGAGAAGAGTTTTGCGTTGGAGGAGACCTGCGCATGGACCTCCATGCCGATCACCAATTCCCAATCGTGTTTCGCACCGGCGATGACTTTGGGTTTCGGGGTCTCATAGGTCAGGTCGAGCATGGTGTCTCCTTTGCGCGCAGGCTGCTTGGCCTGCGTTTTATGGCAGCAAAGATACGGGGGCAAGAGGGGGCGGTGCCAAAGCGCTCCGAGGCTTCATCGGCAAACATCCGCGCGGGTGGCCCGTGGCGCGAGACGACGTTAAGACTTTGTTAAGATCAAAACTTTACGTTTGGTCAACCTTTCGGATGAGTGCTCATGACAATGTATGAAAAGGCCCTTAAGACCGACAAGAAGGACGAGTATGCGTTGCTCCGGTCCTTGAAGTTGATTGACGCGCCGCGCGCGGCAGCGTTGGATGCGCTGACACGCTTGGCCTGTGATCTGCTTGGCGTGCCGATCGCCCTGATTTGTTTTCTCGATGATCGCCATGAAACCCAACATATCAAAAGCAGTTTCGGCCTGCCCGAACCTTTGGCAAAGCAGCGCCAATTCCCTTATTCCCATTCGTTTTGCAAATATGTGAAACGGTCGAATGCGCCTTTGGTGGTCGGGGATGCGCGCCTGCATGATGTTCTCAAACACAACCCCGCATTGCGTGATTTCAATGTCTGCGCCTATCTGGGGGTTCCGGTGTTTGGGCCAGATGGCACGACATTGGGCACGGTTTGTGCCTTGGATAGCAAACCGAGGGAGTGGAGCGAAGAAGACCAGCGGAAATTGACCGATCTGGCGCTTTGTGTAACGCGCGAGGTGTCGCTGCGATGGGCGGTAACCGAGGGGCAGGAGGCGCGCGCCGAAGCGGATAGCGCGCGCGAGAGCCTTGCGGCGCAAAATGCCTGCCGCGATGCTATTCTACATGCCTTTATGGGCGCGGGGCAGGGGGTCGAAGAACGGTTTAATCGTGCATTGAAGGCCGCGGTCGAGATGTTGGGCATGGCCAGCGGCAATATTGCGCATGTGTCAGGCGAAACTGCCGAAATTGTCGGGCGTTATGTAAGCGGCCGTGATGCGACAGCCCATCCGGACGCCGCGTCCGAGTTTGATATGCCGATCGCACTTGAAGGCACATTCGCCGCGCGGCTGGTGACGGGCACCGAGCGGGTTGCGCTGAGCGACTGTGCGATGTCGGGCAATGGCGCAAATCGCTCCTTATGCGGGTTTTGCCCCGAATCTTACCTCGGCGCGCCATTGGTGGTCGAGGGGGTCACTTTTGGCATCTTGGAATTTGTCGGCCTCAAGCCGCGCGAAGGCGGGTGGAGCGCGACCGATCTTGCGCTGTTTGACCATATTCGCCTTGTGGTGAGCGCACATCTTGAGATGCTAAAAAACATCAGACAATTGCGCGCCTCCGAGGCGGCGATTGCCTCGGCTCTTTTGGATCAACGCGAGACATTGCGCCAATATGCGGCTTCTGAAATCGGCGCGGGGACCTTGGCAATAGAGCCCGTCGCGGAATAGCCCGAGCGATCCCGATTATGCAGGTTTCTCCATCCGGCGCAGCCCGCGCGGCGTGAAAGCGATGACCGTGCCTTCGCGTAGCTCCTGTTCGAAGACTTTTGCAATCCATGCCTTTGCGGTAGCTTCGCCGCGCACGCGCAGGGCCTCGCGGCTTGGTAAGGGATGAGGCAGGTTCGGACCCGCGGAGGCCTCGGCCCAAACCAGGGGATGCAATTCACGCAAATGATCGGTGCAAATCCACTCCAATGCGCCATGCACCTCGGCGCGCGCGGCGCGCGCGGCGGTGTCCGGCAACAGGTTTTCCGCCAACGGGGCCATTGTCACCGCACAAAAAGCGGCCAAAGCGTTGACCCCATGTTGGTCCGTGGACCGCTCCAAAATATCGCGCAGCCCGTCGATGAAATAGTCCACATCCACATGGGCCGCGCAAAAGGGATCAACCGCAAGCGCATCAAGATAGACCCATGCATAGGCCCCAGCGCCCCACAGATGTGTCGTGCGCGCGGCAGTGCGGCGGGCCTCAAGGTCCAACTGCCGGTAGCTGCCAAACCAGCGCGGCAACAAATGGTTGCCCATCGCACGCATCGGCCGCGGATTGGCGGGATCGAGGTCGATCAAGGCTTCATAGGTGTCGGCCACATGGTCTTGGGGCCTCGGTTTCGCGGCCAAAAGCGCGCAGCGCGCTGCCGCCAAAGAGGGCGCATCTGCGCTGCTTTCGTCAAAGGCGCTCAAAATCCGTTCGGCGCGCTGGAAATGCGCGCGAAAGGCGGCCCGCGCGAGGGCGGGGATTTCTTCGCGCCAGCCGGTGCCTCGAAAGGCCCACCCGATATCGATATGGGCATGGGCGACGATCAAGGCGATGGCATAGTCATTCGGTGTCTCGTTCAATATCTCTTCAAGCGCGGCCAGCCCCAACAAGGACGGCGCGCTGCCGTCTGCCAAAGCGTCGGTTACGGCGCCGACCACATCGGCGCGCGCGCCGAAGGCCAACAGGTCCGCCACGGGGGCACCGGCCGAAGTGCGCGCGCAGGCGGTATCGGCGCGCATGATAGCGGCGCTCAATTCGGACCAACGCTCCTGACGGGCCAGAAAACGCCCCTGATCTTCATGGGCTGCGCGCTGTATCTCTTCGGCCGATTTCGGGCGGGCAGGCAGCAACAGTTGCTCGGCAATTTGCTCGGGGCTGAGCGAAGCGGGTTGCGATGCCCCGCGTGCAGAGCCGTTCCGGACGCGGCCGCGCAGGGACAGGGGCAGGGTATCGAGGACGGCGCGAAGAACGGGAGACAGAGCGGGCATAACGGACCTTTTTGCGGCGTCGCAAGCGCCAAAAGTCACCTGCGGAAAACTAAATCAGACACGGGCGGGGCCGCGTCGAGTTAATCTAAATTGATCGGAAAAAGGGGCCAAAGCGTGTCGCTCTCGCGCAGATATAAGGGAATTTGCGCGCAGGTATTGCGCCAAGCTTGTGGCGAGCATTCGCGCATTGCGGCGTAAAGCGGCGCAGGAGCGGTGATCTGTTGTAAATCGCCGCCCCTGCGCCACAGGAGTTAACCAAGGGTAAATATCGCGCCGCTCAGCTGGCCAAAATCCGCGCGACCATTTCGGTGGTGTCGGGGGACAGCCCCTTGGCGGCGGCGATCCGTTCCAATGCCTCTCGGGCCAAGCTTTGCCGCTGCGCATCATAGAGCGTCCATGAGGAAAAGGCCGACATCATCCGCGCCGTGGTTTGCGGATTGAGCGGATCGAGCGCAATCAGGTGATCGGCCAAAAGCGCGTATCCGGCGCCTGAGATGTGATGGAAACCGGCATGATGGCCCGCCAATGCCCCGAAAACCGCGCGGAAGCGGTTCGGGTTTTTCGCATTGAAATCAGCATGATGGGTCATGCGCTTGGCGGCATCTGAGGCTTTGTCGGGAGCGGCAAAGGCAATTTGCGCGGCAAACCATTTGTCCATCACGAGGCGGTCATGCTTCCACTGTTGGTAGAAGGCGGCATTTTCATCGGCGCCAAACTCTTGCGACAGCAAGGCGCAAAGCGCGCCATAGTGTTGGGTCATATTATCCGCGCTGGCACATTGCGCGGCGGCGGTTTTGCCGCCGTCAAGCCGCGTGATCATGCCCAGCATCCGCGCCTGCAGCGCGCGTTTGCCCGCCGCCTTGGCATCGGGGCTATAGGGGGCGGGGGTGTCCATTTCGGCATAGAGCCGCGGCGCGGTGTCGGCAAAATGGGTGGCCACGGTTTGCGCGATGGTTTCGCTGATGTCATAGATGGCTTGCGGGTCCGGCGTGATGCCCTTGGCATGGAGCGCCTGCGCGATGTCCTCTTGCGCGGGCGGTTGCAGCATCAGCGCGCGGTAGGCGGGGTCGAGAGACGCATCGCGAGCGATGTCGCGCAGCGTGTCAAGGTATTCGCCCTCGGGGGCGCCGCCGTTTTGCACCATATCCATCCGCAATTGCCGCGCAATCTGTGCGCCCGCTTCCCAGCGGTTAAACGGATCGGTGTCATGGGCGAGAAGGAAGGCGCGCTCCTCGGGCGTGCTCGCGCGCTCCAAGATCACAGGGGCGGAAAACCCGCGCAAAATCGACGGGACCGGAGGCGCGCCCAGACCTTCGAAGGTGAAGCTTTGCTCGGCCTCGGTCATCTCCAAGACGGTGGTCGCCTGCACCTCGTCGCCATTGGGCGAGAGCAGGCCGAGGGCGATGGGAATGACGCGCGGCGGTTTGCTGTCCTGTCCCGGGGTGGGGGGTGTTTCTTGTTTGAACGTAAGGGTATAGGTGCCGTCTTTGAAGTCGTCTCTGACGCTGAGGCGCGGCGTGCCCGCGTCGGAATACCACCGTTTGAATTGGGTCAGATCGCGCCCTGTGGTGTCCTCGAAGACCTTGAGCCAATCCTCGATGGTGGCGGCGTCGCCATCGTGGCGCTCGAAGTAGAGGTCCAGCGCCTTGGCATAGGCTTCATCGCCGACCAGCGTCTTGAGCATCCCGATCAGTTCGGCGCCTTTTTCATAGACCGTGGCGGTGTAGAAGTTATTGATTTCTTGAAAGCTTTCGGGGCGGACGGGATGGGCGAGGGGGCCGCCGTCCTCGCGGAATTGCCGCGCGCGCAGGTCGATCACATCACGGATTCGTTTGACGGGGCCGGAGCGCATGTCGGAGGTGAACTGGCTGTCGCGGTAGACCGTCAGCCCTTCCTTGAGGCACAGTTGGAACCAGTCACGGCAGGTGATCCGGTTGCCGGTCCAGTTGTGGAAATACTCATGCGCGATGATCGCCTCGATGGTTTCAAAATTGGCGTCGATCGAGGTTTCGGGCGAGGCAAGAACGCAAGAGGAGTTGAATATGTTCAATCCTTTGTTCTCCATCGCGCCCATATTAAAGTCATCCACGGCAACAATGTTGAATATGTCCAAATCATACTCGCGCCCATAGACCGTTTCGTCCCAACGCATCGAGGCTTTCAAAGCCTCCATGCCAAAGGCACATTTGCCCTCATCGCCGTGGCGCACATAGATGTTGAGATCGACCTGCTTGCCCGAAACCGTGTTGAACTGGTCGGAGTGGGCAATCAAATCGCCCGCGACCAGCGCAAACAGATAGGCCGGTTTTGGCCAAGGGTCGTGCCATTCGGCAAAACCATGACCCGCGCCCGCCGGATTGCCATTGGACAGAAGAACCGGCAAATCGCCCTCAATGCGCACGGAAAACGTGCTCATCACATCGGGGCGGTCGGGGTAATAGGTGATTTTGCGAAAACCCTGCGCCTCGCATTGGGTGCAATACATGCCGCTCGACATGTAAAGCCCTTCGAGCGCGGTGTTATCTTCGGGCGCGATCTCGACTTCGGCCTCGAACGAGAACGGCGCATCGGGGACGGCGCAGCTGAGCCCTTTGTCGGTGATATGCGGGGTGATCTCTTCGCCGTCGATCTTGGCCCAGATGAGCTTAAGGTCTTCGCCTTCAAGGAAAAAGTCCCGATTTACATTGTCCGGATTTGGCCGGAACTGGATGCGGGAGATAACGCGTGTGGCTTTGGGCGCGAGGCGAAAGGTCAAGGCCACGCTGTCGACCAAATAGGCGGGAGGGGTGTAATCCTTGAGGTAGATCGTCGGATTGGGTTGCGTGGCGCGGGCGTCGAGCATGGCAGGGCCTTTCATGGAACCGGATGTTGCGCTTGACGTTATGTCGATGAAGGGCGGGCCGCAATGGCTTGCCGCACGGGGGCGCCCCGCGCGTGATCCCTCTCACGGACCGAATGGCGTCTTGATAACTGCCCGCGCCAATCAGGTCTTGCCCGCGTGATGGCGGGGCCTTTTGCATGATGAATGGGCGATTGCCGCTCGAAATATGCCCCCGCACAAGCCCTTGTGCACGGTTTGCTGTTTTCTTAATCGATCGGCGCGCATAATCTGGACGGCAATAGGTAAGCTTAGGGACGACACATGGCACGACCGGTCATTGGAATTATCGGCAATCATCAGGTGATCGGCGATAGCTATCAAGTGCATGCGGGCGGGATCATGAATTCCGAGGCGATTGCCGAGGCCTCTGGCGGCTTGCCCTTGGTGGTGCCCGCCGATCCGCGTTTTGTCTCTGTCGCAGAGCTGATGGAGGTTTGCGACGGGTTTTTGCTCACCGGCGGGCGGCCCAATGTGCACCCTGAAGAATACGGCGAGGACGCGACGCCCGCGCATGGTGATTTCGACCGTTGCCGCGATGCGATCACCTTGCCGCTCGTTCGGGCCTGCGTCGAGCGCGGGCAACCTTTCCTTGGCGTGTGCCGCGGGTTTCAAGAGGTCAATGTCGCCATGGGCGGCACGCTCTATCCCGAAATCCGCGATTTGCCGGGACGGATGAACCACCGCATGCCGCCCGATGGCACCATCGAAGAGAAATTCGCCCTGCGTCACAAGGTGACCTTTACCCAAGGCGGGGTGTTTCATGCGCTGATGGGCGCGCCCGAGGTGATGACCAATACGCTGCACGGGCAGGGGATCAAAACCGCAGGGGCGCGGATCGTGATCGACGGTCATGCCCCTGATGGCACGCCCGAGGCGATCTATGTTCAGGGGTCGGCGGGCTTTACGCTTTCGGTGCAATGGCACCCCGAATACCGCGCGGCCGAGGATCCGGTGTCAAAACCGCTCTTTGCGGCCTTTGGCGCGGCGGCGCGGGCATGGGCCGAGGATAAGCGCCCGATGCCGATGGGCGCGCTGCAAGAAGCCTAATCCTCTTTCTAACTTTTTTCAGTCTCTTAAGGGGCGATCCTGACCTAGGGCAGGATCAACTTCGCCTCATGCGCCTTGATGCATTTGCGCGCGGTCTCGCCGTATTGGCTGGGGTTGCTGCGCAATTCGGGGAAGACGGCGAAAAGCTCTTCGCGCGCTTGGTCGGAGATCGCCGAGATGCCCAGATCGGCGGCGTGGAAGCTCTCGGTCGCGGCGCCCTCGGCGTAGACGACCTCATGGCGGTCGAACATCATGTGGAAATAGGTGACTTTCTCGCGCTCGAGCACCCGCACATCGCGCCCGTCGACCAGATGTTTGGCCGCGACCAAAACCTCTGACGTGCCGAACAACAGCTCGGCGCGGTAGCCGGTGAACAGAATGCGGTGCTGCGGCGAGACGAGCAGGGGCCGCCGCGCGCCTTCCATGACGTTGGAATTGATTGCGATGGGGGCAAAATTGCCGCGCCCCTCGACGGTGCGCGTGCCCATCCAGCGAATGGGTTGCGGGCCGTGATCGCGTGTGATGACCATATCGCCTGCGCGCAGGCTTTCGATCGGGCGCTCGCCGCGGGGCGTCAAGATACGCGCGCCGGGGGTAAAGCAGATGATCCGTTCGATGTTCTGGAAATGCACCGTGCCCGAGCCGTCGAGCAGGGCGACCGATCCGTTCATACCGCCGTTGACCCCGTCGGGATCGTTGATCACGAGGGTCGACATATCGGCCAACCCGGCCACGTTCAACACATCGCCGTTGGTCTCGCCGCCTTCGCCGCCGACGATACTGATATCGCCGGTGGAGCCTGCCAGATCGGAGAGGATAAACAGATCGTCGCCGTCGCCGCCTTCGGCATAATCGCCGCCCGCGAGATAGATTTCGTCGTCGCCAAGGCCGCCGTAGTATTCGTCCGCGCCTTCGCCGCCGATCATCGTATCGTTGCCCGCGCCTGCGGTGATCGTGTCGTCGCCGTCGCCCAGCGTGATGCTATCGTCGCCCGCGCCCGCATCGACGCTCCAGTTGTCGAAATTCAGTGTCCCGTCGACCGTATCGTCGAAATCCGACAGAACCAGCCCTTCGATCTCGTCAAAGGTCAGGGTAGAGACGCCATCGGTCGCGGTGCCGCTTTCGCCATCCGTCGCGGTCAGGTCAATGCCGGTGCTCAGGGCGGAGAAGTCCAGAATGTCGACATCGGGTTCCGGTTCGCCGCCGTCGATGTAATCATCGCCAAAGCTGTCTTCGATGGCGAATGTATCGGAGCCGCCCGCGCCATACATGCTGTCGGCATCGGTGCCGCCCATGATCACATCACCGCCGCCGCCGCCCGAAAGCGTATCGCTGCCTGCGCCGCCAATGAGCGTATCGGCCCCTGCGCCGCCGGTGAGGCTGTCATCGCCTGTGCCGCCGTCCAATGTATCGCTGCCCGCGCCGCCGCTCAGCGTGTCGCCGCCGTCATTGCCGGTCAGGCTATCGGCGCCATCGCCGCCGAGCACACTGTCATTGCCCGAGCCGCCGGTGATCACATCGTCGCCATTGCCCGCCTCGACGGTGATACCGGTGCTGTCGCCGACCATATCGACCATATCGGCATCATCGGGCAGGATCAGATATTCGATCTCGCTAAAGCTGATGGTGCTGGTGCCGTCAGAGATGAGGCCGGATTTGTCACCGTTAAAGACAATGGTGACGGGGCCGGTCATGCCCGACAGATCAATCGTGTCGACATTGGTCGCGCCGCCTTCGCCGCCGACGATCGTATCGTCGCCAAGACCTGCGCCGTTGATCACAAATGTGTCGCTGTCATCGCCGCCATACAGCACATCCGCGCCCGCGCCGCCGGTGATCGTATCGCTGCCCGCGCCGCCATAGACGGTATCGTCGCCCGCCCCGCCGACCACGCTGTCATCGCCCGCATCGGCATGGACGACATCATCGCCAGCGCCGGACAAAACCGTATCGTTGCCAGCGCCCGCTTCGATGCTGTCGTCATCGCCCACTTGGCCGACGAGGATGGCGTCATTGCCGTCCACCACATCGCCGTCGGGATCACCCGTATAGGCCGCATCGATCAGATCACCGCCCGCCGTGCCGCTGACGATGCCGTCTCGGTCGGTGACGGTGGTGGTTTCGATGTTCGAGAAGGCCAGTTGCGAGCCGTCAACGAAGGTGACGGTGCCGTTTTCGGGGTCCAACTCGTCATAGACGATGTTTTGAACGCCCGCGAGCTGCATGGAGTCGCCGCCGGTCTCGCTGCTTTCGCCGCCGTCGACCGAGAAATTGGTGCCGTCCAATGTGGCCGCATCGATGACAAAGAGATCATCGCCGCCGCCGCCAAGCGCCGTGTCACCGCCGCCGATAGAGATCGTGTCATCCCCGTCGCCGCCGCCGATAAGGTCGGCGCCCGCGCCGCTGTTGATACTGTCGTCGCCAATGCCGCCATCGATGGTGTCGTTGCCAGTGCCGCCGAGGATGCTGTCGTTGCCATCCTCGCCGTAAAGCAGGTCGTCAGAGCCGCGCCCGTCGATCGTGTCATCACCGCCGCCGCCATAGATATGGTTGGTGTAATCGGCGCCCATGACGTCATAGCCGGTCAGCACATCGCCGAAATCCGAGCCGATCAAACCATCGACGCCGGTTTCATTGACATCGCCCGTGGCATAGCCGCCGCTAAAGGTATTGGCGGTCAGGTCGACATTTACCGCCGCATCGGACAGCGAGTAATCGACAAAATCCATGCCGGTATCGCCGTTGAACGTATCGGCGCCTTCGGATCCCATAAAGGTGTCGTCGCCTGCGCCGCCGTGGTGGTAATCATCACCCGCGCCGCCATCGATCAGATCGTCGCCGTCGCCGCCATATAGCGTATCATCGTCATCGCCGCCGTTCAGCGTGTCATTGCCAATGCCGCCGGTGATGCTGTCAAAACCCGCGCCGCCGTCGAGGCTATCGTCGCCGTCGCCGCCCGCAATCGTATCGTCACCGGTGCCGCCATCGACAGTGTCGTTGCCCGTGCCCGCATCGACGACATCCGCGCCGGTGCCCGCGGCAATGTTATCAGCGCCGCCATCGCCAAAGACCGTGTCGTCCCCCGCGCCCGCATCAATCGTATCGTCGCCCGCCACGGTGGGCTCCATGACGTCGAAATGCACATCGGAAATCCAGATGGCTTGGGTGTTCACATCGGCGTTGCCGTAGGAAATGCTGATCGAAGAGACGGGACCGGCGATCTCGACGAGGATCGATCCGGCTTCATCGGCTTGCGAGGTCTCCACGTCGCCAGCGGTGACGGTATTGCCGACCACGGCGGCCGAGCCGTCAGGGGTGAGGGTGATGGTGACAGGATCGCCCGCCGCATCAACCGCGGTGACGGTGACCACGTCGCGGTGGTTGCCTGCGCCCCAATCCACATCGTTGATGCGGAAGACAACGTTTTCCACCTCGTCGCTTGCGGTCGATCCGGTCGCAGCGGCAAAATCGAGGGTGGTGGTCGATGTCGCGCCGTCGCCTTGGCCTGCCATATTGAGGCTGGACTGCTCGCTCATCGGCTCGGTATCGCCGACAAAGATCGTATCGGTGCTTTCGATCGCCCAAGTCGGGTTATTGTTGCCGTCATCTGCGATGGAGACGGTGACATCCATTTCGCCGGTGTTTTGGGTGATGGAGCCGGTCACCGCCGTGCCATCGGCGCCCATATCCGACCAGTTCAGGCTTTCGCTGCTGAGCTTTTGGGTGGCGCCATCGCCTTCGATGACATCTTCCCCATCGCCGCCCGTGATGCTGTCGGCGTCCGAGCCGCCCGCAAGCGTATCTGCCCCGTCGCCGCCGTCCAGCGTGTCGGCCCCGTCGCCGCCTGCGACGCTGTCATCGCCGGTGCCGCCGAGGACGGTGTCGCTGTCTTCGCCGCCGTCGAGAACGTCGTTGCCGCTGCCGCCGTCAATATAATCGTTGCCCGCGCCGCCATCGATTGTATCGGCGCCATCATCGACCACGATGCTGTCAAAATTGACATCGGTGATCCAGATGCCCTGCGTGCCGTTCAAAGCATTGGCGTAAGAGATCGAAATATCGCTGACCGGACCGGCGATTTCAATCAGCGCAGAGCCGCCCAGTTCATTGGGATTATCTGCCGCATCATTGGCGGTGATGGTATTGCCCGAAACCGTATCGCCGCCGCCCAGCGTGATGATGACATCAACAGGATCGCCGTTTGCGTCCAGCGCCGTGATGGTAATAACGTCGCGGTGGTTGCCAGCGCCCCAATCGATATCGTTGATCCGGAAGGTGACATTCTCGACCGCATCGTCGTAGCCCACCTCATTGGCCGCAAAGTTCAGCGATACCGTCGAGGTCGCCCCATCACCGTCGCCAAACAAGAAGAGCGAGGATTGCGGGTCAAAGTCTTCGCCAGGGGCGACATATTGCGTGTCGCCCGTTTCGACTTGGTAGGTGGGGTTGTTGTTGCCGTCATTGGTCACCGAGAAGGTGACATCCATCACGCCGGTGTCTTGGGTGAAGCCGCCAGCTAGGTTTGTGCCGTCGCCGCCTTGCAGGTCCCATTGCAGGGTCTCGGAGGTGGGAAGGGTGCCGTCAACAGAGCCGCCACCGCCATAAAGCACATCGTCGCCGGTGCCCCCGTCGATCCGGTCCGCGCCAAAATCGCCATATACGGTGTCATTGCCTTCGCCGCCCGACACGCTGTCCGCGCCGCTGCCCGCTTGGACCACATCGTTGCCCAGACCGGCGATGACCGTATCGTCGCCTGCGCCCGCTTCGACGCTATCGGCATTCGATCCGGTGCCATCGTCGACGCTCTCGAAAGAGAGGTCCTCGAAACTGCTATCAATATAGTCATCACCTGCCGTGCCATCGACAATACCGTTTGGCTCGGCATAGGCGGGGGCGGCGGCGGCGGTGCCGGAGTTGAATGTATAGGGCTGGGTATCAAAGACGAAATAGACGTTGCCGTCTTGGCCAAGGTAATAGGTGCCGGTGTTGGTTTGGGTGCCGGTGGTGCGATCAAAACGGCTGGTGCGGCCGACCCATGTGACCGTGCCGGTTCCCAATACCTGATCGGTGGTGAATACGGTGGAGCTCGTGTTAACCACGTCTCCCGTGTCCAGCGAGCCATCGCCGAGATTGACCAGATACCCTGTAGGCATGACGTGCCTGCTCCTTAAATCCAGAGCCAGCACTGCTTGCTCCGGACACCTTACCTCAAATGAGGGACGTCTTTAGCGCATCCCTTCGACCACCGTGGTCGTATGTTTTACATGTGTAATCAAGAGCTATGGCCGCAATTGGGGGCATTTGAGAAATAATTGCGGCAAATTTGACAAAGATTGACGCAAAAAAGGCACGCGTCAGCGCACCATGGTTGAAAAATGACCCTTTGCATTGATTTTCGTGACCGACGATCAGGTTCGGCTGCGAAAACCTGCGTGACAAAAAAGGAGGGCACGCGGCCCCCCTTGGTCTTTCTCGTGGCGCTCTGGCCTGATCATAAAATCAGGTCGAAGTCCTCGATAAGCGGCAGGCGGCGTGCCCGTTTGCCAGTGAGGTCGAACAAGGCGTTCGCCAAAGCCGGCGCGGCGGGCGGCGTTCCTGGCTCTCCGGCGCCGGAGGGCGCTGTGCCGGAGCCGAGCACCGCGACAGAGACCTGCGGCATCGCAGAGATGCGCAGCCCGTCGTAGTCATAAAAATTGCCCTGTTCGACAGCGCCGTCGGCAAAGGTGATCTCGCCGGTTGTCGCCGCCGACAGGCCGTAGACCAAACCGCCGAACATCTGTGCCTCGACGTTTTGGGGGTCGAGCACGACGCCGACATCACAGGCGATAAAGGCGCGCGCGATGCGGATGCCGCTGCCCGTGTCCTCGACTTCGATCACCTCGGCGACAGGGGTGCCGAAGCTATGGGTAAAGGCAACGCCGCGGCCCGTGTTCGGCGCTTTGGGGCTATTCCAGCCTGACATTTCCCCGACTGTTTCCAAAACCTTAGCGCTGCGGGCGTCTTCGCCGCGCATCAATTCAAGCCGGAAGGCCAAAGGATCGGCGCCCGCCGCATGGGCCAACTCGTCGATAAAGCTCTCGTGGAAGAACCCGTTAAAGGACGAGCCGACAGAGCGCCAAAATCCCACCGGAATATCCAGATCGGCAAGGTAGCCCGCAATGCGGTAATGGGGGATGGCGTAGGGTTGATCGAATGCGCCCTCAAGATGGGCCTTGTCGGGGCCGGAAGGGGCAAATCCCATAAGCCGCTGCGCCCCTTGCTGGGCCACCGATTGCGCCGCGATCTTGCCGTCCATGCGCACCGCTTTGCCGTCGGCCACCGCGCCGGTAAAGCGCGCCATCGCTCCGGGGCGATAGAAATCGTGGCGCATGTCCTCTTCGCGGCTATAGGTAAGCTTGACCGGCGTGCCTTGCATCTGTTTGGCAATCCGTGCGGCCAGAACCGCGCAATCGGTCTCGCAGCGCCGCCCGAAGCCGCCGCCCATGACGGGGGTGACAACGGTGACAGCTTCGGCATCCAAACCCACCGCTGCGGCGCATTTCTTGCGCAGCAAATAGGGCACTTGGTTGCCGGTGGTGATCTGCATCGCATCGCCCGTGTAAAGCGCGGTGGCGTTCATCGGCTCCATCGTCGAATGGGCCAGATAGGGCAGGCTATACTGCGCCGTGATCTCGACGGCCCCCTCGGGCAAAGGCGCATCCGCATCGCCGTCCTTGCGCAAGACGGCGTTTGGCTTGCCGTCGAAAGCTGCCTCGATCCGCTCGAAAATGGCTTTCGTATCAGGGGGGTAGGGCGCATCGCCCCAAGTGACGTCAATCGCATCAACGGCCTGCATGGCGAGCCATGTGTTGGTGGCCACCACCGCGACCCCATCGCCCAGATCAATGATCTTCTCGACCCCCGCCATGTCGCGCGCGGCGCTGTCATCAAAAGAGATCATCGCGCTGCCAAGGCGCGGGTTGATGCGCACGGCGGCGAATTTGACGCCCTCGGGACGCGCATCAATGCCGAACATCGCGGTGCCGGTGGATTTGGAAATCATATCGAGACGCGGCATGGCTTTGCCAAGATATTTCCACGCCGAGGGCGCGCGCAATTGCGCGCTCTTGGGCATGTGGTTTGCGGCATCGCCGGCCAGTTCGATATAGCCAAGGCGGCGCCCGTCCGGCGCGATCACCATGCCGTTTTCGGTCTTGAGCGCCCGCGGTGCGACGTCCAGCCGCGCGGCGGCGGCGGCTTTGAGCGCCTCGCGCGCCGTCGCGCCCGCCATGCGCATTTTGGTGAAACCATCGGCCATGGAGGTGGAGCCGCCGGTGATCTGCATCTTGAGCAATTTGCCGACGAAATCGAGGTTCTCGCCCACGGATTCTTGGAATTCGGTCAGGGCATACTCCTTGAAGGGCAGCGCGCTGCCAAGCACCGCACCGTTGTAATAGGCCTCGGCGGGGGGGCCGTGCTGGATGCGGATGTCTTCCCATGCCACGTCCAGTTCTTCGGCGACCAAAGCAGCCAGCGTGCTTTGAGTGCCTTGGCCCATCTCGGCGCGCGGGGTGATGATTTGCACGCCCTCTTGGTCGATGATCAACCACGCATTGAGCGAGGTTTCACCCGCGCCGGTTTCGAGCGGATTGGCGGGGGTGCGCCGGTCGGTATAGATGCCGAAAGCGGCGCCGCCAACAACGGCCGCGCCGGCGACCATGAATGTGCGGCGGGTGATTTTTCCAAGCTTTGACATGGTGTTATCCTGCGTTCTTCAAGGTTGCGGCGGCGGTGTGAATGGCGGCGCGGATGCGCGGATAGGTGCCGCAGCGGCATAGGTTGCCCTGCATGGCCTCATCAATATCGCCATCCGTCGGGGAGGGAGTTTGCGCCAAAAGCGCAGCGGCCTGCATGATCTGCCCCGATTGGCAGTAACCGCATTGCGCGACCTGATGATCGACCCAAGCGGTTTGCAGGGCGTGCATCGCATCGGGGGTTCCGAGGCCTTCGATTGTGGTGACCTCTCCGTCGACATCGGCCAGAGCGATCTGGCACGAGCGCACAGCCTCGCCATCGATATGCACCGTGCAGGCGCCGCAGGCCGAGACGCCGCAGCCGAATTTCGTGCCCGTCAGGCCGACCGCATCGCGCAGCACCCACAAGAGCGGCACATCTCCGGGCAAATCGACGCTGTGCTCTGCGCCATTGATGGTCAAAACTGTGGCCATGAGAAATGCCTCCCTTTGGGCTATTGCAATGAGCTTTTGACAAAGTGGGCGATTTTTGTCATCTCGTCAATTGACAAAATAAATGATTTTTGTCAGTTTGATTTCTGAGGCAAGCGTGCTGGGTCGCCCGCGGATCCGCTAATCTGCAATAGTCAATAACAATCAAGGTCTTATCATTTGGGTGTGACGCAAGAGACAATGGATCGGGGCGGTGATCTGGAGGCGGATATGCGCGCCGGTGACGATGCCGCGCGCGCCGCAGTGGAGGCGAAACGCGCCGCCATTTTGGGCGCGGCGCTCCTGTGTTTCGCGCAATACGGGCTCAAGCGAACATCGATGGAGGATATTGCCAAATCGGCGGGCATGTCGCGCGCCGCGCTCTATCTACACTATAAAAACAAGCGCGATATCTACAGGTCTTTGGCGCAGGGCTATTTCGACGGCGTGGCCGCAGGGGTCGCGGCCGCATTGGACCGAGGCGGCAGCATCGGCACGGCGCTGTCGCGGGCTTTTGCGGCCCATGCGGATGAGACGTTTGAACTGATCCTCAACTCACCGCATGGCGGCGAGATGCTGGACGTCACCGATAGCGAATGCAGTGATATCATCGAGGCAGGCGAGGCGCGGCTTGTGGCGCTTTACGCGGCTTGGCTCGACGCCGAGGGCGCGGCCGGTCGGGTGCAATTGGCGGCGTTTGGCGGGGCGCCCGAGCTGGCGGCGACCATGCTCGCGGCGCTGCACGGCGTCAAGAAAACGAGCCGCAGTTACAGCGAGCTACAAGCAGGCGCGGCGCGGCTTGCGCTGATTTTCGGGCAAGGGTTGAGCGTGCAAGGCTTGGCCTTGTGATGTGGTGCGGGGCCGCCTTGGGCCGCCCCGCAAGGCCGCGGCGCGCCTAGACCTGACCGCCCGCGATCTGGATTTCCTGTCCGTTGGTGCTTTCGCTCAAAGGATTGCAAAGCCACATCGCCGAGGCGGCGACTTCTTGAGGCGAAATCAAACGCTTATGGCGATTCAGTTTCACCATCATATCGCGGGCCTCATCGGCGGAGACGCCTGCGCGGTCTTTGATCGCATCGACGTTTCGGGTCACAATCGGCGTGTCCACATAGCCGGGGCAAATGGAATTGAACGTGTAGGGCCCGCCCATGAAATCCTCGGCAAAGGAGCGGATCATGCCGATCACCCCGTGTTTGGAGGCCGCATAGGCCCCCGCGCCGCCCGATCCGCGCACGCCTGCGATCGAGGAGATTGCAATCACGCGGCCCCAATCCGTGGTCGTCATCGATTTCAAGCATTCGCGCACCGTATAAAAGCAACCGTCCAGATTGGTCGCCATGATCTTGCGCCAGAATTCGGTCGAGGTTTTATGCAGCTTGCGCCCCTCGGCGATGCCCGCATTGGCAACGCAAATCTGGATCGGGCCGCGCAATTCGACCGCTTCGGCGATGACGCGCTCGACGGCTTTGTCGTCGGTCACATCCATGACCATCGGGTGCATGCCGTCCTCGGCCACCTCTTGGAGGACCTCCAAACGCCGCCCTGTGATGGTGACTTGTGCGCCTGCGCGGGCCAAATCGCGCGCGATGGCAAGGCCGATGCCGGTGCCGCCTCCGGTGACGATGGCGTGTTTTCCTGTCAGATCCATGATGTCTCCTCCCTGAGATGTGGTTTTGTTGGCACCATACCGAGGCTTCGAAGCGGCGCAAGGCGGGGCGGAAAAAACGGGGGTTACATTCATGCTTGTGAATGTGTAGCCTGCGCATAACCAGTATATGCGGAGGAGCACGGCATGTTGCGGAGTATCACGGCGGCGATGGTCGCATCTTTTTGGGCCAGCGGTCTTTGGGCGAGCGAGGATATTCCCGACCAATACCCGCAATCGGAGCTTTACGAGAAGCCGGTCGAAGTTGTGCCGCATGTGTTTTCGGCCATCGGGGCCACCGCGCCGCCGAACTATGAGAACGCAGGCCATAACAACAACCTGTCCTTTATCGTGACGCAGGACGGCGTGATCGTCGTCAATGGCGGCGCATCGGCGCGTTTGGCTGCGGCGTTACACGCGGAGATCAAGGCCGTCACCGACCAACCCGTCCGTTTAGTGATTTCCGAGAACGGGCAGGGGCATGCGATCCTCGGCAACAGCTATTGGGCCGATCAGGGCGTCGAGATTTTGATGCATGTGGAGGCGGCGCAGGAGGTCAAGGAAAACGGCGATTTCATTTTGCAGGCCATGGAGCGCTATAACCGCGAGCGCGCCGAGGGCACGCGGATTGTGATGCCGACGCAGACCTTCGAGGATCGCAAGGTGATCGAAATGGGCGGCGTGACGGTCGAGGTGCTGCATCTCGGCCCTGCCCATGGTCCGGGCGATACGCAGGTCTGGATCCCGCAATGGAACACGATGATTGCGGGCGATATTGCCTTTCACGAGCGGATGCCGCCGATTTTTGGCGATACCTGCGTGAAGTGCTGGATCGAGACATGGGAGAACGGGCTTGAGCCATTGGCGCCGACCTATATTATTCCGGGCCACGGGCATCCGACCAATCTGGCGCAGGTGCGGCGCTATACCCGTGATTATCTCGTTGATCTGCGTGAAAAAATCGGCGCACATATCGAGGCGGGCGGAGATTTGGCCAGCGCCTATTATATCGATCAAAGCCGCTGGGCGCATCTGGATACATTCGATGAATTGGCGACGAAAAATGCGGGCCGCGTCTATGAGGAAATGGAGTGGGAATAGCGCCACTAGGGCCGGTTTTGCCGCGCGGCGGGGCCTCAATGTGACCCGCTGGCGGCAGGCGAAGCGGCGGCCTATCCGTATTACTGCGTATTTTGACCACTAAGACCCTTGGCGCGCTTGGCCCTGCCGATAAAGCCAGCTATGAAGTGCGCATGAAATGGATTGATATGCCTCCGGTTTATTTGATCGCCGCGATTGTCATCGCGTGGGCGCAGGCGCGGTTTGCCGCCTTTGGCCTTAGCTTTGGCGCGGCGCGCGGATGGTATTGGGCGGATTTTATGGGTGGCTTGATGATTGGTGCGGGGCTGCTTTTGCTGGTTCTGGCCGCAGTGGAGATGCGCCGCAAACGCACCACGATTATCCCGCACCGCGAGGCCGACGCCTTGGTTGATACGGGGATTTTTTCGCGCTCGCGCAACCCGATCTACCTCGGGGATGCGCTGATCTTGACCGGCGCGATCTTGTGGATGGATGCGGTTTTGGCCTTGGTCTTGGTGCCGCTGTTCATCTGGATCATCGAGCGACGCTTTATCCTGCCCGAAGAGCAGGCATTGCGCCGCAAGTTCCATACCGTTTTTGCGAAATACAGCCAAAAGACGCGGCGTTGGATTTGACAGTGCAAAGCGTGTGGGGCAAATGAGTTTTCAATCGGCTGCGCAATAATATTGCGTGGCCATTCCTATGTTGGTTCGGATATAACGCGCCGAATCCAAGATGTGACCTAAGGACGACCTAAAGGGGGACGCAGAACGTGAAAATCGGAACGCCAAAAGAGGTGCTGGAGGGCGAGGCACGGGTTGCCATGACGCCGGACAGCGCGCGCCAGCTGCAAAAGCTGGGCTATGAATGTGCGATTGAAACCGGCGCGGGTGCGCTGGCTGGCTTTTCGGACGCGCTATATAAAGAGGCCGGTGTCGAGGTTGTGAAAACCGCGGCGGCCCTGTTCAAGGCCTGCGATATCATCGCCAAGGTCCGCGTGCCCACGGATGCCGAGGTCAAGCGATTGAGCGAAGGGCAGACGTTGATCTCCTTCTTCAATCCTGCGGCGAATGAAAAGCTGATGGAATTGGCCGCCTCCAAGGGTGCCAATGTGATCGCCATGGAAATGGTGCCGCGTATTTCGCGCGCCCAGAAGATGGATGCGCTGTCGTCGATGGCCAACATCGCCGGTTACCGCGCCGTAATCGAGGCGGGCAACAACTTTGGCCGTTTCTTCACCGGTCAAATCACTGCCGCCGGTAAAGTGCCCCCCGCCAAGGTTCTGGTTGTGGGCGCAGGCGTGGCCGGTTTGGCCGCGATTGGCACGGCGACATCATTGGGCGCGATCACCTATGCGTTCGACGTGCGCCCCGAAGTGGCCGAGCAGGTCGAATCCATGGGCGCCGAATTCGTCTATCTGGATTTTGAGGAAGAGCAGCAGGACGGCGCGGCGACCGGCGGTTACGCGGCTGTGTCCAGCCCCGAGTTTGCGGCGGCTCAATTGGCCAAATTCCGCGAACTCGCGCCCGATATGGACATCGTGATCACCACGGCGCTCATCCCCAACCGCGAAGCCCCCGAATTGTGGACCGAGGACATGGTGCAATCCATGAAGCCAGGTTCGGTGATCGTCGATCTGGCGGCGGAAAAGGGCGGCAACTGCAAGATGACCGTGATGGACGAGAAAATCGTCACGGAAAACGGCGTGACCATCATCGGTTACACCGATTTCCCATCGCGCATGGCGGCGCAGGCTTCGACGCTTTATGCCACCAACATCCGCCATATGATGACCGACCTGACGCCGGAAAAAGACGGCCAGATCAACCATAATATGGAAGATGACGTGATCCGCGGCGCGACCGTGACCTTTGACAAAGAGATCACCTTCCCGCCGCCGCCGCCCAAGGTCAAAGCCATTGCCGCGCAAAAGAAAGAAGCGGTCAAGGAGCTGACGCCCGAGGAAAAACGCGCCGCAGAAACGGCGGCCTTCAAGGCCCAGACCAAGCAACAGGTCGGCCTGTTGGCGATCGGGGGCGCATTGCTCTTGGCGGTGGGGCTGGTCGCTCCGGCCAGCTTCATGCAGCACTTTATCGTGTTTGTCCTGTCGGTCTTTATCGGCTTCCAAGTCATCTGGGGCGTGGCGCATTCGCTGCACACACCGCTTATGGCTGTGACCAACGCGATCTCGTCGATCATCATTTTGGGTGCCTTGATGCAAATCGGGTCGGGTTCCGGCCTTGTGATCTTGCTGGCCGCACTGTCCGTCTTCATGGCGGGTATCAATATCTTTGGCGGCTTCCTCGTCACGCGGCGCATGCTTGCCATGTTCCAGAAATCTTAAGGAGTATAGGATTATGGAATTCGGATTTACGACAGCGGCCTATGTGGTCGCGGCAGTCCTCTTCATCCTCTCTTTGGGTGGTTTGTCGGGACAAGAAAGCGCCAAACGCGCGGTGTGGTATGGCATTGTCGGCATGGCCTTGGCCGTTGCGGCAACGCTTGTGGGGCCGGGCGCCGGTCTATGGCTCTTGTCGATCCTGCTCATCGCAGGCGGCGGCATGATCGGTTATGTTGTGGCGACACGGGTGCAGATGACCGAGATGCCGCAGCTTGTGGCGGCGATGCACTCTCTGGTCGGTCTGGCGGCGGTTTTCGTCGGCCTGATCGCGCATATCGAGCTGGGCCGTGTGATGGCCATGGGCGAGGCAGAACGCGACGCTTTGGAAGGGTTCGCGGGTCTTTTGGCGCATAAAGACGGCGTCGAGATCAGCATCCTGCGTGTCGAATTGTTCCTCGGTATCTTCATCGGTGCCGTGACCTTTACCGGTTCGGTCGTGGCTTATGGCAAACTCGCGGGCAAATTGTCCTCGAACGCCACCAAGCTTCCGGGCGGGCATATGCTCAACGCGGGCGCCGCTGCGCTCTCGGCGATCTGCCTGATCTGGTATTTCAACACGGGTGGTTTCTTGCCGCTCTTCGTGATGACTTTGGCGGCGCTGTTTATCGGCTATCATCTGATCATGGGCATCGGCGGCGCGGATATGCCGGTCGTTGTTTCCATGCTCAACAGCTACTCCGGCTGGGCCGCGGCGGCGATTGGTTTCAGCCTCGGCAACGATCTGCTGATCGTGGTCGGCGCGCTGGTCGGCTCCTCGGGTGCGATCCTGTCCTACATCATGTGTAAGGCGATGAACCGGTCGTTCATTTCGGTGATCTTGGGCGGCTTCGGCGGCACCACGGGCCCCGCGATGGAAGTCGAGGGCGAGCAGGTTGCCATCGATGCCGAGGGTGTTGCCACCGCGTTGGACGAGGCGGACGAGATCATCATCATCCCCGGTTACGGTATGGCCGTTGCACAAGCGCAGCAGGCGGTTTCCGAGTTGACCAAGCGTTTGCGTGACAAGGGCAAGAACGTGCGTTTCGCCATCCACCCCGTTGCGGGGCGTTTGCCGGGCCACATGAACGTGCTCTTGGCCGAAGCCAAAGTGCCCTATGACATCGTGCTGGAAATGGACGAAATCAACGAGGATTTCCCCGAAACCGACGTGGCGATTGTCATCGGGTCCAACGACATCGTGAACCCAGCGGCGCAAGAAGATCCCAACAGCCCCATCGCCGGTATGCCGGTTCTGGAATGCTGGAAGGCCAAGCAGGTGTTCGTGTCCAAACGCGGCCAAGGCACCGGCTATTCGGGCATCGAGAACCCGCTGTTCTACAAAGAGAACACGCGCATGTTCTATGGCGACGCGAAGGAAAGCCTCAACAAGCTGTTGGGTTTGATCTCCTGATCTGAACCGCAGGTTGAAAACCGTGAAGGGCGCTCCGATCGGGGCGCCCTTTTGCCTTTGGCGCAGGCGGTCGCGAGAGGGGCGCAGGCGGAGCCTTCGGCGAGGATATTTGGAGAAGCTGCAAGCAGCAGGGAGCTGCTTTGCCCAAGCGGATGGGAATTGGCGCAAGCGAGGCGGGTTTGGCGGCGATTGTATACCGCTGTATTCATATAAGCTATTGATATCAGGACAAAATGCCCCGTATGCGGTTCGGCTTTGCTCTGATAAGACCGATCCATGAACAGGAGATCCCCAATGGCCCCCATCCTTGATCATCCGCTCCGCTACGGGCTTGCCAATGAATTGCACGCACGGCCTTTTCCCGCGCTCGATGTGCCTTGCACGGCGGTCTATATCGCCATCAAGCGGCCCAAGGGCGCGGCGGCGCGAGATCGCGGCGCGGATATGGCGCATTTGGTTGCGCTGCTTGACCGGTTCGGCGCGCCGCATCCGCAACCGGAGGCGACGCATTATTCGGGGCAGATCGGGCGGCATACGATCAAATGGGAGCAGCATACCGAGTTTGTGACCTATACGGCCTTTTCATCGGGCTTGTCCGAGCGGCCTTTCGATCCGGCGGATTTCGATGTCTTCCCCGCGGCTTGGCTTGAGGCGGCGCCGGGGGTGCGAGTGACATCGGCCTTGCTGCGCATTGCGCCTTGGGCGAGCAAGGAGGATGCGGCGGGGAAGCTCAAGGAATGGTTTGTGCCTGAAAGTCTTGCGGCGAGCCGTGTGCTTGGTGATGCGGCGGTGGCGGCGGGGGATTTTCGCATCGATCCGGCGGGGCATTTGCGGTTTGCGATCTTTGTCGCACCCGATACGGGCCGCCGCCGCGTCGGACGGATTGTGCAGCAGGTGTGCGAGATCGAGACCTATAAGGCCATGTCGATGCTCGGCTTTGCCCGCGTCAAGGAGATGGGCGCGGCCATGGCGGAAATGGACGGAAAGCTGGCCCATCTGATGGGGGCAATGCGCCAAGCCGAAGCGCCGGCCGAGGAGACACTGGCCGAGCTTTTGGAGGTTTCGGCGCAGCTGGAGGATATGGCGGCGCAGGTGGCGTTCCGCTTTGGCGCCACGGGGGCCTATGAGGCGATCGTGCAGCAACGTATCGAGGTCTTGCGCGAAGAGCGTTTCGACGGGCGCCAGACCTTTGCCGACTTCATGCTACGCCGCTATGATCCCGCGATGCGCACGGTGAAATCTGCGCAAAGCCGTTTGGCGGCAATGGCGGATCGGGCGATGCGGGCGGGGGATTTGCTGCGCACGCGGGTCGATGTGGAGCGCTCGGCGCAAAACCAAATGCTGCTCGAAAGCATGGACCGGCGCGCGGATTTGCAATTGAACCTGCAAAAGACGGTCGAGGGATTGTCGGTCGTGGCGGTGAGCTATTACGCCGTGAGCCTCGCGGGCTATTTGCTCTATCCCCTTGCCGCGCCTTTGGGGCTGAGCAAGGGGGAGATGTTGGCGGCGATTACTGTGCCGGTTGTTGCTGCGGTGTGGTGGATGCTGCGCCGCGTGCGAAAGCGCCTTCATTGAGCCATTTCGCCGCGAGATAGCCGCCAAGCGCGACCGAGGCGATGGCGAGCAGCGCGGCGATGGAGAGCGTCGGGATGCCCGACAGGCCCGCACCCACGGTGCAGCCACCAGCGAGCACGCCGCCCACGCCCATCAGCGCTGCACCGGCCATATAGCGGCCGGTTTGGGCGGGGCTTTCAAAGCTGGCCCATTGGAACTGCCCGCGCAGAAGAGCGGCCCCAAGCGCGCCGAGGAGGACGCCGCCCAACAGGCCGGTGCCAAAGCCTGCGGGGATCGAGGTGCTGGCCAGCGTCCAGAACAGGGTTTCGGCGGCGGGGGAGGTGAAGGAGAGGCTTTCCATCGCGACGGGATCAAAGTCGTCATACAGGATGAACCCCGTGCCGACCCACGCCAGCGGAACCAAGGCGCCCAAAAGCAGCGAAGGCACCAGCAAGCGCCACGACAGCCGCGCGCGATAGGCAAGCCCCGCGCCGATGGTGGCGATGATCAAGGCCCAGATCAATCCATTGCCGGGCAGGGCGGCATTTTCAAGCGGCAGGGTCACGGCGCCAAGCGTGGTGCGAAGAGGTGCCAGAACGCCCTTGAGCGTCGCGTGGGCCACAACAGCAAAGACCACAATCACCAAAGCGGCGCGCAGGTTTCCCGAGGCGCTCAGAACCGTCAGGCGCGAGACACAGCCGCGGGTGAGCACCATGCCGATGCCAAAGGCCAAACCGCCCAAAAGGATCGCGGCGTAGGGCAGATCGGCGGCCATAAAACGGTGCGCGTCAAACGAGATCAAACCCGCGAAGATCGCCGCTTGCGTGCCGAGCGCGGCGACAGCCAGCGCGGCGAACCACACGCCCGCCGCTTGGCGGCGGTCCTCGCCCATCACCGCGCGGCGAAAGCAAAAGCGGGTGATTTGGGCCAAGGCGCCAAATGCGACGCCAATGAGCAGGGCGAAATAGACGGCGGCCTGCGGTGCGGTCAGGTTTTCAAAGCCAAAGGATTCGAACATTTGGGTGCTCCGATATCGGGAATATATTCCTCATGAGGCGCGAAGCGCAGCAAATCAAGGGGATTTGCCGGTTTGGATGAGCGTTGAAGCGGAATGCTGTTCTCGGGCGGCGGCGCGCGGCGAACGGCGTTCTTGGCGCGATGCGCGCGGCGGGACAGGGGGGTAGGCGCGCCGCGCCGCGCCGCATAGCTGTTCCTTTTTGAATGTATCGCCCGAAGCGGCGCTTTTGGCGCCTTAACGGCCGCGGATCCGCGGGTCGAGCGCATCGCGCAGACCGTCACCGATGTAGTTCACGGTCAGAACCGTCAGCGAGATCGCCACGCCGGGCCAGATCACCCGTTCGGGGTATTGCTGCAGGTAGTCGGTCGCATCGAACAACAGCCGCCCCCATGTGGGAAAATCGGGCGGAAAGCCGAGGCCAAGAAAGCTCAGCGCGCTTTCGGTGATGATTGCATTGGCGATGCCCAGCGTCGCCGAGACCATGATCGGGCTCATGACGTTGGGCAGGATATGACGCGAGATCATCTTGGCGTTTGTGGTGCCGGAAGAACGGGCGGCGAGGATAAATTCGCGCTCTTTGAGCGCCAAAACATCCGAGCGCACGATCCGCGCCGTGGGCATCCACGAGGTCACGCCAATGGCGGCGACCATAAGGATGAAAATCCCCGTTTCCGGCCCGAAGGCCGAAGAGAGCGGATCGCGAAACAGCAGCACCATCACCAGCATCAAGGGCAACAGCGGCAGGGCGAGGAAAAGATCGGTCAGCCGCATCAATAGTCCGTCGAGGGCGCGAAAATACCCCGCCAGAACGCCGATGAAGCTGCCGAGGAACAGCGCCAAAAGCATGGCAGTGACGCCGACGGCCATGGTGATACGCCCGCCTGCGAACATGCGCGCCATCGTGTCGCGGCCAAGCTGGTCTGTGCCAAAGGGATGGGCCAGCGAGGGGCCTTGGTTGCGGGCGCGGATGTCAATATATCCAGGGTCCAGCGCCCATAGCATCGGGCCAAAGATCACCGACAAGAGGATCAAGATGAAGACGATGGCGCCCGCCATGGCGCCTTTGTGGGAGCGAAACTGTGCCCAGACGTCCCACCATTGCGACCGCGGCGGGGCGGAGGGGACGGCGTCGCTGAGCGCCGCGATGGCGCTGGCGGTGTTGCTGCGGGTCGGGTCAGTCATAGCGGATCCTCGGGTCGAGCACGCCGTAGAGCACATCGGCGATCAAGTTGAACACCACGATCAGCACGGCGAAAATAAAGGTCAAAGTTTGCACCATGGGCAGGTCGTTGGCTTCGATTGCGGTGATCAAAAGCTGTCCCAGCCCGTTCACCTTGAACACTTGTTCGGTGATGATCGCGCCGCCAAAGACCTGCGGCACGCCAAGGGCGATGACTGTCACCACAGGGATCATCGAATTGCGCAGCACATGCGAGAGCACCACGATGCGTTCGCCCAGCCCCTTGGCGCGCGCGGTGCGCACGTAGTCTTGGCCGAGGTTGTCGAGCATGGAGGCGCGCATAAAGCGGCTGATTTGTGCGGCGTTATAGAGGGCCAGAACAAAGACCGGCATAACCATCTGGCGGATCTGCATTTTGAAACTGGCCCAATCGTTGACCACCAAAGTGGTGTCGTAGATCGAGGGGAACCATCCCAGCTGCACCGAAAAAATCACGATGAGCAGCACGCCGGTAAAGAAGGTCGGCACTGAAAAGCCGACCATCGAGATGAATGTGCCGATCTGGTCGAACCATGAATATTGCTTGTAGGCCGAGTAAATCCCGATCGGCAGCGCGATGAGCACCCCGACGATATAGCTCATGCCCACCACCCAAAGGGTTTGCGGCATACGCTGCGCGACGATCTCCATCACGGGGCCGCGGGTTTGCCACGAGATTACCCGCTGCTGGCCTTCGGCGAGCGAGGTGTTGAAGAGCACGTCGAACAAATGCATCGGCTCGATGATGAAGAATTGATAGAGCCAATTGCCAAATCGGATATGGATCGGCTTGCCGAGGCCGAGCGCCTCGCGCATGCGCTCTTTGACCTCTGGCGGCACGGTCAAGGGCACCTGTGCCATCGGATCACCCGGGGCGAGTTCGAGCAGCAAGAAGATCACAAGGCTGATGAACAAAAGCGTCGGGACGGCAAGGACCAATCGTCGAATGGTAAAGGTCAGCATATACGGCGCCTTTGCAGGTCAGTCTGAAGGGGGGAAGGGGAATGTGCAAAAGGGCGCGCCAACTCCAGCGGCGCGCCCTTGATAATGCGTTGGATTACTTCACACGGTGCCAGTCGGCGGCATTCCAGATTTCGGAATCCCATGTGTTGAGCACCACGCCGCCAAGGCTGTTGGCATGGGCCGAGACACGGCCGCGATCCACCAGCGGGATGATGACATAGGCCTGCATCAGCATGTCGTTCATCGCTTTGGCCAATTCGGCGCGCTTGTTGATGTCGCCGGTTTTTGCCATCTCGGCGATCAAAGCGTCATAGTCTTCCGAGCAAAAGCGCGGCATGTTGTTGCCTTGCCATTGGGTTTCGGGGCGCGGGAACTCGTCGCAGGCCCAGTTGGCCATATAGGCTTCGGGGTCGGTGCCGTCGAAGTTGTTGGCATACATTTCCACATCGGCCCAGAACTTTTGGAAGGTGTCGGGCGATCCGGGATCACCGCCAAAGAAGACCGAACCGGAGATGTTGCGCAATTCGGTTTCCACGCCGATCTCGCCCCACCACTGTTTGAGCAGGGCTTGGAAATCCTGACGCACGGCGTTGGTCGAGGTCTGGAAGAGCATCGACAGGCGCACGCCGTCTTTGGCACGTACGCCGTCGGCGCCTTTGGCCCAACCTGCATCGTCGAGGATTTTATTCGCACCGGCGATGTCTTGGACAAGGCAGCCGTCATTGGCCGTCGAGGCATAGATCGCAGGGGCAGGCAGGACGTTACAGGTCGGACGGCCCGCATCGCCATAACCGATTTCGGTCAGCAATGTGCGGTCGATCGCCATCGAGAGCGCCTTGCGCACGTTGATGTCGGTCAAGAAGGGGTGCGGGTGTTTTGCGGTGCCGCGCTCATCGCCCAATTCCGCCGAAGGGTCGGTTTGGTTGACCTGGATTTGCTCGACCAATGTGCCAAAGCCCGAGACGATCTTGCCTTTGCCAGCGGCTTCCATCTTGGCCAGAACTTCGGGCGCAAGCTGCAGGTTCCACGCATAGTCAAACTCGCCGGTTTCCAGAACCGAGCGACCCGCTGCCGTTGCATCGCCGCCGCCCTTGAGGGTGACTTTGGCAAACGCCGGCTTGGCCGGATCGCGGTAATAGGGGTTGGCCTCAAGCTGGACCACATCGTTGGGACGGAAATCGGTCACCACAAAGGGACCGGTGCCGATTGGGCCATAGTTCGCATCGGTGCATTCGGGCATTTTCGGGCCCAAGCAGTCTTTGAACTGTGCCTTTTGCAAGATCGGCGATTGGGCGCCAACGAAGGGACCGTAGGGGAAGGGTTTGGCCACGCCGAATTTCACCACGACGGTCTGTGCATCGGGGGTTTCCACCGCCGTCACGTCAAGGAATTTCTCCGATTGGGCACAGCCGCCGCCCTCTGCGGTGCAATACTCCCATGTGAATTTGACATCCTCGGAGGTCACATCCGAGCCGTCCGACCATTTGAGCCCGTCCTTGAGCTTCCATGTGACGGAGGTCAGATCGGCCGAGACGCCGCCGTTTTCCACGGTGGGCACTTCATCGACGAGCCATGGCACCATTGCGCCGGTTTCATTGTAGCGCGCGAGAGGCTCGACCACCAAAGAGGCCGCCTCGAGGTCTTTGGTGCCGCCCGAAAGATAGGGCGTCATGATCGAGGGCGCTTGCCAATAGATGATTTTCACTTCGCCGTCGCTGCCGCGTTCGGCCATCGCCACAGGGGCAAAGGCGCTGGCTGCGATAGCCCCGAGAAGTAGGGATTTCAGGTTCATAACTCTCTCCATGTTGGACACGTCTTTATGCTTGCGCGTGTCTTAGGCGTGCGTGTGGGGGCGCTGCGGGCACGGTGTCGGGATTTGTCCAAACATTGCGCGCCGCCGGTTCGACAGACCGCTTGCGCCAATCGGATTCCCCCACGATTTCAGCATCGAAAACCGAAGCCGCGCAAAATGCAAGCAATTGATTTGACCAAATGGTCCACGCCGTCGCGGCAGCTTGCTACCGTAGTGATAGCGGTTTGACACTGCGGTGCCTGTGTCTATAGCGTCGGCAGGATAAATCGCCCCTCCTGTCACCGGATAGCTTGCCAATGCTTGATCAGCCCATTGCCGAAATTCGCTCACTGCGGGTTGAGTTTCAAACCAAAGACGGCCCCGTCGTGGGTGTCGAAGACGTGTCCTTTACGGTGGGCGCGGGCGAAACCGTTTGTATCGTTGGCGAATCCGGTTCGGGCAAATCGGTTTCCTCCTTGGCGTTGATGCGCCTGATCGAATATGGCGGCGGCACAATTGCGGGCGGCGAGATGCGGTTTCATCCGCAAGAGGGCGCCGATCTGGACCTTGCGGAGGCCGATCAAAGCCTGATGCGCACCATTCGCGGCAACCAGATCGGGATGATCTTTCAAGAGCCGATGACGGCGCTGAACCCTGTGTTCACCGTCGGGCGGCAATTGACCGAAGGGCTGCGGCTGCACAAGGGAATGACCAAAAAACAGGCACAGGCGCGGGCGCTCGAGCTTTTGCGCCAAGTGCGCATTCCCGAGCCGGAGCGCCGGTTGGCGCAATATCCGCATGAATTGTCGGGCGGGATGCGCCAAAGGGTGGTGATTGCCATGGCGCTGGCCTGCGAGCCGCGCCTGCTGATCGCGGATGAGCCGACAACCGCCTTGGATGTGACCATTCAGGCAGAGATTTTGGCCCTGATCGACCGGCTGAAGCGCGAAACCGGCACGGCGGTGATGTTTATCACCCACGATATGGCAGTGGTTGCGCAAATGGCCGACCGCGTTGTGGTGATGTTTCGCGGCAATAAGGTCGAAGAGGGCAGGGTCGAGGATATTTTCGAGCGGCCCCAGCACAATTACACCAAGGCGCTTCTCGCCGCTGTGCCCCGACTGGGCGAGATGCGCGGCAAACCCTTGCCCGAGCCGATGCGGCTCTTGGGGCAGGAGGGCCAAGAGATCAAACCGATCGCGGGCACGAACGAGCCTTTGTTGACGGTGAAAAACCTCACGACGCGCTTTGCCGTCAAGGGCGGGTTTTTCCGCCGCACCATCGCCAATGTGCATGCCGCCGAGGATGTGTCTTTTACCTTGATGAAGGGCCGAACGCTGAGCCTTGTGGGCGAATCCGGTTGCGGAAAATCCACCGTCGGCCGTTCGATTTTGCGGCTGGTGGAGCCGCTGTCGGGCGAGGTGCGCGTCGGCGAGCACGATATCATGCCGCTGGGCATGGGCGAGTTGCGCCGTGCCCGCCAAGACATGCAAATGATCTTCCAAGACCCTTTTGCCAGCCTCAATCCGCAAATGAATCTGGCCGATCAGGTCTCTGAACCGATGCGCAATTTCGGCACCCATAGCGGCGCGGATATGCAGGCGCGAGTCGCGATGTTGTTTGACCGTGTGAAATTGCCGCGCAGCTTCATGCACCGCTATCCGCACGAACTCTCCGGCGGGCAGCGCCAGCGCGTCGCCATCGCCCGCGCGTTGGCGCTCAACCCCAAACTCATAATCGCCGATGAAGCGGTCTCTGCGCTTGATGTGTCGGTGCAGGCGCAGGTCGTCAACCTGATGATGGAGCTACAGGCCGATCTGGGCCTGAGCTATCTGTTCATCAGCCACGACATGGCCGTGGTGGAGCGGGTGAGCCACGATGTCGGGGTGATGTATCTGGGCCGGATCGTGGAAATCGGCCCGCGCGCTGCGGTCTTCGAAAACCCCCAGCACCCCTATACCAAAGCCTTGATGAAGGCGGTGCCAATCGCCGATCCGCGCAAGCGTAAGTCTGAAAAAGACTTGAATTTCAAGCCGATCCCCTCGCCAATTCATCCGGTCGGCCATGTGCCCGAGCCAAGCCGTTACCGCGAGGTCTCTGCCGGTCATATGGTTTTGACCACTGATTCCGGATATTGATGCGACATGACGGATCGCCTGTCGCCGCTCGAGATCATGACCGCTCTGGTCGGCTTTCCCACCGTCTCCAGCGCCAGCAACCTGCCGCTGATCGATTGGGTCGAAGGCTACCTCAAGGACCACGGCATCATCGCCCATCGTCACTATGACGAGACGGGCGAGAAGGCGGCCCTCTTCGCCCAAGTCGGGCCTGCGATCGAGGGGGCGGTGGTCTTGTCGGGCCATACCGATGTGGTTCCCGTCGAGGGGCAACCATGGGCCGGTGATCCGTTTCGCGTGACCGAGCGCGGCGGGCGCTATTACGGGCGCGGGTGTTGCGATATGAAGGGCTTTGACGCGCTGGCGATCTGGGCTTTGGTCGAGGCGCAGTATCGCGGCCTCAAACGCCCGCTGCAAATCGCGCTTAGCTATGACGAGGAAACCGGATGCACCGGCGCGCCGCCGATGATCGCGGCGATGCACAATGTGCTGCCAAAGGGCGAGGCGGTGATCGTGGGCGAGCCGTCGGGCATGGATATCGTCACCGGCCATAAGGGCAGCGCCAGCTATGGCACCCATGTGATCGGCGTCGATGTGCATAGCTCGATGATGCATCGGGGCGTGAATGCGATTATGGAGGGGGCCAAGCTGGTCACTTGGGCCACGGAACAAAACGCCGCCAACCGTGCCAAGGCGCCGTCCGTGGTTGCAGCGATCTTTGATCCGCCTTGGACCACGGTGCATGTGGGCACGATCCGCGGCGGCACGGCGCATAACATCACCGCGCGCGATTGCTGGTTCGATCTTGATTTTCGGGTGTTGCCGGACGAGGATCCGGTCGCATGGCGCGCGGCCTATTTCGCCCGCGTGCAAGAGGTCGAGGCCGAGATGCAATCCGTCTGCCCGCAGGCGCGGATCGAGATCCAAGAGGTGTTTTCCATCCCGCCCCTGCGCCCCGAACCGGAGGGACGGGCCGAGGCATTTGTGCGGCGCATCACGGGGGCAAACGGATCGAAAGTCGTCAGCTACGGCACCGAAGCGGGGCATTTCCAATCTGCGGGCTATTCGGTGGTGGTCTGCGGCCCTGGCGATATTGCCCAAGCGCATCAACCCGATGAATACATAGAGAAATCCCAGCTTGAGGCCGGACATGCCTTTATGTGCCGCCTGCTGGACCAACTGGCGGAAGGATAATCCATGCCTGTCAAAAACCGGTTTGCCGAATTGCAAAGTGAAATCACGGCTTGGCGCCGCGATATTCACACCCATCCCGAATTGATGTTCGACACCCATCGCACCTCGGCTCTGGTGGCCGAAAAACTGCGCGCCTTTGGCTGTGACGAGGTCAGCGAAGGCATCGGGCGCACCGGTGTTGTGGGCGTGATCAAGGGCCGCAAGAACGGGTCGGGCAAGGTCATCGGGCTGCGCGCCGATATGGATGCTTTGCCGATCCTCGAGGCGACGGGGCTGGACTATGCTTCAAAGACCCCGGGCGCGATGCATGCCTGTGGTCACGACGGCCATACGGCGATGCTCTTGGGGGCGGCGAAATACCTCAGCGAGACGCGCAATTTCGACGGCACGGTGGTGGTGATCTTCCAGCCCGCCGAAGAGGGCGGCGGCGGCGGCAAGGTCATGTGCGACGACGGGATGATGGAGCGTTGGAACATCCAAGAGGTCTATGGCATGCACAATTGGCCCGGCATGCCGGTGGGCAGCTTTGCCATCCGCGAGGGCGGGTTTTTCGCGGCGACCGATGAATTTACCGTGACGATTGAGGGGCTTGGCGGTCATGCGGCGAAACCGCATGAAACCATCGATCCCACGGTGACGGCCTCGCATGTGGTGCTGGCGCTGCAATCCATCGCCAGCCGCAATGTCGATCCGACCGAGCAGGTCGTGGTTTCGGTCACATCGTTTCGCACGGAATCGGATGCCTATAACGTCATCCCCCAGCGGGTCGAGCTGCGCGGCACGGTGCGCACCTTGGACCGCGATGTGCGGCTGCAGGCCGAAGAACGGTTCAAAGCCTTGGTGTCGAATACGGCGGCGGCCTACGGGGCCAAGGCCGATATCCATTTCGAGAATAACTATCCGGTGATGGTCAACAGCCCCGAGCAAACCGGATTTGCCGCACAGGTGGCGCGTAAGGTCGCGGGCGATTGCGCCGAGGCGCCTCTGGTTATGGGCGGCGAGGATTTCGCCTATATGCTCGAAGAGCGTCCCGGAGCCTATATTCTGGTCGGCAATGGCGACACGGCGATGGTCCACCACCCCGAATATAACTTCAATGACGAGGCGATTCCGGCGGGCTGTAGCTGGTGGGCGGAGATTGCCGAGCAGCGGATGCCGATCGGATAAACGGCGTCGCATGGCCTGAAGGCACTGGCCTGCAATTGAAAACGCCCGCTGCGTCCATGGATGCGGCGGGCGTTTTGTCATTGCGGGGCGGTGGGTTAGCCGCCGGTATGGCTCATGTGGCGCGACATCTGGCCATCGACCACCTGCCGCGAATAATCGAAATCATGGCCCTTGGGCTTATGGCTGATCGCGTCGCGAATGGCGGCCTCCAGAACCGCCGCATCATTGGGCGCGCGGCGCAAAGGTGTGCGCAGATCGGCCATGTCTTCTTGGCCAAGGCACATGAACAGATCCCCCGTGCAGGTCAGCCGCACGCGGTTGCAGCTTTCGCAAAAATTATGGCTCAGCGGGGTGATAAAGCCGATCTTTTGCCCCGTCTCCTCAATGCGCACATAGCGCGCAGGACCGCCGGAGCGCTCGGCCAGATCGGTTAGCGTGTAATGCTCCGCATAGGTGGCGCGCAGGTCCTTGAGCGGCCAATATTGGTCCAAACGGTCCTCGTTGCCGATGTCGCCCATGGGCATGACCTCGATCCACGTCAGATCCATATCGCGCGCCGCGCACCATTCGGTGATCGGGATAAGCTCGCTCTCGTTAAAGCCTTTGAGTGCCACGACGTTGATTTTGACACGGAGCCCCGCGTTTTGCGCCGCATCGATCCCGCGCAGCACCTGATCCAGACGGCCCCAACGGGTAATCTCGGCAAATTTCTGCGCGTCCAGCGTGTCGAGCGAGATATTGACCCGTTTGACCCCTGCCGCAGCCAAGGGGGCGGCGAATTTCTCTAGCTGCGATCCATTGGTCGTCAGCGTCAATTCCTTGAGCGCGCCGCTTTCCAGATGCCGCGTCATCCCCTCGAAAAACGTCATGATGCCGCGCCGCACCAATGGCTCGCCGCCGGTGATGCGCAGTTTCTCGACGCCCAGCCCGATAAAGGTCGAACACATGAAATCCAGCTCTTCGAGCGTCAATAGCTCTTTCTTGGGCAAGAACGTCATGTTTTCCGACATGCAATAGACACAGCGAAAATCGCATCGATCCGTGACCGAGACGCGCAAGTAGTTGATTGCGCGCGCAAAAGGATCGATGAGCGGTGCCAAGTCAGGGGCGGTATTTGCATGTGTCATTGGGCGAAGGTAGGGGCGCGCGCGCGGCGGGGCAAGTGCGATCTTGGTGCTGCTATGGGTGCTGTTGTGGGTGTTGTTTTGGCGTGGGTTTCATCCTAGTTTCGGGGCATGAAACGTATTTTGTCCTGCTTCGTTCTGTCCTGCGCCGTTTTTGCGCAAAGCGGCTGCGCCTTGGTGCATAGGCCCGCCCAAAGCGAGCCGCCCGCCGCCACGGGTCAAACCGAGGCCGAGGCGCCGCCAGAGGCCAGCGCCGAGACCGATGCGCAGGCCCTCGACGCGCAAGCCCCCGCCGCGCCGCCCAAACGCCCCCCCGCATCGGCCCGCACGGCAGAGCAATTCGACACCACCAGCCAAGCCGACCGCGCCGCGGCCGTCGAGGCGGCGACCGATACGCAGGGCAGGCTTTTGGGGCGCAGCATCACCAGCCTCGGCACGCCGACCGAAGCCGGATTTTGGATCAAAACGCCATTGGCCGACGCGCGCGCCAAAGGGCGGGTGAGCCATCCCGAAACCGGAGCAAGCGTGCAGGTGGATTTGATCCCGCTGGAAGGCGAGAAAAGCGGCGGCAGCCGCATTTCACTGGCCGCGATGCGGCTATTGGGGGTGGCGCTGACGGACCTGCCGGAGCTTGATATTTACCTGCAATAACAGCGTATTATTCGCCGTCTTTATCGGCCGATGCGGTGCCTGTTTGGGCGGGTGTCGGGGTGAATTTTGCCTTGCCCGCAGGTTTCGGCCCCAGAAATTTCGCGGCTTCCTTGCGCGCAAAGGGCTTCATATCCTTGGCATAGTTGGTCAAGAAATACTGCGCCCGTTCGGGATCATGTTTCGACAGATCGCGGATCCACCACGCCACCGATTTCTGGATGAACCATTCGGGGTCACGCACATATGTCGCGGCCCATCCAAGAACCCTTTGGCGGATCGCCATTTCTTCGGGCTTGGGGTGGTTTTGTTTGGTGTAGGGCAGGGTGATCACCATCGCGGCGCGGCGGGTCCAATGATGGTCCGACTTGGTCCACTCTTCGACTTCTTCGATGCGCTCGGGATGGGCGACCAGACGCTTTTGCCCCGCCATCATCACATGATCGGCGATGGCCCAGCTGTCGAATTGCGGCACCCATGAGGTGATGAGATCCCAAATGGGAGCGTCGTCCTTGATCCGCGCTTGGGTCAGCAGTTTCGCCGCCGCCAGACGCGCTTCGAAAATATTGGTGTCCCAAAGCGCCGAGGCCAGCGCCACACGTTCGGCCACGCTCATCCCCTCGCGCCAGGTTTTGGCCAGATCAGTGATCGCGGGGTTGGGCACGCCGAGATAGTCGCGCGGCACCTTGTGATAGTCCGCCATCCCTTCGGCGCGGCCCTCTTCGATATGGGCGCGCAGATCGCTCAGCGCTCTGTCTAGGGTTATGGTCATTCGACAGTCACCGATTTTGCTAGGTTGCGGGGTTGGTCCACGTCGGTGCCTTTGGCGACCGCCGTGTGATAGGCGAGAAGCTGCGCCGGAATGGCATAGAGGATCGGCGCGAGGATCGGGTCGACGGCAGGCATAGTGATGGTTTTCCACGCATCGGCTGCGGCGTCTTTGGTGCCTGCGGCGTCGCTGACCAAAAGCACCTTGCCTTCGCGGGCCATGACCTCTTGCATATTGCTGACCGATTTGTCGAAGAGCGTGTCGCGCGGAGCGAAAACCACCACCGGCACATTGCGATCAATCAAGGCGATGGGGCCGTGCTTCAATTCGCCAGATGCATAAGCTTCGGCGTGGATGTAGCTGATTTCTTTGAGTTTCAATGCGCCTTCGAGGGCTAGAGGATACATCAAGCCACGCCCCAAAAAGAGCACGTCCTGCGCTTCGGCCAATCCGGTGGCGCAGGCCAGCATCGCCGCATCCTCGTCCAGCGCGGCGTTCAAAACCGTCGGCAAGGCGCGCAGATGCGAGATCAGATCATCCATGCGTTCGGGCGTGATCTTGCCGCGTTGCTCGGCGGCTTTGAGCGCCAGCAGAAGCAAAACCGTAAGCTGGCAGGTGAAGGCTTTGGTCGAGGCCACGCCGATCTCGACCCCCGCCAAAATCGGCAGCGCCACATCGCTTTCACGCGCGATGGAGCTTTCGGGGACATTGACCACCGACAGGATCTGATCGGCCTTGCCCTCGCAATAGCGCAGCGCCGCGAGCGTGTCGGCGGTCTCGCCCGATTGGGAGACGAACAGCGCGGCGGTGCGGGCGGTGATCGGCGGTTCGCGGTAGCGAAACTCCGAGGCGATATCGACCTCGACGGGCATGCCTGCGATTTGCTCGAACCAATATTTCGCGGTGAGGCAGGCATAAAAGGCCGTGCCGCAGGCCACCATGGTCAGCCGGTCGAGTTTGGTGAAATCGATCTCTTCGGGCAGGGTGATCGCCGCGCCGTCGCTGCCAAGGTAATGGCGCAGGGCCTCGCCGATAACACGCGGCTGTTCGGCGATTTCCTTGGCCATGAAGTGTTTGTGACCGGCCTTGTCGACGCGGGCGGCATCGATGCGGATGGTGCGCTTCTCGCGGTGGACCTGCTCGCCCGCCGCATTGCGGATATCGCAGGAATTGCGGGTCAGGATGACCCAATCGCCCTCGTCCAGATAGGTGATCTGATCCGTCATCGGCGAGAGCGCAATCGCGTCGGAGCCAAGGAACATCTCGCCCTTGCCATGGCCTACGGCGAGGGGCGAGCCTTTGCGCGCGCCGATCATCAAATCATCCTCACCGGAAAACAGGAAGGCGAGGGCAAAAGCGCCGTCGAGCCGCGAAAGGGTCTTGGCGGCGGCCTCGCGGGGGCTCATCCCGCTGTCGAGGTAATGCGCGGTCAAAAGCGCGATGGTTTCGGTGTCGGTCTCGGTGTGAAAGCGGACCCCGTGAGCGGCCAGTTCCTCGCGCAATTCGCGGTAGTTTTCGACGATGCCATTGTGAACGACCGCGACTTTGCCCGCCTGATGGGGGTGGGCGTTGGTCACCGAGGGCGCGCCATGGGTGGCCCAGCGGGTATGACCGATGCCGGATTTGCCCGCCAAAGGCTCATGCACCAGAAGATCGGAGAGGTTGACCAATTTGCCGACCGCACGGCGACGGTCCAATGCGCCGTTGTTGACGGTGGCGATGCCGGCGCTGTCATAACCGCGATATTCGAGGCGCTTGAGCGATTCAACAAGGATGGGGGCGGCTTCGTGATCCCCCAGAACTCCGACAATACCGCACATTACTCCGCATCCTCACGCTGTTTTTTCTTTTTGGATTTTAACATATCGAACAATTTTACCGCGAGGCCGGCTTTGTTGACCTGTTTGGCGCGGCCAAGGGCAAGCGCCCCGTCGGGCACATCCATCGTGACCACGGATCCCGATGCGGTCATCGCCTCATGGCCGATGGTGACCGGCGCGACCAGCATGGTGTTGGAGCCGATAAAGGCATCGCGGCCGATTTCGGTATGGTGTTTGAACACGCCGTCGTAATTGCAGGTGATCGTGCCCGCGCCGATGTTGGCGCGCGCGCCGACGGTGGCATCGCCGATGTAGCTGAGGTGGTTGACCTTGGCACCGGCTTCGATCTGGGCGTTCTTGACCTCGCAAAAATTGCCGACCCGCACATCTTCGGCCAGCTCCGCACCAGGGCGCAGGCGTGCATAGGGGCCGACACTGGCGCGCTGGCTGACGTGGCAGCCTTCGAGGTGGCAAAAAGCGCGGATATGGGCGCCGCTCTCGATGGTGACATCGGGGCCGAAGACGACGTTTTGTTCGATTACGCAATCGCGCCCGACAATGGTGTCATAGGCGAAATGCACGGTTTCGGGGGCGGGCATGGTGATGCCGTCTTCGAGCGCGCTGAGGCGTGCGCGCGATTGAAAGGCGGCCTCTGCTGCGGCCAGCTCAACGCGCGAATTGACGCCCAAGGTTTCGGCCTCCTCGCAGGTCACGGCGGTGGCGCTGAGCCCGCGGTCTCGGGCCAATCCGATGATATCGGTGAGGTAATATTCCCCCGCCGCATTGTCGTTGCCGACGCGATCCAAAAGGCCGAACAGCGCCTCGCGGCTGGCGCAGATCACGCCGCTATTACAGAGGGTTATGGTGCGTTCTTGCTCTGTCGCGTCTTTGAATTCCACGATCCGGTCGAGCCTGTCGCCGGACATCACCAGCCGTCCGTAGCGGCCTGGATCGGCGGCGTCAAAGCCGAGCACCACCACGTCGCATGTGGCGCGCGCGGCGATCATCGCCTCCAAGGTTTCGGGGCGGATCAGCGGCGTGTCGCCGTAAAGCACGATCACATCACCGGCGAAATCACCAAGCGCCTCTTTGGCTTGCAAGACCGCATGGCCGGTGCCCAATTGTTCGGTCTGCAGCACGACTTCGGCGGTCTCGTCATAGGCGCGCGCGGCGGCCTCGACCAGATCGGCGCCGTGGCCCGCGACCACGATGTGCCGCTCGGGGACAAGCGCGCTTCCGGCGCGCATGGCATGCACCAAAAGCGGCGCATGGGCGATTTGGTGCAGCACCTTGGGAAGGTCGGAATTCATCCGCGTGCCTTTGCCTGCGGCGAGGATGACGAGGGCCGTGCTCATGGGCGATCCTTTGATGGTCTGCGGCTTGTGCCGCTTTGCTTTGACCCCGTTTTAGACAGATGCGGGCAGGGTGCAAGGGCCGCGCAGTTCAAGAATGATTGCGGCCTGTGACAAAGACAGGCAAAAAGGCGCGCATAGGCACAATGACAAGAGAGAACAGGCCATGGCCAATACGCAAGCACGCAAACCTGCGGTGATCTTTGATCTGGACGGGACGATTGCCGACACCAGCCATGATTTGGTCAATGCGGCCAATGCTTGTTTCATCGGCATGGGGGTGGGGCAGATGCTCGACCCGACCGAGGACGCGGCGGTGGCCGTGGGCAAGGGCGGCATGGGGATGCTGCGCCTTGGTCTGACGCGGATGGGGTTCGAGGGCGATATCGAGGCCGAGATCGCCGCGCAATATCCCAACCTCTTGAAAGCCTATGAGGCGGATATCGCCAGCCATACGGTGATTTACCCCGGATTTCTGGAGGCGGCGGCGGCGCTGCGCGAGGGCGGATTTGCGGTGGGGATTTGCACCAACAAGCTTGAATATCTGGCGCTGCAGCTTCTGGATGCTTTGGCGATCCGCGAGGCGTTTGATGCGGTGATCGGCGCCGATACGATGCCGACGCGCAAACCTGATGTTGCGCCGCTGCGCGCCGCGATTGAACGTTCGGGCGGCGATGTGGCGCGCGCCTTGCTCGTGGGCGATACGATCACCGATCACACCACTGCGCGGGCCTTTGGGGTGCCTTCGGTTTTGGTCACCTTCGGGCCGGGCGGACGCGTGGTCGAAGAGATGCAGCCCGACCACCTGTTGGAGCATTACGATCACTTGCCCGATGTGGCGCAGCGGCTCTTGGCCTAGGGCGCGCCCATGCAAGAGGTATTCACCGGCAATTTCACCCAGCAAGAGCCGATCCCCGAAGAGGCGATCGAGGCTGCCGTTGCGGTGATGCGCTCGGGGCGGCTGCACCGCTATAACGTGGCGGCGGGCGAGGCGGGCGAGGTGGCGCTCTTGGAGCGCGAATTTGCCGCCATGACGGGGGCGAAATATGCGCTGGCCGTGGCCTCGGGCGGCTATGCTTTGGGCTGCGCGCTGCGGGCGCTTGGCGTGGGGCATGGGGACCGCGTGCTCACCAATGCCTTTACCTTGGCCCCCGTGCCAGGAGCGATTGCCGCCGTGGGCGCGGTGCCGGTCTATGTCGGCGTCACCGAGGGGTTGGTGATTGATCTTGATGATCTGGAGGCAAAGGCCGCGCAGGCCGATGTGTTGATGCTCTCGCATATGCGCGGGCATCTGTGCGACATGGACCGCTTGATGGCGATTTGCGAGGCCCATGGCATCCGCGTGATCGAGGATTGCGCCCATACGATGGGGGCCGATTGGCGCGGCGTGCCCTCGGGGCGCCACGGTGTAATCGGTTGTTATTCAACGCAAACTTACAAGCATATCAATTCGGGCGAGGGCGGATTTTTGATCTGCGACGATGCGCAGGTGATGGCGCGGGCGGTGATGCTGTCGGGGTCCTATATGCTTTATGATCGCCATTTGGCCGCGCCCGAGCCGCAGGTTTTCGAGGCGGTGAAATACGACACGCCCAATGTGTCGGGCCGCATGGATCACTTGCGCGCCGCGATCTTGCGGGTGCAATTGCGCGCCTTGCCCGATCAGGTGGCCAAATGGAACGCGCGCTACCGCGTGGTCGAGTCGGGGCTGCGCGATACGGCGGGATTGACGGTGGTGGAGCGCGGCGCGCATGAGGGCTTTGTCGGCTCCTCGATCCAGTTTCTTTTGCTCGATTGGCCGCCCGCCAAGGTGCAGGAGGTCTTGCGCCGCTGCGCCGCGCGCGGGGTCGAGCTTAAATGGTTCGGCGGGGCGGAGCCTGCGGGATTTACCTCGCGCTACGACAGTTGGCGCTATGCCCCCAGCGCGCCCATGCCCGCGAGCGACCGTATTCTGGCGGGGCTGGTGGACATGCGGCTGCCGTTGACCTTCAGCCTTGAGGATTGCGCGCTCTTGGCGCGGATCATCCGCGGCGAGGTGGCGGCGGTGTATCAATCCGCCTGACGGGGCTTTTCGATCATCACGGGCGGCGCGCGCCGCGTCCCTCTTACGGCGTCTTGCGCCGCGGCGGCGGCTGCGCGCTTTCTTGCTTGGCGCGGGTTCGGGGCGCCTTCGTGCCAACAAATTCTCTTGATCCGTCACAGGTCTTCCCGTAGATTAATGAACAAGCGTTCAATAACGGGGAGGTTAGGGCGATGTTCAACCATACAATGACGTTCGATTTGGGCGAGGACGTGAATGCGCTGCGCGAGATGGTGCACCGTTTTGCGCAAGAACGGATCAAGCCCTTGGCAGCGCAGGTTGACCAGAGCAATGAGTTCCCGAACGCGCTATGGAAAGAGATGGGCGATCTGGGCCTGTTGGGCATCACGGTGCCCGAAGAGTTTGGCGGCGCGGGCATGTCTTATCTGGCCCATGTGATTGCGGTCGAAGAGATCGCGCGCGCCTCGGCTTCGGTGTCTTTGTCCTACGGCGCGCATAGCAATCTTTGCGTCAACCAGATCAAGCTCAACGGCAGCGACGAGCAGCGGCGTAAATACCTGCCCGGTTTGATTTCGGGCGATCACATCGGCGCTTTGGCCATGTCCGAACCCGGTGCGGGATCGGACGTTGTGTCGATGAAGCTGCGCGCGGAAAAGCGCAATGATCACTACCGTTTGTCGGGCAATAAATACTGGATCACCAACGGGCCGGATGCGGATACTTTGGTGGTCTACGGCAAGACCGACCCCGATGCGGGATCGAAAGGCATGACGGCCTTTATCGTCGAAAAATCCATGGCCGGATTTTCCACCAGCCCGCATTTCGACAAGCTGGGGATGCGCGGGTCGAACACGGCCGAGTTGATCTTTGACGGGGTCGAAGTGCCCTTTGAAAACGTGCTGGGCGAAGAGGGCAAAGGCGTGCGCGTTCTGATGTCGGGTCTGGACTACGAGCGCGTGGTTCTGGCGGGCATTGGCACGGGGATCATGGCGGCCTGCCTTGATGAAATCATGCCCTATATGGCCGAGCGTAAGCAATTCGGCCAACCGATTGGAAACTTCCAACTGATGCAGGGCAAGATTGCCGATATGTATACGGCGATGAATTCGGCGCGCGCCTATGTCTATGAGGTGGCGCGGGCCTGTGATCGCGGCGATGTCACGCGTCAGGATGCCGCCGCCTGCTGTCTTTATGCCTCCGAACAGGCGATGGTGCAGGCGCATCAAGCCGTGCAAGCCATGGGCGGCGCAGGGTTTTTGGCCGATGCGCCGACCGCGCGCCTGTTCCGCGATGCCAAGTTGATGGAGATCGGCGCAGGCACGTCGGAAATCCGCCGGATGCTGATCGGCCGCGAACTGATGGGCGCGATGGCGTGATGCGGGTCGCAAGCGAGCGGGGATAGGATGCTGGAGGCGGCGCGGTCATATGAGGCGCTTCGGGGCCAATTCGCGTGGGCGTTTCCCGCGCGGCTCAATATGGCGGCGCAGGTCTGTGACGATTGGGCGGATAAGGCGCCCGATCAAACCGCGATTATCGAGCTTGACGCAGGCGCGCGGCGCGAGGTGAGCTATGGCGCGCTGCGCCGGATGGCCGATACATTGGCGCATGTTTTGCAGGCGCGCGGGGCGCGGGCAGGGGACCGGATCGGCGTGCTGCGCAGCCAAGACGCATGGTGCGCGGCGGCCCATATCGCGATCTGGAAACTGGGCGCGATTTCGGTGCCTTTGTTCAAGCTGTTCCAGCGCGACGCTTTGGCGGTGCGGGTGCGCGATGCGGGGGCGGTTTTGGTCGTCACGGACCGTGAGGGCGCGCGGGCCTTGGGCGATCTGGCCGCGCCTTTGGTGGTGGATGATCTGGCGGTTGCGGATGCGGCGTTTGGCACCGCGCAAACCGGCCCCGAAACCCCTGCGGTTTTGATCTACACCTCCGGCACGACAGGGGCGCCCAAGGGGGCGCTGCACGGTCACCGGATGCTGAGCGGCCATTTGCCCGGTGTCGAGATGAGCCATGATTTTCTGGGCCAAGCGGGCGATTGCCTGTGGACCCCTGCCGATTGGGCGTGGATCGGCGGGTTGTTCGATGTGGCCATGCCTGCTTTGGCGCTTGGCGTGCCGGTGGTGGCCGCGCGCATGGCCAAATTCGACGCGGATGCCTGCGCAAAGATCATCGCGCAAGGCGCTGTTCGAAATGTGTTTTTCCCGCCCACGGCTTTGCGCATTCTCAAGGCGTCAGGCGCGCACATCGGCGGGCTGCGCTCGGTGGCCTCGGGCGGCGAAAGCCTCGGGGCGCAGATGCTCGATTGGGGCCGCGATGCGCTTGGGGTCACGATCAACGAGTTCTACGGCCAGACCGAATGCAATATGGTTGCCTCCTCCTGCGGCACGATTTTCGAGGCGCGCGCCGGATGTATCGGCAAACCGGTTCCGGGGTTCGAGATCGCGGTTCTGGATGGCGGCGGCGCGCCCACGGATGGCGAGGGTGATGTGGCGGTAAAACGCGGCGCGGGGTCGATGATGCTTGGTTATTGGAACCGCCCCGAGGAGACGGCGGCGAAATACAAAGGCGATTGGATGTTGACCGGAGATCGCGGCATTTGGGAGGGCGAATATTTGCGCTTTATCGGCCGCGAGGATGATGTGATCTCCTCCGCCGGTTACCGCATCGGCCCCTCCGAAATCGAGGATTGCTTGCTTCGCCATAGCGCCGTTGCCACGGTCGGCGTGGTCGGCAAACCCGACGCGCTGCGCGGCGAGATCGTCAAAGCCTATGTCGTGGCCAAAGAGGGGATTGCGGCGGATGCGGAACTGGCCAAGCTTTTGCAATCCCACGTCAAAGACCACCTCGCAAGCTATTCATATCCCAGAGAAATCACCTTCCTTGATGCGCTGCCCATGACCGTCACGGGCAAGGTGATCCGCAAAGAGCTCAAGGCGCGTGCATGTGCCGAAACGGAGAGACATCCATGAAACTGAACTCCCAAGCCTTGCCGTCTTCGGACGCGTTCAAAACCAACCGCGCGGGGCATCTGGAGGCCTTGGAGATCGTGCGCGAAGCCGCAGAGGCGGCGGCCATGGGCGGGGGCGAGAAGAGCCGTGCGCGCCATGTCAGCCGCGGCAAGATGTTGCCGCGCGAGCGGGTGGCGAACCTGCTCGATCCCGGATCGCCGTTTCTTGAGGTCGGGGCGACGGCGGCGCATGGGATGTATGACGGCGCGGCGCCCTGTGCGGGGGTGATCGCAGGGGTCGGGCGCGTCATGGGCCAAGAGGTCATGGTGGTGTGCAATGATGCCACCGTGAAGGGCGGTACCTATTACCCGATGACCGTCAAAAAACACCTGCGCGCTCAAGAGATTGCCGAGGAAAACCACCTGCCTTGTGTCTATCTGGTCGATAGCGGCGGGGCGAACCTGCCCAATCAGGACGAGGTGTTCCCCGACCGCGACCATTTTGGCCGGATTTTCTATAACCAAGCACGGATGAGCGCCAAGGGCATTGCGCAGATCGCGGTGGTCATGGGGTCGTGCACGGCGGGCGGGGCCTATGTTCCGGCCATGTCGGATGTGACAATTATCGTGAAAGAACAGGGCACTATCTTCCTTGCTGGTCCGCCCTTGGTCAAGGCCGCCACCGGCGAGGTGGTCAGCGCCGAGGACCTTGGCGGCGGCGATGTGCATACGCGCCTGTCGGGGGTGGCCGATTATCTGGCCGAGGATGACGGCCATGCTTTGGCTTTGGCGCGGCGCGCGGTCTCGCATCTCAACCGTGCCAAACCCGCGACCGTGCAGTGGCAGGTGCCCGAGGCCCCCGCCTATGATCCCGAAGAATTGCTCGGCGTCGTGCCTGCGGATTTGCGCACGCCCTATGACATTCGCGAGGTGATCGCGCGGGTGGTGGACGGCTCGCGTTTTGACGAGTTCAAACCGCGTTTCGGCGAAACCTTGGTGACGGGGTTTGCCCATCTCGAAGGGTGCCCCGTGGGGATCATCGCCAACAATGGCGTGCTGTTTTCCGAGGCCGCGCAAAAGGGCGCGCATTTTGTCGAACTGTGCTCGCAACGCAATATCCCGTTGATTTTCTTGCAAAATATCACCGGCTTTATGGTCGGGCGCAAATATGAGAACGAAGGTATCGCGCGGCACGGAGCCAAATTGGTGACCGCCGTGGCGACGACCAATGTGCCTAAAATCACCATGGTGGTGGGCGGATCGTTTGGCGCGGGCAATTACGGCATGGCGGGGCGCGCCTATCAGCCGCGCTTCATGTGGTCATGGCCGAGCAGCCGCATTTCGGTGATGGGCGGGCCGCAAGCGGCGGGGGTTCTGGCGACGGTGAAACGCGACGGGATCGAGCGCGCGGGCGGCACGTGGAGCGCTGCGGAAGAGGAGGCGTTCAAGGCCCCGACGATTGCCATGTTCGAAGAGCAATCGCATCCTTTGTATGCTTCGGCGCGGCTTTGGGATGACGGGGTGATCGACCCGCGCAAGAGCCGCGATGTGCTTGCGCTGAGCCTGTCTGCGGCGCTTTGTGCCCCGATTGAGGAGACGCGGTTTGGCCTGTTCCGGATGTAGCGAAATGGCGCGTCGGTATCACGTCGGTATGACGTCGGTATTGCGTCGGTGCGGTTTTGCGCGCGGCGCAGGCGGCGCTCGGGCGCGCGTCATTGGGTGCGCAGGGCGCGAGAAAGCCCGCGACTTGCCGGAGGGCGGCGCATGAAAACGCGGCTGACGGATGCCTTTGGTCTCAAATGGCCCATCGTGTCGGCCCCGATGGCGGGGGCGGCGGGAGGCGCTTTGGCGGGCGCGGTGAGCGGCGCGGGGGGCTTGGGTCTGATCGGCGGCGGTTATGGCGATGCGGATTGGATCGACGCCGAGTTCGCGCGCGCGGGTGCGGCGGGTGCGGCGGGTGCGCCGGTGGGCTGCGGCATGATCACATGGCGATTGGATGAGGCTTTGTTGGAGCGCATCCTCGCCCAGACCCCGCGCGCGGTGTTTTTGTCCTTTGGCGATGTGGCGGCCTATGCGCCGCGCATCCATGCGGCGGGCGTGCCCTTGATCGCGCAGGTGCAAGATATGGAGGCGGCGCGCGCCGCGGTGGATGCGGGCGCGCAGGTGATCGTCGCCCAAGGCTCGGAGGCGGGCGGGCATGGCGCATCGCGCGCGACGATGACCTTGGTGCCCGAGGTGGCGGATTTTCTGGCGGCGCAATCGCCCGATACGCTTTTGCTTGCGGCGGGGGGGATTGCGGACGGGCGCGGATTGGCGGCGGCTTTGATGCTGGGCGCCGATGGCGCGGTTGTCGGCTCGCGCTTGTGGGCGGCGGCCGAGGCTTTGGTGCCCGAAGGCTTGCACCGAGCGGCCACGGCGGCGACGGGGGATGCAACCTTGCGCACGCGGGTGCCGGATGTGGCGCGGGGCATGGATTGGCCGCGCCCGTTCAACATCCGCGTGATGCGTTCGGCGGGCACCGAAAACTGGCACGGCGCACCCGAGCAGATGAGCGAGGCCGACCGCGCCGCATGGCGCGCGGCGATGGCGGCGGGGGATGCGCGCATGGCCACGCCGATTGTCGGCGAGGCGGTGGGCCTGATCGGCGATATCCGCCCTGCGGCGCAGATCGTGGCGCAGATCGGCGAAGAGGCCGCGCGGCTGTTGCGCGGCGGATGGGCGAAAGGAGCCTAGGACATGGCACGCATACCTGAAGAAGGGGTTTTTACCCAAGGCAAGATCGACGCCTCGACGGGGGCGCGCTGGATCTATGTGACGCCGCAAATGGCGCGGGCGCATCCCAAGGGGCGGCTGTCGCTGGGCCTGTGGTTGATCGTGACCTATTTCATTGCCGTTGCGGCGTTGCGGATCATCGAACTGGCGCAATATGAGGCGCTGCCCGTGGGGGCGGCGGCGGTCTTGGTGGCCATCCCGCTGCTTTGCGCCTTGCTTTTGGCGCTGCGCGCGCCTTGGGGGGCGGTTCTGGTGATCATCTTGTCGGTGCTCTCGGTGGTTGGATCCTTGTCGCGGATGGGCGGGGCGGACCCGATTGGCTTGATCAATACGCTCGTGTTGATCGCGGTGGCGGTTTACTTGCATGAGGGGGATCGGCCGAACCTGATCTACCGGCATCGGTATCGCAGTTATAAATCCAAAGAGGGCGCCGATGGCGCCGCGAAATGAGGGCGCTGGTGGCGCTGTTCTGTATGGGCGCCGATGGCGCTGTTCTAGGGGGCTGATATGTTTGACAAAATCCTGATTGCCAACCGCGGCGAGATTGCCTGCCGGATCGCGGCGACGGCGCGGCGTATGGGTGTGGGCACGGTGGCGGTCTATTCGGATGCGGACGCGGGGGCGGCCCATGTGGCGGCCTGCGACGCGGCGGTGCATATCGGCGGCTCCGCGCCTGCGGACAGCTACCTGCGCGGGGATGTGATCATTCAGGCGGCGCTGGACACAGGGGCCAAGGCGATCCACCCCGGATACGGGTTTTTGTCGGAAAACCCCGATTTCGTCGATGCGGTCCATGCGGCGGGGCTGGTCTTTATCGGCCCCTCGGGCAAGGCGATCCGCGCCATGGGCCTCAAGGATGCGGCCAAGGCTTTGATGATCGAGGCGGGGGTGCCCGTGGTGCCGGGCTATCACGGGGCGGAGCAGGACGGCGATTTTCTCAAGGCGCAGGCGGGCGAGATCGGCTATCCGGTCTTGATCAAGGCCGTGGCGGGGGGCGGCGGCAAGGGGATGCGTCTGGTCGAGCGGGCCGAGGCGTTTGACGCCGCGCTCGCCAGCGCGCAAAGCGAGGCGCGCACGGCCTTTGGCAATGCCGATGTGCTGATCGAGAAATACATCACCGCGCCGCGCCATATCGAGGTGCAGGTCTTTGGCGATGGTTCCCGTGCCGTGCATCTGTTCGAGCGCGACTGCTCGCTGCAGCGGCGCCACCAGAAGGTGATCGAAGAGGCCCCCGCGCCCGATATGCCCGAAAACGTGCGCGCCGCCATGGGCGCGGCGGCGGTCAAGGCGGCCGAGGCCATCGGATATAGCGGCGCGGGCACGATCGAATTTATCGTCGACGGATCGGGCGGCGGCACGGGCGTTTTGCAAGAGGACGGGTTCTGGTTCATGGAGATGAACACCCGCCTGCAGGTCGAACATCCCGTGACCGAGGCGATCACCGGTGTCGATCTGGTGGAATGGCAATTGCGCGTGGCGGCGGGCGAGGCTCTGCCCTGCGCGCAAGAGGATCTGTCGATCACGGGCCATGCCTTCGAGGTGCGCCTTTATGCCGAGGACGTGCCCAAGGGGTTTTTGCCCGCCACGGGCACCTTGACGCATTTGCAATTTCCCGATGGCGCGCGCGCCGATAGCGGGGTGCGGGCAGGCGATGTGATCTCGCCGTTTTATGATCCGATGATTGCCAAGGTGATCACCCATGGCCCCACCCGCGCCGCCGCTTTGCAACAGATGCGCGCCGCCTTGGCGGGCACGCAGGTGACCGGAACGGTGACCAATCTGGCGTTTTTGGGCGCGCTTTGCGATCACGGCGGATTTGCGGCGGGGCAGGTGGATACCGGATTGATCGCGCGCGATCTGGAGGCGCTGGTGGCCGCGCCCGTCCCGCGCGCCGCGCATCGGCTCAGCGCCGCGATGGCGGCGGCGGGGCTTGGTGTAGGGCCGGACGCAGGGCAGGGCGCTGGGCCAGAGAACGCGACTGTGATCGGGCAGGGGTTTTCGCTTTGGGCGCCCCTGCGCCGTAGCGTGGCGCTCACATGGGGCGAGGAGGCGTTCACCGTGGTGCTCATGCTTGAGGGCGCGGACCGCGTTTTGGCCGAAGTGGTCACCTCGGGCGGCAGCGAGGCGCTGGTGGCCGAGCGGATCGCGGGGGCGTGGCGCATCAATGGCGCGCCGATGCCCGCCGCCGCCGTGTCGGGCGCGGTGGTGACGGTGTTTGACCACTACGGTTTGCCCTTTGGCATCATCGACCCGCTGGAGCGCGCGCAGGGCGCGGGCGGGGATGGCAACCTGATCGAGGCCCCGATGCCGGGGTCGGTCAAGGCGGTCTTTGCCAAGGCGGGGCAATCCGTGGCGCAGGGCGACCGTTTGGCGGTGCTCGAAGCGATGAAGATGGAACACGCGCTTTTGGCGGCGCGCGACGGGGTGGTGGCCGAGGTGCTTTGCGCGGCGGGCGATCAGGTCGAGGCGGGCGCGGCGCTCATACGGCTGGAGGAAGCCGAAGGGGAGGCTGCGGCCTAGGGCGCGGGCGCGCGGCTGCAGGGAGTTTGGCACAGGGGCAGGCACGGAGGCTGGCACGAAGGTTGGCGCAGGGGCGGGTTGGCGCAGTGGCAGGCGCCGCGCGTTCCTTATGTGCCGTGACGTCGCAAGCCGCGGGCGGGGCAAAGCGTTGCGCGGCGCAGGCGGCTTTGCCACAGTCCGGCGCAACACATAAGAGGGAGAGAGACCATGACCGACACATTGACGCTGCACCATGTGCCTGCCTCGCGCAGCTTTCGCATTATCTGGCTGATCGAGGAGATGCGCGCTGCGGGGGTGGATTTGCCCGCGCTGCAGATCGAGACCTATGCCATCGCCGACGGCTCCTTGCGCCGCGCCGAATTCCTGAGCCGCAGCCCTGCGGGGCGGGTGCCGGCGCTGGATGTGGACGGGGTGAGCCTGTTCGAGAGCGGCGCGATCATCGAATACCTGTGCGAGCGCCATCCCGAGGCGCAACTGGCCCCCGCGCCGCGCACGCCCGAACGCGCGGCGTTTTTGCAATGGCTGCATTTCGCCGAGACCATGGCCAACCTGATTGCCAATATGAACATGCAATATCTGTTCCTGCGCGATCCCGCGATGCGCAGCCCGACGGTGCTGAAGATGGAGGCGCGGCGGCTTGAGGCCTGTATCGGCGCGCTGGAAGCCGGATTGGCGGGGCAGGAGTGGCTGCTCAAGGGCGGGTTCTCGGCGGTCGATTGTATGCTCGGCTATAACCTCTCGGCGGCGCCCTATTTCGTCAAACTGGACGCCTATCCCAACGTGCGCGCCTATTTCGCCCGTATGGAGGCACGCGAGGCCTATCAAGCCGCGCGCCGCCAAGACGGGCCTTCGGCCTTCTACAAACGCGATTTCTATGCGCCTGATGACACGCAATAGGGCGCAAGGCGATCAGGCTCAGCGTGAGGGCATGGCCATGGGGTATGGCGCGCGGGCGGCGCGCGCGCATCCCCGAGCGCGGCCTTGCCGGACTATGGGGCGCATCTGGCGTGGGGGGCTTGGTTGCGCCTGACCTTGGGGCACTTTATAAGACCCGCTTTCTTGGCGCCTCGACGGGTGCCTGACAGCATCTGATGGCGATGGGCCACGAGGAGACGATATGATCACGCTACACCATGTGCCGCAAAGCCGCTCGATGCGGGTGCTTTGGCTCTTGGGGGAATTGGACCTGCCGTTTCAAGTGGTCAGCCACGGGTTCGACAAAAGCCTGCGCGACCCCGAATACCTCTCGGTCAGCCCCGCTGGGCGTGTGCCCTCGCTGGAGATCGACGGCGAGCGGATGTTCGAAAGCCTCGCCATCGTGCATTACCTGTGCGAGCGGTTTGCTCAGGCGCCGCTTTATCAAGGGCCAGGGGATATCGACCGCATGGCATGGCTGGTCTGGGTCGAGTTTGCCGAGACCATCAGCCAGCACGCCGCCAATCTGACCCAGCAGCATATCGCGCTGCGCGAGGATCACATGCGCTCGGCCACGGTGATGCAGATCGAGGCCAAGCGGATCGAGAAATGCTATAGCGCCATCGAGGCGCGGCTTTCGACGCCGGTGGAGAACCGTGACTATCTGCTCACGGGGGGCTTTTCGGCGGCGGATGTCTGCACGGGGCAGGCGGTCTATATGGCGCGCCACTTCGCCCCGATCGAACCCTTTCCCGAGCTCAGCGCATGGTATGCGCGCATCACCGAACGCCCCGCCTTCCAAGCCAGCCTGCCGCAAGAGGGCGCGGGCCGGATTTTCGCCAAGGAGTTCTATCCCGCTTGGGAAAGCTGAGCGGCGCTTTGCCTATCGCTGCGGCGCGCTGGGCCTAGGGCCGCTTCTCGCGCGGCGGACGCGGGGGGCGCGGGGGGCAAGGACGAAGGGCGAGGGGCGAAGGGCACGGCGGCGCGAAAGATCGCAGGCAGGGTGACACAAGGCGGCAAAGGCGCAGCGCAAAAGAGGGGAGCATCGCCATGGGCGAGTATGTCGAGATTTTTGAGATGGGTCCGCGCGACGGGCTGCAAAACGAAAAGCGTCCGATCCCGACGGCGCAAAAAATCGCACTGGTCGATTGCCTGTCGGGCGCGGGGTTCAAACGCATCGAGGTGGCCAGTTTCGTCTCGCCCAAATGGGTGCCGCAAATGGCCGATAGCGCCGAGGTTCTGGCGGGGATCACGCGGGCCGAGGGCGTCTCCTATGCGGCGCTGACCCCCAATATGCGCGGCTTCGAGGCGGCATTGGCGGCGCGCGCCGATGAGGTGGCGATCTTCGGCTCGGCCTCCGAAGGCTTCTCGCGCGCCAATATCAACGCCAGCATCGACGAAAGCCTTGCCCGTTTTGCCCCCGTGGCCGAGGCCGCCAAAGCGGCGGGCGTGCCGCTGCGCGGTTATATCTCTTGTGTTACCGATTGTCCTTATGACGGGCCGGTTGCCCCTTCTGCGGTGGCGCAGGTGGCGCACAAACTGCGCGCGCTGGGCTGCTATGAGATCAGCCTTGGCGATACCATCGGGCAGGGCCGCCCCGAAACCATCCGCGCGATGCTTGATGCGGTGCTCCAAGAGGTGCCGGCGGTGATGCTGGCGGGGCATTACCACGATACGGCGGGGCGGGCCTTGGACAATATCGGCGCGTCGCTGGAGGCGGGGCTGCGGGTGTTTGACGCGGCGGTGGGCGGTTTGGGCGGATGCCCCTATGCGCCGGGCGCGGCGGGGAATGTGGCGACCGAAGCGGTGGAGGCCTATCTGCGCAAGGCGGGATACGAGACCGGCCTTGACGGCGCGGTGATCGCCAAGGCCGCCGCCATGGCCCAAGCGATGCGCAGGGGCGATTGATCCGCGCGCGGGGCAGGGACGGGGACAGGGACGGGGACAGGGACGCAGGCAGGGGCAGGGTCGCGCAACGGCCAGAAACGGGTGGGGCTGCATGTCCGGCGCACGTCAGGTGGCATATCGGTCGGCGCATGGGTTGGCCATTGGTCGGCGGCTCTTGCGGTGTTTTGGCGCGCGGGTTTGCAGGGCGGCCTTGCGGTGCGGGTTTGCTTGCGGGTCTTGGGCGAATCCCTTGCGCGGCGCGGGGCGCGGCGGGCGCGAAATTAACCCTGCCTTAATCTTTGCCTTGCCCTTTGCGGCGCTTTTGGCCGCGAGAGAGCCGCCAGATTCGGCAAGTGTCGGAAAACTTGGTTAACTTTTACCGTGAAAACATCTTTTGCACAGGCACCGCTGAGGGCGGTTTTCGCCCGTGCCCGCGCGCTGTCATGCCTTGTTTTTGGGGCTTTGTGAACAAACGTATACGGCGCGCAATCTTTATGAATTCAGGCTTTTGAATATGTCCGACTTTGGTTGACCCTGCCAAGGGGCAGGAGTAAACCACGAGGCAGCTAAGCAGCCAGTTGATGCGCCCCCGCGCGCATGAAAGGAGCCACTCATGGAAGAGATGCTGAAGGAATACCTTCCCATCCTCGTCTTTCTGGCCATTGCCATTGCCCTTGGCCTTGTCCTGATCCTCGCCGCCATTGTCATTGCCGTGCGCAATCCCGACCCTGAAAAAGTGTCGGCCTATGAATGCGGGTTCAACGCCTTTGACGATGCGCGCATGAAATTCGACGTGCGCTTCTATCTGGTCTCGATCCTCTTCATCATCTTCGATCTTGAGATCGCCTTTCTCTTCCCTTGGGCCGTGGCCTTCAAGGATCTGAGCATGGTCGGATTTTGGTCGATGATGGTGTTCCTTGGCGTGTTGACCGCCGGATTTGCCTATGAATGGAAGAAGGGAGCGCTCGAATGGGAGTGATGACCGGAGCGAATACCGCGGGCGCCGACCGCGAGGTCGCCACGCAGGCGCTCAACGCCGAGCTGCAAGACAAGGGCTTTTTGCTCACCTCTGCGGAGGATCTGATCAATTGGGGCCGCACCGGATCGTTGCACTGGATGACCTTCGGGTTGGCCTGCTGCGCGGTCGAGATGATGCATACCTCGATGCCGCGCTATGACGCCGAACGTTTCGGCATCGCGCCGCGCGCCTCTCCGCGCCAATCGGATGTGATGATCGTGGCGGGCACATTGACCAATAAAATGGCCCCCGCCCTGCGCAAGGTTTACGACCAGATGCCCGAGCCGCGCTATGTGATCTCGATGGGGTCCTGCGCCAATGGCGGCGGCTATTACCACTATAGCTATAGCGTTGTGCGCGGCTGTGACCGTGTGGTGCCGGTGGATATCTATGTGCCCGGATGCCCGCCCACGGCCGAGGCGCTGCTGTATGGCATTTTGCAACTGGCGCGCAAAATCCGCCGCACCGGCACGATTGCGAGGTAAGCGATGAGCGAAGCACTCAAAGAACTTGGCGCGCTGATTGCGCTGAAGCGGCCCGATTGCGTGGTGGATTGGGCGGTGGCGCATGGCGAATTGACCGTCGATGTGGCCCCTTCGAGCCTTCCGGCGCTGGTCGAGTTTCTCAAGACCGATCAAAATTGCCGTTTCTCGTCGCTGGTCGATATTACGGCGGTGGATTACCCCGCGCGGGCCAAACGGTTCGACGTGATCTATCACTTCTTGTCGATGTATCAAAACCACCGCATCCGGCTGCGCGCCGCGATCCGCGAAGAGGATATGGTGCCCTCGATTGTCGATGTGCACCCTTCGGCCAACTGGTTCGAGCGCGAAGTCTTTGACATGTTCGGCATCCTGTTTTCCGGCCACCCCGATTTGCGCCGTATCCTCACCGACTACGGCTTTCGCGGCTATCCGTTGCGCAAGGATTTCCCGACCACGGGCTATACCGAAGTGCGTTACGACGACGAGTTGAAACGCGTGGTCTACGAGCCGGTGAAGCTGGTGCAGGAATACCGCCAGTTTGATTTCATGTCCCCATGGGAGGGTGCCGAATACATCCTTCCGGGTGACGAGAAGGAGGCAGCGAAATGATGGACGGCTCCAAATTTGACGACGGCAGCGTGGATGCGCTGAGCGGCGAGCAGAAAATCCGCAATTTCAACATCAACTTCGGCCCGCAGCACCCTGCGGCGCACGGGGTTTTGCGGCTGGTGCTGGAGCTTGACGGCGAGATCGTCGAGCGCTGCGATCCGCATATCGGCCTGTTGCACCGCGGCACGGAAAAGCTCATGGAGAGCCGGACCTACCTGCAAAACCTGCCGTATTTCGACCGGCTCGACTATGTGGCGCCAATGAACCAAGAGCACGCTTGGTGCCTTGCCATCGAGCGTCTGACCGGCGTTGAAGTGCCGCGCCGCGCCTCGCTGATCCGCGTTCTTTATTCGGAAATCGGCCGCGTTTTGAACCATTTGCTCAACGTCACCACCCAAGCGATGGATGTCGGCGCGCTGACCCCGCCCTTGTGGGGCTTTGAAGAGCGCGAAAAGCTGATGTTCTTTTATGAGCGGGCCTGCGGGGCGCGTTTGCACGCGGCCTATTTCCGCCCCGGCGGTGTGCATCAGGATCTGCCCGATGATCTGCTCGATGATATCGAGGAATGGGCGCTGGAATTCCCCAAGGTGCTGGACGATATCGACGGGCTGTTGACCGAAAACCGGATTTTCAAACAGCGTAACGTCAATATCGGTGTGATCACCGAGCAGGATATTCTCGATTACGGCTTCTCGGGCGTGATGGTGCGCGGCTCCGGCCTTGCATGGGATTTGCGCCGCGCGCAGCCCTATGAATGCTATGACGAGTTCGAGTTTGACATCCCCGTGGGCAAGAACGGCGATTGCTATGACCGTTACCTGTGCCGCATGGAAGAGATGCGTCAATCGACCTCGATCATCCGTCAGGCGATTGTCAAACTACGCGAGGCCACGGGCGATGTTCTGGCACGCGGCAAGATCACCCCGCCCAAACGCGGTGATATGAAAACCTCGATGGAGAGCCTGATCCACCACTTCAAGCTCTATACAGAAGGCTTCCATGTGCCCGCAGGCGAGGTTTACGCCGCGGTCGAAGCGCCCAAGGGCGAATTCGGCGTCTATCTTGTGGCGGACGGGTCCAACAAACCCTACCGCAGCAAAATCCGCGCGCCTGGCTTCTTGCATTTGCAGGCGATGGATCACGTGGCCACAGGTCACCAGCTGGCCGATGTGGCGGCGATCATCGGCACGATGGATGTGGTGTTCGGGGAGATCGACAGATGATGATGGGCTTCACTTTGACCGCAGCGGCTGGCATGGCCGCGCTGATGATGTGTCTGGCCGCTCCGAAGGCGCACCCCGCCACATGTTCGGCCAAGAAGAACGGATAAGACCAGATGTTGCGTAGGCTCCACCACACCCAACCCGACAGTTTCGCCTTTGCCCCCGCCAATCAGGCATGGGCCGAGGCGCAGATCACCAAATTTCCCGAAGGGCGTCAGGCCTCGGCGGTTATCCCCTTGCTTTGGCGCGCCCAAGAGCAAGAGGGCTGGCTGACGCGTCCGGCGATTGAACATATCGCCGATATGCTTGGCATGGCCTATATGCGGGTGGTCGAGGTGGCCTCGTTCTACTTTATGTTCCAATTGCAACCTGTTGGTTCTGTTGCACATATTCAGGTTTGCGGCACGACGTCCTGCATGATTTGCGGGGCCGAGGACCTGATCGCCGTGTGCAAGGAGAAGATCGCCGGCAAGGCGCATGAGCTGTCCGGCGATGGCAAGTTTTCGTGGGAAGAGGTCGAATGCCTCGGGGCCTGTGCGAACGCGCCGATGGCGCAGATCGGCAAGGATTACTACGAGGATCTGACCGCCGCGCGCCTGAGCGAGATCATCGACGAATTGGGCGCGGGCAAAGTGCCGGTTCCTGGACCGCAAAACGGCCGTTATGCCGCCGAGCCTGCCTCGGGCGTGACCTCTTTGGCGCAATATGTCGAAGGGCGCGCACAGTATAACGCCTCTGTCCAAGCCGCCGTTGATATCGGCGATACGGTCAAGCGCATCGACGGGACCGAAGTGCCCTTGGTGACCCCGTGGCAGGACGGCACGGGCAAATTGGGCGGCGCCTCTGCCGGATCGGTTTTGGAAGGCAAGGGCGGTAAGTCTGGTGCAGGCAGCGCCAAAGCGGCTGCGAAAACCGCCGCCAAACCCGCCGCCAAGGCCAAGGCCGACAGCACGGGCGCAACCAAACAAGAGGCGAAAGCCACCAGCAAAGCCAAGCCCAAGGCCAGCGCCAAGTCCGAGGCAAAGCCCGCTGCGACGAAAGATGCCGCGGCCACCAAAGGCGGCGTGAAGGCCAAGAAGGTCAGCGCCGCCGCTGCGAAGAAAGCCGAAGCGGCGCCGAAAACGGCGGCGAAATCGACGGCCAAAACCGCCGCCAAACCTGCTGCGAAAACCGCTGCTGCCGACAAAAACGCGCCGACAGGGGCGGGCAAAAAGCCGCGCACCATGAAAGCGCCGCGCAAGGCGGGGGCGGATGACCTCAAGCAGATCAAGGGCGTCGGTCCCAAGCTGGAGGCCTTGCTGCACTCTTTGGGCTTTTTCCACTTCGATCAGGTCGCCAAATGGAGCGCCGACGAGGTTGCATGGGTCGATGACCATCTTGGCACCTTCCGTGGCCGCGTGGCGCGCGACAACTGGATCGAGCAAGCAACAAAACTGGCCGCGGGCGAGGAGACCGAGTTTTCCGCCAAGGTCAAAAAAGGCGGCGTCTACTAAGGCGCTGGAGAGATAGATGAGCAAGCAAGAGCAACATCTGGCACGCAAGGGGCGCATGGCCGCCCTCGTGATTGCCGCGACGATGTTGCTTTGGATGGGGGCGCAGGTGCTCGGCGCGAAATTGGGGATGGAGGCGCGTTACCTCTTCCTCTTCGATTTCGCCGCCATTGCCGCCTTTATCTGGGTGTTTGTGGTGATCTATCAAATCTGGCGCGCGCGCCAAAAGACAACGTGAACGGGCGAGGATAGCCTTATGCTGAACGATCAGGACCGGATCTTTACCAATATCTACGGCATGCATGACCGCACGCTGAAGGGCGCGCAGGCGCGCGGCCATTGGGACGGCACTGCCGGTATCATCAAAAAGGGCCGCGATTGGGTCATCGACACGATGAAGGCCTCGGGGCTGCGCGGGCGCGGCGGTGCGGGCTTTCCGACGGGTTTGAAATGGTCCTTCATGCCCAAGGAAAGCGACGGTCGCCCCGCCTATCTGGTGATCAATGCCGACGAATCCGAACCGGGCACCTGTAAGGACCGCGAGATCATGCGCCATGATCCGCATACATTGATCGAAGGCGCGCTGATCGCCTCTTTCGCGATGAATGCCAACACCTGCTACATCTATCTGCGCGGCGAATATATCCGCGAGCGCGAGGCGCTGCAGACGGCGATTGACGAATGCTATGACGCGGGTTTGATCGGCAAGAATGCCGCCAAATCCGGTTGGGATTTCGATGTCTTCCTGCACCACGGGGCAGGGGCCTATATTTGCGGCGAAGAGACCGCATTGCTCGAAAGCCTTGAGGGCAAAAAGGGCATGCCGCGGATGAAGCCGCCGTTTCCGGCGGGCGCGGGGCTTTATGGCTGCCCGACCACGGTGAACAACGTCGAATCCATCGCCGTTGTGCCGACGATCTTGCGCCGCGGCGCGGAATGGTTCTCGGGCTTTGGGCGGGCGAATAACGCGGGCACGAAACTCTTCGCCATCTCGGGCCACGTCAACAACCCCTGCGTTGTCGAAGAGGCGATGTCGATTTCCTTTGAAGAGCTGATCGAGAAACATTGCGGCGGTATTCGCGGCGGTTGGGACAACCTCAAAGCGGTGATCCCTGGCGGCTCGTCGGTGCCTTGTGTGCGCGGCGAGAAGATGAAAGACGCGATCATGGATTTCGACTACCTGCGCGGCGAGCTGGGCTCCGGCCTTGGCACGGCGGCGGTGATCGTGATGGACAAAGAGACCGACATCATCAAGGCGATCTGGCGTCTGGCGAAATTCTACAAGCACGAAAGCTGTGGCCAATGCACGCCCTGCCGCGAAGGCACGGGGTGGATGATGCGGGTGATGGAACGTCTGGTCAAAGGCGAGGCCGACCCCGAAGAGATCGACATGCTGTGGGATGTGACCAAACAGGTCGAAGGCCACACGATTTGCGCGCTTGGCGATGCGGCGGCTTGGCCGATCCAAGGGTTGATCCGCAATTTCCGCGACGAAATCGAAGACCGTATCAAGGCGCAAAAGACCGGTAAGGTCAGCGCCGTGGCCGCAGAGTAAACCATCATGATGCCCAAGGGCCACCATATCGCGGAACTGAACATCGGGCGGCTTGTCGCGCCGGTGGATGATCCGCGCGTGGCCGAATTCATGGGCAATCTCGACCGCATCAACGGCATGGGCAAACGCATGCCGGGGTTTGTGTGGATGATGGAAGGATCGGGCGAGTCAGGCACCGGCAATACCGAAAACGCCATTGGCGGTGATCCGCAATCGGTGGCCAATCTGACGGTCTGGCAAGATGCGCCAAGCCTTGAGAATTTCGTTTGGAACACGGTGCACCGGCAATTCTACGCTCGCCGCGCCGAGTGGTTCGAAATTATGGGCGCGATGCATTTCGTGATGTGGTTCGTGCCCGAAGGCCATCGCCCGACGCTGGAGGAGGCGCTTGAACGGCTGGACCATCTGCGCGCCCATGGCGATAGCGCCGAGGCCTTTGGCTGGGACTGGCTGCAGGGGCAAAATATGGGCCTCAAGGGGCTTTGGAAGATGCACGGATGTGCGCAGGAGGAGGTTGCATGAGACACCCGATGATGATCGCGGCGGCCCTATGCGGGGCTTTGGCGCTGTCGGCCTGCACCTCGCCGTTCCAAAAGAACCGCACGGTGTTTGACGGGCGCAGCTATAAATCCAAACTCGATGTGTCCAAGGACGATCCGGCGGCGGTGATGGCCTCGGTCGGGGCCACGAGCGAGACTTTGGCCGGCGCGCGCGAGGCCGTGCGCCACCGCGCCACCACTCATTGCATCAAACAATACGGCAGCTCCGATATCGTGTGGGACATCTCCCCCGACGCCGAAGAGCCCAATATCGTCAATGGCAATCTGGTCGTGAAGGGGCGTTGCCTGGGATGGTAAGCACGTTGATACATAAGGGTTTTTCGCGCCGTTATTGCATAACAGCGGCGCAAACTCCCATCTGCATGGCAGATGGCGGGCGCAAATCCCTGCGCGCCGCCCTGCCACTGACAGGAGTATCTTTTATGCGTGTTATGACCACTATGATCCTTGCCGCCAGCCTCTCGATTGCCAGCGCCGCCGAAGCGCGCGCCGATCTGCGCAGCGAGAAAGACATCAACGACGGGCTTTTGGCGATCGGTATTGCCGACGAGATCCGCAAGAATTGCGCCGTCATCTCGCCGCGGATGATCCGCGCTTACCGCTATATGAACACCCTCGAAAGCATGGCCAAGGCGCGCGGATATTCCGACGCCGAGATCGAGGCCTATGTGACCAACAAGGCCGAAAAGGCCAAAATGCGCAGCCGCGGCGAGGCCTATCTCAAGGCCAAGGGCGTGCAGCGCAGCAATCCCGAAACCTTCTGCGATCTGGGCCGCGCCGAGATTGCCAGCAATAGCCGTATCGGCGCCTTACTGAAAGCAAAGTGAGACCCCATGTCTGACCTACGCAAGATCATTATCGACGACCAAGAGGTTGAAGTGGACGGGGCGATGACCCTGATTCAGGCCTGTGAGCAGGCGGGCGTGGAAGTGCCGCGTTTTTGCTATCACGAGCGTCTGTCCATCGCGGGCAATTGCCGCATGTGCCTTGTCGAAGTGGTCGGCGGCCCGCCCAAACCGGCGGCCTCCTGCGCGATGCAGGTCAAGGATTTGCGCCCTGGTCCCGAGGGGCAACCGCCCGTGGTGAAAACCAATTCGCCGATGGTGAAAAAGGCGCGCGAAGGGGTGATGGAATTTATCCTCATCAACCACCCGCTCGATTGCCCGATTTGCGATCAGGGCGGCGAATGCGACCTGCAAGATCAGGCCATGGCCTACGGCATTTCCGAGACGAGGTTCAAAGAGCCAAAGCGCGCGGTGGATGACGTCAACCTCGGCCCGCTTGTGGGCACGGCGATGACGCGCTGTATTTCGTGCACCCGCTGCGTGCGTTTCACCACCGAAGTGGCGGGCATCACCCAGATGGGCCAGACGGGCCGCGGCGAGGACAGCGAGATCGTCTCCTATCTGAACCAGACGCTCGACAGCAATATGCAGGGCAATATCATCGACCTGTGCCCCGTCGGCGCGCTGACCTCCAAGCCCTATGCCTTTACGGCGCGGCCTTGGGAATTGAGCAAGACAGAGAGCATCGATGTGATGGATGCGCTGGGATCGAACATTCGCGTCGATACGAAGGGGCGCGAAGTGATGCGGATTTTGCCGCGCAACCATGACGGCGTGAACGAGGAATGGATTTCCGACAAGACCCGTTTCGTTTGGGACGGGCTGCGCCGCCAACGGCTTGATACGCCTTATATCCGCGAGAACGGCAAGCTGCGCAAAGCCGGATGGGGCGAGGCGCTCGGCGCCGCCGCCGCCGCCATGAAGGGCAAGAAAATTGCCGGTCTGGTCGGTGATCTGGCCCCTGTCGAGGCGGCTTTCGCGCTCAAGCAAATGATCACCGGTTTGGGCGGGTCGGTCGAATGCCGCACGGATGGCGCGAAATTGCCAGCGGGCAACCGTTCGGCCTATGTGGGCACGGCGACGATCGAAGACATTGATGACGCTCAATATATCATGTTGATCGGCACCAACCCGCGCGACGAGGCGCCGGTGCTGAACGCGCGGATCCGCAAGGCATGGACCAAGGGCGCCAATGTCGCCTTGATCGGTGCGGCGGCGGATTTGACCTATGACTATGTGCATATGGGCACGGATCGCGCGGCGCTCGACAAGCTGACCAAACATAAATTCACCGACATCAAAGAGGTGCCATCGGTCGTCATCGTCGGGCAGGGCGCCTTGCGCGAGGCCGACGGCGCGGCGGTTCTGGCCGCTGCGATGGATGTGGCCGAGAAAACCAACGGCAAGCTTCTGGTTCTGCATAGCGCTGCCGCGCGCGTCGGCGCGATGGATGTGGGGGCGGTGACCGAAGGCGGTCTGGACAAGGCCATCGAGGGGGCCGAGGTGATCTATAACCTTGGCGCCGATGAGGTCGAAATCGCGGCAGGACCCTTTGTCATCTATCAAGGCAGCCATGGCGACCGCGGGGCGCATCGCGCCGATATCATCCTGCCTGCGGCGGCCTATACCGAAGAAAACGGATTGTTTGTGAACACCGAAGGGCGCCCGCAATTGTCGATGCGCGCCGGTTTCGCACCCGGTGAGGCGAAAGAGAACTGGGCGATCTTGCGCGCCCTGTCTGCCGAAGCGGGCGAGGCTTTGCCCTTTGACAGCCTTGCACAGTTGCGCACGGCGCTGGTCGCGGCGGTGCCGCACCTTAAGGGCGTGGATGAAGTGGCTGAAAACGTTTGGGAAAAGCTGCCCGCAGGGGCGCTTGGACTGGCCGATTTCGTCCCCGCGATCAAGGATTTCTACCTCACCAACCCGATTGCGCGCGCCAGCCAGTTGATGGCCGAACTGTCGGCCAATGCCGCCGCGCGCGGCAAAGAGGCTTTGGCCGCAGAGTGAGATATGGCGCGTCCATAAAGCCGGCGCTTGGCGCGCTTGGGCTGATGGCGGCGCTCGGGGCTTGTGCGCCCAGCGGTCAGGATGTGTCGCGGGCCGCGCCCGCGCCGCAGTATCTGGGCATCGAAACACAGCTTCTCGATGGTGATCTGGTCAATTTTCAGGTCGCCATGCGCGGGGCAAGCGGGCGCGCCGATGTGGCGCAGTTTGCGCAATGTGCGGCGGCGCAATACACGCTGATCCGTGGCTACGGATTTGCGCGTCATTTGCGCACCAATGTGACAGAGCAGGGTGGCCTGTGGCGGGGGGATGCGATTTATACCATCTCGCCGGCGCTGCCCCGCGGATTGAAAACGATCGACGCGGAAGTCGTCGCTGCGCATTGCGCGGAAAATGGAATACCGGCGGTATGAGGACCTGATGGCTGACTTTTTTACCACGACCACCCTTGGAATGGGCCTGCTGATTGTAGGTCAGGTTCTTTTGATCGTCCTGCCGCTTCTGGTGGCGCTGGCGTTCTTGATGTATGCGGATCGCAAGATCTGGGCGGCGGTGCAGATGCGGCGCGGGCCCAATGTGGTCGGCTTTTTCGGCCTGATGCAGAGCTTTGCCGACTTCCTCAAATATATCGTCAAAGAGGTGGTTTTCCCTGCGGGCGCCGACCGTGTGGTTTTCTTGCTCGCGCCGATGGTCAGCCTTGTGATGGCGCTCATCGCTTGGGCGGTGATCCCCTTCAATGACGGTTGGGTTTTGTCCAATATCAACGTGGCGATCCTTTATGTGATGGCGGTCTCCTCCTTGGAGGTCTACGGCGTGATCATGGGCGGTTGGGCGTCGAACTCGAAATACCCTTTCCTCGGCTCCTTGCGCTCTGCGGCGCAGATGATTTCCTATGAGGTCTCGATCGGGTTGATCATCATCGGCATCATCATCTCGACCGGCTCGATGAATTTCTCGGCAATCGTCGGCGCGCAGGACGGCTCTTATGGTCTGTTCTCGTGGTATTGGTTGCCGCATTTCCCGATGCTCTTCCTTTTCTTGATCTCGGCGCTGGCCGAAACCAACCGCCCGCCGTTTGATTTGCCCGAAGCGGAATCGGAATTGGTCGCGGGGTATCAGGTGGAATATTCCTCGACGCCCTTCTTGTTGTTCATGATCGGCGAATTGGTCGCGGTTGTGTTGATGTGCGCGCTGACCACCTTGCTGTTCTTTGGCGGCTGGCTGTCGCCGATCCCCGGTTTGCCCGATGGCATCTTGTGGATGATCGGCAAAATGCTCTTTGTCTTCTTCATCTTCTCGATGGTGAAGGCGATCACCCCGCGCTACCGCTATGACCAGTTGATGCGGATCGGTTGGAAGGTCTTCCTGCCCATGTCGCTGTTCTGGGTCGTTCTGGTGGCCTTCCTTGCAAAATTCGAAGCTTTCGGCGGTGCCTATGCCCGCTGGGCGATTGGAGGCTGATCATGGCTAATGTCGATTATCGCCGCGCGGCCGGATATTTCCTGCTGACCGATTTCATCAAGGGCTTTCGCCTTGGTTTGAAATACTTTTTTGCGCCCAAAGCGACGCTGAACTATCCGCATGAAAAGGGGCCGTTGAGCCCGCGGTTCCGCGGCGAGCATGCGCTGCGCCGCTATCCGAACGGCGAAGAGCGCTGCATCGCGTGTAAATTGTGCGAAGCCGTCTGCCCCGCGCAGGCGATCACCATTGACGCCGAGCCGCGCGAGGATGGCTCGCGCCGCACCACGCGCTATGACATCGATATGACCAAATGCATCTATTGCGGGTTCTGCCAAGAGGCCTGCCCCGTGGATGCGATTGTCGAGGGGCCGAATTTCGAATTCTCGACCGAGACCCGCGAAGAGCTGTTTTACGACAAGGAAAAGCTGCTTTCCAATGGCGAGCGGTGGGAATCCGAGATCGCGCGCAACCTCGAGATGGATGCGCCTTACCGATGAGCCTGTTTTCGCCTCATACCTGCGCAAGCCTGCCCGCCTGCACCGCCCCGCGGGGCGGCGGCCGGTGCGCGCCGTGCCAAAGAAAGGCGATCCGATGACTGGCAAGACCCCGTTCGAATTGATGATGGAGCAGGCCCAGGAGATGGCCAAAGCCTTCAATCCGGCGCTCGAAAGCTTTTCGCCCAAAGGGTTTGAAACCCTCTGGCCGACGATGCCCAAAGAGATGATGGAATTTGCCTTTGGCAAGGGGATGAGCAAGGACGGGCTGGATGCGAAAACCCGCCTTTTGCTCACGCTTGCGGGGCTGACGATGCAGGGCGCGCAAAGCGATACGCAGGTGCGCATGACCGTGCGCCACGCCATCGAGGCGGGCGCCACCAAAGAAGAGATCGCCGAGACCATCGCGCAAATGTCGATGTTCGCAGGCATACCCGCCATGACCCGCGCCATGGATCTTGCGCGCGATGTGATGGCAGACAAAGAGGAAGACGAGACATGACGGTTGCGGCATTTGCCTTTTATCTATTCGCGATCTGTGCGGTTCTGGGTGGCTTGTTCACCGTCATCAGCCGCAACCCTGTGCATTCGGTGCTGTGGCTGATCTTGGCCTTCCTCTCCTCTGCGGGGCTGTTTGTGCTGATGGGGGCCGAATTCGTCGCCATGCTGTTGATCATCGTCTATGTGGGCGCGGTCGCGGTGCTTTTCCTCTTTGTGGTGATGATGCTGGATGTGGATTTCGCCGAGCTGCGGGCGGGCATGGCGCAATATATGCCGCTGGCCCTGCTGATCGGGGTGGTGATCTTGATGCAGTTCGGCATGGCCTTTGGCGTGTGGGAAAGCGCCGAAGGGGCGCAGGCCGCGCGCGAGGCCGTGGCGCCGGCGGATGTGGAAAACACCGCCGCCTTGGGCGCGCTGCTTTATGACAAATACTTCTTGTTGTTCCAATTGTCGGGGCTGATCCTTTTGGTCGCGATGATCGGCGCGATCGTTTTGACCCTGCGCCACCGCAAGGACGTCAAACGCCAGAATGTGCTCGAGCAGATGTGGCGTGATCCGGCGCAGGCCATGGAACTCAAGAATGTGAAACCGGGGCAGGGGCTTTGATGAGACGCAAAACCTTAACCGAGCCAATGAACGCGACGAGATATGACCGCGAGGGACGAACATGATCGGAATTGAACATTATCTGGCAGTGGCTGCCGCGCTTTTCGTGATCGGGATTTTCGGCCTGTTCCTGAACCGCAAGAATGTGATCATCTTGCTGATGAGCATCGAATTGATGCTGCTGGCGGTGAATATCAATCTGGTGGCTTTCTCTTGGTATCACGGCGATCTGGTCGGGCAGGTGTTCACGCTCTTCGTGCTCACCGTTGCCGCCGCCGAGGCCGCGATCGGCCTTGCGATCCTTGTGAGTTTCTTCCGCAACCGTGGCACCATCGCGGTTGAAGACGTCAATGTGATGAAGGGCTAAGAGATATGGTCACGACAATTCTTTTTGCGCCCCTCATCGGGGCAATCATCGCGGGCTTTGGCTGGCGGACGATTGGCGAGAAGGGCGCGCAGTATCTGACCACCGGTCTGCTGTTTCTGGCCTGTTTGCTTTCGTGGATCACGTTTCTGACCCTCGGCACCGAGACGCAGCACATCCATATTCTTGACTTCATCCAATCGGGCACGTTGGAGACCTCTTGGGGCATCCGCCTTGATCGGTTGACCGCCATCATGCTCATCGTGGTGACCAGCGTTTCGGCGCTCGTGCACCTCTATTCCATGGGCTATATGGCGCATGACGACAATTGGGGCGAGGGCGAGCATTACAAGGCGCGTTTCTTTGCCTATCTGTCGTTCTTCACCTTTGCTATGCTGATGCTGGTGACCTCCGACAACCTTGTGCAGATGTTCTTTGGGTGGGAAGGCGTGGGCGTGGCCTCCTATCTTCTCATCGGTTTTTACTACAAAAAGCCGTCGGCCAATGCCGCCGCGATCAAGGCCTTTGTGGTCAACCGTGTCGGCGATTTCGGCTTTGCGCTTGGGATCTTCGGCCTGTTCTACATGACCGACAGCATCCGCTTTGACGATATTTTTGCCGCCGCGCCCGCTTTGGCCGATGCGACGATCACCTTCCTTTGGACCGACTGGAATGCGGCGAACCTTCTGGCCTTCTTGTTGTTCATCGGTGCGATGGGCAAATCGGCACAGCTTTTCTTGCACACATGGCTTCCCGACGCGATGGAGGGCCCGACGCCTGTGTCGGCTCTGATCCACGCGGCGACCATGGTGACGGCGGGGGTTTTCCTTGTCTGCCGCATGTCGCCCTTGATGGAATATGCGCCCGAGACTTTGGCGTTTATCACCTTCCTCGGCGCCTCGACGGCCTTTGTCGCCGCGACCATCGGTTTGGTGCAAAACGATATCAAACGGGTCATCGCCTATTCGACCATGTCGCAGCTTGGCTATATGTTCGTGGCCGCAGGCGTGGGCGTCTATTCGGTGGCGATGTTCCACCTTTTGACCCACGCGTTTTTCAAGGCGATGCTGTTCCTTGGCGCAGGCTCGGTGATCCACGCGATGCATCACGAGCAGGACATGCGTAACTATGGCAACCTGCGCAAGAAAATCCCCTATACGTTCTGGGCGATGATGATCGGCACATTGGCGATCACCGGCGTTGGTATTCCGCTCACGACCATCGGTTTTGCCGGTTTCCTGTCCAAAGACGCGATCATCGAGAGCGCCTATGCGGGCACCGATGGCGGCTATGCCTTTTGGATGCTGGTTGTGGCTGCGGCCTTCACCTCTTTCTATAGCTGGCGCTTGATGTTCCTGACCTTCTACGGCGAGGCGCGCGGCGACAAACATACCCATGAACACGCCCATGAAAGCCCCATGGTGATGTTGGTGCCGCTCGGCGTTCTGGCGCTTGGCGCGGTCTTCTCGGGCATGGTCTTCTATGGCAGCTTCTTTGGTGATCATGACAAGGTGAACCGTTTTTACGGTATTCCCGCGCATCACGCCGCCGAAGAGGGCGGGCATGGCGCGGCCGACACCCATGATGGTGCGGCCAAGGACGAGGCGCATGGCGACGACAGCCACGCAGCAGCCGATACCCATGCCAAGGCCGAAGACAGCCACGGCACTGACAGCCACGCCACCGACAGCCACGCCAAAGACGGCGCCATGGCCCATAGCGGCGCGGCCCCGAAAGGCGCGATCTATATGTCGCCGGACAACCATGTGATGGATGACGCGCACCATAGCCCCAAATGGGTCAAGGTCAGCCCCTTCATCGCCATGGTTTTGGGCTTTATCACCGCCTATTGGTTCTACATCGTCAATCCCGCCATGCCGCGCAAATTCGCCGAGGCCCAGCGGCCGCTCTATCTGTTCCTTCTGAACAAATGGTATTTTGACGAAATCTATGACGTGATCTTTGTCAAACCGGCCTTTGCGCTCGGGCGGTTCTTGTGGAAACGCGGCGATGGCAATGTCATCGACGGCTCGATCAACGGCGTGGCCATGGGCATTGTGCCCTTCTTCACCCGCCTCGCGGGACGGGCACAGTCCGGCTATATCTTTACCTACGCATTCGCCATGGTCATCGGGATTGTTGTCCTGATCACATGGATGTCGCTCACCGGAGGGGCGGAATAATGGATAACCTTCTTTCCATCGTCACCTTCCTGCCGGCCTTGGCGGCGCTGATCCTTGCGGTGTTTTTGCGCGGCTCGGACGAGGCGGCCAATCGCAATGCGAAATGGGTGGCTTTGATTGCCACGGCGCTGACCTTCCTTGTGTCGCTGTTCATTCTGGCCGAATTCGACGCCTCCAACACCGGTTTTCAATTCGTTGAAGAGCGCGCGTGGGTGGCGGGTCTGACCTATAAAATGGGTGTGGACGGAATTTCGGTTCTGTTTGTCCTGCTCACCACCTTCATGATGCCGCTGGTGATTGCGGCAAGCTGGGGCGTCGAGAGCCGCGTCAAGGAATATATGATCGCCTTCTTGCTGCTCGAGACGCTGATGCTTGGCGTCTTTATGGCGCTTGATCTGGTGCTGTTTTATGTGTTCTTCGAGGCGGGCCTTATTCCGATGTTCCTGATCATCGGCATCTGGGGCGGGGCGAACCGCATCTATGCCTCGTTCAAATTCTTCCTCTACACCTTCCTTGGCTCGGTCTTGATGCTGGTGGCGATGGTGGCGATGTATGCGGATGCGGGCACGACCGATATTCCGACGCTTTTGACCCATCAGTTCGGCTCCGAGAGCTTCTCGCTCTTCGGGATGCAGATCGTCGGCGGGATGCAAACCTTGCTCTTCCTCGCCTTCTTCGCCTCGCTGGCGGTGAAAATGCCGATGTGGCCGGTGCACACTTGGTTGCCGGACGCGCACGTGCAGGCCCCGACCGCAGGTTCGGTGGTTCTGGCGGCGATCCTTTTGAAAATGGGCGGCTACGGCTTCTTGCGCTTTTCCTTGCCGATGTTCCCCGTGGCCTCCGAACTGCTGGCGCCGCTGGTGTTCTGGATGTCGGCGATTGCCATCGTTTACACTTCGCTGGTGGCGCTGGTGCAAGAGGATATGAAAAAGCTCATCGCCTATAGTTCCGTCGCTCATATGGGCTATGTGACCATGGGGATTTTCGCGGCCAATCAACAAGGCGTGGATGGCGCGATTTTCCAGATGATCAGCCACGGCTTTATCTCCGGCGCGCTCTTCCTCTGCGTGGGCGTGATCTATGACCGGATGCACACCCGCGAGATCGAGGCCTATGGCGGTCTGGTGAACCGGATGCCGGCCTATGCGCTGATCTTCTTGTTCTTCACCATGGCCAATGTCGGTCTGCCTGGCACCTCGGGTTTCATCGGCGAATTCCTTGTTTTGATGGGGATTTTCCAAGTGAACACTTGGGTTGCTCTGGTCGCGACCTCGGGGGTGATTTTCTCGGCGGCCTATGCGCTGTGGCTCTATCGCCGCGTGATGCTGGGCGATCTGATCAAGGAAAGCCTCAAAACCATTCGTGAGATGAATTCGCGCGAAAAGGCGATCTTTGCGCCGCTCGTGGTCATGACGCTTTTGCTCGGGGTTTATCCCGCGCTTGTCACCGACATCATCGGCCCCTCTGTCGAGGCGCTGGTATCCAACTATGACACGGCTGTTGCCCACGCCCCTGCGGCGGGTGGCATGGCCGCGTCCCACTGACGGGAGCCCTGAGACATGATCCAGGCTGATCTGAATACAATCGCGCCGGAAATCGTTTTGTCTGTCTATGCCATGGTGGCATTGGTGGCGGCGGTCTACACCGGCAAAGACAAGATCGCGGGGCTTTTGGTCTGGCTGACGGCGGGGCTGTTTGCGCTCATTGCGGCGTGGATCGGCTTTGGCGGCTCGGGCACGACACAGGCCTTTGGCGGCATGTTCGTCGATGACGCTTTCTCGCGCTTTGCCAAGGTGACGATCTTGCTGTCGGGGGCGGCGGTCTTGGTCATGGGCCAAGAGTATATGTCGCGCCGCGGGATGTTGCGGTTCGAATATCCGATGCTGGTGGCGCTTTCGGCGGTCGGCATGATGATGATGGTTTCGGCAGGGGATCTGATGGCGCTTTACATGGGGTTGGAGCTGCAATCGCTCGCGCTTTATGTGGTTGCCTCCTTGCGCCGCGACAGCGTGAAATCCACCGAAGCGGGGATGAAATACTTCGTCCTTGGCGCACTCAGCTCGGGCTTGTTGCTTTACGGCGCCTCGCTCACCTATGGCTATACCGGCACGACGCTTTTTGCGGGGATTATCGACGCGGCCAGCGGCGATGCGCCTTTGGGGCTGTTGTTCGGCCTCGTCTTTGTCACGGCGGGTCTGGCCTTCAAGGTCTCGGCGGTGCCGTTCCACATGTGGACGCCCGATGTCTATGAGGGCGCGCCGACCCCGATCACCGCGTTTTTCGCCACCGCGCCGAAAATGGCCGCGATGGGTTTGATGGCGCGGGTCTTGCATGACGCCTTCGGCGGCGTGGTGGGCGATTGGCAACAGATCGTCGCGCTTTTGGCGGTTTTGTCGATGTTCCTCGGCGCGGTGGCCGCGATCGGGCAAACCAATATCAAACGTCTGATGGCCTATTCGTCGATTGCCCATATGGGCTTTGCCTTGATGGGGCTTGCGGCGGGCACGGTCTTGGGTGTGCAGGCTTTGCTGATCTATATGGCGATCTATGTGACGATGAATGTCGGCGCCTTTGCCTTCATCTTGACCATGGAGCGCGACGGCGAGCCGGTGACCGATATCAAGAGCCTCAACCTTTATGCGCGCAGCCATCCAGGCCGTGCCATGGCGGTGCTGTTCTTGATGTTCTCGCTGGCGGGCGTGCCGCCCTTCTTGGGCTTTTTTGGCAAATTCTACGTGTTGCGCGCCGCTTATGAGGCGGGTCTGGGATGGCTGGCCGTTGCCGGTGTGATCGCCTCGGTGATCGGGGCCTTCTACTATATCCGCATCGTTTACTACATGTATTTCGGCGAAGAGGGCGCGAGCCTTGATGCCAATAAATCGCCCGTTCTTTGGGGGATTTTGGTGGCCTGCGCTGCGATCATGTTGATCGGATCGGCGTGGATGTTCGGGGTCGAAGGCGCAGCGGCCGCAGCGGCAGCCACTCTTGTCAACTGACCCGAATGTAGCGGCCCCCGAGGCCGCAGGGCCCGATTGGCCCGAAGGCTACGGGCGGCGTATTTTGGCACAGGTCGATAGCACCAATGCCGAAGCCGCCCGCAGAGCTGCGCAACTGTCCGGTCCCGAATGGATTTTGGCCAAATCGCAAAGCGCCGCGCGCGGGCGGCGCGGGCGCGTATGGGCGATGCCCGAGGGCAATTTCGCCGCCACTTTGGTGATGCGCCCCAATGAGACCCCCGATAAGGTCGCGCTGCGCAGCTTTGTCGCCGCCGTCGCCTTGGACGAGGCCTTTTGCGCCGCCACGGGGCGCAGCGATATTTTCGCGCTCAAATGGCCCAATGACGTTTTGCTCAATGGCGGCAAGGTCGCCGGTATCTTGCTCGAAAGCGCGGGCACGGCGGGCGGGGCGGTGTCGCATATCGCCATCGGCATCGGCGTCAATCTGGCCGCCGCACCCGACGCGGGCCAAGTCGAAGAGGGGGCTTTGCGCCCCGTCAGCCTTGCGGGCGAGAGCGGCACGCGCATCACCCCCGAGGCGTTTTTGACCCTGCTCGCCGCCGCCTATGCCCGCTATGAGCAGCAGTTTCGCGATTATGGCTTCGCCCCGATCCGCGCCGCATGGCTGGCGCGCGCGGCGCGGCTGGGCGAGCAGATCACCGCCAAAACCATGCGTCATACCCAAAAGGGGCGCTTCGAGACGGTGGACGAGAGCGGCAATTTAGTTCTATCCACAGACACCGGCCGCCAAACCATCGCGGCGGCCGAGGTATTCTTCTGACGGAGGGCGCGCGCCCATGCTTTTGGCCATCGACTGCGGCAACACCAATACGGTCTTTTCGATCTGGGACGGGGAGAAGTTCCTATGCACCCTGCGCACCGCGACGGACCAACGCCGCACCGCGGATCAATATTACGTCTGGCTCTCGACGCTCTTGAACCACCACAAAATCCATATGGATATCAACGCGGTGATCATCTCTTCGACGGTGCCGCGGGTGGTGTTCAATTTGCGGGTTCTGTCGGACCGCTACTTTGGCTGCCGCCCCTTGGTGGTGGGCAAACCCGAATGCGCCTTGCCCGTGGGGATGCGCGTCGATGCGGGCACGACCGTCGGGCCCGACCGTTTGGTCAATACGGTGGCGGGCTATGACCGCTATGGCGGCGATTTGATCATCGTTGATTTCGGCACCGCGACGACCTTCGATGTGGCCGATCATGACGGCGCCTATATCGGCGGCGCGATTGCACCGGGTGTTAATCTGTCGCTGCGCGCCTTACATGAAGCCGCAGCGGCGCTGCCACATGTGGATGTGACAAAGCCGCCGCATGTGATAGGAACCAATACAATCGACTGCATGCAGTCGGGGGTGTTTTGGGGCTATGTGGGCCTCGTGAACGGGATCTGCGAGCAGATCAAGGCCGAGTTCGGCCGCCCCATGAAAGTCATCTCAACAGGCGGGCTGGCGCCGCTATTCCAGCAAGGGCACGCTTTGTTCGATGCCTTCGAAGACGATCTCACAATGCACGGGCTGACCGTGATTTATGACTATAACAAGGACAAATAACCGCTAATGAGCAGCGAACGTTTTATCTACCTTCCCCTTGGCGGGGCGGGTGAAATTGGCATGAATGCCTATGTGTACGGCTACGGTAAACCCGATGAGGAACGGCTGATCCTCGTCGATCTGGGCGTGGCTTTCCCCGATATGGACAGCTCTCCGGGTGTGGATATCATCATGCCGGACATCAAATGGCTCGAAGAGCGCAAGGGCCGTTTGGAGGCCGTGTTCATCACCCACGCCCATGAGGACCATATCGGCGCGGTCGGGCATTTGTATGAACGCCTTGGCGCGCCGATCTATGCGCGCCCCTTCACCGCCAATCTGGCGCGCGGCAAATTGGCCGAATATGGCATCACCGAAAAGGCTGTGCGCATTGCGGGCACTTGGCCCGAAACGGTCAAGGCCGGCCCCTTCACGGTGGGGTTTGTGCCGATCTCCCATTCGATCCCCGAAAGCGCCGGTCTGGCGATTGATACCGCCGCGGGTCGCGTGATCCATACGGGCGATTTCAAACTGGACGAGACCCCGATCGTGGGCGAGGCCTTCGATCCCGATCTATGGGCCGAGGTCGCCAAACCCGGCGTCAAGGCGATGATCTGCGATTCCACCAATGTGTTCTCGCCCCACGCGGGGCGCAGCGAAGTCACCGTCGGCCCCGAAATCACCGAAATGGTGGCCAATGCCTCGGGCATGGTTGTGGCGACGACCTTTGCGTCGAATGTGGCGCGGGTCAAAACCTTGGCCGATGCGGGTGTGGCAGCGGGGCGGTCGATCTGCCTGTTGGGCCGCGCCATGCGCCGGATGATCGAAGCTTCGATCGAGACCGGCGTGTTGAAGGATTTTCCCACGGTGATCCCGCCCGAGGACGTCAATTCCATGCCGCGCGAGAATGTGATGCTTTTGGTCACCGGCAGTCAGGGCGAGCGCCGCGCCGCCTCGGCGCAATTGGCCAATGGCAAATATATGGGCATCACCCTCAAAGAGGGCGATACCTTCCTGTTCAGTTCGAAAACCATTCCGGGCAATGAAAAGGGCGTGATCCGCATCATCAACATGCTGTCCGAAAAGGGCGTCGATGTGGTCGATGAAAACAGCGGCGGGCATTATCACGTGTCGGGCCACGCCAACCGCCCCGATCTGGAGCGGATGCAGGAGATCGTCAACCCGCAGGTCGTGATCCCGATGCATGGCGAGCACCGCCATTTGCGCGAACATGTGAAACTGTCGCAAAGCAAGGGCCGCGCGTCTTTGGTGGCGGTCAACGGCATGATGATCGACCTGTCCGGCAATGCGCCCAAAGTGGCCGAATATATCGAAACGGGGCGCACCTATCTGGACGGTTCGGTGCAGATCGGCGCGCTGGACGGCATTGTGCGCGACCGTATCCGCATGGCGCTCAACGGGCATGTGATGGTCAATGTGATCATCGACGAAGACGACCAGCCCTTGGGCGAGGCGTGGGTCGAGATCATGGGATTGGCCGAAACCGGACGCAGCCGCGCGCCGCTGCAGGATGTGCTCGAAGAAGACCTGAGCCAGTTCTTGGGCCGCGCCAATCGCAAAACCCTGCGCGATGACGAGCGTTTGGAAAAAGAGCTGCGCAGCATTGCGCGCAAATCGAGCCAGAGCGAGATCGGCAAAAAGCCCGAGGTGACAGTGGTGATCAGCCGTCTGAGCTGAGCCGTAGGGGATGACTTGGCGCGGGCCGGAGGGGTTAGCTCCCCTCCGGCCTTTTGCGTTCTTGGCGCAGGGCTTCGGCGATGGCCAGATCACGCGCCTCGAAATAATGGCTGATCTGGCGGCGCGCAAAGGGCAGATTGGTGAACATCAGGCCCATCCTGTTGCCCCGTGTCCAGCGCACCTCGGCGGCAAAGCTGCCAATGTCATGGATGCGCACCGCGCTGACGGGCATATTGTGATAATTCTGTATGCCGAAGGGCAATTCGACGCCGACACCGCCAAAGGACAGATCGCAACTCATCGCAGAGACATCATGAGCCGCGAAGCGCACGCTCACGGGAAGGCGCAGGTCGAGCCGGTTCGAACCGCGCAGATCGCTCTCGGGGATATAGATTGAGTGTCGCATCGAATGCCTCGATAAAATTTACGGATACACAACAAACGGGTGCGACTGCGCGCCCGATACCTACCGGATGGTATAGGGTGAGAATCCTAACGTTCCGTGATCTGGCGCTTATGCGCGTCAAAGTATTGCGTGAAAGTTTATTCAATTGAACGGCGCAGCGGGGGCCGTTGCGCGCGGATCTCGCGCGGGTCCCAATAAAAAACCGCCCCGATGCGCGCGGCAGCGGGGCGGTTTTATGTGTATCTTGCAAGGGCCGCTTAAGAGGTGCGGCGCTCGTCAAAGCTGAATTCGATGAAGGAGGGCATGTGATTGCCCATGCCGACGACCTTGTTGTCGCGGCCCCCGTCATTGCGGCCCGCATCGCCGCGTCCGCCGCCATCTTTGTTGCCGGAGCGGCCACGTCCGCCGCGCGAGCGGCGCGGTTTGTCGTCGCTGTTTTGCATCTCTGCGCTGTCAGTAGGGGCGGCGTCGGGCGCGGTGGATGGCTCTTGTGCCTGCGCATCCGCTTGCGCCTCTTGCGGGGCCTCGGTGTCATCCTTGCGTTTGCGTCCGCGTCCTCCGCGCGTGCGGCGGCGCGGTTTGCTCTCCTCATCGCTGCCCGCTTGGGGCGCAGCAGGGGCGTCCGGCGCTTGCGTCTCGGCCACGGTCTCGGCTTCGGGCGCGGCGCTTGGGGCGTCATCGCCAGAGGCTGCGACGATATCCGCCGTGTCCTTTGCCGCTGCGGGTTTGGCCCCCGGAGCATCGAGGCGCGGGATTTGCATTTGCACCAGACGCTCGACATCGTCGAAGTTTTTCTCGTCGCGCGGCACGCAGATCATGATCGCGGTGCCGTCCTTGCCCGCGCGGCCGGTGCGGCCGATGCGGTGCACATAGTCCTCGGCGTGGCTCGGCACGTCGAAGTTGATCACATGGCTGACGTTCGGAATGTCCAGACCGCGCGCGGCCACATCCGAGGCCACCAAGAAGCGCAGGCTGCCATCACGGAAGGCATCGAGCGTGCGCATCCGCGCCGATTGCTCCAGATCGCCATGGATCGGCGCCGCGTCCAGCCCGTATTTTTTCAAGGATTTGGCAACGGTATCCACGTCCATCTTGCGGTTGCAAAAGATGATCGCGTTGCGGCATTTGTCGCCCTCGGCCTCGATGATATCGCGCAACAGCTTGCGCTTTTCGCTGCCTTCGCGGTCCTTGCGCGAGCCTTTGAACATCACTACGCCTTGGGTGATGTTTTCCGATGCGGTCGCTTGGCGCGCCACCTCGATACGGGCAGGGGCCGAGAGGAACGTATTGGTGATCCGCTCGATTTCCGGCGCCATCGTGGCCGAGAAAAACAGCGTCTGGCGCGTGAAGGGCGTCAGCGAGAAGATGCGTTCGATATCGGGGATAAAGCCCATGTCGAGCATCCGGTCGGCTTCGTCCACCACCATGATCTGCACGCCGGTGAGCAGCAGCTTGCCGCGCTCGAAATGGTCCAAAAGACGGCCAGGCGTGGCGATCAAGACATCAACGCCGCGGTCGATCAACTGGTCCTGCTCCTTGAAGGAGACGCCGCCGATCAGCAGGGCTTTGGTCAGTTTGAGGTGTTTGGTGTAGGTGTCGAAGTTTTCGGCGACCTGCGCGGCCAATTCGCGCGTCGGGCACAGAACGAGGCTGCGCGGCATACGGGCGCGGGCGCGCCCGCGCGCCAGAAGCGTGATCATCGGCAGCGTGAAGCTGGCGGTTTTGCCGGTGCCGGTCTGGGCGATGCCGAGGACATCCTTGCCCTCCAGAGCGGGGGGAATCGCACCGGCTTGGATCGGGGTGGGGCTCTCGTAGCCAGCCTCGGCAATGGCTTTGAGGACCTTGGGGTTCAGGTTGAGATCAGTAAATTTTGTCATGCTTATCCGTGGTTTACGGACATAGCTTGGCCCGTACGTCTATTTTGGGGTCAGGCCCCTTTGGCCCGGTGGTTATCCACATCTTGCGACCCACGGCGCAGATGTAGCGAAAAGCGGCGGGAGGGTCAATGATCACAAGGGTTTGGCCGGTTTGGCGGTGCCGGCGTGCGCGGGCGGCGGGATCGGCGCGGGTCAGGCTCGGCCCCTGCGCAGGGCAGTCCGTCATAACGCCTCAGGCCGCAGGCCCGAAATGGCGCGCGCGTTTGGCGGGCAGGTCCAGCGCGATACTGCGCAGGTGGCCTTTGCGTTCAAGCGCGGCGCGCAACTGCGGGGTGGCAAGGCAGACCTCGTTGTAAAAGCTGCGCAATCCGGCTTCGCCCTCGCTCTCCATAATGGTGGCGAACAGCTGGTGCAGGTTGAGACCGGTGCCATCCTTGGCGGTATTGGCCGAGAGTTCGTCGCGGTAGCTGCCTTGGGCGTGGCGATAGCGGAAGGCGGTGATGAAATCCTCCCAGCTTTTGGCATGCAGGTGGCACAATTCGGTCTCGTCCAGCACCACCAATCCGGGGTTGGTCTCCTGTCCCAAGAACACGTTGTGGATGCGGATTTTCAACCCCTCGATGCCGGTGCGGATAAACAGCTTGCCCATGGCGTGGCTCAGGTAGCCGCCGTTGAGATAGCTGCCGTAAGTGGGGTAAAGCTTGGCGGTTTGCTTGAGGCGCAAGGGGCGCTCGCGCGCGCAGGATTTGAACCATGTGATGCCCTCGGGCGGCTCTTGGCCCTCGCTGCTGAGCGCCTCGATGGGCCAGACCCGCGCGCAGGTGGCGCTTTGCGGCAGATCGGCCAGTTGCGCGCCCAGATCGCGGGCGGGATTGAGGAATTCATCGACGTCGATATGGGTGATGAAATCGACCTCATGGCCCTTTTTCTTATAGGCGTGCATCACATTAGCGGTCTGGCGGACCTGATGTTTTTCAGGGCGCGCGCCTGCGCGGGTCCAATAGGCGTCGTCGGTGACGGTGACGCGCACCTTGGGGTGGGCTTTGAGGATCGCCTCGACCTCGGGGTTGGGCGCGTCGAGATAAAGAAACAAGCGGTGCGCGCCCAGATCAAGGTGATGGGCGGCAAAGGCGAGGATGTCTTCGGCCTCGGCCTTGATGGTGGAGACAACGGCCCATTTGGGCAAGGCGGGGGCGTCAGGCATCGGAGCGGGCCTCTATCGTGGATGGGTCTTGGCCGGATGGGTTTTCGCTGGGTCCGGCATCGTCTGTTCGGTTCGTGGGCGGGGCGGGGAAGGCGGCTTCGCGCAGCGCGTCGAGGTGCAGATCGCGGGTGAGCAACATGTCATAGGCGCGCAATCGGGCGAGCAATTCGGGCCGCGCTTCGCAAACCTCGCGAAAGAAGCCGCGCAGCGGATGGTCCAAACGGGCGGCCTCGCTATCCTCTTGTAGAAAATCAATAATATCGGAAAGGCGGAAGTTTTCGGCGCTGCGTTTGCGATAGCTGCCATGGGTCAGGCGAAATTCCATATGGCGCTCGAAGACGGGCCAGCTGGGCGCATGGGCGTGGCCGATAAGCAGATCATTGCTGGATTTGCGGCCCTCGGTGGGGGCTTCGCCCTCGAACAGCATATGAATGCCAAGCCGCGCCTGATCTATGCCCGTGCGGGCAAAGACCTTGCCGCCCAAATGCGAGATAAACCCGCCGCGCAGATGGGCGCCAAAGGTGGGGTAAAGCTCTTCGAGGACGGATTTATTTTGTCCGGCGCTGGCGGGTTTGAGCTTGAAGTGACGCGCACCGGCCAGCCCGCCAAGCCCCTTGGCAGGGGCCTTGCCGCCGCCCTCGGGGGCGAGCATTTCGGCAGGGCGCAGCACCAAGGCGGTGACATCCGCGCCTTGGCGGGCCAGTTCGGCACCGACATCGGGCGCGCGCGCGTCCTCGGCCCCTGCGCCGCGCGAGAGGATGAATTCATCCATATCGATATGGGCGATCCAATCGAGCGGCTGCGCGGCCGCGCCGGTCATCTGCGCCATCGGCAGATGCGCGCGCGCATAGCTGCGGGTGGCGTTATGGGCTTGGCGCAATTGATGTTGCTTGGGGCGGCGGCCAATGGCGCTTTGGCGCCAATAGGCGCTGTCGCAGGCGGTGACATGCAGGCGCGGATGGGCGCGCAGGGCGCGCAGCGTGCTGTCTTTGGGCGCGTCGAGATAGATCTCGATACGGGCCGCGCCAAGGGCAAGGTGATAGGCGGCGAACCGCTGCATATCGCGTAGCGGGCCTTTGAGCGTGGTCACAATGCCCCATCTTGGCGTGGCATCTGGCGCGGCGGGCATCGGGCTATTCCTCGGGTGTCGGCGCAGGGGGGGGCGGTGCGGGCGGGGGCGCGGCTTTGCGGCGGCGGGCCGGTTTTGCAGCGTCACTGGCCAAGGCTTCGGCGGCTTTCGCGGCGATCTGCTCCAGATCGGGCGCGGCGGCGTTCTCGCCGTTTTGCGCGGCTTCCTCGGCCTCCACGGCGGCGTCATAGGCGGCCATCAAGGCGCGGCGTTTGGCGGCGCGGCTGGCGCGTTGGCCGGCCAGTTGGACGCGCATGATCCGCATCCGGCGAAACACATTGCGCGTGTCCGTATTGAGCATTTCCAACAGGTTCTGCGCCAAGGGGCGGATCACCTCGTCTTGCTCCGCGTCGATCCACAAACGGCCCAAAAGCGCCACATCCAGCCCGCCATTGACGATGGAATAGGTGTCCATTTCCATCGGCAAACGGCCACGCACCTGCGTTTTGAGGCTATGGGGCTGTTTGGGCTTGGCTCCCGAATAAAGCCGCTCGGTCTCGTAGAATTTCATCGTGTTGAGCAACACCGACAGCCCAAGGCCGCAGCGGCGTTGCCCCTCGGTCAGGCCGTGTTCGGAAAATGTTGTGATTGCAGACACTTGCCAGCGGGCGTTCAAGTGTTCGAGCAGCAAATCAGCATGCTCGGCCCATAGGCGGGTGAAGAGGGCGGCGCAGTGTTCAGGCTGGCTTTGCTTGCGTAGATGCGCGATCAGCAGCGCGTGCAAATGGCAAATGCGCGGCAGGCCTTTCAACTCGCGCGCAAGGGCGCGGTATTTGACCGCATAGGCGCTGCGGCTTCTCTTGATGTCTTCGGGGATTTTTCCAATGATTTCCGTGCAATAGGGCGTAAGGTTCACGTCAATCGGAGGCAAGGCCTCGCCCGCGCCATAGGTGATCGGCGCGCGGCGTTGCTCGAGCAGTCCGAGCATTGCAAGATAGCCGCCCTCATAGGTGACCTCGGCGGGCATTTGCATTTGCGGCGCGCCTGCGTCCTGCGGTTCCTCCTCCTCGCCCAAGCTTTGCGTGATCAACGCGGTCAGGGCTTTTTGGTCCTCAGCGTGCGCAGGTTGGGCCGCGGGCGGGGCATCCTCGTGCTGCGGTTCGGGCGCGGCGGCGGATTTGTCGCTCTGCGCGGCGTCAGCGGCGGATTTTGCAACAGTATCAGGGAGTTGCGCGGCGGCTTCGGCGGCGATCTTCGCGGCTTTTTCGGCCTTTTTTGCCGCCGCTTCGGCGGCCTCGATCGCGTCCCAACGGGCGCGTTGTTCGGCGCGTTCGGTCAGCGTCTGGTCCATATCGATGCCGCGCTCCATGTGGCGGGCGTCGCGGGCGCTGCGCAAATGGATCGCCAGATCGCGCACCCAAGGCTCCGCGCTTGCGGGGGCGGCGTCATCGGGGGATTTGGGCGGGGTCGCACTCATGCCCCAACGATGCCGATTGCAGAGCCGCGGCGCAAGAGGCAGGTCGGCCTATGGTTGATAAGGCCCCAACGGCGCGGCGCGCAAAGCACACATGCCGCGCCGCGCAGCCAAGATCACACCATCATTTCCTTGGTCGCGGTCAGGCGCACATCGGGATAATCGCGCGCCACGCGGTCGATATCCCATTGCAGGCGCGTCAAATACACCGTGTCGCCATCATTGTCTGTGGCGATGTGCTGTTTGTTGGAATTGACAAATTTATCAACGGCTTGTTGGTCGCCGTTCACCCATCTTGCCGAGGTGAATTGCGAGGATTCGAACCGCACCGGCAGCCCGTATTCAAGCTCGATCCGGCTGGCGAGCACCTCGAATTGCAAGGCGCCGACCACCCCGACGATAAAGCCCGACCCGATGGCGGGTTTGAACACTTTGGCCGCGCCTTCCTCGGCAAATTGCATCAAGGCTTTCTCCAGATGTTTGGCCTTGAGCGGATCGCCCGCGCGCACGGTTTGCAAGAGTTCTGGCGCGAAGGAGGGGATGCCGGCGACGCGGATCGCTTCGCCCTCGGTCAGGGTGTCGCCGATGCGCAACTGGCCGTGGTTGGGGATGCCGATGATGTCACCGGCCCAGCCTTCTTCGGCCAATTCACGGTCGGAGGCCAAGAACAAGACGGGGTTGGAAATCGCCATGGGTTTCTTGCTGCGCACATGGGTCAATTTCATGCCGCGTTTGAAATGTCCCGAGGCCAAGCGCACAAAGGCGACGCGGTCGCGGTGCTTGGGGTCCATATTGGCTTGGACCTTGAAGACAAATCCGGAAACCTTTGATTCCTCTGGCAAAATCTCTCTTGGCAGGGCGCGTTGCGGTTGCGGCTCGGGGCCGTATTCGGCGATGCCATCCATCAATTCCTTGACCCCGAAGCTGTTGATCGCAGAGCCGAACCAGATCGGCGTCATATGGCCTTCGAGCACCGATTGCGGGTCCAGCGCGGGAAGCAATTCGCGCGCCATTTCGACCTCTTCGCGCAGCTTTTCAAGCAGATGCTCAGGCACGTGTTTGTCCAGCAAAGGATCGTCCAAGCCCTTGATTTCAATGCTATCTGCAACGCGGTTGCGGTCCGCGCGATTCATCAGTTCAAGCCGGTCATGGAGCATATCATAACAGCCCATGAAGTCTTGGCCGACGCCGATGGGCCAAGAGGCGGGGGTCACGTCGATGGCAAGGTTCTCTTGGATTTCGTCAATAATATCAAAGGTATCGCGGCTTTCTCGGTCCATCTTGTTACAAAAGGTCAAGATCGGCAGGTCGCGCAAACGGCAGACCTCGAAAAGCTTTTGCGTCTGGCTTTCCACGCCTTTGGCGCCGTCGATCACCATGACCGCCGCATCCACCGCCGTCAGGGTGCGGTAGGTGTCTTCGGAGAAATCCGAGTGGCCGGGCGTGTCGACAAGATTGAAGCGGAAGGCTTTGAAATCAAAGGACATTGCCGAGGCCGAGACCGAGATGCCGCGGTCTTTTTCCATCTGCATGAAGTCCGAGCGCGTGCGCCGCGCCTCGCCCTTGGCGCGGACCTGACCGGCCATCTGGATCGCGCCGCCGAAGAGCAAAAACTTCTCGGTCAAAGTGGTTTTGCCCGCATCAGGATGCGAGATGATCGCAAAGGTGCGACGGCGCGCGATCTCGGGCGGCAAGGCGGGGCGGTTGGAGGCGATATCTAGCATGAGGCGCATATAACGGCGCGCGCAGGGCGGCGCAATATGGCCCGTTCAGCCGCGTCGGTAAAACGTCGGTATTGCGTCGGTATCGCGTCGGTGGGGTTTTGGCTATTTCAGCATGGCTTCGACATAGCGCAGCCAAGGCAAAATCCATTCCAGCTCTGCGGGCAAGATGCCTGCGAGTTTGGCCAATGCCCCGCCGATTTGGACATGGATGGTCAGGGCCACCGCCGTATAGACCTGTTTTTCGCTTTCCTCTGCCACGCCTTTGACGACGCGGCGCAGACCGTTGAAAGTGGTATAGGCGATATTGTTGAGCAGCCCGACAGCGGCAAAATAGGCCTCCATGGATTTCGTATCGACATATTCTCGCATCCTTGCCGCAAGTGTGGGGGCAAAATGCTCGGGGTGGTTTTCAAGCTGTTCGGCGGCGCGTTGCAATTCGGCGTCGACCTGCGTTTGATGTACATCCATCTCGGGCCGCTCGGGTGCGGTCTCGCTCAGAAACTCCAACCAGTCGGGCAAGCGCGACGAGATCAGCTCTGCCGATAGCAAGGCCGCCTCCAGCGCGGCGGATTTGTCCGGCGCGTAGTCTTGCAACTCTGCGCGCGTGGCCTCGAATTGCAGGCGCAGGGCTTTGGATTGCACGCCAAAGCGGATTTGATCCATGTCGCCGTAGGGCACATCGCAGATGCTCAAGAAGCGGTCAAATGCCGTATGGAGCAGGGTGGAAATATTGCCGAAATTCCCGCTCGTTTTGAGCGCGCGCAGGTCTTCGGTGAGGTCATGGAATATCTGTTCGAGATCATCGCGCGAGGGCAGGGCAGAGGCGCTGACCGCCAGCCTGCCATCCACAAGCGTGACCGCATCGCCGTAGGGCTCTTGGTCCAATGTGTCGGGGAGCGTGTCGAACTCCGGCCAACGGGCGGGGCGGGTGAGGTTTGAAGGGATGATCGTGCCGCTGTCGCCATCCATGCTGCTAAGCTGTGTTTGTGTCAAACCCTTCACGTCTTTGAGGTCGGCGCGATGGGCGGCTTCGCCGATCTGTTCGTTTGCTCGGGTTCTTAATTTCGCCCCCTTAAGCCGTGCTCCGTTCAAATTGGCCCCCGACAGGATCGCCCCGCTCAGGTCGGCGCCCTGCAAAAGGGCTTTTTCCAAGTTCGCGCCATCGAGGTCCGCGCATTCGAGCCGCGAGTTGCGCAGGTCAGTTGCCGCGAAATTCACTTGCCGCAGGTCGAAACGGCCTTTGGTGTCGATCTTTGATTTCTGCTCGAAGCTGGCGCGAATATCGGAATCGGACAAATCCGGCCGAAATTTGAGTTTCAGCCGCCTGCGCTGCAGGTTCCACGCCGCGACGCCTTCCAAAAGCCATTCGATATGTTGGGGGTTCGCCATTGCCTTACTCTTTACGCCGCCTCATGGGCCATCATGGCGGGCGGGGTGGAAAAGTAAAGCTTGGGGCGGGCTTAGCGCGTTGAGGCGCGGCGCAAAATCTCGGCGGCGTCGGGGCGGTCGAGCAGGGTTTCGCTGACCTCAAGCCCGCTGAGCCCCGAGGCGGCATGGTTCGGGCCGAGCAGCTTGTCGGTCAATCCTTCGGGCAATGCGGGGCGGGTGCGCATATCGACCAAAAGCGTTTCGGCGGCGATGCCTTCGGCATAGACGATCTGGTGGCGGTCAAAGAGCAGTTGAAAATAATCGACAAAACCGCCGTCTTGGCGGATCACGCTGTCGCCATTGACCAGATGGCGCGCCTTGACCAAAAGCTCGCTGCGCCCTGCGCCAAGCTGGTCGGAGCGTTGATAGATGAACAGGCGGTGATCGGGGCTGAGCGTGAGGTCGTTTTCATTGTTGAGCGTGCCTGCGGCGATGACGATGGGGGCAAATTCGCCCACGGCGCGCACGGTGGTTTGCCCGATCCAGCGGATCGGCTGCGGCCCGTCATCGCGGGTCAGGACCATATCGCCGACCGTCAGCGCCTCGATCGGGACCTGCGCGCCGGAGGCCAGCGTGATATGGGTGCCGCGCGCAAAGGAGGAGCAGGCCACTTCGGCAAATTTGGCGCGGGTGTTGTCGGTGTTGATGCCCACAAGGCGGTAGTCGCGTTTGGCGGCCAAAGGCGCGAGGGGCAGGGCGTAGATCTCGTTGATATCGCCCGCCTCGTCGACCTCGACCAGAACGATGACCTCGGTGGTGGAGCCGTCGAAATCCATCAAGGTGATGCAGCAATCAAGATGCAGCGCCGCCCCCTCGGCGCCCAAGACCGTGCCCGAGGCGATGCGAAACGGCCCCTCGTCGGAGGCGATGATCGACAGGCGCTCCAATGCGGCGGCCTCGGCGATCTGATAGGTGTCGTCGAGCATCAATTCGGCGGCAAAGGAGATGCCTTCGCCCATATTCACCCCATGGCTGACGCACAGCGCGCCCGAGCGGAACACGGGAAGCGATTGGGCCGGTTTGGCAATGTCGGGCGCGGTTTGGGTCATGGCGGGTTCGATATGCTCTGGTTTGCCGGTCTTGTCTTGATCACTCTCGATCGCGGCTTGACGAGAAGCCTATGGTAGAATTGTGGCGACATCGGGTCAACGGGCCGGTCTTTTGCTGGCGCGCGCGGCGGGGCTGGTGCAAGCTGGCGCCTGAAATTGCGGCAGATGCGCCGCGCGAGCATGAGGAGATGCGCGATGGATTTGGGACTTCAAGGCAAACGGGCGCTGGTTTGCGCCTCCTCCAAGGGGCTGGGCCTTGGCTGCGCCGAGGCTTTGGCCGAAGCGGGGGTGGATTTGGTGATGAACGCGCGCGGGGCCGAGGCGCTGGAGGCGTCGGCCGATGCGATTCGCAAGAGCTACGGCGTAAATGTGGTGACCGTCGCCGCCGATTTGACCACGCCCGAGGGGCAGGCGGCGGTTCTGGAGGCGGCGCAAGGAGTTGATATTCTTGTGACAAATGCGGGCGGCCCGCCTCCGGGGATGTGGTCGGATTGGGAGCGCGCCGATTTTATCAAGGCGCTCGATGCCAATATGCTCGCCCCGATTGCCTTGATGAAAGCGCTGCTGCCGTCGATGATGGACAAAGGATGGGGCCGCGTCGTCAACATCACCTCGCAATCGGTCAAAGCGCCGATTGCGGTGCTGGGCCTGTCCAATTCGGCGCGGGCGGGGTTGACCGGATATGTGGCGGGCACGGCGCGTCAAGTGGCCGGATCGGGCGTGACGATCAACAACCTCTTGCCGGGGATCCATGCGACCGACCGCGCGGTGTCTTTGGATGCGGGCGTGGCCAAGGCGCAAGGCATCACCGCGCAAGAGGCCAAGGCACAGCGCGAAGCCTCGATCCCCGCGCGGCGCTATGGCACGCGCCAGGAATTCGGCGCGACCTGCGCGTTTTTATGCTCGCAGCACGCGGGATTTATCATCGGTCAGAATGTGTTGCTTGATGGCGGGGCGACCAACGCCACGCTTTAGGCGGCGTCTCGGCACTGGCAGGTTTGATGGCAGGGTCGGCGGCAGGGTTGGTGGCGGGGGTCGGCGGCAGGGCGGGCGCGGTTTGCAAAGCCGTTGCAAATCTGCTTTGCAAAGCCGCCGCCCTGCGCCTTTGCGCCGCGCGCGCGCCGTGATCACGCGCGCCGCAGCGCCCATCACAAACGCGTGGGGCGGCGATTTTTTCATGGGCATGGGGCCGCGCGCTTGCTAGCGCAGTCAAAACCCGATTTCGCGGGAAAGACAGGAGAGGACCCCCATGCAAGCCATTGCCATTGTTTCGATATTTGCCGCCATCATCGCGGCGAGCCTTTTGGCCGCGCCGCGCCGCGCCAGCATCGAGGGGTTTTTCGGCGGGGCCAATACGGACGGGCGCGCGCCGCAGTTGTGGGTTCTGGTTCTGAGCCAAGTGACCACGTGGATTTTTGCCCGTTCGCTGATGAATGCGGCGATTTTGGGCTATTACTACGGGATCGCGGGCACCTTGGCCTATGCGGCCTATTACGGCTCGTTTCTGACCGGCGGGTTTATCGTCGGGCGGCTGCGCGACAGCGGCGCGATGTCGGTGCAAGACTGGCTTGGCGCGCGGTTCGGGCGCATCGGCACGGGCGGCTATAATGCGGTGATCGGATTGCGGCTTTTGTCGGAGGTGTTCGCCAATCTGATCGTTGTCGGATTGATCTTTGCCGCCGTATTGCCCGGCTCGCAAACATGGGCGATTGTCTTGGTGGCGCTGGTCGGTCTGGCCTATTCCGCATGGGGCGGGTTGAGCGCGGCGCTGCGCACGGATGTGGTGCAGATGCTTGTTTTCCTTGTGGTTTTCATCCTCGCTTTCGGTTTTTTGATCACCGATAGCAGGTTTTCCTTGGGCGCGGTTTTGAGCGCGCAGGGCACGTCGGGGTCTTATAACGGCTGGGTGCTGATGGCGGTGGCCTTGCTACAGGTCTTCTCATATCCGGCCCATGATCCGGTGATGATGGACCGCGGATTTATCGCAGATCGCGCCACGACGCGGGCCTCCTTTGTGCATGCATTCTGGATTTCGACGCTGTTGATCATCGGATTTGGGTTTTTCGGCATTCAGGCGGGGATCGAGGGCGCGGCTTATGAGGGGCAATTGCTTGGCACATGGGCGCAAATCCTGCCGGTTTGGGTCTTTGCCGCCTTGATGCTGTCTTTGCTGGTCTCGGCGCTCAGCACGCTGGATTCGGCGCTGGCTTCGGCGGCGCGGCTGGTGGTCGAGGAATGGAAGCTCGCCCCGCGCAGCCTCGGCGGCGGGCGCAGTGCGATGGCGGTGTTCATGGCGGCGGGGGCGGTTTTGACGCTTTGGGGCAACCAGACCTTGTTCGACGCCGTGGCGGTCAGCGGCACGGCCTCGATGTTCCTCACGCCCGTGTTGATCGTCGGGCTGGTCATCGGGCGGCCGGTCAGCCGCGCGGGGTTCGCGGGGGCGTTTATGGCGGCGATCTTGGGCGCTTTGGCCTATTTCTTTCGCGCCGTGCCTGCGGTGGCGCAGATGCTGCCCGAGGGGCATAAATACGAGCAGCTTTTGGCGATTTGCATCGCGGTCTTGATCGCGGGATTTGCCAGCGTGCTGCTGGGGATGCGTCGCGCGCCGTGAAGGCGCGCGCATAAATGGGGGCCGCGCCGTGAAGGCGCGCGCATTTTAGGGGAGCTGCGCCGTGCAGCCTACACGCTGCGCCCTAGGGTCGCGCGGCGGCGGGGCAGGCTTGCGCAGTTTTGAGCAGGCTGATAGCAACGGCGAAAACCCGATGGTTTTCATCGGATACCGGAGCAATATGTGACCCAAGCCCCCGCCGCCACAGCAAAACCCGCCCTTCCGCCGCGCCTCGAAGTGCGCGGATTGGTGCGCCGTTTCGATGGCAAAGCGGTGGTAGATCATGTCTCGCTCAGCGTGCCGCGCGGGCAGGTGACCTGCCTTTTGGGGCCGTCGGGCTGCGGCAAATCCACGACGTTGCGGATGATCGCGGGCGTCGAGATGCAAGACGAGGGCGAGATCTACGTCGATGGCGCGCTGATCTGCGATACCAAGTATCGCGTGCCGCCCGAACGGCGCCATATCGGGTTGATGTTTCAGGATTTCGCGCTCTTCCCGCATTTGAGCGTCGCCGATAACGTCGCCTTTGGCCTGACCGGCGCAAAGGAGCAAAAACGCGCGCGGGTCGAGGAATTGCTCACCCGTGTGGGGTTGATGCGGTTTATCGACGGGTTTCCGCATGAATTGTCGGGCGGCGAGCAACAGCGCGTGGCGCTGGCGCGCGCCTTGGCCCCGCGTCCGCGCATCATGTTGATGGACGAGCCGTTTTCGGGCCTCGACAACCGGCTGCGCGACGACATCCGCGACGAGACTTTGGCGGTGCTCAAAGAGGAGGATGCGGCGGTTTTGCTGGTCACCCACGAGCCCGAAGAGGCGATGCGCATGGCCGACGAGATCGCCTTGATGCGCGACGGCAAGATCATCCAGCAAGGCGCGCCCTATAATATCTATAACGCCCCGCGCGACAAAGAGGCGGTGGCATTTTTTAGCGATATCAACGTGATACGCGGCACAGTTCAAGGTTCTCTCACCGAAACTCCCTTTGGTCAATTCCTCGCTCCTGGCGTGCCGGACGGCGGCGCGGTGGAGATTGTCATTCGCCCGCAGCACCTCAAGATCGATTTCGACCGTGCAGGGCGCGGGCCGCTGTCGACGGTGCAGGACGGCACGCCCGCGCGCGGCGTGGTGATGCGCGCGCGGTTCATGGGGTCCGAAAGCCTCGTGGAATTTCGCATGGATCACGACGGATCGATCCTCAAGGCGACGGTGCCCAATGTGTTTTTGCCCAAGGTCGGGCAGGCGCTTTGGCTGATGATCCGGCGCGACCGCTGTTTCGTTTTCCCGCTGCGCGGCTGACCCGCCCGCCGCGCGCGCTGCGCGGCATAAAATCGCGGCGCTTTGGCGCTTTGGTGCTTTAAACTGCGCGGGCTTGGGATTAGATAGATGGGATGGATTTACGGGGCGTTTCAATATGCCCCCACCGAGGGAGAGACTACTCATGCTTAACAATATCGGCCTTCCGGGCCTTCTGCTCATCGCCGTTGTGGTTTTGGTCCTGTTCGGACGCGGCAAGATCTCGTCCTTGATGGGCGAAGTGGGCAAGGGCATCACCGCGTTCAAAAAAGGCGTCAGCGACGGCACCAAAGAGCTTGAAGAGGCCTCCGCCGAGGAAAGCACTGCCGAGACGACGGCCGAAAAAGACAAGGCCTAAACGCTTATGTTCGATCTGGGCTGGACCGAGCTTTTGCTCATCGGCATCGTGGCGTTGATCGTCGTGGGGCCGAAGGATTTGCCAATGCTGTTTCGCAATGTCGGACGGTTTGTCGGCAAGGCCAAGGGCATGGCGCGCGAGTTCACCCGTGCGATGGATGATGCGGCGGACCAGTCGGGCATGAAAGAGGCCGCGACGAGTTTTCGCAACATCGCGGACCCCAAATCCATGGGCCTTGATAAGATCAAGGAGGTCACCGACGATGTGACCAAGGATTTCAAAGCATGGGATCCGATGTCGCCCGATGGGTCGCTCGACGAGGAGCGCGCGGCAACAGCGCGCAAAATCCACGAGGCCACGGCCAAGGCGGCCACAGATCGCAAAGCCGCCGAAGCCGTCGCAGAGGCGGCGCAAACCGATGCGCCCGCGGCACCGGTCGCTAAATCGGCCGCCAAACCGGCGGCCAAAGCGGCCGCAAAGACGTCAGCGGCGAAAAAGCCCGCAGCGAAAAAACCCGCAGCGGCCAAGACGGCGACGAAAACGGCGACGAAAACCGCAGCGAAACCTGCGGCGAAAACGGCGGCCAAACCTGCCGCCAAAACCGCCGCTAAGAAACCGGCCGCCAAAAAGAGCGCCGCGAAAACGGCCTCCACGGCCTCCAAGGACTAACCCATGAGCCATTCCGACGAGATCGAAGACAGCTCCGCGCCGTTGATCGAACATCTGGCCGAGCTGCGCAACCGGCTGATCCATTCGGTCGTCGCCTTCATCATCGGCATGGTGATCTGCTTCACCGTCTGGAACCCGATTTTCAATTTCCTCACCCATCCTTTGTGCTCGGCCATGGCCGAACGCGGGCAGGGCGATTGCGGGCTGATCCTGATCAAGCTGCAAGAGGGTTTTTTCGTCGCGATCTCGATCTCGCTTCTGGGCGGGTTGATGCTGTCCTTCCCTTATATCGCGCTGCAAATGTGGCGCTTTGTGGCGCCGGGGCTTTATAAAAACGAGCGCGGGGCGTTTTTGCCTTTCCTGATTTCCTCGCCGGTCATGTTCTTTTTGGGCGCCGCCTTTGCCTTTTATGTGGTCACGCCGCTCGCCTTTGATTTCTTCCTCGGATTTCAACAGGCTGGCACCGTGATGAGCGATGAGGTCACCAATGCGACGGCGGGCATCGCCTTTCAGGGCTCGGCGCAAGAATACCTCTCCTTGACGATCAAATTTATCGTCGCCTTTGGCCTGTGCTTCCAATTGCCGGTCTTGCTGACCTTGATGGGCAAGGCGGGGCTGGTCTCGGCCGAGGGGCTGGGCGGGGTGCGCAAATATGCCGTGGTGGCGATCCTTGTCTTGGCCGCTCTGGTCACGCCCCCCGATGTGATCACGCAGGTGATTTTGTTCGTTGTGGTCTACGGGCTTTACGAGGTGTCGATCCTCTTGGTGCGCCGCGTCGAGAGAAAGCGCGAAGAGCGTTTGCGCGCCGAGGGTTATTATGACGACGAGGACGAAGAAGAGTTCGATGATCCGTTGATGGCCGAGTTCGACGAGGACGAGGATGATCAGGGCGATGATCTGGACGGCGCGGACGCCGGAGGGGACAAGCGTGACTGACCCGCTGGAGCGGATCGCGGCGGCGCTGGAGCGGATGCACCCCGCGCCGCAGCCCGCCCCCGATTTTAGCGAAGCTGAGGCCTTTGTCTGGCATGTCGATCCCGACCGTTTGGCCCCCGTTCCCGATGTTAGCCGTGTGGATTTGAGCCTTTTGGTCGGGGTGGACCGCGCGCGCGATACGCTTTTGGACAACAGCCTGCGCTTTGCCCGCGGCCTGCCCGCCAATAACGCGCTTTTGTGGGGCGCGCGGGGGATGGGCAAATCCTCGCTGGTCAAGGCTGTGCATGCCGAGGTTCTGGCGCGCGGCGAGGCGCTCAAGATCGTTGAATTGCAGCGCGAGGACCTGCCCTCGGTGACACGGCTTTTGGCGCTCTTGCGCGGGGCGGATGCGCGGTTCATCCTGTTTTGCGACGATCTGTCCTTCAGCCATGACGACCAGCATTACAAGAGCCTCAAGGCGGTTCTGGATGGCGGGATCGAGGGGCGGCCCGAGAATGTGGTGTTCTATGCCACCTCGAACCGCCGCCATTTGATGCCCCGCGACATGATCGAGAACGAGCGCAGTTCGGCCATCAACCCCGGCGAGGCGGTCGAGGAAAAGGTCTCTTTATCGGATCGCTTTGGGCTGTGGCTGGGCTTTCATCCGTGTGATCAGGACGAATACCTGTCGATGATTGACGGCTATTGCGCCGCCTACGGGATCGAGGTGGCGCCAGACGAATTGCGCGCCGAGGCGATCGAATGGCAAGCGACGCGCGGGGCGCGTTCGGGCCGCGTGGCATGGCAATTCGTCACCGATCTGGCAGGGCGCAAGGGCGTGGCGATCCGCCGCTAGGGGCGGGGCGCCAGACGCTTTGGCCAGACCCTTTGGTCAGACCCATTTGACCGGACCCCCTCGAAACACTTGCGCGCCGCAGTGGAGGACCGCGACGCGCATAAGGGCAAGAGGCCCCTCGTGGGAGGAAGCGTCCGGCGCGAGAGAGCACGCCGACCACTGATCCTGACTTTATGCGGGCATGTTCGGGGGGATGCTCCGAGACACACCCATTGCGTAGACACTTCAAAAGGGGGGATGAGAGGCACCACAGTGGTGGGGGCGCTTCTAACCTGTCGAAGGGCGCTTTACGCAACGGAAACACTGTGTTTATCGATCAGAAACATGGCGAAAATGTGGCAAAAAGGTTAACGCGGGGCGGATTTCTTGCCCCTAGGTCAACTTGAGCCATTTTCCGCCGATGGCCCCGCGCGCGGATCTTTGCCGATTTCGCCGTGATTTCAAGGGCTTGCCGCCCTATTGCAGGTAGGGCAGCGGATCGACGCTTTCAAAGCCCTTGCGCACTTCGAAATGCACATAGTTGGCCGGATCGGCGCGCAGGCTGGCGATCTTCTGGCCTCGGCTGACGCTATCGCCTTTTTTGACGGTGATATTGCCCGCATTGGCATAGACGGTCAAAAGCCCGCCCGCGTGTTTGATCACGATGATCGGCACTTGGTCCGCATCCGATGTGATGGCGGCGACGGTGCCCGCATCGGCGGCTTTGATCGGCGTGCCCGCGGCGGCCGAGAGGTCGATGCCGTCGGATTTGCCCTTGGTATATTCGCGGATGATCTTGCCGCTGACCGGATAGGTGAGCCGCGCGCTGGTGGCGGCTTTGGTTTGGGTCTTGCCCAGATCGGGCGCGGCTTTGGCGGCCTCGGCGGCGGCCTGCGCGGCGGGCAGGGTTTTCTCCTCCGGCAAGGGTTTGACGGCGCTTGGCGGGGTCGGTGTCGGCGAGGGGTTGCCAAATCCGGGTTTGGCGACTTTTTGTGCCTGCGGGGCGGATTGCTCGGCCACGGGGATCAACAGGTATTGCCCCTCGCGCACGGTGAATTTGCTGTCCAGCCCGTTCCATTCCGACAGGCTGCGCACCGAGACGCCATAGAGCCGCGAGATGGTAAAGGCGGTTTCGCCGCGTTTGACTTTGTGGCGGGTCGGCTCGACGGCGCTCTCGTTCGGGGCGACGACGGGGGGCGGCGCGGAGGGCGCGGAGGCGGCGGAGGGCAGGGTCGAGGTTTGCACCTGCGCGGCGCCCGCGCGGTCGATGGCCCCGCCCGCAAGCGCCGAGATGTCCACCGCAGGGCGCAAGGGTCCGGTGCCGCTGGCGCCGGTGGCGGGCGAGGGTTCGGCCACACGGCTGGGCAGGGCGACGATCTCGCCCTCGCGCAGCTTGTCGCCGGTCTGGATGCCGTTGAATTTGGCCAGCGCCCCCGCATCCGTGCCGATGCGCGCCGCGAGGCTGGCCAGCGTATCGCCGCGTTTGGCCACGGCGACTTGGTAATTGGGATAGGAGAGGATGCCGCGATCATCGGGGCGCGGGCGCTGTGCGGTGGCGGTTTTGGCCGCCTCTGCGGTGCTCATCGCATTGCCGAAATTGCCGCGCAGGTCGAGGTCCAGCCCGCCTTCGCAAGCGGCCAAAGAAAAGGCCGCCCCGAGCAGCGCGGCAGCGCGCAAAGATTTTCGCGGATCGGGCCACGATTGGGGCACATGGGTCATCTCGATATCCTCACTCACCGGCCATTTTGGCCTTTGCTTGCCCCTTATTGACGTTTGCGGGGCTTTCACTGTCTGCGGCCCGTATGGGATCGGGCTGTCTGTTTGTGCGGCGCTCAGCCGTCGCGCCCCAGCCCTTCGAGCAGGGGCACAAAGCGCACGGGGCGCAATTCGTCATAGTCAAACCCGCCCTCGTGGCGGCGCACGCGGATCAGGCTTTGCACCGTGTCCGATTGGCCCACGGGCACCACCATGATACCGCCGATCTTGAGCTGCGCCAAGAGGGGGCCGGGGGGGTCCTCGGCGGCGGCGGTGACGATGATGCGGTCAAAGGGGGCCTGATCGGGCAGGCCAAAGCTGCCATCGGCGGTAAAGGCGGTGATATTGACCAGATCCATCGCCTCGAAGACGGCGCGCGCCTCGGCGACCAACCGCTTGTGGCGGTCCACCGTATAGACGCGGCGGGCAAGCTGGCTGAGGATCGCGGCCTGATAGCCCGATCCGGTGCCGACCTCGAGCACCTTGTCGCGCGGGCTGACCTCGAGCGCTTGGGTCATCAGGCCGACGACCGAAGGCTGGCTGATCGTCTGGCCGCATGCGATGGGCAGGGGCATATCCTCATAGGCGCGTTCGGCAAAGATGCCGCGAATGAAGGGGCCGCGGTCGATTTTCTCCATCGCGCCCAGAACCGCGCTGTCGGTGACGCCCTTGGAGCGCAGCGCATAGAGAAACTGCATCTTGCGCTCGGCCTCGGAGGCGGGGGCATCTTCGGATTGCAGCGGCAAGCTATGGGCGACGGTGCCCGCGCCGGGCGCTTGGTGATGTTCGGCGCGCCCTGCGTGCATCTGCGCCGAAGACAAAGGCAGGGGCGGGCGGCTCATAGCGCCGCGCCGAAATGGTCAAGCGCGTCATGGGCGGTCAGATCGGCGCGCATCGGCGTGACCGAAATGAACCCCTCCAGATTGAGCGCGGCGTCGGTGCCCGCATGGGTCGGGATTTGTTGGTCGCCGCCCTTGATCCACAGGAACTTGCGCCCCGAAGGCGACATATGCGGCTCGACCCCGAAATGGGTGTGACGGCGAAACCCTTGGGCGCCGATGCGGGTGCCTTTGACATCCTTGGCGGCGACGGGGGGGAAATTGATGTTGAAGAACAGGCGGTAATCGGCGTTTTCATCGGCCTTGGGGATCGCGGCGAGCAATTTGCGCACCACATCCGCGCCGTGCTGTTCGGCGGCTTCAAAGGGGTTTTTGGCCTCGAAATTCTTGGGGCCGTAATATTGCGAGAGGGCGAAAGAGGGAATGCCTTGCAGCGCGCCTTCCATCGCCGCGCCCAAGGTGCCCGAATAGAGCGCGTTCTCGGCGGAGTTATTGCCGCGGTTGACCCCCGACAGGATCAGATCGGGCTTTTGCCCGCGCAACACCTCATGCAGCCCCGCCAAAACGCAATCGGCGGGCGAGCCTTCGGCGGCAAAGCGGCGCGGGCCCATTTGCGCCAGCATCATCGGATGGGTGTAGCTGATCTTATGGGCGACGCCGGATTGTTCAAAGGCGGGCGCCACGGTCCAGACCTCGCCCTGCGGCCCCGCCAGTTCCTCGGCGATTTTCGCCATGGTCTTGAGGCCCGGTGCGTTGATGCCGTCGTCGTTGGTGATGAGAATGCGCATGTTGTGCCCTGATGCCCCGATTGCCCTGTTGTGATCCGCGGCGCGCGGCGGCGGTTTGCCTTTTTATCACTGTCTAAGGGAGCGGCGCGCGCGGGGCAAGCATTGCGCGGCGCGCGGCGAAAAATGCGCCCGCGCTGTGGGGCAAAAGCACCGCCCCTTTGGGGCGAAAGCACCGCCCCTTTGGTGATTGGCTATGCGGCGCGCGGCGCGGCGGGCGCGCGTGGCTTACAGCCCCAGCTGCGCCAAAAGCCGCGCGGCCTCGTCGATGGGTTTGGCCAAGGGCGCGCGATCCTCGCCCGGAAAGAACCTTGCGCGGGTGGCGGTGGCCAAAGGCGCGGGGGTGAGGATTTCGACCCGCGGGCCGGTCTTGACGCTTTCGGCCTGCCAGCTTTTGGCCAAGGCGATTTGCGCCGCCTTGCTGGCCCCATAGGCCGAAAAGAATTTACTGCCGCCGCGCGCATCGTCAAAGAAAAGCGCGGTGCCGTCCTCGCCCAGAAGCGGCGCGATAAAGGGGATCAGTTGCCCCGTCGCGGTGACATTGCAGGCGACGGATTTCTCCCAATCCTTGGCGTCGAGAAACTGCGCAGGGGCCAAAGGCGCGGCATGGACCGCCGTATGCGCCCAAAGCGCGACCGAGCCCCAGCGGTCATAGATCGAGCGGCAAAGCTGCGCCATCGCGTCGGGATTGGTGATATCCATCGGGGCCAGCGTGGCGCTGCCGCCCTTGGCTTGGATACGGTCGTCCAATTCCTCAAGCGCGCCCGTGGTGCGGCCCACGGCGACGATATGGTATTTGGTGCAAAGCGCTTCGGCCAATGCGGCGCCAAGGCCGCGCGAGGCGCCGGTGATGAGGGCGATTTGATCTGTCATATGCGCGGTTTGGCGCGGCGCGGCGCGATTGTCAACGCGCCCTTTGCGGCGCGCGGGCGCGCCGCGGCAATCCGCCCTGCCGCGCGGCGATCAATCCTGCGTCAGATGCGGGCGAATGTCGCGGCCCGCCTCGGCGTAGATGTCCAAAAGCCGGTCAAAGCTGATGCCTTGGGTCTGCGCCTCATGCAAGGCGCCGGCCTCGGCCATGACCAAGGGGCGCGTGGCCTCATCGCCGCTCACCGGCGCGAGGACCAAAGGCACCATGTCTTCGTCGGTAAATCCGGGCAGGACATTGGCCAAAAGCCCGTTGCCGCCGCGAAAATCTGCGGGCGGGTCGTCATAGGTGCCCAGATAGTTGCGAAACACCTCTTCGGAGACCTGCGCCCAAAGGCCAAAGCCGAAATGTTCGTCGCTGCCCTGCACGGGGATCATCATCACGCAGCGCAAGAAATAGCGCCCCGCATGGCGGCACAGATCGGCATTGAGCCGGTCCTCGCCCTCGACCACTTCGCCGCCCTCATCGGGGCCTGCGTGCGGCCAATCGGACGGATGGGCATAGCCCAGATCGAAAATGCCCGAAAACGTCTCGCCGCAGCAGGGGCAGGCGCGCCCCGTGTCGTTGAACCGTTTCCAGCGGCTATCGAGGTCCAGAAGGCTCATTCGGCGGCCGTCTTTGTTTCGAAACCCTTTTCGATCATATCGGAGGGGGCCACGGGGTATTCGCCCGAGAAACAGGCATCGCAATATTGCGGGCTGGCATTGTCGCGCCCGTCCGGCGCACCGGCCGCGCGGTAAAGCCCGTCCAGCGAGATAAAGCGCAAGCTGTCGACGCCCAGATGGTCGCGCATCTCGTCCTCGTTCATCGTCGCGGCCAGAAGCTTTTCGCGCTCGGGCGTGTCGACGCCGTAAAAGCACGGCCATGCGGTGGGCGGCGAGGCGATGCGGAAATGCACCTCGGCGGCGCCCGCGTCCAAAATCATATCCTTGATCTTGCGGCTGGTGGTGCCGCGCACGACGCTGTCATCGACCAAAATCACCCGCTTGCCCTTGATCAGTGCGCGGTTGACGTTGAGCTTGAGGCGCACGCCCATGTTGCGGATCTGTTCGGTCGGCTCGATGAAGGTGCGGCCCATATATTGGTTGCGGATGATGCCCATCGCATAGGGAATGCCGCTCTCTTGGCTGAACCCGATGGCCGCGGGGGTGCCGCTGTCAGGCACGGGGCACACAAGGTCCGCCTCGACGGGGGCCTCTTTGGCCAGCTCCACGCCGATCTGGCGGCGGGTTTCATAAACGCTGCGCCCGCCGATCACGCTGTCGGGGCGCGAGAAATAGACATGTTCGAAAATGCAAAACCGCGATTTGCGGCGCCGGAAGGGAAAGGCGCTTTCGACCCCGCCTTGCTCCGAGATCACCACCATCTCGCCCGGCTCGATGTCGCGCACATATTCGGCGCCGATGATGTCGAGCGCGCAGGTCTCCGATGACAAAACCCATCCTTCCGCAACTTTGCCCAAAACCAAAGGCCGCACGCCCAGAGGGTCGCGCACGCCGATCAACTTGGTGCGGGTCATGGCGACAACGGAGAACGCGCCTTCAACGCGGCGCAAGGCGTCTTCCATCCGCTCGGGAATGTTGCGCTGCAAGCTGCGCGCCATCAGGTGGATGATGCATTCGCTGTCCGAGGAGGATTGGAAGATCGACCCGCGTTCAATGAGTTCGCGGCGCAGCGCATTGGCATTGGTGATATTGCCGTTATGGGCAATCGCCGCGCCGCCCATGGAAAACTCGCCGAAAAACGGCTGCACATCGCGGATCACGGCGGCCTTCGATCCGGCGGTGGAGTAGCGCACATGCCCGATGGCCAGCGGCCCGGGCAGGGTTTGCATCAGGCTTTGCGAGGTAAAATTATCGCGCACATAGCCAAAGCGGCGCACAGAATTGAACCCCTCGGCGGGATCGTGGCTGACAATGCCGCCCGCCTCTTGTCCGCGGTGCTGCAGGGCATGCAGGCCAAGCGCCACGAAATTCGCCGCATCGCTCACCCCCACAACGCCAAAGACGCCGCATTCCTCATGCAGCTTGTCGTCGTCGAAAGGATGGGCGGGGGGCATCTGCTTGAGCATGGCGGCGGGTCGGGTGGGGGTGGTCCGTTTGGGGTGGGACAAGGCGAGCGCTCCGAATCCGTTTATAGCAGGGTCGCCCCCTCTTAAGCGCTCATGGCCCCAGTGTCACGAAAGGATCACAAATCGCGCGCCCTTTGCGCGTGCGCGCCGCGGGTTCGGGCGGGCGCGCAGGCAAGATGCAAAAAAACGCGCCGCCATCTGGCCGCGCGTTTTCGCTTTGCAGGTTCTAAAAATATCCCCGCCGGAGGCATCCGCCCTCGCCGAAGGGGGCGCCGCTTATTGCGGCGCGTCGCATTTGCCGACAAGCTGTTCATATTGGGCGGTGATCCATCCCATGGCGCGCTCGGGGTCGGAGTTTTCGATCTTGCCGGACATGCGGCCAAAGACCTGCGCCGAGCGGCTGTCGTCGATCATGGTGATATTTTGCGAGGTGATCACAGTCTCGTAGACGAAAAACGCGATGGCGACGAGCAAGATGCCGCGCGCCACGCCGAACAAAAAGCCAAGCCCCTGATCAAGCCCGCCAAGCGCCGAGCGCTGCACCAGCGAGGCCAGCATCGGCGTGAACAAGGAGGCCACCACCAAAGCAATCGCAAAGACCACGGCAAAGCCTGCGATCATCGACAATTCGCAGCTGTCGGAGATGAAATCGCCCACCACGGGGATTTCCTTGACCAAAGGCTCGACTTGCGGGGCGAACATAAAGGCCAAAAGCCCCGCCACGATCCAACCGGCGATGGCCAATCCTTCGCGCACAAATCCGCGCGTATAGGCCAAAAGCGCCGAGAGCACGATCACGAGCGCCACAACGCCGTCGATGATGGTAAAGCCTTCCATGGGGTATCTTGTCCCTTACTTGCGTGCCGCGCCGATCGGGCGGTCTTCGTGAATGCGCCTAGCCTGCGCCAAAGATATCGCCGACAAAAGCGGTCAGATCGCCCATCTGTGTGAGCTTCAATCCCATATCGGCCAGCGCCTTGCCTCCCGAGGGGGTTATCGCCGCTGTGAAACCAAGTTTTTGCGCTTCTTTCAACCTGTTTTCGCTTTGCGGGGCGGGGCGCAGGGCGCCCGAGAGGCTGATTTCGCCAAAAACAACGGTATCTGCGGGCAGGGCGCTATCCTCGCGCGCGCTCACCAAAGCCGCCGCAACGGCCAGATCGGCGGCAGGTTCGGAAATTTTCATCCCCCCCGCCACATTGAGATAGACATCAAGGCCGGTGAACGGAATGCCGCAGCGCGCTTCGAGCACCGCAAGGATCATCGCCAGACGCCCGCCGTCCCATCCCACGACGGTGCGGCGCGGCTGGCTGTGCGGGCTGGGCGCGACGAGGGCCTGAAACTCGACCAGAACCGGCCGCGTGCCCTCGACCCCCGCAAAGACCACCGATCCGGGGGAGGGCGTGCCGCGTTCGGAGAGAAACAGCGCCGAAGGGTTCATCACCTGCGCCAATCCCGCGCCGGTCATCTCGAACACCCCGATCTCGTCGGCGGGGCCAAAGCGGTTTTTCACCGCGCGCAGGATGCGGAATTGATGCCCGCGCTCGCCTTCGAAATAGAGCACGGTGTCGACCATATGTTCGACCACGCGCGGGCCCGCGATCTGCCCCTCTTTGGTGACATGGCCGACCAAGATCACCGACACGCCCTTGCGTTTGGCAAAAGTGGTCAATTCATGGGCGGCGGCGCGCACTTGGCTGACGCTGCCCGGGGCGCTTTCGACATTGTCGGCCCACATGGTTTGAATGGAATCGATGATCGCCAGATGCGGGCGCTCTTCTTCGAGGGTGGTCAGGATATCGCGCAGGTTGGTCGCGGCGGCCAGTTGCACCGGCGCATCGGCCAATCCGAGGCGGCGCGCGCGCATGCGCACTTGGGCCGAGGCTTCCTCGCCCGAAATATACATGACCTTGAGGCCGGAGCGGGCAAATTCCGCCGCCGCCTGCAGCAACAAAGTGGATTTGCCGATGCCCGGATCACCGCCGACCAGAATGGCCGAGGAGGCCACCAATCCGCCGCCCAAGACGCGGTCCAATTCGCCGATGCCCGAGGTGGTGCGCGGCGGTGGGGCCTCTTCGGTCGACAGATCCGACAGATCCAGCGCCGCGCCGCGTTTCGCGCCAAGGCTTTTGGAGGCAGGACCGGCCGAAAGCGGGGCCTCTTCGACAATGGTGTTCCAATCGCCGCAGCCGTCGCAACGGCCCGACCATTTGGTGAAATTGGCTCCGCAGGCGGAGCACCGGAAAGATTTGGTTTTTGCCATAGGCTCTGATGTGCCTCACGGCGCGGGCGCGGTCAATTGCTTCGCAAGGCTGTGGCGCGGCGGCGACGCTTAGTGTGGCTTGCCGGTCGGTTTGGCAGGGCTGATCTCATGTCCCATATCGGGGCTGATCTCGGCGCGCAGATCGACGATCTGCGCCTCTTTGCGCGGCGCGGAGCGCGCGCCGACGACGCGCATTTTCTTGCGCGGGGCGGGATTGGCATCGAGCGCCGCCAATTCCTCGTTCAGATCGGGCAAAAGCGCCGACAGCTCGGCGCTCAATTGCTCGAGCTTATCGGCAATCAGCTCTTCTTCTTGCTCTATGTCATTGAGCCAGAACCGCAATTCCTGTGTCACCGTGAGGGCGCGGTCGAGGCGGGTTTTCATGTCGTCGGCCTCGGTTTGGCGGGTTTTGAGAAAGGCGCGGGCGCGGGCGACATTGTCTGTCGAATAGGTTTGCGCCAGTTCCTTGCTGGTCTGGCTCATCTGCGAGGCGACCTCCAGAAGCTGCGGCTCCAGCGCGCCCAGATCGGGATGATCGCGCAAAAAGGCAAGGCGCTCGCGCACTTCGTCAAATTCGGAGGAGAGTTTGAAACTGCCCTCGCGGTCGGCGGCATGGGCCAAAGCATAGGCGCGCGTCACATCGCGCATCGACATGTGAAAGGCGCGGTGCGAGGTTTCGAGTTTCATGATGCGGGCATTTGCGGGCAGATAGGCGCAAAGCGCCAGCAAAAACACCGTGACAGCGATTTGCGCCGACATGCCGGCCAAAGGATAGGTTTGATCGCCGATCTGCGCGGCAAAAGCGAGCCACGGCGCTGCGCCAAAGAGCGCCATCGCGGTCCACAGCGTCATGATCAGCGCGCTGAGCGCCATAAGCGTAACGGCGGCGCGATGGGCCACGGTCAGGCCGAGCTGCAAGGCAGCGGATTGATGTGCGCTCATAACTCATCCCCCGAGAGTGCGACACCGGCCGCAACGCGATTACTACCGGCGAATTTACGCCGAAAGGTGAACAAAAGGTAAAGGGGAATTTCGTGATTTCGGCGCCATTGAGTGGGCAGGGGGAAACAGCGATGCGAATCGCGCGCCATTGTTTCGCAGCGCGCAACATTGCTGCTCAATCGCGCGTCAGCTTTGGCCGCGGGCGGCGCGCTTTGCCGCGAGGCTGAGCGCGAGGGAGGCGAGAATACAGGCGGTGAACAGGTAAAGCCCCCAAGCAGTTTCCACCCGCCCGAGGCCGACGCCTTTGGCCAGCACGATATAGACCGCAATGAGGAAAATATCGGCCATGGCCAGTTTGCCCAAGGCGGTCAAAGCGGGCAGGGCGCGGGTGTCCAAGAGGCCGAAATGGACCAGCGCGAGGCCGAGGGTTTTGAGATAGGGGGCAAAAAGCGCAAAAAGCGTGACGATGAGCGCAAGGAAGATATCGCTTTGCCAAAGCGATTGCAGGCCGGAGATCACGCTGATCTCGGAGAGCGAGAAGAAGGGCAGCACGCCCGCACGCATCAGGGGGGCGAACCAAGCTATGGGAAAGAGCACCAGCAAGGCGAGGTTGGCATATTTGTGCAAAGCGGTCATGGCTTAAAGGTAGGGCGCATGGGCGCGCGGCGCTAGGGGGAGATTGGCGCGCGGCGCATCAAGGATGCGGGCGGCGGCACAGGGGGGCAGATGCGGGAGCCTCCGGCGGGGATATTTGCAGAACCTGCAAAGGGGGGCGGGCGCCGCTGGCGGGCAGGGCGCGGCGGGGCGCGTAAAGGCGCGGCGCGCGGCGGTTCTAGCGCACCGCTTCGATGGGGCCTGTGGCGCGGCCATGGATGAATTGGTCGAGGTAGGGATCGTTCGAGGCATCCATATCGGCGACGGGTCCGGTCCATTTGATCACCCCGTCGTGGAGCATCGCGACCTTATCGGCGATGGCGCGCACCGAGGTCATGTCATGGGTGATGGTCATGGCGGTGGCGCCCATTTCCACCACGATCTCGCGGATCAGATCGTTGATCACGCCGGACATGATCGGGTCGAGGCCGGTGGTCGGCTCGTCGAAAAAGATGATCTCGGGTTCGGCGGCGATGGCGCGGGCGAGGCCGACGCGTTTTTGCATGCCGCCCGAAAGTTCGGCCGGAAAGCGGTCGGCGACATCGGGTTTGAGGCCGACGCGGCGCAGTTTTTCGATGGCGATCTCGCGCGCCTCGGCTTTGGGGCGCTTCAGCGTGCCGCGCATCAGGCGAAAGGCGACGTTTTGCCAGACGGGAAGGGAATCGAACAATGCGCCGCCTTGGAAGAGCATGCCAAAGCGGGCCAAAAACGCATCGCGGTCGGTTTTGAGCACGTCCTGCCCGCCGACGAGAATCTGGCCCTTGTCGGGTTTGACGAGGCCGAGCACGGATTTGAGCGCCACGGATTTGCCGGTGCCCGAACCGCCGATGATCACCATGCTCTCGCCCTTGGGGATGGTCAGGTTGACCCCTTGCAGCACGCGGTTGGCGCCGAAGGCTTTATGGACATCGCGCATCTCGATCATGCCGAAAAGAACACTTCTGTAAGCAGGTAATTGGCGGCGAGGATCATCACCGAGGCGGCGACAACGGCGGCTTTGGTGGCGCGGCCGACGCCTTGGGCGCCGCGGGCCGAATTCATCCCGTAGTAGCAGCCCATCAGGGCGATGATAAAGCCGAAGGCCGCGCCTTTGAGCAGGCCCGAGGTGACATCCCAGACTTCGAGGAAATCCACCGTGTTGCGCAGGTAGGCGGCGGAATTGAAATCGAGCCGCGCCACGCCCACCAGATAGCCGCCCATGATACCGATCGCATCGCCCACGGCGACGAGCACCGGCACCGCGAGGGTGGCGGCGAGGACGCGCGGCAAGGTGAGGTATTTCATCGGATGGGTCGACAGGGTGGTCAGCGCGTCAAGCTGCTCGGTCACTTTCATCGTGCCGATCTCGGCGGCAATCGAGGAGGCGACGCGCGCCGCCACCATCAGCCCGCCCAAGACGGGGCCAAGTTCGCGCACCATGCCGATGGCGACAATCGAGGGCACCACGGCTTCGGCATTGAAACGCGCGCCGCCTGCGTAGATTTGCAAGGCCAATGCGCCGCCGGTGAAGAGCGCGGTCAGGCCCACGACGGGCAGCGACAGCCAGCCGATTTGAAACAGCGCGTGGAGAAACTCGCGGCCATAAAATGGCGGGCGGGCGAGGTGGCTGACGGTTTGGGCGGCGAAAAGCGCGATGCGCCCCGTGGCGGCGCAAAGGCCCAGCACCGCCGCGCCGAGGCGCTGGATCGGGCCGAGAAGAAGGGAGATCGCGGACATGGCGCGCCCTTAGCCGCCGGTATAGCGGCGCGCGTAGCGCAGCCCGAGCGAGGTGAGGATTTCATAGCCGATGGTGCCTGCGGCGTCGGCCAATTGATCGACGCCTTGGTTTGGTCCCAAGAGCGAGAGGCTCTTGGGCGCCTCTTCAAGGGCGGTGATATCGGCGCAGATCAGGTCCATCGACACGCGGCCAAGGATTTTGCAGGCGCTGCGGCCGGAAAACAGCATGCCTTTTGGCCCCATGGCGCGGATCAGCCCGTCGGCATATCCGGCGGCGACGGTGGCGACATGGGTGTCGGCGGGGGCGGTCCAGCTGTTGCCATAGCCGACGCTTTCGCCCTTGGCGACAAGCCGCGTCTGGATCACCGGCACCTCCAGTTCGACCACCGGTTTGGCGGCCTCGAAGGGCGCGCCGCCGTAAAGCCCGATGCCGGGGCGGGTGATGTCGAAATGGAAGGCGCGGCCCAAAAGAATGCCGCCTGTCGCCGAAAGCGAGCGCGGCACGGGGCCGCAATCGTCGGTCATCTGGCGAAAGGCGCGCAACTGGCGCGCGTTCATCGCGTGGTTCGGCTCGTCGGCGCAGGCCAGATGCGACATGATCAAAACCGGCCCCTGCGCCAGCGCGATGTCGCGCACGGCGGCCCATTCGGCAGGCTCCATGCCGAGGCGGTTCATGCCGGTGTCAAGCTGGATGCCGAAGGGATGGTCGGGCAGGCTTTCGAAGTGGCGCAAAAGCTGTTCAAGCGAGTTGATCATCGGAATGAGGCCAAGATCGGCAATCGTATCGGTGTCGCCTGCCATATGGCCCGAGAACACATAGATCGCCACATCGGGGCCGAGCGCATCGCGGATCGCGGCGCCTTCTTCGGCGAGGGCGACGAAGAATTTGCGCGCACCGGCGCGGGCAAGGGCGCGCGCGACGCGGGCCGCCCCGAGGCCATAGCCGTTGGCCTTGACCACAGCCGCGGTTTCGACGCCGCCCTCCGAGGCCGCGTCAAGCGCACGCCAGTTGGCCACCAGCGCATCCAGATCGATTTTCAAACTCGCAGTAGACATGGGGGAGGGTTTTGACAGTCTTATGGCTCAGGTCAAGAGAAAAGGGTTAAAGGGCGCGCGGATCGGCGCTGATGCGGCGCAGGGCGGGGGGCGCGGCGCAGGGCGGATGCCTCCGGCGGGGATATTTTTGGAACCTGCAAGGGGCGGCGGCGCGTCGTTTTGCCTGCGCTCCGGCTTGGGCATGGCTTGCGCAGGGGCGGGGCCGAGTGGGGGAGCCGCGCGGGCCACAGAGCGAGCAGTGGGCGGGCGCGGCGGTTAGTATTGATCCTCGCGCTCGCCTTGTTGCCATTGTTTGGCGAGGTTGCCAAAGCGGGTGAACTGGCCTTCGAAGCTCAGCTCGACCGTGCCGATCGGGCCGTGGCGCTGTTTGCCGATGATCACTTCGGCCTTGCCGTGCAGGCGTTCCATGTCCTCTTGCCATGCGGCCATTTTATCAAGCTCGTGATCGCCGGGTTTTTCGCGCTCTTTGTAATATTCTTCGCGGAACACGAACATCACCACATCGGCATCCTGTTCGATCGAGCCGGATTCGCGCAGGTCCGACAATTGCGGGCGTTTGTCTTCGCGGCTTTCGACCTGACGCGAAAGCTGTGAGAGGGCGATGACGGGGATGTTAAGCTCTTTGGCGATGGCTTTCATGCCCATGGAAATCTCGCCGATTTCCTGCACGCGGTTGCCTGCGGTGGCGGGCGTGCCGCGCACCAGTTGCAGGTAGTCGATGATCAGCACATCAAGCCCTTTGGTGCGTTTGAGGCGGCGCGCGCGGGCGGCCAGTTGCGAGATCGGCAAGGCGGGCGTGTCGTCGATATAAAGCGGGCAGCTTTCGAGGCTTTTGGCGGCTTCGACAAAGCGGCGAAATTCGGTTTCGGTCATATCGCCCGAGCGGATCTGGTGGCTGGGCACTTCGGCGGCCTCCGACAGGATCCGGCCCGCCAATTGCTCGGCGCTCATCTCGAGGCTGTAAAAGCCGACAACGCCGCCCTCAACCGTGCCTTCGGTGCCATCGGGGCGGATGCCGCGTTTGTAGGCTTTGGCGATGTTGAAGGCCATATTGGTCGCCAGCGAGGTTTTGCCCATCGACGGGCGCCCCGCGAGGATCAAGAGGTCGGATTTATGCAATCCGCCCAGTTTGCGATCCATATCGATCAATCCGGTCGAGACCCCCGCCAGACCGCCATCGCGTTGATAGGCGGCATTGGCCGAGTTCACCGCTTCGGTCACCGCATGCAAGAACGATTGAAATCCGGTTTCGGTTTTGCCCTGTTCGGAGAGGGCATAAAGCTTTTGCTCGGCCTCGACGATCTGCTCTTTGGGTTCGGAATGCACCTCGACCTTGGAGGCTTTGCTGGCGATTTCCTGACCCAGTTCGATCAACTCGCGCCGGATCGCCAGATCATAGATCATCTGCGCATAATCGCGCACCGCATAGGCCGAAATCGCCGCCCCCGCGAGACGCGCCAGATAGGCCGGACCGCCCAGCTCCTTGAGGCCTTCGTCGTCGTCAAAGAAGGATTTGAGCGTGACGGGCGAGGCAAGGTTGTTCTTGGCGATGCGCGCGGCGGCGGTCTCATAGATGCGCGCATGGACCGGATCGTAGAAATGCTCGGCGGTGATGATCGAGGCGACGCGGTCAAACACATCGTTATTGGTCAGGATCGCGCCAAGAAGCTGCTGCTCGGCCTCGATGGAATGGGGCATGGTATCGGGCGATTGCACATCGGCGCCCGCCGTTTTTCCGGTCGCATTGAAAGCCGCAATTTCGTTCATCTTTGTCCCCACTCACATCCCTGAGGCGGGTTCTTAACGGGCAAGGCCCATGGCGCGCAACTTGTATGTTTTTGTGGATAAATCGGGCGCGCGGCGGAACGGTCAGGGATGCGCCTATCTTGGCAGAGCACCGCGCCGCAGGTCAACATATAGTGGCGCCGCCCTCTGATTTGGCGATATACGGCCTGTTTTTGCCTTTGGTTGACGTTGCGTTACCTCGCGCGGCGCGCCTGATGTCGCCGGTGCCGCGACGGGCCGGATCGAGAATCAAACGCACCGGATCGCACTCCCTCTCGGGGGGCTTTTAAGCCTTGCGCGCCTCTTGCCATGCGCGCGGATCCTTGAGGAAGGTTTCGACCTCGGCAAGGGTGGCGGCGTCAAAGGCGCCTTGCGCTTTGGCCTCGGCCAACACGTCCCACCATGTGCACAGGTGATGCAACTGCACGCCGTGATCGCCCAAAGTTTTGACCGTCTCGGGGAAGATGTCGTAATAGAAAATCACCGCCGTATGGCCGCAGGTCGCGCCGGTCTCGCGGATCGCATCGACAAAGCTGAGCTTGGAGCCGCCATCGGTGGTCAGATCCTCGACCAAAAGCACCCGCTCGCCCTCGCTCATCGCGCCCTCGATGCGGGCGTTTTTGCCATAGCCTTTGGGCTTCTTGCGCACATAGGTCATCGGAAGCGCCATGCGCTCGGCCACCAGCGCGGCAAAGGGAATGCCCGCCGTCTCACCGCCCGCGATATTGTCAAAGGCCTCGAAGCCCGCGTTGCGCATCACAGTGACGGTGAGAAAATCCATCAAGGTGCTGCGGATGCGCGGGAAAGAGATCAGCTTGCGGCAATCGATATAGGAGGGCGAGGGCAGGCCGGAGGCCAGAATGTAAGGCTCCTCGGTGTTGAAATTCACCGCTTTGATTTCAAGCAGCATCCGCGCGGTCAGGCGGGCAATTTCTTCGGCGGTGGGATAGGCAGCAGGGATCATGGCAGGTCCTTATGTTCGGTCTCTTGCAATCAAGGCGGCAGGTCGCGCGGCGCGGCTTGCAGGTTCTTCAAATATCCTCGCCGAAGGCATGAAGCTCTTTGGCGCGAACGCTTGCGGCATCTGTGCGCCTCCGGCGGGGATATTTGAAGAACCTGCAAAGATCAGGCGGACGCGACCTCCCATGTCAACGGGTAGCCGGGATCGAAGACGGTGACTTCGCCTTCGCCGGTGAGGATCTTTTTGGGGTAGCTGGGCGGCGCTTTGCGCAAGGTGAGCGTGCCGGTGTTTTGCGGCAACCCGTAGAAGGCGGGGCCGTTTTTGGAGGTGAAGGCTTCGAGGTTTGGCAGAGCGCCGTCCTCTTCGAAGACCTGCGCGAGCAGCGACATGGTGTTGGTGGCGGTAAAGCACCCCGCGCAGCCGCAGGCCTGTTCTTTGTTGGAGTCGGTATGGGGGGCGCTGTCGGTGCCGAGGAAGAAGGTGGCCTCGCCCGATGTGGCGGCGGCGCGCAGGGCGAGGCGGTGCTCTTCGCGTTTGGCAACCGGCAGGCAATAGTAATGCGGTTTGATCCCGCCCACGAGGATGTGGTTGCGGTTGATGATCAGGTGGTGCGTGGTGATTGTCGCGCCGAGGGTCTCGCCGCCCGCGCGGGCGTAATCGACGCCGTGGCTGGTGGTGATATGTTCCATCACCACGCGCAGCTCGGGCGTGGTGCGGCGCAGCGGGTCGAGCACCGTGTCGATGAACACCGCTTCGCGGTCGAAGATGTCGACATCGGCGCGGGTGACTTCGCCGTGCACGCAAAGCGGCAATCCGATCTCGGCCATCTTCTCCAAAACCGCGCGGACCTTGGTGAAATCACTCACGCCCGAGGCGGAATTGGTTGTCGCCCCTGCGGGGTAGAGCTTCACCGCTTTGACCAATCCGCTGGCATGGGCGGCGGCGACGTCTTCGGGATCGGTGTCTTCGGTCAGGTAGAGGGTCATCAGCGGCTCGAAGCTCATGCCCTCGGGCAGGGCCGCCATGATCCGTTCGCGGTAGGCGGCCGCCTGCGCGCCGGTGACCACGGGGGGCACGAGATTGGGCATGATGATGGCGCGGGCGAAATGGCGCGCGGTTTCGGGCAGGACGGCGCGCAGCATGGCGCCATCGCGCAGATGCAGGTGCCAGTCGTCGGGGCGGATGATGGTCAATGTATCGCTCATGGCAGAGCGATTACACAATTGCGCGCCTCAAGGCCAGTGGGGAAACGGCACGCGCTGTGCGCGCCCGCTTGCTCAGGCCTTTACCTCGGCCTCGGGGGTGTTTTCGCCCTCGGCATCCTCGCTGTCTGCCTCGCCGTGCGGCGGCGGCAGTTTGACGCCGGTGCGTTCGGCCATGGCGCGCAGGTCTTCGAGTTTCTTGCGAAACCGCGGGCCATGCATGCGCGAGAGCACGTTTTCACATACCAGAGCGGTCAGATAGGGGCGCTCGGCATTGTCGGTGATGGACATCAGTCGGCGCAGGTAAGGCCCGTAGGTGCGCCGCGCGCGCATCGCCTCGCCGAAATAGACATCATCCAGCGCGCCTTGCCCGACCGCATTGATCAGATCGGGCAAAACGCCCATCTCCAGCATATGGCTCTGGATCGCCTCGCCCAGATTGCGGCAGCGCAGTTTGCTGACATTGGGGCGGGTGAAAAGCGCGGCATGCATCGCGTCGAGGTCTTGGGTCGGATCATAGACCACAAAGGCCTCTTCGGCGGCGTCGAGCATATCGGGCGCATAGCCATAGCGGTCGGTAAAGGAGGTGCGGCGCATATGGGCGAAACGGTCGTCCCATTCGGTCATGCCGCTTTCGAGCGTCGCTTGCGGCTGGATCGCCAGAACCGCCGCGCCGGGGGCGGCGACGGAATAGGCGGCGGCGGCATAGCCGCAAGGGCCGGTGCCGTAAAACACGACCTTTTCGAAATCCTCGAAAAACCCGTCGTCGATCAGACGGTCGAAATAGCCGTAGATGCGCGCATCGCGAAACCATGTATCGCCGTCCGAGACCACCGCCAGATGCGACCAGCCCTCCGATTGCACGAGGTTCCAGCCGATGGGATGGGCATGTTCGGAGAGGGTCTGGATGCCTTGGATGGTTTCGAAGGTCACCAAAAGAATCGGGCCTTCATCGACAAAACCGGCCAGATGGCGTTTGCCCAAAGGCTGCACATAGCCCGCCTCATCCGCAATGCGCGCGAATTGCTCAAGCCACTCGCCCTTCTTTAGCCCTGCCAAAGAGGTCTCGGTGATATGTCGGCCATCCTGCATGCCAAAGGTCCTTACAACTGCTCCACCGCTTTATCTGCGGTGTGTTGGCGTGGTTTATGCCAAGGGAATGGGGCAAAATTGCGGAGCAATGCCGAGAATTCAAGGGCAGGGCGCGCGCAATGACGGGGGCGATGCGGGCGCGCACGGGGCGCGCACGGGGCGAGTCGCGGCGCATCTCGCGCGGCATGGCACTTTAGGCGAGGTTGCACTTGGCGCGGGGCCATTGCACGGTGACGGGCGCGCCATTCGCGCGGCGCAGCAAGTCGGGGGAGAGACCATGGGCGAGATGACATCGATTGAGAACGTGCAAGAAAGCTTGGGCGCGCAAAACTATGTGTGCAGCCGCGCTTTGGCCACGGTGGTGTTTTTGTCGCTGCGCCTCGGGCGGCCGCTGTTTTTGGAGGGCGAGGCGGGGGTCGGCAAGACCGAGATCGCCAAGGCCATCGCGGCGGCCATGGGGCGCAAATTGATCCGGTTGCAATGCTACGAGGGGCTTGATGCCGCCTCGGCGGTCTATGAGTGGAACTTTGCCGAGCAGATGATCGCCATTCGCACGGCAGAGGCCTCGGGCGGCGCGGATCGCGACAGCCTCAAGACCGAGCTTTTCACCGAAGACTATCTGATCGAGCGGCCTTTGTTGCAGGCGATGCGCCCGCAAGACGGCGGCGCGCCTGTGCTGCTTATCGACGAGCTTGACCGCACCGACGAGCCCTTCGAGGCGTTCTTGCTCGAAGCCCTGTCGGATTTTCAGGTCACCATTCCCGAGCTTGGCACCATCAAGGCCCCCGAGCCGCCGATCGTGATCCTGACCTCGAACCGCACCCGCGAGGTGCATGATGCGCTCAAGCGCCGCTGCCTTTATCATTGGGTCGATTATCCCGCCTTCGAGCGCGAGATCGAGATTTTGCACGCCCGCGCGCCGGAAGCCTCCGAGGCGCTGAGCCGCGAGGTCGTGGCCTTTGTGCAAAAGCTGCGCACCGAGGATTTGTTCAAAAAACCCGGTGTGGCGGAAACGATTGACTGGGCCAAATGCCTCTTGGCGCTCGATGTGATCAACCTCAGCCCCGAGGTCATCGCCGATACAATCGGGGCGATTTTGAAATACCAAGATGACATTTCCAAGCTGCAAGGTTCGGAAGCCAAACGCATTTTGGACGAGGTCACGGCGCAGTTGGAGCCGGTGTGATGGCGCCGCGCGCGGCCAGATTGCCCGCCGCTGTGGCGCGGATCGCGGCGGTTTTGGGCGTGCGCGCGCCCTGCACTGCGGATGCGGGGCTGTTGATCGTGCCCTGCCGGATGCGGCGGGGGTGAGCGATGGCCGAATATCTGCCGCTGGAATTGCCCGAAAACCCCAAGCTTATCCATAATATCACCCATTTCGCCCGCGCCCTGCGCAAGGCGGGGATCGGCGTCGGGCCGGGGTCGGTTCTGGATGCGGTGCGCGCGGTGCAGGCGGCGGGCTTCACCGAAAAACGCGATTTTTATTGGGTTTTACATGCTTGTTTCGTCTCCAAACCCGAACAGCGGCGCGTGTTTGATCAGGTCTTCCGGCTCTATTGGCGCGACCCGCGGTTCATGGAACATATGATGGCGATGATGTTGCCCGCCATTCGCGGCGTGCAAGAGGACCGCCCCGCGCAGGCCGCCGAAAAACGCGCCGCCGAGGCCTTGCTTGGCGATGCCAACCGCGACATGCCTGATGCGCAAGACAGCCCCGAAGAAGAGGTGCAGATCGAGATCGACGCCTCTCTGACCATGTCCTCCGAGGAGCGGCTGCGCAGTCTGGATTTCGAGCAGATGAGCACCGAGGAAGTGGCCGAGGCCAAGCGGATGCTGGCGCGGCTGACACTGCCGGTCAAACCGATCAAATCGCGCCGCGCGGCGGCCTCCACGATGGGGCGGCTGATGGATTGGCGCGCCACCATGCGCCGCGCCATGCGCCAAGGCGGCGAGATCCGCAGCCTCGCGCGCAAAAAGCCGCGCGAGCGCTATCCCAATCTGGTGGTGATTTGCGATATTTCCGGATCGATGAGCCAATACAGCCGGATGGTTTTGCATTTCCTCCATGCGGTGGCCAATGAAAAAGGCGCGGGATGGGCCAAGGTGCACGGGTTTACCTTTGGCACGCGGCTCACCAATATCACCCGCCATCTGGCGCAGCGCGATGTCGATGCGGCATTGGCCGCAGCGGGGGCGGAGGCGCAAGATTGGGAAGGCGGCACGCGGATCGGATCGTGCCTGCACGCCTTCAACCGCGACTGGTCGCGCCGCGTGATGGGGCAGGGCGCGGTGGTGCTTTTGATCACCGACGGGCTTGACCGCGATGCGCCCGATGATCTGGCGCGCGAGATGCAACGGCTGCACCTGTCGTGCAAACGGCTGATCTGGCTCAATCCCTTGCTGCGTTGGGAGGGATTTGCGCCCAAAGCGCGCGGCATTGCGGCGATGTTGCCGCATGTGGATGCCTTTCGCGCCGGTCACTCGATTGCCTCGCTCGAAGATCTGGCAGCGGTGATCTCGCGCCAGACCGACAGCGGCGAAAAGGACCGGTTGATGCGCATGATCGGGGCATAGATTTTGGCCATTGCGCCGCGCCTTGGGGGGAGACAAGCGCGCGGGGCAAGGTCATACTGCGCGGTGAGATGAGGGGACATGATGGATCGTTTTGACAATATACCCGAGGTGGCTTTGGCGTGGCACAAGGCGGGCAAAGGCGCGGCTTTGGCCACGGTGGTCGAAACATGGGGCAGCGCCCCGCGCCGCATCGGCAGCCAGTTGGCGATCAACAGCGCGGGCGAGATCGAAGGCTCGGTGTCGGGCGGCTGTGTCGAGGGGGCGGTGATCTTGGAAGCCATCGAGGCGATCGAGAGCGGCAAGCAGATGCTGCTCGAATATGGCGTCTCGGACGGGGATGCCTTTGCCGTCGGGCTGGCTTGCGGCGGCACGATCCGCATTTTGGTCGAACCGGTGGGATCGGTCCTGCCCGTGGCGGTTCTGGAGGATCTCGTCGCGGCGCGCGCGGCGCGCGCGGCCGTGGCGGTGGTCAGCGATCTTAACACCGGCGCGCGCGAATTGGTCCGCGGAGGGTTTGACGAGCGTTTTCGCATGGACCGCTCGGGCTTTGAGGCGGGCGAGCAGGTTTTCGTCGCCATCCACAACCCGCCCTTGCGGATGATCGTGGTCGGCGCGGTCCATATTGCGCAGGCTTTGGTGCCCATGGCGCGGATTGCAGGGTTTGATCCGGTGCTGATCGAGCCGCGCGGCGCTTTTGGCTCGCAGGCGCGGTTTCCAGGCGAGCAGATTTTGGACGACTGGCCCGACGAGGCGGTGGCCAAGCTGGGTCTGGATGCGCGCACGGCGCTGGTTTTGCTGACCCATGATCCCAAACTCGACGATCCGGCGCTGGAGCAAGCCTTGGCCGCCGATTGCTTTTATATCGGCGCTTTGGGGTCGACGCGCACCCATGCCAAACGGGTGGAGCGTTTGGGCGCGGCGGGCTTTACTGCCGCGCAGATCGGGCGCATTCACGGCCCCGTCGGCCTCGATATCGGCGCGGCCAATCCGGCGGAAATCGCCGTGTCGATCCTGTCGCAGGTGGTGGGCGTTTTGCGCGGAGCGACGCCGTGAAGTTCGGATATGTCGCGCTTGCTGACGCCGAGGGCGCGATTTTGGCGCATTCGCTGGATTTGGGGCCAAAGGCTTCGGCCAAGCGCATCGCCAAGGGCACGGTTTTGGGCGCTGCGCATCTGGCCGATCTGGCCGCATCGGGGATAATGCAGGTCGTGGCGGCGAGCTTGGAGGCGGGCGATCTGGGCGAGGATGCGACGGCGCTGCGTCTGGCGCAGGCTTTGGTGCCGGACCCCGAGGCGCAATGTATCCGCATCACCGGCGCGGGGGCGGGGCGGGTCAATCTTTATGCCGCCTCTTGCGGGATCGTGAAGCTGGACGCCGCGCGCATCCATGCGCTCAATGCGATTGACCCGATGATTTCGGTTGCCACCGTGGCCGATCATGCGCGCGTGGACGAAGGCGGCATGATCGCCACGATCAAGATCATCGCCTATGCCGTGCCCGAGACAAAGGTGCAGCAGGCCGAGGCGGGGGCGGCGGGGGCGATCCGCGTTTTGCCGCCCTACTATAGCACCGCGACCTTGATCGAAACCGTGACCCAAGAGACCGGCGGCGCAGAGCCGTCCGATAAGGGACGCGCCGCCACGGCGGGGCGATTGGCGCGGTTCAACGCATCGCTCACCGCGCGCGTCATCACCGCCCACCGCGAGGCGCCCTTGGCCGAGGCGATCAAGGCGGCGACGGGCGAGATGATCTTGATCCTCACCGGATCGGCCACATCCGACGCCTATGACGTCGCGCCGCAGGCGCTGCGCATGGCGGGCGGCGAGGTGATCCGATTTGGCATGCCCGTCGATCCGGGCAATTTGCTGTTTGTCGGGCGGCTGGGCGAAAAGCCGGTGATCGGCTTGCCAGGATGTGCGCGCTCGATTGCGTTGAACGGGGCCGATTGGGTGCTGGAGCGGCTGATGGGCGGGCTTTGCGTCGGCTCGGCGGATATCGCGATGATGGGGGTCGGGGGGCTGCTCAAGGAAATTCCGACCCGCCCGCGCCCGCGCCGCGACGCGGATGCGTGAGGATTGCGCGTTTTTTGCAGCGTCCTGATGTCGAATTTAATTAATTAAAGTCAATGTATTGCGCGCCGTTCTTCGCGCGAATTTATGTGCGGGCGCTGGCGCGGCGCGGCTATATCCTCCTTTGGTCTAAGTTGGGAATTATCCCTTACACATCGGCCCGCGAGGTGGTTATCATCCTCTCATAACCACATTAACTCTGGGAGGAGCCACATGTCTCAGGTCACCATGACCGTGAATGGCAAGACAGCCACCGGCGACGTAGAAGGCCGGACACTTCTTGTTCATTTCTTGCGCGACCAATTGCAACTGACGGGCACACATGTCGGGTGCGACACATCGCAATGCGGCGCTTGCGTTGTGCATGTTGACGGCAAGGCCGTGAAATCATGCACGATGCTGGCCCTCGAAGCCGAAGGCGCATCGGTTGAAACCATCGAAGCACAGGCCGCCGCTGACGGCACGCTCAACACCGTGCAGCAAGCCTTCCAAGATTACCACGGGCTTCAGTGCGGGTTCTGCACTCCCGGCATGGTGATGAGCGCGACGGCGCTGCTCAAGGAAAACCCCAAGCCGACCGAGGCGGAGATCCGCCATCACCTTGAGGGCAATATCTGCCGCTGCACCGGTTACCACAATATCGTGAAATCGATCATGGCCGCTTCGGGTCAGGACGTGAGCAATATCGCAGCCGAGGTTGCCGCCGAATAAGGCGCGCTGTGGGGCGTATTGCCCCCGCATAAGAGGGATCAGCGTGCCGCAGTCCAGCGGCCCGTTTCATTCGACACATCCAAAGCCTGCGCGCAGCGCGGCTTTTTAGGGAGGATACACCATGCCCAAAGATGGAGGCATCGGCGCCAGCACCAAGCGGCGCGAAGACGTCCGCTTTTTGAGCGGAACCGGCAATTACACCGACGATATCAATCTGCAAAACCAGACCTATGTGCATTTTCTGCGCTCTGATATCGCCCATGGCCGGATCAACAACATCGACACATCCGCCGCATCCGCGATGCCAGGCGTGGTGCGCATCTTCACCGGTGCGGATTTCGAAGGCGTTGGCGGCATTCCGTGCGGTTGGGAAATCACCGACCGTTTCGGCGAGAAAATGCAAGAGCCCGCGCACCCCGTTCTGGCCCAAGGCAAGGTTCGCCATGTGGGCGATCCGATCTGCGCCGTGGTGGCCGAAAGCCTTGAGCAAGCGCGCGATGCGGCCGAGGCAATCGAGCTGGATATCGAAGAGCTTCCCGCCGTTGTGGACATGAAAAAAGCGCTCGAAGAGGGCGCGCCCAAGGTGCATGACGATCTGACCAGCAACCTGTGCTATGACTGGGGCTTTGTTGAAGAGAACAAAGCCGCCGTGGAAGAGGCTTTTGCCAATGCCGCGCATGTCACCACATTGGAATTGGTCAACAACCGCCTGATCGCCAACCCGATGGAGCCGCGCGTGGCCGTTGGCGATTTCAATCGCGGCACGGGCGATCACACGCTTTATACCACTTCGCAAAACCCCCATGTGATCCGCCTGTTGATGGGCGCATTCGTTTTGGGCATCCCCGAGCATAAGCTGCGCGTTGTGGCCCCCGATGTGGGCGGCGGTTTCGGCACGAAAATCTTCCACTATGCCGAAGAGGCTTTTTGCACCTTCGCGGCCAAGGCGGTGAACCGTCCGGTCAAATGGACCTCGACCCGCTCCGAAGCCTTTATGTCGGACGCACACGGCCGTGACCACGTCAGCACCATTCAACTGGCGCTGGATGCGGACAATAACTTTACCGCGCTGCGCACCGATACCTATGCCAATATGGGCGCCTATCTGTCGACATTTGCACCCTCGGTGCCGACATGGCTGCACGGCACATTGATGGCGGGCAACTACAAAACTCCGCTGGTCTATGTGAACGTCAAAGCGGTGTTTACCAATACGGTTCCGGTCGATGCCTACCGCGGCGCGGGCCGTCCCGAGGCGACCTACCAACTGGAGCGCGTGGTGGACAAAGCCGCGTTGGAGCTTGGTGTTGATCCGGTGGCCCTGCGCCGTCAGAACTTCATCACCGAATTCCCCTATGCAACGCCTGTCGCGGTGGAATATGACACTGGCGATTATCACGCCACGATGGACAAGCTCACGCAAGTCGCTGATTTTGCTGGGTTCGAGGCGCGCCGCGCGGCGAGCAAAGCCAAAGGCAAGCTGCGCGGATTTGGCGTCAATTGCTATATCGAGGCTTGCGGCATCGCGCCGTCGAACCTTGTGGGGCAACTTGGGGCGCGTGCGGGTCTTTATGAATCGGCCACTGTGCGGGTGAATGCGACCGGCGGCCTTGTTGTGATGACCGGATCGCACAGCCACGGCCAAGGCCACGAAACCGCCTTCCCGCAGGTGATCGCCGATATGATCGGGATCGACGCCTCGATGGTGGAAATCGAACATGGCGACACCGACAAAGCGCCGATGGGCATGGGCACCTACGGCTCGCGCTCGCTCGCGGTTGGCGGGTCGGCCATGGTTCGCGCCACAGAGAAAATCATCAACAAAGCCAAGAAGATCGCGGCCCACCTGATGGAAGCCTCCGAGGGCGATATCGAGCTCAAAGACGGGCAGTTCTCTGTTGCGGGCACCGATAAATCGGTGGCTTGGGGCGATGTGACCCTCGCGGCCTATGTGCCCCATAACTACCCGCTCGAAGACATCGAGCCGGGCCTTGAGGAAACCGCCTTCTACGATCCGGCGAACTTCACCTATCCGTCGGGCGCCTATTGCTGCGAGGTCGAGGTCGACCCCGATACCGGCAAGGTCACGATCGAACGTTTCGCGGCGGCGGATGACTTTGGCAACATCGTCAACCCGATGATCGTCTCCGGTCAGGTCCACGGCGGCATCGCCCAAGGCATCGGGCAGGCCTTGCTCGAAGGTGCAGCCTATGACGAGAACGGCCAGCTTCTGACCGGTTCGTATATGGATTACGCCATGCCGCGGGCCTCGGATGTGCCGTTCTACACGGTGGATCACTCGTGCCAGACGCCTTGCACACACAACCCGCTTGGTGTGAAGGGCTGCGGCGAGGCCGGTGCCATCGGATCGCCCCCCGCGGTGGTCAATGCTGTGGTTGACGCTCTGCGCTCTGCGGGCAAAGATATCACCCATATCGACATGCCGCTTTCGCCCGCCCGTGTTTGGGCCGCGATGAACAACGCTTAAGGAGATCGGAAATGTATAACTTCGAGTTCGAAAAACCCACCACGGTGGCGGACGCGGTTGCTGCGCTCTCCTCTGACGAGGCGCAAGCATTGGGCGGCGGTCAAACGCTTTTGCCCACCATGAAGCAACGTCTGGCCATGCCTGAAAAGCTGGTCTCGCTGAGCGGGATTGCCGAAATGAAAGGGGTCTCCGCTAGCGGGGGCACCTTGACCATCGGCGGCGCCACCACCCACAAAACCGTGGCTGACGAGGCCTCGGCCTATCCGGCGCTGGCGGCTTTGGCCTCCAACATCGGCGATCCGGCAGTGCGCAACCGCGGCACCATTGGCGGCAGCCTTGCCAACAATGACCCTTCGGCCTGCTACCCTTCGGCGGCTTTGGCATCGGGCGCGACCATCGTCACCAATGCGCGCGAGATTGCGGCGGATGACTATTTCCAAGGCATGTTCACCACCGCATTGGACGAGGGCGAAATCATCACGTCGGTCAAACTCCCGATCCCCGAGAAGGCCAACTACCAAAAGTTCGAGCAACCTGCCTCGCGCTTTGCTTTGGTCGGTGTCTTTGTTGCCAAATACGCCGACGGCGTGCGCGTGGCGGTGACCGGCGCCTCCGAAGAAGGTGTGTTCCGCTGGAGCGAGGCCGAAGCGGCCTTGTCGTCGAACTTCTCGGCGTCGGCTCTGGATGGCTTGTCGGTTCCGGCCGATGGCATGATCGCGGATTTGCATGGCACGGCGGAATACCGTGCGCATCTGGTCGGTGTTTTGACCAAACGTGCGGTTACTGCGGCGGCGTGATCGGCGCGCATAAACGAAAGAAAGCCCTCGCATCCAATGCGGGGGCTTTTGTATGTCCGCTGTCCGCTGCGGCGGGCGAGGTCGGCAGGGGCCTAGGCCGCGCCTTCCATTTCAACGCGGTCGCGGCCCTTTTTCTTGGCCAGATACATCGCCGTATCGGCGCGCACCAAAGCATCGGCCATATCGTCACCATCGCGCAGCAGGCTGATCCCGATGGAGACGGTCAGGGCGATGGAGCCTTCGCTGGTTTCCAGCGGCCTTTTGGCGAGGGTCTTGCGGATGCGTTTGGCGATCAATGCGGCGGCGCTGAGGTCTGAGTCCTTGAGAACAATAACAAATTCCTCACCGCCATAGCGGCTGATCACATCTTCGGTGCGGCAGCAATCGGCAAAGATGCGCGCCATATGTTGCAAGGCGCGGTCACCGGCTTGGTGCCCATGGGTGTCGTTGAGCGCTTTGAAATGATCGACGTCGATCATCATCACCACGGTGTTTTCTTGCGCCGCGACTTTGACGTTATTGAGCAGATATTGCCGCGATTTGAGTTGGGTCAGCCCGTCATGATCAACCATATCTTGCAAGGTGCAGTTGAGCCGGTAGATGCGCCGCCTTTGCCGTGCGGCGATGACGGCGACGGGCACGGCCAGCAAGATCGGCACCAAGGTTTCCGGCACGATATAGGTTTTCAGATAATCCAACCCGACGAAAACCACGCTAAAGGCATAATTCGCCGCCACCACGAACACCGAAATGATCACGGAGTAGAGCACGGGACGCGTTGCAATGGGGCGTCGGGACATGGCGAAAATACCTGTTAGAGCCGTTCTCGCCCGACGGGTCGGGCGGACGAATATCGGCACGTATGAGAAGACCTAGGGCGACCCTAGCCAGATTTAAGCACCTATTCGTTAATATGTCTCAAAGTGACGCTACGTCAGGCGCAACTTGTGAAATGATCTTTCGAAAAGTTTTATCATTTTGAACGCGTCCCTTGCCCCGACGGCCCCCCGCGCGCAAAGAAAAAGCCTCCCCCAACGTCAGCGGGGGGAGGCCGGACGGGCGGGCAAAACTGCCGCGCCGGTGAGGCTGAGCGCTGCAGCCTACTTGGGCAGCGGGCCGATCAGCATGATCATCTGGCGGCCTTCCATTTTGGGCATGTTTTCCACGCGCCCGCAGTCTTTGGTGTCCTCGGCCACACGTTCAAGCAACTCGCGGCCAAGGTTCTGGTGCGCCATTTCGCGCCCGCGGAACCGCAAGGTGACTTTGACTTTATCGCCGTTTTCCAAGAACTTATACACGTTGCGCATTTTGACTTCATAGTCATGCGTATCGGTATTGGGCCGGAATTTGACCTCTTTGATCTCGATGATCTTTTGCTTTTTGCGCGCTTCGGATTCGCGCTTTTGCGTCTCGTATTTATACTTGCCGAAGTCCATGATCTTGACGACGGGCGGCTCGGCATTGGGGGAAATTTCCACCAGATCAAGACCCGCTTCTTCGGCCAGTTCCATGCCCCTCGCGGGTGTCACCACACCTACGTTTTCGCCGTCCGCACCAATCAGGCGGATTTCGGGGCAACGGATGCGGTCGTTGATTCTGGGTCCGGTTTCGCGCGTGGGTGGCGCGTTATGAGGTCTGCGGGCTATGGTTTTGATCCTTCAATGGTTTGATAGCTTTCGATTGTGCAAGGTAAACCCGCAGCCACGCTCTTTCAAGCGGCAAAATAGGCAGGTTCGGGCCGAAATCGCCTGCTTTTCCCCTTGAACCTTTTGTTAACTCTCGGCATCTGCAACATCTGTTTGAAGTGGGCGCCAGGATGGCGGCCCGCCTATGTTAAGGGGATGAAGAACCATGAAAAATCTGCTTTGGGTCGTGATTGCGCTGGTGATTGTTGGCGGCGGATACCTGCTGATGTCCGGCAAATCGGTGCAAGAGGTTGTGCAAGACGCCACAGATGCGACCAGCGGGGCCGCTGATGCGGCCAAAGAGGCGGCCAGTGATGCCGCCGCAGCGGCCGGTGATGCGGTCGACGCGGCCACGGACGCGGCTACGGATGCGGCGACTGCGGCGGCAGATGCTGCCAGCGACGCGGCAACCGCAGCGGCGGACGCAGCAGGCGACGCTGTGGATGCCGCCGGTGATGCGGCCGCGAGCGCAGCGGATGCGGCCAAAGACATGACCACCGATGCGGCAGATGCGGCTAAAGAGGTTGCGAGCGAGGCTGCTGAAGTGGCCACCGAGGCGGCGCAAACCGCCAGCGACGCCGCGACACAGGCCGTTGATGCGGCCACGGACGCCGCCGAAGGCGCAGCCGAAGTCGTGAGCGATGCAGCCACGGGCGCCGTTGATGCGGGCACTGCCGCCGCCGCAGACGCCGCCGATGCCGCCGCTGGTGTGGCCAAGGACGCAGCAGAGGCCGCAACCGATGCTGCCGCCGCTGCCGAAACCGCCGCCAGCACCGCAGTTGACGCCGCCGCCGATACCGCTTCGGCCGCTGCGGATGCCGCTGCAAACACCGCCGAAGCCGCCGCTGACACCGCAGCCGATGCGGCGCAAACCGCGAGCGATGCGGCCGCTGATGCCGCCGAAGCGGCCGGTGATGCGGGCAGTTCGATGATGGAGGGCATGAAGGAATTGCTCACCGTCGACGGCTTTAACTTCGACAAAGTCTCCGAAATGATCGACGGCTCGTCGATTGGCGATATGCAAAAAACCATGCTCAAGACCGGATTGGACAAAGCCAAAGACAATCCCGAGATGCTTCAAAATGTTCTGGAGCAGATCAAATCCGCAATTGGCATGTAAGCTCTTGGCGCGGCTCGGTTCGGGCCGCGCCGCTTTGAATTTCGAGACCCCGCGTGGAGCGATCCGCGCGGGTTTTTTTTTGGGCAGCGACCTGCCGCTATGGCGTCTTGGGGCCTGTCACGCAGGCACGGCCCGGAGCATCTCGATATGGGTCTGCGTGCGCGCGACCTCGCAAAACCCCAAGCGCGCGTAAAGCCGGCCCACAGGGTTCCAGCGCAGATATTCAAGCCCGACCGGCAATGCCATGCCGTCCGCGAGACCAAGGCAATGGGTCAGGATCCGCGTGCCGATCCCTTGGTTTTGCCATTCGGGTAGCAGGTAGAATTCGCCGATGCGGATATCGGCGCTGCGCAGGTGGAAGGACAGGGTGCCGATGCTTTTCCCGTTGCGCAGGGTCCGGTAAAACGGTTTGGCGGCGTAATGGGCGCGGTGGATGTCTTGCTGCACCGCCTCGTCCCATCCCCAATGCGGCGTGACATGGGGCGACATGGCGGCGCGTTTGACCTCAAAGGAATAGGAAAAATCGCTTTGGCTCGGGCCAAGGCGTTCAAAATCGATATCGGGCAGGAGCGGCGGCAACAGCATGACCCGATCCTAGCAAGGCCCGCAAAGCACACCAAAGGCTTTGCGGGCTATGCTCCGCTTTGAGCGGGAGATGGCGCGAAATTAATCGACGAAGGCCTTTTCGACCACGTAATGCTTGGGATCGGAATTGGCGCCTTCTTCAAGACCAAAGCCTTCGAGCACCGCCATGATGTCTTTGTTAAAGGCCAGATTGCCGCAAACCATGCCGCGATCATGCTGCGCGCCCATCGGCGGCAGGCCTAGGTCGGCAAAGACCTTGCCCGAGCTGAGGTTGTCGGTGATGCGGCCCATCTGGGCGCTCTCTTCTTGGGTGGTGGTCGGGTAATAGCGCAGCTTGCCGCCGACCAATTCGCCGATGAGCGGATCATCGGGCAGGCTTTCGACCAATTGGCGACCATATTCCAGCTCCGACACCTCGCGGCAGGTGTGCATGAGGATCACCTCGTCATATTGCTCATAGGTCTCCGGATCGCGCATCAAGGAGGCGAAGGGCGCAATGCCGGTGCCGGTGGCGAACATCCACAAACGTTTGCCAGGCAACAGCGCATCCAGAACCAGCGTGCCAACGGGTTTGGGGCGCAAGATGATCTCGTCGCCCACTTCGATGTGTTGCAGGCGGGAGGTCAGCGGGCCGTCGGGGACCTTGATCGAATAAAACTCCAATTCCTCGTCCCACGAGGGCGAGGCGATGGAATAGGCGCGCAAAAGCGGCTTTTGCTTGCCGGTTTTCGGATCGGGATCATTCATCAAACCGATCATGACAAATTCGCCCGAGCGGAAGCGCAAGCTTTGCGGGCGGGTCACGCGGAAGGAAAACAGCCGCTCATTCCAATGTTTGACCGAAGTCACGGTTTGGGCGTCGGGCAGGGTGGGGACTTTGGGAATGGTTTGGGTCTCGGTCACGGGGATGCTCTCGCTCATGTAAATCGTGGTCGATAAAGGCGCGTTTGCGCCGCGTTCTAACGACATATTGCAGATGTTGAAAGTGTTCAGCGCGCCCGCAGCCGCGACTGATAGTCATGCTCTTGCCAGTTGGCGCGCGCAAGCCATTGCGGCGCGGGCTGGCGGGCGGCGAGACTGTCGTCGATTTCCACCTCGTCAAACCCCGACCGGCGCGCCATGGCGTATTGGTCGGCGATGATATGGCCCGCCGCGCGCAACCGGCCCGTATAGCCCATCAGCCGCAAGGAGCGCGCATGGGTAAACCCGCGCCCGTCGGAAAAAGCCGGAAAGGCCACGCGGATCATCGTCACGCCTTCGAGTTGTCCGGCCAAGGCGGCAACATCATCGGCGGGATTGATGTCAATCGCGCTGGTGTCGGGCAATGTGCCATCCTCGTTGAGGGGGGCGAAATTGCCGGTGAAATCATCTTGCGCAAAGCCTGCGTCGGTTACGATTACGCTCATGTATTTGCTCCTGTCCGGACCATTTTGCCATCCACGAAATGGATGCCGCATTCGGTTTTTTCTTCGCCGCGCCAACGGCCTGCACGCGGGTCTTCGCCCTCTTTGACGGGCGATGTGCAAGGCGCGCAGCCGATCGACGGGTAGCCCTTGGCGACCAAAGGATGGCGCGGCAGGCGGTTTTCCACCATATAGTTTTGAATGTCCTCGGGCGTCCAATGGGCTAAAGGGTTGACCTTGATCTGATCGCCGTCGGCCTCGAAAAATTCGAGGCTGGCGCGGGTGGCGCCCTGAAACCGTTTGCGTCCGGTGATCCAGCCGTCAAAACCGCTCAGCGACAGTTGCAAGGGCCGCGTTTTGCGCAGGTCGCAGCAAGCATCGGTCGAGCGTTGATGCAGCGTGCCATCGGGGTCTTCGGCGGCCAGCATCACCTCGGAGGCGCGCACAACGCGCAGGTCCTCAAGGCCGAGGCGTTCGCTCAGCTCGCGTTGATATTCAAGGGTTTCCTCAAACAGCATCTGCGTGTCGATAAACAGGACCGGCGTGTGTTTGTTGATCACCGACACGAGGTGCAACAAAACCACCGATTCCGCCCCAAAGGAGGAGACAAGCGCCAAGCGCCCGACATCGGGATCGCTCAGAGCGCGTTTGAGAACGGCGGTGGCGCTGTGATGCTCATAGGCGGCATTGAGCGCGGCCACGCGGGCGGCAAAGCCGTCGGCGTTTTCGCTGCCATAGCTGCGGCCCGCATCACGCGCGTGGGCGAGGCTGGCATCAGGCGGCATTGGCTTTATCCTCCGGATAGAGCGCGGCCTTGAACGGGGCCATGCCGAGGCGGCGGTAGGTCATCAAGAAGGTCTCCTCCGGCCCTTGGCGCAGTTTCAGATAGGCATGAATGACCCGCTCGACCGCGGGCACGATCTCGTCATAGGCAAATCCCGGCCCTGCGCGTTCGCCCAGCGAGGCGGTTTCGGTGCCGTCGCCGCCAAGGGTGACTTGGTAGTTTTCCACCCCCGCGCGGTCGAGACCCAAGATGCCGATATGGCCGACATGGTGGTGCCCGCAGGCATTGATGCAGCCGGAGATTTTGAGCTTCAACTCGCCAATATCATGCTCCAGCTTCAATTCGTTGAAACGGGTGCTGATTTGCTGCCCGATCGGGATCGAGCGGGCGGTGGCCAGCGCGCAATAATCCATGCCGGGGCAGACGATCATATCGGAAATCAGCCCGATATTCGCCGCCGCCAGACGCGCCTGTTTGAGCGCGGCGTGCAGCGCAGGCAGATCGCCGCGATGCACATGGGGCAAGATCACGTTTTGCTCGTGGCTGATGCGCAATTCGTCATGGGCATATTGCTCGGCCAGATCGGCCATGGTCGCCATCTGCTCTGCCGTTGCATCCCCTGGCGTTTCGCCGTGGTTCTTGATCGAGATCGACACAATCGCGTAATCGGCGTTGCGATGCGCGGTGATATTGGTATCGACCCATGCGCGGAACACCGGATCATTGGCATAGGCCGCATCATAGGCGTCGGTGGGCGCGGTTTTGAACTGCGGCAAGGTGAATTGCGCTTCGATGCTTTTGAGCATCTCTTGGTCGATGCCGCCAAACTGCGGGCGCAATTCGGCAAACCGCGCCTCGACCAATTCTTGCATCTTTTCAAGGCCGTTTTCATGCACGGTGATCTTGATGCGGGCTTTGTATTTGTTGTCGCGGCGGCCAAGGATGTTCCACACCGAAACGCAGGCCTCTAGATAGGGCAGCAAATCCGCCTTGGGCAGGAACTCGCGGATCACCTTGCCGATCATCGGGGTGCGGCCCAAGCCGCCGCCGATGATGACTTCGAAACCCTCTTTGCCGTCCTGCTCGACCATGCGCAGCCCGATGTCATGGGCGCGGGTGACGGCGCGGTCATTGGGGCTGCCGGTGATGGCGATTTTGAATTTGCGCGGCAGGAACTGGAATTCGGGGTGATCGGTGGACCATTGGCGGATCAATTCGGCCACAGGGCGCGGATCGGCGATCTCGTCGGCGGCGGCGCCAGCGAAATGATCGGCGGTGGTGTTGCGGATCGTGTTGCCCGAGGTCTGGATCGCGTGCAGACCAACCTCGCCAAGCGCATCCAAGATGTCCGGCACATCGTTCAGCTTGGGCCAGTTATACTGGATGTTCTGGCGGGTGGTGAAATGGCCGTAGCCCTTATCCCACTTGGCCGCGATCATGCCCAATTGGCGCATTTGCGCGCTCGACAAGGTGCCGTAGGGCACGCAGACCCGCAACATGTAGGCATGCAATTGCAGATACAGCCCGTTCATCAGGCGCAGCGGGCGGAACTCTTCTTCGGTCAGCGATCCGTCGATCCGGCGCTCGACCTGCGCGCGAAACTGCGCATTGCGTTCGGCCAAAAAGGCTTTGTCGAATTCGTTATAGCTATACATCAGTTCAGCTCCACCTGTTTGCCGTGGGCATAGTTCGAGGGGCCGGTGCGGCGGAAGTCTTCGCGAAAATGCACCGGTTCGGGGCCGTTCTCGCCCGCTTTCATATCGGTCAGATAGGCGCCTACAACGCTCGATTGCTGCGCCTCGGCCACGGCAAGGCGGGCGGCGGCCAGATCGGCGTCGGTCAAAAGCTCGGCCTCGGCCAGATCGCGGCTCCAGCGGCCATCGGCGCATTGATAGATCACATCGCCCTCAAGGAGCGCATTGGCGGTGACGACTTTTGGCGTGAAGGGGCGGGCCATTGTGGACCTCCTGCTTTGGCGATTGGCTTGGCATTGGGCCCCGAGGGTTCGGGGCGTTTGACCTTTGCTGCAATATAGGAAATATTCCCACCTTAGCGCCAGATGGGCGGGGAATTAAGAACGTGGTTCCGGCTTACTGCAGCCGCAGGGGCCAAGTTCCACGGATAGAGGGAAAAGCGTGATGACAGTCCGCCTAGACGACACAGACCGGAAAATCCTTTCGCAGTTGCAGCGCGACGCGGGGCAGTCTTTGGACGAAATCGCGCGTCAAGTGGGGTCGAGCAAGACCCCCGTGTGGAACCGGATTCGCAAGATGCGCGACGCGGGGATCATCGGCCAGCAGACGTTTTTGCTCGATGCCGAGGCGCTTGGATTTGAGGCCTGTTTCTTTGTGCTGATCCGCACCTCCGAGCATGAGGCAGAATGGCAGGCGGCGTTTCTCAAGGCGCTCAACGAGCGGCCCGAGGTGCAAGAGGCGCACCGTTTGGCAGGCGATATCGATTATATCCTCAAGGTGCGGGTGCAAAATGCGCGCGCCTATGACGCCTTTTATCAGGCGCTGATTTCCGAGGTGAAAGTGCATAATGTGACCGCGCTTTTGTCGATGGAAGAGATCAAATCCACGACGATGTTGCCGCTCTGATCAGCCGCAGCATCGGCCCGTGACCTCGGCCCGTGACCTCAGGCCGTGACCTCAGGCCGAAACCATCACGCGCTCAAGCCCGTGGAAATGATAGGCGTCGCGGTAGCGCGGCACCTCGCGCAGGCGCAAATCGGGGCAGCGCTCCAGCAAGACCCGCAGCGCGATTTGCATCTCGAGCCGCGCCAGCGGAGCGCCGAGGCAAAAATGCAAACCGCCGCCAAATGCGCTGTTCATTTGCACCTTGCGGTTCGGGATAAAACATTCGCCATCGGGCCAGATCTCTTCGTCGCGCCCCGCAGAGCCGAGGATCAAGGCGACCTGATCGCCGCGGCCGAAGCGATGCCCGAAAACCTCCATGTCTTCATAGGCATAGCGGGTGAATTTATGCAGCGGCGGATCATAGCGCAGCAGCTCTTCGACGCTGGCCTCAATGGCCTGTGCGCTGCAATGGGCGCGGGCGCCTTGGTGCTGCAACAGCACCGAAACCGCATTGCCAAGGCTGTGCACCGTGGCCTCATGGCCCGCGTTCAACAGCAAGATGCAGGTCGAAATCAACTCGGCGCGGCTGAGCTTTTCGCCCGCCTCTTCGGCGGCAATCAGGGCGGTGATCAAATCGGGCCGCGGATCGCCGCGCCGTGCGTCGATGTAATCGCTCAGATAGGCGGAAAATGCCTGCGCGGCGGCGACGGCTTCGGCTTCCATTCGGGCGCTGCGGCCCGCGATATACATTTGCACCATGGCGTTGGACCACGCCAAGAGCCTGTCGGCATCGCGCTCGGGCACGCCCAAAAGTCGCGCGATGATGATCACGGGGATCGGCGTGGCATAGGCGGGCAGCAGATCAAAGCTGCCGGCGGGAAACCCGTCGATCAAGCGGTGGCACAGGGCCTCGATCTCGCCAGCCATCCCAGCGATGCGCCGCGAGGTGAAGGCACGCAGCACTTGGGCGCGCAGGCGCGTGTGGCGCGGCGGCTCCAGTTCCAGCATCGAATGCGCCTCGATCTCATAGAAGGGCGCAAGGGCGGCGGGGATCGGCGGCGCAAATCCTTGCGGCGGGGTGCGGCCAAAGCGGCGGTCGCGCAAAATCGACTGCACGGCCTCATGGGTGAAGGCCGCCGCCATGCCGTAGTCGTGCCAAAGCGGCAATCCGCCTTGCCGCTCTGCGGCGCGGGCACGGGCGTAAAAGCCGTAGGGGTTTTGCACAAAGGCGGGATCGGTGGGGGATTGGTGCAGCACGGTCATGGATGTTTTTCGCGCGGCCCGCTGGTCAAGGCAAGGGGGCTTGCGATAGTTTGGGCGCGATGAGGGATATGTCATGACATCGGGTGGGCGCTCTGGCGGCGCGGCGCAGGCGGGCGAGGCGCGCGGCGGGCTGCGGCTTTTGGCGCTGCTCGGCGCGCTCTGTGCGGTGGCGCTGATGGGGGCGGCGATCTGGCGCTCCTCCGAGCAGCAGGCCTTGGCGGGCATCGCCCAAAAAGGCAGGGCCGATCTGGCGCTGGCCTCGGACCGCATCACCTCGCAACTCAAACGATATCAAGAGCTTGCCGTATTGATGGCCGATCATCCGGTTCTGGCCGATTTGGCCGGAGGCGGGGCCGCCGAGCGTGATGCGGCGCGCGCCCTTTTGACGGCGGCGGCGGATAAAACGGCGGCGCTTGATCTGGCCTTTGCCGATCCTTCGGGGCGGATTTTGGCGCGGGCCACGCGCGGGCGCGCGGCGGCGCAACTTGACTTGCGGCGCAGCGATTATTTTGCCCGCGCGATGCAGGGCGCGCTTGGCACGGGGCATGGGGCCTACGGGCGCGGGGCGGTGGATATGCCCGACCCCTCCGATGCCGATGGGGCGCAGCAAAGCGTGGATCGTCCGCAGCGGGCCTATTTCTACGCCGCGCCGCAGTTTGCGCCCCAAGGCCACGTGGCGGGCGCCTTGGTCGTGGTGGTCAATATCGACATGATGGAATGGGATTGGATCGGCGGCAATCCGGCGGTCTATTTCCTTGACGAAGCGGGCGAGGTCTTCATGTCCAACCGCAGGGAATTGCTGTTCTGGCAGGAGGGGGCGCAGGGCGCTTTGATCGCGCCGCAGGTGGCACAGAGGGCGATGGAGCAGGCGGCGGGGCAAGCGGTCGGGCAGGTGTCTGCTCTGGCGTCAGGGGAGGCGGGGCAAGACGGGCCAAGCGCGCGCCATGTGCCGCGCGGCAGCTATGATTTGTGGCGCCTTGAGTGGGGGCCCTATCTGCCCGCGCGCGCCATGGCGCTCAGCCGTGATCTGCCGGTGATCGGATTGCGTGCGGTCGCGATGGTCGATGCGGCACCCGCGCGGCGGATCGCGTGGCTGCAAACGGGGGTATTTTTGGCGCTGTGCTTTGGATTTGCGGCGATGCTGGTGCCGGTGATGGCGCGGCGGCGCGTCTTGGCGCGGGCCAATGCGCAGCTGGAGCGGCGGGTGGCGCGGCGCACCCGCGAATTGTCGGGCACCAATGCCGCCCTGCGCCGCGAGGTGGCCGAACGCATTGCCGCCGAGGCGGCGCTCAAACAGGCGCAGGCGGAATTGGTGCAGGCCGAAAAACTGTCGGCGCTGGGACAGATGTCGGCGGGGATCAGCCATGAATTGAACCAGCCCTTGATGGCGATCCAGCAGTTTGCCGAAAACGGCGCGCTTTTGCTGCAAAAGGGCAAGGCGGATGTCGCGGGCGAAAACCTTGGCCGGATATCGGCCTTGGCGGCGCGGGCGGCGCGGATCATCAAGAACCTGCGCGCCTTTGCCCGCAACGAAAGCGAGCCGGTGGTTAAGGTGGACCTTGTGCAAGTGATTGATACGGCTGTCGAAATGACGCAGGCGCGGCGCGAGAGCGACGGCGTGGTCTGTGATTGGCAAAGCGGCGCGCGCGCGCCGATCTATGTGCGTGGCGGCGAGGTGCGCTTGGTGCAGGTCTTTGTCAATCTGATCACCAATGCCGCCGATGCGATGTCGGGCGCGGACGGCGGGCGTATCGAGATCACCATCGAGCAGGGCGCGCGCCTCAAGGTGCGGCTGCACGACACGGGTCCGGGGATCAAGGACCCCGAGAAGATATTCGAGCCGTTCTATTCCACCAAAACCGTGGGCGAGGGCGCGCCCGACGCCGACGGCATGGGTTTGGGCCTGTCCATCTCTTACGGCTTGGTGCAAAGCTTTGGCGGACAGATCAGCGGCGCGAATGCGGCGCAAGGCGGCGCGGTGTTCACCGTTGAGCTTGAGCAATGGCAAGACGCGGAGGCGGCGGCATGACGCGGCGGGTTTTATGTGTGGATGACGACGCGGCGGTGCGCGAGGCCCTGCGCCAGACGCTCGAACTGGGCGATCTGGTGCCGCAGGTCGCGGGCAGCTTCATCGAAGCTAAGGACCATATCACCCCCGCCTTTGACGGGGTGATTTTGTCCGATATCCGCATGCCGGGGCGCGACGGGTTCCATTTGCTTGCGTTTACGCAGGGCGTGGATGCGGAATTGCCGGTGATCCTTTTGACCGGCGAGGGGGATATTCCGATGGCGGTGCGGGCCATGGGGCAGGGGGCTTTCGGCTTTTTGGAAAAACCTTGCAGCCCTGCGGATTTGCTGGCCGAGGTGGAGCGGGCGCTCAAAACCCGCGCTTTGGTTTTGGAAAACCGCCGTTTGAAGGCACAGTTGCAAACCGGTGATCCGGCGGCGCGGATGCTGTTCGGCACCTCTCAAACCTCGGAGGCGCTGCGCGATGCGGTGCGCCAAGTGGCGCAAACACAGGCCGAAGTCTTGATCTTCGGGCCGCCGGGATCGGGGACATCCAAGGTCGCCGAGGTGATCCATTTGATGTCCGCACAGGCCAAAGCGCCCTTCGTCAAACGCGGCGCGGCGGGGCTGACGCGCGCCGATCTGGCGGCGACCTTCGAGGCGGCGGAGGGCGGCAGCCTTTATCTGGACGAGATCGGCACCTTGCCGCGCGAGGCGCAATTCTTGCTCCTCGATCTGATGGACAGCGGCGCGCGGGTGCGCATCATGGCGGGGACCACGCGCGATCTGGCTGCCGATGTGGGTGCGGGGCAAATCAGCGCCGATCTCTATTACCGGCTGGAGGTAACGCGGGTGCATATCCCGTCCTTGGCCGAGCGCCCCGAAGACATCGCGCCGATGTTTCGCCAATATGTGGCCCAAGCCGCCGAACAGGCGGGCCTTGCCGCGCCCGAGGTCACATCCGAGGTCATCGCCGGATTGATGGCGCGCGACTGGCCGGGCAATGCGCGCGCGCTGATGAGCGAGGCGATGCGCTTTGTGTTGGGCGTGGGGCAAGCGGCGGCAGGGGGCGAGGCCACGGAATTGGGCCTCGCGCAGCAAATGGCGCAGGTGGAAAGCTCGCTTTTGGTTGCGGCCCTGCGCCGCGCAGAGGGGCGCGCCAGCGTCGCCGCCAAGGAGCTCAAGCTGCCGCGCAAAACATTTTATGACAAGCTGGCGCGTTTTGGCCTGCGGGCCGAGGATTACCGGTAGAGCATGGTTAACCCTTTGTGCGAATTTTCGCACAAAGCGCGGGCGGGCCTGTGCGGCTTTTCGCACATTGCCGCGCTGCGGCATGGCGCGGTCTCGCGATTGCCGCCTCTATCTATCTGTAAAATATGGATTAATGAGGGTCTCGTCGCGGGGCGATCACGGGGGCTTGAGCTTGCGCTGGCAAAAGCGAATCCTCTCTTCATCCCGCGTGGCCGCTTTGGCTTCGCGTTGATCACTTGTCTCAAAGAGGGAGGAGACCCCAAATGAAATTTATCACCGCAGCCGCCACCGCATTGGCGCTCACCGTGACCGCAGGCGCGGCCACTGCCGCCTGTGATGATGGCGAAATCGTCATCAAGTTCAGCCATGTCACCAACACCGACAAGCACCCCAAAGGCATCGCCGCCTCCTTGCTTGAGCAGCGTGTGAATGACGAGATGAACGGCAAGGCCTGCATGGAGGTCTATCCGAACTCCACGCTTTATGATGACAACAAGGTTCTCGAAGCGATGCTGCAAGGCGATGTGCAACTGGCCGCGCCCTCCTTGTCGAAATTCGAGCAGTTCACCAAACAGTTCCGCCTCTTCGATCTGCCCTTCATGTTCAAGAACATCGATGCGGTTGACGCCTTCCAGAACTCCGACAACGGTCAGGCGATGCTCGACTCGATGCAGCGCCGCGGCCTGCAGGGTCTGGCGTTTTGGCACAATGGCATGAAGCAGATGTCGGCGAACAAGCCTTTGGTGCTGCCCTCCGATGCCAACGGTCTCAAATTCCGCGTGCAATCTTCGGATGTGCTTGTCGCGCAAATGGAAGCCATCGGCGGCAGCCCCCAGAAAATGGCCTTCTCCGAAGTTTACGGCGGTTTGCAGCAGGGCGTTGTGGACGGTCAGGAAAACACATGGTCGAACATCTACGGCAAGAAGTTTTTCGAGGTTCAGGACGGCACGACCGAAACCAACCACGGCGTGATCGACTATCTCGTGGTGACCAATGTGGATTGGCTCGAAACGCTTGATGCGGATGTGCGTGACCAATTCCTCACCATCCTCAAAGAGGTGACCGAGACCCGCAACAAGGAAAGCTTTGCCGTCAACCAGCAAGCGCGCCAAGCGGTGCTGGATGCGGGCGGCGTGATCCGCGAATTGACGCCCGAGCAGCGTCAGGCATGGGTGGACGTGATGATGCCGGTATGGGCGCAATTCGCCGGTGACGTGGGTCAGGATATGATCGACGCGGCGCAGGCCATCAACGCGACGCACTAAGGCGCCAAGCGCCGCCTTGCCTCTCGCAAGGTGCAAAATGAAACGGGGCGGGCCGCGCAAATGGCCCGCCTTTTTCAAACCACGAAACACCCAAAATAAAACGGGGAGGGACGAGATGCATCCGCATCCGAGTGAAAGCCTCATGGACCGGCTCGAGGAGACGCTGATCGCGGTTCTCATGGGGCTGATGACCATGGTCACCTTTATCAATGTGGTCGTGCGCAAGCTGTTTTACAACGATCCGCCCGCCGTGATCGAATGGATGAAGCTTGAAAATATCGGCCTTTGGGGCGGCGAATTGACGGTGTTCATGTTCGCGTGGCTCGGGCTGCTCGGCGCCTCCTATGCGGTCAAGAAAAACGCCCATCTGGGCGTGGATGCGATCATCGATCTGTTCGGCACCAAAACCCGCCGCCGGATTGCTCTGTTCGTGGTTGCGGTCTGTTTGACCTATACGTTTTTGCTGCTCAAAGGGTCGTGGGATTATTGGGCGAATTTCGCCAATCTGCCCGCCACCGAGGGACGTTGGTTCCCGCTGGGCTTTGAAGAGAAATTCCGCCCCAAGGGCTGGTATGCGGTCGATAGCGTGCCCAATCCTGGCGCTTTGAAATGGCTCGAAGGCATCTTTAACGAGGGCGAGACCTACGACAAGCTGCCACGGCTTGTGCCCTATCTGGCGCTGCCTTTGTCGATGGCGCTGCTCTTGCTGCGCTTTGTGCAGGCGGGGCAATTGGTTTGGGCGGGGCGCCAGGACCGGCTTGTCGCCAGCCATGAAGTCGAAGACGAAATCCAAGAAATTCGCGAACAACGCGGGGAGTTTAACTGATGGAAGTGTTCCTTCTCTTCGTATTGATCGTCGGCCTGATGCTGGTCGGCGTGCCGATCGCGGTCAGCCTTGGCATGTCGTCGATCCTGTTCTTGCTGGTCTATTCGGACAGCTCGCTGGCCTCTATCGCGCAAACGCTCTTTGCCGCCTTCGAGGGTCATGCGACCTTGCTTGCGATCCCGTTCTTCATTCTGGCCTCGTCGTTCATGTCGACGGGGGGCGTGGCGCAACGGATCATCCGGTTTTCCATCGCCTGCGTCGGGCATTTGCGCGGCGGGTTGGCGATTGCGGGTGTGTTCGCCTGTATGCTTTTTGCGGCTTTGTCGGGCTCTTCTCCGGCGACCGTGGTGGCCATCGGATCGATCGTCATCGCGGCGATGCGTCAGGCCGGATATACCAAGGAATTCGCCGCAGGCGTGATTTGTAATGCGGGCACATTGGGGATTTTGATCCCGCCGAGCATCGTCATGGTGGTTTATGCCGCTGCGGTTGAGGTTTCGGTGGGGCGGATGTTCCTCGCCGGTGTGATTCCGGGGATCATGGCTGGGGTCATGTTGATGATCGCCATCTACATCATGGCGCGGATCAAGAACATGCCCAAAGGCGAATGGGCCGGATGGGGCGAGATTGGCGCATCTTTCAAGGATGCGGCATGGGGGCTTGGCCTGATCGTGATCATCATGGTCGGCATCTACGGCATCCCGGGCGTGACCAATGCGATTTTCACCCCGACCGAGGCCGCAGCCGTCGCGGCGGTCTATGCCTTCTTGATCGCCAGCTTCGTTTACCGCGATATGGGGCCCTTGTCGGGCAAGGATGGCGGGGGCAATGTCTCGCTCTTGTCCAAACCGCTTGCCCTGCTCACCGCATGGGGGCACAAGGACACGCGCCACACGCTGTTCGAGGCGGGCAAATTGACCGTCACCTTGATGTTCGTGATCGCCAACGCCTTGATCCTCAAGCATGTTTTGACCGACGAGCAAGTGCCGCAGCATGTCGCCAACGCGATGCTCTCGGCGGGCTTTGGTCCCGTGATGTTCTTGATTGTGGTCAATGTGATCTTGCTCATCGGCGGGCAGTTCATGGAGCCGTCGGGCCTTTTGGTCATCGTCGCGCCGCTGGTCTTCCCGATTGCGATCGAGCTGGGCATTGATCCGATCCATCTGGGCATCATCATGGTGGTGAATATGGAAATTGGCATGATCACGCCGCCGGTGGGGCTGAACCTCTTTGTCACCTCGGGCGTGGCGGGGATGCCGATGATGGCGGTGGTGCGGGCGGCTTTGCCCTTCCTTGCCGTGCTCTTCGTCTTCTTGATTATGGTGACATACATTCCGGCGATCTCGACCTATCTGCCCAATATGATCATGGGGCCGGAGATCATCACCAAATAGGACCGCGGCCTTAACCGGCGGTCATTATCGAACAAGATTGCGGCGCCTCGAAACGGGGCGCCGCGATGCGTTCAAGGGCGCGCGATTGCCCGCGCAAACCCCTTGTTTTCCGGCACTTTGATTGCTTCTCGGAAAAGGTGACAAATTTCTTGTCATTGATGCTTGACGGGGCAGGGGCTTGGGCCTAGAACGCCCTTCACGTTCGAAGGCTTTCGGACGGCAGCGAGCGGTTGTAGCTCAGTTGGTTAGAGTACCGGCCTGTCACGCCGGGGGTCGCGGGTTCGAGTCCCGTCAACCGCGCCATCGCTGCCCAAGATAAGCCCACGCAAACGTATGCGCGGTTGTAGCTCAGTTGGTTAGAGTACCGGCCTGTCACGCCGGGGGTCGCGGGTTCGAGTCCCGTCAACCGCGCCACTTTCCCCAAGGTCCAGAATTTGATCTTCGCAGCGCCGCCCGATTTTTTGGTCGCAATGGGATATATTCTTCGCAACCGCTATCCGGCGCGGGGTGTTTTGCTGTGAAGGGCCTGCCCGATGCAACGCCTTGGCCGATTGCCGTTTTTTACCGTTTTGCTGCTGTGCTCGGCGGTGGGCCTCGTGCTCTTCGCGCCCGAGCCGCATGATTGGGAAAAGCGCAAGATGCTGGCGGCGGGGCAGTTCCGCGCGCCGATGGATCATCTTTGATCTGGCCCTGCTTGGGGCACCTTGGGCGGTGTTGGCGCTCAAGGGGCTGCGCGCGATTAGCTGGGCAAAAACGCCTTGAGCGCCGCAAGGGTCGCAGCGGGATTGGTGTCGGGAAAGAAATGCCCGCCGGTGATCGCCTCGGCGCGCATATCGGTGCAGCGCGCGGCCCATGTGGCGGGCACGTCATAGGCCGAGGCCATCGCGCCCTCGGCCCCGTATAGCACCAAGGCGGGGCAGGTGACGGGGCGCGCCAGATCTGCCGCGTCATGATCGAAATCGACCGCAAGCGCGGCGCGGTAATCGTTGCACATGCCGCCCGTCACCGCCGGATCACGCCATGCCGCGCGGTAGGCCTCCAATTGCGCCGGATCGAAATCCTCCAGCCGCGCCGCGCCCCAGCCCAACAGGCAGCTTTCGTAAAACGCATCCGGATCATGCAAGATCATGGTTTCGGGAAAGGGCGCGGGCTGGGCCAGAAAAAACCAGTGGTAATAGCCTTTGGCCACATGGCGGTTCAGATCGTCCAGCAGCAGATGCGTCGGCACGATATCCATCACGGTGAGGGAGCGGATGCGCTCGGGCGCGTCCAGAGCCATGCGATGGGCGGTGCGCGCGCCGCGATCATGGCCGACCAGATCGAAGCGCCTGTGCCCAAGATGGCTCATCAACCCCAAGAGATCGGCCCCCATGGCGCGAAAGCTGTGCTCTGGCATGGTTTGCGGTTTTTCCGAGGCGCCATAACCGCGCAGATCGGCGCAGATCACGCGGCGGTCCTTGGCCAGCTCGGGCGCGATATGGCCCCACATGGCGCGGGTTTGCGGAAAGCCGTGCAGCAACAGGAGGGGCGGCAGGGCGCCGCCGTCAGGCCCGCCGATGCTATAGGCGACGCGCGCGCCGTCTATGGTGGCGATATGAGCGGTGAAGCCTTGGATCATCTCCTAGGTCTTCGCGCTCAGCGCGGCCAGAACCCGCGCCCATGACCGCGTGCCTTTGTGAAAGCTTTCCATGTCGTATTTCTCGTTCGGGCTGTGGATCTGGTCGTCGTCCTTGCCAAAGCCGATGAGCATCGCATCCATCCCGAGGATGTCCTTGAAATAGCCGGCAATCGGGATCGAACCGCCGCAACCGATATAGGCGGCGGTGTCGGGCCATTCGTCGCTGAGCGCGCCGCGGGCGGCTTCGAAGGCGGGGTTTTGGGTGGACATGACCGAGGCAGGCGAGGCCCCGTGGCCGCGAAATTCGACCGAGCAATCGGGGGGCAGCATGGAGGTCACATGGGCGCGAAAGGCCTCGCGCAGTCTATGCGGGTCTTGCCCGCCGACGAGGCGAAAGCTGATCTTGGCGCTGGCGCGGGCGGGCAGCACGGTTTTGAACCCGTCGCCCGTGTAGCCGCCGGTGATGCCGTTGACCTCGCAGGTCGGGCGCGACCAGACCATTTCAAGCGCCGTGCGGCCCACCTCGCCCGCAGGGGTCGACAGGCCCACATCGCCCAAAAAGGCCTTTTCGTCAAAGCTGAGCGCTTCCCATTGCGCGGCGATATCTTCGGGCAACTCCTCGATGCCGTCATAAAATCCGGGCACGGTGATGCGGCCTTGCTCGTCATGCAGCGAGGCGATGACCTTGGCCAGCACGCGAATGGGATTGATCGCCGCGCCGCCAAAGAACCCCGAATGCAGGTCCTTGTCGGGGCCGGTGATGGTGATCTCTTCGCCCAGAAGGCCGCGCAGCATCGTGGTGATGGCGGGGGTTTTCGATTGGAACAACGCCGTGTCGCAAATCAGCGCGATATCGGTTTTGAGCTCTTCGGCGTTCTGCTTCATGAAGGGCACCAGCGAGGGCGAGCCTGATTCCTCCTCGCCCTCAAAGAAAAACGTGATGCGGCAGGGCAGGGTGCCATGGACCGCTTTCCACGCGCGGCAGGCCTCGACAAAGGTCATAAGTTGCCCCTTGTCGTCCGACGATCCGCGCCCGCGGATCACCGCGCCGCTCGGGCCGTTCTCAACGGCGGGTTCGAAGGGCGCAGCGTCCCATAGCTCCAGCGGGTCAACCGGTTGCACATCATAGTGGCCATAGAACAGAACATGCGGGGCGTCGCTTTGCTCGCCGATATGGCCGATGACCATCGGATGGCCTGGCGTTTTGCGAATTTCTGCTTTTGCGCCAAGGCTTTGCAAATCGCACACCAGCCAGTTTGCGGCCTCCAGACACTGCGCCTGATAGGCAGGATCGGTCGAGATCGACGGGATGCGCATCAGGTCGAGAAGCCGCGCCGTCGCCGCCTCCAGATCGGTGTCGATACGCGAGAGAACAGGGTCGAGAAGCGGGGCGGCAGCCATCGGAATTCTTCCTTTATCAGTAAGTTACCGCAGCCTAACGTGTGATGCGCCGCTGTCTAGGGTCGCTTGATCGAAATCAATGCAGCAAAACAGATGCATGTCTAAAACAGTTGCGAAATGGATGCGCGAACGGTATTCATTCATGAAATTGAATAACTGACCTTCTGGAGACATGGCGCGACGTCATAACGCGGGAAGATCGACTTTCGCGGGGTAGGACTCTCTTAAAAGATGGTCTATAGCCTCGCGGCAAGAGCAAGACGGAGGACTGCCCGTGGACTACACGGCCAAGCTGGATCAAGCCATCAATAGCCTGCACGATGAGGGCCGCTATCGGACGTTCATCGATATCGAGCGCAAGAACGGGCAATTCCCGCATGCGACTTGGACCCGTCCGGACGGGGCGGAGCAGCCGATCACCGTATGGTGTGGCAATGATTATCTTGGCATGGGGCAGCATCCGGTGGTTTTGGCCGCAATGCATGAAGCCATTGATGCGGCGGGCGCCGGATCGGGCGGCACGCGCAACATTTCCGGCACGACCGTGTATCACAAACAGCTCGAAGCCGAATTGGCCGACCTGCATGGCAAAGAGGCGGCGCTTTTGTTCACCTCGGCCTATATCGCCAATGATGCGACGCTCTCGACCCTGCCCAAGCTTTTCCCCGGTTTGATTATTTATTCGGATGAATTGAACCATGCCTCGATGATCGAAGGCGTGCGCCGCAATGGCGGGGCGAAGCGGATTTTCCGTCACAACGACGTGGCGCATCTGCGCGAATTGCTGGCGGCGGATGATCCCGCCGCGCCCAAACTGATTGCCTTCGAATCGGTCTATTCGATGGATGGCGATTTTGGCCCGATCGAAGCGATTTGCGATCTGGCCGACGAATTCGGCGCGCTGACCTATATCGACGAAGTGCATGCGGTTGGCATGTATGGTCCGCGCGGTGCGGGCGTGGCCGAACGTGACGGGCTGATGCACCGTCTGGACATCATCAACGGCACTTTGGCCAAGGCCTATGGCGTCATGGGCGGCTATATCGCGGCTTCGGAGAAAATGTGCGATGCGGTGCGCTCCTTTGCGCCCGGTTTCATTTTTACCACCTCGCTTGCGCCCGCAATTGCGGCGGGGGCGGCGGCCTCGGTCAAACACCTCAAAACCGACAGCACCCTGCGCGAGCGTCACCAGACCCAAGCCAAGATCCTCAAGACCCGCCTCAAGGGCATGGGCCTGCCGATCATTGACCACGGCAGCCATATCGTGCCGGTGATTGTGGGCGATCCGGTGCATACGCAAAAGCTCTCGGACATGCTGCTGCAAACCTACGGCATCTATGTCCAGCCGATCAATTTCCCCACCGTTCCGCGCGGCACAGAGCGGCTGCGCTTCACGCCCTCGCCGGTGCATGGGGCGGGCGAGATGGATCATCTGGTCAAGGCCATGGACGCGCTCTGGAGCCATTGTGCGCTGAATCGCGCCGAATTGGCGGGGTAGCCTGTGGATAACGTGCAATCTCGGTTGCACTGTGCTAGGCTTCGGTAAAGAAATAGCACACATCGAATCGGGGATGGTTCGTGGTGTATTCCGAAGTGGGGCAGCAGCGATGATCAGGCGCAAATTCTCGCGCAAAAAGGTCGAAGCAGACGTGGAAGAACCGCGTGGCTTTGATGCGTTCGAGTTGCGTCTTGGCGATACCATGCGCGGCGAACGGGCGACGATGGGCAAAAGCTTGCTCGACGTGCAACGCGAGCTGCGGATCAAAGCCTCCTATATCGCCGCCATCGAAAACACCGATCCGACCGCCTTTGATACGCCCGGGTTTATTGCCGGATATGTGCGCTCTTACGCGCGCTATCTGAATATGGATCCCGATGCCGCCTTTGCGCAGTTCTGCGCCGAAAGCGGATTTTCCATCGCGCATGGCATGTCGTCGGAGGCCTCCAGCCCCCGCCGCGAAGCCGCGCCTGCGCAGCGCGTCGAAAAGGACCCCTTTGGCGGTGCGAAAACGCCCTTCACCCCGATTGCCGAAAGCTTCCTGTCGCGGATCGAACCAAGCGCTGTCGGCTCGGTTCTGGTTCTGGCGCTGCTGATCGGCGGCATCGGCTATGGCGGTTACAGCGTTTTGAACGAAGTGCAGCGTGTGCAATTCGCGCCGGTTGAAAATACCCCGACCGTGCTCTCCGATCTTGACCCGCTCGATGGCGCTCTGGCTGCAAATAGCGGCCTGAGTGATGACGCAGACACGGCGCGCGCCGCCGGTGCGATGGCTTCGGGCGACACCCCGACCGGCATTTTCGCGCCGCCCGCGGCATCGCTGGACCGGCTCTATCGCCCGCAAGCTTTGGATGTACCGGTGATGGTCGCGCGTGATGCGCCGATCTCGACGCTGGACCCATCCACGATTGGCACCTTCTATGGCGAAGCCTCGCCGCGAGCGACACCCGCGCCGATGATGGCCGATGGCACGGGCGCAGGTTTGAGCGCCGATCCCGCCGCGCGCAGCAATCAAAGCGGCGTGCAGGTGGTCGAAGGCCCCGCACCCGAAGTCGTCGTTGTCGCCGCCCGTCCCGCATGGGTGCGCGTGCGCGCCGCTGATGGCACGGTGATCTTCGAAGGGATCATGAATGCGGGCGACCGCTATGCCGTGCCCGCCACTGAAGAAGCACCCACCTTGCGCGTGGGCGAATCCGGCGCAATCTATTTCGCGGTGAACGGCCAACATATCGGCCCCGCCGGACCGCGCGGCTCGGTGACGTCCAAGCTGCCGCTTTCGGTGGCCCATCTGACGCAAACCTATAGCGTGGCCAGCCTCGACAAGGATGGCGATCTGGCCCGCGTTGTGGCCGAATTGGTGCAGGCACAAAACTGAACCCGCGATGGTGCGCGCGCCCTGCTTGCCGGTTCTAAAAATATCCCCGCCGGAGGCTTCGACCTCTTCTTCGGCACCTCTCGCCAAGGTGAGTATTGCCTGATTGCAGCCCCGTGCCCAAGCGCGTATTCCTAGGGCCGAACACCTCGGTGAAAGGCCCGCCTTATGTCGCTCAATCACGTCCGCCCGTGGAAAAACATCTATCGCCGCAAGAGCCGTCAGATCATGGTCGGCAATGTGCCCGTGGGGGGCGACGCACCGATCACCGTGCAAACCATGACCAATACCGACAGCGGCGATGTGCGCGCCACGCTGGCGCAGGTGATTGCCGCCTCTGAGGCTGGCGCCGATATCGTGCGCATTTCTGCCCCCGATGTGGCCGCGACCACGGCGCTCAAAGAAATCTGCCGCGAAAGCCCCGTGCCGATCGTCGCGGATATCCATTTCCATTACAAACGCGCCATCGAGGCCGCCGAGGCTGGCGCGGCGTGCCTGCGCATCAATCCGGGCAACATCGGCGACGAGACCCGTGTCAAAGAGGTGATCAAAGCGGCCAAGGATCACGGCTGTTCGATCCGCATCGGCGTTAACGCGGGCAGCCTTGAAAAACATTTGCTTGAGAAATACGGCGAGCCATGCCCCGATGCGATGGTCGAAAGCGGGCTGGATCATATCAAAATCCTGCAAGACAATGACTTTCACGAGTTTAAAATCTCGGTCAAAGCCTCGGATGTGTTTCTCTCTGCTGCCGCTTACCAAGCCTTGGCCGAGGCCACCGATGCCCCGATCCATTTGGGCATCACCGAGGCGGGCGGGCTTATGTCCGGCACGATCAAATCGGCCATCGGGCTGGGCAACCTGCTCTGGATGGGCATTGGCGATACGATCCGCGTGTCCTTGTCTGCCGATCCGGTCGAAGAGGTCAAGGTCGGCTATGACATCCTCAAATCGCTTGGCTTGCGACACCGCGGGGTGAATATCATTTCCTGCCCGTCTTGCGCGCGCCAAGGCTTTGATGTGATCAAAACCGTCGAGGCGCTGGAAAAACGGCTTGAGCATATCAAAACCCCGATGAGCCTGTCGATCATCGGCTGTGTTGTGAATGGTCCAGGCGAGGCATTGATGACCGATGTCGGCTTTACCGGCGGCGGCGCAGGGGCGGGGATGGTCTATCTGGCGGGCAAGCAAAGCCATAAGATGAGCAACGACAAGATGATCGATCATATCGTCGAAGAGGTCGAGAAGAAGGCCGAGGCGATACAGGCCGAAATGGACGCCGAAGCCCGCGCCAGCGCGGCCGGATAGGGCTATTTGTCCAAGCGCTGCGCGATATAGCGATCCATTACCACGGCGGGCATCGCGCCGCTAAGCACCATGTTTTCAAAGACATAGGCGGGCAGGTCGGTGATCTGCATCTCGCTCAGGAAGGTCGCGGCCTCCTCGGGCATAAGGCGCCGCACGCGGATGTCATAGCGATCGGCCAAGGCGCGCAAATCCGCCTCTGCCATCTGGCAAGGCGCGCAGTCCCCAGCGCCGATCAGCGCAATCACAAGCGCAGCATCAGCCTCGCCAAATCCCTCTGCGCGCCGATCAAACAAAAGCGCCTTGTGGCGCGCGATGATCGACAGATCGGCCTCGCGGTCATCGGCATAAAGATCGGTGGGCGTGGTTGCCGATAGCGCCTGCGCGATCACCGATGGATTGGCCATCAGATAGGATTTCACCAAGGCGCCAAAGGCTTGCCGCTCGGCGGGGGTGAGCGCCGTGATATCGGTCGCGCCCATCGGCCCGCCCCAAAGGGCAAGCGCCAGAACCGCGGCAGCGCGCACAGGACGGGCGCGCATGGGATCAGTCCTTGCGCGCCTCGGCCACCAATTGCTGCATCCCGTCGAAAGGCACATAGCCGCGCAGCATCCGGTCGCCCAACACAAAGGTCGGCGTGCCTCCGATCTGCAAGCGGCCCGCCAACGCATGATTGCGCGCGATCACTTGCGTGACCTCATCGGCCTCCATCTTGTCAAGGATCGGACCCGCGTCCAGATCAAGCGCCTTGGCGATTTTCGTCAAGCTGGCGTCATTGATACCGCCCTTATGCGAGATCAACGCATCATGCGCGCCCTTATAGGCCGCATCGCCATGCAGCATCCGCACCGCAATCGCAAAGCGCGAGGAGGCGACAGAGGCCTCGCCAAGGATCGGGAATTCTTTGATAATAAAGCGGATATTGCCGTCGGTCTTGAGCAGTTTTTCCACGTCGGCCACGGCCTTGCGGCAATAGCCGCAGCGGTAATCGGTGAATTCGACCAAGGTGATGTCGCCGTCCGGATTGCCGCCAACCCAAGAGGTCGGATCGTCAAAAATGTCTTTGGCGTTGACCTTGACCATATCCACATCGGTTTGGGCCTGCGCGGCGGCTTGGCGGTCTTCGAGAGAATTGACCGCATCCATGATGACTTGCGGATTTTCCATCAAATAGGCGCGCACCTCGGCGCCAAAGGCCTCTTTCTCGGCGGGGCTCATGGCGTTGATGTCAAAGGCAAAGGCCGGTGCAGCAAGGAGCGAGGCGCTCAACAGGGCGGCGGGCAGGGTGCGGTTCATCGGCTATCTCCGTTTCGATGCGGCTTTAGCAGCAAAGATCACATCCTGCGCGCGTTGCCAAGCACCAGAGCCGCGCGGCAACAGGCCCTCGGCGCGTTGGGCATGCACCGCCGCGTCCTTCATATTGCCGCCAAGCGCATGGCGTTCGGCCACCGTCAAGGAGGCCATGCCGTGATTGCCAAGCCGCGCATAAGCCATGCCCAGTTCGCGCATCGCATTGGCGTTGGAGTAATCACGCGCGCGTGATTTTTCGAGCACGGTCAAGGCTTTGCGCGTCGCATCCTTGGTGTCGAGCGCCAAAAGCGCGCGCCCGAGGCTGGCGAGGATCAGCGGGTCATTGGGCGCGCGGCGGGCGGCGGATTCATATGCCGCAACGGCGGCGCTGAACTGGCGCCGCTCGATCAAAAACTGGCCCTTGAGTTCCAACAAGAACGGGTCATTCGGCCGCATCACGATCGCGCGATCCAAAGTGGCCAGCGCCTCTTTGGTTTGGGTCTGGCGGTGATGGGCGATGGCTTGTCGCATCAAGGTGATATCGGGCGAGACGCTCTCTTTGGCGCGGCGCATGGTCCATTTGGGGGCGCGCTGAAAGGCCGAAAGCTTGCCCTTGGCGCGGTCGAACCAATAGCGCGCCTCGGCGGTGTCGCCATCTGGCGTTTTGCTGGCCAATCCGGCGGCGGCGGCCTCCATGCGGCGATACCTGTCACGGCTCATCGGGTGGGTGCGCGCATAGGGGTCTTGGCGCGACGTGCTCAGCGCCTCTTGTCCGCGAAACAGATCAAGCACCTCTAGCGCGCCCTTCGCATCCACGCCCGCCCGCGCCATATAGCGCAGGCCCGAATTATCGGCAGCGTTTTCCTCGTCGCGGGTGTGCGCCATAAACAGCCGCGCCGCCGAAGAGCTGACCCCGAGGCCGATGCCGGAGGCGGCTTTGGTATTGCCGGTGGTGGCCGCCGTCGCCGCCGCAAGTGCAAGGCCCAGCCCCGCCGCAGTGCGCATATTGGCCATATTATTTCGCCGCCGCGTGAGGTGCCCGCTGGCGATATGGGCGGCCTCATGGGCGATCACGGATTGCAGTTGCGCCGCGCGATCCAGTCGCAAAATCAACCCCGAGTGGATGAAAATATGATCACTATCAATCACATAGGCGTTCAGGTTGCTGTCATTGATGACCATGATCTTGACGCGGCTGGGGCTGAGCCCTGCGGCCTTGAGCAAGGGCGCGGCCAATTGGCCCAGCGAATACTCGATATCGGGATCGCGGATCAGGCTGGCGGCGCGCGCCGGTGCGCCGATCAGCGCGGCCATGAGGCACAGCGCAGAGGCGGCAGCCATGAGAGAGCGGAGAAGACGCATTGACGAGGGGCCTTTATCCTTGTGACAAGGAGGGACGAGCGGCGGCGCGTTGCGCGGCCTTTGGCACAGCTTAGGAAGAATTAGATGCGAACATCAAGGCGCGGCGCGGTCGATCCCTTCATTGTGATGGATGTCATGGAAGCGGCGCGCAAGGCCGAAGCCGAGGGCCGCCACATCATCCATATGGAAGTGGGCCAACCGGGCACGGCCGCGCCCGCCGGAGCGCGGGCGGTTTTGGCGCGCGAAATGGAGCGCTCGGCGCTCGGTTACACGGTGGGGCTGGGGCTGCCCGCATTGCGTGCGCGCATCGCAAAGCTTTATGGCGATTGGTATAATCTCGATCTTGACCCGAACCGCGTGGTGGTGACATCGGGCTCGTCGGCGGGGTTTATCTTGGCCTTTACGGCACTGTTTGACGGCGGCGACCGCGTGGGCATCGGCATGCCGGGGTATCCGTCCTACCGCCAAATTCTTAAGGCGCTGGATCTAGAGGTTGTGGCCATCGAGGCGCAGGCGGAAAACCGCTATCAACTGGTGCCGCAGGACTTTGCAAACCGTGATTTGCAAGGTTTGCTGGTGGCCTCGCCGGCGAACCCGTCGGGCACGATGCTTGGCCGCGAGGCGCTCGGGGCGTTGATGGGCGCGGCGGCAGAGCAGGGCGCGAGCTTTATCTCGGACGAGATTTATCACGGCATCGAATATGAGGCCAAAGCCGTGAGCGCCTTGGAGATCAGCGATGAGGCCTATGTCATCAATTCCTTTTCCAAGTATTTTTCGATGACCGGATGGCGCGTGGGTTGGATGGTGGTGCCCGAAGATCATGTGCGCGTCATCGAGCGGCTGGCGCAAAACCTCTTTATCTGCCCGCCCCATGCCAGCCAGATCGCCGCGCTTGGCGCCATGGAGTGCGATGATGAATTGCAATTGAATCTAGAGACTTACAAGGCGAACCGCATGTTGATGCAAGAGGGGCTGCGGGCGGCGGGATTTGACCGTTTCGCGCCGCCTGACGGGGCGTTTTATGTTTATGCCGAGGTCGGGCATCTGACCCGCGACAGCCGCGCCTTTGCCGCAGAGATCTTGCGCGACGCGGGGGTGGCGGTGACACCGGGTTTGGATTTTGACCCGCACCGCGGCAGCAGCACCTTGCGGTTTTCCTATGCGCGCAGCACCGAGGATATCCGCGAGGGTCTGGCGCGGCTCAAGGCCTTTATGGCCGCGCGCGGCCATGTTTAGGCCTAGGTGCAGCCGCTTGGGTTTGGCGCGGATCTGTTGTATCGTAGAGCGTAGAGAGCAAGCCCGAACGGGCAAAAGAGCAGGAAAATCAAGGTAATGTATCCCATTCCTCATCTGCGAAGCTGGGCGGTGATCGCCCTTGCGGCTGTGGTGCTTGCACTTGATCCGGCGCGCGCCGCCGCGCAGCAAGACCCAAGCCCGCCGTCGCCGCCCGCCTTTAGCGCCTTGGCCCGCGCCGAGCCAGGGGGCAGCCAGATACGCGACACTTGGGGCGGTTTGCAGATTGCTTTGCGGCTCAGCCAAGGCGTGCCTTACAGGTTGTTTTCGCTCGAAAATCCGCCGCGTCTGGTGATGGATTTCCGCGAGGTGGATTGGTCGGCGTTGCGCAGTGATACGCTGCTGAACGCGGATCGTGCCCTCTCGGTGCGGATGGGCGGCTTTCGTCCGGGATGGTCGCGGATGGTGGTCGAGCTGGCCGAGCCCATGGGTCTCGACAGCGCCTTGATGAGCATCGATCCCGAAAGCGGAAAAGCCGATTTGAAGCTTGACCTGTCGCCGCGCTCGCAGGAGGAGTTCGCCGCCTTGGCGGGCCTTCCACAGGACCCCCGATGGGATCTTCCCGAGCCGCAGCCCTTGCCGCGCAAACCGGCGCTGCGGCAGGCGGATGATCCTTTGGTGGTGGTGATTGACGCGGGGCACGGCGGCATTGACCCCGGTGCGCAAAGCGGCGGCAGAGTAGAAAAAGATCTGACGCTGCGGATCGCAAAAGAACTTGAAGAAGCGCTTTTAAGGCGCGGAAATTACATTGTTTATTTGACGCGGGATGCTGATTTTTTTGTCTCGCTGGAGCGCCGCGTTGCGATTGCGCACCGCGTGAACGCCGATGTGTTTATCTCGCTTCATGCGGATGCTTTGGCCGAAGGATTGGCCCATGGCGCAAGCGTGCATACGCTTTCGCATCAAGCCTCTGACGAGGCCTCGGCGCTTTTGGCCGAGCGGCATGACCGCGCCGATATGTTGTCGGGCGTGGATTTGACCGGCAAGGACGACGAGATCGCAGGCGTTTTGTTTGATCTGGCGCGCCTTGATACGGGGCCGCGCTCGGAAACCTTGGCCAAATCCATTCTTGCCGCGCTGCGCCGTGCGGGCGGGCCGGTCAACAAACGCGCGCTGCGCCATGCGAATTTTTCGGTCCTGAAGGCGGCGGATATCCCTTCGGTGCTGATCGAGATGGGCTATATGTCCAGCCCGCGAGATCTGGCCAATCTGCTTGACGCGGGGTGGCGGACCAAAATGATCGATGCGATTGCCGAGGCGCTTGAGGTCTGGCGCAACGAGGATGCGGCTGCGGCGGGGCTACGTCGGCAATAGGGGCGGTGCGCGCGGCGGCGGAGCCTTGCCGCAGACAAAGCCGTGACAATGATGTGTTTTGACCCCGCGCGCGCGCATGCGTATATGGGGGGCAAATTGGTGTGGGGACCGAGCTTTGATCAGATTCATCTTTTCCATTTTCGGGGCGTTGTTCAGCCTCGTGACGCTCGGTGTGATGATGATCGCGCTGACCATTGGCGCGGTGTTCTGGATTTACGGGCGCGACCTGCCCAGCCATGAGTTTCTCAAGCAATATCAACCCGCGACCATCAGCCGGATTTATTCGGGCGAGGGGCAGATCATCGATGAATTTGCCAAGGAACGCCGGTTGTTTGCGCCCTCGGACGAAATTCCCGATCTGGTCAAACATGCCTTTATTTCAGCCGAAGATAAGAATTTCTATGTCCACAAGGGCTATGACGCGCGCGGAATGATTTCGGCGGCGGTGGATGCGGTCAAATCGCGCGGGCGTGATGTGCGCGGGGCCTCGACGATCACGCAGCAGGTGATGAAGAACTTCCTGCTTTCGGGGGACCGTCAGGCCGAGCGCAAGATCAAGGAAATCATTCTTGCCACACGGTTGGAAAAGAGCCTGAGCAAGGAGAAAATTCTCGAGCTTTATCTCAACGAGATTTATCTGGGGCAAAACTCCTATGGCGTGGCGGCGGCGGCGCAGACCTATTTCAACAAGCCTTTGGCCGATCTGGCCCCGCATGAGGCGGCGTTTCTGGCCTCGCTGCCCAAAGCGCCCTCCGATTACCATCCGGTGCGCAAGAAGGAGCGCGTGACCAAGCGGCGCAACTATGTTTTGCGCGAGATGGCCGAGAACGGTTACATCAGCGAAGAACTCTATCAGGCCGAGCGAGAACTGCCGCTCAAATCCGTGCAGAACGGCGATTTCGAACCCTTCCGCGATCAATTGCCGCCGCGCGATTATTTTACCGATGAAATCCGCCGTCAATTGAGCAAGGATTTCGGCGAGGAGGAGTTTTTCTCTGGCGGGATGACGGTGCGGGCGACGATTGATCCCGACATGCAGACCGAAGCCGCCGAGGCGCTTCGCGGCCAGCTTGAAGCCTATGATCGCGGTTTAGGCATCTGGCGTCCGACGCGCAAAAACCTGCCCGAAGAGGTGTTGGGCGACGAGACCCAGTGGCGCGAGGCTTTGGCCAAGCTGAACCTGCCGCGCGACATCACGCTGGAGGCGCAATGGTATCCGGCGGTGGTTCTGGAGATCGGCAAGAATGATGCGCGGATCGGGATCGAGGGGGTCGAGACCGTCGAGGAGGGGCACTGGATCCCTGCCAAGGACGTGCAATGGGCGCGCCGGTTGAACAACGACGGCAAGCTTGGACCCAAGGCCAAGGTCGCAGGGGATTTGCTGCGCGCTGGCGAGGTGGTGATGGTGCGCCGCATGGTCGCCGACAGCGACGGCAGCTTCATCCGCTGGACCCTGCGCCAAGTGCCGCAGGTGCAAGGCGGGTTTATGGCGATGGATGTCAACACCGGCCGCGTGATCGCCATGCAGGGGGGCTTTAGCTACCAGCATTCGGTGTTCAACCGCGCCACGCAGGCGCGCCGTCAACCCGGATCGAGCTTCAAGCCCTTTGTCTATGCCTCGGCGCTCGACAGCGGTTATACCCCCGCCACAATCGTGATCGACGCCCCGATCGAGATCAATACGCCGCAGGGGCTTTGGCGTCCGCGCAACTCGTCAAATAAGTTCTACGGGCCGACGCCCCTGCGCACGGGGATCGAGCAATCGCGGAACCTGATGACCATCCGTCTGGCCGAAGAGGTCGGGATGGATATTGTCGCCGATTATGCCGAGCGTTTTGGTGTTTACGAAAACATGGGCCGGTTTTTGGCCAACTCTTTGGGGTCCGAAGAGACCACATTGTTCCGCATGGTCGCGGCCTATGCGATGTTCGCCAACGGCGGCGAGCGGGTTGAACCGACGCTGGTTGACCGCGTGCAGGACCGGTTTGGCAAGACGCTTTACCGCCACGACAAACGCTCTTGCGTGGATTGCGAGGCGCAATTGCTGCCTGCGGGGCTGGGGCCGCGGATCGTTTCCAACCGCGAGCGGGTGATGGATGCGATCACCGCCTATCAGCTCACCTCGATGATGAAAGGCGTGGTCGAGCGCGGCACCGCGGCGCGCACGGTCGGCCTTTCGGTGCCGGTGGCGGGTAAAACCGGCACAACCAACGAGGCCAAAGACGTGTGGTTCGTCGGCTTTACCTCCAATATCGTCGCCGGTTGCTTCATCGGCTATGACAACCCGAAGCCCATGGGGCGCGGGGCGACGGGCGGCGGCATGTGCGGTCCGGTGTTCCAACAGTTCATGAAAAAGGCCACGGCGAAATATGGCGGCGGCGAATTTGCCGTGCCGCCGGGCGGGCATTTTATCAAGATCGACCGTTTCACCGGTGCGCGCCTGTCCGATGATGCCTCTGGCGAACATGTGGTGGCCGAATATTTCCGTGACGGCGAAGAGCCGATTTTCGGCATTACCTTTGACGGCGGCTTTGCCATGGGTGAGGGCTTGCCCTTGATCGGGCGCGACGGCGACGCGGGGGCCAAACAAGTCACCACCTCGACCGGCAAAAAGGCCACCGTTGGCCCCAAGGCCAGCTTCGGCTCGCTCAGCGCGGGCGGGCTTTACTAAGGCCTGCGCGCGCCGATTGGGCACAGGCGGGCGGGGGCAAGTGGCGCGGCGATCTCGCGGATTATCGCAGGTCGCAGCCCCGCGCAGCGCTTGCGGGTCCGTGCGAGGGCCACTATAGTTAAAACCCCGCGCGGCTTGACGTTTTGCGCGGGTTTACCTTGAGGGACCAACATGCGCGCAGAGCTTCAAAATACCGTGGCCGAGATCGAAAAATCGCTTGATCTGCTCTATCAACGGATGGACGGGGAAACCGCGTCGCACAGGCTTGAAGAGTTTAACGCGCGCGTCGAGGATCCGACCCTTTGGGACAATCCCGACGCCGCGCAAAAGCTGATGCGCGAGCGCCAGATGTTGGTCGATGCGATCGACACCCATGCCAAGATCAAACAAGACCTTGCCGACAACATCGAGATGATCGAATTGGGCGAGATGGAAGACGACCAAGAGGTCGTGACAGACGCCGAAGAGGCGCTCAAGGCCTTGGCCGTCGTTGCCGCCGAAAAGGAGCTTGAGGCGCTGTTGGACGGCGAGGCCGATGCCAATGACACCTTCCTCGAGATCAACGCCGGCGCGGGCGGCACCGAAAGCTGTGACTGGGCGTCGATGCTGGCGCGGATGTATGTGCGTTGGGCGGAAAAGAAGGGCTATAAGGTCGAGTTGCAATCGGAAAGCCAAGGCGACGAGGCGGGGATCAAATCGGCGGCCTATAAGATTTCCGGCCACAATGCCTACGGCTGGCTCAAATCCGAAAGCGGCGTGCACCGTTTGGTGCGTATTTCGCCCTATGACAGCGCCGCCAAACGCCACACCTCGTTTTCTTCGGTCTGGGTCTATCCGGTGGTGGATGACAATATCGAGATCGAGGTCAATCCCGCCGATATCCGCATCGACACCTACCGCTCCTCGGGCGCGGGCGGGCAGCACGTCAACACCACGGATTCGGCGGTGCGCATTACCCACAACCCGACGGGCATTGTCGTGACCTCTTCGGAAAAATCGCAGCACCAGAACCGCGATATCGCAATGAAGGCGCTCAAATCGCGGCTCTACCAAATGGAGCTGGACCGGCGCAATGCGGCGATCAACGAGGCGCATGAAAGCAAAGGCGATGCAGGCTGGGGCAATCAGATCCGCTCTTATGTCTTGCAGCCCTACCAGATGGTCAAAGACCTGCGCACCAGCCATGAGACTTCGGACACCAAAGGCGTGCTCGACGGCGATCTCGATGCCTTTATGGCGGCGACTTTGGCGATGGATGTGTCGGGCAAGAGCCGCGCCGAGGCGCAGGGCGAATAATCACGCGCGCGGCGCTAGTCGCGTTTTTGTGTTGGGCTGCGTGCCCTTGCTGGCGGCGGAAATTTGCACCATCGGCCTGCCGCAGTTTTCGGCGCGGATGCGGCGAATATCTCCGCGCTCGGCGGCGCGCATGCCAGCAATCTATGCATTCCCTTGCCGTATCTGTTCATCGGGCTTGCCGCCGGTTGGCTTGAGCGCGCAGGGCGCGCAAGCGCGGGGCTTGCCCTGCTGGCCGCTTTGTCATTACCAATAAGCAGCCCCTCCAAGCGGGCGATGCCTGTGGAGGAGCATGATGGATATTTTGGAGCTTGAAGGCGCGGTGTTGGCGTCGATGTTGGCGCGGCGTGATCTGTCGGCGGCAGAGGTGATGGAGGCGTGCCTCGACCGCATCGAGGCGGCGAACGGGGCGGTCAATGCGGTGGTGGCCTTGCAAGATCGTGAGGCCTTGATGGACGCGGCGCGCGGCGCTGACAATCGCGCTCCAAAGGGCCCCTTGCACGGTATGCCGATCGCGGTCAAGGACCTTGCCAATGTTGCGGGCATCCCGACGACCATGGGCTCGCCCTTGATGCGCAATTTTGTCCCCAAATCCGACACGCTCGCCATCGGGCGCATGCGCGAGGCGGGGGCGATATTCATCGGAAAAACCAATTCCCCCGAGTTCGGCCTTGGCTCGCATACGGTCAATCCGGTCTATGGCGCGACCCACAATCCCTACTGCCACGGCAAATCGGCGGGGGGCAGTTCGGGCGGGGCGGCGGCGGCTTTGGCGGCGCGGATGCAATGGCTGTGTGATGGGTCCGATATGATGGGCAGCCTGCGCAATCCGGCGGGGTGGAACAATGTTTACGGCTTTCGCCCGACCTATGGCCGCATTCCGGGCGAGCCTCTGGGCGATCAATATATGCATCCGCTGGCCACCTATGGCCCGATGGCGCGCACGGTGCGCGATCTGGCGCTATTGCTTGACGTGATGTCGGGTCCCGATCCGCGCGTGCCCTTCAGCGCCCCGCGCGAGGCCGTCTTGCCGCATCTGGAGGCCGATGTGGCGGGCCGCCGGATCGGATGGCTCGGCGATTGGGGCGGGGCCATGGCGATGGAGGACGGCGTCATCGAGACCTGCGAGGCGGGGCTGGCGGGGTTCACGCAGGCCGGATGCACCGTCGAGGCGGCCCCGCCGCCCTTTGATGCGGAGCAAATCTGGCGCGCATGGATCGATTTGCGCGCCTATGCCAATGCCGCCCGCATCGCGCCCTTCTACAACGATCCGGACAAACGCAAACTGCTGCGCGACGATGTGATTTGGGAGGTGGAGCGCGGCATGGCGCTGAGCGGCGCGCAGGTGCAGGCCGCGTCCAATATCCGCTCGGCGTGGTTTGCCGCCGCCGCCAAGATGCTGCAAACCTATGATGCGGTGGTTTTGCCGACGGCGCAGGTCTGGCCCTTTGACGTGGAGATCATGCACCCCAAACAGATCGCGGGCCGTGCGATGCAAACCTATCACCATTGGATGGAAGCAACGTTGCCTGCCTCGCTCTTGGGGCTTCCGGCGATGGGCATGCCTTGCGGGTTCGGGGCGGCGGGACTGCCGATGGGGCTGCAATTGATCGGGCCTTGGATGGGGGATCTGGGGGTTTTGCAAATCGGCCATGCCTATCATCAGGTCACCCAATATCCCCAGCGTTTCGCGCCCGCGCTCGCCCGCGCAGAAAGACGCATTCTAGATAAGCCTTTGACGCCACGAGAAAATTGCGCCCGCTTGGCCCGCGCGAGGGTTGATTTGCGCCCCAAAACAGGTTCTGCTCTTTGACTGTATCGGCGGCGCGCGGGGAGGCGCGGCGCTGATCACACGGGGAGGGCGCAATGCACGATGCAAGCCAAAGCGGCGCGGGCCGCAACCATGAGACGCCGCAACTGGGCGCGCCGCAAATGCGCGCGGTCCGCTTTGCCATGCTGCGCGAGGCGCTGGCTCTGGCATGGGCCGATATGCGCCGCGCGCCGGTTTTTGGCGTGATCTTTTCGAGCGCCTATGTCTTGATCGGCTATCTTCTGGCGATGATCACATGGGCGACAGGGCAAAGCTACTGGCTGGTCTTTGCCGCCATCGGATTTCCCTTGATCGGGCCATTTGCGGCGGTGGGCCTTTATGAGGTCTCGCGCCGGTTGGAGCGCGGCGCGCCCTTGGACATCTACAAGATTTTCGGCGTGGTCTTTGGCCAAAGCAAACGGCAATTGCCGTCGATTTGTGCCGTCATCATCATCGTCTTTTTGTTCTGGTTCTTTTTGGCGCATATGATTTTCGCGCTGTTTTTGGGCCTGTCGACGATGACCAATATCTCGTCAAGCTATGAGGTCTATTTCACCGCCAACGGGTTGACCATGCTCGCCGTTGGCACGGCTGTGGGCGGGGCATTCGCGCTGCTGCTCTATAGCATCACGGTTTTTGCCCTGCCTTTGCTGCTCGACCGCGAGGTGGATTTTGTCACCGCGATGATCGTCAGCTTCAAGACCGTGACCGAGAACCTTTTGCCGATGCTGGTGTGGGGCGGGTTCATCGCAGGGGCGACATTCGCCGCCTTGCTGCCGTGGTTTTTGGGGCTGTTCATCACCTTGCCGCTCTTCGGTCACGCCACATGGCACCTTTACCGCCTGACCGCGGTCGAGGGCAGCACGCGGGGCTGAGCTGCGCGGGGCGTTACTGGAACGGCTCGTCAGGGCGCAACAGGCGCAGGTGGAAGGGCGAGAGGTCTTCTTTGTTGCAAATCCCCGCCGTACGCGCGGTGGTGAGGATTTCGCCGGTCTGATTTCCCAGATGCTCATAGACCATGCGCGTGGCGCGCCGCCCCGTGACGCTTTCGCGCACCGTGCGCGTGGCGTAGCCCTCAAAGAAGTTGGCCTGAAACGAGGTAACCTTGGACAGGAAGTTATAGGTGCAGGTCATGGCGTTTTTGTGCGAGACCAGCGCCGCGATACCTTCTTCTTGGCGCAAGACCAGACCGCGAAATTCGCGCGCGTCCTTTGTGGCCTTCAAACCTTGGTGCAGCATCGCTTTCTTTGGCTCGAACCCGCGCATGATGGTGAACCCGTCCTTGCGCGTGACAAACAACAGGCCGCGGGCATAGAGGCTGTTGTCGATGAAGGCGCGGCGCGAATAGCGATAGAAGCCCGAGGGAAATTCGGTTTCGGGCAGGTTGGTCGAACCGTGACCGACATATTCGGCGATCTCGGGATGGGACAGCAACCCGCTGCTAACCGGCGTCAGGTCTTCGACAGGTTCCAGCAAAATACGCGCATCAACGCCAAAGAACCCGCAGATGCGATGCAAGACATCGGGGCGCGGGAAGCTTTCGCCCGACAGATAGCGGTTAAATTGCGTCCGGTTGATTCCCAAATCGCGGCAAAGACCAGCAACCGAAGGGTAATTGCGGCTCAAATTGCGCAGATTCTCTCCGAAAATTCCGCGTAATTCGACGGGGTCTACATGTGTGTCACGATTTCGGACTCTTTGAGACATTTTTCCCCCGTTTCATGGCGCGACCCCCCGAATTAACGGATTCTCATAGGTTGCATACGCCAAAATCGCATCTTTCTGACGCTAGTTTGATCCTCGTGGGGTGCTTAATAGCATCACATTGCGTCTGATGCGACACAAAATTCGAGTCAGTCGACACTGAAATGGGAATGTTTTTTACCCGCCGAATACGGGAACCTGAGTTCAGGAAATAAACACTCACGGAATGACATCGAGGGGATGACACAATGTTCGGCGTAGTACTTTGGAGCGACACAGAAGACCAAAAGGCAGTGATCTGGTGCGAAGATCATGGCGACCTTGCTTTCTACAACGCAGGGCAGAAAAGCTGCTTTGACGGCGTGTCCTTGGATGCGGGCGATCTGGTTCAATTCGAGGTCGACACCGCCGAGGCAACACGCATTGCGCGCAACCCGCGTCTGGTTGCCGAAGGTCAGTATCCGACGCTGGCGGCCGATCTGGCGGGCAAGGGCGCGGCTGCTGCGGCTCCGGCTCCCAAGCCCGTGCAAGAGACGCCTGCGGCTTCGGTCGAAGGCAATGTGGTGGCGTTCCGCCCCGCTGCTGGTGGCAGCGCGCTGGCACGTCGCAATCGCGTGGCTTCGGCAGCGCTCTAAGACAGCCAAAACAAGACGGCGCTCCCTCGCGCCTGATCCTTGGATGCGTCTGCGCATCCGGCTGATACTCCCAAGGCATGCGGTTCCCCTCACTTGCATGCCGGTCCCAAGGCAAGGGGCGCCGAGTTCTCCCGGCGCCCCTTTTTTGTGGTCAGTGATATCTTGAACGGCGGCGTGGCGCCGCGCCGCGGTGATGCGGCGGCGCGTCAGGCCCCGCGCGACAGCGCCGCAACGCCGGTGCGCGCCACTTCCTCAAGACCCAAGGGGCGCATGAGGTCGGCAAACGCGTCGACTTTCTCCGGCGTGCCGGTGATCTCAAAGACAAAGCTTTCCAGCGTGCTATCGACCACATTGGCGCGGAAAATATCGGCGAGGCGCAGGGCCTCGACCCGTTTTTCACCTTCGCCTGCGACTTTGAACAGCGCCAGCTCGCGCTCGACCGAGGCCCCTTCGACCGTCAGGTCGTGGACGTCATGCACGGGCACGATGCGGCCGAGCTGTGCCTTGATTTGCTCGATCACCTGCGGTGTGCCCGTGGTGACGATGGTGATGCGCGAGAGCTTCCCAAGGTGGTCGACCTCGGCCACGGTCAGGCTTTCGATGTTGTAACCGCGCCCCGAGAACAGCCCGATCACACGGGCCAGAACGCCAGCCTCGTTGTCGACCAGAACCGCCAGAGTATGGCGTTCGGTGACATCGGAAAAATTCGGGCGCAGGTTGTAGGCCGAATGTTTGTTGGAGCCTTTTTTGATTTTTAGAGCAGACATTTATGTGCCTTTCTTAATGTAGTTGATCACGCGTTTTGCGCCCCGCTTGTTGGGGGCGCAAAACAGGCTCACACCAGAACCGCGCCTTTGGCACCGATGGCGTCATCCGTGGCATCGTCGCCCATCAGCATCTCGTTATGTGCCGCGCCCGAGGGGATCATCGGGAAGCAGTTTTCATGCTTTTCGACAAGGCAATCAAAGATCACCGGCCCGTCATAGTCCAGCATCTCCATAATCGCGTCATCAAGCGTGTCGGGATCATCGCAGCGGATGCCCTTGGCCCCGAAGGCTTCGGCCAGTTTGACAAAATCGGGCAGGCTTTCGGACCACGAATGGCTGTAGCGCTCGCCGTGCAGCAATTCTTGCCACTGGCGCACCATGCCGAGACGTTCGTTGTTCAAGATGAACTGTTTCACCGGCAGGTCGAATTGAATGGCGGTGCCCATCTCTTGCATGTTCATCAGCCACGAGGCCTCGCCCGCGACGTTGATCACAAGACCCTCGGGGTGGGCGAGTTGCACCCCGATCGAGGCCGGAAAGCCGTAGCCCATCGTGCCCAATCCGCCCGATGTCATCCAGCGATGCGGATCGTTAAAGCCCAAGAATTGCGCCGCCCACATCTGGTGCTGGCCGACCTCGGTGGTGATATAGCGGTCGTGATCCTTGGTCAGTGCCTCAAGCCGTTGCAAAGCGTATTGCGGCTTGATGATCTTGCCCTCCTGCTTGAAGGACAGGCAATCGCGCGACTTCCATTCGTCGATCTTCTTCCACCATTTGGCGAGACCTTCGGTATTGGTTTTGCGCCCGCGGGCCTTCCACACCTTGAGGATATCCTCAAGCACATGGCCGACATCACCGACGATGGGGATATCGGCGCGGATGACCTTGTTGATCGAGGAGGGGTCGATGTCGATGTGGGCCTTGATGGAGTTGGGGCTGAAATGGTCGATGGTGCCGGTGATCCGGTCATCGAAACGCGCACCGATGTTGATCATCAAATCACAGCCGTGCATCGCCATATTGGCCTCATACAGGCCATGCATGCCCAGCATCCCGAGCCAGTTCTTGCCATTGGCCGGATAGGCGCCAAGCCCCATGAGCGTCGAAGTGATCGGCGCGCCGGTGGCATCGACCAACTCGCGCAAGAGCTGGCAGGCCGCCGAGCCGGAGTTGATCACGCCGCCGCCGGTATAGAAGATCGGCCGTTTGGCGCGTTCGAGCGCATCGACCAATTTGGTGATCTCTTCCATATCGCCTTTGACTTGCGGCTGGTAATGGGAGGTGCGGGTTTTTTGCGGGCCGACATAGGTGCCATTGGCAAATTGCACGTCTTTTGGCACGTCGATCAGCACCGGACCAGGGCGGCCGGAGGTGGCGACGTGAAAGGCCTCGTGGATGGTCGAGGAGAGCGCATCGGTCTCGCGCACCAGCCAGTTGTGTTTGGTGCAGGGGCGGGTGATGCCCACGGTATCGGCCTCTTGGAAGGCGTCATTGCCGATCATGAAGGTCGGCACCTGACCCGAGAAGACGATCAGCGGAATGCTGTCGAGCAAAGCATCGGTCAATCCGGTCACCGCATTGGTCGCACCGGGGCCGGAGGTGACAAGCGCCACGCCCGGTTTGCCGGTCGAGCGCGCATAGCCTTCGGCGGCGTGGATCGCGGCCTGTTCGTGGCGGACAAGGATATGGCGAATGGCGTTTTGCTGAAAGATCTCGTCATAAATCGGTAGCACCGCGCCGCCAGGGTAGCCAAAGACGACTTCCACGCCCTGGTCCTTGAGCGCTTGCACCACCATTTTTGCTCCGGTCATCTGACGTGTCATCTTGTTTGCTCCGTGACTGACTTGACGTATCTTTTGCGCAATAAAAAAGCCCCCGTTTTGGCGGGGGCGCATGGGGTTCCCAGATGGGTGCCGTTACCGGCCCATGCGCCAAAATCCTACATTTACGACTAGCGTGCCCATAGGGGGTGCTCCTTTGCTTGCGTGGGAGACATTATTGACCCCTCTGGGGGGCGTCAACCGCGTTTTGCGCCAATAATCTGTCCTCAGGGGTGTTTTTTTGGTATTTTTGTTGCGCATGGGTGCTTGCCTTCGAAATTATCGCAAAATTATTGCCTGCCGGAAGGCTTGGCCGCCGCGCGCTGCGCAGGCGCGGTGCAAAAAAGGCGGCTCTCGGAGCCGCCTTTGCGCGCGCTGGATGCGCGGTTTGTGTGATGGTGCGCCGATAGGTCAGCTTGCTTTGCGCTTGCGGCGCAGGGCGGCAAAACCGCCCATGCCGGCAAGAAGCAAGGGCAAGCTGGCGGGCAGCGGAACCGCAGGCGCCATCGTGGTCAGCAAAGCATAATCGAGCGCCCATGTGTCAATGCTTCCGTCCAGTTTGACAAGCTCGATTGTATTGATCCCGTCGACAAGAAGGCTCGTGCCGAAGGAGTAGCTATGGGTGACAACCTGTTGGGATTCGAAGACGCTGCCGGTTACCATGGCGATGGAGCCGATGGATGTTCCATTGACGGTGACATCATAGGGGCCGCGATTATCGGCCATTGCATAGGTGCGAAATTCCAAAGACGCCATCGTGTCGCCGATGCCCGCATAGCTATGGGTCCAGCTGACGCCGTTGCTCAAGCCATGCATGTCCGTGATCGGCGATGTCGGATCGCTGCTCATGGCGCCGGTAAAGGTGCTGAAATCGCTCGCACTGCCGGTGCCGATGACCCCATCGGCGCAGACAAATCCGGTGCCAAAACAGTCGATGTCGCCAAAAAGCGACGAGGTGGCGGCCTGAGCAGCAGGAGCGGCAAGGACGCAGGCGCCAATTGCGCCCAATAGAATATGTTTCATGAAAGTCTCCATGGTCGGTAAAATATGTTGTTGTCGGTGTTGTGACACCGTGGCACCGAGTAATCGCAAGGCACAAGAAAACGGTCTCATAAAAGCGGCGTCGAAAAATGACAGCCCGACGCCCCCCCGCTCAGCAATCTGCCGCATTGTTAACGTGGAGTCAATTTTAGTTAAAATCCGGCGCCCGTGCCTTGCAATACCCCATGCTCCAAAGCGTAGCGCGTCAGCCCCGCGGTCGAGGAAATCCCCAGCTTGCGTTTGATGTTCTTGCGGTGGGTTTCCACGGTGCGCACCGAGATGTCCAAGGCGCTGGCCACGTCCTTGTTGGATTTGCCCTGCGCCAGTTGCAGCAAAATCGTTTGCTCGCGGGTGGTTAGCGGCTCGCGCCCTGTGCCTTGCGCGGGTTCCAAAGATCCTTTGGCGCCGGTGCACAGGTAGCGCTCGCCGCGCATCACCGCGTCGATGGCATGTTTGATCTCATCGGTCGGCACGTCCTTGAGAATATAGCCCATGGCACCATGGCTGAGCGCGGCGCCGATGTATTCGGGGCTGTCGTGCATCGAGAGGATCAAAATCCGCGTGCCAGGGCGGCGTTCGAGGATGATCTCCGTCGCGCTCAGCCCGCTGACTTCGGGCATATTGAGGTCGAGCAGGATCACATCGGGGGCGAGGGCTTCGACTTGATCGATGATCGCACGCCCGTTGCTGAGCGTGGCGATGACATTGATGTCGTCATAGCTTTCCAAAATCGCCTCAATGCCTTCGGCGACCATCGGGTGGTCATCGACGATCACAACGCGGATGGGGGCGGAGGCGGGCGGATGGGCGGCGGTGTCGGTCATGAGCGGGTCTTTTCGGTAGGGGCGAGGGCAGGCGCGGCAGGACCCGCGTTTGACGTCTCGCTTTCGGTTTGCGGTGAGAGCATATGGCTCAGCGGCACGATGGCCTCGATCGAGGTGCCTTTGGGCGAGGTTTGAATGCTCAGCGTGCCGCCCAATTGGTCGATACGTTCTTGCATATTGCGCAGGCCCAAACCGCGGCTGCCGCGTCCGGCGGCGACATCGGCAGGCATCCCCGCGCCATCGTCCTCGATCCGCATCAATGCGCCGATCTTATAGCCGCGCAGGGTGATTGTGAGCTTGCTGGCGCCGGCGTGGCGCTCGACATTGGTGAGCGCCTCTTGCGCGATGCGGTAAAGGGCGATCTTGCTTTCGCCGTCGAGGCGGTTGCGGAACGGGACGGTGTAAAACTCGATCTCGATGCCGGTGCGGGTGCCGAAATCATCCGTCAGCGCCTTGAGCGCAGGGCCAAGGCCCAGATCGTCCAAAACGCCTGGACGCAAATCGCGGCTGATGCGGCGCACCTCTTGGATGGCGCCGGACAGATGGGTGATCCCCTTGTCGAGGGTCGGCACCGCGCCGCTGTCTTCGCGCGCAAGGCGGCGGCGGGCGCTGTCGAGCGCATAGCGCACGCCGACAAGGATCTGGCTGATGCCGTCGTGAAGTTCGCGCGCCACGCGCCCGCGCTCTTCCTCTTGGGCGTCAAACACCCGCTGGGTGAGCCGCTTGAGCTTGGCATCGGCAAGGCGGCGCTCGTGGATCGTGATCCCCATGCCGGTGGCAAAAACCGCCAAAAGCGCCGCGAGGGTAATCCCCCCGATGTAGAGAAAGGTGCGTGCGATGCGGGCATTGACCTCGGCGCGGCTGGCGGCAACGGTTTCGAGCACATCGTCGATAAAGATGCCGGTGCCGATCACCCAGCGCCAGTCTTGCAGCCCGATGACATAGGAGACCATCCGCGCCTCTTCGCCGGTCGAGGGTTTGGGCCAGTCATAGGCATGATAGCCGCCGCCCGAGCGGGCGATGGTGATCAGCGGGCCCACGACGGGCGTGCCCGCAGGGTCGGTCAGATCGATCCAGTTGCGCCCGATCAAATCGGTTTTGCGCGGCGCGACGAGGTTGTTGCCCTCATAGTCATAGACAAAGAAATACCCGTCCTGCCCGTAAAGCATAGAGGAGAGGATCTGGCTGACCAGAAGTTTGGCCTCGGCGTCATCGGGCGCGGCCACGCCGTAGATATTGATAAAGGCCGTGCGGGCGATGGACATATAGTTTTTCAGCTCGGCCTTTTTGGCGGCGATGAGCTGGGCTTCGAGGGCGGCGATCTCGCCGGTGGCCAATTGCCGCGACTGGCTCAGCGCCAAAGTCGAGATCAATGCCACCGCAAGGATGAGCGGCACCGTGGCCAGCAAGAACAGCTTGTGCCCATAGCTCAGACGCCGAAGAAACGGCGGCGTCAGCATCGAGAAGGCAGGGCGCAAAGAGGGCAAGGTTGATTCGACCTAAATGGAAGGCGGCCACCATAGGGCGGTTGAACCAAAAGGGCGAGCATAGGCAGGCGCGCGCGAGAGTAAATTCATAATATCGGTCAAAAAATGTGACCGCAGGCGGCTTTCTACGCAATTCTAGGTATTTCCTCATGGGGCAGGCGCGGCTAGGCTCTGCGCACTACATGATCCGCGTTTCGCGCCCGGGAGAGGTGCGAACGCCGTTATACCTTGGGAGGAAAACCATATGGATCGTCGTTCCTTTTTGAAAACATCCGCGCTTGGCGGCACCGCTGCCGCTGCTTCTACGCTGGCCGCTCCGGCCTATGCGCAGGGCAAGCGCACATTGACCATGGTCACCACATGGGGCCGCGGTCTTGCCGGTGTGTTTGACGCCGCCGTCCACGCCGCCGACAGCATCACCGCGATGACAGACGGTCAGTTGACCGTTGACGTCAAAGCCGCTGGCGAATTGGTTGGTGCCTTTGAAGTGTTTGACGCGGTGACCTCCGGTCAGGCCGATATGTATCACGGCGCCGACTATTACTTTGTCGGTCAGCACCCGGGCTATGCCTTCTTCACCTCCGTGCCCTTCGGCATGACGGCGCAGGAACTGGCCAACTGGTATTACCATGGCGACGGCGCGGCCCTGCATGACGAGCTGGGCGAAATCTTCGGCCTCAAATCCTTCCTCGGCGGCAACACCGGCGCCCAAGCGGGCGGCTGGTTTGCAAAAGAAGTCAACGGCCCCGAAGATTTCAACGGCCTCAAATTCCGCATGCCTGGCCTTGGCGGTAAAGCCTTGGGCAAACTGGGCGCATCGGTGCAGAACCTTCCGGGCGCAGAAGTGTATCAGGCGCTGGCCTCCGGCGCGATTGACGGCACCGAGTGGATCGGTCCTTGGGCGGATGAAAAAGCCGGTTTCCAAGAGATCACCAAATTCTACTACACCGCCGGTTTCCACGAGCCGGGTGCCGGCCTGTCGATCGCGACCAACCGCGAAGTCTTTGACAGCCTGCCGGCCGCGCATCAGAAGGTCATCGAGATCGCATCCGCCGAGGCCCACCAGTGGAACCTCGCGCAATTCCTCAACAACAACGGTGCGGCGCTCTTGCGTCTGCAATCGGCTGGCGTGAAAACGCTCGAATTCCCCGAAACCGTTTGGGATGCCTTTGGTAAGGCATCGGAGGAAGTGCACGCCGAGAACATGGGCGATGAACTCTACAAGAAGATCTACGACAGCTACACCGCTTCGATGAAATCGTCGTCGGCATGGCTGCAAAAATCCGAAGGCGCATACCGTGCGCAACGCGACCGCGTTCTGGGCTAAGCCCCGCTTCGACACCGATTGGGCCTCGCGACATGTCGCGGGGCCTTTTCAAAAGGTCTGCTGATCCTCGCGCGCGGGACATGCGCGCGATGCGCAAGGCACATGCCCCGCTCAGCGTTCAACCGGACGCAGGGCAGGCGCAGCCGAGGCAGATGACACCTCGAAAACTGAGCTGGGGACAGGGATGCTGGACGCGATTGTCTGGTTCTTTACGAACATCGGATTGGCTTTCTATCACATGGCATATGCGGTGACGCATCCGTCGATGTGGCTGGATTGGACCAACAAAGAAGCCTTGATGCGCTTCATCTATTTTGGCGGCTCGACCGAGTTCTTCTTTGTCGCCTTCACGCTGTTTCTCGTCGTCACGGCGGTCGGATTTTGGAAACGCGCGTTTATGTGGGGCTGCGTGCGCGGCCTTGAGGGCATGGCCAATGGCATCGGGCGGTTCTTTGCTTGGGCGGGTCTTTTGATGGTGCTGCAACAGATCATCATCGTGTTCATGCAGCGTATTTTTGCCGCCGCCGAGATCAGTTTCGGTTTTGGCAAGGTGCTGAGCCACGACGTGTCGTGGTGGGCCGAAGAGCTCAAGCTTTACAACGCGATGATCGTCGCGCTTTGCGCCACATATACATTCGTTCAAGGCGGCCATGTGCGGGTGGACCTTGTCTATTCGGGCATCTCGTTTCGCGCCAAACGCGTGATCGACATGATCGGCGCGCTGGTGTTCATGATGCCGGTGGCGGTGCTGACGTGGATGTATGGGTGGTATTTCATGTGGCGCCATCTGGTGGTGCCCAAACCTTCGGCTTCCGACACGCTCGAGCGTTTGTTGATGAAGTCGCGCGCTCTGCGCTGGAACGTCGAAACCATCGGGTTCTCGCCCAACGGCTTCAACGCCTATTTCCTCTTCAAGGTGCTGCTTTTGGCCTATGCGGGCCTCGTCTTCTTGCATGCCATTGCCTTCTTCTACCGCTCTTATCTGGAGTGGAAGGAAGGCGAGGCCTCGGACGGCAAATACCTTGATCGTGATACCCTCGGCGAGGGTGAAGAAGCCTATGAGGGCACACACTAACCTTAGGGACAGAACCTATGCTTTTTGGACTTGATGGCGTCGAGATCGGCCTGATCATCGTCTTTCTGTGCCTCTTCGGCGGCATTCTTTCCGGCTTTCCGGTGGCTTTTTCCATTGGCGGCGCGGGGATCATTTCCTTCGGGATCATCGCGGGGCTCGATAGCGCCGGACTTTTGGTGCATCAGGCGATCGATACCGGATCGGCGATGTATAACGATCTGGTCAACTCGGGGGTGAAAGCCGATACGATTTCGGTCTTCCGCTATCCTGAGTTGCCGCGCGTGGCTCAACCTGTGTTCGAACGCGGTTGGGAAATGGCGATGGACCGCAACCTGTCGTTTATCGTCAACCGGATGAACGAGCGGGTCTTTGCTGGGGCCTCGATTGAAACGCTTCTGGCGGTTTTGATGTTCGTTTTGATGGGCATCACGCTGGAACGCTCGAAAATCGCCAATGATTTGCTCACCACGATGGCGCGGGTCTTTGGCCCCTTGCCAGGCGGTTTGGCGGTGTCGGTTGTGGTTGTGGGCGCGTTTTTGGCCGCCTCGACGGGCATCGTCGGCGCGACGGTTGTGACCATGGGGCTTTTGAGCCTGCCGACCATGTTGCGCGCGGGCTATTCGCCGCAACTGGCGACCGGTGTGATCGCGGCCTCGGGCACCTTGGGGCAGATCATTCCGCCCTCGATCGTGATCGTTCTTTTGGGCACTTTGGCCGGCGATCTTTATTCCGCCGCGCAAGAAAGCCGCGCGCAAGTCGCCGGATGCGGCGATGCGCTGACGCTTTTGGGCGAACCGGCGGTGGTGTCGGTGGGCACGCTGTTCCAAGCGGCGCTTTTGCCCGGGATCATGTTGGCGGTGCTCTACGGGCTTTATGCTTTTGGCTATGCGATGCTGAACCCGTCCAAGGCACCGGCGGTCGAAATGGCGGCCTCGACCGGCGAGGTGATCACCCGCCGCGAGAGCCTGACATGGTTCGTCGCCGCGCCCGTCGCCTTGATCTTTGGGGCCATCCTTTTGGCGCAGGTGAATGTCATCGGTTCGCAAAATGTGGTTGTCGACAGCTATTCGGACGCGGGTCAAACCGCCAGCTTGCGCACTAATGTGGGCGAGGAATGCCAAGCTTCGATGATCGAACTGCATGGCCAAGAGGCGTGGGATACCGCCGTCGCCGAACAAGCGGCGATTGACGAGGCGGGCGGCGTGGAGCAATCGCACCAACTGACGGACGAAGAGCGCGCCGCAGCTTTGGTGCAAAAGCTTGAAGATGCCGCACCGATCGGCACAGGCATTGCGGTGGGCTTTTTGCTCATGGCGCTCGTCCTGACCACGGCGCGCGGCGTTGCGCCCGCCGCCGCAGTTACGCCGTTGATGATCGGTGCAGGCGGTATCTTGCTGGGCCTGTTGGTCGACATCTTGTTGATATCGCCGCAAACCTCGCCGGGGATGACGGTGATCTTGCTGGCGATCCCTCTGGCATTGACGCTCTACGGGGTGAAATACGCGGCGGGATCATTGGCCAAGAACGAGCTGTTGCGCGTGGTCTTCCCGCCGCTGGTTCTGATCGTGGCGGTGCTCGGCTCGATCCTCGGCGGCATCACCAACCCGACGCCTGCGGCGGCTTTGGGGGCGGGCGGAGCGATCATGCTCGCGGCCTATCGCCGTCTGGCCGATGAGGGCCGTTCGGGCAAGATCGTGATCTGGACCACCTTTGCGATCATCATCATGATCCTTGTGGGGGTGAATTTCGATCTGCGGGTGAACCAAACGGATGTCTCTTTCGAGAGCTGGATCGCATTTATCGTCGCGCAGGGCGCCTATCTGTTCGCGGTCTTTGGCATTCTGTACGGGTGTTTTGTGCTCTGGCGCGGTGCGGTTTTACCGCCGATCGTGCGCGAGACGGCCAAGGTGACCTCGATGGTCTTTACCATCTTGATCGGCTCGCAATTGCTCAATCTGGTGGTGATTTCCTTTGGCGGCGAACATTACATTCAGGACTTCCTCAAAAGCTTTGACAGCGAATTCAAAGTCTTCCTGATCGTGATGCTGGTGCTCTTCGTGATGGGCTTTGTGCTTGATTTCCTTGAAATCATTTACATCGTCATCCCGATCGTCGGGCCGGTGATCTACGGCGGCACATTTGATCCCAAATGGGTGACGATCATGATCGCGGTGAACTTGCAAACCTCCTTCCTGACCCCGCCCTTTGGCTTTGCGCTGTTCTACCTGCGCGGGGTTGCGCCCAAAGAGGTCACCACGGCGCATATCTACAAAGGCGTTGTGCCCTTTGTTTTGATCCAAGTCGCGGGGCTGGCCCTTTTGTGGTTCTTCCCATCGATTGTGACCATTGTTCCGGCGCTGATCCCGAACTGATCACAATCACATACCACGTCACGCGGCCGCCCTTTCGGGGCGGCCGTTTGCATTGGGGACGTGCAGGCATGAAAAAACCGCCCCCAGAGCAAGGGCGGTTTGTAGCCGTGACAGGCGGGGGCGTTTGTGCGGCCTGCTCAGCCGCGCTCGGCGGCGCGTTTGGGGCTGAGGTCGGGCAGGGCGATATTGGCGACCTGCTCGGAAATCGGATCATTGGACAAAGGATGCGCGGGCGCTTCGTAGTCGTCGGGATGGGTCATCGGTTGCCATTGACCGCCGGTGTAAAGCTCCAGCCCCGAGAAACGCGCCTTATAGCCCATCTTGTCGCTGCCTGGCACCCAATAGCCAAGGTAGACATAGGGCAGCCCCGCATCTTGGGCGATCTGGATATGGTCGAGGATCACATGGGTGCCAAGGCTGTCTTTGGGGCGGTCGGGCGTGTAAAAACTATAGACCATGCTCAGCCCGTCGGAGAGCACATCAGTCAGGCAACTGCCGACCAATTCATCCGCCTCGCGGTCGGTGTATTCGATCACGCGGGTGCGGATCGGGGTTTCCTCGATCATCGCGGCGAATTCATAGACATCCATATCGGCCATGCCGCCATCGGCGTGGCGGTTTTCCAAATAGCGCCGGAACAGCGCGTATTGCTCTTCTGTGGCCCAAGGCGAGGTCGCGCGGCGGGTCAGATGCGCATTGCGCTTCATGATCCGGCGCTGGCTTTTGGTCATTTTGAATTTCGACACATCGATGCGCGCCGACAGGCAGGCGGCACATTCGGTGCAAGACGGGCGGTAGAGCACATTCTGGCTGCGCCGGAAGCCTTGATGCGACAGGCTGTCGTTGAGCTTTTCGGCATTGTCGCCTTGCAAGGAGGTGAACAGCTTGCGCTCCATCCGGCCCTCAAGATAGGGGCAAGGTTGCGGGGCCGTCACATAAAATTGCGGCGCAAGGGGCAGGGTGTGGCGCATCAAATAACCGTTAATTTGGATTCACTTAAAAAGATACCAATGATCCATCATAGCGCCAAGCCTTGATTAAAATCCGGTTAATTGTAGCGTTAAGGGCATGAAAATATGCCCCTAAGACAGCGCTTTTTGCGAATTTGGCGATTCGCTTGGGGCGGCCTTGCGCAACGTCACGCGCCGGCGCGTTTGTTCAAAACCACCGTGCCGATCACTTGGTCGGTCAGCCCCTGACCGCGCGCGGTTGCCAGCATCATGACGATCGAAGCGATCTGTGCAGGGAAAAAGGCAAAGGACAGCGTCGTGCCAAGCGTATGCGCAGCGGCCATCGGCAGCGACAGGCGCGCGCCCGTCAAGGTGCGCATTTCAATCGCCATGATCCGCATGCCGGGTGTGGCGGAGCGGTTGGCAATGCTCATGGTGCGGTAGATGAAGCTGATCACCGCATAGACCAGAGCGGCGATAAAGGTGAACAAGAACAGCGAGAAAATGATCGCGATGACGGTCAAAACCCCGATCAGCAGCACGTCGATCACAAAGGCCAAAAGCCGTTTGGTCGCCACATCGGCGTAAAACTCCGGCTGGGTCTCGGGGTCGGGCAGGGCGTGGGTGAACTCGGGCTGATACATTTATGGCTCCGCTAGGCGCGTCGATGCGCGACGGTTGAAATCGGCCTTGCCCGCGCGAAAGGTTGCGCGGGCAGGGCATTGGCTTGGCGGGCGGATTACGCTTCGCGGGGTTGGCCGTTTGCGTCATCCATGTCCGGCGCGGCGGCGCGTTTGGCACGGTCTTCCATGAAGCTGTCGAACTCGGATTTGTCCTTGGCTTCGCGCAGGCGCTGCAAGAAGGCTTCGAATTGCTCTTGCTCTTCTTCAAGGCGGCGCAGCGTGTCCATCTTATAGGCGTCAAAGGCACTGTTGCCCGTGGTTTTCATCGCGGACATGCCGTGATGGGAGAACCGCGCGCGGCGGCTGCAGTTTTTGGAAAACATTTTCTTGCTCCAGATCATATAGGCCAGAAGGGCGAGGCCGACAGGCCAAACAAAGATAAAGCCCAGCACCATAGCGGCGATCCATGCGCCTTTGCCTTTTTGGTCAAGCCATGCCTCGCTGCGGGCGAGCCAGCTCATTTGCGGCGCGTGGGGTTGGGCGGTTTGGGCGGCGAGGGTCATGTCTGTCTCCGTAAGTAAAAGGGCGCTTTGGGTGTGGCCCGTGGGTTAATGTTTATCGTCTTCACATTGATAACATCGGCACGGAGCACCGATTTGCCAAGGGGCTATGTGAATGTTTTTTACATTATTTTTGATTGTGAAATAAAATCAGCTACTTGCGCGCCGGTTAGGCGCAAGATTTCTTGCGGTGCGAGGGCGAAAATATGCCGCGGCGTGCCCGCAGCGGCCCAGATTCGGTCAAAATCCAGCAAGCGCGGGTCGAAAAAAGCGCGCGGCGGTGTCAGATGCCCGACGGGCGCGACGCCGCCGATGGCAAAGCCGGTTTGCGCGCGAATAATGCCCGCATCTGCCTTGCCAAGCGGCTCACCGGCCAATGCGCCGGCTTTGGCGCCGTCGACCTGATTGCCGCCTGCGGTCAAAAACAAGATCACGGCACCCGATGTCTCGCCGCGAAACAGGATGGATTTGACGATGGCGTCGATCTCGCAGTCTGCCGCGACGGCGGCCTCGGCGGCGGTGCGCGCCGCGCCGACCTCGCGGATATCAGCCTCGACCTGCATCGCCTCAAGCGCCGCGCGCACCCGTTTTAAACTTTTGCTCATGCCCGCGCCTCTCCTTGCCTGTGCCGTCCGGTTGCACGCAGATTTACCCATCGACATCCGCTTGACCAGCCCCCCGCGCGGGCGCAACCTGCGGCCATGACACAGCAAACCTCCTTCGCCGCCCGCATCACCCGCACGCCTTTCGCCTTTGACGCCGACCGCGGCGCCGAGGCGCGGGCGCTTTTTGCCGATCAGACCGGCGCCGTGGCCGAATTGATCACGGGGGCGGGGGGCTGTTCGCCCTATCTGTCGGGGCTGATGACGCGCGAGCGTGATTGGCTGGCGCGGGCGCTGGAGGGGCCTGAGGCGGCATTGGCCGCGCAGGCGCGCGCCCTGACCGAGATGGCCGAGGGCGATTGGACCGGTGATTTGTCGAGCGCGCTGCGCCAAGCCAAGCGCCGCACCGCGCTATTGACCGGATTGGCCGATCTGGGCGGCGTGTGGAACTTGGAAGAGGTCACCGGCGCGCTGACCGATTTTGCCGCCCTTGCCGCCGATCTGGCGCTCAAATCCGCCGTAGCCACCGAGATCAAGCGCGGCAAGCTGCCGGAGGCGGGCGAGCAGGATATCGCCGTCGCGGGCGGTATCGCCGTTCTGGCCATGGGGAAAATGGGCGCGGGAGAGCTGAACTATTCCTCCGATATCGACTTGATCTGCCTCTTTGACGAGGGCCGCTACGGGCGCGATGACTATCACGAGGCGCGCGCCTCGCTGATCCGTGCCACGCGCAAAATGGCCGCAACGCTGAGTGAGATCACCGCCGAGGGCTATGTGTTTCGCACCGATCTGCGCCTGCGTCCCGACCCGTCGGTCACGCCGGTTTGTATGTCGATGGAGGCCGCCGAACGTTACTACGAGAGCCTTGGCCGCACATGGGAACGCGCCGCCTATATCAAAGCGCGCTCTTGTGCGGGCGATGTGGCGGCGGGCGAGAGGTTTTTGAACGATATCAGCCCCTTTGTATGGCGCCGTCATCTCGATTTCGCCGCCATTCAGGACGCCCATGACATGCGCCTCGCGATCCGCGAACATAAAGGCACCGGCGGGGCGATCACGCTTTTGGGACATGATATGAAGCTGGGGCGCGGGGGCATCCGCGAGATCGAGTTTTTCACCCAGACGCGGCAATTGATTGCGGGCGGGCGCGATCGCGGGCTGCGCGACCGGCGCACGGTGCCCTCGCTCAATGCCTTGGCCGATAAGGGCTGGGTGCCGCGCGACGTGGCCGAGGCCTTGGCCGCGCATTACCGCTGGCACCGCGAGGTCGAGCACCGGTTGCAAATGGTCAATGACGCGCAAATCCACGCCTTGCCGCAAACCGAAGAGGGCATGGCGCGAATCGCGGCCTTCATGGGGCGCGATCTGGCGGGGCTTAAGGCGGAGCTGACCGAGCGCCTGAGTGCCGTGCATGAGATTGCCGAACAGTTTTTCACCCAAGAAAGCATGGCGGGGCGCGCATTGGAGATGCCCGCCGCGCCCGACGCCCTGCCTAGCCAAGCCCCCGAGCGGCGCGCACAGCCCGAGTTCGACCCCGAGGTCATAGCCCGTTGGCGCAGCTATCCGGCGCTGCGCTCGGCGCGGGCGCAAGAGATATTCGACGAGCTGTCGCCGCAAATCCTCGCCTGTCTCGGGCGCGCGGCGCGCCCTGCCGAGGCGCTGGCGGCCTTTGACGGGTTTTTGGCCGGATTGCCCGCAGGGGTGCAGCTTTTCTCGCTCTTTAAGGCCAACCCGCAACTGATTGATCTGATTGCGGATATCTCCGGAACCGCGCCCGAATTGGCGCGCTATCTGTCGCGCAATTCCTCGGTCTTTGATGCGGTGATCGGGGGCGATTTTTTTGCCCCTTGGCCGGGACCGGAGGCGCTTGAGGCACAGCTGGGCGCCGTCCTTGACGCGGAGCGCGATTACGAATCCAAACTGGACGCCACCCGCCGTTGGGCCAAGGAATGGCATTTCGGCATCGGGGTGCATTTGCTGCGCGGATTGACCGATGCAGCGCAGGCGGCAGAGCAGTATTGCGAATTGGCGGCAAGCTGTTTGAAGGTGCTGTTCGAGCATGTGGCGGCGCAGTTCGCGGTCAAACACGGCCCGCCACCCGGGCGCGGGGCCTGCGTTTTGGCGATGGGCTCCTTGGGCGCGGGGCGGCTCAATCCGGCCTCCGATCTGGATGTGATCGTGATCTATGATCCGCAGGAGGCCGAGGAGTCGCTGGGCACGCGTCCCTTGCCCGTGCGGACCTATTATGCGCGGCTGACCCAAGCCCTGATCACCGCCGTGAGCGCGCAAATGGCGGGCGGGCGGCTATATGAGATCGACATGCGCCTGCGCCCGTCCGGCACCCAAGGTCCGGTGGCAACCTCTTGGCAAAGCTTTCAAAACTACCAAGATAGCGAAGCATGGACGTGGGAGCATCTGGCCCTGACGCGGGCGCGTATCGTCGCCGATAGCGGCGGCGCGGCGCAGGGTCTGGGCGCCGATATCGAGGCGTTTCGCGCGGCGCTTGTGGCGCGCAAAGGCGCCGCCGAGGAGGTGCTGCGCGAATTGGCGCAGATGCGCACGCGGATCAACGCGGCCAAAGGCGGCGGCGGGCCGTGGGAGGTCAAAATCGGCGCGGGGCGGATGCAGGATATCGAGCTTTTTGCGCAGGCGGCGCTGTTGATGGCGGGGCAGGCGGCGCGCGATGTGCAGGCGGGGTTGGCGGCGGCGGGCCAAACCGGATGGATCACCGATGAGGGCGCGGCGCAGTTGACCCAAAGCTATGCGCTTTGCTGGAAGCTTCAGGTGGTCAGCAAGCTTTTGACCGAAGGGGCGCTCGACACAGATGTGATCGGGCGCGGCGGCTGCGCCTTGCTCTTGCGCGAAACGGGGCAGGAGGATATCGCGGCCCTGCGCGAGACGCTTGCGCGCCTGTCCGCGCAGGCCGCGGCGGTAATCGAGGCCGCGCTGCAAAGGCCCGCAGCCGCCATTCGGCAGACCGGCAAAGAACCCGCCCGCGCCCCGCGCGGCGATATGACGAGCTAAAAACAGGAGCGAGGCGAGCCAATGAAGGGCGATGAAATGGATCCCAAGGCCTTGATCCGCGAGGCCTATCATATCGAGGGCATTCGGGCCGAGGAATGCCGGTCGGTGTTTTTGGATTGGGCGCTCAGCTTGCCCGCCGGTTTGGATGCGCCCGAGGCGGCAAAGCAGCTTTTGACGCGCTATGGCGCGCAGGCGCCGGAGCATCCGATGACGCAAGTCCTGCGCGAGGCGGGCGACCGCATATTGGCGCCGAAACGGCGCGGCGGCCGGTCGACGCGGATCGCGGATGCGTGATGTATTTCAGCGATTTGTGCGGCGCTCTTAACGCGGCAATGCCGCCGCTTGCGCCGCCAGTTCGGCAATAGCGTCCCAATCTTTTGCCGCGATCAAATCCGCCGGTGCGACCCAGCTTCCGCCGACGCAAAGCACATTGTCCAGCCCAAGGTAATCGCCCGCATTCTTGAGCGAGACGCCGCCCGTGGGGCAAAACCGCACCTGCGGGATCGGTGCGCCGATGGCTTTGAGAGCCGCCGCGCCGCCGTTGATTTCGGCGGGAAAGAATTTTTGCACCCGATAGCCGCGCTCCAAGAGCGCCATGGCCTCGGAGGCGGTCGCGGCGCCGGGCAAGAGCGGCAGGTCCGCCGCCTCGCAGGCCTCCAGCAGCCGCGCCGTGCTGCCTGGCGAGACGCCAAAACGCGCGCCGGCCTGCACGGCGGCGGTGACGTGCTCGGGGGTGAGCAGCGATCCGGCGCCAACCACGCCGCCGCCGACCTTGGCCATCTGCGCGATGACCTCCAAGGCTTTGGGCGTGCGCAACGTCACCTCAAGCACCGGCAAGCCGCCTTTGACCAAGGCGCGCGCGAGGTCTTGGGCGATGTCGGGATCGTTGAGAACCAGCACCGGAATGACCGGCGCCAGAGTGCACAGGGCTTCGGATTTTTGCGAGGCGACTTCGGGCGTCATTGGGGCAAGTCCTTATGAAATATGAAAAAGAGCGGGTTAGACCACGACCGCCGCGCCGGTTTTGGCGGGGCCGACTGCGGCGCGAAAGGCCGAGAAAAGCTCGCGCCCGACGCCGGTGCCATTGCCGGTCAGATCGGCGGTGACGGCGGGGCGGTCGATGAAACCGGCGGTGAGGTTTTCCAATGTGCCCGCCTCGGCATCAAGGCGCAGGATGTCGCCATCGGCCACATGGGCGAGCGGCCCGCCTGCGGCGGCTTCGGGGCTAAGGTGGATGGCGGCGGGGACTTTGCCCGAGGCACCGGACATGCGCCCGTCGGTCACCAGCGCGATTTTCAGACCGCGATCTTGCAGCACCGAAAGCGTCGGGGTCAGCCCGTGCAATTCCGGCATGCCGTTGGATTTCGGCCCCTGAAACCGCACCACGACGATGGTGTCACCGGTAAATTCCCCTGCTTTAAAGGCGTTTTTCACACTCTCTTGGTCGTGGAACACGCGGGCGGGGGCTTCGATGATGCGCCGCTCGGGCGCGACGGCAGAGGTTTTGATGATCGCCTCGCCAAGGTTGCCCTTAAGCAATTTGAGCCCTCCGGAGCTTTGGAAAGGATCGGCGGCGGGGCGGATGATCTTTTCGTTCTCGGATCGGCGCGGACCCTCGACAAAGGTCAGCTTGCCGCCCTCAAGGCGCGGCTCGCGCGTATAGTGGTGCAGCCCGTCGCCCGCCACGGTGCGCACGTCCTCATGCAAGAGGCCTGCGTCCAGAAGCTGCGCAATCATCAAGCCAAGCCCGCCCGCCGCATGGAAATGGTTCACATCGGCCAATCCGTTCGGATAAACCTTGGCCATCAGCGGCACGATGGCCGAGATCTCGTCGAAATCCTGTAAATCGAGGATCACTCCCGCCGCCCGCGCCATGGCGGGCAGGTGCAGCACGAGATTGGTCGACCCGCCCGTGGCCATCAGCCCGACGATGCCGTTGACAAAGGCCTTTTCATCCAAGATCGCTGCCGCAGGGCGGTAATCATTGCCAAGCGCGGTGATTTGCAAGGCGCGCTCGGTCCCCGCGCGGGTCAAGGCCTCGCGCAGCGGCGTGTTCGGGTTGACAAAGCTGGCCCCGGGCAGGTGCAGCCCCATGAATTCCATCAACATCTGGTTGCTGTTGGCGGTGCCGTAAAAGGTGCAGGTGCCCGCGCTGTGGTAGGAGGCCATTTCGGCGGCCATCAAGGCGGCGCGGTCCACCTCGCCAGTGGCGAATTTATTGCGCACGGCGGCTTTTTCATCGTTGGGCAGGCCCGAGGGCATGGGGCCTGCGGGCAGGAAAATCGCCGGAAGATAGCCGAATGTCGCGGCGGCGATCACCAATCCGGGCACGATTTTATCGCAAACCCCGAGGAAGAGTGCCGCATCGAAGGTGTTGTGCGACAGGCCGACACCGGCGGCCAAGGCAATGACATCGCGCGAGAAAAGCGACAATTCCATGCCGGTCTGGCCTTGGGTGACGCCGTCGCACATGGCGGGCACGCCGCCTGCGACTTGGGCGGTGCCGCCATTGGCGCGTGCCGTGTCGCGGATCATCGCGGGGTAGGTTTCAAACGGCTGATGCGCCGAGAGCATGTCGTTATAGGCGGTGATAATCCCGAGGTTCGGCGCGGGCGATTGCACCAAACGGTCCTGATCCGCGCCCATGGCGGCATAGGCATGGGCTTGGTTGCCGCAGCTTAGATGCGCGCGGCGCGGCCCGCCCTGTGCGGCCGCCGCCATACGGTCCAGATAATCGGCGCGCGCGCCTTCGGAGCGTTTGCGGATGCGGTCGGTGATGGCGGCAAGTGTCGGATTGAGGGGCATATTTTACTGGCCTTGGCTATGCTTTCGCCGGTTTGCGCGGCGGCGCGTGGCGGATTTTCCGCGCCGGTATTGCGCGCGGTTATGGGGCGTTTTGCCTTGCTATATCAAAGTTCGTTAGCGCTAACAAGTTCACTCTTGGGCATGATCTATATCGGCGAAGGACCGTTGGGCAGAGCCTGCGATGCAGCGCCGGATGTGCAAAGCGATTTTGGCCCTTTGGCGCGCAGATGTCACGCAAACATCCTCTAAATATACGCAATTTGCCGCAAATTCGCCCAATTTACGCGGGAATATAAAGACAATCAAAACCGGCCCGAGCGGGAAAAACCGCCCAAAGGCCAATAGAGGGTCAAAGCGGGCAGGTCGCGGCGCCTCTCACATAGACGGGCAGAAGGCCCGATGAAGGACGGGACATGAAACATATCCGTGTAATCGCACTCATGATGATGGGGCTGAGCGTTTCGGCGTGCGCCTCGGTTGATACCGCCACGCGCAACGCGCCGCTGGAGACGCAAACGCACCAGCAGATGGCCACCGCGCCGCTTGACGTGAATATCGTCGGCTACAATATCGTCGCGCCCGACAGCTTGCGCGTCTCCGAGGCCAATATGTATTACCCCTTGGGCGATGTGGTCTGGCGCGAAGATGCGCCGGGCAACCGTTTGCGCCAGATCGAGGCGATTTTCAAAACCGCTTTCGAACGCGGCACCGAGCAGGTCAAAGGCTCGGTTCCGGTGGTGGCCCAGATCGAAATCAAACGCTTTCACGCGTTGACCGAAAAGGCCCGCTATACAATTGGCGGGGTGCATTCTCTTAAGTTTATCATGACCTTGACCGATCCCTCGACCGGTGCGGTGGTGGCGCCTGCGCGTTTGATCGAAGCCGATCTGGAAGCGTACGGCGGGGCCAAGGCGATCTATCACGAGAACCACGGCATCACCCAAAAGGTGCGCATCACAGAGCATCTGGCCAAGGTCTTCCATAAGGAATTGACCGACCCGACACGGCCGGAGCCCGAGAAAACCGCCGCGATCCAAAACTGATCGCGCGGCGCATGGCGGGGCTTCCCCCGCGCCACAAACACGATTAAGGAGGGCGGTATGAACCAGCCCTCCTTTTCCGCTTCATTGCCCGTCATTCGCCTACTGCCCAAGACCAAGCCGCAGGCCATCCGTCACGGGTTCCCTTGGGTCTATGCCAACGAGCTTGTCCTCGACCGGCGCGCCAAATCCTTGGCCGCAGGGTCTTTGGCGGTGCTGGAGGATGCCGAACGCCGCCCGATGGCCATTGTCGCGGTCAATGTCTCAAGCCGGATCACCGCGCGGGTGTTGGAGCGCGATCTGGACGCGGTGATTGATCAGGCGTGGTTTGCCGCCAAAATCCGCCGCGCGCTGGCGGTGCGCGAAACCCTATATGATGCGCCGTTTTACCGGTTGATCCATGCCGAATCTGACGGGCTGCCAGGGGTGGTGATCGACCGCTTTGGCGATACCGCCGTGGTGCAGCCCAACGCGGCCTATGCCGAGGTGATGATCGACGCGCTGGCGGCGGCTCTGGCCGAGGTGACGGGCGTCAAGAATATCCTCAAAAACGCCTCGGGCCGTGCGCGCAGCCTTGAAGGTCTGGACGAGGAAAGCTCTGTTTTGCTGGGCGCTGCGCCCGATGCGCCGGTGCCGGTGCAGATGAATGGCGCGACCTATATGGCCGATCTGACCGGCGGGCAAAAGACCGGTATTTTCTTTGACCAGCGGCCCAATCACGAGTTTGCGGCGCGTTTGTCAAAGGGCGCGCGGGTGCTCGATGTTTTCTCCCATGTGGGGGGCTTTTCGCTGGCCGCTTTGGCGGCGGGGGCGGCTTCGGCTCTGGCGGTGGACGGCTCCGATCCGGCGCTGGCCTTGGCGCAGGACGGCGCGCGCGCCATGGGCGCGGCGGACCGGTTCGACACCCGCAAGGGCGATGCCTTTACCACGCTCGAAGCCTTGGCCGCAAAGGGCGATCAATTTGATGTGGTGATCTGCGATCCGCCCGCATTTGCCCCGAATAAACAAGCGCTTGAGGCCGGTTTGCGCGCCTATGAGCGCATCGCCCGTCTGGCCGCGCCTTTGGTGGCCGAGGGGGGCTATCTGGGCCTGTGTTCGTGTTCTCATGCGGCGGATCTGACCAAGTTTCGCAACGCCTCGGCGCGCGGGATCGGGCGGGGCGGCCGGCGCGGGACGTTGATCTATACCGGCTTTGCGGGGCCGGACCATCCGCTGTTGCCGCAGTTGGCCGAAAGCGGCTATCTCAAGGCGCTGTTTTTCCGGCTGTGAGGGCAGGGTCGTGAAAGTCCTGCTCGACGCTTGCGTGTTGTTTCCCACGGTGATGCGCGAGATGTGCCTTGGCGCGGCGCGGCGCGGGGCCTTCGAGCCGGTCTGGTCGGCGCGTATCTTGGAAGAATGGGCGCGTGCGGCGCGCAAGATCGGCCCCACGGGCGAGGCGCAGGCGCGGGCCGAAGTGGCGCTGTTGCGTGCGGCGTGGCCCAAGGCCGAGACGGGCGTTCAGCCGCGGCTTGAGGCGCGGCTCTGGCTTCCCGATCCGGCCGATATCCATGTTCTGGCGGCGGCGGTCTCTTCCTCGTCGGATATGATTTTAACGTTGAATGCCAAAGACTTCCCGCGCCAGATTTTGGCCGAAGAAGGATTGGAGCGGCGCGATCCGGACGGGTTTTTGCACGGGCTGTGGCAGTGCGATCCGCAGATGATGGCCGATGTCGCAGCGCAGGTTCTGGACGAGGCGCGGCGGCTGTCGGGGGAGGAGTGGCAGATGCGCGCCCTGCTCAAAAAGGCGCGATTGCCGCGGCTGGCAAAGGCTTTGGGATAGGCGCTGTCGGGCGCGGTTTGGGCCTTGGTCCCTAGACGCCGCTGACGCTCCATTTGCGCTCCAAGGCCTCGATGGCGCGAATGCGTTCGTCGGTCTTGGGATGGCTCAAGAGCCACGCAGGGGCATTGCCCGCGCGCCCGCCTGTAAGCTCCATCAGCTTGTTAAATAAGGATATTTGCGGCTCTGTCCCGATCCCTGCCTTGGTCAGAAGCGCGGCGGCATAGGCGTCGGCCTCATATTCATCGCTGCGCGAGAGCCGCGCGGCGAGGGCGGAGGCCATGAAATTGGCCACATAGACCGCCAGTTGCCGCAAGAAGGGCGCCAGCAGGATCATCAGCAGCATGCGCAGCGCGTTTTGCCCCGTAAAATCGATCATCCGGCGACGCGAATGGCCCAAGGCGACATGGCCCAACTCATGCGCGATGACCGAGGTCAATTCATCGGCCGTGACCTTGCCTTGGCGAAATTTGTTGTAAAATCCACGGGTTATAAAGATACGCCCGTCCGGCGCGGCCAATCCGTTCACCGCCTCGATATCGTAAAGATAGACCCGCACCCGCGGCAGATCGAGCGCCTTGGCCAGCCGGTCAAAGCTTTGCTTGAGGGCCGGATCGGCCAGTTCGGCAGAGTTGTTATCCAGCTCGGCGAGCGTGCGGCGCACCGAGAAGAAATACATCACGAGGCCGAAACCGATGGCGAGCAGGACGGGGATAAGACGCAGCATGCACCAGATATGGCGGCTTGCGCGGGCGCTGACAAGAGGGCGCGAAGGGGGGCGCGAAGGGGGCGCAAAACCCGCGTCGGTAACACGTCGGTATTTTGTCGGTATCGCGTCGGTGCGGTTTTGGCGCAAACCCGTGCCCGCAGGGGGCGGCGGTGGCATCGCGGGGGAAGCGGCGGCGAGCGGGCGGCTAGCGCGTCAGCTCGCGCATCCCGCGCTCCAGCCCTTCAAGCGTCATCGGCACCATCTGGCCTTCGAAAATCTCCGACACCATCTGGATCGAATGGGTGTAGCCCCAATATTTCTCCGGCACCGGATTGATCCACAGATTGCTTTTCCATTGCGCGCGCGTGCGTTCGAGCCAGACCTGCCCCGCTTCGGGGTTCCAATGTTCGTTCGCACCGCCCGGATAGGCGATCTCATAGGGCGACATCGAGGCGTCCCCGACAAAGATGCATTTGTAATCGGGCCCGTAGGTGCGCAGGATTTCGTCGGTCGGCACCTGTTCGGCCCAACGGCGGCTGTTGTCGCGCCACACGCCTTCATAGAGGCAGTTGTGGAAATAGAAATGTTCGAGATGTTTGAATTCGGACCGCGCGGCGGAAAACAATTCTTCGACCACTTTGATATGCGGGTCCATCGAGCCGCCGACATCCAAAAACAGCAAGACCTTGACCGCATTGCGCCGCTCGGGGCGGGTCTTGACGTCAAGATAGCCGTGTTCGGCGGTGGCGCGGATCGTGCCGTCGAGGTCAAGCTCCTCATGCGCCCCGTCGCGCGCCCATTTGCGCAGCCGTTTGAGCGCGACCTTGATGTTGCGGGTGCCCAGTTCGACCGTATCGTCGAAATTCTTGAATTCGCGCTTGTCCCAGACTTTGACCGCGCGCTGGTGGCGGCTTTCCTTTTGGCCGATGCGCACGCCTTCGGGGTTGTAGCCTTCGGCGCCAAAGGGCGAGGTGCCCGCCGTGCCGACCCATTTGTTGCCGCCCTGATGGCGGCCTTTTTGCTCTTCGAGCCGTTTTTTGAGCGTCTCCATCAGCTTTTCAAAGCCGCCCAAAGCCTCGATCTCGGCTTTTTCTTCCTCGGTCAGGTGCTTTTCGGCCATCTTGCGCAGCCAGTCTTCGGGGATGTCCACGGCTTCGAGCATCTGCTCCATGCTGATCGCCTCCAGCCCCTTGAAAGAGGTGGCAAAGGCGCGGTCGAAGCGGTCGATGTGGCGCTCGTCTTTGACCATGGCGGTGCGCGCGAGGTAGTAAAACGCCTCGGGGTCATAGGTGACAAGACCCGCGCGCATGCCTTCCAAAAAGGTCAGGTATTCGCGCAAGGAGACGGGCAATCCTGCGGAGCGCAGGTTTTCGAAGAAGGGCAAGAACATGCGCAGACGCTATCGCCGCGCGGGGGATTTGCCAAGTGGGATCAACGGGTTTTGACGTGGAACGCTACGGCGCGATCACATCAGGATGCGGTGCGTGAGGATGGTGGCAAAGAGGCCCGTCAAGGCGCCGATCAGCCCGTAAATCACCGCATATTGCAAGATATCGAGCGGTTTGCCTTTGCGTTTGCGCGCCAAAAGCCCGCCGTAAATCAACCCGATCACAAATCCTGCCAATACGATCATAATGCGCCACGCTTTCCTTTCAGCGGGCTGAGCGATCCGATTTCGCGCAGTTTTGCACGCACGGCCCAATCCGCGCCGAACCCGTAACGCGCCCAGCCCAGACTGTCCAGACGCACGGTGCGTCCTTCGGACACGCGCCCTTCAAGCTCCAGCGCCTCGGCGCGCAGCAACATCAAGGTCGACAAAAGCGCGGCGTTCTCATGGCGCGCGGCGACGTTCTGGTAAGGCCCGATCAGGCGCAGCGCGTCTTCGCCGCGGCCATGGATGAGCGCATAGGCGGCCAGTTGCGAGGCGACATAGGCGCGGTGCAAATTGGTGCCGGGGGTTTGCGCATAATAGCGTTCGGCAAGGACAAATTGCTCTTGCGCGCCATTGGGATCATTGGCGAGGGCAAGGCGGCCCATGGCGTAATGGGAAAAGGCGCGGCGGTGGTCGGTCCATCCCATCGCCTGTGCGATGCGCAGGGCCTCGGCGCCCGCGGTGCGGCGCTGGATCGGGTTGGCACCCGGGCCAAGCGCGGTCTGGATGGCGCGGATCCATTCGCGCGGGGTGCGCGAGATGGCCATGGGCGAGACATGCTCGCCCGCCGGATTGATACGGGCCAGAACCGCCGGAAGACGTGCGGCGACCTCGTTATAGGACATGCCGTTGCGCAATTCGGGGGCGTAATAGGCGCGCAGGATCATCATGTCGAAACCGGTCAGCACCGTATGCACATTGTCGTCGTTAAAGACGCTGTCGGGCAGGCGGTAAAGATCGTTGAGCGGGCCGAGCGCTTGGGCGACTTCCTCGTGCAGGCAATCGCGCACCTCTTGCGGGGCGGCGTCATTGGGCAAGAAGACCGCCAGCTTGCGCCGCTCGCTGAGCAAGGCCCAATTGGTTTTGGCGCTGCGTTTGGCGGCGCGGTATTCGCTAATGTCGGAAATATTGGGGACGACGAAACAGGCGGCCTGCGGCAAGGCGGCGCGAATGGCGCTGCGCGGCACGGCCTGAATGGTGATATTGGCCTCGCCTTGGGAAATCTGCTCGATCCGCAGCCCCGCTTCGGTGCGCAGCCGGTGCAGCAGGCGGTTGAGATCGGGCGCGAGGCTGGCGGGGGGCGTGCCGGTGACGCGCACCGAGATCGGCGCTTCAAAACGGGTCAGCGCGGGCAATTGGCGCCCCGATTCCAGTTGAAAGCTCAGCTCCAAGAAATCGCGGGCAATATCGCGGTTCGAGCGCACGGGGCGTTCGGGGCGCGGGGTGGAAAAGCTCTTCATCGGGGGCAGGGCGCTTTGCGGCGCGCTGGCCATGATGGCGCGGGTCGGCATTTCGGAGGCGCCAGGCATACAGGCGCCCAGCATCAACATGAAGGGCAGCACAAACCGGCTTGGGATATGAATTCGGCGCATTCGGCTCTCAGTAACTTTTAAACGTGCATGGGGAGCCGGACCTGCGGATGCAGGAGGTGGCCACGACAGGGCCAAGGGGGGAAACCTCGTGACACCGGAGCCTGCGGGATGCGGCCGCACCTGTAGAGACCTCGAAAGGCGTCTTGGTCGGTCGGGGTGTGTTACCTGCTTGCTCGGTCATCGCGGCGTTTCTCGCTCTTGGATGTTCGTAACCTCGCCTCTTATCTGGTCGGTTCTAGGGACGAATTAAGGCAAGAATGTGGCCGAATCGCCGGCGCGCGCCCGAATGTGGCGGCGTAAAAAATGCGCTTTAAAAACAGGAGTTTAACCTGTGTTCTGGCGGCAACATCTGGTGAAATCTTGCCTTTGATCTGCCGCGAAGAGGGGGATTTGGGGCTTGTTTGCCCATTTGCTTAACGCAAGGTAAATTTGCGGTTTTCGCGCCCTCAAAGGCGGTGATTTGCGCCGCTGTGCCGCGGCGCAAGAATCGCCCGCCGCCATGGCGCGCGCGGGCGCTAGCGGCGGCGCGGGCGGTGTTTGCTGCGGCGCGGTTTGCTGCGCAGCGGGGCCAGACGCGGGCCGATCAGATTGGCCAAGGCGCTCAAGCTGCATAGGGTTATCAAGGCCACCAAGGGAAAGAACACGGTCAGTAGGGTCAATGAAAAGGGCATTGTCGCCTCCTCGGGCTAGGCGCGCCTTCTGCGCGCAGGCCCAAGATACGCGCTCATGGTAAAGCGGGGGTTAACCGAGGTTGCAAAAGCCCTGCCTCCCCGTTCGCCTCCGTTCGCTTGCCTGTGCCGGTCAGGGGCAGATCAGGCCCAGATCAGGCCCAGATCAGGCCCAGATCAGGCGCCGACAAAAACGGCGGCCCGATTGCGCGGGCCGCCGAAGGGAAGGTCAGGGTGGGACAGGGGAGAAATCAGGCCTCGCCCGCCTAGGGCGTTATGTCAGCCCTTGCGCGCCTAAGGCGCGATATCAGGCTTTACGCGCCTTGCGCCGTCCCAAAAAGCCCAAAGCCGCGAGGCCGGAGGCGATCAACGGCAGGCCCGCAGGGACCGGCACGGAGGGCGCCATTTCATTGAGCGCCAGATCGTCGATCAGGTAGTAGCGGCCCATGCCGAGCACCAATTGGTCAATCAAACCGGCTTGACCCTCAAGGAATTGATAGCTGCCGTCGAGCACGGTGTTGACCGACCAGACCAGAGCGCCGTTGTTAAAGCCTTGCATCACGCCGAACAGATTGCCGCCCGCGGTGCCGCTTTCGGGGGCGGTGGCCCAGCGTTTGGCCCAGACGCCGTCAAAGGTGAAATCCGACGCATCCGCAGCGGCGACGGTGATGCTGCCCGTGCCGCCGTTGTTGAGCAGGGCAAAATCGCCGCTATGGGCACCGAAGTTCCAATGCGACCCTGTGCCGACGTCGATGATGCTGGCAGGGGCAGAAAAGGTGAACCCTTCGGTGGGCACGTTCAGATAGCGCCAATTGTTGTCGATGCTTACGCCTGCGACGGAGTCAAAGTCGACGACGACGGCTTGGGCGCTGCTGGCAAAGCCGACAAACGCGAGGGTGGCGAGGGTCTTCTTGATCATGAAATTCTCTTTTGTTGTGTCATTTGTGGGGGGCCGCGCGACACACAACATGCAAGGGGAAAGCCTTGCGAAAAACTTGCGGCGGATATGACCTAAGGGAATGGAGCACGGCGCGCTTGGCCGCAATCGGCGCGCTGGCGACGGATTGGAAACCGATTGTTCGCGCCGCGCGCTCAATCGCGTGCGGGCCATGCGGGTAAGGCCCGAATGCAAACCACCCCGCCGCTGGGTGCGGCGGGGTGGTGCTTTGCGGTCACAGCCTCGGCAAGGATTACAATTTGGTTAAATTCTTGCCCTATTGCCGCCGTAAAGATTTTGCGGGCGCGTTATCGCCCGCCTTGGCTGCGCGCCATAAAGGCGAGGCGTTCGAACAAATGCACGTCCTGCTCGTTCTTGAGCAAGGCCCCGTGCAATTTGGGCAAGGCATTGGCCCCGTCGCGCTTGAGGTCTTCGGCGCTCAGGTCTTCGGCCAAAAGCAGTTTGAGCCAATCGAGCACCTCGGAGGTCGAGGGTTTTTTCTTCAGCCCCGATTGCTCGCGCAGCTCGTAAAACTGCGTGAGTGCGGCGGCGAGCAGGTCGCCCTTGATGCCTGGATGGTGGACTTCGACAATCTTGCGCATGACCGAGGGTTCGGGGAAGCGGATGTAGTGAAAGAAGCAGCGGCGCAAAAACGCGTCGGGCAGTTCTTTTTCATTGTTCGAGGTGATGATCATGATCGGGCGCTGTTTGGCGCGCACGGTCTCGCCGGTCTCGTAGACGTGGAATTCCATCTTGTCGAGTTCTTGCAAAAGATCGTTGGGAAATTCGATATCGGCCTTGTCGATCTCGTCGATCAAAAGCACGACCTTCTCGTCGGCGTCAAAAGCTTCCCAAAGCTTGCCCTTCTTGATGTAGTTGGACACATCGCGCACGCGCTCCTCGCCCAGCTGGCTGTCGCGCAAACGGCTGACGGCGTCATATTCATAGAGGCCTTGCTGCGCTTTGGTGGTGGATTTGATGTTCCATTCAATCATCCGCAGGCCAAGCGCGCTGGCCACTTGGCGCGCCAGTTCTGTCTTGCCGGTGCCTGGTTCGCCCTTGACCAGCAGCGGGCGCTCGAGGGTCACCGCCGCATTGACCGCCACGGTCAGGTCCTCTGTCGCCACATAATCGGATGTGCCTTCGAATTTCATCTGCTGTTCGCTCCATGGAATAATATTCCACGGCAAGTTAGACCAAGCCTCAATTCGCTGCAACGTGATGCTTTGGGAACTGGACAATCCCTATCCCTTCGGGTAATCCCACGCGCAGGGGCGCCAACTGTCCAGATGAGGAAAATTTACGTATGACGGACACTGGCCTGAGTGAGGGGAATGATATGAAAGCAGAGACTTTTCTGCCTGACGATTACCAACCGGCTGAAGACGAGCCGTTTATGAACGAACGCCAGCTTGAGTATTTTCGCCGCAAGCTGAACGATTGGAAAAACGACATTCTGGCCGATAGTCGCGATACCATCGAAGGGTTGCAAGACGGCACGCGCAATATTCCCGATGTGGCCGACCGTGCCAGCGAAGAGACCGACCGCGCGCTGGAATTGCGCACGCGTGACCGTCAGCGCAAGCTGGTCTCGAAAATCGATGCCGCCCTGCGCCGCATCGACGAAGGCGAATACGGCTATTGCGAAGTGACGGGCGAGCAAATCTCGCTCAAGCGTCTGGATGCGCGCCCGATCGCGACCATGAGCCTTGAGGCGCAAGAGCGTCACGAGCGCCGCGAAAAGGTCCACCGCGACGATTGATCTTCGTTGCGCCGTTTGCGAGCCCGTGCGGGTCGCGCGCGGTGCATCGGTGCGGCAGGCAATACAGCAAACGTCGGGGGGCAACCTTCGGCGTTTTTTCGTCACTCAAAGCCGCATTACAGCGCGCGCGTTGCGGGTGGTGCCGGCGGAATGGCGGGAAAATCAGCGTGCAGTTTGGCGGGCAGTTGGCTGGCAGGTGCGGGGCAAATGGCGCGGAGATGTCGGGCGATTTTTCGGGTCATATTTCGGGCGGTTTCGCGTGGGGTTTGCGCGGACATTGTGAAGTCATTTGAGCAAGCGCAAATCGCCTCCCCGCAGGCCCCTATATATAAGGTGTCATCTTGGGTGCCATTTTGGGTGTCACATAAGGTGTCATAGCGGGCGCGAAAACCCGCGCCTATCCTCGCGCCGAAGCGCATCAAACAAAGCAGGGCAACCATGAGCATTTTGGGGATGGAAATCGCGGTGATCGGCGCGGGGATCGGCGGGTTGGCGGCGGCGCAGGCCTTGGCGCAGCGCGGCGCGCAGGTCACGGTCTTGGAGCAGGCCGAGGCGATCCGCGAGGTCGGTGCGGGGCTGCAGGTCTCGCCCAATGGCGCGGCGGTTCTGGAGGCCTTGGGGCTGGGCGAGGCGCTGCGCGCCGCATCGGTGCGCGCGCAGGCGGTGTCGCTGCGCGATTATCGCGGGGCCTGCGCCGAGGTGCTGCGGCTCGATCTGACGCGGCTCAAGGAGCAGAGCTATTATTTCACCCACCGCGCCGATCTGATCGACATTCTGGCCAAGGGCGCGCGCGAGTGCGGGGTGCAAATCCGGCTGCTGCAAAAGGTCGTCTCGGTTTCGGATGCGGGCTCGGATGCGGGCTCGGATAGGCGCGCGCAGGTGCATATGGCCAATGGCGACCGGATGAGCGCCGATCTGGTGATTGATGCGGGCGGGCTGCACGGGCAGGGGCGCGCGGTGCTCAACCGTGCCGCCGAGCCATTTTTCACCGGACAGGTGGCATGGCGTGCCACGGTCGAGAATAGCGATGCGGAATTGGGCGGGCCGGATTTGGGCGGGCCGGATTTGGGAGGGGGCTTTGACGTCCAATCCCCCGAAGCACGGGTCTATATGGGGCCGCAGCGCCATCTGGTGTGTTACCCTCTGCGCGGCGGGGCGCGGCTCAACATCGTCGCGGTGCAAGAGCGCAGCCTTTGGGCCGAGGAGGATTGGTCGCATCAGGACGACCCAAGCAACCTGCGCGCCGCCTTTGCCGATTTCGGCCCGCAGGTGCAACAGATCCTCGCCCGCGTGGACGAGGTGCATCTATGGGGGCTGTTTCGCCATCCGGTGGCCGAACATTGGCACGGATCGGCTTTGGCCTTGCTAGGCGATGCAGCGCATCCGACCTTGCCGTTCTTGGCGCAGGGCGCCTCGATGGCGCTGGAGGATGCGTGGGTCTTGGGCGATGCCTTGGCCCATAGCGACAGCCTCGGCGCCGGATTGGCCGCCTATCAGGCCCGCCGCCGCCCGCGCGCGCTGCGGGTGATCGAGGCGGCGTCAAAGAACGCGTGGAAATACCACCTTGGCCATGGGCCGGTCCGCTTTGGCGCGCATCTGGCCTTGCGTCTTGGCGGGGCCTTGGCTCCCGAGCGGATGATGCGCAGCTTTGACTGGCTCTATGCCCATGACGTCACCAAGACGGGCGGCGCGGCCTAGATATCCAGCTCGACCCAGACCGGCACATGGTCCGAGGGTTTTTCGCGCCCGCGGATGTCCTTGTCGATCTGGCAGTCGATCAATGTGTCGGCGCAGGCGGGGCTGAGCAGGAAATGGTCGATGCGGATGCCGTCATTGCGGTTCCACGCGCCCGCCTGATAATCCCAAAAGCTGTAATGCCCGCCGCCCGAGACCCGCGCGCGAAAGGCCTCGGTAAAGCCGAGGTTCATCAGCCGCCGGAAGGCCGCGCGGCTTTCGGGGCGCGCCAAGGCATCCTCTTGCCAGACCTCTGGGCGGGCGGCGTCTTCGTCTTGGGGGATGATGTTGTAATCGCCCGCCATCAAGAACGGCTCTTCGCCCGCCAGCAATTCGCGCGCGCGCGCCTCCAGACGCGCCATCCATGACAGCTTATAGGCGTATTTGCCGCCCGGCGTGGGCAGACCGTCTTGCAATTCGACCGGATTGCCATTGGGCAGGTAGAGCCCGCACAGGCGCAGCGCGCCCTTATCGCCGACCACCGTCGCCTCGATCCAGCGCGCCTGTTCGTCGCTGTCGTCTCCGGGCAGGCCGCGGCGCAGGTCTTCCAAGGGCAGCTTCGACAGGATCGCCACGCCGTTGAACGATTTTTGCCCGTGGGTTTCGACATTATAGCCGCGCTCTTCAAACAGCTCGCGCGGGAAATTCTCGTCCACCGATTTGATTTCTTGCAACAGCGCCACGTCGGGCTGCGCCTCGTCGAGCCAATCACATAGTGCCGGATAGCGGGCCTTGATGCCGTTGATGTTGAATGTGGCGATTTTCATGGCGCTCTCCCCGTTTTGCCCTTCGATCTATCGCAAGCGCGGCGGGCAAGGGCAAGCGCGGGGCCGATTGCGCCGTAAAAAACAGAATCAACCTATGGGTGATTCCCGCTTTTCGGGGTGAAAAAACTTTGGCGAGAGGGGTGATTCTGGATGCAACCTATAGGTGTGTGGCCGGATTCAGAGAACGTTAACCAAAAATTATGCCCACTGTTTCTATAATGGAAACAGTTCAGAATCAAAGAGTTAGTGAACTTGAAGGGGTGAGTCGCGTTTCCGAAATACACGTCAAGGTTTAATAGGGGCTTGGCGATGCAACCTTAGGGTGTAAATCTGTTGGTGTCTGCAAAACACCAAACATAACACCAGGGGATAACGACCATGCAAACTCAACTCAAAGCTAACCACACTTTCGCTCAAATCGCCAACATTGATGCACCGCGCTCTGCCAGCTCGCTGCTTGATGGCACGGGTCTGGAGATGTTCACCTGCGGCCTCGAAGCCTCCTCCAACGCCGATGCGATGATGGGCGAGGGCCTTGAGATGTTCACCTGCGGCCTTGGTCCTGTCACTGCTTCCACTGCCATGGAAGGCGATGCGACCGAAATGTTCACCTGCGGTCTTGGCCCTGTTGCCGGCTCCGAAGTCTTCAACGGCGATGCCACCGCCTTGTTCACCTGCGGCCTTGGCGCTTCGACCTCGACCATGGCGCTGAGCGGCGATGCGACCGAGATGTTTACCTGCGGTTTGGGTGCCTCTGCTGCCAATGACGCGATGAGCGGCGACAAGGTTGAAATGTTCACCTGCGGTCTCGAAGCCGAAGCCTCCGACACGATGAGCGGCGATGCGGTCGAAGCCTTCACCTGCGGCCTTGGCGCCACCACAGCCTCTGATGCGCAATCGGGCGATGCGGTCGAAGCTTTCACTTGCGGCCTTGGCGCCACCACAGCCTCTGACGCTCAATCGGGCGATGCGGTCGAAGCCTTCACCTGCGGCCTTGGCGCCACCCATGCCACAGACGCCCAATCGGGTGATGCGGTTCAGGCCTTCACCTGCGGTCTCTAAGACCACCAAGAACACCTGCATGGTGCGGGCCAGCCAAGCCCGCACCGCGCCAAGCCCCCGATCTGCCATCGGGGTTCGCAATTGAAAATATTCCGGCGCCGCCACGCGCCAACTCCTAGGGGGAAATACAATGTCCACAGTTATCCAATTCGCCGCGAAAAACCCGATCCAAAGCCAAGACGACCGTTATGGCGCGCTTGTATCGGCCTTTGCCAGCAGCCGCCGCTTTGGCGATGATGTCTTCTGGCTCAAGGAAAACGCCGAACTTCTGAGCATCCTCGAAGTGACCGGTGCCAAGCTTTCGCAAGAGACCCTCGCGCCGATGGCCGGTTTTTACGCCAATGTCGAAAAACGCCTCGGCTTCTTCCCGCAATACTACCGCTTTATCCTGTCGCTCTGCCTTGATCTCGAAGACCTCGGCATGGAAGGCAACAAGGGCGAGGCTTTGGTGAACTGGGCCGCCGACGAAGGCCTTGCGCAATCGGAGATGAGCGATCTGCAACGGATGGAAGCGCGCCGTTTGATGCTGCGCCGCGGCCGCGATCCTTTGCCCGCCGATCCGGGTCTGGAGGTGCGTATGCGCGCCTTTATCGAGCGCTCCGAAGCCTTCACCATGCCCAACAAGAAAGCCGCCTATGAGTTGACCCACACGGTGTTCTATCTCTCCGAATATGGCCGCAAGCCGCTGCAACTGGGCGAGGGCGCGTTGAAATCCTTGCGCTTTGCCGGAACGCTGGCATGGCTCGACCAGAACCTCGATTTGGTCGCCGAAGTCTGCATCGCCCTGCGCTACGCCGGTGAGCAGCCGCCCGCGATCTGGGAAAACTGGGCCGAGCGCGAAGGCCACCGTTTCACCATCGCCACCGGCGAGCAGGCCAATGTGCAAGACAATTACCACGAGTTCTTCATCTGCAACTGGCTCGCTTCGGTGTCCGGCGGGCAGGCCTTTACCAAGCGTGTCGCCGCCGAGCGCATGTCCTTCCACCGTCCCGACCGCGCCTTTGCGCCGCTGCGCGAGATGTCCGAATGCATGTTCCGTCTCGACGACCGCCGCTCGGCCGATTGGGATGCGATGCGCCCGCTGGTGACCGAAGGCATGAACGAGGAAGCCCAAGAGGTTTTGGGTCTGGCCGAGCAAAGCTGCCCCGACTTCGACGCCTTCTTTGCGGGATTTGCCCGCGTCGGCCTGAGCCACGCGGCGGTATAATCCGAAACGACTTCTCCGGCGGATCACATGGGGCTTGGCCGCCCCCCGCCGGATCCGGACCACACGGATCGGCAAATCTGTGTGCGGGCCTTTCCTCATCCCCCGAGGTTCAGGCATACGGGCAAGCTGTGCGGTGCATCAAGTATGCGCCGCACATTGCTGTTTTAAATGGGAAATTTTTCGGGGATTACATTGAGAACGAAGTGCCGCAGCCGCAAGAGCTGCTGGCATTGGGGTTCTCGATGATAAAGCGCGCGCCGATCAGCTCTTCGCTGAAATCAATCGTCGCACCGGCCAGAAACGGTAAGGAAACCGGATCGACCAGAACCTTTTGCCCCGCGCCCTCAAGGATCAGATCATCCCCCGCAGGGGCGTCGAGTTTGATCTCGTATTGAAAGCCCGAGCATCCGCCGCCCTCTACCGCGACGCGCAGGGCTTGGCCTTGATCCGCGGCCCCGATTTCGGCCAGACGGTCAAAGGCGCGTTGGGTGACTTTCGGCGGCAGGTTCATCGCAAAGGCTCCGTTTGTGCCGCGCGCGGGCGGCAGGGCCGGATTTGCACGCGAAAAGAGCCGTTTAGAGGCTGTTGTTCGCGTTTGTTCCGGTTTTTAGATGCGCGCCGCTCCTCTATAAGCGGGCGTGATAGCGTCAATATAGGACGCGCCGCCGCCGCCGACAAGATGGGCGCGCGGCCTTCGCAGGCAGGAACCCGATCTGATGTCCGACACGTCTTCGCGCTATCACCCCGCGCCGCGCGCCATTTTCGCCTCCGATCCGCAAGACACCCGCGGGCGGCTCTACGCCGAGGAGGAAAGCGCCTTTCGCTCGCCCTTCCAACGCGACCGCGACCGGATCATCCACGCCAGCGCCTTTCGCCGTCTCAAGCACAAGACCCAAGTGTTCATCGAACATGAGGGCGATTATTTTCGCACCCGCCTGACCCATTCCATCGAGGTGGCACAGGTGGCGCGCACGATTTCAGGGGCTTTGGGGCTGAACCCCGAACTGACCGAGGCCGTGGCCTTGGCGCATGATCTGGGCCACACGCCCTTCGGGCATACGGGCGAGGATGCTCTGGCCGCACTCATGGAGCCTTACGGCGGCTTTGATCACAACGCCCAAGCCATCCGCATTGTGACCTCGTTGGAGCGCCATTATGCCGAATGGGACGGGCTGAACCTGACGTGGGAGACGCTGGAGGGGATTGCCAAACACAACGGTCCGGTGACCGGCGATGTGCCTTGGGCCTTGGCCGAATACAACGCGCGCCATGATCTCGAATTGCACACCCACGCCAGCGCCGAGGCGCAGGTCGCGGCCTTGGCCGATGATGTGGCCTATAACAATCACGATCTGCACGACGGGCTGCGCGCGGAATTGTTTTCCACCGATGAACTGGCCGAATTGCCGGTTGTAAATGGATGTTTTGCCGAAGTGGATCGCATCTATCCGGGGCTGAATTATTACCGCCGCCGCCACGAGGCGCTGCGCCGGTTTTTCGGCATTCTGGTCGAGGATGTGATCGACGTCAGCCGCGCGCGTCTGGCCGAGACGGCGCCGCAATCGGCGGCGGATGTGCGCCATGCGGGGCGGATGATGGTGCAATTTTCCCCCGATCTTTGGGCACAGCTCAAGGTGATCCGGCAATTTCTCTTCGAGCGCATGTATCGCGCCCCCGATGTGGTGGTGATGCGCAAGAAGGTCACCCGCGTGGTCAACGAGCTTTTCCCGCTGTTTTTGGAGGAGCCGGAGCTTTTGCCCAAACAATGGCGCAAGGATGTGGCCGAGGCGCAGGGCGAGGTGGCTTTGGCGCGGATCGTCTCCGATTACATCGCCGGAATGACCGACCGTTTTGCCATTCAAGAGCACGAGCGGCTCTTGGGCGGGGTGCTTTAGCGGCGCATGGATGGGCGGCTTTGGCCGATATCGCGGCAAAGATGTATTAATGATGCGCGCTCTCTTGACAGCCCACCCGATTTGGGCAGGTTAATGGGAGATTAACGCTGCGGCAAGCTCTGCGGCCACAAGATTAAGATGGGTGTGTAGGGGCTTGTTTTTAGATAATAAAACAGTGGTCGTGGCGGGCGCCTCGCATCCGATCGGCTTGGCGCTGTGCCGTGCGATGGCGCAAGGCGGCGCGACGGTTGTGGCGATGGATGCCTCCGACGGGGCTTTGGTGGAACTGGCGCGGGCCTATCCGGCGCACATCGAACCCTTGGCGATCCAGCTTGGCAATCCGGCCTCGGCGCGGGCCTTTGGCGCGATCTGGGGGCGCGAGCCTTTGGCGCTCTTGCTCAATCTGGTGCCGCTCACGGTGGCAGGCACGGCATCGGGGTTATCGCCCGACACCGGATCCGGCGCCGCATCCGGCGCGGCGCAAGAGTTGCCCGATCTCACCCATGACGGCGTCGATCATGCGCCCGACCGCCATGCTGCGCGGATGGCCATGGCGGTCGGCACGGGGGTGCAATTGGTGCGCGGGCTGTGCGGCGCGTTGCATGCGGGCGGCGGCGCGGTGGTCACGGTTTTGCCCGCCCCGATGCGCCGCGGCGCGGGCGGTTTGCCGCTGCGTGCGGGGCTGATGGCCCAAGGCGCGCCAGACGCGGCCGCACAGGGCCGGATCAGCGGTTTCGACATGATCGAAGAGGTCGGATTTTTGGAGGCCCAAGCGATGGAAGGCGCGATGTTGCGCCTGAGCGAGGGCATGGCGGCGGGGCTGCGCGCGGGCGGGGTCAGCGCGGCCAGCGTGATTTTGACCGACCCTGAGCGCATCGCGCCCGAGGCGGTGCTGGATGCGGTGCTTTATCTGGCGCAAGCGCGCGGGGCCAGCGGATCGGCCTTGCGCCTCTCACCGCAGCTGCGGGCATAGCCTGCGCCGCAGCAGCGCGCGCAGAAGGGGGCGGCGAAAGGCATTGCGGAAGGCTCCGAGCAAGGCGCCGCGCCGCAAGATGCGCTGTCCGACCTCAAGCGCCGGCATTTTTAGGCCAAACCGCGGTTTGAGTGGTGCGGGTCGGGGGATTTGCGCGCCTGCTGCTGCATGCGGACATTGACGGCGCCGCTGCCCGTGCTAAACCGCTTTTTCAAGCAAAAGGACGCCGCCATGAACCTCTTTACCCAAATCCGCACTTTGGTGCTTGAGACGCTGAGCGCGATGCAATCGGACGGGCAATTGCCCGAGGGTCTCGATTTCGCCAATGTGGCGGTCGAGCCGCCGCGCGATCCGCTGCATGGGGATATGGCGACCAATGCGGCGATGGTTCTGGCTAAGCCGGCGCAGATGAAACCGCGCGACATTGCCGAGGCTCTGGCGGCGCGGCTGGGCGAGGATGCGCGCATCACCTCGGCCGAGGTCGCAGGTCCGGGGTTTTTGAACCTGCGCCTTGAGGCGGGGCAATGGCATGCGGTGATCCGCGCGGCCTTGCAAAGCGGCGCGGCCTTCGGGCGCTCGGATATGGGGCAGGGGCGGCGCGTCAATGTCGAATATGTCTCGGCCAACCCGACCGGCCCGATGCATGTGGGCCATACCCGCGGCGCGGTGTTTGGCGATGCTTTGGCGAGCCTTCTCGATTACGTCGGCTTTGACGTCACGCGCGAATATTACATCAATGACGGCGGCGCGCAGGTCGATGTTTTGGCCCGCTCGGTCTATTTGCGCTACCTCGAGGCCCATGGCAAAGACGTGGCCTTTCCCGAGGGCACATACCCCGGTGAATATCTGGTCGATGTGGGCGCGGCGCTCAAGGCGAAGGTCGGCGATGCCTATGTCGATCAGCCCGAAGAGGTCTGGCTTGCCGATGTGCGGGTGTTTTCCACCGATGCGATGATGGAATTGATCCGCGGTGATCTCAAGGCGCTCGGCGTCGAGATGGATGTCTTCTACTCGGAAAAATCGCTCTATGGCACGGGCCGGATCGAAGCGGCGCTCAAGGCGCTGGATGATAAGGGATTGATCTATCGCGGCACGCTGGAGCCGCCCAAGGGCAAATTGCCCGAAGATTGGGAGCCGCGCGAGCAAACCTTGTTCAAATCCACCGAATACGGCGATGATGTGGACCGTCCGGTGCAAAAATCCGACGGCGGATGGACCTATTTCGCCCCCGATATCGCCTATCACTTCGACAAGATCGAGCGCGGCTTTGATATGCTCATCGACGTGTTCGGCGCCGATCATGGCGGCTATGTCAAACGGATGAAAGCGGCGGTGGCGGCTTTGTCAGACAACCGCGTGCCGCTTGATGTGAAGCTGACGCAATTGGTGAAGCTGTATAAAAACGGCGAGCCGTTCAAAATGTCCAAACGGGCAGGGACCTTCGTCACCCTGCGCGATGTGGTCGATCAGGTGGGCCGCGATGTGACGCGCTTCCATATGCTCACGCGCAAGAATGACGCGCCTTTGGATTTTGATTTCGACAAGGTGATGGAGCAATCCAAGGACAACCCCGTGTTCTACGTCAACTATGCCAATGCGCGGGTGCATTCGGTGCTGCGCAAGGCCGCCGAGGCGGGGATGACATTCACCGATGCCGATCTGGCGGCGGCGGATTTGGCGGGCATCACCCATGAGGCGGAATTGAAGCTGGCCAAAACCTTGGCCGAATGGCCGCGTCTGGTTGAGATTGCGGGGCGCACCAACGAGCCGCACCGCATTGCCTTTTATCTGTATGAGCTGGCGTCCGATTTCCACGCGCTGTGGAACCGCGGCAATGACAGGCCCGATCTGCGTTTCTTGCAAGAGGGTGACGCGGGTGCCACATCGGCAAAAATCGCCCTCGCCAAGGCCACAAGCGTTGTTATTTCCGCAGGTCTTGGTATTCTGGGCGTAACTCCGGCGGAAGAGATGCGATAAAACCGCGCCTTCGCCGGTGTCGAGCAGGCATTAGATAAGCACCGGCGGCAAAGCACCGCACGGGGCAGTGAGGCGAAAAATGGCGGATATCCGTGTGACGGGCGCAATGCGCGCGCCCCAACAGGCAAAACCCTTCGATCCATCCCAGCATCCGGCCTATGCGCGCCCTGCGCCTGTTACCGCACGCGGGCGGGAAAACGCCCCGCAAGAGGCCCCGCAACCGCAACCCGCGCCGGTTTACGGCGCCGATGCGGGGTTGCATCACGCGGGGCAATACCGCGCTGCCGCGCCGCATAGCCCCGCGCAGCCGCCACAGGCCGATCTCTACGCGCAGCCCGATATGCAGCCCTACGCCGATCCCCATGCGCCGCAGGCCCAAACGCATCCCCAAGCTCAGGCCCAAGCTCAGGCCCACGCCCCGCGCGTGACCGCAGGCTATTTCGCGCCGCAAGCCCAGATTGACGCGCAGGAGCAGTATGCGCCCACTCACGACGCGCAGGAGCACCAAGCGCAGGACTATTATGCGCAGGGCCAATACGCCCAAGCGCAGGGCGCGGCGCAAAGCGGCGGCGCATCGGCGGGGATTGCCTCGGCCTTGCTCGCCTCGGCCCGTATGCCCACGGCAGCAGGGGCGCAGCGCGCGGCCAATATGGCCGGTGCAGCGATCTCGCTGGCTTTGGTTCTGGGGCTTGGGATTTGGGGCTACAAGCTTTTGGCGCGTGATGTCTCGGGCGTGCCGGTGATCCGCGCCGCCGCAGGGCCGATGCGTGTTGCGCCCGAAAACCCTGGCGGGCAACCGGCGGATTATCAAGGTTTTGCCGTTAATCAGGTCGCTGCCGAAGGCGCGGCCGCGAAACCGGCGGACCGTTTGGTTCTGGCGCCACGGCCGGTGGATTTGACCGCCGAGGATACCCCCGCCGCGGCGGGCGCCGAGGCCAGCACCATGAGCGCACCGGCGCGGGCGCGCCAGATCGATATTTCCGCAGGCGGTGCCGAATTGCCCCAAGGCAAATTGGCCGATATCCAAGCTTTGGCCGCGCAACTGGCCGCCGGATCGCCGAAAATGGACGAGGCCGCACCGATCAAAGTCGCGGCGAGCGCACCGAATGTGACCGGCGCGGCCTCTGCGCCTGCGCCCGCACCTGCCGCCGCGCTCATTGAGGCCGCCGCTGCGGCCAAACCCAAATCCGGCCTTGCGCGTTCCTTGCGCCCGCAGGTGCGGCCCGCCGGATTGAAGAAAGCCTCGGTCAGCGGCGCGGTGGAGGCGGCGCTCAAATCCGCCTCGCGCGCCGGAGAGATCGATGCGGCCAGCCTGCCCGTGGGCACGCGTCTGGCGCAGCTTGGCACATTCGACACCGCCGATGGCGCACGCGCCGGATGGCACAAGCTGGACGCGCGGTTTGGTGAGCTTTTGGAAGGCAAATCCTTGGTCGTGCAGCAAGCGCAAAGCGGCGGGCGGGTGTTCTACCGCCTGCGCGCGCATGGGTTCGGCGACATCAACGAGGCGCGCCGTTTCTGCGCGGCCTTTGTGTCCGAAGGGGTCGAATGTTTTCCGGTGGCGACACGATGAGCCGCTTCGGAGCGACGATTTTCGGCTGCTCCGGCCTGCGTTTGACCAGCGCCGAAAAAGCCTTCTTTAAATCCGCCGATCCTTTCGGCTTTATCCTTTTTGCGCGCAACATCGACAGCGCCGCGCAAATCCGTGCCCTATGCGCCGAATTGCGCGACTGTGTGGGCCGCGAGGCGATGATCACCATCGACCAAGAGGGCGGGCGCGTGCAGCGTTTGCGCCCGCCGCTGGCCTCGCAATGGCAGCCGCCGCTTGAACATATCGGCGCCGCAGGTGCCGAGGCGGCGGCGCGGGCGATGTATCTGCGCTATGCGATCATTGCCGCAGAATTGCGCGCGCTCGGGATCGACAGCAATTGCGCCCCGATGGTGGATGTGGCCGAAGAGGGCACCCATTCCTTTCTCAAGAACCGCTGCTACGGCTTTGATGCGCAAAGCATTTCGCGCATTGGTGCCGCCGTGGCGCAGGCCCATCTGGACGGCGGGGTCTTGCCCATCGTCAAACATATACCCGGACACGGGCGCGCCCGCGCCGACAGCCATCTCGAATTGCCCACCGTTTCGGCCAGCGCCGAAGACCTCATGCGCGTCGATTTCGCGCCTTTCAAGGCGCTCAACCACCTGCCTTTGGGGATGACGGCGCATCTGGTCTATGCGGCGGTGGATGCCATGCCCGCGACGCTTTCGCCGCGGATGATGGAGGTGATCCGCAAGGACATCGGGTTCGGCGGTTTGATCATGACCGACGATATTTCGATGAAGGCGCTCAGCGGCCCCTTGGGGGGGCTTTCGCGCGCCGCTTTGGCCGCCGGATGCGATGTGATTTTGCATTGCAACGGCGAGATGGACGAAATGCGCGAGGTGGCCGAGGCCGCGGGCCATATGGGCACCGCTGCACAGGCGCGCGCCGATGCGGCGCTGTTGATGCGCAAAACGCCCGATCCTGTTGACATTTCGGCCCTCAACGCCCAGCTTGAAGCGCTTATTGGTGGGCGCTTACACGGCTGAGGGTGAATGGCAGGTTCGGGGTTATTTGACGCACAGGATCAAGAGACGCAGGACCGCGTCGCCGAGCGGCTGGCCGCCGAGGCGCTGATCGTTGATGTCGACGGGTTCGAGGGGCCGCTTGACGTGCTTTTGACCCTGTCGCGCACCCAAAAAGTCGATCTGCGCAAAATCTCGGTGCTGCATCTGGCGCAGCAATATCTCGCATTTGTCGAGCGCGCCAAACATCTGCGCCTTGAGCTGGCGGCGGATTATCTGGTGATGGCGGCGTGGCTGGCGTTTTTGAAATCGCGGCTGTTGCTGCCGCCCGACCCCGCCGACGAGGGGCCGTCGGGCGAGGAACTGGCCGCGCATCTGGCGTTCCAATTGGAGCGGCTTCAAGGGATGCGCGACGTGGCGGCGCGGCTGATGGCGCGCGATCAAAAGGGGCGCGATTTCTTTGTGCGCGGCGTGCCCGAAGGGGTGGAGCGGGTCAAACGCGTGACCTATACGGCGACGCTTTTGGACCTGATGCAGGCCTATGCGCGCATCCGCACCAAGGACGAATTTCGCCCCTTCGTCATGGACCGCGACAGCGTTTACACGATGGAAGAGGCGCTTGGCCGGATGCGCGGATTGATCGGATTTGCGGGCGATTGGACCGATATCAGCACCTATCTGCCTGAAGGCTGGGACGGCGATCCGGTCAAACGCCGCTCGGCCACGGCCTCGACCTTTGCGGCCTCGCTCGAACTGGTCAAAGAGGGCAAGGCCGAGATCCGCCAAGAGGAGACATTCGCGCCGGTGCAGGTGCGGCGCAAGGATTAAGATCATGAGCGAAGATATTGAAACCACCGAAGAAACGCGCGAAGAGAGCCTGTTTGAAGCGCCCCCCATGGCCGAGCAGGAGCGGATGATCGAGGCGATCTTGTTTGCCACGGCCGAACCGGTCAGCTTGCGCGAGATGGAAGCAAGGATGCCGCATGGGTCGGACCCCAAAGAGGCCTTGGTTTACCTGACCAAACGCTATGAGGGGCGCGGCGTGCATGTGGTGCGCGTTGGCGAGGCCTATGCGATGCGCACAGCGCCGGACCTCGGGTTCTTGATGCAAAAAGAGACGGTCGAGACCCGCAAGCTGAGCCGCGCCGCGATCGAGACCTTGGCGATCATCGCCTATCATCAACCCTGCACCCGCGCCGAGATCGAGGAAATCCGCGGGGTGTCGGTCAGCCGCGGCACGATCGACCAGTTGATCGAGATGGAATGGATCCGCTTTGGCCGCCGCCGCATGACGCCAGGCCGTCCCGTGACCTTTGTGGTGACCGAGAGCTTCCTTGACCACTTCGGCCTTGAAAACGCACGCGATTTGCCAGGGCTGAAGGAATTGCGCGCCGCCGGATTGCTCGAAAGCCGCCCTGCGCCGATGGGGCTGGATACCGGCGAGGAGGAAGAGGACGAGGACGGCGATCAGGTCGATATGTTCGACGCGCCGATCCTTGATGACGACGAGGTGATCGACGCGGAGGACGGGCTTTTGTCCTAGGGTGCCCCGCGCGCCTGCCGCGAGGACGGCACATGGCTGCCGTGAAATGGGCGGGTTTTATGCTATACTGCGCGGGCGCGAGCAGTGAAATAAACGATGAGGGTGTCGAGATGAACGTCAATCAAGTGATCAATATGGTGATGCGCCAAGTCATGCGCCGCCTTGTGAACAAAGGCATGGGGATGGGCATGGACCGCGTCTCGCGCATGGGCGGCAAGGATGCGCCGCCCGCTGCGGATGGGGCGCGCAAGGCGCAAAACAAGGGCGCGGCGGGCAATACCGGCCAACGGATGCGCCAAGCCAACCGTTTGATCCGCCGGATCGGCCGCTTTTAGGGCGCCAAGACCTTTATGCGCAATGCGCTGCCGCTCTCTTGCCCGTTGAAGGGCGGAGCGGGGCTTTCGGTTCGATGCGGGCCAGAGTTTGCGAAAGCGCGAATTGCAAAAACCGATTTTGCAAACATGGCAAGGCAGCCAATGCGCATCGCGATGCGTAACGGGCGCCTTGGCATCACGCAGGTCCGAGCAGGCGCGTGCATGAGCCTGCGGGCCGAAGTTAAGTCGTAGAAAACGCTCAAATCTTTACACCATATTAACCCTGATGACACAGGCTGCATTTATTATTTCTGTTCCTATCCACGATGTGTCGTCTATGTTTTCATTCTTTCCATCGAACGGCTGGGGCAACCCAGTGTGCAATGCAAGGTTTTACCGGAAGGTATACCTATGCCAGGGATGAAATATGTAGACCTCAGCGCAACGGCGGAAGACGATCCACGGCTGAGCGCGGGCGCGATTACCTATAGCTATGTTGGCGTGGCACATCGCTCACGCGTATTTCTGACCGGTTTCGCGATTTTGGTCGGGATGTTTGTGCTTGGGGGCTATGTGATGGAGGCACAGTTTCACAAGCCTTTCCATGCGCTTCCCGGAACGCATCCGTTGACTGCGGTCATGGTATTATTGTTGGCGACAAGCCTTGTCATGCACCGCTTGCTCGAACCGATCAGTATCGTGCGGCGCGGGATCTTGCTCGCGGTGGTTTGTTTGAGCAGCCTGCGCCTGATCGAGATCCAATCGGGCAGCATCCATCATCCGCTGAGCGCGGCAATGGCCCGTTGGCTTGCGCCCTATTCGGATATGAGCGGGATCGAGACCGGAGCCAATACGGCCATGTGTTTGGGGCTTATGGCCTTGTCGGGGCTGCTTTTGTCGCGCGCGCCGCGGCTCGCGCTTTGGGCCGCGGTGCTGGCGGGGTTCATTTCTTTGCTCGGGGCCACGGGCTATGCGTTCCGCTTGGATGTCTTGTTTGGGGCTATGTCGCCTGTCACTGTTGCCTGTCTGGTGCCGCTGGCCTTGGCGACGATGACCCTCTATGCACATCGGCGGATTTTCCGCATCGTGCTCAGCGATACGCCGGTCGGGTTCGTGGCCCGCTGTCAAATCGGCTTCAGCAGCTTTTTGATGGTTCTCGTCGCGGCTGCGCAGGTCGGCGACAAATTCGCCTCGGCGACGATGCAGAACCTGTTTCTCGCTCTGGTGCTTTGGTTGATCGGGGCTATGAATGTGATCACCGCCGGAATTTATGACCGTATTGACCGGCGCCGCCGAAAGGTCGAACGCGATCTGGTAATTGCGGCGCTGCATGATTCCCTGACAGGCGCGGCCAACCGGCACGGGTTGGAGCTTTATTTTTCCGGCCTTGAACGCGAGTTGGAGGTTGGGGTGCTGCTTATTGATCTGGACCATTTCAAATTGGTCAATGACCGCTACGGGCATAAGGCGGGTGATCGGATTCTGGCCACGGTGAGCACGGCATTGCGCGGGCGTTTGCGCGAACGGGATGTTTTGGCGCGTTGGGGCGGCGAAGAGTTTTTGGTCGTCCTCTATAACGTTGACATCGAAGGGCTTGCCACGGTGGCCGAGAAATTGCGTTTGATCATCCAAGATATGGTTGATCCCCTTGGCGAGGTAGAGCATTTCACCGCTTCGATCGGGGCGACCTTGATGGGGCGCGGCGAGAGGGCATTGGAACCTGCCGTCGCGCGCGCCGACCGCGCGCTCTATTGGTCCAAAGATATGGGGCGCAACCGCGTGACCTTGTGGCGGGATTTGCCGGTGCCGGCCCGTGAGGCGGCGCGCGCGCTCAAGGATGATATCACCAGAGCCAAACCGGATGTCTCGCTTACGGGGACTTGAAGTGTTTGGACAGTTTCAAGCCTTGGCCTTGATAGTTTGACGCAATGCCGGTGCCGTAAAGCTGTGCCGGTCGCTGCGCCATTTTCTCATAAACCAGCCGCCCGACCACTTGGCCATGCTCCAAAACGAAAGGCGCTTCATGGCAGCGCACTTCGAGAACGCCGCGCGATCCGGCGCCGCCTGCGGGGCTATAGCCGAAACCAGGGTCGAAGAACCCCGCATAATGCACGCGAAACTCGCCCACCATGGCCAGATAGGGCGCCATTTCGGCGGCATATTCGGGCGGGATGCAAACCGCCTCGCGGCTGACGAGGATATAAAACGCCCCCGGATCAAGGATCACGCGGCCTTCGGTGCTGCGCACTTCTTCCCAATATTCGGCCGGATCATAAACGCCGATCCGCTCCAGATCGATCACGCCGGCATGGGGTTTGGCGCGGTAGCCGACCAGATCGCCCTGCGCCGGTTTGAGATCGACCGAAAAGCCAAGCCCCTCGTCGATCACCGCCTCGCCGTCCACCAAAGGCATTTGCGCATGTAAGGCGCGCAGGGCGGCGTCATCGACGATGGCTTGCCCGTCGCGAAAACGGATCTGGTTGAGCCGCATACCCGGGCGGACAAGAACCGAAAAACTGCGCGGGCAAATTTCGGCGTAGAGCGGGCCGGAGTAGCCTTGCGCGATACGGTCGAATTCGGTGCCGCTGTCGGTGATCAGGCGGGTGAGAAGATCAAGCCGACCTGTGGAGCTTTTGGCATTGGCCACGGCCTGCAACCCTTCGGGCAGATCGAGGCTTTCCATCAAGGGCACCACATAGACACAGCCCTTTTCGAGCACCGCGCCATGGGTCAGGTCGACCTGATGCATCTCGAATTCGCCAAGGCGCTGCGCGACGCTGCGCCCTTCGCCAGCCAGAAACGAGGCGCGCACACGCCATGCGCGGGTGCCCAGACGCAGGTCAAGGCTCGCCGGTTGCACCTGCGCGGGGTCGATGGCGGGATTGCCTTTGAGCGCCCCTTGGTCGATCAAGCTTTGGATTTGCTGGCTTGCCAATACGCCGGTCATCGCGGGTCTCCTCGCTGCGGGTGGGTGGCCGCCTCTGGATATGAAAATCGCCCGGGCCACAAGGGCCACGGGCGGTTTGTCATGGTCGGGCTAGCAGGACTCGAACCTGCGACCTTCCGTCCCCCAGACGGACGCGCTACCAGGCTGCGCCATAGCCCGACGATGGAGGCTTCATAATGGTTTTGCGGGCAGGAGCAAGAGGGAAAAACCAATTTCTCGATTACTCTTGCGCTTGATGGTCGATGCGGGCGGCCAAGGCCGCAAGACGGTCGCGCAGCGGCGCGATTTGCGAGGCCGTCGCGGCGTCGATCGGGCCGCTGATTTGCGCCAGTTGCGTGAGCAGACCTGCCGGCGCGTCGATCTCATCGGCCGGATCGCTGGGCACATCCACGGCGAGAACAGGCGCGGCGGCAGGGGCAGGATCAGCAGCCGGAGCGTCAGCGACGGCGTCAGGCGCGTCAGCGGGCGTATCAGCGGCTGCGCCAAGCTCCGGCGCCTCATCAAGCGGGGCAATCTCACTGGGCTCTTCGGCGGCTGCGGGTTCGATTTCGGGCTCAAATTCGGGCGCGGCTTGCGGCTGCGGATCGACCTGCGGCGCGGCGATCTGCGGCTCTGCATCGGGCAGGGGCGAATCAAGCGCCGCCTCTTGCGGCTCGTCCTCGGGCGGTGCGGCAAAAAGATCGGCCTGCTCCGCGGGGGCATCCATCATGGGTGCGGGGTCTGGCGCGCGCAGCGGCTCGGGCTCGGGGTCCGGCTCGCCTGTTGCGGGCGGCTCTCCTGCGTCGGCCGGAGGCTCGGGTGCACTGCTTTCAAATGGCAAGACCTGCGCGGGGGCAGTGTCGGCGGCAGGGGTGTCAAGCGCGATCTGCGCCTCTTCGACGGTCTCGGGGCTCGCGTCGGGCGCAGCGTCCGCGGCGGTTTCAAAAGCAGGCTCGGGCGCAGCTTCCTCCGCCACGGGGTCGTCCGAAACGTCAGGGACTGGCTCAGGCGCGATCTCCTGCGCCGCAGGTTCGTCGGCTGCGGCGGGCATGTGCAGCGCAAGCGGCGGGGCGGCGGCAGGGGGCTGCTCGGGGGCAGGGGCGGCTGGCGCGGGCTCCGCCGCCTTGGCGCTGTCGGGCATCGGCCAGCCGGACACCTCATTGACCGCCGCGTTCACCGCCGTCTCGCCGCTTTCCGCCATCTGTGCGGCGGTCAGCTCATCGAGCGGCTGCGACATTGCCGCGACATGTTTAATGCCTTGTTCTTTCAGGGTTTTTTGAACGCCTTTGATGGTCAGCCCATCTTCGTGCAGCAGCTTTTTGATGCCGCCGAGCAACTCCATATCGGCAGGGCGATAATAGCGCCGCCCACCGGCGCGTTTGACCGGTTTGACCTGACTGAACTTGCTTTCCCAAAATCGCAGGACATGCGCAGGCGTGTCCAGCCATTCGGCCACCTCGCTGATGGTGCGGAACGCGCCGGCGCTCTTGGTCATCCCAAGCAGCCCCTAGCGTTTGTTGCCGGAAGCGACGCGATCTTTCATCAAGTGCGACGGGCGGAACGTCAGCACGCGGCGCGGGTTGATCGGCACTTCCTCGCCGGTCTTGGGGTTGCGCCCGATACGGGCGGCTTTTTCGCGCACGGAGAATGTGCCGAAGGAGGAGATTTTCACCTGCTCGCCTTTGACCAAAGCATCCGACATATGTTCGAGAAGGCTCTCGACCAATTGCGCGCTATCATTGCGGGAAAGTCCGACCTCACGAAACACAGCTTCGCTCAGGTCCATGCGGGTTAACGTTTTTTCACTCATTCCATCCCCCTCGGATTTTTCCAACCATAGGGCGATTGGATTTTCCGAGTCAATATCAACGACTTGGAAGCAGGGGTTTATGTGCGAAAAGATGCTGTTTATGCGCGGGGCGCGGCCTGTGCCTGTGGAAAAGCCGGTTGAGCGGGCGGCTTTACCAGCGCAGAGCCACCGATCCCCACGCCAAACCGCCGCCGATGGCCTCGGCGACCAGAAGATCGCCGCGTTTGATTTGCCCGCGCGCGACACCCACCGCAAGGGCCAAGGGGATCGAGGCGGCAGAGGTATTGCCGTGGTCCTGCACGGTGACCACGACTTTTTCCATCGGCAGGCCCATCTTTTTGGCGGTGCCTTGGATGATGCGGATGTTGGCTTGATGCGGGACGATCCAATCGACATCGGTCTCGGTCAATCCGGCCTTTTCCAAGGTGCGATGCGCCGTGGAGGTCAGTTTTTCCACCGCTTGGCGGAAGAGGGGATTGCCCTGCATGCGCAGCTTGCCGGAGGTGCCGGTGCTGCTCACGCCGCCATCGACGTAGAGCATCTCGCGAAAGCGCCCGTCGGAATTGAGATCGGTGGCCAGAATGCCTTGGTCGGCAGGGGTGCCTGCGGTGTCGGCGGCCTCAAGGATCAAGGCGCCCGCGCCATCGCCGAAGAGGACGCAGGTGGCGCGGTCTTCCCAATCCATGATGCGGCTGAAGGTTTCGGCGCCGATGACCAAAACGCGGTCGGCTTGGCCCGAAACGATCAAGGCATTGGCATTGGAGAGCGCGAAAATGAACCCCGCGCAGACCGCTTGCACGTCAAAGCCGTAGCCGCGGGTCATGCCGATTTTTTCTTGCACCATCGTGGCGACGGACGGGAAGGTCAGGTCCGGCGTCGAGGTGGCGACGATAATGGCGTCGATGTCGTCGGCGACCATCCCCGCATCGGCCAAAGCCGCACGCGCCGCATGGGCGGCCAGATCAGAGGTGGTTTCGCCCTCGGCGGCGAAATGGCGCCGCTCGATGCCCGAACGGGTGCGAATCCATTCATCCGAAGTGTCGAGGGAATTTTCAAACTCGCTATTGGGAACAACACGTTCGGGCAGGTAATGCCCGATACCTTTGGCAACGGCGCGTTTGATCATTTTATTATGTTCCGTTCTGGCTGGCCGTATCGGCGCTTTTTTGTGCATCTTGGGGCAGGGCCGTGGCGGATGCAACCCGCGCGGCGAGTTTATCGGAAAACCCCGAGCGCGCCAGTTGGAAGGCCAGTTTCACCGCCGCCGAAACGCCCATCGCATCGGCCGATCCATGCGATTTGACCACCGTGCCGTTCAGGCCCAAGAACACACCGCCATTGACGCGGCGCGGATCGATGCGCTTTTTCAGGCGCTGCATCGAGGTATAGGCCAAAACCGCCGCCAGCCGCGACAGGGGCGAGAATTTGAACGCCGCCTTGAGCAGATCACCGATCAGGCTGGCCGTGCCTTCGCCTGTTTTGAGCGCCACATTGCCGGTGAACCCGTCGGTGACGATCACGTCGCATTTATCACCCGGAATATCGCCGCCTTCGACAAAACCGACGAATTCGATATTGGCGCGCTCGGCGACCTCCGAGATCAGATCATGGGCCTCTTTAAGCTCGGCGCGGCCCTTGTGCTCTTCGGTGCCGACATTGAGCAGGCCGACGCGCGGACGCTCCAACCCCATGCCGTTGCGCGCATAGGACGAACCCATCATCGCATATTGCAACAGGTCCTGCGCATCGGCGCGGATATCGGCGCCGACGTCGAGCATGACGTTAAAGCCTTGGGGATTGCGCGAGGGCCACAAGATCGCGATGGCGGGGCGGTTGACGCCCGGCAATTTGCGCAACCGCACCATCGACAGCGCCATCAGCGCGCCGGTGTTGCCGCAAGAGACACAGACCGTTGCCTCGCCCGCGCGCACCGCATCGACGGCGGACCACATCGAGGTGCCCTTGCCGTGGCGCATCACTTGAGAGGGCTTGTCGTCCATCGTGACCACATCGGCGGCATCGCGAATCTCGACGCGGCCCGCGAGCGGTTTGCGTTTGGCGACAAGTTTTTCGAGCGTGTCTTTGGGCCCGTGCAGCAAAAAGGCGATCTGCGCGTTCTTCTTGGCCGAACGAGAAATGCCGGCGACAACTGCCGCCGGCCCACGGTCGCCGCCCATGGCGTCAACCGAGATAATGATTTTCTGGTCGCTGGCACGCGCGTCCGCAGGGATATTATCCTTAAGAGCGGTCATAGCGGCGCCAGTCCCTTCGGGCGATTATGCCGCGTCGTCGTCCAGATCAATCTCGTCTGCCATCGCGATGACTTCGCGATCGGCGTAGTTGCCGCAGGAGGGGCAAACATGGTGCGGGCGCTTGAGCTCGCCGCACGACGGGCATTCGTTGGGGTTTGCCGCAACCAATGCGTCATGTGCGCGGCGGTTGTTGCGGCGCGATTTCGATACTTTGTTCTGCTGGACAGCCATGTCGCAACCCTTAGATTTTTGGGGGCCGCATGGCCCAGTTTCACAGGTGTTGGCGGCTCATAATCTGTCACGAGAGCCAAGTCCAACCCTAAATTCGGATGAGGCCGCGAAAATACTGCGAAATCGTCATTGTGCAAGAGATTCTTTTGCGCTGCGGCGAAGCTGCGCCGCTTAGGGCAAAAGCGGGGGCGCGGGGCGCGGTAAAGGGGCGCGGCCCGACCCTTGGCAATCGCCGCGCCGGTCGATGCGGCCAGCGCCGGCCGTGATCGGCGGCGCGTTTTGTTACGTATCCTCGCCGCCCTCCATTTGGGCCTTGAGCGCGGCAAGACCGGCGAAGGGTTTGGCCTTTTCTTCGGTCAAAGGCTCGGCGCCCTCGGCGGTAAAGACCGCCTCGCCCAGATGCGCGCCGTCCTTGCGCGGGTAGAGCGGCAAGGCCAGCGCCAGCGCCTCGGCCATGACGGCGGCGGGGTCGATCACATCGCCCAAAGGTTCCAGCGTTTCGTCATCGGGCATCTCGATGCCCTCTTCGTCATCCGTCTCGGCGACGAGGGCCTTGTCGAAATCGGGGGAAAAGCGGCGCGCGACATCGGTGTCGATGCGGGTGCTGACGGGCTCCAGCGTGACAACGCAGGGCTGCGTGACCGTCGCGCCAAGCCGCCCCGTGAGCAACCAGTCGCGTTTGCCATCGGCCTGCACCTCGCCTTGAAAGCTCAATTTGCGCAGCCCGCTCAGGCCCAGCTCCTTGGCCAGCGCGGCCATATCCGCGGCGTCGGGCGCGACGTTGAAACGGGTCGGGTGGCTGGATTTGAGCGCCGAGACGCGCAGGGGCGCGCAGGAGGCGGCGGCTTTGCCGGAGCTTGCGGCGGAGGACTTCGGTGAGGCGTCGGGGGACGACTTAGGCGTAGGCATGGCGCGGTGTCCTTCAAGGCTTGGCCGCCCGCAGTGTCGGGCAGGGGCAGGCGGTCATTGTAAATCGCGAGGGCGCGATCAAACGGGGCAATTCGCGCGGCGGGCGCGATCAAAACGGGGCGGATGCGCCTATCTAGGTGAGTGCTGGCCAAGAGACACAAGAAGAAGTATTCTTGAAAGCGCGGCGATCCTTCTGTAAGCGAGATAAAAGCCAGACAGGGCCAAAGCAAGGCCAAAGCAAGAGGGCAGATACCACATGGGCAGAGTTTCGAGCGCCAAATATGCGATGATCGGTCTATTGGTCGGCGCGCTTGCCGCCTGTGCGCCGATGGTGCGCAAACATGGCTATACGCCCGATGATGAGGAACTTGCCCAATTGGCCGTGGGCGTGGACGGACGCGATGCGGTATATGAAATGTTCGGCGCGCCTTCGGTTGCGGGCGTCTTGGAGGGCGGCGATCTCTATTATGTCGAAAGCTACATCCGCCGCTTTGGCATCAAAAAGCCCGAAGTGATCGAACGCACGGTTCTGGCCATCAGCTTTGACGATCAGAACCGCGTCGCCAATATCGAGCGCTTCACGCTGGCCGATGGCAAAATCGTGCCGATCTCGCGCCGTGTGACCTCTTCGTCGGTCGAGGGCAAAAGCTTCTTGCGCCAGCTTTTGGGCAACCTTGGCAAATTCAACGCCGACGGCTTCTTGCAATAACACGCCCATGACGGCGCCCTGCGGCGCATAGGGTTTGCAGCCGCGCTCGCCTCGGGCGCGGCGGTATTTTCGCTGCGCGCCTTTTGCGTCACTGCACTGTCACATCTTGCGTGCTATGGGAGGCGTGACTAGCTTGGATCTGTGATCAGAGGGGCGGCGCAATGTTGGCATTAAGCAAGGGGCGCTATCGCGCGCGGATCGCGCGAGGGGCGGATGATCTGGCCGCTGCGCAGCAGCTGCGCGCAATGGCCTTTGGCACGGGGGCCGAGCGCGACGAAGATGATTTCGACGCCATTTGCACCCATATCCTGATCGAGGAGGAGCGCGACGGGCGTTTGGTGTGCTGTTTTCGCTTCTTGCCGCTGACTGGCGGGGCCGAGATCGGGCGCTCCTATGCGGCGCAATTCTATGATCTGGGCGCTTTGGCCGATTTCGACGGGCCGATTGTGGAAATGGGCCGGTTTTGCATCCATCCCGAGGCGCGCGACGGCGATATCTTGCGCGTCGCTTGGGCGGCGATGACGCAATATGTCGATGACAACGGGGTCGAGCTTTTGTGCGGATGCTCCTCCTTTGCGGGCACCGATGCCAAACATTACCTCGACGCTTTTGCCATGCTCAAGCTGCGCCATCTTGCGCCCAAACGGTGGTTGCCGCGCGTCAAGGCGCCTGCGGTGTTTCAATTCGCCAAGAAACTGCGCCGCAAGCCCGATGCCAAATTGGCGATGCTGCGCATGCCGCCGCTGTTGCGGACCTATTTGCTGATGGGCGGATGGGTGTCGGATCATGCGGTGGTCGATACGCATATGAACACGCTGCATGTGTTTACGGGGCTGGAGATCAAATCGATCCCGCCCGCGCGCAAACGGCTTTTGCGCGCTGTGGCGGGGTGATTGGCGCATTGGTTCGAGCGATGATTTGAGCGATGATTTAAGCGCGGGCGCTTAACTCCTCGCTTGACGCCAGCAGGGCGCGCGATTACGTGGCGCTCATGGCACGCGCACCCCTTTTACAACTCACCGATATTTCCCTCACCTATGGCGGCGATCCGATCTTTGCCGATCTGTCGATGGTGGTCCATCCGGCCGACCGTGTCGCTCTTGTGGGGCGCAACGGATCGGGCAAATCCACGCTGATGAAGGTCATGGCCGGATTGGTCGAACCCGATGGCGGCGGGGTGATCGTCTCGCCGGGTGTTTCGGTCGGATATATGGAGCAGGACCCGACGATGGAGGGGTTTGCGACGCTGGGCGATTACGCCTGCTCGGCGCTGGACCCGTCGGAGATGTACCGCGTCGAGATGGCGGGCGAGGGGTTGAAATTCGACCCTGATCGCGCGGTCTCGACCGCCTCGGGCGGCGAGCGGCGGCGCGCGGCCTTGGCCAAATTGATGGCCGAAGCGCCCGAATTGATGCTGCTCGATGAGCCGACCAACCACCTCGATATCGAAGCGATTGCATGGCTGGAGGCCGAATTGAGCCAGACGCGGGCGGGGTTTGTTTTGATCTCGCACGACCGCGCGTTTTTGCGTGCGCTGACCCGCGCGACCTTGTGGATTGATCGCGGCGCGGTGCGGCGGCAGGAAACCGGTTTTGACGGGTTCGAGGCGTGGCGCGACAAGGTGTGGGAAGACGAGGATATGCAGCGCCATAAACTCGACCGCAAAATCAAATCCGAGGCCCGTTGGGCGGTCGAAGGCATTTCGGCGCGCCGCAAGCGCAACCAAGGCCGCGTGCGCGCCTTGCAAGATTTGCGCGCCGAGCGGGCAGGGCAGATCAAACGCCAAGGCACCGCCGCAATGGCGATCGAGGCGGGGACAAAATCGGGCCGCAAGGTGATAGAAGCGGCGCATCTGGGCAAAGCCTTTGGCGGCAAAACCATCGTGTCGGATTTCTCGTTGACGGTGCTGCGCGGCGACCGGATTGCGTTTGTCGGGCCGAACGGGACCGGCAAGACCACGCTGCTCAAAATGCTGCTCGGCCTCGAGGCCCCCGACAGCGGCACGGTCAAACTGGGCACCAACCTCGAAGTGGCGTTCTTCGATCAGGCGCGCGCGCAGCTTGACCCCGATATGAGCCTTTGGGACAGCCTGACCGGCGATCCCGATATGCGCGTGTCCGGCAAGGCCGATCAGGTCATGGTGCGCGGCATGCCCAAACATGTGGTCGGCTACCTCAAGGAGTTTTTGTTCGACGAGGCGCAAGCGCGCGCGCCCGTGCGTTCGCTGTCGGGCGGGGAGAAGGCGCGTTTGCTTCTGGCCAAGCTATTGGCCAAGCCGAGCAATGTTCTGGTGCTCGACGAGCCGACCAATGATCTCGATGTCGAGACGCTGGATTTGCTGCAAGAATTGCTCGACAGCTATGACGGCACGGTCTTGCTGGTCAGCCACGACCGTGATTTCCTCGACCGTGTGGCCGCGACCACCGTGGCGATGGAGGGCGACGGGCGCGCCGTGGTCTATGCGGGCGGCTGGAGCGATTATCAGGCGCAAAAAGCCGAAGTCGCCGCGCAGGCCAAGCCGGTGAAAGCCGAGGCGGCGAAATCCTCCGCCAAGGGGCAGGCCGCTGCCAAATCCTCCAAATCGGGGCTGAGCTTTACCGAAAAGCACCGGCTTGAGGCTTTGCCCGCCGAGATCGAGCGGCTGGAGGCCGAGATTGCCAAGCTCGAAGATTTCCTCGCCGCGCCCGATCTTTATACCAAGGAGCCGGTGAAATTTGCCAAGGGCACCGAGGCTTTGACCGAACGCCAGCAGGCTTTGGCGCGCGCCGAGGAAGAATGGATGATGCTTGAGGAAAAGGCCGAGGCGTAACCTCGGCCTTTTGGCATGTCTAAGCTGGGCGCGCCGCCGCGCCTATTGCATCCGCAAGGCCCCGTCGATGCGGATCACCTCGCCGTTGAGATATTCGCTTTCGCAAATGAACCGCGCCAGAGCGGCAAATTCCGCCGGATCGCCCAATCTTTGCGGGCAGGTGACATCGCGGGCCAATGTGGCGCGCACCTCTTCGGGCAATCCCATGAGCATCGGGGTCAGGAAGATCCCTGGCGCGATGGCCATGACCCGAATGCCGTCACGGGCCAGATCGCGCGCCATGGGCAAAACCATCCCCGCGATCCCCGCTTTGGAGGCGGCATAGGCCGCTTGGCCCTTTTGCCCGTCAAAGGCGGCAATCGAGGCGGTGTTGATGATCACCCCGCGCCCGCAGCCTTTGGACGGCTCCTCGCGCGCAATGACCTCGGCGGCCAGACGGGCGATGTTGAAGCTGCCCACAAGGTTGATGTCGATGGTGCGCTGGAACCCTGCCAAGGAATGCGGCCCCTCGCGGCCCAAGGTTTTCTCGCCCGTGGCGATACCGGCGCAATTGATCGCCACATTGATGCCGCCCATGGCTTTGGCGGCGGCGGTGATCGCGGCTTGGGCGGAGGTTTCGTCGGTGACATCGGTTTGCACGAAATCCGCGCCGATCTGGGTGGCCACATCGGCGCCTTTGGCATCGCGGTCGAGGATCGTGACCTTGCCGCCGCCCGCAATCAATGCGCGCGCCGTGGCCTCGCCCAGACCCGATGCGCCGCCGGTGACGACGGCTTTGACCTTGTTGATGTGCATGGCTGCTCCTCCCGAGTGCTGCAATTGAACATGCGTTCATTAAATCGCAGCGCGCCGCCCCTGTCAAAAGCCAAAGGCCCTAGCGCGCGATTTTCGGGAACATCTTTTTCGCCGCCCAGCTCAGCGAGATCACCGTCAACGTGATCCGGTAGAGGTGGTGGATGGTGACATAGGCGGGATTGGCCGACAAAGACAGCGCCACCAGCGCCATTTCCGTCACCCCGCCCGGAGCAAAGGAAATCAGCAAGACTTCGAAATTCTCGCCGGTCAGAGGAATGATCGCCAGCGCCATCAAGGCCCCGAGCGCCAGCATCGCGCCGACCGACACCAGCGAGAGGCCAAGCCCTTTGACGAGCATCTTGTGGCTGATCCCCGCAAAGCGCGTGCCGAGCGAGGCGCCGACGACGATCTGCGCCAGATTGACCAGCCATTGCGGCAGATCGACGGCGTAAATCCCGCTCAAGGACAGGGCCGCGCCAAGGATCAACGGGCCGGTGAGCTGTCCGGCGGGCAGGTGCAAACGGCGGCCCAACACCACCCCCGCGATGGCGATGGCGATCAGCGGGATAAGATGGGGCAGGTCGGTCGCCCCGCGCGCCATGGTCGCGCCGCCCGAACTGCCCACGGGGGCGCCGTGGTAGATCGACAGGCCGATGGGCAAAAGCGTGACCACCATGATGATGCGCAAGAACTGCTGCAAGATCAGCGCGCGAATATCCGCCCCCGCTTCCTCGCCCAAGGTGATGGCTTCGATCAAACCACCCGGCGAGCCGCAAAAGAAGGCCGTGGCGCGATCATAGCGGCCAAGCTTTTGGAAGATATAGTAGTTTGCGACATGTGCCAGAATGACAAAAACGGTAATCGCGGCAAAGCTGACCGCCATGGCGGGGATTTGCGCGAAAAGCTCCGTGGTGACCTGCGCGCCGATCATCAAACCGATCAGCGCAATAAATCCGGCGCGGAAGTTTTCGGGGAATTTGAACCCTTCGGGCAACCACGCGCCCTTGAAGGTCGCCAAAAGCGCCACGGCGAGCATGGAGCCGAGCATGAAGGGCAGCGGCAATCCGATCCACTGCGCCGCAAAGCCGCCCAAAGCCCCGAGGGCGACCAGACCGGCGGTCAAACGGATCAGTGAAAACATCGTATCTCCGCAGGCTCAAACGGGCCGAGGCTCGGCCAAAGGACGGCCTGTCGGGCGAGACGCGGGAAGGGCCGGACGGCTGGAGCGGGTAGCGGGAATCGAACCCGCACCTTAAGCTTGGGAAGCTCGCATGATACCATTTCACCATACCCGCGCTCTGCGGTTGGATTAGGCCGCACGGGCAGGGGCGTCAAGGGCGATTGCGCATCGGGCGGCGCGAAGGGGGGCTGGGGCCGCGCGGCTCTGCGCTTGCGCCGCGCTCGGTATTGCTTGGCGCCGCCGCTGCGCGCTATGGCGCAGGGCCTGCGGTCTCTGCCGCGATTTGGGCAAGTTTCGTGATGGTGTTGATGTTGCGCATCGTGCCCTTAGAGAGGGCCGCAAATTTCAATTTTGTGCGTCCCATTCCAGAGGGATAGTGAATAAACACCTCGCGCTCGCCCAGTTGGATTTCCTCATCGGCCCGACCCGTCGCAATGGTTGCCGTATCGGGCGGCGGTGCCTGATCGAGGAAGAGAACGCCGACCTTGCTGGCTTGGGCGTGGGGAAAGGGGTTTGCCGCCACCGCCTGTTGCATCTGCTGTGCACTGCGGATGACAAAGCCGACGGGTTTGCCGATCCGGTTTTGCAAACGGTCTTCGAGAGCGGCTTTGATCTGTTCGGGCGTGCGGGCAGAGGCGAAGACCAGATTGCCGGACTGGATGTAACTTTGCACTTGGGTGAGCCCAGCCTGCGGCCATCGCGCGCAGGTCGGCCATGGGCAATTTTCCGGTCCCGCCGACGTTGACGGCGCGCAAGAGGGCGACGAATACCTGCATGGGGTGAGCATAGCGCCTTTGGGCAAGGATGTAACCACGTTCAGGCGCGGCGCATCGCCGTGATCGGCAGAGCGCGCCGCGGGATGCGAAGGTGAGGTCAGGCATTGCGCAGCTGACCTCACCATTGGCTTTTGTCACTTTGCGCGTCTGCGCCGCCGTCCGGCGCCCTCGCCGTCGCGGCCGCCGCTGTTGAAGCTGACCTGTGGCAGCGGCGGCAGATGCGGGTAGGGGGCGGTGGCATGGGGGATCGCATTGGCGGCGACGAAATGCTCTTGGAAGCGCGGCTCGATGGCGGTCTCGACTTTGGTGATGCGGTGCACCAAGGCTTCGACCTCGGCGCGCGCGGCCAGCGAGCACAGCGCAATGCGCGCGCCGGTGCCTGCGGCATTGCCTGCCGACGTGACCTTGTCCAAAGGCGCATCGGGGATCATGCCGAGGATCATCGCATGTTTGGGCGAGATATGCGCGCCAAAGGCCCCCGCCAGCACCACGCGGTCCACCTGATCGACGCCGATCTCGTCCATCAACAGGCGCGCCCCGGCATAAAGCGCCGATTTGGCCAGTTGGATGGCGCGAATGTCGCCTTGGGTCACGGTGATGCGCGGGCCGCCGTCGGCGCTTCCGTCATAGATAAGATATTCATGGGTGCGCCCCGTGGGGATACAGCGTTCGCTGCCGGTTTGCGCGGGGGCGCCGATCAGGCCCGCCGCATCGACCAGACCCGCAAGGCGCATTTCGGCCACGGCCTCGATGATGCCGGAGCCGCAAATGCCGGTGATGCCGGTGGTGGCGGTGGCCTCGGCAAAGCCCGCCTCATCAGACCACAGCGCGCAGCCGATCACGGAAAACCGCGGCTCTTTGGTGGCCGGATTGATCGCGACGCGTTCAATCGCACCAGGCGCGGCGCGTTGGCCCGAGGAGATTTGCGCGCCCTCGAAAGCGGGGCCGGTGGGCGAGGAGCACGCCAGAACGCGATTTTTGTCGCCAAGCAGGATTTCGGCATTGGTGCCCACATCAACAATGAGCGCCAAGTCATCGGATTTATGTGGTTCCTCCGATAGCGCAACGGCGGCGGCATCGGCCCCGACATGGCCCGCAATACAGGGCAGGATATAGAGCTGCGCGCGCGGGTTCAGCCCGCGCATCTCGACATCCGAGGCGCTCAGGTTCAGCGCATCCGAGGTGGTCAGCGCAAAGGGCGCTTGGCCCAGTTCGGTCGGATCAATGCCAAGCAACAGGTGGTGCATCACCGGATTGCACACGATCACCGCCTCGGTGACCAGCGCCGGATCAACCGCGCCTTGGCTGATGATCTCGGCGGCCAGAGCCGAGAGGGCCTCGCGCACGGCGGCGGTCATTTCGGCGGCGCCGGTGGGGTTCATCATCGCGTAGGACACGCGGCTCATCAGGTCTTCGCCAAAGCGGATTTGCGGGTTCATCACCCCCGAAGAGGCAATGACGCGCCCGTCCTCAAGGCTGCACAGATGCGCGGCGATGGTGGTCGAGCCAAGGTCGATGGCAAGCCCGTAAAGCCCGCCTTCGGGCAGATCGGCAAAGACATCGATCAAGGCCGGAGCGGCGCCTGCGGCGCAGGTATGCAGCGCGGCGGTAACTTGCCATTTGCCTTTGCGCAGCACCGCTTGCAGGCGCGGCAAGAGCGAGGGCGCACATGAAATACGATCAATATCCCATTGCTCTTGCAGCGCTTTTTCGACGCGCTGCAAATCGCCCGTGGGGTCGTGCATATCCGGTTCGGCCACGTCGATCACATAAAGCCGCGTGGCGGGGGCCATGATGATATCGCGCGCGGCGGCCTCTTTGCGCACCACTTGTTTGTGCACTTGGCTCTCGGCGGGCACGTCGATGACCACATCGCCTTGGATCGTGGCTTGGCACCCCAAACGGCGGCCTTCCTTGAGGCCGCGCTTGTCATCATAGCGCTGCTCGACCGCGTTGAAGGGCGAGAGCGCTTCTGGACGCGAGGTCAGCCCGTGTTTGGAAAACGCGCCGAAGCTGGGCTGGATCTGGCATTTGGAGCAAATGCCCCGCCCGCCGCAGACGCTGTCGAGATCGACGCCCAATTGCCGCGCGGCGGTCAGAACCGGCGTGCCGGCGGCGAAATGCCCGCGTTTGCCCGAAGGCATGAAAATCACAAGTGGGTCTTTTGCAGCGGTATCGGGTGTCATGCTCGGCGTCCTTGTTGCGCGGCCTAGCATATGGCGCAATTTGCGCCGCGAATGAAGGGGGGCGGCGTAAATTTGCGGTTTTGCGGCATTGTGGCGGGTTCTAACCGCTGCGGCGCGCCAGCCATTGCAAGATCGCATCGCGGTTCGCATCCAGATCGGGCGCGGGGGGACGGGTCGCCGGATCGGGCACATCGCTGATCTTGATCGGGTTTCCGGCGGCGCGATAGGCCGGTTTACCCTCTTGGTCCAAAATATCCACCATCATGTTGCGCGCAAGGATTTGCGGGTCTTGCATGGCTTCGGCGACATTCTGGATCGGGCCTGTGGGCACGCCTGCGGCGGCCAGAGCCTCGATCCAATGGGATTTGGGTGCGCCCAAGGTCACGGCCTCGATCAACCGTTTCAACAGCCGCGCGTTCTCGCAGCGCGCCGGATTGGTGGCAAAGCGCGGATCGCTCGCAAGCGGCAGGTCGAGCGCGGCGCAAAGCTTGGCAAAAAGCGCATCATTGCCCGCGGCGATGACAAACAACCCGTCCGAGGCGTGAAAGGTTTCAAAGGGCGTGATCGACGGGTGGCGCGCGCCCGAGGGGGCGGGCGGCGAGCCGGTGACCGAGGTGAGCGCCACGGCATGTTCCAAAATCGCCAGTTGGCTGTCGAGCATCGCCACGTCGATCTTGCGGCCCTTGCCTGTCTCGCGGCGCTCGAGCGCGGCGGCCAAGACCCCCTGCACCAGATACATCCCCGCGATGATATCCCCGATCGAGGCGCCGACGCGCACCGGTTCGCGGTCTTTCTCGCCGGTGATGCTCATGACGCCGCCGCGCGCTTGGACCACCATGTCATAGGCAGGGCGCAAGGCGTCGGGGCCAGTGTGGCCAAAGCCCGAGACCGCGCCGTAAATGAGCGCCGGATAGGCGGCGTGCAGCGCCTCCCAGCCATAGCCGAGCCGCTCCATCACACCGGGGCGGTAGTTTTCGAGCACGATATCGGCGCGGGCCAGCAGACGGTCGAATATGGCGCGATCCTCGGGCGATTTGAGGTTCAGCGCGATGGAGGATTTGCCGTGATTGATGGCGGCGAAGTAGGCGCTTTTGCCGTCTTTGAAGGGCGGGAAGGCGCGGGTGTCATCGCCGCCCTCGGGCGGTTCGACCTTGATCACCGTGGCGCCGAGATCGGCCAGCGTCATCGAGGCAAAAGGCCCCGCCAGAACATGGGTGAGGTCGATCACCACCATGCCCGACAGGGGGCCGGATGCGGCGGCGGGCAGGGGGAATTGATCGGCGGCGGCGCTGGGTTCATGGCTCATCGGGTCATCCTGTTGCTGGCGCAGGGCGCAAGAAGGGGGCAGCGCCAACCTAGCGCGCGCGCTACCTCAGAGCCGTGACACAGATCAAGCTTTGCCCCGAGCGCGGCGCGCTAGATATGGTGGGCGCGCGCGAATTAAGGGCTTTCCCTGCGGGCACATTAATGCAATAGGGAGGCGTCAAACGATCTTGCCATGGAGAGACCCAGATGGAGATTCGTGAGGCGCTGACCTTCGATGATGTTTTGCTTGTTCCTGCCGCGTCCAGCGTGCTGCCGTCCACTGCGGACACGCGCACCCGTGTGACGCGCGGCATTGCGATGAATATCCCGCTATTGAGTTCGGCCATGGATACGGTGACGGAATCGCGCATGGCGATCACCATGGCCCAAGCCGGCGGCATCGGCGTCATCCACAAAAACCTTGATGTCGAAGAGCAGGCCCGCGAGGTCCGCCGCGTCAAACGTTTTGAGAGCGGCATCGTCTATAGCCCCGTCACATTGACTCCCAATCAAACGCTGGCCGATGCCAAAGCCTTGATCGAGCGCTATAATTTCACCGGTTTTCCGGTGGTGGACGAGGCGGGCCGCGTTGTCGGCATCCTGACCAACCGCGATATGCGCTTTGCCACTTCGGATGATACGCCCGTGGCCAAGATGATGACCTCGGACAACCTGTCGATCCTGCGCGAACCTGCGGATCGCGATCAAGCCATTGGCATGATGAAAGAGCGCCGGATCGAGAAATTGCTCGTCACCGATGCGGGCGGCAAGCTGACCGGTCTGTTGACGCTGAAAGATACCGAAAAGGCGGTCTTGAACCCCACCGCGTGCAAGGACGATCTGGGCCGTTTGCGCGTGGCGGCGGCGACCTCGGTGGGCGATGCAGGGTTCGAGCGTACCGAAGCCTTGATCGCGGCGGGTGTCGATATCGTCGTGATCGACACGGCCCATGGCCATTCCGAAGGGGTGATCGAGGCGGTCAAACGCGCCAAGAACCTGTCCAACGCCGTGCAGATCATCGCGGGCAATGTGGCGACGGCGGATGCCACCAAAGCCTTGATCGACGCGGGCGCGGATGCGGTCAAGGTCGGCATCGGACCAGGGTCGATCTGCACCACGCGGATGGTGGCGGGTGTCGGCGTGCCGCAATTGACCGCAATTTCCGATTGCGCCCAAGCGGCGGGCGATGTGCCGGTGATCGCCGACGGCGGCATCAAGTTCTCGGGCGATTTCGCCAAGGCCATCGCGGCGGGCGCCTCTTGCGCCATGGTTGGCAGCATGATCGCGGGCACGGACGAAAGCCCTGGCGAGGTGATCCTCTATCAGGGCCGCTCGTTCAAATCCTATCGCGGCATGGGCAGCCTTGGCGCCATGGCGCGCGGTTCGGCGGATCGTTATTTCCAAAAAGACGCGGCCTCCGACAAATTGGTGCCCGAAGGCATCGAGGGTCAGGTGCCCTATAAAGGTTCGGCGGGCGCGGTGATCCACCAATTGATCGGCGGTTTGCGCGCCGCTATGGGCTATACCGGCAACGGCACGGTCGAGGCGATGCGCAAGAATTGCACCTTCGTGAAAATCACTGGCGCAGGCTTGACCGAAAGCCATGTGCATGACGTGCAAATCACCCGCGAAAGCCCCAATTACCGGATCGGTTAAGCCCCGATCCGCAGCAAAACGGGCCGCCTCGCGCGGCCCTTTTCTTTGAAGGAAGACCCATGACCCCAGCCGCCCGCGTGCAAGCCGCTATCGAGATTTTCGACGCTATTTTGGACGGTGTGCCTGCGGAAAAAGCTTTGCTGGGATGGTCGCGCCGCTCGCGTTTTGCGGGCAGCAAGGACCGCGCCGCCGTGCGCGACCATGTGTTTGATGCGCTGCGCGCGCGCCGCTCTTTTGCGGCGCTTGGCGGGGGCGATACGGGGCGCGCGATCCTGCTTGGCATGGTGCGCGCGCAAGGCATGGACGCGTCCGAGGTTTTCTCGGGGCTTGGCCATGCGCCCGCACCGCTGAGCGCCGAAGAAGAGGCCGCAGGCGAGGCGCCGCAAAGCGATGGCGCGCGGATGGATTTGCCCGACTGGCTGGTGCCGCTGTGGACGGCGTCCTTGGGCGCCGAGGCGCAGGCCACGGCCGAGGCCGCGCGCCGCCGCGCACCGGTGTTCTTGCGCGCCAACCTGCTCAAGACCACGCGCGCGCAGGCGGCGCAGGCGCTGGCAAGCGAGGGGGTCGAGACCGCGCCGCACGAGATTTCGCCTACGGCGCTTTTGGTGACCGATGGCGCGCGGCGCGTGGCGCAATCGCGGGCCTATCTTGACGGGCTGGTGGAGCTACAGGACGGGGCCAGCCAAGCGGTGATCGACGCGCTAGACGGCGCCGCGCCGCTGCGTATCTTGGATTATTGCGCGGGCGGCGGCGGCAAATCGCTTGCGCTGGCTGCGGCCTTTCCCAAGGCGCAGGTCTTTGCCCATGATATTGCGCCCGCGCGGATGAAAGACCTGCCTGATCGGGCCGAGCGGGCGGGGGCCAAGGTCACGCTTTTGGAGCCGCAGGATCTGGCTCAGGCCGCGCCCTTCGATCTGGTGCTGTGCGATGCGCCCTGTTCGGGATCGGGCGCATGGCGGCGCGCGCCCGAAGGCAAATGGGCGCTCGGCGAGGCGCGGTTTGCGGATTTGCTGGCGCTTCAGGCCGAGATATTGAATGCGGCGGCGGAATTGGTCGCGCCGCAGGGGCTTTTGGCCTATGCGACCTGTTCGGTTCTGGAGCCGGAGAACGGCGCGCAGGTGGATGGGTTTATCGCGCGCCACCCCGCGTGGACGGCCCATTTGCAACGCGGCTGGAGCCTTGCGCAGGGCGGCGACGGGTTTTTCACGGCGCATTTGCGGCGGGGCTGACCCGCCCGCAGGGGGCGCCGCACAATCTATAGGTGTTTTGCGGCGAGGGGTTTCCCTGTATTTAAGGTCTCGTTAAGGTTTTTTGGCTCCTAATGCATCGGAGCAGAATCGCACGATGGGACAGCAAACTTGGCCTTTACCGCACTTACCCCCGGTCCGATGACACGGGCCTCCGCACGGATTAAGCCGCGTATCGCGGTTTTGTTGTTCATGGCGCTGTTCTTTGCAGGGGCGTCGTTTTTGCTCTCTAACCCGATGATGCAAAAGGGATTTGCGCTGATCGCGGTGAGCCTGTTTTCGCTCTGTGTGGTGATTGCGGTGATCTCGGCGTGGAATGCACGCGGGCGCAGAGGCGCCTATGACACCATCGCCGGATTTGTCGAACATGATGCCGCGGCCAGCTTTGTCACCGACAAAGACGGCGCGATCATGCATCGCAATGCGGCGGCGCAGGCGCGGTTTGACGCCCATGACGCGCCCACGTTGGCCGGTGTGCTCTCGGATATTTTCGGCAATCCGGGGGCGGTGCTTTTCCGGTTGCAAACCCGCGCGCAGGCGGGCGGCGCCGCGCGCGAGGATGTGGTCACGCGCAAGGGGCATGTGCGTCTTGGCGTGCATGTGGTGGGCGACAACAGCTTTTTGTGGCGGCTTGAGGAAATGGGCGAACGCGCGCCCGCTGCCCGCCCCGCCGAAAGCTTTAGCCTGCCAATGCTGACCGTGGGGCGCAACGACGCGATCTTGTTCATGAATGACGCCGCGCGGCGGCTGGTTGGCGAGCGTTCCAAATCGCTCGACCGCGTGTTTTGCGAGCTTCCGGTGCGGCGCGGGCGGATCAATGATGTGGCCACGGCGGACGGGGTTGTGCCCTGCCTTGTGACCGAGGTCGAGGCCAGCGCGGGGCGGCGCGAGTTGATCTTGCTTCCGGGCGCCGAGATCGAACAAGACACCCATGGCACCGGATGGAGCTTTATCGAGGAATTGCCCGTGCCCTTGCTCAAAATCGCCCATTCCGGCGAGGTGCAATTGTCAAACCGTCAGGCGCGCCAGCTTTTGGGGATTCAAAGCAGCAACGGGTTGTTGATGTCCAACCTCATGGAGGGGCTGGGCCGGTCGATTTCCGAATGGCTGCGCGAGGCCGCCGCAGGGCGCGGATTGCAGCATAGTGAATTTTTGCGGGTGATCCGCGAGGACAAAGAGGTCTTTGTGCAGGTCACGCTCAAGCGCATCACCGACGGCGGAGAACCCGCCCTGATCGCGGTGCTCAACGATGCGACCGAATTGAAAACCCTCGAAGCGCAATTTGTGCAAAGTCAGAAGATGCAGGCGATCGGGCAATTGGCGGGCGGCGTGGCGCATGATTTCAACAACCTCCTGACCGCGATTTCCGGCCATTGTGACCTGTTGCTGCTGCGTCATGATCAAGGCGATACGGATTACGCCGATCTGGTCCAGATCAACCAGAACGCCAACCGCGCCGCGGCGTTGGTCGGGCAGCTTCTGGCCTTCTCGCGCAAACAGACCCTGCGCCCCGAGACGCTTGATCTGCGCGATACATTGTCGGATTTGACCCATCTTTTGAACCGGTTGGTGGGCGAGCGGGTGACGCTCACTTTGATCCATGATCCGGTGCTGCGCTCGATCCGCGCCGACAAACGGCAGTTGGAACAGGTCTTGATGAACCTCGTGGTGAACGCCCGCGATGCCATGCCCGATGGCGGCGAGATCCGCATCGAGACCTCTTCGAAAACCTTCGACACGCCGATGGACCGCGACCGCGCCGTTGTGCCGCCTGGGGACTATGTCTCGGTGACTGTCGTGGACCAAGGCATCGGGATTCCGGCCGACAAGCTGCAAAAAGTGTTCGAGCCTTTCTACACCACCAAACGCACCGGTGAGGGCACCGGTCTGGGCCTGTCCACCGCTTACGGCATTATCAAGCAAACCGGCGGATTTATCTTTGCCGACAGTACTCCGGGCGAGGGCACGACCTTTACCCTGCTTTTGCCGGTGAACGACGAAGCGCCGATGCCGCAGGCCGTGCCAAAGGCCGAAGCCGCGCGCGCCGAAGAGACCGAAGCCGCCGATGGGGTGGTGCTGTTGGTCGAGGACGAGGCGCCGGTGCGCGCCTTTGCCTCGCGCGCGCTCAAAATGCGCGGCTTTACCGTGCTGGAGGCCGACTCGGCCGAGGAGGCGCTCAAGGTGCTCGAAGAGGCGGAGTTGCGGGTCGATGTCTTCGTAACCGATGTGGTGATGCCCGGAATGGACGGGCCGACATGGGTGCGCGAAGCTCTCAAAGAGCGCCCTGACGTGCGGGTGGTGTTTGTATCCGGCTATGCCGAGGAAAGCTTTGGCGACCACCAAAAGCGGATCACGAATTCGGTGTTCTTGCCCAAACCCTTCTCGCTCACCGAATTGACCGAAACGGTCCAACGCCAAATGATGATCGACCCGCGCGCGGCCTAGGGTTCGGTAGGGGCGCTATGCGATGCTCTGCCAAAGGGTGAATTCATCGGCGCATTTGCGGCGCAGCTTTTCCTCGGTGCCCGCGGACAGCGCGAGCGGCATCGCCGGCGAGACGTTCTCGCGGCCCAATTCGATCTTCATCTCCAGACGTTCTTCCAGAAAGGCCAGCAAAGCCGCCTGATTCTCGTAGCGGAACAGATGGTCCACCTTGGTGCCATTGGGCTGCGGCTTGATGAAATTGACCTGCGATCCGATATTTGCAAATTCGGGGCGGTTGCCCTTGCAATAGGCCTGCACAAACTCCTCAAAGCTGATCTCGGCCGTCGAGGTCGGTTTGCCGGCCAAGAACGGGCGGCGGCGATAACGATACCAGCTGCCAAGCCAGTCAATCGGTTCGCGCACCACCGCCAATGTTTCGATATCGGGCGAGACGAATTTCTCCAGCATCGGCCTGAAAAACCGGTTGTAGCGGTAAAGCGGCGCATGTTTGAGCTCGGGCGGGTCGCTGACGATCTGCGACGCATAGGGCGCGAGCGCGGTTTCAAAGGCCGTGGTGCCGGTTTTGGGCATGGATAGAAATACCAGCTTTGCTTTGGAAAAAATCAACATTTACCGGTCCTGGCTCCCTGCGTGCGGCGGATTAATCACTTGTAAACTATCGCTTTGGCAAAGTGAAAAACAGAGTGGATCGAAAAATTTATGTTGAAATGTTCTCATTTTGGTCCCATGGTGGCGAAGAACAAGATCAGAACATAATGTGACATTGCCGCGCGCGGCAGGTTATGGGATAAGGAATAAACTGACATGGCAACGGCAGATCTTTCGAAAATGGACAACAAAAAGCAAGCGGACAAGCAAAAGGCGCTCGACAGCGCGCTGGCGCAAATCGAGCGCCAGTTTGGCAAGGGCTCGATCATGAAGCTCGGGGCCGAAAATGCGGTGCAAGAGATCGAGGCGACCTCGACCGGTTCGCTGGGTCTTGATATCGCGCTCGGGATCGGCGGTTTGCCCAAAGGGCGGATCGTGGAAATCTACGGGCCGGAAAGCTCGGGCAAAACCACGCTGACGCTGCATTGTGTGGCCGAAGAGCAAAAGAAGGGCGGCGTTTGCGCCTTTGTCGATGCCGAACACGCGCTTGATCCGCAATATGCCAAACGCGTCGGCGTCAATATTGACGAGCTTTTGATTTCGCAGCCAGACACGGGCGAGCAGGCGCTGGAGATCGTTGATACGCTGGTGCGTTCGGGCGCGGTGAGCATGGTCGTTGTCGACTCGGTCGCGGCCTTGACCCCGAAAAGCGAGCTGGAAGGCGAGATGGGCGATAGTTCGGTCGGCGTGCATGCCCGCTTGATGAGCCAAGCGATGCGCAAACTGACCGGATCGATCAGCCGTTCCAATTGCATGGTGGTCTTTATCAACCAGATCCGGATGAAAATCGGCGTGATGTTCGGCAGCCCCGAAACCACCACCGGCGGCAATGCGCTCAAATTCTATTCCTCTGTGCGCCTCGATATTCGCCGGATCGGCTCGCTCAAGGACCGCGATGAGGTGGTCGGCAATGCGACGCGTGTGAAAGTCGTGAAGAACAAGGTGGCGCCACCCTTTAAGCAGGTGGAATTTGACATCATGTATGGCGAAGGCATCTCGAAAACCGGCGAGCTTTTGGACCTCGGGGTCAAGGCGGGCGTCGTGGATAAATCGGGAAGCTGGTATTCCTATGGCGACGAGCGGATCGGTCAGGGCCGCGAGAATGCCAAAACCTTCCTCAAGGAAAATGGCCCCATGGCGATGGAGATTGAAGACAAGATCCGTGCGGCGCATGGGCTTGATTTCGATATGACGTCTGATGGCGCCGAGGCGAGCGATGATGGTGATGGCGCGGATGATATCTTCGAGGCGTGATTGCCGATTGATGGTATGAAGACCAAAGGCCGCCTTTCGAGGCGGCCTTTTCGTTGAGCGCCTATATACGGCGCACTGTTGCGGTGGACACGGCGGGCAGGGGCAGATAAATCATGCCAGACCCAAGAATTTGCCGGAAAGAACCACATGGCCTCGCTCAACGATATTCGTTCGACCTTTCTCGATTATTTCGCCCGCCAAGGCCATCAGGTTGTGGACAGCTCGCCTTTGGTGCCGCGCAACGACCCGACGCTGATGTTTACCAATTCGGGCATGGTGCAGTTCAAAAACTGTTTTACCGGCGTGGAAAAACGCGACTACGACCGCGCGACATCCTCGCAAAAATGCGTGCGCGCGGGCGGCAAACACAATGATCTCGACAATGTCGGCTATACCGCGCGTCACCACACGTTTTTCGAAATGCTCGGCAACTTCAGCTTTGGCGACTATTTCAAGACCGAGGCGATCCCTTTCGCTTGGGAATTGCTGACCAAGGATTTCGGCATCGACAAGAACCGGCTTTTGACGACGGTCTACCACACAGATGACGAAGCCTTTGATATCTGGAAGAAACTCGGCGTCCCCGAAAACCGGATCATCCGCATCGCCACCAATGACAATTTTTGGCAGATGGGGCCGACCGGACCGTGCGGGCCGTGCTCGGAGATTTTCTATGACCACGGCGATCACATCTGGGGCGGCCCTCCGGGCTCGGCCGATGAGGATGGCGACCGTTTCATCGAAATTTGGAACGTGGTTTTCATGCAGAACGAGCAATTCGAGAACGGCTCGATGCGCGCGCTCGATATGCAATCGATCGACACCGGCATGGGACTGGAGCGGATCGGCGCGCTATTGCAAGGCAAACATGACAATTATGATACGGATCTGATGCGCGCGCTCATCGAGGCCTCGGCCCATGCCACCAGCCAAGACCCCGATGGACCAGGAAATGTGCATCACCGCGTGATCGCCGATCACCTGCGCTCGACCTCTTTCCTCATCGCCGACGGGGTGATGCCGTCCAACGAGGGGCGCGGCTATGTTCTGCGCCGGATCATGCGCCGCGCGATGCGCCACGCGCATTTGCTGGGCGCCAAAGATCCAGTCATGCACCGTTTGGTGCCTGCGCTGGTCAACCAAATGGGCGGGCATTACGCCGAGTTGCGCCAAGCGCAAAGCTTGATCGAAGAGACGCTCAAGCTCGAAGAAACCCGTTTCAAACAAACACTTGATCGCGGCTTGCGGCTTTTGGATGATGAATTGGCGGGCCTGCCCGAAGGTGCACCTTTGCCAGGTGAAGCGGCCTTTAAGCTTTATGACACCTATGGTTTCCCGCTCGACCTGACCCAAGATGCGCTGCGTGAGAAGGGCCGCGAGGTCGATACAGACGGATTTGACGCCTCGATGGAGGAGCAACGTGCCAAGGCGCGTGCGGCGTGGTCCGGCTCTGGCGAGGCGGCGGATGCAGAGATCTGGTTCGACATCGCGCGCGAAAGCGGCACCACCGAATTCCTTGGCTATGACACCGAAAGCGCCGAGGGACAGATCGTGGCTTTGGTCAAGGACGGCGCGGCGGCCGCGTCGGCCAAGGCGGGCGAGAGCGTGCAAATCGCCGTGAACCAGACGCCGTTTTACGCCGAAAGCGGCGGGCAGGTCGGCGATACAGGTGTGCTTCGCACCGACAAAGGCACGGCCAAGATCACCGACACGCGCAAATCGGCGGATGTGTTTATCCACTTTGCCGAAGTTGTCGAGGGCGAGATCACGACCGGCGCGGGCGCGCGGCTGTTGGTCGATCACGCGCGGCGCAGTGCCATTCGCGCCAACCATTCGGCCACGCATTTGCTCCACGAGGCGCTGCGCGAAACCCTTGGCACCCATGTGGCGCAGCGCGGCTCGCTCAATGCCGAGGATCGTTTGCGGTTTGATTTTTCCCATAATGCACCGGTCTCCGAGGCGGAATTGGCCAAGATCGGCGCCGATGTGAACGCATATATCCGTCAGAATACGGCGGTCGAAACCCGTATCATGACGCCTGATGACGCGCGCGAATTGGGCGCGCAGGCGCTGTTCGGCGAGAAATACGGCGATGAGGTTCGGGTCGTATCCATGGGCCACGCCAATACCGGTAAGGGGTTGGACGGAAACACTTATTCTTTGGAGCTTTGCGGCGGCACCCATGTCAAACAGACCGGCGATATAGGCCTATGCGTGATCATCGCCGAAGGGGCGTCCAGCGCAGGCGTGCGCCGGATCGAAGCGCTGACCGGACAGGCGGCTTTTGCCTATTTGCAAGACGAGGCAGGCCGCATTGCGGCGCTGTCAGGCATGCTCAAAACCCAGCCGGCGATGATTGTCGAGCGCGTGCAGGGTTTGCTCGACGAGCGCAAGGCGCTGAGCAATGAAGTGGCGCAATTGCGCCGCGAGTTGGCGATGGCGGGCGGCGCGGATGTCGAGGTCAAGGAGATCGGCGGCGTGAAACTGGTGGCGCAGGTGCTGCAAGGCGTGACCGGCAAGGACCTTCCGGCGCTGATCGCGGAGCATAAGGCCAAGCTCGGATCGGGCGCGGTATTGCTCATCGCGGATGGCGACAAGGTGGCCGTGGCTGCGGGCGTCACCGATGATTTGACCGACCGGCTTTCGGCGGTGGCCATGGTGCAGGCCGCTGTGCCGGAATTGGGCGGGAAGGGCGGCGGTGGCCGCCCCGATATGGCCCAAGGCGGCGCGAAAGACGCCAGCAACGCCGAGGCCGCCATCGCGGCGGTCGAAGCCCTGATCAAAGGATAGACTATGACCGCTCTTTGGATTGCCCATGTCACGGTGACAGACCCCGACGCCTATGCCAAATACGCCGAATTGGCCGGCCCCGCGATTGCCGCCCATGGCGGCGCCTTCATCGCGCGCGGCGCAAGGTTTGTGCAGCTCGAAGGCAAGGAGCGTCCGCGCAATGTCGTGGCGCGCTTCCCCTCGCTTGAGGATGCGGAAAAGTGTTATCATTCCGATGCTTATCAGGCGGCATTAAACCATGCACGCGGCGCGTCCGAGCGTGAATTGATGATCGTCGAGGTCAGCGAATAACCGCGCCAAGACCCGCAGCACCGCAAGACCCGTCATGCAAAACGGGGGCCGATTGGCCCCCGTTTTTTGTTGTGCAATCCGGCCTTATTGGCCCGAAGATTTCGCGTGGCGCTTGCGCTCGTGCGGGTCAAGGTAGCGTTTGCGCATCCGGATCGAATTGGGCGTCACTTCGACCAATTCGTCATTGTCGATATAGGCAATCGCCTCTTCGAGGGACAAGGTGACCGGTGTGGTCAAACGAACCGCTTCGTCGGTGCCCGAGGCCCGCACGTTGGTCAGTTTTTTGCCCTTCAAGGGGTTCACTTCGAGATCGTTCTCGCGGCTGTGCTCGCCAATGATCATACCGGTATAGACGTCGGCCTGCGCGCCGATAAACATCTTGCCGCGCTCTTCGAGGTTCCAAAGCGCATAGGCGACCGATTGGCCGTTTTCCATCGAGATCAGAACACCCGCACGGCGACCCGGGATCGGGCCTTTGTGCGGCGCCCACGAATGGAACACGCGGTTGAGAACGCCGGTGCCGCGCGTGTCGGTCAGGAATTCGCCGTGATAGCCGATCAAACCGCGCGAGGGCACATGGGCCACGATGCGGGTTTTACCGGCGTTTTGCTTCATTTCAACCAGATCGCCTTTGCGCGGACCGGTGAGTTTTTCGATCACGGCGCCGGAATATTCGTCATCCACATCGACGGTGACTTCTTCGATCGGCTCCAGACGCTCGCCATTCTCGCCCTCTTGGAAGAGAACCTGCGGGCGCGAGATCGACAGTTCAAAGCCTTCGCGGCGCATGTTTTCGATCAAGACGCCCATCTGAAGCTCGCCGCGGCCGGCGACTTCGAAGGCCTCACCGCCGGGGGTGTCGGAGATTTTGATCGCGACGTTGGATTCGGCTTCTTTCATCAAACGGTCACGGATGACGCGCGATTGCACCTTTTTGCCATCGCGGCCCGCCAAGGGGCTGTCGTTGATGCCAAAGGTCACGGTGATGGTGGGCGGATCAATCGGTTGCGCGGGCAGGGGCGTGTTCACCGACGGGTCGAGCAGGCTGTCGGCGACGGTGGCTTTGGTCATGCCCGCGATCGAGACGATATCGCCCGCTTCGGCCACATCGATCGGTTGCTGCGACAGGCCGCGGAAGGCGAGGATTTTCGTCGCGCGGAAGTTTTCGATCAACGTGCCATCGCGGCTGACAGCTTTGAGGCTGTCGCCCGCTTTGAGCGTGCCGCTTTCGACACGGCCGGTGAGCAGGCGGCCGATAAACGGGTCCGCGCCAAGCGTCGTGGCCAGCATGGTAAAGGGTTCTTCGCGGCGCGCCAATTGGGCGGGCGCGGGCACATGTTTGAGGATCATGTCGAACAGCGCGGTCAGATCCTTGCGCGGCCCGTCCAGCTCCATATCGGCCCAACCATTGCGGCCCGAGGCATACATATGGGGGAAATCCAGCTGTTCGTCATTGGCCCCCAGCGAGGCAAAGAGATCAAAGCATTCGTCGAGCGCGCGGTCGGGTTCGGCGTCGGGCTTGTCGACCTTGTTGAGCACGACAATCGGGCGCAGACCCAGTGCAAGCGCTTTGGAGGTCACGAATTTGGTTTGCGGCATCGGACCTTCGGCGGCATCGACCAAGAGGACAACACCGTCCACCATCGACAAAATCCGCTCCACCTCGCCGCCGAAATCGGCGTGGCCAGGGGTGTCGACGATGTTGATGCGGTGGCCGCCCCATTCGACCGATGTCGCCTTGGCCAGAATGGTGATCCCGCGCTCGCGCTCGAGATCATTGCTGTCCATCGCCCGTTCGGTCGTGGCTTGGTTCTCGCGGTAAACACCGGATTGTTTCAACAGTTCGTCCACGAGCGTGGTTTTGCCGTGGTCAACGTGGGCGATAATGGCAATATTGCGCAGGTCCATGGGGGGTCCTTTGGTTGTTCGCTGAGCCGCCTATACTGCATCCGCAGAAAAAACCAGAGGGAAAGGCGCGAAACCGTGCGATTTCACGCAGCGTGCTTAAGATGGGCCCTGATCCGGCCCAAAACCCCGCTGGGCGGCGAATAGAGCATCGTTGGGCCAAGCGCCCGCGGACGCGCCCCCGCGCCAAGTTTGAACCGCGCCAGCCCTGCGGCGGCTTGCGTGTCGAGCGTGCCCAGATCAAAGCGCCGCACCCCCTTGCGCGCGAGCCAATTGGACGCTTGCCACAACAGAAGGTTATGGGCCGATGCGGATTTGCCCGCGCTGCTGCTCCAGCCGATGTGATAGCTCGCCGCCGCGCCATGGCGCAGGACCAGCATCGCGGCGATGACCTCGCCTTTGCGTTCGGCCAGAAACAGGCGGGTCAGGTCGGTCGGGTAATGGGCTGCAAAGCTGACGGGCAGGGCGCGATATCCTTTGGCCCCTTGCTGCACGGTCTCGGCGGCCAAAAGCCAACCGTCGCGCGCGGTGCTCAGCGGGCGATGGGTGATATGCAACTCTCGCCCTTGTGCATGGCGCAAGCGGTTACGCCATTTGCCGCTTTGGCGGGCAAGGCGGCGGTCTTGGTCCTCATCGAGATCAATCTCGGCAACATGTTGGGGCGTAATGACCGGCAGGTAGCCGATGCGAGACAGGGCGGCGGCAGGCGCGTCACCCTCGGCATTGCAGATCCACAAACGGCAAGCCGTGCCTTCGCTGCGCAGGCTACGCGGCATGGCGCGCAGGGCTGCGATGGCGGTCTCGCGCGCGGGCGCGCTGCACCACACCGGACCGCGCGGCATATATCCGACCATGCCCGCCAGCGGAAAATGGCGCAGCATCACCTGCGCACGCCCGATGACCGCGCCGTTTTCTCGGATCAATGCGGCGCGTATGTCCTCTGCGCCGTGGCCTATTCCGCGGGCCATGGCCGCAGCATAGGCGGGGTGTTGTTGCAAAGGGGGCATCGCCGCGCCGGGCGGCATGGCGCAACGTCGCGCAGGGTGCCATTCAATCTCGATCATCGTCTCTCCGCTTGGGGGCTGGACCGAGTTAAGACTTTGAAAAGCTAAAACGTGGTTAATTGCGGTTATGAAACACAAGCAACAGCCCCATGTGATGAACCACAGCGCGCCCAGCCCGCGGCTCACCCCATGGGCGGCGCTTTTGGTGGCCTGCGCCTTGTCGGTGCCCTTTGCATGTGCCGCGATTATTTCGCTGTTGTTTTAGCCAATGAAAAATGGCCACCCAAACGAGCGGCCATTTCCAAAAATATTGTGATTGCGGCGAGGCTTTAGAAGGGGATTTCGTCGTCGATGTCGCGCGAGGGCGCGCCGCCGCCGAAGTCACCACCCGAGGAGGAGGACGACGAGCCGCCGTAGTCGCCGCCCGAGGATCCGCCGTAATTGCCGCCGCCGCCTTGGCCGCCGCCTTCGCCGCGCCCGTCAAGCATGGTCAACACGCCGTCGAAACCTTGCAACACGACCTCGGTCGAATAGCGGTCCGCGCCCGATTGGTCCTGCCATTTGCGGGTTTGCAGTTTGCCCTCGACGTAGACTTTGGAGCCTTTGCGCAAATATTGCTCGGCAACGCGGACCAGACCCTCTTGGAAAATCGCAACGCTGTGCCACTCGGTGCGCTCCTTGCGCTCGCCGGTGTTCTTGTCCTTCCACGTCTCGGAGGTTGCGATGCGCAGGTTGCAAACCTTGCCGCCGTTGCTGAAGGTGCGCACCTCGGGGTCGCGCCCCAAATTGCCGATGAGAATTACCTTGTTAACCGAACCGGCCATTGTGAGCCTCCCGCTGAATCTTGTTCGTCTTTGAGGGTAGGTTACACCATCTTGGGGCGGGCGCGGCAATGCCGAATTTGCGCGCGGGCCCGTCCATCAAGGCATTTGAAGCGCGAATCAGGCGCTGCAACGCGGCGCCGCGCCCGATTGCGGCGCGCGGCTCATGGCCCCTATGCAGGTATCGCGCGCGAATGGGGCGGTCAAGATCAGCGGTTTCTTGCCGTTTTTGTCAAACGCCGCGGGGAAAACCGGCGGCAAAGGGTTCAAAACCAAAGGTGGCGGCGTTAACTTGTGGGCCAATTTGAAGCGCCATGGCCTATGGGCCGAGGGCTTTGCGTTTAGGGAATGGGGACAAAAATGCGCAACACCGGTTTGGCTGCCGCGCTTGTCGCGATGGGGGCACTGGGGCTGACGGCTGCGCCGCGCGCCGCGCAGGCCGATATGTTTTCAACCCGTTCCAGCACGCATGTGTTCTCCAAACAAACCCGCGTGCTCGACACCCGCGCCGCCAAACAATATGCCAATTCGGTGAGTTTGCAGCCGAAAAGAGCAAATATTCCAGGCAATTACGGATCGCCCGCCTATCGCGGTAAATATCGCGGACCGCTGTTGAACGTGGCGCGCGATGCGGCACGCAAACACGGGGTGCCCGAGGATTTGTTTTTGCGGCTGGTGCAGCAAGAATCAGGCTGGAAAGTGCGGGCGCGCTCGCACAAAGGCGCGCTCGGTCTGGCGCAACTCATGCCCGCCACGGCGGCGGTTTTGGGCGTAAACCCACATGATCCGCAACAAAACCTCGAAGGCGGCGCGCGCTATTTGAAGATGCAGTATCGCAAATTCGGATCGTGGCGCTTGGCCTTGGCGGCCTATAACGCGGGGCCGGGGGCGGTGGAGAAATACGGCGGCGTGCCGCCCTACCGCGAGACGCGCAATTATGTGCGCAAGATTTGGGGCAGCTAGTCCAGCCACCTTTCTCGTTTTGAAACAGGGCGTTGCTGGCCTATCTTAAGCCGGTGCGCGCGGCTTGTCTTGGGCGATCTTGCGCAGGGCACTGGGCGTGCGTCCGGTGTGATGCTGCACAAATCGCGTGAAGTAGGCGGCGCTGCCAAATCCGAGTTCGGCGGCAATCGTTTGGATCGGCAAAGCGCCGCGCTCAAGCCGCTCGCGCGCGGCATGCAGCGTGCATTCGGTGATCAAATCGGCGGCGGTCTGTCCGGTCACCTGTTTGCAACTGCGGGTCAAATGCGTCGGTGTCACGCCAAGCGCGGCGGCGTAATCGGCCATGGGTTTGCCGCTTTGGTAATCGCGTGCCACCAGCGCGGTGAAGGCGCGGGTCAGCCGTTCGGCGGCGTTCTGGCGCGGCGCGTCCTCTTCGACCAAAAGCGCACGGCGCAGCCAGATCGACAGCAACCCGCCATGGGCGAGCATCGCCTCGCCAGCAAAGGGGCGGGCGGCGTTTTGCTCGCGCGTCATCGCATCCAAAATCGCCGTCAACTCGCCTTGGGCCTGCGCATCGCGCAGCCGCAAGATCATCGGCTCATCCGGCAAGAGAACGCCGCTTTCTGTTGGTATTTCAACGGTCTGCGCGAAACCTTGCTTGCCGAATTCCACCGCCATCAAGGTGCGCGCAGGGATGACCAGAAGGTTATGCGCCCCAAGCCCGCGGCGCAGCCCGCCAAGGGTGCAAATCCCCTGACCGCGGGTGGTCCAGATCAGCAGATGCGCGCGGCGCGCATGGTGCAATTCGAGCCGCCAAGGCGCACCGGCGGTCAGCTGCGCGAGGCTGTTGACCTTGGGCACTGGCATACGGGCCAGATCGGGATCGGAATAGGGCAGGTCTTGCGACACTTTGGATTCTCTCGTGGTCATTTTTTATATGTTTAGACGTGAAATGCGCCAGAACAGAGAAGAAAAATGTCCTATTAGGTCAATTATCAGCGAAATCCGGCCGGTATCGGTGCCAATCGGCCATTTTTGACCGAAACCATGTCCTTTGGCGCTTGGCAAATTGGCGCGTGGCGATGGTGGCGGCCTCTCGCGCATCCTCAAGCGAAATCTCGCCTTTGAGGTGGGCGATCAATTCGGGCGCGCCGATGGCTTTGCTGGAGGGGCGGTCAAAATCCCAACTGTCCAGATTGGCGTGCGCCTCGTCCAATGCGCCTTGGGCAAGCATGGCGTCGAAACGGCGCGCGATCCGCCTGTTCAGCCAATCCTTGTCCACGTCAAACAGCACCGCCGTGCAATCGGCGCGGGGCAAAAGCGGCGGTGGGGTGTTGTCTTGCCAGTTTGCAAAGCCGCGACCGGTGTTTTGCAAAACCTCCCACGCGCGCTGCACCCGCATGGGGTTTTGCACGTCGATACGCGCGCGGGTTTGCGCGTCTAGCTCGGCCAGCATCGGTGCCAGCCCTTCGGCGCGGATGCGGGCATTGGCCGCCTCGCGCAAGGCCTCGGGCGTGGGCGGAATATCAACGAGACCGCGGGTGAGGGCGGTGAAATAGAGCCCCGTCCCGCCAGTGATGATAAGACGCGCGCCGCCTGCCAAGAGCGGGCCAAGATCGCGCAGCCAATGCCCCACAGAATAGGGCGCGTCATAGGCCACATGCCCATAAAGCGCATGGGGGGCTGCGGCCTCTTCTTGGGGCGAGGGGCGGGCCGAAAGCACGCGCCAGTTGTCATAGACCTGCAAGGCATCCGCATTGACGATGATCCCGCCTTGACGTGCCGACAGCTCAAGCGCCAGCGCCGATTTGCCGGAGGCGGTCGGCCCTGCGATCAACACATGCTGCGCGGGGGAAATATCGGTGAGAGGATCGAAACTGCGGGTCATGGCGCCTCTTTAGCGCGGCTTTGCGCGGTTTTCGAGGGGCAAGGCCCTTCGCCGGCCCCCCATCGCTATTAGCGCATTGAACCCGCCGCCGAATTGCGACATTTTGCACGCTAACACGATCCCGCCTCAATATTGCTTTAGGAGCGCTGCGATGTCCGCGACCGATGACACCCCCACAACCAAATTCAAACGTGTGATGTTGAAAATCTCCGGCGAGGCTCTGATGGGCGAGCAGGGGTTCGGATTGCATCCGCCCACCGTCGAGCGGATCGCGCGCGAGGTTCAATCCGTGCAAAGCATGGGGGTCGAGGTTTGCATGGTGATCGGCGGCGGCAACATCTTTCGCGGGTTGCAAGGATCGGCCCAAGGGATGGAACGTACCACGGCCGATTATATGGGGATGCTCGCCACGGTGATGAACGCGCTGGCGATGCAATCGGCGATGGAGGCGCTCGGGGTGCATACGCGGGTGATTTCCGCCATCACAATGAACGAAGTGGCCGAGCCTTACATCCGCCGCCGTGCGGTGCGTCATTTGGAAAAAGGGCGGGTTTGCATTTTTGCCGCCGGCACCGGCAACCCCTATTTTACCACGGATACCGCCGCCACGCTGCGCGCCAACGAGATGGCCTGCGAGGCGATTTTCAAAGGCACGAAAGTGGACGGGGTCTATGATAAGGATCCGGTCAAACACGCCGATGCAAAACGCTATGACAAGGTCAGCTATGACGAGGTTCTGGCCGGACATTTGGGTGTGATGGATGCCAGCGCGATTGCTTTGGCGCGCGATAACTCGCTGCCGATCATTGTGTTTTCGCTTGATGAACCTGGTGGATTTCGCGGGATTCTCGCGGGGCAAGGCACCTATACAACAGTGGGCGATTGACGCTATTGTAGCGCGAGCAAGAGCATAAGAGCGCATCGCCAAGCGGCGCGCCGATAAGCCACGAGAAGGACGACAAGAAGATGGCCGACGAAGAATTCATGCTGGACACCGATGATTTGACCCGCCGTATGGACGGGGCGATGGGGGCGCTCAAGACCGAGTTTTCCTCGCTGCGCACGGGGCGCGCCTCGGCGACGATGCTGGAGCCGGTGATGGTTGAGGCCTACGGGCAAAAGACGCCGATCAATCAGGTCGGCACGATCAACGTGCCCGAACCGCGCATGGTCACGGTCAATGTGTGGGACAAATCCATGGTCCAAGCCGTGGAAAAGGCGATCATGAACAGCGGTCTGGGCATCAACCCGCAAACAAACGGCACGATTGTCATGTTGCCGATCCCCGAATTGAACGAAGAGCGCCGCCGCGATTTGACCCGTGTGGCCGCTCAATATGCCGAACATGCCCGCGTCGCGGTGCGCAATGTGCGCCGCGAGGGCATGGACCAGATCAAGAAAGCCAAAAACGACGGCATGTCCGAGGACGACCAGAAGATCTGGGAAGGCGAGGTTCAGGAGCTGACCGATAAATATATCAAGGCGATTGATGCGGCGCTTGAGCATAAGCAAGCCGAGATCATGCAGGTTTGAGCCTGCCCCAATGAGGAGGGCCGCGCGATGACGGCGACGGACACCGACCACAGCGGCCCGCGCCATGTCGCGATCATCATGGACGGCAACGGCCGCTGGGCACAGCGGCGCGGGCGTCCGCGGCTGTTTGGTCATCACGCGGGGGCCAAACGCGTGCGCGAGGTGGTCGAGGCCTGTCCCGATCTGGGCGTGAAATACGTTACGATTTTTGCCTTCTCGACGGAAAACTGGAAGCGCACACAGGTCGAGGTCGCGGGATTGATGTCGCTGTTTCGCCGCTACATCAGCAAAGAGGCGCGCGCCCTGTGCGACGAGGGGGTGCGTGTGCGCTTCATCGGGGATCGCGTGCGGCTTGATGGCAAGCTGGTGCTGTTGATGGACGAGTTGGAAAAGATGACGGCGCATAACGACCGCGTGCATCTGACCATCGCGCTCAATTACGGCAGCCGCGACGAGGTGGCGCGGGCGACGAAACGCTTGGCCCAAGACGTGGCCGCAGGGCGGCTTGATCCCGATAATGTAGATGAAGAAACGCTGCCAAAGTATTTGGATACTTGTGTTTTACCCGATCCTGACCTTGTCATCCGCACCTCAGGAGAGGCGCGGATTTCGAATTTTCTACTCTGGCAATCGGCCTATGCAGAATATGAATTTATCGAAACCCTCTGGCCTGATTTCACCGCCGGCGAACTGGCGCGTCTGGTGAAGGACTATGGCAAGCGTGAGCGTCGTTTTGGCGCGGTCAAGGTCTGAGCCTCCGGCGCGCAGGGAAACATGAGAAGAACATCATGAGCAGCACTTCGAATTGGAGCGATCTGGCCGCGCGCGTGGTCTCCGGCGTGGTGATGATCGCGCTGGGGCTGGGCGCGATTGTCATGGGCGGGCTGTGGTTCAGCGCGCTCATCACTGTGGTCAGCGGCCTGATGGTTTGGGAATTGGTGCGCATGTTGGTGCCCGAAGGGCGCGCCGAGGCGTTGCAGCTTGGCATTTGCGCGGCGCTGGCGGTTCTGGCGGCGCTCTATGTGCCCAGCCTTCTGGCATGGCCCTTGCTTGCCGCGCCGCTGGTTGCGGGGGCGGTTTTGCTCACGCGCCACCATGTGCTTTATGTGGGCTATGGCGCAATGGTCGTTCTGGCGGGGTATAGCATGGGGCGGCTTTATGGCGATTGGGGCATGGGGTGGATGCTTTGGCTCGTGGGCGTCGTCGTGGTGACCGATGTGGCAGGCTATTTCGCGGGGCGCTTTATCGGCGGTCCGAAATTCTGGCCCCGTATCAGCCCGAAAAAGACGTGGTCGGGCACGGCGGCGGGCTGGATCGGCGCGGGGGCTGTCGGGGCGATTTGCATCTTTGCCCTTGGTGCCTCGGCGCAGATCATCTTGATTTCAATCGTTGTTTCCTTTGCGTCGCAGATGGGCGACATCGCCGAAAGCGCGATCAAGCGCAAAATGGGCGTCAAGGACAGCTCGAACCTCATCCCTGGACATGGCGGATTGATGGACCGCTTTGACGGGATGCTGGGCGCGGCGCTTTTGGTGCTGATTGCGGGGCAATTCATCGCCTTTCCGCCGGGCATCGGGTGACCCGCATGGCGCGCAAAGTCTCGATTTTCGGCGCCACGGGATCGATCGGGCAAAGCACGATTGACCTGATCGCGCGCGCGCCGCGGGCCTATGAGGTCGTGGCGCTGAGCGGCGGGCAGAACATCGCGCGTCTGGCGCAAGATGCGATCCGTTTGGGCGCAAAAATCGCGGTCACGGCAGATGAGAGCCGTCTGGACGAGTTGCGCGGCGCCTTGGCGGGCAGCGGGATCATGGCCGCAGCGGGGCGCACGGCCTTGCTGGAGGCGGCGGCGATGCCTGCCGATTGGGTGATGTCGGCGATTGTCGGCGCAGCAGGGCTGGAACCGGGACTGATTGCGCTGCGCGGCGGGGCGACATTGGCCTTGGCCAACAAAGAATCCTTGGTCACGGCGGGGCCTTTGTTGATGGCCACGGCGCGGGCCTCGGGCGCGCGTATCCTGCCTGTGGACAGCGAGCATTCGGCGATTTTTCAAGCCCTCGTCGGCGAGCAGATGGAAGCCGTCGAGCGCATCATCATCACCGCATCGGGCGGGGCGTTTCGCGATTGGCCGCTCGAAAGGCTGGCCCATGCCACCCCCGCCGAGGCGGCGACCCATCCAAATTGGGATATGGGGCAACGCATCACGATCGACAGCGCCTCCATGTTTAACAAGGCGCTGGAGGTGATTGAAACCAAAGAGTATTTTGGAATTGATCCGCGGCAGATCGAGGTGCTTGTCCATCCGCAATCCATGGTGCATGCGCTGGTCGGGTTCAATGACGGGGCCTTGATGGCGCATCTGGGCGCGCCCGATATGCGCCATGCCATCGGCTATGCGCTGCATTACCCGCAGCGGCGCGACTTGCCGGTCGAGCGGCTTGATCTGGCCAAACTGGGCCTGTTGGAATTTCGCGCGCCCGATGATCTGCGCTATCCGGCGCTGCGGCTGGCGCGCGAGGTGATGGCGGCGGGCGGGCTGTCGGGCGCGGTGTTTAACGCCGCCAAAGAGCGCGCGCTCGACGGGTTTATCGCGGGGCGGATCGGTTTCATGCAAATGGCCGACGTGGTCGAAGAGGCGCTGACGCAAATGTCATCGCAAGGCGGTCATATTGATGCCGATATTACGTTAGATAACGTGCATAAGATTGACCAGTTGACGCGCGCGCGCACCGATGAGGTGATGGAGCGGCTCGGTTGAGGGCATTGTGTTATGCGCGCGAGCGCCAATATAAATCGCCTATGAGGGCGTGAGAGCAGAGGAAAGATATGCTGGACATCATCCCGCAATTTGGCGGCCTATTGGGAACCATCGCGGCCTTTGTCGTGGCTTTGTCGGTGATCGTGGCGATCCATGAATATGGTCACTACATCATCGGGCGGCTGACGGGCATCAAGGCCGAGGTGTTCAGCCTCGGCTTTGGCCCCGTGATCTATTCGCGCGTCGATAAACATGGCACGAAATGGCAATTCGCGGCGCTGCCTTTTGGCGGCTATGTGAAGTTTCTGGGCGATGCCAATGCGGCCTCGGGCAAAGACGGCGAGGCGATGGAGGCGATGCCCGAAGAGATGCTGCGCCATACGATGCATGGCGCGCCTTTGTGGGCGCGGGCGGCCACGGTTGCGGCGGGGCCGGTGTTTAATTTCATGCTGTCGATCGCGGTTTTCGCCGTGGTGATCGCGCTGCGCGGGCAGGTGTCCGAACCATTGACCGTGGGCGAAATGCGGCCCACCGGACCGGCCATTGTCGAGCTTATGACCGGCGATGAAATTCTCAAGATCGGCGGTATGGATGTGCCGTCCTTCGAAGACAGCGCCGGATTTGACGATCTGGCGACGGCTTTGCCCAAACAAAGCCCGCTTGAGTACACCGTGTTGCGCGGCGGGCAGGAGCGGGTGGTCGCGGGGCCTTACCTTTATCCGCCGATCGTGACGCAGCTTTCGCCAAAATCGGCGGCCTATGAGATCGACATGAAGGTGGGCGATGTGATCACCGCGGTGGACGGCGCACCGATTGCCGCCTTTGCCGAGCTTAAAGAGGCGGTCGAGGCCTCGCAGGGCACGCCGCTCAAGCTGGACGTCTGGCGCGACGGCGAGATGATCGATTTTGTCCTGACCCCTCGGGCCACCGACGAGCCGCAAGAGGGCGGCAGCTTTGCCACCAACTGGCGGATCGGGATTGCGGGCGGGCTGGCTTTCGAACCGGCGACCGCGCCTCTGGGGATCGGCACATCGCTTTGGGCGGGGGTGACGCAAACCGGCGAGATCATGCGCGGCTCGGTCTCGGGGCTGTGGCATATGATCACCGGCCAGATCAGCAGCTGTAACATGGCGGGTCCGATTTCGATTGCGAAAATTTCCAAGGCGCAGGCCAGCCAAGGCGTGGAAAGCTTCATATGGTTTATCGCGGTTTTGTCGACGGCGGTGGGGCTTTTGAACCTTTTCCCGATCCCGATGCTCGATGGCGGGCATCTGGTGTTCTATGCCTATGAGGCCGTGGCGGGGCGCCCGCCCAATGATAAGGTGCTGCGGATACTGATGGCGATTGGCATGACGATTGTTTTGTCCTTGATGCTTTTCGCGCTGTTCAACGATGTGACCTGCTAGGCGGCGTCGGGGCGTAACGCGTTGAAAACATGGGCGGCGCGCGGGGAAACCTGCGCGCCGCCTTGGTTTTGCCACATTTGCGCCCTGATCACGGCATAATGGTTTGCGACAAGTTTTGCGTTGCGCGGCGGATGAGCCGCTGCGCGCGGCGCAAAGCACCAAAGGGCGTTTGAGATGCAGACCATTGCACAGGGATATCGCGGGCTAAGCTTGCTGTTCACGATCAATTGGGACCGGATTCTCTATATTGCGACGATTATTGTCGCGCTGATGGCGGGCGCTTTTGTCGGCTCTTGGGGCGTGCAATAACGCTGCGTCGGCTTGCGGGCTGCGCGCAACGGTGAAAAATCGTAGAAAACCCAACCCCTTGTGAGGCGCCTTTCGGGCGCCACTCTATTTTGCGGTTTTGACAAGTCTGTGCTATAGGGATAGCAAGGTGCAAAATGGCACGTCAGACTGGGTTGACACATGACCGATAACAATGAGGGCGGGCGTCAAAAACCTGCTGGGCACACGGCAACGCTTCGGCTTTTGAGCACCGCAGCTTTTCTTTCAATTGCAACGGCTTCGGGCGTTTTGCCGCAAGCCGCATATGCGCAGAGCTACCGCTTTACCAATGTCGCGGTGGACGGCAACCAGCGCGTCGATGCCAGCACGATCCTGTCCTACGCAGGAATCGCCAAAGGCCAGACCATCTCTGCCGGTCAGCTCAATGATGCGTATCAGCGGATTTTGGGCTCGGGCCTGTTTGAAAGCGTCGAGATCGCGCCGAGCGGCAATACCTTGCGCATCGCGGTCAAGGAATACCCGACCATCAACCGCATCAGCTTTGAGGGCAACCGGCGGATCAAGGATGAGGTGCTTGAGCAGGTGGTCCAGTCCCGCCCGCGCCTTGTGTTCAGCCCGACCACCGCGGAGCGCGACGCCGCCGCGCTGAGCGAAGCCTATGCCAATGAGGGGCGCACCTCGGCGCGCGTAACGCCGCGGATCATCCGGCGCAGCGACAACCGCGTCGATCTGGTGTTTGAAATTTTCGAAGGTGCGGTTACCGAAATCTCGCGCCTTGGTTTTGTCGGCAACCGTGCCTTTTCCGACAGCCGCCTGCGCCGTGTTTTGAGCACCAAACAGGCCGGTCTTTTGCGCATCTTGATCAAGCGCGACACCGTGGTTGAGGACCGGATCGAGTTCGACAAACAGGTCTTGCGCGATTTCTACCTCTCGCGCGGCTATGTCGATTTTCGCACCACCTCGGTGAATGCCGAGCTTGCGCGCGAGCGTGACGGCTATTTCGTCACCTTCAATGTTCAAGAGGGGCAACAGTTCCGTTTGGGCGAGGTGACCACCGTTTCCGAAATGTCCAATGTCGATGCCGACGAATTTGGCGCGGTGATGAAGATCAAGTCGGGGCAGGTCTATTCTCCCGTTGATATCGAAAATGCGATTGCGCGGATGGAGCGTTTGGCCGTGCGCAAGGGCATTGATTTCATGCGCGTCGAACCGCGCGTGACGCGCAATGATCGCGACCTGACGCTGGATATCGAATTTGTCCTGTCCAAAGGCCCGCGCGTCTTTGTCGAACGGATCGATATCGAAGGCAACGCCACGACGCTCGACAGCGTGGTGCGCCGCCAGTTCCGCATCGTCGAAGGCGACCCGTTCAACCCGCGCGAAATTCGCGAAAGCGCCGAGCGGGTGAAATCCTTGGGCTATTTTGCCAATGCCGATGTGAATGCGCGCGAAGGCTCCAGCCCTGATAAGGTTGTGGTTGATGTGAATGTCGAGGAAAAGAGCACCGGCTCGCTGTCCTTTGGCGGCACGTTCAGCTCCAACAGCGGCCTTGGCCTTGTTGCGAAATTCAACGAGTCGAACTTCCTCGGGCGCGGGCAACAGCTTAGCTTTACCATCGCGGGCACGGATTCCGATACCGCCTATAGCTTTGGCTTCACCGAGCCGGCGTTTTTGGGGCGCGATCTGCGGTTTGATATTTCGGCAGCTTTGACCAATACGGACAATCAATTCTCGCTCTATGATACCGAGATCGGGTCGTTCCAAACGGGGATCAGTTTCCCCGTGAGCGATCTGTCGCGGGTGCGGCTGCATTATTTCGCCAATATGGTCGATATGACCTACGATCCGGCATCCAACCTTGGCAGCATTTTGCGCGCCGAAGCGGATCAAGGCAGCAAGATCGACAGCGGGATCGGGTATAGCTTCTCCTACGACAGCCGCCGCACGGGGCTAAACCCCAATGCCGGTGTGCTCTTTGAATTTGGTCAGGAATTGGCCGGTTTGGGCGGCGATGTGCAGTTCATTCGCTCCACCGCGAAGGCGGTCGCGCAGACCACCGTCTTTAACGACGAGGTCACCCTGCGTGCCACGGTTGAGGGCGGAGCCTTGGCCTTTAACGGATCGGACGCAAGCCGCGTCACCGACCGGTTCTTGTTCGGGCAAAGCCTGATGCGCGGGTTCGAACCCGATGGTATCGGGCCGCGTCAATATGACGGTGCGGGCGTGAATGATGCCTTGGGCGGCAATATGTATGCCGTCGCCCGTTTCGAGGCCGAATTCCCGCTCGGCATCCCCGAAGAATACGGGATGCGCGGCGGGGCGTTCTTTGATGTTGGCAATGTCTGGGGCCTGAATGATGCCACCACTGCGGGCGCAACCGACGTGCTTTATGAAAGCGGCTCGGCGCGGCAAGTCGTTGGTTTGTCTCTGTTTTGGAAAACACCTGTGGGGCCGTTGCGGTTCAACTGGACCCATGCTTTGAAAAAAGAGGCGTTTGACAAAGAGCAGACCTTCGATCTGTCCATCTCGACCAATTTCTAAGCCGATGATGCGGCGGGGCCTTTTATTGGCAGTGGCGCGGGGCTTGGCGGTTGTTGCACCGCTTTGCGTGGCGGCGCCGCTGACCGCGCAGCAGGCCGGAGCCTTGCCCAATGCGAGTGCAGGATTTCAGCTGGATCAAAATGCCGGTCTGAACTCAAGCTCCGTCGTGGTGATCGATCTGGACCGCTTCTTTATTGAATCGGCCTTTGGTGGCCGTGTCGCGCGCGATTTCGAGGCGCGCCGCACTGCGCTTGTAGCCGAAAACCGCAAGATCGAGGCCGAGCTGGGCGCCGAAGAGCAAGGGTTGACCGAAGACCGTGCGGGCATGGCGGCGGCGGATTTTCGCGCGCTTGCCGATGCGTTTGACGAAAAGGTTCAACGCATCCGCCGCGAGCAGGACGCCAAGGTCGCCGCTTTGGGCCAAGACAACGAGGCGGCGCAGCGGTTGTTCTTGCAAGCCGCCGATCCGGTGCTCACCGAGTTGATGCAAGACATCGGTGCCAGCGTGTTGATCGAGCGGCGCTATGTGCTCAAACGCTTCGACGCGGTGGATATCACCGATCGGGCGATTGCGCGCGTGGACGAGGTGATCGGCACCGGTGCCGCGGATGGGGAGGCGGCGCCGCAACCCGCCGAGCCCTCCGCGCCCACCCAAAACCCGCCTGCGGCCCCCGCAAGCGAGTGACGCTCTTGCCGCGCGCGGGGGGAGTTGCTACTCAGGGCGGGCTGCCTCAAACTGGCACAGCAGGCCAATGACAAATCCGTGCCGATCCCGTGATGCGCACAGCGAAAGGACATTCCATGAGCGAGCTACAAACCGCCGATATCCACCTGATCCAGCGCATTATTCCGCACCGCTATCCGTTTTTGTTGGTAGATAAAGTGGTCGATATCGACGGCTATCAATCGGCCAGAGGCATCAAGAATGTCACCATGAACGAGCCGCATTTTCAGGGCCATTTTCCCTCCAATCCGATCATGCCCGGCGTGACGATTGTCGAGGCCATGGCGCAAACGGCGGCGGTGATGGTGGGCACGGCTTTGGAGATGGCCGACAAGAATATGCTCGTCTATTTCATGGCGATTGATAAATGCAAATTCCGCCGCATGGTCGTGCCTGGCGATGTGGTCGAGATGAAGCTCGAAACCCTGCGCGGCAAACCGGGCGGCAAGGTGTGGAAATTCGGCGGCGTGGCGACGGTCGATGGCGAAATGGCCTGCGAGGTCGAGTTTACTGCAATGATGGACTTGCCGAAGGAGTGAGCCTGATGGCCACCAAGACCCAAGACAGCCCGAGTATTCACCCCAGCGCCGTCATCGAGACGGGCGCACAGATCGGGCAGGGCGTGCGTATCGGCCCGTTTTGCCATGTCGGCCCCGATGTGGTGCTGCGCGACGGCGTCGAGCTCAAAAGCCATGTGGTCGTGACCGGCGATACGGTGGTGGGCGAAGACAGCGTGATTTTCTCCTTCGCCTGTATCGGCGAAATCCCGCAAGATCTTAAATTCAAAGGCGAAAAATCGCGTCTTGAAATCGGCGCGCGCAACCGTATCCGCGAACATGTGACCATGAACGCGGGCACCGAGGGCGGCGGCGGGGTGACCCGCGTGGGGGATGACGGGCTGTTCATGGCGGGCTGTCACATTGCCCATGACGTGCAGGTCGGCAACCGTGTCATCGTGGTCAATAACGCCGCTTTGGCGGGGCATTGCATTGTCGAGGATGACGTGATCATCGGCGGTCTGGTGGGCGTGCATCAATGGGTGCGCATCGGCCAAGGCGCGATCATCGGCGCGGTCACCATGGTGACCAATGACGTGATCCCATATGGGTTGGTCCAAGCGCCGCGCGGCGAATTGGACGGGCTCAATCTGGTCGGTCTCAAGCGCCGCGGTGTGCAGCGCAGTGATATCACCGCCCTGCGCGCCGCGTTTCAGATGCTGGCCCAAGGCGAGGGCACCTTCCAAGACCGCGCGCGCCGTTTGGGCGAGGATACCGAAAGCGCCTATGTGCGCCAGATCGTCGATTTCGTGACCGGAGAGAGCGACCGCTCCTTCCTGACCCCGAGGTAGAGCCGCCGATGCTGGCGCTGATTGCAGGGCGCGGGAGCCTTCCCGCCGAGATCATCGCCTCGCAAGAGGCGCAGGGCCTGCCGCGCCCGATGGTCTGTGCGCTGGCGGGGCACCTCCCTGACGGGGCGGCGCCGGAGCTGAGTTTCCGGATCGAGCATCTGGGATCGCTTTTGATCCGTCTGGGCGAGGCGGGGGTGACCGATGTCTGCCTGTGCGGGGCGATTGACCGGCCGGTGATCGATCCCGCCGCTTTGGATCGGGACACGTTGCCGCTTGTGCCGCTCTTCCAAGAGGCTTTGGCCAAGGGCGATGATGGTGCTCTGCGTCTGGTTATGCAAATCTTCGAGCAAACCGGATTTACCATTCGCGGCGCGGATGAATTGGTCGGCGATCTGACGCAGCCTGCGGGCGTGCCGACCAAGGCGCAGCCCGAGGCGCGCCACCGCGCGGATGCGGCGGCGGGCGCGCGCGCGCTGGTCGAAATGGGCGCGGCGGATCTCGGCCAAGCCAGCGTGATCAAAGACGGCGTGATTTTGGCGCGCGAAGACGATGCGGGCACCGATGCGATGCTCGCAACGTTTCACCCGCGCTATGAGCCGCCGCTTTTGACCCGCGATCTGTTGGAGGTCGGGTTGGACCAGCTGTCGCAGTGGGTGCGCACTTGGTTTGACGCGGCGCAGCCGCAAGCCCCTGCGCCCAACTCTGCGCCAGGTGCGGTCTTGTTCAAAGCGCCAAAACCGGATCAGGACCGCCGCGCTGATTTGCCCACAATTGGCCCTGCGACGGCAATGCACGCCGCCGAGGGCGGGTTTGACGGGATTATCATCGAGGCGGGCGGTGTGATGGTCTTGGACCTGCCGCGTGTGGTGGCAATTTTGGATGCCATGGGCATGTTCTTGTGGATCAAGGAGCGCGGCGCGTGAGGGTTTTCATCATTGCGGGCGAAGCCTCGGGCGACAAGCTGGGCGCGGCTTTGATGGAAGGCTTGCAAAGTTTGCAAAACGGCGTGCAATTCCAAGGCGTTGGCGGGCCATTGATGCAAAGCAAAGGCTTGCAAAGCCGGTTTCCCATGGATGAGCTTTCGGTCATGGGGATTGCGGAAATCCTGCCCAAATACCGCCATTTGATGCGCCGCATCAACGAGACCGCCGAGGCGGTGATTGCGGCCAATCCCGATGTTCTGATCACCATCGACAGCCCCGATTTTTCCCTGCGCGTGGCGCGGCGGGTCAAGGCGCGCACCTCCATTCGCACGGTGCATTATGTCGCGCCGACGGTTTGGGCGTGGCGCGCGGGCAGGGCGGCGAAGATGGCGCAGATCATCGACCATGTGTTGGCGCTGTTTCCCTTCGAGCCGCCCTATATGACGGCGGCGGGGATGGAATGCGATTTCGTCGGCCATCCGGTGGTTGCCGAACCTGTTGCGGCGCAGGCCGAGGCCGAGGCGTTTCGCGCCGCCCATGCGATAGGCGATGCGCCGATGATGCTCGTCTTGCCCGGATCGCGGCGCGGCGAGGTTGGGCGGTTGGCGCCTGTGTTCGGCGCGGCCTTGGCCCCTGTCATGGCGGCGCATCCCGATATGCGCGTCGTGGTGCCGACCACGGGCAATGTGACCCAAGCGGTTCGGGCGGCCACGCGCGATTGGCCCGTCGATCCGGTCATTCTCGACCCCGAGGGCATGACGCCAGAGGCTTACGCCGCGCTCAAACGCGCAGCCTTCAAGGCCGCCGATATGGCGCTTGCGGCCTCGGGCACCGTGTCGCTCGAACTCGCCGCGGCCGACACGCCGATGGTTATCGCCTATGATATGAGCTGGCTGAGCCGGATCATCATCAGCCGCATGCTCAAGATCGACACCGTGACTTTGGTCAGCCTTGTGTCGGATACGCGGATCATCCCCGAATTTATCGGCAAAAACTGTGATCCCGCCAAAATCGCCCCCGCCATCGAGGCGGTTCTGGCCCATCCCGAGGCGCAGCGCGCGGCGATGGCCGTCACGATGGAGCGTTTGGGCAAGGGCGGCGAGGCACCGGGAGTGCGGGCGGCGCGGGCGGTTTTGCGCGGATTGGACCGTTAGCGCGGCGGGTCAGTAGCCGCGCCAGATCCAACCGCCGCCAAAGATGCGCGGGCTGTCGGGATCGTAGAACACGCAAGCCTGCCCCGGCGAGACGCCTTCTTCGGGGGTGAGCAATTCCACCTCGGCCTCGGTCGCGGAAAGCGGGCGCAAGATTGCAGGGCGCGGCGGACGGGTCGATCGCACCCGCACGGCAATTTCGCGCTCTTTCATATCCATCAAATCGCCCTCGCCGATCCAGTTGATCTCGCGCACCGGAATGGTGCGGGTCGAGAGCAATTCTTTCGGCCCGACGATGACATGTTTTTTGTCCACATCCAGACGCACCACATAGAGCGGATCGGCCAGACCGCCGATGCCGAGGCCGCGGCGTTGCCCGATGGTGTAATGGATGACGCCGTTATGGTGGCCCAAGACATTGCCGTCGGTATCGACGATATCACCGGCTTCTGCCGCACCAGGGCGCAGTTTTTCGATCACCGAGGCATAGTTGCCGTTGGGGACAAAGCAGATGTCCTGACTGTCGGGTTTGTCCGCCACGGCCAGCCCGTATTTCGCCGCCAATGCGCGGGTGGCGTCCTTGGAGGGCAGATGCCCGAGCGGGAAGCGCAGATAATCCAGTTGCTCGGCCGTGGTGGAAAAGAGGAAATAGCTTTGATCGCGGTTCGCATCGGCGGCGGAGTGCAGCTCTGGCCCCCGTTCGCCCATGACCCGTTGGATATAATGCCCCGTGGCCATGCAATCGGCATCCAGATCCTTGGCGGTCTCTAGCAGGTCTTTGAATTTCACCCGCTCGTTGCAGCGGATGCAGGGCACGGGCGTGGCGCCCGCAAGGTAGCTGTCGGCGAATTCGTCGATCACGGCGTCTTGGAAAATGTTTTCATAATCCAGAACATAATGCGGAAATCCCATTTCCTCGGCCACGCGGCGCGCGTCATGGATATCCACACCGGCGCAGCAGGCGCCTTTTTTGGCCAAGGCCGCGCCATGATCGTAAAGCTGCAAGGTCACGCCCACCACGTCATAGCCTTCCTCGGCCAACATCGCCGCCACGACAGAGCTGTCGACACCGCCGGACATGGCGACGACCACGCGGGTTTCGCTGGGAGGTTTGGCAAAGCCGAGCGAGTTCAATGCAGGCGTGTCATCAAGGGCCATGACGGTGTCTCCGGAGGGGCAGAAGGCGACGGCGGGGCAAAACCCTCGCCAATGTCTTACAGAATATAGGAAAATGCGAACTACTCACAAGGTTACGTTTCACCCCCCATTAACTGGCCTATGGCTAGGTTCAGCACATGGAACGAGGGTTGAGTGCCATGTATCTGAAGAAAGTCGACGGGCCAAGGGCCGTAACATTGAGCGACGGAACCGTGATGACGCGGGCCGATCTGCCGCCCGAAACAACGCGCCGCTGGGTTGCGTCGCGCAAAGCTGCGGTTGTGCGCGGCGTTGTCTACGGCTTAATATCGCAAGACGAAGCCTTGGCGCGCTACAGCCTGTCGGCCGATGAGTTTCGCGAGTGGCTCTCTGCGGTGACCGAACATGGCGAAGATGCGCTCAAAGCGACGCAAGTGCAAAAATATCGACAACTTTAGGTTGTTTATGCTAAAACATCTCTGTTGGTAACCTGTAGTTAACTAATTTCTTACACGGTTAATTTTAGTGAAAATCTAGAATAATAGCGGAGAAACGACCCATGCGCGTGCTTTTGGTGGAAGACGACCCCACAACCTCGAAAAGTATCGAGCTTATGCTGACCCATGCCAACCTGAACGTTTACACAACGGATTTGGGCGAAGAAGGCATCGATTTGGCCAAGCTCTATGATTATGACCTCATCCTTTTGGATCTCGGATTGCCCGATATGAACGGGCATGAGGTCTTGCGGCAACTGCGGTTGGCGCGTGTCGATACGCCGATCCTGATCCTGTCGGGTGCGGACGATACGGAAAACAAAATTAAAGGCTTCGGTTTCGGCGCGGATGATTATCTGACGAAACCCTTCCACCGCGAAGAATTGGTGGCGCGCATCCATGCGATCATCCGCCGCTCGAAAGGCCATTCGCAATCGGTCATCAAGACAGGCAAAATCGCGGTCAATCTGGATGCGAAATCTGTCGATGTGGCGGGCAAATCCGTGCATCTGACCGGCAAGGAATACCAGATGCTTGAACTATTGTCGCTGCGCAAGGGCACGACATTGACCAAGGAAATGTTCCTCAACCACCTCTATGGCGGGATGGACGAGCCGGAACTCAAGATCATCGATGTGTTCATTTGCAAGCTGCGCAAGAAGCTCAGCACCGCAACCGGCGGCGACAATTATATCGAAACGGTTTGGGGGCGCGGCTATGTTCTGCGCGATCCGGAGCCGAACGAGATCGACGATCAGCGGATCGCTATGGGAGCGTGACGCCGCACGGCTTTGCCTGATGTAGGGGTCAGGGCAAAGCTATGGGAAAAGGCGACCGGCCGCTGGGCGCTGTTTTTCCGCTATGGTTTCAAAACGGTCTGTATCCTTTGGATGCGGGCCGTTTTCTTTTGCCCCCTGCACCGTGACGGGGCAAAACAGCGGTGAGATGTCTTTACGGGCGGGCGGCGGCGACCTATCACTTCACGCAAGTCAATGCGCAGAAATAGGGGAGCCTCGCGGTGGTGGCAGCCGAGCAGACAGATAAGATCGCGGTAGAGGACCTCTCGCAGGCGCAGGCGCGCGCCGAATTGGCGCGTTTGGCCGATCTTCTGGCGCGGGCCAATGCGGCCTATCACAGGGACGACGCGCCGGTGATGGATGACGCGGGCTTTGACGCGCTCAAACGCCGCAACGCCGAGATCGAGGCGCGCTTTCCCGACCTTAAACGCACCGATAGCCCGAGCGAGCAAATCGGCGCCGCCCCCGCCGAAGGCTTTGGCAAAATCACCCATGCGGTGCGAATGCTGTCTTTGGGCAATGTGTTTACCGACGAGGACCTTGATGATTTCGTGCGCGGAGTGCGCAAGTTCCTGTCATTGGAGGATGACGCGCCTTTGGCCTTCACCGCCGAGCCGAAGATCGACGGGCTGAGCCTGTCTTTGCGCTATCAGAACGGCCAGTTGATCCAAGCGGCGACGCGCGGCGACGGGGCCGTGGGTGAAAACGTCACCTCCAATGCGCGGATGATTGCGGATATTCCACAAAGCCTGACCGGGGCGCCGGATGTGTTGGAGGTGCGCGGCGAGGTCTATATGTCCCACGCCGATTTCGCCGCCCTCAATACCGCCCAAGAGGCGCGCGGCGGCAAGAGCTTTGCCAATCCGCGCAACGCGGCTGCGGGGTCGCTCCGCCAGCTCGACGCCGAGATCACCCGTGCGCGCCCGCTGAAATTTTTTGCCTATGCTTGGGGGGAGCTCTCCGCGCCTCTGGCCAAGACGCAAAAGGGCGCGATCGACCGTCTCGCCGCGCTCGGGTTTGCAACCAACCCTTTGACAAAGCTGTGCAATAGCGCCGACGACTTGCGCGCCCATTACGCGCATATCGCCGCGCTTCGGCCCGATCTGGGCTATGACATTGACGGGGTGGTCTATAAGGTGGACGATCTGGCGCTGCAGGCGCGGCTCGGGTTTCGCTCGACCACGCCGCGTTGGGGGATCGCCCATAAATTTCCGGCCGAATTGGCTTGGACGCGGCTGGCCGGCATCGATATTCAGGTTGGCCGCACTGGCGCGCTCAGCCCCGTGGCGCGGCTCGATCCGGTGACGGTGGGCGGCGTGGTGGTCTCGAACGCGACCCTGCACAACGAGGATTATATTGCCGGACTGGACGCCAAAGGCGGGCGGATCAGAGACGGCAAGGACATTCGCATCGGCGATCTGGTGCAGGTTTACCGCGCTGGTGATGTGATCCCGAAAATTGCCGATCTGGACCTGTCCAAACGGCCCGAGACGGCCGTGCCTTACGTGTTTCCCACGATATGTCCCGAATGCGGCTCCGAGGCGATCCGCGAGGAGGGCGATGCGGTGCGCCGCTGCACCGGCGGTATCATTTGCCCCGCGCAGGCGGTCGAGAAGCTCAAACATTTCGTCTCGCGCAAGGCCTTTGACATCGATGGGCTGGGCGCGAAACAGGTCGAGCAATTCTATGAGGATGGATGGGTCAAAACCCCTGCGGATATTTTCGAGCTTGAGGCGCGCTATGGCAGCGGCATGCAGCAGCTCAAGAACCGCGAGGGCTGGGGCGATAAAAGCGCGAAGAAGCTTTTTGAAGCGATTGAGGATAAACGAAAAATCCCGCTGGAGCGGATGCTTTTTTCGCTCGGTATCCGCCATTTGGGCGAACAGGCGAGCAATTTGATCGCGCGCCGCTATGGCTCGTGGGAGGTGCTGGAGGCGGCGATGGTCGAGGCCGCCGGATGCGACGGGGCGCAGTGGGAGGCCTTGCTCAATATCGACGGCGTGGGCGAGGTTATGGCGCGCAGTCTGGTGACGGCCTTTGCCCAACCCGAGGAGCGCGCCAGCATCGACGCCTTGGCCGCGCATTTGACCATTCTCGATGCCGAACAGCCCAAAACCGAAGGCAGCCCCGTCGCGGGCAAAACTGTGGTTTTCACCGGCACGTTGGAGAAAATGAGCCGCGCCGAAGCCAAGGCACAGGCCGAGCGACTCGGCGCCAAGGTGTCAGGTTCGGTGTCGGCCAAAACCGATCTTTTGATCGCGGGGCCAGGGGCGGGCAGCAAGGCCAAGAAAGCGGCGGACTTGGGGATCGAGACGCTCGACGAAGATGGCTGGCTTGATTTGATCGCGGGGCAATGAGGCAGGTATGAGCGGCAGACCCGAAGCGCTTTTCCCGCTCTTTGCGGAGCTGACCACGCTGGAGGGCGTCGGGCCGAAAATCGCGCAAAATTTTGCCAATATGCATGTGGAGCGCCCGCGTGATCTGCTGCTGACCATGCCGCATTCGGGCATTGATCGGCGCGTGAAGGACACGGTCCAAGGGGCTGATTTGCCTGCGCATTTGACGGTTGAAGTCTTGGTCGGACAACACCGTCCCCCGCGCAATCGCGGCGGTGCCTACCGGATCAATGTCGAAGACAGCGAAGGCGCGTTTCAATTGGTGTTTTTCCACGCCAATGATCGCTATTTGAACGCGCATTTGCCCGAAGGATCGCGCCGCGTGGTGTCGGGCAAGGTCGAATTGTTCGACGGGATCGCCAATATGGTCCATCCCGAATATATGTTGCCCGTCGAAGAGGCGGGCACGATCCCTGCGTTCGAGCCGGTCTATCCGCTTACGGCGGGGGTGACGCGGGCGGTGATGCTCAAGGCCGCGACCTCGGCGCTCTCCAAAGCGCCTCAGTTGGCCGAATGGATCGATCCCGCGCAAAAGCGGGTGGAGAAATGGCCTGATTGGCGCGCCGCGCTGGAGGCCGCGCATCGTCCGCAAAAAGCGGAGGATCTGGCCGCGACGGCGCCTGCGCGGGCGCGATTGGCCTATGACGAGTTTATGGCGCATCAACTGACCTTGGGGCTGGCGCGGGCGAAAATGCGCAGGGGCAAAGGCGTGGTGTCGCAAGGGACGGGGCGTTTGCAATCGCGGGTGCTTTCGGCGCTGCCCTATCGGCCCACGGGGGCGCAAAGCCGCGCCATCGAAGAGATCAGCCATGACATGGCGCAGCCGTTGAAAATGAACCGGCTTTTGCAAGGCGACGTGGGGGCGGGCAAAACCTTGGTGGCCTTTATGGCGCTGTTGGTGGCCGTCGAAGCGGGCGGGCAGGGCGTGATGATGGCCCCCACGGAAATCCTTGCGCGTCAACACCTTGAGGGGCTGCGCCCCTTGGCCGAAAGCGCCGGCGTGGTGGTGGAAATATTGACGGGCCGCGACAAATCGGGCGAGCGGCGCGCCAAGCTTGAGGCGCTCGGCGCGGGCAAGATCAATATATTGGTCGGCACCCACGCGGTGTTTCAAAAGGATGTCGAATTTGCCGATCTGCGGCTTGCGGTGGTGGATGAGCAGCACCGTTTTGGCGTGCGCCAGAGGTTGGAGCTTGGCCGCAAGGGCGCGGGGGTGGATGTATTGGTCATGACGGCCACGCCGATCCCGCGCAGCCTCGCCTTGGCGCAATATGGCGATATGGATGTGTCGGTGCTTGATGAAAAGCCGCCCGGGCGCAAGCCGATCAAAACCGCGATGATCTCGATGGGACGGATGGAGGAGGTGGTCGATCACCTGCGCCGCGCCATTGCCGAGGGGCGCCAATGCTATTGGGTCTGTCCTTTGGTCGAGGAAAGCGAGGTCGTGGACCTGTCGAGCGCCGAGGAGCGGTTCAAAACCCTGCGCGCGGCGCTTGGCGAGGGCGTGGTTGGATTGGTCCACGGGCAATTGCCGCCCGAGCAAAAAGACGCCGCCATGCGGGCGTTTCAAAAGGGCGAAACTGCGGTTTTGGTGGCGACGACGGTGATCGAAGTCGGCGTCGATGTGCCCAATGCGACGATCATGGTGATCGAGCGCGCCGAAAGCTTTGGCCTTGCGCAGCTGCACCAGTTGCGCGGGCGGGTCGGGCGCGGCGATGCGGCCTCGACCTGTTTGATGCTCTATCAATCCCCGCTCAGCGAGGCCGGCGAGCGGCGGCTGACGACATTGCGCGAAAGCGAGGACGGGTTTCGCATCGCCGAGGTGGATTTGGAAATGCGCGGGGCGGGGGATCTGATCGGCACGGCGCAATCGGGCCTGCCACGATTCCGTGTGGCCGATGTTGAGGCGCAATCGGGCCTCATGGCCACGGCGCAAAGCGATGCGCGCAAGCTCTTGGCGGAAGATCCGGAGCTGACCTCGCCGCGCGGACAGGCGGCGCGGGTGCTTTTGTGGCTCATGGGGCAGGATGAGGCAATTCGTTTAATATCAGTGGGTTAAGGCATATTTTCTGCCAAGGCTCCGATTTCGAAACAGATTTGTTCTCAAATGTTCTCAAAAAGTTCTTTACATTGATTAAGATTAATGAGAACAAAGGTGCAACGAAACGGCCCGCATGAGAGCGCCGTAGATCAGGAGGCACCAAAATGTTTGCTCAGATTAAAACTGTTGTTGCGCGCTCGCCCGAAACCTTGCTGCAAGACGCCGTCGGCGCTGCGGCGCTTTTGGTCATGCTGGTTGTCGGATTGCATTTGCCGGGTCTGATTTGATCCCTGCCATTGGTGAAGCGGGCGGCGGATGTCGCTGCTTTGGACGGATTTCTCGGTTCTGACATGGAACTGTTACAGCATTAGAGGAGTTATAGAGTTACCTGCCTGCGTCTTTCGCTGCCTGCGCGTCTCATCCCCATTCGACGCGTTATTTTGGCCGATCTGTCCCTCGGTCCTCGGAGGTTGCCTAATCCCTCCGCCGGTTTCGCGAATATCCAGACGCGTACTGACCGCCGCTTGCCTGCCAGCAAGCGGCGGTTTTTTTTGATCAGAATTTATAGGCCAAGCGCAGACCGCCCCAATGGCGCCCGTTGATTGTAATCGGGGCGGAGAGGTCTTTCATCATCACGAAATTGCCGCCGCCCATATCGCGGCGATAGACTTGCAGCAAGAACGGCTGCGTGTTGCGGCCCGCCTTGAGGCCGACGCGATCGTCAAAGATGCGGCGATTGCGGCAATTGGCCATGTTCCATTCCGGATCTGTGCTTGGCGGCTGCGAGAACTTCTTGTTATGCGTCGGCAGATAGCCGTTGCGATCCACCGCCGCACAAAACACCACACGGCTGTCGATTTGGGTTGCGGGTTCTTGCAAGGTGGGAAGCAGTTGATCGGTCAGGCGCAAGAAGCGCGTGGAATATTGCACCGGATCGCTGCCCTCTATGGGGCGGTAATTTTCATCGAAGAGATCGCTCAAAGAGATGCGGCGGCTCTCGACGGCGTTGGCGAGGGCCTGCGAAATTTGTCCTGCAATGTCTTGGACGTGCAAGATCATCGGCCCGTCTTCGCTTGATCCGCCCATCGCAACGCTGTCTTGGACCATCCGTTCGGAGCGATCGATCAGCTTTTCCACGCGGGTGTGGGCGGTCTTGACGCCTTCGGCGCTCGATCTGAAGGAGGCGTCGATGCTGGCGATGGAGGGGGTAAAGGATTGCACCGCCTCATCGGCGCGCCCCGCTTCTTCTCGGATCACCTCGGTTTGTGTCTGGCTTGCGGCGACTTGGTCCTTGATCGTGGTCAGCGCGCGGTCGGTTTCGCCGCCGCGTTCGAGCAATGTGTCGGCCTTGAGCGCCGATTGCGATGCGCCCTCGGACAGGCGCTGCACCCAATTGGACAGGTTGCCGACCGTGCCGGTGATATCATTGGCCGCCTTAGAGGTGCTTTGGCTCAGCTCGTTGATCGCATCGGCAACCACGGCAAAGCCTTTGCCCGCGTCGCCCGCGCGCGCGGCTTCGATCTTGGCATTGATGGCCAGCATATTGACCTGCGCCGCGATGGTGGCGATTTGCTCGTTCGAGGATTTCACCTCTTCGAGCATTTCGCGCACTTCGGCGCTGTGATCGTTGATTTGCTGCACCCATTGGGCCAGATCGATGGCGAGGGTGCTGGTTTGACTGACATATTCGGTCGATTCCGACACGCGTTGCAACGTGTCATGGGCCGATTGCGCCACCATGTCCACGGTGGACAGCACCGCGGTATTGGCCGTGGCAACGCGGGCTGATCCGTCCTTGACCGCGCCAAGCGCCTTGAGCTGCGCTTGCGACTCGCATTCCAGCCGGTCCAGAAAACCCGCGATATCGACGATCTCGCGGCCAAGTGTCGAGGCCGTCTTTGACAGGCGCGAAAGCCGGTCTTGTGCCGCTTGGTCCAATGCGGGGAGGGGGAAATCGTGGTCTGGTTTCATCGGGGCGCCTGTGTGTGATCTGTCACAGGGCTACCCGATATTTCCTCACAGAGCGTTAAATCCTACCGCCCGTCAGGCACAATTGCTTTGCAAAGCCTGCTCGAAGGCCTCTGCCGTAGCGTCCAAAGACAGCATGATCGAGGCGTGGCGGTTTTTGTAGTCGCGCGCGGGCTCGAGCACCGCAAGCCCGTCAAAGGGCGCTTTGGGGGCGGAGGCGCCGTCTTTGAGCATGGCGCGCAACTGGCTGCGCGCGGCCTCGATTTGCTCAAGGCTGCGCCCGACCACGGCCGCGCCGACCACCGATGCGGCGGCTTGCCCAAGGGCGCAGGCTTTGACGTCTTGGGCAAAATCGCTGATCCGCCCGTCTTGGATATTCAGATCGACGGTCACGGTCGACCCGCACAAAGGCGCGCGGCGTTTGACCGTTGCCATCGGCGCGTCGAGGCGCGTGCTGTGGGGAATATTGGCCGCCAGATCGAGGATCTTTGCCGAATAGAGTTTGATCAGGTCTGTCTCGTCGCTCATCACTTGGCCTTTCGTGTCGCGCAGCATAGGCGGCGGCGCTTTTCCTTTGCCGCGTTTCCTCATAGATAGGGGCAGCGCCACAAGATGCAAAAGGTTTTCGCCATGACTGCCCCTACGACTTTCGATGCAAGCACTCTTAAATTTGATGCGGCGGGGTTGATCCCCTGCATTGCGCAGGAGGCCGAGACCGGCGAGGTCTTGATGATGGCGTGGATGAATGCCGCCGCCGTGCAAAAGACGCTTGAAACGGGGCGCGTGACCTATTGGAGCCGCTCGCGGCAAAGCTTCTGGATCAAGGGCGAAACCTCGGGCCATCTGCAACATCTGGTCGATCTGCGGGTCGATTGTGATCGGGATTGCCTTTTGGCGATGGTGCGCCAAGAGGGACCGGCGTGCCATACCAACCGACGCAGCTGTTTTTATACGGCGATCCGCGAGGGGGATGAGGTCGAATTGATGGCGCCTATGGTGCCCTAGACCAATTGGTCGCCTGAGCGATGCCACAGCAGTTGGTTAGACCGTTTGGTCTACTCCCAACATCTCGAAGATATCTGCTGGCTGTTTGCCCGCCGCGCGAAAGCTTTGCAAGGACCGCGCATCATCGCGTTTGGCAAGACGCTTGCCCGCCTCGTCGCGGATCAATTTGTGATGGTGATAGATCGGCACAGGCAGGTCCAAAAGGCTGAGCAAGATCACCTGAATGGCGGTGAAATCAAACAGATCCTCGCCGCGCACCACATGGGTGATGCCTTGGGCCGCGTCATCAAGGGCGGAAGCGAGGAAATAGGCGACGATATTCTCGCCCTTGCGCGACAGCACCACATCGCCGATCTCACGCTGTGCTTGCTCCGCGTCGATGCTATGATGTCCGCTATGGGCCGCGCCGGTCTCGACAAACGCCACATCGCGCCCTGCCAATAGGGCTAGGGCCTTGTCCAGATGCAGGCGCAGCGCGTCGCCGGAGCGGCGGTCGGACATGGGCCGTGATTTGCACAGCTGCGGATAAACCTCATGCGCCGCGCCCTCCTGCGGCGCGGACATCGCCGCGCGAATATCGGCGCGGCTGCACGAGCAAGGATAAAGCAATCCCATCTTCTCAAGCCGTTGCAGGGGGGCATCGTAGCTCTCCAGTTGCGCGGCTTGGCTGAGCACGGGGCCGTCCCATGTGATGCCAAGCCAGCGCAGATCGGTGCAGATCAGATCGGCCCATTCAGGTTTGGAGCGCTCCAGATCGGTGTCTTCCATCCGCAACAAGAACCGCCCGCCCGCCGCCCGCGCCATGCGGTGCCCCAGCAGAGCCGAGTAGGCATGGCCAAGATGCAGCGGGCCGGTGGGGCTGGGGGCGAAGCGGGTGATCATGGTTTAAATTCGTTCTTCAAGCCATTGATTAAATTCGTCTTTGGCGCGATCTGTATAGGCTTTGTAGCGGTCTTTTCTGCCGCGCCGGCCGCCCTTGATGCCGCTGTCCTCGAGCGGCGCGAAGAGGCCGAAATTGACGTTCATCGGTTGGAAGGTCTTGGCCTCGGCGCCGCCGGTGATGTGGTGGATCAATGCGCCCATGGCGGTGTTTTGCGGCGCGGTCTCAATGCTGCGCCCTTGGATTTCCGCCGCCGCCAGACGTCCCGCCAAAAGGCCCATCGCGGCGCTTTCGACATAGCCTTCAACGCCGGTAATCTGTCCGGCAAAGCGGATGTTGGGCCGCGATTTGAGGCGCATCTGATTGTCCAAAAGCGTCGGGGAATTGAGGAAGGTGTTGCGGTGAATGCCGCCCAAACGGGCAAAGCGCGCCTCCTCCAATCCGGGGATCATGCGCAGAACCTCGGTCTGCGCGCCGTATTTCATCTTGGTCTGGAAACCCACGATATTATAGAGCGTTCCCAATGCGTTATCGCGGCGCAACTGCACCACGGCATAGGCTTTTTCGTCCGGCTTATGGGCATTGGTGAGGCCCACGGGCTTCATCGGGCCAAAGCGCAGCGTTTCACGCCCGCGTTCGGCCATGACTTCGATCGGCAGGCAGCCGTCGAAATATCCTGCGGTCTCGCCCTCGTGAAACTCGGTTTTGTCGGCGCTCATCAGCGCGTCGATAAATCCCTCATACTGCTCTTTGGTCATCGGGCAATTGAGGTAGGCTTTTTGCTCTTCCTCGGTCTCGCCCTTGTCGTAGCGCGACTGCATCCATGCCACGTCCATATCGATGCTTTCGGCGTAAACGATGGGGGCGATGGCGTCGAAAAAGGCGAGGCTCTCGGCACCGGTTTCCTTGGCGATCGCCGCGCCGAGGGCAGAGGAGGTCAGCGGGCCGGTGGCGATGATCCAATGGCCGTTTTCGGGCAATTCGGTGATCTCGCCGTAATCGACCGAGATATTGGGATGGGCCAGCAGCGTGTCATTGACCCATTGCGCAAAAGGCTCGCGGTCCACGGCCAAAGCGCCGCCCGCAGGCAGGCGGTGTTTGTCCGCCGATTGCATGATGATACCATTCGCGGCGCGCATTTCCCAATGGAGCAGGCCCACGGCGTTTTGCTCGCTGTCGTCCGAGCGAAAGCTGTTTGAGCAGACCATTTCGGCCAGATTGCCGGTTTGATGGGCAAAGGTTTCGACCTTGGGGCGCATTTCGTGGATGACGACTTTGACGCCCGCTTGCGCGGCTTGCCACGCGGCCTCGGATCCGGCCATGCCGCCGCCGATGATATGCAATGTGTTTTCCATGCCCGCCATTTAGGGCAAGGGGCGGGCCAAGGGAAGGGGGCGTGGTGGGGCAGGCGCGTGCCTAATGGGCGGCCTGTGCGGATTTTTGTGTCCGCAGGGGCGGGTCGAGCGGCAGGCCCGAGGGAACATGCGCCGGAAGGCCCAATTGCAGCTGCGTGCTGGACGGATCGGTCAGGCTGTCCAAAAAGGCGATAAGATCATCCATTTGCCCTTCGGTCAGGCGCATCGGCGCGATTTCCGAGGCGGCGGCGATGCGGATCATTTCCTCCTGATCGGCCTGCGGGGCGAAATCATCGGGCAGGGCGGCAATGTCATGGAGCACGGCTTCATTCGGGTCATAACCGGTCAAAGCGCCAATCGGATCAAGGTGTTGGCGGATCATCGCGCGCAGGCTGTTATAGGCGCCGTTATGGCCGTAGGGGGCGGTCAGCGTCACGTTGCGCAGCGTCGGCGTGCGGAAGCAATAGGCATCCTTTTCCTTGCCGGAGACCGCGAAGCGACCTGTATCGGCGTGGGGCACGGTGCCGTTTTCCTTGCCTGGGCCAAGCGGCGGCAGGCCAATGGCGTGAAAGCTGTGATCGGTTTGCAGCGGGCCGGAATGGCATGAGGCGCAGTCCGCCTCGCCGTAAAACAGGTCCATACCGCGGCGGGTCGCGGCGCTGAGCGCGCGATCATCGCCGTTCAGATAGGCGTCGAAAGGGCTGTTTGTGGCGCGAAATTCAAAGGTGATGTAATCGGCGATGGCGCGGCCGATATCGGTGATATGGATCGGTTCATCGGCGCCGATGACCCAATCAAATCGGGTGCGATAGGCGGGGATCGCCTCGATGCGGGCGGCGAGCATTTGCCACGCGCCGCCAAGCCCGTGAATGCGATCGGCGGCAATGGCGTCGGCGACAGGGTTTTCACCGGGCTGACCGGCCATTTCATCGGGGCTGAGGATCGGCAAGATTGCCTGCGCGGTCAGAACATTGGGCACGGGGCGCTCAAGTCGGCGGCCTTCGGGCATACGGATGCCAAAACGCGCGTCGGGGTCCAGCTCGACACGGCCATCGTGGAACATCGTCGTATATTCGAAAGCGCCAAGATTATAAAGCGCAGGCGCGTTGCGCGGAATGCGCGCATGGGGCTCTTGGCCGTTGATGACGGCCCGTTCGGGGCCAAGACCATGACCGCCTTCGCCGATGGACAGGGACATGCCGTCAGAGGTGCCAAGGTCGGGGTGGTGGCAGGTGACGCAGGCGATGTTGCGATTGCCCGACAGCACCGGATCAAAGAACAGATCACGGCCCAGCAGCACGGAATTGATGTTGAGAGTGGGGAAGTCCGAATGGGTCACCGGCTTCGGTATGTCATTGGCCAGTGAGAGGCTGGCCTGGAGGGACATGATGACGGCGGTGACCCATATTCGCATGGCGATAGTTAACTTCTGTTATCGCCCCTGACACTGCTTATAACAAAGCCAAATGGGGCAGGAAAGTGGCATTGTCCAAAACAGATTGGAGCAAATTTGGAAACGAAGTGCTAATGCCCATAAAAAATAGCGCAATGAGACGATAAAATTTTACGAAAATGCCGTTTTGTCGGACCAGATTTTGCCCGAATTGGGCCTGCTGGGGCCGCTTATAGCGGTGCCGAAGCGCCGTTTCGGACACCACGTCGCGCGATTGCGCCAAAATTCGGGCGCGCTTTATAGCGGGATCGCGGCGCGCTATTGGCTCCAGTCGGGGGCGCGTTTTTCCAAAAAGGCTCGGATGCCCTCATCGGTATCTGCATCGAGCATATTCTCGACCATGACCGCGCCGGTATAGGCATAGGCCTCCTTGGTGGGCAGGGCGGCTTGGGCGTAAAAGGCCTCTTTACCGATCTTGACCGCGGCTTTGAGCTTGCTGGCGACGGTTTGCGCCAGTTCCATCGTCTCGGCTGCGAGGTCTTCGGCAGGCACGGCGCGGTTGATCAACCCGATCTCGATGGCACGGTCGGTCAAGATAAAGGCGCCGGTCGAGAGCATTTCAAACGCCTGTTTGCGCGGCACATTGCGGGTCAGCGCCACCATCGGCGTCGAGCAAAACAGGCCGATGTTGACGCCGTTGACCCCAAACCGCGTGCCTTTCGCGGCCACGGCCATGTCGCAGGTCGCGACCAATTGGCATCCGGCGGCGGTGGCGATGCCGTGGACTTCGGCGATCACCGGTTGGGGCAGGGATTGGATGCGCGCCATAAGCGCCCCGCAGCGGCCGAACAGATCGGCAAAATAGGCCGCGCCCTTATCCTCGGCGCTGCGCCCTGCTTGCATCTCTTTGAGGTCGTGACCGGCGCAGAAGGCTTTGCCATTGCCCGCCAGAATCACTGCGCGGATGCTGTCGTCACCTGCAATGCGGTCAAAACTGTCGTGCAGATCGGCGAGCATCGCATCACTGAGCGCATTGAGCTTTTCAGGGGTGTTGAGCACCAAACGCGCCACTGCGCCCGTGTCGTGACGTTCTACAATTGCCATCTTGTTATCTCCTCCGGTTGCGGGAACTCTAGCAATGCGCACAGAGGGAGGAAAGCATGACAAAAGAGACAAGACCCGTGGTGATGGACGCACAGGCGCTCAAAGCCTTTTTGGTCGAGGTGTTTCCGCAGGTGCATGAAGACTTCGGCATTGACGAGGTTGCACCGATGGAGATCACCGTGCGGCTCAAGACCGCCGAGCGGCACCTGCGCCCAGGAGGAACGGTGTCGGGGCCGTCGATGTTCGGATTGGCCGATGTGGCGGTCTATTTGGGGATTTTGTCGATGATCGGGCCAAAGGCCCTGACCGTGACGACGAATTGCTCGATCGATTTCATGCGCAAACCGGTGGCCAGTGCCGATTTGATCGGCAAGTGCAAGCTGCTCAAGCTTGGCCGCGCTTTGGCGGTTGGCGATGTGCTGTTGTATTCCGAGGGGATGGATGCGCCGGTGGCGCGTGCGACCTTGACCTATTCGATCCCCCCGCGGGATTGAAAACCCCTCCGATTTATGGGGTATTTTGATACCTAATTTGCAAAACATTGTTTTTGCAGGGATAATTTGCACTTTACGCGCTTGACCTGCGCATTGGCGTCTATATAACCCGCCCATCACATTTGAGGTGGGGGGCGACCCTTGCCGCTCCACTAAAACTCAAGGGTAATCCTGCCATGAAAACTTTCTCTGCGACACCGGCAGATATCGACAAGAAATGGATCCTGATCGACGCCGAGGGCGTTGTTTTGGGCCGTCTTGCTTCGATCATCGCCATGCGCCTGCGCGGTAAGCACAAGGCCACGTTCACGCCGCATATGGACATGGGTGACAATGTCATCGTGATCAATGCCGACAAAATCCAGCTGACCGGCAAGAAACGCGCCGAAAAGCAATACTACTGGCACACAGGCCATCCGGGCGGCATCAAGAGCCGCACCGCCGATGACATCCTGACCGGTGCACACCCCGAGCGCGTCGTGACCGCCGCGGTCAAGCGCATGCTGCCGGGCAACCGTCTGAGCCGTAAGGTAATGACCAACCTGCGCGTTTATGCTGGCGCCGAGCACCCCCACGAGGCGCAAGCGCCCGAAGTGCTGGACGTCAAATCCATGAACTCCAAGAACACGCGGAGCTAAGAAATGGCTGATCAAATCAATTCCCTTGAAGAGCTGCAAGGCGCTGTGTCCGAAACTGCAACCTCGGTTGAAGATCTGACCCCGCGCGAGCCGGTGCGCGACGCGCTTGGCCGTGCCTATGCCACCGGCAAACGTAAAGACGCGGTTGCCCGCGTTTGGATCAAGCCGGGCTCCGGCAAGGTCACTGTGAACGGCAAAGAGCAAGACACATATTTTGCCCGCCCCGTTTTGCAAATGATCCTGCGCCAGCCCTTCACCGTTGCCGGTGTTGAAGGCGAGTTCGACGTTGTTGCCACCGTCAAAGGCGGCGGTCTTTCGGGCCAAGCCGGTGCGGTCAAGCACGGCATCTCGAAAGCGTTGCAGCTTTATGAACCCTCCTTGCGTGGCGCGTTGAAAGCCGCTGGCTTCCTGACCCGTGACAGCCGCGTTGTCGAGCGTAAGAAATACGGTAAGCGCAAGGCGCGTCGTAGCTTCCAGTTCTCGAAGCGTTAATCCGGCTACGCCAGAGGCATTTGAAATTCGAAAGGGCTCGCATTTGCGGGCCCTTTTGCGTTGCCGTGCTCATGGCGGGTTTTGCAAACCCTATTTGCACATGCAAAGGGCCGCTCATGGAGCGGCCCTTTCGTCATTGAACACCTTTGGGCCCGAGGGAATCAGACCATTGGCGCTCGCCAACCAAAGCCCGCGCGCGGCGGCGCGGGCTAAATGACTTGGGTTTGCCAGCCCTTAGCCGCCAAAAAGGCCGACTTCAAAGGCCAAGGACAGGGTAAAGGCGCCGTCACCGTCGGTCGCGTCCTCATACACAAACTCGACACCGACGCCATCGGTGATGGTGTAACCAAGGCCGACCTCGCCGTAGTTGTTCGCATCCGAAGTGCCGACCATGCCCCAGACATAGAGCGTGTCGGTGATATCGGTGCTCAGCGAGGCTTCGGCATATGTGTCGCCGGTATCAACGTCGGTCTCGATATAGAAGGTCCCGTCAGTGCCAGGGGCAATTTCGGTGCCAAGCTCAAGGCCGATACCGGTGCTTTGGTAGCCGCCATCCGACAGGAAATACCCGATGGCCGAGACATCGTAGGACACCGCGCCGATTTCGCCGCCATATCCAAGGCTCAACTCATATTCGAAATCATCGGTGGGGTCGTCGTAAAGCGTGCCGACCCAAAGCCCCGCGTGGAAGCCTTGCGTGGCGAACTCGACAAAGGCCTCAACCGTGCTGGAGGTGTGCCCCAATTCATCGTCGAAGCCAAAGTTGACAGCGCCGCCTGCGGTGACTGTCGATTCTGCGGCTGCGGCCATGGGCATCGCGAGGGTGGCGGCAAGAACGGCCGCGGGAAGGAAGGTTTTGTTCATCTCTGTCGTCCCGAAATGTTGTGCGCTTGATGCGCATGTATCGAAAACGCCCTTCGCCCCGTAAAATCGGGGGCTCGGACGCGATTGGGTGGCTGGCAGATGGCTGGCTCTCACCCTCTTTTTTGCTATTTTGGCTGGCAGGTTGTGTCGAGGCGCGATCGTGTTTTGACCGTGCTGCACCTGCCGATGCAAAAAAAAGAGGCAGCCCCGTCTATAGGCTGCCTCGAAACTGTTCTCAATGTGTTTTTTGCGGATCGAACCGCGACGGGGCTAGCCGGCCTTTTGCGGGCGGCGCGCGCTGCGGGCGCGGTCCCATTCGGCTTGGTCCTCGTCACCGCCTGTCTCAACGCGGAAACGTCCGGTGAGCGTGGCGAGGGCTTTGGCATTGTCCGACAGTTTGGTATTGGCGGCCATGGTTTCTTCGAACATCGCGGCGTTGCGCTGCGTGACATGGTCAAGATCCTTGATCGCCGTATTCACATTGGTCAATTCGCTCGATTGGCGTTCGGTCGAAGTGGCGATGGTTTGCATACCTTGCGCAATTTCTTCGACGGCGGTCTTGATTTCGTCGAGGGCTTTGCCCGTGCGTTTGACGAGCTCCACACCGCCGGTAATCTGTTCGGAGGAGGTGTTGATCAAAGCGTCGATCTCGCGCGCCGCATCCGAGGAGCGCGCGGCCAAGGCCCGCACTTCGGTCGCCACGACGGCAAAGCCGCGCCCTGCCTCGCCTGCGCGGGCCGCTTCGACACCGGCGTTCAGGGCGAGAAGGTTGGTTTGGAAGGCGATTTCATCGATGACGGTGATGATTTTGCGCACCTCGGCAGAGGAGGAGACGATTTCATCCATCGCGCCAATGGCTTCGTCCATCACCTCGCCGCCGTGGTGGGCTTTGTCGCGTGCGCCCTCGGTTTGGGTGCGGGCGCGCTCTGCATCGGTGGAGACAACATTGACCAGATCGGTCAACCCGCCCAATGAATTGGCGATGCCGGTCAATGTGTTGGCCTGATGCTCGGTGCGGGTCGCAAGCTCTTCGGCGGCGGTTGCGATCTCGCCCGATTGGGTCTGGATCGATCCGGTTTGATGGGTGACATCGCGCATGACGTGGGCGATGCGCTCGACGGCGGCATTATAGGCCCGCGCGCCGTCTTCGAAGGCCTCAGGCATGTCTTCGGTCAGCCGGACCGTCATATCCCCCTCGGCGAGGCGTTCGAGTTTGGAGATCAATACGCTCACGGCAAAGCGGGTTTCGTCCAAATGGCGTTGACGTTGCGCGGCGTTCTCTGCCTCGGCGGCGCGTGTGGCGGCAGCGCCTTCTTCGGCCGTTTTGCGCGCGCGTTCCGCCTCGTCGCGGGCGGCGGCGGCGGCGGCTGTTGCCGCTTTTGCCTCTTTGAGCGCGTCTTCGGCGCGTGTTTTCTCGGCTTTGGCCTCTTCGAGCGCGGCATTGGCCTTGGCGGCGGCCTCTTCTACCTCTTGCTGGCGGGCCTCGTCGGCCCGTTGCAATCGCACGCGGGTGCGAATGGCAAAGGCCAGCGCAGCGGTTTCTAGCACAACAATAACCGCGTGAAACCCCGTCCGGCCGATATTGAAGAGCAGATCGGTCGTCGGATAGACCATGGCAGGCAGCAAGAAGGTCAGCGCCAAATGATGTACCGCAATGGTGCCTGCAGCGATCAAAAGCGCGCTCAAGCCGGCGGTCATCACAAGCATGGCCAGCACGGCGAAATAGACCATATGCATGTCAAGTTGCATCGGGTGGCCCATCAGCGCGGCATTGAGAACAATCGCCTGTCCGGTCAACGCCTGCGCAACGGCTATGCGCCCTGCGCGTCCTTGCATGCGCAGGCCGATGAGGCCGATCACGCCGAACAAGATCGCGCCGATCAGCGTGATCGTGACATTGCTTTGCACCAGCCAGCCAGCCGCGATCACAGGCACAGCCGACCCGGCCGCGAAGAGGCCGAGAATTCGAACGGCTTGGGTGCGCGACTGCTCGAAATCGCTCATGGGTTTACTCATTATCATAGGTTTACTCCGCAAATTTGGGCAATGAGACGGGCATCGCTTACCCCCCATGCTCCGGCACGTCGCACAGAGGCGATAAAATCGGGGCCGCCGTCGGCCATGGTTGCCATCGGGGCCTGCAGCACGCCGATCGGGCGTCCGCCTGCCGTTTCGACCAGACGCGCGCCATCTGTCCAAGGGCTGTGCAATACCATGACCACCCCCTGCGCGGGTGCAGGTTGGAGCAACAGCATCGCAGGCGCGATCCCGAGAGACAAAACCCAGACAGAGAGGAACAAGACAAACCGCATGGCACCACCTTTGAGCAAGGTAGATGTCATGTGTGGCTTAAGGACGGCTTAAATTTTCAATGCGAGCAGATACAAATATGCAGATGCAGAGACGGTGCCGCGCCTGCAATGAGTGCCGCCCTCAGCTGTCCGGCGCGATCAATCCCAGCCCGCGCAAATAGATGCCGATGCCGCTTTCCAGCAGGTCTTCGGGCGGGAAGGGGCTTTGGCTGCCGGGGCTGTTGCGGGCGAAAAGCTCGACCACACCGTGGGACATCGCCCAGATATGGGCCGAGAACATCGCGGCGGGGGGGCGTTTGTCGGGCGGGATATGTTGGGACAGCTCTTGCGCGGCGCGCTCCATGACGCCGCGCGCGCGGGTGGACGCGGCGGCCAGTTCGGGCGTGCGATTTACCGAGATGCCGCTTTCGAACATCGAGATATAATGGCCGGGGTATTTGCGCGCAAAGGCCAGATAGGCGCGCCCTGTCGCCTCGAAGGCCGCCAGAGCCGAGGGCTGGCCGCTGTCGAAAGCATATTGCATGACATCGGCAAAGATTTCATAGCCTTGCTTGGCGGCCTCGGCGATGAGGTCCTCGCGCCCTTCGAAATGGCGATAGACGGCGGCAGGGGTGACCCCCGCCTGTTTGGCCGCTTCAGAGAGGGTAAATCCGGTCGGCCCTTTGGCCTCGATCAGCCCGAGCGCCGCCTCGACCAAAGCCTGACGCAGATTGCCATGGTGATATCCGCGCTTTTTAGGCATCCCAGATATCGGGCCCCCCGCAAATCTTGGGGTCGAGCGCCGCGAGGGCTTTTTCGTCCTTATGGGCGTAGTCAATGCCCGACAAAAGCAGGCGCAGCGCCGCCAGCCGCGCGCGGCGTTTGTCGTCAGAGCGGATCACATGCCACGGGCTATGCGCCGTATGGGTCCGCGCGAATGTTTCGCGAATGGCGGCGCTGTAGTCCTCCCATTTCTTGAGGCCTTCGACGTCAATCCAGCTCAGCTTCCAATGTTTCAACGGGTCGCTTTCGCGTTCAAGAAAACGGCGCAATTGTTCGGCGCGCCCGACATTGAGCCAGATTTTCACAAGGTGGATGCCCTCATCGACGAGCATCCGTTCGAAATCGGGGGTTTGGTGGAAGAAATGCTCGCGCTGATCGGGGGTGCAAAAGCCGAACACATGTTCGACCACGCCGCGGTTATACCAGCTGCGGTCAAAGGCGACGATTTCGCCGCCCGAGGGCAGATGATCGATATAGCGTTGGAAATACCATTGGGTCATTTCGGTTTCGCTGGGCTTGGACAGGGCAACGACCCGCGCGCCGCGAGGATTAAGATTTTCGCGCAAGCGTTTGATCGTGCCGCCTTTTCCGGCGGCGTCGCGTCCCTCGAACACGATGGCGATACGGGCGCCGCTGTCTTTGGCCCAACTTTGCAACTTCACCATTTCGATTTGCAAAGCTTTCATCTCCGCCTCATAGGCGCGGCGCTTCATGCGTTCGGAATGGGGGTAATCGGGGCTGAGGATATCGTCTTTGTCGCTGCGGCGAATGGCATTGCGGATGGGGTCGGGCGCGCCGGTTTTGTAAAAGGCGCTGATCGCGCCATCAAAGGGCAAATCCATGTGCCTCTCCTTTAAATCTTGGGCCAGTATGGCAAGGGCAAGAGGGATGCGCAATCATGGCGGCGCGGGCTCATTCGCGTTGCGCGGCGCGCTTGGCCGCGCGCTCCACCGCAGCCAGAACTGCCTCTTGCGCGGCGTGGTGGGGCATATGGCCGATGCCGTCCAGTTTTTGCAACCGTGCATTGGGGATTTGCGCGACCAGCTTGTCGGAATGCACTTCGATTGGCACCGTATCATCGGCGGTGCCGTGGATGATTTCGACGGGCACTTGGACCTCGCCATAGCGCGTATGAATCGCCTCGATCTCGTCCAAGATCGCCGCGCGTTGCAAGGCATTGGCGCGCAGGCTGGTGCGGCGCAATGTGAGACCTGCGCCGATATGCTTGCCGTAGCGTGCTGGCGGCTTTTGCGGGGCAAAGATTGCATCGAGTTCGCGCTCGACCCGTGCATCATCGACAAAAGCGGTCAGCAGGGGGATGACGACCGGCCCCACAATCGGATGCGACAGGAATTTGTAATAGGTCGATAGCCCCGTGCTCCACGGATTGGAGGCGGCCGCGACCGGCACAAGCGCACGGATGTTGTCGGGATGGTGCACCGCCCAAGCCAGAGCCACCGCGCCGCCGTAGGATTGCCCTAGAACGATCGGTCTAGTCGCGCCCAATTGCGCAGATGCGGCCTGCAATAGCGCGGCCTGCGCCGCGAGACTGCCGCCCTTGGGACCAATCGGATCGCTATAGCCAAGCCCGGGGCGGTCAAAGACCAGCACGCGGTGGGTTTTGGCCAGTTCTTGGGCAAAGCCTTGGGTGAAATCGCGGGTGTTGCCCGATGCGCCATGGATGAGCACGACCGGCACGCCGTCATCTGGCCCCATCTCGACCACATGCAGCGCGGTGCCGTTGACCTCAAGGATTTGCCCTTCGGGCGGGAAAGCCGCCTGCGCACGCGCCTCGTTTCGGGCGGCGCGCGTCAAGGTGACGGCGCTGACCGCGCCGATCACGGCGGCGAAGATCGCAATGCTATAGGCCAATTTTTTCAATGTCATAAGGGGTGGTTTGATAGATTTCGTTGATCCAGTTGCCATAAAGAAGATGCGCATGGCTGCGCCAGCGGTTGCGCGGTTTTTGCCGTGGATCGCCGTCGGGGTAATAATTCACCGGCACCTCTATGGGTTTGCCCTCGGCGACATCGCGGTCATATTCTTGTTTGATCGTGTCGCTGTCATATTCGAGATGGTTAAAGACATAGAGCGCGCGGTGGCTGGGGTCTTCGACCATACAGGGGCCGACCTCTTTGCTGCCCAAAAGCGTGAACAAACCGCCGACGGCATCGACGTCGTCTTGCAAGATTTCGGTCCAGCGCGAGACAGGGATGATGCAATCGTCGGAAAATCCGCGCAGATAGGGCGAGGCGGGCGAAAGATTGTCATGACGCCAACAGCCCAAGGCCTTGATATCAAGCATATGTTTGGGCACGCCGTGGAAATAATTGATCATCGCCATGCCGCCCCAACACACGCCGATGGTCGAATGCACATGGGTTTGCGTCCATTCGAAGACGTCGCATAGCTCGTCCCAATAGGTCACCTCGCCAAAGGGCAGGTGCTCGATAGGGGCGCCGGTGATGATGAAACCGTCAAATTTCTGGCCCGAGGCGCGAATATCGGAAAAGGCGTGGTAAAAGCTCTCCATATGTTCGGCGGTGGTGTTGCGCGCCTCATGTTCGCTCATGCGGATAAGGGTCAGATCGATCTGCAACGGTGTGGCGCCGATCAGGCGCGCAAACTGGTTCTCGGTCTGGATTTTCTTAGGCATCAGGTTCAACAGCCCGATGCGCAGCGGCCGGATGTCTTGGCGTGCCGCTTGGTCCTCGGTCATGACCGATACGCCTTCGCGCGTGAGCACGTCATAGGCGGGCAGGTCGGCAGGGATTTTGATCGGCATGGGGCGGGGTCCTTGGAAACGTCGCGGGTCTGGGGTGCGAAATCTGGCTGGTCTGTTGATATAGGGCGGCTAGACTGTTCGGTCTAGGGCGGCGGCGATCACCTCTACGACATCGGCCTCGCTTGTCACGCCGCTGATCTCGTCGGCGGTGACGGTCACGCCGCGGCGCGCCATTTTCTCATAGCGCGGCTGGCGGTGCGCCAAGGCCTGCGCATAGGTCCAGCGGATGAAGGCATCGGGATCGACCTCTTCGGGGGCGCAGCCGTTGTTTTGCAGGTATTCGGCCCAAGTGCGATCCAAAAATTCGGGCTGGTAGGACATCGGTTTGGGGGCTTTGTCGAAGCGGCGCACCAATTCGGCGGTATGGGCCTCGCTGCCCTTGATCCAGACCATCAATGCCTCGGATTCCAGCGCGCAAAGCACCGGATCGGCGGGATCGTCCACATCCACCCATTCGCAAATCGACCCGCCGGTGTCACAGACAAAATGCGGATATCCGTACAGCGCATTGGCACGGGTGATAAAGGCGGCCGTGTCAAAAAGCGCTGCGATCTCGGCGCTGCGGAATTGTGCCTGACGGCGGCAATATTCGCCGTAGGGCAGCCCGCCCTTGGCCGGATCACCAGGTTTGCCCAGATAGGAAGAGACCGGCGCGAGATTGTCAAAGGTGATATTGGAGCCGATATAGATCGAATCCGACATCAGCAGATCGCGCAAAAACGGGTTTTTCATCGCCTCGAGCTTGGCGTTATCGGCAATATATTCGCCCATATAGCGGGTGCCGATGCGGTAATCGACGCTGTAATGGAACCACGCGCCGCTGCCGCGCAGGACATTGGACACATGGGTCTTGCCAAGGCCGGACATGCCGAAAAACAGCACTTTTTTATGTTTGGCAGCGCGCCAGTCTTTCGCGGATTTATAGATCATCTTGCGGTCCCTTATCTGCCGCTTTGCTATCGCGCGTTGGCAGGGGGGTCAAACCCTACGCGGGACGCGGGTTATTTGGTGGGGCGATTGTGGCTTGCCGCGCGCAGGTAGCGCAAAATCCGCCCGTCGATGATCAACAGGCCGATGGCCAAAAGCGCAAAGCCGAAATAGGCGTTCGGCGCGAGGCTTTCGCCCAAGATCACTGCGCCGAGCAAGATCGCAATCGGCGCGACCAGAAGCGTGACCAAGAGCAGGTTGCCAACCCCCGCCGAAGCGGCGATGCGGTAGTAGAGCAAATAGGCCCCCGCCGTTGCCAGCACCGCCAGATAAAACAACCCGCCCCAAGTGGCGGCGCTATAGTCGAGGCTGGGCAGGCCCTCGGCCCAAAGCGCAAAAGGGATCATCATCGCGCTGGAGCAGGTGAGCATGCCCGCAGAGGCGATTTGCGGCGGCATTCCGGTCAGCTTCGCCCGCGCCCAAGCGCCCGAAAGACCATACCCGATGGCCGCGCCGATCAAGGCGAGTTGCGCCACAGAGGTGATGTCAAAGGCGTGGATCGCATCCAACCCGATCGCCGTGGCCGCGCCCAGAAACCCGAGGCTGACGCCGATAATCTTGCGCGAGGTCAGGCGCTCGTCGGCGAAAACGATGGCGGCGATGAGGATGCCGAAAACGGCGGTGGTGCTGTTCAAAATGGCGCTCAAGCCTGAGGGGATATGTTGTTGCCCGAAGGTGATGAGGGTGAAGGGCAATGCATTGTTCAAAAACCCCATGACGGCAAATGCCCCCCAAATGCGGACCCCGCGCGGGACTTTGAGCCCGCGCCACAGCACATAGGCCCAAAGCACCAAAGCCGCCCCGCCGACGCGAAAGGCCACGATGGTGACAAAGCCGACTTCGCGCAAAACCACCGCGTTGCACAGGAAAGAGACGCCCCAAATCATCGCAAGCAGCATGAGTTCCGCCCATGCGCGGGGCGAGGCGGTGATTTGCGCGGTCGGGGCGCGGGCGGTGGATTTTGTGCTCATGGGGTCAGTAGTGGGCGCAGCGCGCGGCGAAGGCAATCGCGATCATGCGCCCCGCAGACGATTTGATAGGGCCGCAGCCTCGGGCGCGCGTTCGGGCGCATGGCGCATGGCGCCTCAAGCGGGCTTTCGGTGAGTTTCAAACCAGATGTTGATATAATTGGCGGCAAAAATCAGCGCGGCCCCATAGACAAGGGACAACGTCAGAGATTCGTTGAACATGACAAGCCCCACGAATGCGATCACCGGAAGGCGAATGAAGTCGAGCGGGGCGACCACAGTTGCGGGCGCGGTTTTGAGCGCATTGGTCAGGCAGTAATGCGCCATCAGCCCCGCGCAGCCGACCAGCACCAGCCAAGGTGCGCTCGATGCTGTGGGCAGGGCCATTTGCCCGTCCATGAGACCCGCGCCCAAACCAAAGAGCACCTGCATGCCGGTGAGGTAGAACAGGATACAGGCCACGGTGATATTTCCGGTGAGCTTCTTGGTGCAAATGATTGTTGTTGCGAAGAAAATGGCAGACGCCGCCGCCGCGGCCAGACCGGTGCCGCCTTGGAGCACAGATGACAGTTCCAAAAGATTTCCGACTTGGGTCACTTGCCAGATGCCGGTTAGGCCAATGAGCACCGACAGCAGTTTGACCGCCGTGAACCGCTCGCCCAAGAACAGCGGCGAGAGCAGGATCACCCAAAGCGGCGTGGTAAACTCCAGCGCAAAGACCTGCGCCAAAGGGGTGATGGCCACCGCAAAGAACCACAGGTTCTGGCCGGTGAAATGCGCAAGGTTGCGGATCAGGTGCAGCCCAAGGCGATGGGTGGTGATCTGCCCCCACATATTGCGGGCGGTGAGCAGGGCGCAGACAATGACAAAACCGACGAGGCTGCGATAGGTCATGATCTCGAATGTGTCGTGCTGCGGCCCAAGCAGGCGGCCCGCGACGGCCATAAGAGAGAAGGAGGCAATGGCGCCGGACATCCACATCGCCGCGCGCAAGATTTGCGGGCCTGTGGTCTGTGAAGGAGCGGTGTTTGTCATTGCGATATCCGGCAAGAGGGGTATTTGCGCGCAGCTAAGCCGCAATCATGGAGAAGGGCAAGGCGCGGCAGCGCCGCGCGGCCGATCAATTATAAAAATGCCCCGAAACCAATAGGCTACGGGGCATAGATATTCGGTTGGACCGATCGGTCTATTCCAACTCAATGGTGCCGGGCGGTTTGGATGTAACGTCGTAGAAGACGCGGTTCACGCCTTTGACCTCATTGATGATGCGGGTCATGGTTTCGCCCAAGAACTCATGGGTGAACGGGTAATAATCCGCAGTCATCCCGTCCACCGATGTCACCGCGCGCAGCGCCAGCGCATAATCATAGGTGCGCCCGTCGCCCATCACGCCCACGGTGCGCATCGGCAAGATGGCGGCGAAGGCTTGCCAGATCTCGTCGTAAAGCCCGTGTTTGCGAATCTGGTCGATGTAGACTGCATCGGCTTGCTGCAAAATCGCCAGCTTCTCGCGGGTGATCTCGCCAGGGCAGCGGATCGCGAGGCCGGGACCGGGGAAGGGGTGGCGGCCGATGAACGAGGCGGGCAGGCCAAGCTCGTGCCCCAAGGAGCGCACCTCGTCTTTGAACAGCTCGCGCAAGGGCTCGACCAGCTTGAGGCCCATTTTCTCGGGCAGGCCGCCGACATTATGGTGCGATTTGATCGTCACCGAAGGACCGCCGGAAAAGCTCACCGATTCAATGACATCGGGATAAAGCGTGCCTTGGGCGAGAAACTCGGCGCCCTCGATATCATTGGCGTATTTCTGGAACACGTCGATGAACAGCCCGCCGATGATCTTGCGCTTGGTTTCAGGGTCCGAAACGCCCTCAAGCTTGCCAAGGAAGAGATCGCTTTCGTCAGCATGGATCAGGTTGAGATTATAGCTCTCGCGGAACATCTTTACGACTTCGCCTGCCTCATTGAGGCGCAAAAGCCCGTGATCGACAAAGACACAGGTCAGCTGATCGCCAATCGCCTCATGCAGCAAAATCGCGGTGACCGAGCTGTCGACGCCGCCGGAGAGGGCGCAGATGACCTTTTTGTCGCCGACCTGTTCGCGGATCGCAGCGATGGCCTGTTCGCGGTAGGCGTCCATGGTCCAATCGCCGGTAAAGCCTGCCAGTTTGATGAAATTCTCGTAAAGCGTTGCGCCATTGGGCGTGTGGTGTACTTCGGGGTGAAATTGCACCGCAAAGAAATTGCGCGATGTATCTGCGGTGATCGCAAAGGGCGCATTGGGCGAGGTGCCGTAGACCTCAAAACCGGGGGCAATGGCCGAGACGTGATCGCCGTGGCTCATCCAGACCTGCTCGCGCCCTTCGAGGAACCAGCCGCTGAGCAAATCAATGCGCTCGTCCGAGGGCGTGACGTAGGCGCGGCCGAATTCGGCGGTGCCGTGGCCGCGCTCGACCTTGCCGCCGAGCATATGCATCATCACCTGCTGGCCGTAGCAAATGCCAAGGATTGGCACGCCAAGCTCGAACACGCTGGCGGGCGGGCGCGGCGATCCCTCGTCGATGACCGATGCGGGGCCGCCGGAGAAAATCACGGCTTTGGGCGCAAATTCGGTCAGAAACGCGTCGGTCACGTTCTGGTAGGGGTGGATTTCGCAATAGACATTCAACTCGCGCAGGCGGCGCGCGATCAGCTGGGTCACCTGAGAGCCGAAGTCAATGATAAGAAGGCGGTCATGGGATGTCTGGATCATGCTTTGGCAATAGGACGCGGCGCGCGCGCGCGCAAGAGGGCGCGGCCGCTCAAGGCATGGTTTTCGATCGTGGCGGCGAGGGTTCATGTCGCTTTCGCCTCGGATAGGGCGCAAAACCACCGCTTCATGCGGGGGCATTGGCGCTAGAAAGGGCAAGAAGATCGCAGATTTGCGCATGTAAGGGGAGAATCACTCTATGACCGAAGCAGCAGCACCGAGCAGACGGACAAGAGGCGGCGGCGGCGCAGCGCGGCGCGCCGAGCGCACCGCCGTGCGGATCGAATGCGCCAAGTATATCGAGCGCAAGATCCCGAATTTCGAGGTGTTGGACGAGGCGGCTTTGGCGATCATCGAGGCCAATGCGGAATTGGTGCTTGAAGAAATCGGGGTGAATTTTACCGGCAATCCGGCCTCATTGGAGCGCTGGCGCGCAGCGGGCGCCGATGTGCAAGGCGAGCGGGTGCGATTCCCGCGCGGCATGGTGCGCGATTTGTGCAAAACCGCACCGGCGCAGTTCACCCAACACGCCCGCAACCCCGACCGCAACGTCGTCATCGGCGGGAAAAATTTGGTCACCGCTCCGGTTTACGGCCCGCCTTTCGTGCGCGACCTCGAAGGCGGTCGGCGCTATGCAACCATGGCGGATTTCGAGAAATTCGTGAAACTCGGCTATATGTCGAAATACCTGCACCATTCGGGCGGCACGGTCTGCGAGCCGACTGATGTGGCGGTCAACAAGCGGCATTTGGATATGCTTTTGGCCCATATGACCATGTCGGATAAGCCGTTTATGGGATCGGTCACCGAACCGAGCCGCGCCCAAGACAGCGTCGAGATGTGCGAGATTCTTTTTGGCAAAGAGTTTGTCCAGCAAAACACGGTGATGACCTCGCTGATCAACATCAACTCGCCGCTGACCTTTGACGAGACGATGATGGGGGCGCTGGAGGTCTATGCGCGCAACAACCAAGCGGCAATTATTTCGCCCTTTATCGTCGGCGGCGCGATGGCGCCGGTTTCCGTGGCGGGCACGCTGACGCAGGTTCTGGCCGAGGTTATGGTCGGTATTGCCTATAGCCAGTTGATCCGCCCCGGTGCGCCGGTGATCTTCGGCACATTCGTAACCTCGATCGATATGAACAGCGGCGCGCCGACCTTTGGCACGCCCGAAGCCAGTCAGATCCTTTACGGCGCGGGGCAATTGGCGCGGCGGATGAATTTGCCGTTCCGTTCGGGCGGGGGACTGTGCGGCTCGAAACTGCCCGATGCGCAAGCTGCCTACGAGAGCGCCAATACGCTCAACGCGGCGCTAATGGGCGGGGTGAATTTCATGCTGCACGCCTGCGGCTGGCTCGAGGGCGGATTGGTGGCGAGTTTCGAGAAATTCGTGATGGATGCGGACCAATTGGGCGCGCTGCACAAGATGGCCGAAGGCGTGGCCGTGGACGAGAATGCACAGGCGCTCGATGCGCTGCGCGAGGTCGGACCGGGGGGGCATTTTCTTGGCTGTGCCCATACGCAGGCGAACTTCAAACAGGCCTTTTGGCGCTCTGATCTGCTTGATTATAAGCCCTTCGAGACGTGGATCGATGATGGCGCGCGTGATACGCAAAGCCTCGCCGCCGCGCGGGTGGAAAAGCTCTTGCGCGACTATACGCCGCCGCCGCTCGACCCCGACATCAAGGCGCGGCTTGAGGCCTATGTGGCTGAAAAGAAAGCCTCGATGCCCGATGCCTTTACCTAAGGCCGGATGATGATGACGTTCGAGGGCCCCGCTTCGTGCGGGGCTTCTCGTTGGCTACTTCTTGCCAGCGCCTTGCGGCTCGGTGATGTCATTTATGTCGACAAGGTTCCACGGCAGGCCCTCTTGCCGGTAGATGCGTTTGCCCAGATTGGGGTAGTCTCCCACGTCATGGGGAAGCCTTTGGCCGATCACGAGGCAGCGTAGGGTCTGTGTGCCGGTATTGACCAAGGAATGGGCCAGCCCGCCTTTGCGGTAGCCCAGAAAATCGCCTGCGCCGACCGTCTCTTCGTGATCACCGGTGCGCGCCGTTGCGGTGCCGCTCAAGATATAGAGGGCTTCGTCCTCGTGATAATGCATGTGGTGTTCGGTGGTCTCATCACCGGGTTCGACCTCGATCAGATGCACGCCGATCCCTGTCAGCCCCGTGGCATCGCCGAGGGATTTGTTGATGCGTTTGGCATTCGGGTTGAGGAAATGGGTCTTCGCCAGTCCCTCCATTGCCGCGATCTCTTCGGCGCGGATGAGGTAGCCTGCGGGGTCGTTACGGTCGCTCATGATGGGCCTCCGGTTGGGAATGGCGCCATCATAGCGGGTCTCGGGGCGGAAAGGTATCCACCCCGAGACATGTGCGGGCAGGCTTAGCTGGCGGTGCCGCGCAGTATCTGTGCCTCGCCCATCATAGCGATAAGCAGATCAACGTGTTTGACCACGGAATAGGAGGCGTTGCTTTGGCGGCGCATGTCGTCAAGATCGGCCTCCAGCTCCATCAGGCGCAGCAAGGCCGGCCCGCTGCGCGGCACGTTTCCATGTCCCAAAAGCCGGCGCAGATGGTGGTCGCGGCGATAGTCTTCCATCCCGATGCGCGCTGCGCGGATCAAAAGGCGCGGGCGGCGCAGGGCGTTCAGCATTGTGAGGATATCTTGCATTGGTCTTCCCATTCTTAGGGTCGCGGACGTCTGATGCGTCATTTGGTGCGACGTGATGGGAAAACTCTTGCACAACTTAAGCGGGTGTTGCGTTGGGGCGGTTTGAGCGTTCGGAGCCTTTGAAATTATTTATCTTTTATCAACAATGATGAAGATCGTGAAAATATTAACCAGTGGGTAACCAATTAAGCTTTAGGTTGTGGATAAAGCTGGGGATAACCCACAGGCCACTATTTTCCAGAATAATAGGGGATGAATTATGCTGGAGACGACAGCATCCACCAAGCACAACACGGCAACAATGCCGGCTTGGGTGCCGCAGGCGGCGAAACGCTACCTCAAACATACGGAGGCGGGCCTGTCTATCCGCGCGCTCGCGCGCGCTGAAGGCTGCCACGCATCAACGGTTTTGCGACAGATTAGGCGGTTCGAAAACCTGCGTGACGACCTTTTGGTAGACGAAGCCTTGCGGTCTCTCGGGCGCATTCATTTTTCCTCAAACCCCGGTTTTAATGAAAAGGAAGCCGTTGCAATGAAGGAAGATGTGATCTGCGAAGACGCGGCGCCGAGCGAGGAATTGCTGGCCAGCGAAGGGCGCCGGATCTTGCGACGTTTGTGCGAGAGCGGAGCCGTTTTGGCGGTGGCGAGCGAAATGGACAAAGCCGTGGTCGTGCGCGACACGGATGACGGGCGCACCACGCGCACGGCGGTTGTAGACCGCAATGTGGCGCAAGCGATGGCTTTGAAGGACTGGATCGCCTGCAAGACCCAAGGGCGTATCTCGCGCTATCATATCACGGCGGCGGGGCGTAACGCGCTGGGGCATCTGATGGCCAATGCCGAAAACGCCGCGACTGGCTTTGCCGAGGCGCAGGCGCCGTTCGAGGCGGCGCAATTGCCTTGGGGCGAGACGCGCGATGATATGCCCGAAGAAGAGGGCAAGCCGCGGCGGGTGCGCTACAATCTGGGGGAGAGCCCGCTGGTGGCTTTGGCGCGGCGTCGCGACAAGGATGGCACCCCGTTTTTGGAGGATGCTCTGGTGCGCGCAGGCGAGCGTTTGCGCGAGGATTTCGAACTGGCCCAAATGGGCCAGCGCGTGACCCAAGATTGGGAGCGTTTCCTGACCGGCGGCGTTCAAAGCGGGCAGGGCGCGAGCATGGGCAGCGGCGGCTCGGAGGCGGCAAAGGCCCGTGTGATGGGGGCGCTCAAAGATCTCGGCCCGGGGCTTGGCGATGTGGCGCTGCGGTGCTGCTGCTATCTTGAGGGGCTGGAAGCCGCCGAAAAGCGCATGGGCTGGTCCGCCCGCTCGGGCAAGATCGTGCTGCGCATCGCGCTACAACGGCTCAAGCGGCACTATGATGACCTTGGCGACGCGGGCGCTTTGATCGGTTAACCGCCGACCAGCATCCCGACGCCATAGGCCACCACGGCGCAAACCGTCCCGACCAAGACGGTTTCGCCCACCGAACGGTGCAACGGCTCGCCCGTGGCGTTCCATCTGAGCAAACCCAGCGCAATCAAGGCCCCTGCCGTCGTCATCACCGAGTGGATGAAGGTGGCGGGGGTCGGCTCGGAGATGAAGTAGGGCACCAAAGGCACGGCGCCAAACACCACAAAGCTGCAAAACGTGACGAAGCCGTTGATCGCAGGGTTTTCCTCGGCCGGATCATGCATGCCGAATTCATATGTCATCATCAGATCGGCCATCATATCAGGATGGCGCAGCATGATATCGGCCGTGGTTTCGGCCTCATTGTCGGGCAATCCGCGCTGGCGCAGGATATGGACCATCTCAAACCGCTCTTGCGCCGGATTTTCGGCGATCTCACGCAACTCGCTGCTGCGCCGCGTGCGGTAGAGGTCATGTTGCGAGCGGGTGGAGAGGAACTCGCCCAACCCCATCGAGACCGCATCGGCAAAGAGGTTGGCCAGACCGAAGACCAAGACCGCCACCGCACCGATTTGCCCCGCCCCATCGGAGGCAGCCCCCGCAAAACCCGCGACAATGGCAAAGGTTGTGACGATCCCGTCATTGCCGCCATAGATGATTTGCTTGAGAAATTCCTGTGTGCGGCCGAGGGAATGCGCTTCGCGCCGGTGCGCGGTCCAATCAATGGTCATTTCGGGCTCCTTGGCTTTACCTGATGCACGCAAGTTTTAGGCGATGGAGCGCGAGGTGCAACCGAGAGCGACTCGCAACTGCGGTTTATTGCGCGGGCAAGAAAAAAGGCCGCAAGGGTGGGTGCCCTTGCGGCCTCTCGGCGCATTAGACCGTTCGGTCTAGTGCTGATTTTACCCGATAGTTATCCCTTGGGAACCGGCGTGTCATTCGTCACCGGCACCGCGTTGACATCGCTGGCTTGCGCCTCATTCGCCGCGCGCACGCCGGTGGCATAGTCGGGATGCACCCGTTCGAGCACCGCATACCAACGTTCCTTGACCGGTTGCGAGCACGGGCCCATCGCCGCCGCGAAGTTATTGAACAAACGCTGCTTTTGCCCGTCGTCGAACATGTTGAACAAGGCGCGCGGCTGAACGTAATCGGCATCGCTGTCCTCGACCGCATAGCGGTCCGCATCGCCGTCGATGCGCAGGGGCGGTTCGACAAACTCCGGCTGGGCGGTCGGGCCGTCATATTGGTTTGGCTCGTAATAGGCATCGGGATTGCCGAAATCATTGGTGAAAAAGCGCATCGTGCCGTCTTTGTGGTAATGCTGTATTTCGGCGGCTTTGGGCGCATTCGCGGGCAGGGCCTCGTAATGGGTGCCAAGCCGGTAACGGTGCGCATCGGCATAGGAGAAGATACGGCCTTGCAGCATTTTGTCGGGGCTGAACCCGATGCCTGGCACCACATTGGACGGGCTGAAAGCGGCGTTTTCGACCATCTGGAAATAGTTTTCGGGGATCTTGTTCATCTCCAGCTCGCCCACTTCGATGAGCGGGTAATCGCCATGCGGCCAGACCTTGGTCAGATCAAACGGGTTATAGGCCTGTTTGCCTGCATCGGCCTCGGGCATGACCTGAATGTAGAGCGTCCATTTCGGGAAATCGCCGCCATTGATCGCGTTCACGAGGTCCTCTTGATAGCTCTCGCGGGTTTTGCCGATCAGGTCTTCTGCTTCGCCATTGGTGTAATGGGCGTGGCCTTGTTGGGTTTTGAAGTGGAATTTCACCCAGTAGCGCTCGCCCTTTTCGTTCCACAAGCTGAAAGTGTGGCTGCCATATCCGTTCATGCGCATCGGGTTCACGGGGATGCCGCGGTCGGACATGAGAATCGTCACCTGATGGATGCATTCAGGCTGTGCGGCCCAAAAATCAAACATCGCTTCGGGGCTGCGCAGGTTGGTTTTCGGGTGGCGTTTTTGGGTCCGGATGAAATCGGGGAATTTCATCGCATCGCGCAAGAAAAACACCGGAGTGTTATTGCCCACCACGTCCCAATTGCCATCCTCGGTGTAGAATTTCAGGCTAAAGCCGCGCACATCGCGTTCGGCGTCGGCGGCGCCCAATTCGCCCGCCACGGTGGACCAACGCGACAGAACATCCGTCACCGCACCGGGTTTGAAGACCTTGGCGCAGGTGTATTTGGTGATGTCATGGGTGACGGTGAATTTGCCCTCAAGGCCCCAGCCTTTGGCGTGGACCACGCGCTCGGGGATGCGCTCGCGGTTTTGATGGGCGAGCTTTTCAACCAATTGATAATCTTGCAACAAGACCGGCCCGCGGGCTCCGGCGGTTTGGCTGTTGGCATTGCTGGTGACGGGGGCTCCGGCGGTGGTGGTCAGGCGTTTGCTCATCTGTGGCTAGCTCCGATTTGGGTTGCGTTGGCGCCATATGACGCGGGTTTTATTATAAGCTCCAATTGCAAATTCCTCTGCAATTGATAGGAATTGGTTATGAATATCACATTGCGCCAACTCACCTACTTTAAGGCCTTGGCGGCCGAGAGAAATTTTGGCCGCGCGGCGCAGGCGGTGCATGTCTCGCAGCCCGCGCTTTCGGTGCAAATCCGTGATCTGGAGGCGCAATTGGGCGCGGCTTTGGTCGAGCGCCACGCGCGTGACGTGGTGCTAACACCCTTCGGGCGGCAGATTTTGAGCCAAGCAGAAAAAACCTTGGAGGAAGTAGACCGATTGGTCCAGATGGCGCGCTGGCGCGGGGGATTGTCGGGCGAATTGCGCCTAGGGGTGATTCCGACCGTCGCGCCATATCTGTTGCCCGAGGCCTTGGCGCGGCTTCGCGCGCATGATTTGTCGCTGGACGTGAAGGTATTTGAGGGCAAGACCGAACGCTTGGTCGCGCAGCTTTTGGACGGCACATTGGACGCGGCGGTCATGGCCTTGCCGCTCGAGGTTGCGGCGCTCGAGGTCGCGCCGCTCTTTGAGGACCGGTTCTTGCTGGCGGGATCCGCGGCGCGACTTGCGGCTTTGGGTGCCAAGGCCGAAGCGTTGCGCCCCAAGGCTTTGGAGCCGTCGCAATTGATGTTGCTAGAGGATGGTCATTGCTTGACCGATCAGGCGCTGGAGGTCTGCGGGCGCGGCGCGGGGCAGATCAACACCGGCGCCTCCTCCTTGGCGACATTGTCGCGCTTGGTCGAGGCGGGCTTTGGTTTGACGCTGATGCCGGAAATCGCGGCGCTCTCTGAATGCCTGTCGGCACCCAAAATGGAGTTGATGCGGTTTTCTGCGCCAGAGCCGTCGCGCAAAATCGCCCTGTTCCGAAGGCGCGGCAGCGGATCGGACGTCTGGTTTGCGGAATTGAGCGCGCTCTTGGCGCAGGTCGGTGAGGGGCTGACGGCGAAGTGCCGAAGTACCCTTTAGAGCAAACCGCCCGCCACGAGGATCGTAGCGGGCGGCGCATCACCATCTAGGGGCTAGACCGAACGGTCCAACTATTCGGCAGCGACCGCCGCGCCTTTGTTTTCCAGATATTTCATCACGTTCTCCGGCGAGCTTTCGCCGTAGGGGTCTTCGCCGTGGTTGTCGCACAGGCCCGGCTCTTCGAACCACGCCTCAACGGTGCCATCGTTGACGACGGCGGCATAGCGCCACGAGCGCAGGCCAAATCCGAGGTTATCCTTGCGCACCAACATGCCAGCGCGGCGGGTAAATTCGCCCGATCCGTCAGGGATGACTTTGACATTCTTGATGCCTTGGGCCTCGGCCCATTTGTTCATCACAAAGCTGTCGTTGACCGACATGCAGTAGATTTCATCGATGCCCATCTCTTGGAATTTCTCGAAATTATCTTCGAAACCGGGCAGTTGGTAGGTCGAGCAAGTCGGTGTAAACGCACCAGGCAGCGAGAAGAGGATCACGCGCTTGCCCGCGAAATAATCGGCGGTGGTCATGTCCTGCCAACGAAACGGGTTCGGCCCGCCGACGGATTCGTCACGCACACGGGTGTGGAAGGTCACGGCGGGAAGTTTTGCTCCGGCAATCATAATATCTGCTCCTTGATGAACGCCCGCAGCAGCAGGCAAGAATAGCTCGCGGCTGGTTTAGAGTGATTCTAATCATGGCTTCAATGCAGCTGCAGCGTTAAATGCTGCAATCGCGAAGAAAATCCGCCAGACAGAGTGCGGCGCGGGCAGGGCGCGGCGCATTGCATGGTAAATAGGCCGATTTGAAAGGAAACTCCGCGCCAGCGGAAGGGCTGCCATGCGCCAGATGCGCGGCTCTTCATTGGACAGCAACCCAAAGCGGGCGTATATGGATGGCAACAGTAAGGAGCAGCCCATGTCGCCGCGTGATCTGAAAATCCCCGAGCAGCGCCACCCTGAAAAGGCGCGCCGCCCCGACAATCCGCAGCCGCGCAAGCCTGATTGGATCAGGGTCAAGGCGCCGACGTCGGAAGGCTATAAACAAACCCGCGACATCATGCGCGAGCATAAGCTGGTGACGGTTTGCGAAGAGGCGGGATGCCCCAATGCGGGCGAATGCTGGTCCCAAGGCCATGCGACGATGATGATCATGGGCGAGGTCTGCACCCGCGCCTGCACGTTTTGCAACATCGCCACCGGTAAGCCGCCCGAAGATCTTGATGTCTTCGAGCCGGGCCGCGTGGCCGATGCGGTCGCCAAATTGGGGCTCAACCACGTTGTTGTGACCTCGGTGGACCGCGACGATATCGAGGACGGCGGGGCGCAGCATTTTGCCCAAACCATCCGCGCCATTCGCCACCGCAGCCCCGAGACCACGATTGAGGTTCTAACGCCGGATTTCATCCGCTGCGGTCCCGAGGCCTTGGAGGTCGTCGTCGCGGCGCGCCCCGATGTGTTCAACCATAATTTGGAAACGGTGCCAGGGCTTTACCCTGAAGTGCGCCCCGGTGCGCGCTATTTCCATTCGCTGCGTCTGCTGCAGCGGGTCAAGGAATTGGACCCGACGATGTTCACCAAATCGGGCATCATGGTGGGGCTGGGCGAGGACCGCCAAGCGGTCATGCAGGTGATGGAAGACATGCGCGCGGCGGATATCGATTTCCTGACCATCGGGCAATATTTGCAGCCGACGCCGAAGCACCATGCGGTGGACCGTTTCGTGCATCCCGATGAATTTGCCGCCTATGAAAAAGCCGCCTTTGGCAAAGGCTTCTTGATGGTCTCTGCCTCGCCTTTGACGCGGTCAAGCTATCACGCGGGGGACGACTTTGCAAAACTGCGCGACGCGCGGTTTGCAAAGCTGGGCAAAGCTTAATTCGGCTTGTATTTCGGGGCGCGCTCCATGGTCAGCGCCTCCGGCCAGCCGATGAAATACTCCACCGCGAAAATGGCAAAACAGAGCGCCAAAATCGCCGCGCCGATTTTCACCTGCCGCATCGACGGCGGGCGGCGCGCCCATTTGGCCATGCGCATCAGATGGCGAATGTTCAGCATTCTGTCGCCTTATCAGTCATTTGCGCCGCTGTCTTCATCCACAAACCGCACTTTTCCGATATAGGGCAGGTTGCGGTTGCGCTGTGCAAAATCGATGCCGTAACCGACGACAAACTCGTCAGGGATTTCAAATCCGGTCCAATCGGCCTTGAAGGGCACCTCGCGGCGGCTGGGTTTGTCCAACAGCGCGATGGTTTTGAGCCGCGCGGGGTGGCGGCTTTCAAGCAGATGGGTGACATGGGTCATCGTGTGGCCGGTGTCGATGATGTCCTCGACGACCAAGACATCGCGATCGGCGATTTCGCCGCGCAAGTCTTTGAGAATGCGCACTTCTCTGCTTGATTTCATCTCGTTGCCATAAGAGGAGGCCTCAAGGAAATCGACCTCGACCGGCAGGTGCAATTCGCGCACCAGATCGGCGATAAAGACAAATGAGCCGCGCAAAAGCCCGACAACGACCAGTTTTCGCGTGCCGCCAAATTCGGCCTCTATCTCGCGGCACAGGGCCTCGATCCGCGCGGCAATGGCTTTGGCCGAGATCATCTGATCTATGACATAGGGTCGCGTTGGCATGTCTTTCCCCTTGAATTTCCGTGCCTATTCTACGACATGGGAGGCCCAAGTCACGCGAAAACCCAAAGATATGCCGACCCATTCCGAGACCCGTTTTTTGCCCTATAGCGCCCAGCAGATGTATGATCTGGTGGCCGATGTCGGGGCCTATCCGCAGTTTTTGCCGTGGTGCGCCGCCGCGCGCATCCGCTCGCGCGCGCCTTTGGCCGAAAACCCTGCCGCCGAGGTGATGGAGGCGGATTTGGTAATCTCCTTCAAGGTCTTCCGTGAACGCTTCGGCAGCCGCGTGGTGCTTTATCCCGAGCAGAAAAAGGTCGATACCGAATATCTCGACGGGCCGTTCAAATATATGAAATCCAATTGGGCCTTTGCCGATACAGGTGGTGGCTGCGATGTGACGTTTTTCGTCGATTTCGAGTTCAAGAATGCGATTTTGCAAGGGATCATTGGTGTGGTGTTCAACGAGGCAATGCAACGGATCGTGCGGGCCTTTGAACGCCGTGCGGCGGCGCTTTACGGCAGCGCGTAACGCCGGTTTTCCCGCGCTCGGTGGCGCAGGCTGCCGCAGGCGCGCAGCCCCGAACGAAAAAGGCCCCCGCATCGCTGCGAGGGCCTTTTGTCGTTTATGCCGAGGCCCTTACGAGGCGTGATCGTAGGCGCGTTCGCCATGCACGATGAGGTCGAGGCCGGAGGTTTCGGTCTCTGCATCGACGCGCAGGGGGGTGACCAGACCGACCAGTTTGATCAAGACATAGGTCACGACAATGGTGAAGGCGCCGACGATGGCCAATGCGCCAAGCTGCGCCGCCCAAGAGCCGATGCCGAAGGCGGCAATCATGATGGTGCCAAAGATACCGCCAACGCCGTGGACCGCAAAGACGTCCAATGTGTCGTCGATCTTGAGCTTGTTGCGGATCAGGTTTACCGCCTCTTGGCACAAGACGCCCGCGACGGCGCCGATGATCAAGGCTTCAACAGGGCCGACATAACCCGATGCGGGGGTGATCGAGGCAAGGCCCGCAATGGTGCCGGTCACGAGGCCCACGAGCGAGGCTTTGCCGAATTTGATCTTTTCCCAGATCGCCCAAGTCAGCGAGGCCGTGGCCGCCGAAATATGCGTGACGGTGATGGCCATCGCCGCGCCGCCGTCTGCGGCCAATTGCGAGCCGCCGTTAAAGCCGAACCAGCCGACCCAAAGCATCGCCGCGCCGATCATCACAAAGCCGGGCGAATGGGGCGGTTTGGAGTGGTCGCGGCGCGGGCCAAGGCAGACGGCGATCAGCAGCGCCGCCAGACCCGCGGTTTCGTGGACCACGATGCCGCCGGCGAAATCCTTGACGCCGGTTTCGCCGAAAATACCGCCATCGGCCAAAAATCCGCCGCCCCAAATCCAATGGGTCACGGGCGCATAGCACAAAAGCATCCAAAGCGCCGAGAACAGCAGCACAAAGCCAAAACCGATCCGTTCGACATAGGCACCGACGATGAGCGCGGGGGTGATAATCGCAAAGGTCATCTGGAAGGCAAAGAACAGCACTTCGGGCAGGTTGCCCGAGAGCGTATCGGCATCAATTCCGCTCAGGAACATCTTGCCAAGCCCGCCCCAATAGGCATTGCCCTCACCAAAGGCGATGGAATAGCCAAAGGCGAACCACAGCACGCTCATCAAGCAGGCAATCGCATAGCAATGCATAAAGACGCTGAGCACGTTGCGGGCGCGCACCAGCCCGCCGTAAAACAGGGCAAGCCCTGGCAATGTCATGAACAGCACAAGGGCTGTTGCGACCATAATCCACGCGGTATCTGCGGCGTTCATCTGTCCCTCCGATAGTAGATGTCATTTTGTTTTGCGCGCTCAAACCGTTTTTGCGGCGGCGCGAAAAGGGGCAATCGGGGAATTGGGCGCTATTTATTTAAGCAAATTGCAAATTGCCTTAATGTTGGGCGCTTATTTTGGTCGCTTGCCTACAATTTACGCGCCGAGCAAACTTGAGGCCGTCATGCCTATGGCTCGCCTGTTTCGAGCGCTTCGATCAAGAGCATTAGCGCATTTTGCACCGAGAACTGTCGCACCTCATGGCGGCCAAGCGGGCCGAAATCGGTTGTCTCGCTGTGGGTTGGTGCGCCGGTTTGGGCCAGCGCAAAGCACACGCGCCCTTCGGGTTTATGTTCGCTGCCGCCCGGTCCGGCGATGCCAGTGATCGCCACGGCAAGATCGGCTTTGGAACGCGCCAAAGCCCCCGCCGCCATCTCGCGCGCCGCCTCTTCGGAGACCGCGCCATGGGCCTCCAGCGTGGCGGCCTCAACCCCGAGCATCTCTTGTTTGGCAGCATTGGAATAGGTCAAAAACCCGCGGTCAAACACGGCCGAGGATCCGGCTATATCGGTGATTGCCGCGCCCACCATACCGCCGGTGCAGCTTTCGGCCGTGGCGACTTTTTGGCCGCGGGCGGTCGCGGCTTTCAACAGGCGGGCGGCAAGCTCTTGAGCAATCATCAGATCAATACCCCATGTGCAATGGCGGCCAGAGCCGCGGTGACGAGCGCGGCAAATACGCCTGCGATCACATCGTCGAGCATCACGCCAAGCGCATCGCCGCGCCGGTCGGCCCATCCGATCGGCCCCCATTTGGTAATATCAAACAGCCGGAACAGCAAGAACGCCGCGATCCACCCTGGATAGAGTTTGAGGATATCCACACCGGCGAATTGCGCGCCATAGGAAATGGTGAAAAGCGCGATCCACTGGCCGACCACCTCGTCCACCACGATTTCGGAGGGATCGTGATCCGCCGCGCCGCGGGTTTCGCGCGCCGTGGCCCACCATCCGGCGGCAAAGACCACGGCCGTGGCAACCACCAATCCGCCAAAACCGCTCAGCGTGTGAATGGCCCAAGCCAAGGGCAGCGCGGCCAGCGATCCCCATGTGCCGGGCGCGGGGCGCAGATGCCCGACAAAAGCGGCGGTGGCGATCAGGTGGCTCAAAGGCGTGGAATGGGGGGCGCGGGGGGCGGTCATTGCGGGGTCACCAATGTTGCTGTTGCGATGGAGGCGATACCTTCTTCGCGGCCGGTAAAGCCGAGCCGCTCGGAAGTGGTGGCTTTGACCGAGATGCGCGCGGCGTCGATTTGCAAAATCCGCGCCAACTCGGTTTGCATCGCCTCGGCATGGGGGCCGATTTTGGGTCGCTCGCAAATAAGAGTGCAGTCTATATTGCTGATCTCAAACCCTTTTTCGCGTGCCAAATTTCCGGCATGGGCCAAGAAAATCTCGCTCGCCGCGCCTTTCCATTGCGGATCGGAGGGCGGGAAATGGCGGCCGATGTCGCCCATGGCCAAGGCGCCGTAAATCGCATCGGTCACCGCATGCATGCCCACATCCGCATCCGAATGGCCCAAGAGCGCGCGGGTGTGGGGGATGCGCACACCGCAAAGGATGACGTGATCCCCATCGATAAAGCGGTGCACGTCATAGCCATTGCCAAGGCGGATATCAAAGGGGCGGGGGGCGGTCATGGCGGCTCCTGCGGGTTGGGGGTCGCGGCGGCTCAAAATGGCTTCGGCGCGGGCGAAATCTTCGGGGTGGGTGATTTTGATATTGTCGTCGCTGCCTTGGGTGATGGTCACGGCAATGCCTGCGGCGCGGGCGATCTCGACGTCATCGGCCGCATCGCCTGCGCTGTTTTGGTGTGCCTTGAGGATGGTATCAAAATCAAAGCCTTGCGGCGTTTGCGCGCGGTAAAGACCCGTGCGGTCGGCAAGGCCGGTCACGGCGCCGTTTTCGCCGCGCCAAAGCGCGTCGGTGACGGGCAGAGCGGGCGCGGCGGCGGGGCTGTGCCCGAGCGCGTCTAGGACCTCGCAAATCACCTGATCGCTCACGCAGGGGCGGGCCACATCATGGATCAATACGCGGCTGGGGCGCGATCTGTCGGGTAGGGCGGCCAGAGCCTCCAGCCCCAAGCGCACGGAGGCGGCGCGCGTCGCCCCGCCGGCACATACCGACAGGCCCTCGCGCGGGGCAATGCGGGTCAAATCATCGGGGTGCAGAACCAGTTGGATCATGTCGATGCCTTGATGGCCCTCAAAGCGCGCCAATGTGTGGTCAATCACCCGCGCGCCGTGCAGAGGTTGCCATTGTTTTGGCATCGCGCCGCCCGCCCGCGCGCCGCGTCCGGCGGCGACGATCAGGGCCGCGCAAGGAGGCGGGCGCGAGGGGGCTAGGGGGCTTGGCATCGGGCGTTTTGGCTCTCATAAGACTTTGCGCCTCTCCATAAGCGCTCGCGCCTCTGAGGGCAATCATCTGCGGTGCAGAGCTCCGTTGCTTAAATATTAGTCACATGCCAGATTGTAGAGCAGATTTGCGCGGGCGCGCCATTGTCGGTGCCCGATTCCTAGGGTAGCCAAAAAGGGACCGCCGCAAGACTGCACAAGGATTAAGCGCGTGACCCTCGACTTGGGAGATATGAAGATCACACCGCCGGTGCTTTTGGCACCGCTGGCGGGGATCACCGATCTGCCGTTCCGCTCGCTTGTGGCCTCTTTCGGGGCGGGGTTGGTCGTCTCGGAAATGGTGGCGAGCCAAGAGATGGTCCAAGGCAAACCGGGCGTGCGCGAGAAGGCAGAACTGGGCTTTGGCGTCGAGGGCACATCGGTGCAAATCGCGGGGCGCGAGGCCACATGGATGGCGCGCGCGGCGAAACAGATCGAAGATAACGGCGCGCGGGTGATCGATATCAACATGGGCTGCCCCGCCAAAAAGGTGGTGAACGGCTATTCCGGCTCGGCGCTGTTGCGCGATCTGGACCATGCTTTGCATTTGATCGAGGCGGTGGTCGAGGCGGTGGCGCTTCCCGTGACGCTCAAGACGCGGCTGGGGTGGGATGCGGATTTGATGAATGCGCCCGATCTGGCGAAGCGGGCCGAGGCTGCGGGCATTCGGATGATCACGATCCATGGCCGCACAAGATGCCAGTTCTACAAAGGCAGCGCCGATTGGGCCGCTATTCGCGCCGTCAAGGAAACGGTCGATATTCCGGTGATCGCCAATGGCGACATTGTTGATGCGGGTTCGGCGCGGGCGGCGCTTGCGGCCTCGGGGGCTGATGGGGTGATGATCGGGCGCGGCGCGCAGGGGCGGCCTTGGCTCTTGGCCGAAGTGGCCCACCAGATTTATGGCACGCCAGCACCGCGCAAGCCGCAAGGAAGTGCTCTTTCAGACATGATATCAGGACATTACGAGTCAATGCTCAGCTTTTACGGGGCCGATTTGGGCCTGCGCACCGCGCGCAAACATCTGGGGTGGTATATGGATGCGGCCAATACGCCCAAAGCCTTGCGCCGCGAGGTTCTGACCTGCCGCGACAGCAGCGAGGTGTTGCGTTTGATCCCGCTGGCCGTGGACGGCGCGCGAAAGGATGCGGCATGACAGCGCCGTCGAAGACTCAGGCCGATAGCGCAATTTGGGCCTCGCTTCCGGTGCCGGCGCTTTTGGTCGATCAAGATGACAAGATCATCGATATCAACCCTGCGGCCGAAGGGTTTTTGAACACCTCGGCCAAAAGCATCCACGGTGAACCGTTGTGGGACCGTCTGGCAATCGATGCGCAGATAGAGGAGGCCTTTGGCCGCGCGCGTGATCACAGCGCGCCGCTTTTCGTCAATGATGTGGATGTCGGCACCGGAGAGCGCGCACCGCTGCATTGTAATTTGCAGATCGCGCCGCTCAATGATGCGCCTGGGGTGATGATGTTCCTGATTTCTCCGCGCGAATTGGCGGGACGGATGACGCAAAACCATTCGGTGAAATCGGCCGCAAAATCAGCGATCGGCATGGCCGAGATGCTGGCCCACGAGATCAAGAACCCGCTGGCGGGGATCACTGGCGCGGCGCAGCTTTTGTCGATGGGGCTGAGCAAGGATGATCAGGAATTGACCGATCTCATCGTCGAGGAAACCCGCCGGATTGTCGGGCTTTTGGAGCAGGTGGAGCAATTTGGAAATCTCTCCAAGCCGCGGATGAAAGCGGTGAATGTGCATGATGTTTTGGACCGCGCGCGCCGCTCTGCCTTGCTTGGCTTTGGCGCCCATATGAAGATCGCCGAGGATTACGATCCGTCGCTGCCGCCGGCGGCGGGCGATCCGGATCAGCTTTTGCAAGTGGTGTTGAACCTTCTTAAGAACGCCTCGGAAGCCGCTGATAAGAAAGGCGGAAATATTCGCCTGCATACCTATTACGAGCATAGTTTCCGCCTGCGCCGCGCCGATGGCACCGGCGTCTCTTTGCCCTTGCAGATCGAGGTGATCGACGATGGTCCCGGATTGCCCAAAGAGATCGCGGGCGATATTTTCGACCCCTTCGTGTCGGGGCGCGAAAACGGCACCGGTTTGGGCCTCGCACTGGTGAGCAAGATCATCTCCGACCATGACGGATGGATTTCGGTCGATAGCATACCCAGCCGCACGATTTTCCGTATTTCTCTACCCCTTGCCCCCCGTAACTTTGAGGAGACCTCCTGATGGATGGCACCGTTCTTGTCGCGGATGACGACCGCACGATCCGCACCGTTTTGACCCAAGCGCTGACCCGCGCGGGATGTAAGGTGCATGCGACCTCCTCGCTGACCACCTTGATGCGCTGGGTGGCCGAGGGCAAAGGCGATGTGGTGATTTCCGATGTGATGATGCCCGATGGCAATGGTCTGGAGATGCTGCCGAAGATCGCCGAGGATCGTCCGGGCCTGCCGGTGATCGTCATTTCGGCGCAAAACACCATCATGACCGCCATTCAGGCCGCCGAGGCCGAGGCCTATGATTACCTGCCCAAACCGTTTGATTTGCCCGATCTGATGAAGCGCACGGCGCGGGCCTTGGAGGTGCGGCGCACCTCGGGGGCGCCCACCTCGCAAATCGAGGTGAAGGAGCGCCCTGACGAATTGCCGCTGGTCGGGCGTACCCCTGCGATGCAGGCGCTTTACCGGTTGGTCGCCAAGGTGATGAATACCGATCTGTCGGTTCTGATTTCGGGCGAAAGCGGCACGGGGAAATCTCTGATCGCGCGGGCGATCCATGATTTTTCGGACCGGCGCAATTTGCCCTTTGTCACCGCGACGGCGGCGGATCTGTCCGAGCTTGAAGGCCCTTCAAAGGTTTTGGCGCGCGCCAAGGGTGGGACGGTTTTGTTCGATGAAATCAGCGATATAGACGGCGAAGTTCAAGCGCGTATCGTGCGGATGATGGATGCGGGCGGCGATGCGACCCCGCGCTTTATGGCCACCAGTCAGAGCGATTTGAGCCGCGCTATGGATGACGGCAAGGTGCGTCAGGACCTGTTTTACCGTTTGTCGGGGGCCTCGATCCACGTGCCTGCGCTGCGCGAGCGGGTGGATGATATTCCGCTTCTGACCGAGCATTTTCTGGCCCGCGCAGAGCGTGACGGCTCTGCGGCGCGGCGCTTTGCCGATGGCGCGTTGGAACTGATGCGGGTCTATAGCTGGCCTGGGAATGTGCGCCAGCTCGAGAATGCGATCCGGCGTCTGGTTTTGACCGCGCGCACCGACGAGATCACGCGCAGCGAGGTCGAGGCGGTTTTGGGCAATCAGCCGGAATTGGAGCCTGCGCTTGGCGGCGCCGATACCGAAAAGCTCTCGGGCGCAGTGGCGCGGCATTTGCGCCGTTACTTCGATTTGCACGGCAATATGTTGCCACCGCCCGGCGTCTATGCACGGATTTTGCGCGAGGTCGAAATGCCTTTGATCGAGATCGCATTGGATGCAACCGGCGGAAATCAGGCTAAATGTGCCGATTTGCTCGGGATCAACCGCAATACTTTGCGCAAGAAGATCACAGACCTCGATATTCGCGTGACACGGCGCCGCAAGTTGATGTAAAAGGGCAACATAAGAGTGGCCCGAAGGCATTCCGCCTTTAGAGGACCACAAAATATGGCGGTTCGCTGAGCAGATTTCGCTGCATCCTGCGTGGGATGCTGTGGCCGATTTGTATCAGCACATCAGGAAGAGGGCAGCGCTTGGCTCCCCCGAAGCGGAAACAGACTTGGCTCAGGCTGCAACGTTTGCGGCGCCAGAAGCGCGTGCAAAATGCGGCGACTTTGGGTCTTGTGGTGCTCGGTCCCTTGCTGGCTCTGGCGACATTCTTGATCCTTGGCCCCTTGGATCAAGCCGCGACCTCTATCGGCTTGCGGCTGATTCTTCTGGCCGATCTGGTCTATGTGTTGGCGGTCGCGGCCTTGGTCTTGCAACGCGTGGCGCAGATGGTCGCCGCACGGCGCGCCCATTCGGCCGGATCGCGGCTCCACCTGCGCTTGACCGGCGTGTTTGTGCTGATGGCGCTGATCCCGACAGTGACCGTGGCGATTTTTGCGATGTTGACGGTGAATGTCGGGCTTGAGGGCTGGTTTTCCGAACGGGTGCGCCAAGTGGTCGGCTCGTCCTTGGCCGCCGCGCAGGCCTATGAGGACGAACATCGCCGCGATCTGGCCCAAGATGCGCGGGCTTTGGCGGGGTTTGTCGATGCCTCGCGCCGCGCACGCGGGTTTATGGCCGACGGGCAGGTGCGCGAGGTGCTCACCCAAGGCCAGTCGCAAATCCAGCGCGGCCTGCGCGAAGCCTATGTCATCGACAGCAGCGGCACGCTGCGCTCGCGCGGTGAGCGCTCCTATCTGTTTGATTTCGAAAAGCCGACTGCCGCGCAAATCGCCATGGCGCTCGATCAGGGGCTTTTGATCATTCCCGATTGGGATAACAATGAATTCAGGGCCTTAGTGCCGCTAGAGGCATTTGTAGACCGATTGGTCTATGTCAGTCGCACGGTCGATGGCGATATTTTGAACCTGCTTGACGAGACCCAAGAAACCGCGCGGCTTTACAAGCAGCTTGAAAGCGAGCGCGGGCGGGTCTTGTTCGAATTCGGACTGCTCTACTTGGGGTTCGCGGTGATCTTGATTTTGGCGGCGATCTGGCTCGGGCTTTGGTTCGCCGAGCGGCTGGCGCGGCCCGTCGGGCGGCTGACGTCGGCGGCGCAGCATGTCGGGACCGGCAATCTGGATGTGCAGGTCGTCGAAGAGGAGGGCGAGGACGAGATTGCCCAGCTTGGCCGCTATTTCAACCAGATGACCCGCCAACTCAAAGGCCAGCGCCAAGAGCTTTTGGACACCAATGAGCAGATCGAGCGCCGCCGCCGGATGTTCGATTCGGTGCTCAGCTCGGTGACCTCCGGCGTGGTCGGGCTTGATGCCAAGGGGCGCGTGGCCTTTGTGAACCGCTCCGCCGAGCGTTTGCTCGATTGGCACGAAGAACGTCAAAGCGTCGCCTTGGAAGTGGCGGTGCCGGAGTTCGGCGCGCTGTTCGAGCGGCTGCGCAGCAGCGGCCAAGAAGTGGTGCAAGAAGAGATCAAGGTCAGCCGCGCGGGGCGGCTTGAAAACCTTCTGGTGCGTATGTCGACGCGGCGCAGCGACGCGCAAAGGCTCGAAGGTTTCGTGGTCGCTTTTGACGATGTCACCGACTTGGTCGCGGCGCAGCGGATGGCGGCATGGGGCGATGTGGCGCGCCGGATCGCCCATGAAATCAAAAACCCTCTGACCCCGATCCAGCTTTCCGCAGAGCGGATCAAACGCAAGTTTTCGCGGCATCTGGACGAGGCGAACGCCGGTGATCTGGAACAGCTCACGGGCGTTATTGTGCGCCAAACCAATGACTTGCGGCGCATTGTTGACGAGTTTTCAAAATTCGCCCGTATGCCCGAGCCGCAAAGGCGCGAGGAAAATATCTCTTCGATCCTCAATGACGCGGTGTTGCTGCAACGCGCGGGGCAACCCGATGTGACGATTACCTTGGCGGGTGCGGACGCGGTGATGACTGCCGATCTTGATGCGACGATGATCCATCAGGCTTTGACCAATCTGATCAAAAACGCGGGCGAGGCGACCGAAAGCCTGATCGAGCGCGGCGTGCCCGATGGCTATGCGCCGCGCATCGAAATCACATTGGATCGCCATGGCCCGATGGCGGAAATTCGCATTGCCGACAACGGGATCGGATTGCCCGAAGATCGCGCGCGGCTTTTTGAGCCCTATGTCACGACCCGCGAGAAGGGCACCGGTCTTGGCCTGCCCATCGTGAAGAAAATCATCGAAGAGCATGGCGGCAGCCTTGCTTTGGAGACCGCGCCGCAATTTGAGGCGGCCAATCATGCGGGGGCAATGGCGGTGGTTCGCTTGCCTCTGACGCCCGAGGCTTTGCGGCCTGCGGCGGGCGGAGAAACAGACGTAAAAGAAACGGTATGAGGGACACATGAGCGATATTTTGATTGTGGACGACGAGCGCGATATTCGCGAATTGATCTCGGATATTCTTGAGGATGAAGGCTTTACCACGCGGTTGGCCGGCAATTCGGACGATTGCATGAAGGCGGTCGAGGATCAGCCGCCCAGCCTGATGATCCTCGATATCTGGCTCAAGGACAGCCAGATGGACGGGATCGACATTCTCAAAACGGTCAAACGCGATTATCCCGAGGTGCCGGTGGTGATCATTTCGGGCCATGGCAATATCGAAATCGCCGTGGCCGCGATCAAACAGGGCGCTTATGATTTCATCGAAAAACCCTTTAATATCGATCAGTTGCTGGTGGTGATCCGGCGCGCGATGGAAACCTCGCGCCTGCGCCGCGAGAACAGCGAACTCAAACGCAAGGATGTCGGGCCGACCGAAATGGTCGGGGCCTCGGTGCCCTTCAAAACCTTGATGAGCCAGCTTGATAAGGTGACCAAATCCAACGGGCGGGTGATGCTGACGGGGCCTGCGGGGGCGGGCAAAGAGGTTGCGGCGCGCTATATCCATGCCAATTCGGCCCGCGCTTCGGCGCCGTTCGTCACCGTGGGCTGTGCCTCGATCGAACCTGACGGGATGGAAGAGGCGCTCTTTGGCCGCGAAAGCAGCGAGAACGGCATCGAGCCAGGATTGTTGGAGCAAGCCAATGGCGGGGTGATCTATTTTGACGAAGTGGCTGATATGCCCTTGGGAACACAGTCAAAAATCCTGCGGGTTCTGGTCGATCAACAGTTTTTGCGCGTCGGCGGATCAAGCAAGGTGCGGGTCGATTTGCGGGTGATTTCCTCCACCAACCGCGATCTGGAAGCGGAAATCAAAGCCGAGCGCTTTCGCCAAGAGCTGTATCACCGGCTCAATGTCGTGCCGATTGCGGTGCCGTCCTTGGAAGAGCGGCGCGAGGATATTCCGGTTCTGGCCGAGCATTTCCTCGAAATGTTCAACAAAACCCAAGGCTTGCCGCTACGCAGCCTGAGCGAGGAAGCGGTCGCGATGTTGCAAACCGTGATCTGGCCCGGCAATGTGCGCCAGCTGCGCAATATGATGGAGCGGGTGTTGATTTTGGGCGATGGCAGCGGCCCGATCGAGGCGGCTGAACTGCCTAGCGATACGGGCGGTGGCGGCGGTGACGAGGGGCGGGTGATTTTGGCCGGCACTTTGGCGACGATGCCGCTGCGCGAAGCGCGCGAGGCTTTTGAACGCGAATATCTGTTGACGCAAATCAACCGGTTTGGCGGCAATATTTCGCGCACCGCGCAGTTCGTCGGGATGGAGCGCAGCGCCCTGCACCGCAAGCTCAAATCGCTCGGCGTGGTCACCTCGAACAAATCCGGCGCGCGGGTGGCGCATGTGGATGACGACGAGAGCGTGGAAGAAGCGAGCTAAACCCGTCATATGCACCACAAGATTTGGTTGGACCGTTTGGTCCAATCACAAAGCCTTGCATAAGGCCTTTACGGCGTGACAACTTCCCAACGATCTTGGACCTTAACGGCGCAGGATGCGGCGCTCAGCTCCGGTTGACGGCTCGGCACGGTGATCGGCCCGCTGCTGGTGCAGCGTTTCAACTCTACGGCGCGGTAGCCGCGGTTTTGCATACATTGCGCAGCCACTTGGGCGCGCAGCGGCGCGCTGCTGTCATATTGCTCGATCCGCGGCGGCGTCATGTATCCGGCGGTGCGGTAACATACGGCGGGGCCGCATACCCTGCGCCCGGGCACGTAATGGCCCGCGATGGTGCGGGTCATCGTGGTGACCGGCACTTTGGCCAGCGCCGAGACGGCGCAGTCCAGATCATCGCTGCGCAGCTTGGAAATCGGCACGCCGGTCTTGTGATAGACCTCGACCGGCAGGCAACCGGCGAGGGCGAGGGTCAATACGAGCGGCAAAAGGCGGGGTCGGAGCATGGCAAGCCTCGGGCGTTGGGCCGCAGATGGGCGCGGCATATGGCCCAATTTGCACAGGGCGCAAAGCAAAGACAATTGATTTGACGGGCATATTCGCATCTGTCATTTCGCGCAGCAAACCGCTAGCGTGGCGGGACATAGATGAACAAGCACGGGAACGGCTTTTATGAAGGTCATTATCTGCGGCGCGGGGCAGGTGGGGTGGCAAATCGCCCGCCATCTGTCCGGAGAGAACAACGACGTCACCGTGGTGGACAGCAATCCCGATCTGGTGCGCCGTGCGACCGATACCCTTGATGTGCAAGGGATTTCGGGGTTTGCCTCCTATCCTGATGTGCTTGACCGTGCGGGGGCGCGCGACGCCGATATGGTGATTGCCGCGACCTATTCGGACGAGGTGAATATGGTCACCTGTCAGGTCGCCCATTCGGTGTTTTCCGTGCCGCGCAAGGTGGCGCGTTTGCGCGCGCAAAGCTATCTGACGGCGATTTATTCGGATCTTTACCGGCGCGATCACATGCCGATCGACGTGGTGATCAGCCCCGAGCGCGAGGTGGCCGAGGCCGCTTTGCAACGTCTGGCCGCGCCGGCGGCTTTTGACACCGAAACCTTTTTGGGCGGCAAGGCGCAGCTCATGGGGATCACAATCGACGACGATTGCCCCGTGGTGAACACGCCGCTGCGGCAGTTGACCGATCTGTTCTCGACGCTGCGGGTGATCGTGGTGGGGGTGCGCCGCGACGGGCGGCTTTTCGCGCCCGCGCCCTCGGACCAGCTTTTTGTCGGGGACAATTGTTATATCTTCGCGCCCAATGAAGACGTGCCGCGGATGCTTGAGGTCTTCGGGAAAACTCTGAAAAAGCAAGAGCGTGTGGTGGTGATCGGCGGCGGGAACGTCGGGCTTGCGGTGGCCAAGGCATTGGAAAAGCGCACGCAGCGCATCCGCGTCAAGGTGATCGAGAAGAACCGCAAAATCGCCGAGCGCGCCGCCGAAGAATTGGAGCGCACGATTGTGCTTAATGGCGACGGGCTGGATGCGGCGCTGTTGGCCGAGGCGAATATCAACCGCGCCGATGCGGTGCTTTGCGTCACCGATGATGACAAGACCAATATGCTGGCCGCTGTGCGCGCCAAGGCCGAAGGCTGCCCGATGGCAATCGCCTTGATCAACGATCCGACATTGGTGCCGCTGTTGGGGCCGCTGGGGGTGGATGCCTATATCAACCCGCGCGCCACAACGGTCAGCTCGATCTTGCGCCACATCCGTCACGGGCGTGTGCGCGGCGTCTATTCGATCGGTGATGCCGAGGCCGAGGTGATCGAGGCCGAGGTGCTGTCGACTTCGCCGATCTCGGGCCGCACGATCCGCGACATCGGTTTCCCCGAAGGGGTGCTCGTCGCGGCGATCTTGAAGGACGGCAAGGTGACGAAACCCTTGGCCAACGTCAAAATCGACGAGGGCGATGTGATCGTCATGTTTGCAATGGCTGCGGATGTGCCGGAGGTCGAGCGGCTCTTGCAGGTCTCGATCGACTTTTTCTAGGCCAATGTTGTGATGACCCGCCTGACCCATTTGCCTTTGTTTTTGCTGCTCTTTGCGATTGCGGGGGCGGCGATGTATGCGCCTGCGATCTATGCGTTGCGTCTGGGAGAACACGCGCAGGCGCGGGCGTTTTTCTATGCCGGAACCTTGGGGCTGACCGCGTCGGGATTGATCGCCATCTCTTTGTCAGGGCGCAAACGCAATGCCAAAGGCGGGGTGGGCAACCTATCGGCGCTTCTGGCCGCATATATCGTCTTGCCGGCCTTCTTGGCCGTGCCCTTTCATGAGGCGCTTGGCACCACGTCGTTTTTGAACGCCTATTTCGAGATGGTCTCCTCTTTGACCACCACCGGCGCGACGCTCTTCTCCGATCCAGATCGCTTGCCTGCGGCCTTGCATTTGTGGCGCGCCGAAGTGGGTTGGCTCGGCGGGTTCTTGATCTGGGTGGCGGCGGCGGCGGTGTTGGCGCCGCTGAATTTGGGCGGTTTCGAGGTGACTTCCTTTGCCGAACCGGGGCAGGGTGACGTCGCCGAGGAGCGCCAATCCTATACCGACCCCGCGCTGCGCCTGCTGCGCTCTGCGGCGCAGCTCTTGCCGGTCTATGTCGGATTGACGCTGGTGCTTTGGATTTTGTTGATGATCACCGGCGATCGCGCTTTTGTGGCGCTTTGCCATGCGATGTCGACCATGGCGACCAGCGGCATCTCGCCCGTGGGCGGCCTGTCTCCGGCGGCGGTGGGCGATGCGGGGCTGCCGCTGTCCATGGGCAGCGGCACCACCTCCGGCATTGCGGGCGAAATGGTGATTTTTCTGTTTCTTCTCTTTGCCTTGTCGCGGCTGACCTTTTCGTCGGACAGCACCACAGGGCAGCGTCAAAGCCTGCGCTATGACCCCGAGTTTCGCATCGGCATCATGTTGGTGTTGGGCGTGCCGCTGCTTTTGTTCATGCGCCATTTCATCGCGAGTTTCGATCTTGTTGCGGGCACGGGCGGCATGGAGGCCCTGCATGCGCTGTGGGGCGGGGTGTTTACCGTGTTGTCCTTCTTGTCGACCACGGGCTTTGTCTCGGCCGATTGGGATACGGCGCAGGCTTGGTCGGGGCTGCCGACGACGGGGTTGATTTTGCTCGGCCTTGCGCTTGTGGGGGGCGGGGTGGCGACCACGGCGGGCGGGGTTAAATTGCTGCGCGTCTATGTGCTCTATCTCAACGGGCTGCGGGAGATGGAAAAACTGGTCCATCCGCATTCGGTCGGCGGCAAGGGCGCACAGAGCCGCCGCATCCGGCGCAAAGGCGCCTATGTGGCTTGGATATTCTTCATGCTCTTTGCGCTGTCCTTGTCTTTGGTGATTGTGGTTCTGGCCGGTTTTGGCGCCGATTTCGAACAGGCAACGGTTCTGGCCATTGCGGCGCTGAGCACCACGGGGCCCTTGATCGGCATCGCCTCTGACGTGCCGATCATCTTGGCCGATCTGAGCAGCGGGGCCAAATTGGTGCTTGGGGCGGCTATGGTCTTGGGGCGGCTGGAAACCCTCGCGATTGTGGCTCTGGTCTCGCCGTCGGTGTGGCGCAACTGACGCGCATCGCCGCTGCGCGCTGCGCGGCTTGCATTTTGGGGCTGGAAACTGCCATAAATGCGCTTCATACTTGCGAACGGATCAAACAGCATGCCGATTTGCGGCCCAAGACAAGAATAAAGGTGATCGATCATGGCTTCCGACCGTCAGAACCTGCAGGATGCATTCCTCAATCATGTGCGCAAAACCAAGGTGCCGGTCACGGTGTTCTTGATCAACGGCGTGAAGTTGCAAGGCGTGATCACATGGTTCGACAATTTTTGTGTGCTGCTGCGCCGCGACGGGCAATCGCAACTGGTCTATAAACACGCGATCTCGACGATTATGCCGTCGCAACCGATCAGCCTTTATGAGGGCGAAGACGCCAATTGATGGAACATCAGCAGGAGGCCACCCGCGCATGGGTGCTGCATCCTGATTTAAAATCCGAACAGTCTGCGCGCGCTCCGGCGCGGGCGTTGGAAGAGGCGGTGTCGCTGGCCGCTGCCCTGCCGCATCTCGAGGTGGTGGGCGCCGATGTTGTGCGCATTGCAAAACCGCATCCGGGTCATTTGTTTGGCACCGGCAAGATGGACGAGCTCAAAGCGGTATTTGCCGCCGAAGAGGTCGATCTGGTGCTGGTGGACGGGCCGGTGACTCCGGTGCAGCAACGCAATCTGGAAAAAGCGTGGGGCGTCAAGCTCTTGGATCGCACGGGGCTGATCTTGGAGATTTTCTCGGACCGCGCGCGCACCCGTGAGGGTGTGTTGCAGGTCGATATGGCGGCGCTGAGCTACCAGCGCACGCGGCTGGTGCGGGCATGGACCCACCTCGAGCGCCAACGCGGCGGGCTCGGGTTTGTCGGCGGTCCTGGCGAGACGCAGATCGAGGCCGACCGCCGCGCCATTGACGAGCAATTGGTCCGCATCCGCAAGCAATTGTCGAAGGTCGTGAAAACCCGCGAATTGCACCGCGCGGCGCGGGCCAAGATCCCCTTTCCGATCGTCGCGTTGGTGGGCTATACAAACGCCGGAAAATCCACGCTTTTCAATCGTTTGACCGGCGCCGATGTCTTGGTCAAGGATATGCTTTTTGCCACGCTTGACCCGACCATGCGGCGCATTCAATTGCCCGAAGGCGGCCCCGAGGTGATCCTTTCCGATACGGTGGGCTTTATCTCTGATCTGCCAACCGAATTGGTTGCGGCCTTTCGCGCCACGCTCGAAGAGGTGCTGGGCGCCAACTTGATCTTGCATGTGCGCGATATTTCGCATCCTGAAACCGGCGAGCAAGCGCGCAATGTGCATCAGATCTTGAATGATCTGAAGCTCGATGAGAGCATTCCGATGCTGGAGGTTTGGAACAAGATTGATCTATTGCCGGACGACGAGCGCGAAGCGACGGTGACCCGCGCCGCGCGTGCCGAGGGCATCCATGCGATTTCGGCGGTCAGCGGCGAGGGCATCAGCGGGCTGTTGGAAGCGATTGCCGAAAAGCTCGAACTGGCCAAACATGCGACAACGCTCAGCTTGCCGTTTTCCGACGGGCGCAAACGCGCGTGGCTTTTCGCGCAAGAGGTGGTCGAGGCCGAGCGGCAAACCGAAGAGGGGTTCGAGCTTGATCTGCTCTGGACCAACCGTCAAGAAAAGCGGTTTCGCGAGCTTTAGCGCGCTGGACCGATTGGTCTAACGCGCAGCGCCCTTTTATTTCAATGCCTTACCTTGGCGCGATCCGCGTGATGCCGGTCGCCGCCGCGCGGGCCAGATCGGTATCCAAGGACATCGGTATATATTCCCCGCGCCGCCAAAGCTGTGCCAGATCGTCATAATGACGGCTCAGGAAATGCCCTGATTGCCCCGTCGACAGCACAAAGACCGAACTGTCGGGATCGGCAAAATCATAAACCCCGCGATAGCCCGCGCCATGCACATTCTCAAAGGGCGCTTTGGCCTCGCCCGAGGTCAACCCGCGCATCAAGGTGTTGTCGCCGCCTGAGGTGCTTTGGCGGATGTTGACGAAATAGCGCAAAAGCGGCACCTCGCCGAGCACCTGATGATCATGGGTCGCCTGATGCGCATCGCCCCAGCGCAGGCTTTCAAGCTGTGTGCCGTAGCGCTCGGAAATCCAGATCAAAGCATCATCCAGCGCCAGCCGCGCGATCTCGGGGCAGGTCTCCACCGGCGTGCTTTGCGCCACATCGCACCACGCGCTTGCCCCGTCGATGTCGCGAAACACCCGCTCCAAAAACAGCGGCTCGACATGGGTGTATTCATTGGCCAAGGGGCCAAGGTCGTCCTTGATCAGCCGTGCTTGCAACATGCGCACCCAAGCCGCATAGATCAGCGGTTCGGGCATATGCTCGTTCATCTCGCCGTTCCAATTGGCCAAAAGCGCCAAGGCACGTTGGCGCAAACGTTCCGGCGTGCCGGCAGGGGCGGCCTCGCCCGTATACCAAAGATCGGCGCCAATCAAAGGCAGAACCGCGCGCGCTGAAAAGCTCACACTGTCGAGTTGCGCTTCGATGAAGCTATCGCGGGTATGGATTTCGCGGCTTTTCATCAACCGCTCGAGCCGCCGGATCCGCTGTGTGTCGCCCCAATCAAAGCTGACATGCATGGGGAAGGGGCGATCGACGGTTTTGTTGTTGGTATTGCCCAAAAGCCCGCCTTGCGGGGCAATGAACGAGGGGTTTGCGCTGCGCGGCAATAGGCCTTGCCATTGGTTTTGCGCGATCCATCCGCGCGTGGGCAGGCGGCCTTGGCTTTGGTGCTGCGCATCGCGGCGCGGCATGGCGCCGGTGGTGACCATCGCGATGTCTTGGCGGTCGGCCAGAACCACGTTCAATGAGGGCGCGATCATCGGCGCGGTGGCGGCAATGGCCGCGCGTACGGATTTGGCGCGCATCAACCCGATCACCGCATCCATCGTCGTGTCATTCCCGCTCAGCGCGGTCCAGTTCAGGCTCACCACATGACCGGCGGGGGTGATGGTGCCAAGTTGGAATTCGCTGGCGGGCAGCACGGTGCCATTGGCCGTCCAACGCAAGGTGACGGTGACGGGGGCGGCGTCTTTGATCTCGATGATGCTCTTGCGGGTCTCGAAGGGCGAAAATCCGCTCTGCGTCCTGTATTCATTAGGGTTTTGGGGATTGATCTCTTCGATGTGGAGGTCTTGGTCATCAAGGTAGGACACTGTTAATCCCCACCCCAAATCGGCGCTGCGCCCCGTGAGCACCGCCGGAATTCCGGGAATGGTGCCGCCGATGACGCCGCCGCTGGCCAGTTCGAGCCGCGCCAGATACCAGATCGAGGGTGCGGAAAAGCCAAGATGCGGATCGGCGGCCAAAAGCGTGCCGCCCGCCGCCGAACGCGCGGGGGCGGCGGCAAAGGCGTTGGAGGCGCCGGCAAAGACCGGAGCGAAAAAGGGCGAGAGTGGACCGATCGGTCTAGAGGCGGAATATGCTGCGGTTTGCATCGGGGCGGCGCCGCGCGGCAAAAGCGCGGCATAGTCCGGCAGGCTTGCGATCCCCGCGCCAGGGGCGTCGGGCAAGATGTCCTTGATCCGCGCCGGATCGGCCAATTGCAAAGAGGTGCGGGCGCGCAGGACCTCGCGCTGTAGATGGCCGGTGGTTTGCAGCGCCATGAGTTTGACCATCGCCACGGAATCGGCAGGCCCCCATGGCGCGACAGGGGCGGAGAACAGGAACATTTCAGGCGCACCGCGGCCCAAAGCATCGCGGTTGATTTCCTCAAGCCGTGCGTTCACACCGGCGGCATAGGCCTCAAGCGCGGCGCGCGTCTCGGGGCGCAGATCGGGCACGGAGGCGCGCGAAAGCCCGTAGAGGTCGAGGCGGCGCATCAATTTATCGATCTGCAACGTGCGCATGCCGAACATCTCGGACAAACGGCCCTGCACCGTGCGGCGCATCACGACCATTTGCCACAACCGGTCCTGCGCATGGGCATAGCCGAGGCCGAAAAAGCTGTCGGTATCGGTTTGGCCAAGGATATGCGGCACATTGGCGTGATCGCGCACGATCTCCAAAGGTGCGGCAAGATATTGAGACGTAAAGCTTTTATTGTATTCCGGCAGGCTGCGCGAGGCGAGGTAATAGACCGACAGAACCACCAGAAGAGACAGCAAGATCAGCGTGCCTGCGATCCGAAGGAGCCATCGAAGAAGCGTTGCCATTGGGTGTTGTCCTGTTTTTGTCTTGATCTGTGCGCGTCACGGTTTCACAACCTTTTAGACAGGATCAACGCAAGGGGAAAGTCGATGACGAAATGTGCATTTTTGGGGCTTGGCGTGATGGGCTACCCGATGGCGGGGCATTTGCAAAAGGCGGGCCATGAGGTCACAGTCTATAACCGCACGCAGCGCAAGGCGACCGATTGGTCTAGTGCCTATGGCGGGGCCGATGCACCGACCCCGCGCGCGGCGGCGCAGGGGGCGCAGTTCGTGATGGCTTGCGTGGGCAATGATGATGATTTGCGCGCGGTCTGTTTGGGCGAGCAGGGCGCCTTTGCGGGGATGCAGGCGGGGGCGATCTTTGTCGATCACACCACGGTGTCGGCCAAGGTGACCGCCGAGCTTTATGCGGCGGCGAAGGAAAAAGGCATAGATTTCATCGATGCGCCGGTGTCGGGCGGTCAGGCAGGGGCCGAGAACGGCGCGCTGTCGGTGATGTGCGGCGGCGATGCCGCGCCCTTTGCAAAGGCCGAACCGGTGATTGCCGCCTATGCGAAAATCTGCAAACGATTGGGCGAGAGCGGCGCGGGGCAGATGACCAAAATGTGCAACCAGATTGCGATTGCGGGGCTGGTGCAGGGGCTGTCCGAAGCCTTGCATTTCGCCCAGAAAGCCGGTTTGGACGGGCGTAAGGTGGTCGAAGTGATCTCGCAAGGCGCGGCGGGCAGTTGGCAGATGCAAAACCGCTATGAGACGATGCTGGACGGTGAGTTCGAACACGGGTTCGCGGTGGATTGGATGCGCAAGGATCTTGGAATTTGCCTGTCTACGGGGGACGAGATCGGCGCAAGCCTGCCCGTGACGGCTTTGGTGGATCAGTTCTACAAAGACGTGCAGCGCATGGGCGGCGGGCGCTATGATACATCGAGCCTGATCAAACGGCTGAGCGATACAGGCGAATAGACTGATCGGTCTAGCTGGCTAAGCTGTTGTTAAATTGAAAAAGACCGGCCTTTGAAGGCCGGTCTTTTGCGTTATTTTGATGCCTTCGGCGAGGATATTTGGCGAACCTGCAAAGCGTCAGGCGAGGGCGGCGTCGAGGGCTTTGCCGAGGTTCTCGTCGATTTTCTCCAAGAACCCCATGGTGGTGAGCCATTTTTGATCCGGCCCGACCAAGAGGGCGAGATCTTTGGTCATGAAACCGCTCTCGACGGTTTCGACCACCACGCGCTCCAAGGTTTCGGCAAAGGTTTTGAGCGCCGCGTTGTCGTCGAGCTTGGCGCGGTGCTTGAGCCCGCCGGTCCACGCGTAGATCGAGGCGATGGAGTTGGTCGAGGTGGCCTCGCCCTTTTGGTGCTGTCGGTAGTGGCGGGTGACGGTGCCATGGGCGGCTTCGGCCTCCACGATTTTGCCATCCGGCGTCATGAGTTGCGAGGCCATGAGACCCAGCGAGCCAAAACCTTGGGCCACCGTATCGGATTGCACATCGCCGTCGTAGTTCTTGCAGGCCCAAACAAAACCGCCGTTCCATTTCATACAGCAGGCGACCATATCGTCGATCAGCCGGTGCTCATACCAGATGCCGGCTTTTTTGAAGGCCTCTTCGAATTCTTGCTCATAGATCTCTTGGAAGATCTGCAAGAACTGCCCATCGTATTGTTTCAAAATGGTATTTTTGGTCGACAGATAGACCGGCCAGCCCATCATCAAGCCGTAGTTCAAGGACGCGCGGGCGAAATCGCGGATCGAGGCGTCAAGGTTATACATGCCCATGAAAACCCCCGAGGAGGGCGCATCATAGACATCGCGCTCGATCACAGTGCCGTCCTCGCCGACGAATTTCATCGTCAGCTTGCCCGCGGCGGGGAATTTGAAATCGCTGGCTTTATATTGATCGCCAAAGGCATGACGGCCGATGACGATGGGTTTGGTCCATCCAGGCACGAGGCGGGGCACATTGCGGCAAATGATCGGTTGGCGAAAGACCACACCGCCGAGGATGTTGCGGATGGTGCCATTGGGCGAGGGCCACATTTTCTTGAGGCCGAATTCCTCGACGCGGGCCTCGTCCGGCGTGATGGTGGCGCATTTGACGCCGACGCCACGCGCCTTGATCGCCTCGGCGGCGTCGATCGTGATTTGATCGCCAGTCTCGTCGCGCGCCTCCATCCCCAGATCGTAGTATTCCAGATCGACATCCAGATAGGGCAGGATCAGCTTGTCCTTGATGAATTGCCACATGATGCGGGTCATTTCATCGCCGTCGAGTTCGACAACGGGGTTCTCTACTTTGATCTTTGACATATGAGCGATCCTTCCCAGATTTCGCGGGCCGTGGCCGCGTTTACGCTAACGCATGTGCCGCATTTGGGGAAGCTAGCGGGCAAACCTATACAGAATGTGTAGATTCAGGCGGCGCGCGCCTCAATGCTGTTCATCCGCAGCATGGTGACAAATCCGCAGATCGACATGGCGCTCACCCCGAGGATCAAAGGCATGGGCGTGCCGTCGAAAAGTTGCCCGACGGCGGCGCCGCAAACCGCCCCGCCAAGGGTCGAGACCGCGCCGATGATGGAGGAGCCAAGCCCCGCGATATGGCCAAGAGGCCCCATCGCCAGCGCGTTGAGATTGCCCAAGGTCAGACCCATTTGGAAAAACACAATGGATTGCCACGCAAGATAGGCCGCAAAGAGCGCGCCAAGTGCGGGGCCGGAGGCGTAAAAGGCCAGCATCAGCGCGCTGGCGAGGATCATCGCCGCCAAGACGCCGGTGACCATGCGCCACATGCCAAAGCGCACCACAAGCGCGGCGTTGAGCATATTGGCAGCCGCAACGCAAAGCGCCATGGCAAAGAACCAAAAGGTGAAGGAAGTGGATTTTTCGAATGTTAAATCAAAGATTTGCTGGATCATTGTGATAGATGAAAACAGCATGGCAAAACACATGGTTTGCACCAATATGGATTGGCGCACCATGGGGATCGAAAGCATCTCGCGCGTGGCTGTGGCAAGCTGGCGCAAGTTCAGCGGGCGGCGGCGGGCCTTGGGCAAAGGCTCGTCAAGGCGCAGCCCCATCCACAGCACCGAGATCAGCGAAAAGGCGATAAAGGCGAGGAAAATGCCGCGCCATCCGGTCACGGCCATAATCCCAAGGCCGATCATCGGGGCGACCGCGGGTATCATGGTGAACACCATCATGACAAAGGACATCAAACGCGCCATTTCGCGGCCCGAATACAGATCACGGATTACCGCCAGCGAGATGGTGCGCGGACCGGCGGCGCCGAGGCCTTGCAAGAACCGTGCGGCGATCATCATTTCGATGGTGGGGGCAAAATAGCTCAGCGCCGCCCCCAAAATATAGAGCGCCGCCGTCGCGATGATCATCGGCTTGCGCCCGAAGCTGTCGGACAAAGGGCCGGTGAACAACGTGCCAATGCCCATGCCGATGACAAAAGCGGCGATGATGAATTGTGCTTGGTTGATATGATCTGGGGTCAACTCGCGGGCGATCTGCGGCAAGGCGGGCAGCATCGAATCGACCGAAAAGGCGACGGTCGCCACCATCATGGCCATCAGGGCGATAAATTCGGCGCGCGATGTCAGTTTGGGGATCATAGGGGCTCCGGCGGTTTGCCTCTATGGGCCTAACACTTGCTGCGGCGCGGCGCCAGAGGGCGCGCCTGCCATTGCTCTGTGCGAAAATCCACAGACTGGCGTCGTGCATATCGTGTGTGGACCAATTGGTCTAGTCGCCAGATTTAGGCGTCATGCGAGGGCGCATCATTTGCGTTATCGGCCTTGGGGTCCGTTGGTTTGCGGCGGTTGTGATGACCATGACCCAGTTGCGCGACCAACCATTCGGTGTGTTCCTCGCGCTTGCGGGCAGCAAAGGCTCCGAATTGCTGCAGCGCGACGGCAAAGACGCCCAGCCCGAGAAAGATGAACACGGTTGTGCCGATTTTCCCAAGCGCCGTGGCGGGCACGATGGAGCCATATCCAACGGTCGAGAGCGTCACCACGGTAAAGAAATAACTGTCGAGCCATGACCAGCCCTCGACATGACGAAAGAATACGGTGCCGCCCGCCACGATCACCATCACAGTGGCAAACAGGGCAAAAGCGTTGAATATCCGCATCTTACGCCTCCTGCTGCGCGGCGATATCCTCCATCACCTGCGTCCAAAGCGCGGTTGGCTGAGCGCCGGGGACGGCGTGTTGGCTGGCGATGATATGCGTGGGGACCGAATTCACCCCCATGTTGCGAAATTGTGTCTCGCGTTCGGTTAGTTCGGCGCGATCCGCATCAGAATCCAGAAGCCGCAACACCAGCGAGGCGTCGATGCCAACGCTATCGGCGATATCGGCCAGAACATCCGCCTGCCCGATGTCGCGGCCTTGTTGGAAATAGGCGGCAAAGAGGCGCGAGACAACGGCGGTTTGTTTGCCCTCTACCTTCGCCCAATGGATCAGCCGATGCGCATCAAATGTATTGGGCGTGCGGGTGATGGCGCCAAAGTCGATCTCCAAACCGATGCTTTGCGCATGTTCGGCGATCTTGCCGTAAACCTCAATCGCGCCTTCCTTACCGCCGAATTTCGCCTCCAGATAGGCGCGCCGGTCCATGCCTTCGGGCGGCATTTCGGGGTTGAGCTGGAAGGGATGCCATTCGATCACAAAGGGGTGGTCGGGGCGCGCTTCGAGGGCGCGATCAAGCTGCGCCTTGCCGATAAAGCACCACGGGCAGATCGGATCAGAGATAATATCGAGCTTGACCATAGGGCCTCCTTTTGCACCCATCCTTGGTAAGGGCCGCGCGCTCAAAGGGGAAGAGGCAATTGCCGCGCAAGGATTTGCAAACAGGGCGCGCCGCAGGTTTGCAAAGTCACGCGCCGCGCAGGCGCGCTTCGTGTTCACTCTTGAGCGCGCGGCGCGACAGTTTGCCATTGGGGTTGAGCGGCAGATGCGGCAGGCGGATATAGGCGCGCGGCTGTTTGTAGCGCGCCAGACGCGTGGCGGCAAAGGCGCCGAGCGCCTCTTCGTCAAGTTCTTCGTCACTGGTGTAGAAGGCCATGATCACGCTGGCGCCCTGTTTGACCTCGATGTCGATCACGCCGACCTCGTGGATTTGTGGGTGGGGCAAGAGCGCCGCTTCGACCTCCAGCGGCGAGACGCGAAACCCGCCCGCATTCATCATATCATCAAGACGGCCAAGATAGGAAATCTCTGAGTTCTCATCCATAACGCCTTGATCTCCGGTCATAAACCAGTCGCCCGCGTATTTCGCGGCGGTCTCGTCCTCGGCGCCGAAATAGCCAAGCATGAGCCCCATATCAGAGCGGTGCACAGCGATGGTTCCGGCGCTGCCGCGCGGGACGATATCGCCGGTCTCGGCGTCGATCAGGGCGACTCGCCGGCCGGTTTGCGGGCGTCCGATCGCGCCGTCATGCGCGGGGGCGCTTGGGCTGGACGAGATAAAGGTCGAGCATTCGGACATCCCATAGGCCTCGTAGATTTGCCCGCCGGTGGCGCTGTGCCATGCGGCCCTGAGCGGGGCGGAGAGCTTTTCTCCGGCGGCCAGACCGTGCCGTAGATCCGGCAGGTCGGGGAAATCGGGATGGTTTAACATCTTGCGATAAACCCCTGGTGCAGCGGCAAAAATGCTGGCCTTATGTTCGCGCAAGAGATCGGGCAGGGTGGCGGGATCGGTGCCCTCGGCGGGGATCAATGCCGTCGCGCCAAGGCTCCACGGATCCATCAATCCGGTGCCAAGGGTAAAGGTCCAGTTGAACCCGCCCGCATGGAGCAAGCGGTCCGAGGCGCGCAGCCCATACCAGCCCTCATGCATCATCCGGCGCGCCCAAATCGCGCGGTGCGCATGGCAGACGGCGCGCGGCTGACCGGAGGTGCCGGAGGTGTAGACGATATAGGCCAAGCGTTCGGGATCACCCATATCAAAATCGGCGGGCGGCAGGGCGTGCATTTGTTTCAATTCGGCCTGCCCGATCTGATGGCAGCCGCTGTTTTCGGGCAGGGCAATGCCGTCGCTATAGAGGATGGCGGCGGGCGCAAGGCTGCTCACCATCTTGGAGACTTCGCGCGCCGTGAGCTGCGCCGATGTGGGCACGGGCACCATGCCCGCCGTGATCGCACCTAAGTAAGAGAGCGGGAAGTCAACGGTATTTCCCAGCCGCATCAATATCTTGTCACCCGACTTTAATCCGCGCGCCAGCAGGCCTGTGGCGATCCCGCGCACAGCAGATTCCAGCGCGCCATAGCTCCAGCGTTCGACATGATCAGGGTGCAAAATTTCGAGCGCGGGCTTTTCGCCCATATCGCGCGCATGGGCGAGAACATAGGCGGCAAGGTTGAACGGGGCGGGGCAAGGCGCGAAGGGGCCGGCGTCAAAAAGCGATGTCATGACATCGTTCTATGCCCTGCCTGCGGGCGAGACAAGCGCTCTAGAACCAGTTCGAGGCGCGCTGCGCTCCGCCGGAAATATCGCGGCCCAAGCCTTCGACAGTGGCGCAGCCCGCGAGGGCGGCGGCAAGCAAAATGACACTGGCTATCGATTTAAGCGGCATTGTTAATTCTCCTGATACCACCAGACTTCGGGCATGAACCACACCCCGTCCCCGTATATGGGGGTCGCGGCGGGGAAGTGAAGGTTTTTGCTATGCGCGATGCGCGAAAGGTTGAATTGGTAAAACGGGATCACATAGCGGCCGGTGGTCAGCACACGGTCGAGCGCCCGCGCGGCGGCAAGAAAATCCTCGCGTTCGGTCGCGGTCAAAAGCGCATCGATCATCGCATCGGCAGCGGGGCTTTTGAGGCCCATAAGGTTGGGCGATCCGTTGGTATCGGCGGCCTGAGAGCCCCAATAATAGCGTTGCTCATTGCCAGGGCTGAGCGAGAGATCGCGCCGGAAATAAGTCATGTCGAAATCAAACTCGGCTTGGCGCGCTTCATATTGGGCGTTGTCGATGGTTTCGATGGCGGCCGTGATGCCGAGCCGCGCAAGCGCTTGGATATAAAGATCGACAATGGCGCGGGTGTCGCCGCTGCCTTGGCGCAGAAGGATATTAAAAGACAAAGGCTTGCCGTCTTTTGTTAAAGTTCCTTCCTGCACCGTCCATCCCGCTTCTTCCAAGGCTTTCATGGCGCGCCGGATGCCTTTGCGATTGCGCGCGCTTCCATCGGAAACGGGCAGAGCATATCCCTCCAGGGCCTCCGGCGGAAGCTGATCGGCAAAGGGCATCAGCAGATCGCGGGTTTTGCCCGTGGCGGGGCCCGCTTGCATCGCCAGCTCCGAATTGGAGAAATAGGAGGTCACGCGCGGTTGCCGTCCGCCGGTGAGCGTGTCGTTGATGAACTCGAAATTGAAGGCCTGCATCAAAGCCTCGCGCAGGCGGATGTCATCAAAGGGCGGGCGGCGGGTGTTCATCACCAATCCGGTGATGCGCGAGGGTTTTTTATGCGAGATTTGCGATTGAATCACGTCGCCGCGCACGGCCGCGGGAAAATCATACTGGGTTTCCCATTTTTCGGCGTTGTCTTCGCGTAGAACCGTCAATTCGCCCGCTTTGAAGGCTTCGAACAGAACCGTGGCATCGCCGAAAAACTCGATCTGGACCTTGTCGATGTTGTTGGTCCCACGCCGCAGGGGCAGATCGCGGCCCCAATAGTCGGGGTTGCGATCGAGCGTTATCGCGCGGCCATACTCAAAGTCGTCCACCACATAGGGGCCTGATCCGATCGGCAGGCCGGTGAAGTTTGCAAAATCCACGCCATCGAACTGTGCCTTTTGCAAAATCGGACGCAGCCCCGCGATCAGCGCCAGTTCGCGGTCTTCGGTGTTAAAGGTGATGCGCAGGCTGCGCGCGCCGGTTTGGCGGATCTCTTCGGTTTGCTTTGCAAAGCCGCGATAGCGCGGGTGACCCTCGCGCCCCAGAACCTCGAAGGACCAGATCACATCCTCGACCGTGACGGGGGCGCCGTCGGAAAAACGCGCCTCCTCGCGCAGGGTGAATTCGACCCAGCGCCGATTCGGGCCGACCTCGACAGATTCGGCCAACAGACCGTACAGCGTGAAGGCTTCGTCATAGGACCGGCCCATCAAGGATTCATACCCCATAAACCGCAATTGCCACGGCGCGGTGCCCTTGAGGGTGAAGGGATTGAGGCTGTCAAAGCCGCCGGTATTGCCCGTGACAATGCGCCCGCCCTTGGGCGCATCGGGGTTGGCGTAGGGGAGAGACACAAAATCCTGTGGAAGGGCAGGGTCGCCATACATAGCTATGCCATGTTGCGGCGCGCCAAGAGAGGCGCTCGGCACGGCCGATAGGATGCACAGAGCGGCGATTTTAAGCCGCCGCAGACGGAAAAATACTGGCCTCATATGTGCAACAATCCTGCTCTGCCCTTGTTTTATTAACCGTGAACCTAACGGGGCTTTTGTGGGTTTTCAAACTTTTAGCTTGGAGAGCGGCGCGCAATTGCTTATAAAGAGGTCACTGCTCGATAGGTTTCTTGCCTGTATGAAACCTGCCTCAATAACTTAACGCCAGCTTCGTGCTGGCGTTTTTTTTTGCCTGCGCTCAACTATGCTTTGCTTTGGCGCGATGGCTTGGGCATCTGCGGGCGGTGTTTCTCCTTAACGCGAGCTGCGCGAATCTGTGCCATCACAAATCCGGCATTTGATTTCGCAGGCGCAGCATCTACTCTGTAGAAAGAAAGCAATTGGAGGCAAAAAATGTCACTCAACGGACCGCTCAGCGGGAAAACAGCCGTCATCACCGGATCGAACTCGGGCATCGGGTTGGGGATTGCCAAGGAAATGGCCAAGGCGGGGGCGAATGTTGTCCTCAACTCATTCACCGACCGCGATGAGGACCACGCTTTGGCCCAAGAGATTGCGGATGTCACCGGTGTCGAGGCGCGCTATATCCAAGCCGATATGTCCGACGGCGAGGCCTGCCGCGCCTTGATCGAAAAGGCGGGGGCATGCGACATTTTGATCAACAATGCGGGCATCCAGCATGTTGCGCCGATTGATGAATTTCCGGCCGACAAATGGAATGCGATCATCGCGATCAACCTGTCTTCGGCCTATCACACCACGGCTGCGGCCCTGCCGATGATGCGCAAGGCCGGTTGGGGGCGCGTGGTCAATATTGCCTCGGCCCATGGGCTGACCGCCTCGCCCTATAAATCGGCCTATGTGGCGGCCAAACACGGGATCGTCGGCATGACCAAAGTCGTGGCGCTGGAGACCGCGCGCGAGCCGATCACCGCCAATGCGATTTGTCCGGGCTATGTGTTGACCCCGCTGGTGGAGGCGCAAATCCCCGATACGATGAAGAAATACGGGATGGAGCGCGATGAGGTGATCGAGAAGGTGATGCTCGAGCGCCAGCCGTCCAAAGAATTCGCCACGGTCGAGCAATTGGGCGGCACGGCCGTGTTCTTGTGCTCGGATGCGGCGGCGCAAATTACCGGCACCACCATTAGCGTCGATGGCGGTTGGACCGCCCTGTAGACCTGGCGCTAGACCGAACGGTCTAGTGCGGCGCCCTGTAGTGTAAAGCCTTGGAAGGAAAGACATATGGCGATCCGGATCAATTTGGCCTTGCAGGGCGGCGGCGCGCATGGGGCCTTTACTTGGGGGGTGTTGGACCGCCTTTTGGAGGACGAGGATATCGAGGTGGCAGCGATTTCGGGCACCTCGGCGGGGGCGCTCAACGGGGCGGCGTTCAAATCGGGGTGGCTGCGCGGCGGGCGCGAGGGCGCGCGCGAGAATCTCGATTGGCTTTGGGCGCAAATGGGCGCGCTCAACGATCTGCGGCTCCCCCATTGGATGACCGGATTCTTGCCCAGCCCCGCCCATGTCGCCTCGGCGATGTCAAATGTTTGGGCGGCGAGCATGGGCGATGCCTTCACCCGGCTGACCACGCCCTATAGTTACGGCCCGCTTTATTCGAACCCGCTCAAAGACGTGGTGGATCAGTTCCATTATGAGCATGTCTGCGCCCAAGACGGGCCGCAATTGTTTGTCGGCGCGACCAATGTGCATACCGGAAAAATCCGCGTCTTTAGCGGCACAGATATCAACACCGACGCGATCCTCGCCTCCGCCTGTTTGCCAACCTTGTTCAAGGCGGTCGAGATTGAAGACCCCGCAAGCGGAGAAATCGTGCCCTATTGGGACGGGGGATACAGCGGAAATCCGGCGCTTTTTCCTTTGTTTGATATGGCGCTACCCGATGATATCCTTATCGTGAATCTCAATCCTCTGGAGCGCAAGGCCTTGCCGGTCTCGGCGCAAGAAATCCAGAACCGGATCAACGAGATCAGCTTCAATTCATCGCTGCTGCGCGAATTGCGGGCCATCGAATTTGTGCAGCGCCTGATCGCGGACGGGCAGGTGGCGCGGGGCCAGATGAAACAGGTCTTGGTGCATATGGTCGGGGATGACGAATTTATGCGCGGGTTGTCGCAGACCACCAAAATGATGCCCAACCCCTATCTGTTAGCCTCGCTCAAGACGGCGGGGCGCAAGGCAGCGGGTGAATTTCTTGACGCGCATCGCGCGGATCTGGGCCGCAAAAGCAGCGTCGATCTGCGGGAAATGTTTGGGTAATTCTCGTTTAAGATGATGGGCTTGCTTGGCGAAGCTAAAGCTTAACCCACGTCAGCGTGATCCGCTTTGTCGCCATTGGGATAGACAAGCCCTGCCGAGATCACCAGTTTCGCCGCCTCTTCCACGCTCATGTCCAGATCGATCACATCCTCGCGCGGAAAGAACAGTAAGAACCCCGATGTCGGGTTGGGCGTGGTTGGCACAAAGACCGACAAAAGCTCGCCCGAGGTTTCGGCGCGCTCGGCAATTTCGCCCTTTGCCTTGGTCGAAATAAAGCCGATCGCCCAGATGCCCTTGCGCGGATATTGCACCAAACAGGGGGTTTCAAAGCTGCGCTCGGTTTGGGCAAATACGGTTTCCGCGATCTGTTTGACGCCCGAGTAGATCGAGCGCACGACCGGCATCCGCCCCACGAGGTTTTCACCCCATCGGATCATCGAGCGGCCCAACAGCCCCTTGGCAATCCAGCCGATGAAAATCGTGAAGAGCAAGAAGAAGATCACGCCGACGCCGCGCAAATTGATGCCGATATATTTTTCCGGCTGCACGCTGTCGGGGACCAGAGGCAAAACAAACCCGTCGACCCATCCGAACAGCGTCCAGATCAACCAGATCGTCAAACCCACCGGTAGAATGACCACCAATCCGGTCAGAAAACTCGACCGCAGACGCGCCAGAAGCCGCGGCTTGGGGTGGTTGAAATCCTGAAACGGCTCGGTCATGTGATGGGTCATCTCTGTTTACTTACTCGGCTGAACCTAGGGGCAGGCGAGAGCATCGGCAATGGGGCAGGGGCCGGTTTCGCGCGATTGAACGCTTATTTTTGTTCCAAAGCGCTCATTTCACAGGCGATTGCCGCGCCGAGGCGGGCGTTGTTGAGCACCAGCTTGATGTTCGAGCGCAAAGAGCGCCCGTCGCTTAGCTCGAAAATCCGGCCCAGCAAAAACGGCGTGACGGCTTTGGCTTGGATATTTTGGACCTCGGCCTCGGCTTGGGCGGCCTCGATCAAGGGGATCATCACTTCGGCTGGGATCTCGTCCTCTTCGGGGATCGGATTCGCGACCAATTGCCCGCCGGTTAGCCCAAGCGCGAGGCGGGTGAGGTGGGATTGCGCGATCTGGACCGGTCGGTCTAGTCGCAGGGGCGAGGGCAGTCCGGAGCTGCGCGACCAAAACGCGGGAAAGGCATCCTGCCCATAGGTGATCACCGGAACGCCCAAGGTTTCCAAGACCTCGAGCGTCTTGGGCATGTCGAGGATTGCCTTGGCTCCCGCGCAAACAACGGTCACCGAAGTCTGCGCCAGTTCTTGCAAATCGGCAGAGATATCAAAGCTTTGCTCGGCGCCTTTGTGAACACCGCCAATGCCGCCGGTGGCAAACACGCGAATGCCGGCCAGCTCTGCCGCGATCATCGTCGCGGCCACGGTGGTGGCGCCGGCCTCGCCGCTGGCAATACAGGCCGCGAGGTCCGCGCGGCTGAGCTTGCGCGCTTGCGGTGTTTGGGCGAGCTGCTCCAACTCCGTGTCGCTCAGCCCGATTTTCAATGCCCCGCCCTGCACTGCGATGGTCGCGGGAGCCGCCCCGCCGCTGCGCACTTCGGCTTCGACCGCGCGGGCCATGTCGAGGTTTTGCGGATAGGGCATGCCATGGGTGATGATGGTGCTTTCGAGCGCCACGATGGGCCGCTTTTCGGCGCGCGCCTTGGCGACTTCGGGTGAGAGGTGGACAAAAGCGGGCAGGGTCATTTGGCGATCTCGCTGTGTTGGGGTGCATCGGCGACATAGGCGGCGGCGGCGCTCAGGGCCGATTGCAATGCGGGCTCGGCGGATTGGCCCGCCAGTTCGGCGGCGATATGGGCGGCCATGAAGGTGTCGCCGGCCCCCGTGATGCGGCGCGCGGTGACTTGCGGCGGGGCGAGCGTGAGCAGTCCATCGGTGCTGGCCATCGCCGCGGCGTGGGCGCCGTCCGTGACCAAAGCGCGGGCTGCGCCCCTTTGCAAAAGCGCCGATGCCGCCTCTGTCGCTTGTGCAAATTCGGCGCCGCACAACAGGCTTGCCTCTTCGATATTTACATAAAGAGTGGTGTTCAAGTGGTTGAAAAACGGCTTCAATCGCTCCGCCTTTCCGGGGGATGCGGGGGCGACTCGCAGATCACATTTTGCAAACTCCGGCATGGCTACGATCTCGGTCAACAGCGCGAGGGTGAGGTTTCCATCCAAGGCGACCGGCCCCTCATAGGGGGCGCTGGCGCGGCCCAAGCGGCCATCGCGCAGCGGCTCCAAGATCAGGGCTCCAGCGGCCTCAAGTGAATGGGCGTCGGCGATGGCGGCGACAAGGCCGCCAGCGCTCTCGATTGCCATATAGCGGTCGGTGGGGTGGTCCTCGGAGCGGAAGATATAGCCCGTCTCAAGCCCCATCGCCGCACATTCAGCGATCAGCGTGTCGCCCATCACGTCGCGGCCTAAGGCGCTCAGCAGCGCGGGGCGCAGACCAAAGCGGGTGAGGGTCATGGCGATATTGAGCGCCACCCCGCCAGGGATTTGGGATATCCGACCGGGCAGGTCATGGCCAAGGCGCATGGGACGATCCGTGCGCCCGATCACGTCCCACAAAACGCTGCCGATGCACAAAATGTCATGGGGCGCGGGGGCGGATTCGAGGGAAGGATCATGGCTCATGGTTCTGTCATGCCGCGCGGCGCGGGCTTGCGCAAGATGCAGGGCAAGATTTAAGGCGTTCCGGCGCTGGACCGATTGGTCTAATGGGGGCTGCTTGCTCGGGCTAGGGCGTAGAAAAGGCGAGCGAGGCCCATAGGGTTTCCCAATCCGCATCATAATCCGCGGCCCGCGCCGCGTCGGGCACGCGCAAGACCACCGCATCGAGCAGGTAGTCATGCGCAGGTTTGACGGGCACCATGGCTTCGCCCGAAGCATCGGTGCGCAAGAGATAGACATTGACCGTGCCATCCGCGGCGCGCTCGAACACCTCGATCTGCGCATCGGGGCGCGGCGCGCCTTGGTAGAGCAGCCGCACGGGCAGGGGGCCGCGATCGGTATAGGGGTTGGCGAGGGCCACAAATTCGGTTTCCATACCGGTCACCACATCCGCGCCCTTGCCCGCGCCAATGGCGACGAGGGCTTTGCAAAACCGCTTATAAACTTCTGCAAACCCGTCGGCGGGCAGGCCGCGTTCGGCATGGGTGCGCGCCTGAGCTTCGAGGTCTTTGTGTTTGACAAATTTGAGAAATTTGGCACCGTCCTTATAGGTGATGGTGCTCAGTCCGGTTTCATGCACCAAGACGGCCAGCCCGTCGTTTGCGGCGGTAGCCGCGGCGGGTAAATCGCCGTTGCGGGCCGCAATCTCGCGCGGCGCGCCGTCTTGCCAGATCTCGAGCCGCGTGCTGCGCGAGTCGAAAAACGGCAAGGTGATGCCTTTGAAGTTTTCGCCATTGCGCAGGTCCGCAATGACCGGCGCGCCACTTTCGACTTGAAACTCTTTTGGTTCGAGCCAGAATTCATGGGACAGCGCGGGCAAGGCCGCAGATGTGCCAAATGAAAATGCGCCAAGCGCGACGAGGGATTTTATGACGTTGAACATATTCAGAAAGCTGGCCGGATTGTGCGCCAAGTCAAGGGGCATCATCGCCAGTGCCGTTTTCGTGATCGCCGCTTTGGCGGGCGGCGGCGGCGCGCAGGCGCATGAGGTCAGCCCCTCGATTGCCGATTTCGAGGTGCAGGCAGGCGTGTTGCAAATGCAGTTGCGGATCAACCCCGAGGCCTTGCTTGCGGGGATCGATCTCGATCAGGTCAGCGACACCAATGAGGCGCCGCAAGCCGAGGATTATGATGCCTTGCGCGCTTTGCCGCCCGAAGCGTTGGAGCAGAGGCTCAAGGCGCGCTGGCCCGATCTGGCCAAGGGGGTGGTTGTGTTGATTGACGGGGCTGCCGCGCCGCTGTCCTTGGAGGAAATCAGCATCGAAGACCCCGGATCGGCGGAGGTGGCGCGCGCCGCGACCTTGCAATTGACCGGCGATGTGCCGCCGCGGGCCGAGGCGGTGCAGCTGTCTTGGGGCGCGGGCTACGGGCGGTTGATCTTGCGCCAGAACGGGGTCGAGGCGGCCTATACCGGCACGCTCGGCGGCGGGCAGATCAGCGATGCGATTGCTCTTGGGGGCGGCTCTGCCATCGGGGCTTGGGCGGCGTTCGGGCAATATATCCCCGTCGGGTTCGAGCATATTCTGCCCTTGGGTCTGGATCATATCCTGTTTGTCTTGGGGCTGTTTTTCCTTAGCACCCATCTGCGCCCGCTTTTGTGGCAGGTCAGCGCCTTTACCTTGGCGCATACGGTGACCTTGGCCATGGGCGCGATGGGGTGGGTCACGGTGCCGGGCAGTATTGTCGAGCCGTTGATCGCTGCGTCGATTGTCTATGTCGCGTTGGAGAATGTGTTCTTGGGCCATCTGACACGGTTCAGGCCGGTGGTGATTTTCGGCTTCGGTCTGCTGCACGGGCTTGGTTTTGCCTCGGTTTTGGGGGAGTTCGGCCTGCCCGAGGGCCAGTTTGTTCCGGCGCTCATCGGGTTCAATGTCGGCGTGGAGCTTGGACAATTGACCGTTATTGCCTTGGCCTTTTTGGCCGTTGGCGCGTGGTTTCGCAAAAAACCGTGGTATCAGGCGCGCATTGCCACGCCTGCCTCTTTGGTGATTGCGGCGATTGGCGCTTATTGGTTTGTCGAGCGGGTATTTTTCTAAGGCCGCTGCGCCGCGACCGCCATACCTTTAGGGGATGCGCTCAAAGGGCATGGAATAATGCGCCAAAGGGCATGTTTTCTCTTGCGGGGCAGCGGCAAGCCCTCTATACGCGCGCCATTCAATCCCGCAGGCGGGGCTGGGCCGATGAGGGAGAAATCCTCAAAGGTCCGCCGGTTGAGCATAGGCTCTGATCCCCGCTGAGGCAAAACCGGAAAGGAAACGGACATGGCTCTTCCCGAGTTCACCATGCGCCAGCTTCTCGAAGCAGGCGTTCACTTTGGCCACCAGACGCAGCGTTGGAACCCCCGCATGGGCGAGTTCATCTATGGCGCGCGTAACGGCATCCACATCATGGATTTGACGCAAACGGTTCCGATGCTCGACGCAGCATTGAACGTTGTGCGCGAAACCGTCGCCAAAGGCGGCCGCGTTCTTTTCGTCGGCACCAAGCGTCAGGCCGCAGGCCCGATTGCCGAAGCCGCTGAAAAGGCCGCGCAATACTACATGAACCACCGCTGGCTCGGTGGCACGTTGACCAACTGGAAAACCGTGTCGCAGTCGATCAACCGCCTCAAGGAAATCGACGCGAAATTGGAAGAGGGCGCAGAAGGCCTCACCAAGAAAGAGCGTCTGGGCATGGAGCGCGACCAAGGCAAATTGCAAGCCTCGCTCGGCGGTATCCGCGATATGGGCGGTGTGCCGGACCTGCTTTTCGTCATCGACGTGCGCAAAGAAGCTTTGGCCATTGCCGAAGCCAACAAGCTGGGCATTCCGGTTGTTGCCATCGTCGACACCAACTGCTCGCCCGACGGCATTGATTACATCATCCCGGGCAACGACGACGCGGCCCGCGCGATTGCGCTTTACTGCGATCTGATCAGCCGCGCCGCTTTGGACGGTATGACCGCACAGATGGGCGCCGCAGGTGTTGATCTTGGCGCGCTCGAAGAAGCGCCCGTCGAAGAGGCCGCAGCCCCAGCCGAAGCCGCAGCAGACGCGTAAGGTTACGAAACTGACATGAGGGGCGCGTATCAGCGCCCCTACATCTGTTTGATACCCAACCGAAATTAGGAGAACCAAGATGGCGATTACAGCTGCAATGGTTAAAGAACTGCGCGACACATCCGGCGCAGGCATGATGGACGCGAAAAAAGCGTTGACCGAAACCGACGGTGATATGGAAGCGGCAATCGACTGGCTGCGCACCAAAGGTTTGGCAAAAGCCGCCAAGAAATCCGGCCGCACCGCCGCCGAAGGCCTTGTGGCCGTCTCGGTCGAGGGTGGCAAAGGTGTTGCCGTCGAAGTGAACTCGGAAACCGACTTTGTTGGTAAAAACGCCGAATTCCAAGCCATGGTGGCCTCGATCGCGGGTGCAGCGCAAAACGTGGCCGACATCGACGCGCTCAAAGCCGCTGAAATCAACGGCAAAACCGTCGAAACCATCATCACCGACAAAATCGCCACCATCGGCGAAAACATGTCGGTGCGCCGTATGGCCGCCATCGAAGGCGAGCAAGTCGTGTCCTATGTGCACAATGCTGCGGCCGAAGGCATGGGCAAAATCGGCGTTCTCGTCGCGATCAAGGGCGACAACGAAGCCTTTGGCCGTCAGGTTGCGATGCATATCGCCGCGGCCAACCCTGCCTCGCTGAGCGAAGCGGATCTGGATCCGGCCTTTGTTGAAAAAGAGAAAAACGTTCAAATGGACATTGCACGCGAAAGCGGCAAGCCCGAAGCCGTGATCGAGAAAATGATCGTTGGCCGGATGAAAAAGTTCCTCGCCGAAGTGACGCTTCTTGGTCAGGCTTTTGTGGTGAACCCCGATTTGACCGTTGAAGCGGCGGCAAAAGAAGCAGGTGTTGAAATCACCGGTTTTGTTCGTCTCGAAGTGGGCGAAGGCATCGAAGTGGCAAAAGAAGATTTTGCCGCCGAAGTGGCCAAAGCCGCCAAAGGCTAAGCTTGAGCTTCGCGCTCTAAGCGATTGAAAATTAAACGGCGCCGCGGGAGGTAACACCGCGGCGCCGTTTTCCTTTCTCACCGGCGCATTGGGGATGAGGTCGGTCGAAAGGTAAGGGCGCCGACCCGAGAGCGGAACATACGCCCCCGGGCCGACAGTTCCGGATTGTCCGGAGAACGCAAAGAGCCCTGAAATCACAAGGGTTTACGTCCATGTTCCCAGGCCTTAGGCCACCACTCACGGAACACCGCTACGATGCCTTATTTACCTCACGTTAAGAAAGTCAGGGAATCCTTACCTTGTGGTCAAAACAAGGGGAAAGCGGTGGGAAATTTGTCAAATATGACGAAAAACAAGGGGTTGGCGCAATATTGATCTGCGCAAATCGCGTCTTCCTCAGGCCTCGACCACGAACATCTGGTTTTGAAAGGCCGCTTTGAGCACCGCTTGCGCCGTGGTATCCACATTGAGCGCCTCACGCGCCAGACGCAGGTGTTTTTCAATCGTCGCCGAGGTCAGCCCCATGATCGTCGCGATGTCTTGGGTGGTTTTGCCATCCCCGACCCATTGCAACGCCTCGCGCTGGCGTTTGGTCAAACCGCGCCCCGGACCCGCATAGGGCAGGGTCATGATTTTCAGATGAACAATGTTGTTCATCACCATGATTTCATGGCCAAAACGCTCCCATGTGGCATCGACTTCGTCTTGGCTCAGCCCCTTGCGCGCCGTCAGGGCAATCGCGCCTTTGGTGCGCGGCGAGATTGATTTGAAGCTGACCGAATAGCCTGCGGTGACGCCCATCGAGCGATTGAAATCGACCACCCGACGCTCGCTTTCCGTCATTGTTCCCGTGCTGAGCATATCGAGTGCGATGCGCCAACTGGCCGCGCCTTCATGCTCGAGCGCCCATTTGACCATCGGCGCATGGAAATACAGGCCTTGGCCCATGAATACATCGGTATATTCAGGGCTGTGATTGGTCAGAACGACAAAATCCTCGGGATCGCCAAGCCCATTGGTCGTGCGGTAGCGTGTGAACCCGTAAAGCAGCCGGTCGAACCCGTATTCCTCCATCTTGCGACAATGCATATCCCAAAGCTCTTCAATGCTTTGCGCATTGGTGAGGGCTTCAAGGTGCAAAATGCGGCTCATCGAGGTCTCCTTCGAGTGGGGCACAGGCAAGGGGTGAATGTTTGGTTTCTCGCAATACCATGAGAGGAGGGATTTGACCATAATTTAGTGATTGACGCGCGGGTGCGGCAGCCGCGCATGGAAAATCGCGGTGTGGACCGTGATCGGGGTTTTCTTTTCGGCATGGCGCGGTGCAGTATAAGGCTTGGATGATAGGCCGCGCGCGGGCAGGGGCATCGCATTAAGAATGGTGGGCAATTCTTTGCTAGATCAGAAGAAATTTCTTCGCGACTTGTTTGATCGTGCGGTCGAAGTGGCCGATCCGATGCGCTCCTTGGCCGTGCATTTGCCCGCAAAACCCACGCGTGGCGCGGGGCGTCTTGTGGTGATCGGCGCAGGCAAAGCCAGCGCCCGTATGGCCGAGGCGGTCGAGGCATCGTGGGGGCCATGCGAAGGCTTGGTGATCACGCGCTACGGTTATGGCCGCCCATGTCAGGGCATTGAAATCGTCGAAGCCAGCCATCCGGTGCCGGATGCCGCAGGGCAGGCGGCAACCGAGAGGATGCTTGACCTTCTGGACGGACTGGGCGCGCAAGACATGGTTCTCGCACTGATTTCTGGCGGGGCATCTTCGCTTTTGGTGGCGCCATGCGACGGGATTACGCTTGAGGAAAAACAAAATGTAAACAAGGCGTTGCTGGCTTCCGGTGCGCCGATTGACCGGATGAATACGCTGCGCAAACATCTCAGCCGTGTCAAAGGCGGTCAACTGGCGGCGCGGGCCCATCCGGCACCTATGCACTGTTTAATGATCTCTGACGTTCCGGGCGATGATCCGGCCTTTATCGGTTCGGGGCCAACGGTTGGCGATCCGAGCACGCCGCAAGATGCGCTGGAGGTTTTGCAGCGCTGGCGTATTGACGCGCCGAGGTCGGTGATCGAGGCATTGGGCCGCGGTAGCGGTGTGGTCGCTCCGGAGGATCCGAGGCTGCGCACCGTCACCAATGTCATCTATGCCGCGCCGGCGCAGTCGCTTGAGGCGGCGGCGCAGCTGGCCCGCGCGCGTATCGCGGGCCTTGATGTGCGCATGCTAGGCGATGCGCTGGAGGGCGAGGCGCGAGAGATCGCGGCACATCACGCGCAACTGGCGCGCGACATCCAATCCCAGCTTACGCCAGACGGCGCGCCCGTGCTTTTGCTCTCGGGCGGTGAATTGACGGTCACGCGGCGCGGCGACGGGATTGGCGGGCCGAACGCCGAATATTGTTTGGCGCTTGCCATGGCCTTGGACGGGGCCGCGGGCATTCATGCGTTGGCCTGTGATACTGACGGCGTCGATGGCGCCGCAGAAGTCGCAGGTGCGGTGGTTTCACCGCGAACCATCGACAAGGCCCGTGTGACACATCTGGATCCGCAAGAGGCTTTGGCACGCAATGATGCGCACTCTTTTTTCAAAGCGATTGGCGATCAGGTGTTGACGGGGCCGACATTGACAAATGTCAATGATTTCAAAGCAATACTAATAGAAGCTAAGGTCTGAGGGGACTCTTAGCATCTCTCTCCCACCTCAAAATATTACATAATACTGATTATACGATGTAGTGACGGCCCTATGATAACTCGCGCTATACGCCATATAGCGACCCGCCCCTTGCACACTTGGCTTGAACAAGAGCGTTGCGCTAAGCTTTGAAACGTCACGCGCCCTGAGGAAGGTCGATCACGTCCTGCCACTGGCCCACCGCAAGGCCGCCCAAAGCCCTATCGTCGCAAAAGCGCGTTGGCGGCGGCGATGATACCGTCGCGGCTGGGCAGCGTCGCGCCATATGCGGGGCCGGTCGCGATAAAGCTGTCCTCGGCGGCGTAGGTGGCAACTGGCACATCGAGATGCTGCGCAAAGAGTGCGGCCAAAGCCTCTCCTTGTCCGCCGGTCTTGCGACATTCATCGACGATGAGCACGCGTTTGCAGCCGCTCACCGCCTCAAGCAGCGCGGATTGCGCCAATGGCGCCAGCCAGCGCAGATCGATCACCCGCAGGTCAGCCGCAATCTCGGGCCGCGCCTGTTCGCTCAGGTAGACACCATTGCCATAGGTGACGATGGCCAGATCCTCGCCCTGCCCCGAAATGCCCAGCGTGCCGAGCGGCGCGCGCTCGCCCGCTTCGGGATAATGGCGCATCCATCCACCGTCGCCCTCACGGTGCAGATCGCGCATCGGATAAAGCGCAATCGGTTCGATCATCACAACGACGCGCTGCTCTTCGCGCGCCAGACGCAGTGCCTCGCGATACATTTTGACCGCCTCGGCGCCGTCGCTGGGGCATCCGATAATGATGCCAGGAATATCGCGCAGAACGGCGAGCGAATTGTCATTGTGAAAATGCCCGCCAAAGCCTTTTTGATAGCCAAGCCCCGCGATGCGCAACACCATCGGGTTGCTGAATTGCCCGTTGGAGAAAAACGGCAATGTCGCGGCCTCGCCCCTGATCTGGTCTTCGGCATTGTGCAAATAGGCCAGAAACTGGATCTCGGGCATGGGGATAAAGCCGTTGTGCGCCAATCCGATGGCAAGGCCGAGGATGCTTTGCTCGTCCAGCAAAGTGTCGATCATGCGCGCCTCGCCAAACCGTGCTTGCAACCCTTTGGTGATGCCGTAAACCCCGCCTTTGCGGCCAATATCCTCGCCTGCCATGATGATTTCGGGATGGGTGAGCATCAGATCGGATAGGCCGAGGTTGATCAGCTTGTTCATCGGTTGCGGCGCAGCAAAAGCGCGCATATCGGCGGCGCCAAAGCTGGCCTCGCGCGCCTCGCTTGAGGGCGCGTTCGGGCGCGGCGCCTCGCGTTTGGGCGGGACGATGGACGCCATGACTTGCGCTGCGGTTTGCAGGCGCGGGCGTTTGATCACCTCACGCGCCGCGCGTGAAGTTTGCGCTTCAATCTCTTGATATATATCCAGTATCTCATTTTTTGTTGCCGCGCCTTCGCCCAAAAGCCGCGCCGCCGTATGCAGCAAGGGATCGTCGGCCTCGATGGCTTCGATCTCGGATTTGGGCCGGTAAGCCGCTTCGACATCCGGCCCTGCATGGCCGTAAAGCCGCACGCAGCGGCTGTGAAGCACCACCGGTTTTTTGCGCCCCCGCGCGATCTGTGCGGCGCGTGTGGTCGCGGCAAAGGTTTCGACAATATCAAGCCCGTTGCAGGCGATATACTCAAGCCCGACCCGCGGGTTCAAATTGGCCGCAACCCATCCGGCGGGGGATTTTGTAGAAATCCCTATGCCATTGTCTTCGCAGACAAATATCAACGGCAACGGCACGTTTTGATAGGAGGTCCAAGCGGCGGTGTTGAGCGCGCCCTGGGCGGTCGAATGGTTGAGCGAGGCATCGCCAAAGCTGCAAAAGGCCACGGCGTCCGGCGCATATTGCGCGCTCATCGGCGGAACGCGGCGCGCCAGCCCGATGGAATAGGCGGCGCCGACCGCTTTGGGCAGATGGCTGGCGATGGTCGAGGTTTGCGGCGGGATGTTTAATGCCTTTGATCCCAATACCTTATGGCGTCCGCCGCTGATCGGGTCCTCCATGGCGCAGGCAAAGCTAAGCAGCGTATCGGTGAGCGGGTCTTGACCGTCGATCTGGCCTGCGCGGGCGATCTGAAAGGCCGCGTCGCGGTAATGCAAAAACGCCGGATCGGTGGGGCGCAAGGCGGCGGCAATCGCGGCATTGCCCTCATGGCCGGAGGAGCCGATGGTATAGAACCCCTGCCCCTCGGCTTGCATTTTGCGCGAGATACGGTCGAGTTGGCGGCTGAGAACCTGCGCGCGGAAAATCTGTATCAATGCGGCGTGATCAAGCCCTGCTTCGGCGGCTTTGAGCGCACCGAGGGTGGGCAAATCGCCCTGCGCCACACGGGACAAGAAATTCTGATGCACGATTTCGGCGCGGTCCATTGCGGGCCTCCCGCTGGAGATGACGCGGCGCGGACCTGTGCCGCGCCGCCAATTTGCAAACCCCTCGCGGGGACAGTTTGCAAAGCCTTAGAAGAAGGCCTGCAAGCCGGTTTGGGCACGGCCCAAGATCAAGGCATGCACATCATGTGCGCCTTCATAGGTGTTGACCGTTTCAAGGTTCACCATATGGCGAATGACTTGGTATTCCAACGAAATCCCGTTGCCGCCATGCATGTCGCGCGAGAGGCGCGCGATGTCGAGCGCCTTGCCGCAATTGTTGCGTTTGACGATCGAAACCATCTCCGGCGCGGCCTTGGCCTCATCCATCAAACGACCGACGCGCAGGCTGGACTGCAGGCCGAGGCTGATCTCGGTTTGCATATCGGCGAGCTTCTTTTGGTAAAGCTGCGTTTGCGCCAAAGGACGGTTGAATTGATGGCGGTCCAGCCCGTATTGGCGCGACGCGTGCCAGCAGAATTCGGCCGAGCCAAGCACGCCCCAGCTGATCCCGTAGCGGGCGCGGTTGAGACAGCCAAAGGGCCCTTTGAGGCCTTCGACATGGGGCAATAGCGCGTCCTCGCCGACCTCGACGTCATCCATGACGATCTCGCCGGTGATCGAGGCGCGCAGGCTCATTTTGCCTTCGATTTTCGGCGCCGACAGGCCTTTCATCCCCTTCTCAAGGATAAATCCGCGAATTTTGCCGCCATGGGCTTCGGATTTTGCCCAGACGACGAAAACATCGGCGATGGGGCTGTTGGAAATCCACATTTTCGAGCCCTTGAGGCGATAGCCGCCCTCGGTCTTAATGGCGCGGGTTTTCATGCCAGCGGGGTCCGATCCGGCGTCCGGTTCGGTCAGGCCAAAGCAGCCGATAAATTCGCCCGAGGACAGTTTGGGCAGGTATTTCATCCGCTGTTCTTCGCTGCCATAGGCATAGATCGGATACATGACGAGGCTCGATTGAACCGACATCATCGAACGATATCCGCTATCTACGCGCTCGACTTCACGTGCCACGAGGCCGTAAGAGACATAGCCCGCGCCCAGCCCGCCGTATTGTTCGGGCGTGGTGACGCCCAACAGGCCCATAGCGCCCATTTCGCGGAAAATCTCCGGATCGGTGGTCTCCTTGGCAAAGGCTTCGGTGACGCGGGTTTGCAGTTTTTCCTGCGCATAGGCGCGCGCGCTTTGCATGATCATGCGCTCGTCTTCGCTGAGCTGCTCTTCAAAGCGGAACGGGTCTTGCCAATCAAAACCGCCCAGATCGGGGGCATCTTTGGCGCGCAGATGGGGTTTGCTGTCGGTCATGGTCTCTCTCCCTAGCGGCGCGGTGCGCCAATCATGAGTTTTCGTGAGGTATTTTTCCTTGATCGCGGTGTAGCACGGGTGATAGGCGCATGAATATCGCTATTCCTGCATCAATTCATGAGGTTTTCGCATAAATGAGTGCGCCGCGCCGGTTCCTGCCCTCGATTGCCTCCCTGCGGGCGCTGGAAGCGCTCGACCGTTTGGGCAGCGCCACGGCGGTGGCCGAGGAGCTGGACCTCACGCAAAGCGCGGTGAGCCGTCAGTTGCAGACTTTGGAAGCGCAAATCGGCGTGCCGTTGATTTTGCGCGAACGCAAGCGCATGCGATTGACCCCTGCGGCGGCGGCCTATGCCGGTGAGGTGCGCGATGCGCTTCAACAGATCGCGCAGGCATCGATCAAATTGACCCTCAATCCCAAAGGCGGCACGCTCAATCTGGCGATCCTGCCGACCTTCGGGATGCGGTGGTTGGTGCCGCGGCTGGCGCAGTTTGCAAAGCTCTATCCAGAGATCACCATCAATATGTCGACGCGGCTCAAACCCTTTAGCTTTGCCGCGGAACCCTTTGATGCGGCGATACATTTCGGGCGCGGCGATTGGCAGGGGGCCGAAGCGCTCCAGCTCAAGGAAGAATATGTGATTCCGGTCTGTGCCCCGCAGCTTTTGCAAGATGTGCAAATTGCAAAGCCGTCGGATTTGTTGCAATTTCCGCTGCTGCATATCGAGACGCGGCCCGATGCTTGGCGCGAATGGTTCGAGCGTCAAAACGGCGGCGCCACCCATTTGCCTGCCCTGCCCTCGGGCACGCTATATGATCAGTTTTCAACCATCACACAGGCGGCGATTCACGGGCTTGGTGTGGCGCTTTTGCCCGATTATCTGGTGGAGCAGGATCTGGCGGCTGGACGGCTCAAGGCCGCATATGGCGGGCCGACGCAAAGCCTTGGGGCCTATTACCTTGTCTGGCCGCGCGAGAAATCAAATCACGGCGCGCTTGAGGTCTTTCGCGACTGGCTGGCGACGCAGGCCGAGGGCGAGGATGCGCTGCCGCGTTAGACTTTGATTTTAAACGGCTTTGCTGGGCGCAGCGGGCAAGATCACGGTAAATGTGCTGCCCTTGCCCATGGTGCTTTCGATGCGCAGCCGCCCGCGGTGGCGGTTGATGATATGTTTGACAATCGCAAGGCCCAGCCCCGTGCCGCCCATCTCGCGGCTGCGGTGGCTGTCGACACGGTAAAACCGTTCGGTCAGGCGCGGCAGATGCAGTGGATCGATCCCCGCTCCGGTGTCGGTGATCGCAATGCTGACGCCCGCACCGCGCAGGGCGGATTCGCTCGGATTATAGCTCAATGTGACGGTGACCTCGCCGACTTGCCCGCCATATTTTATCGCGTTTTCAATGAGGTTTGACATGACTTGGCGAAGCTGGTCGGGATCGCCGATGACGTCGGCCTGCTCCAGCGCGCCGTCGCGCGTGAGGCGCACGCCCGCCTCTTGGGCAAGATGACTCAGCGTATGGAAAACCGATGCGGTGAGCGCCGCCATATCGACATGTTCGGTGGGGCGCATACGCTCGTCGGCCTCGACGCGGCTGAGCGACAAGAGATCTTTGACCAGCCGCTCCATACGGGCCGCTTCCTTGGCCATAATCCCCAAAAACCGCTCGCGGGCACCGGCGTCATCGCGCGCGGGGCCGCGCAGGGTTTCGATAAATCCGATCATCGCGGTGAGCGGTGTGCGCAGCTCGTGGCTGACATTGGCGACGAAATCGCGGCGGATTTCGCCCGCCTGCTCCACATGGGTGATGTCCTCAAAGCACAGCAACACGCCCTTGGCGATGCTCATGCTCAGGGCGCTGGCGCTGACGCGGTATGTGGTGTCGCGGCTGCCATCATTGGTCAAAAAACGCGTCTCGCGCGGCTGCCCGTCGCGCATCACGCCCTCGACGGCATCCAAGACCCCGGGTTGGCGGATCGCGGTGATGAAGTGGCGACCGCGCAGATCGATCCCGAGCAGCGCCAACGCCCGCGGATTGGCGCCCAGAATGCGCTCGTTGGGCGCGATCATCAGCGCCGCGAGCGGCAACGCGCCGAGCATTGTGTCGATGTCCTGATCGCTCATGTGCCTCTACCGCCTTGGGTGTCCATGCGCCGTCCGATGTTACAGCGCCGTCATACCGTCTTTGAACCTGCGCATGTTGCGTTGGTAGCCCAAGGCCGAGAGGGTCAGCTTTTGGATCGCCGCCGCGTCGAGGCTGCGCACAACTTTGGCCGGAGCGCCCATCACGAGGCTGCCGTCGGGGATGTCCTTGCCTTCGGTCACCAAGGCCCCTGCCCCGATCAGGCAATTGTTGCCGATCTTCGCGCCGTTCAAAATCGTCGCGCCCATGCCGATCAAGCTGTTGTCCCCGATGGTGCAGCCGTGCAGCATCGCCTTATGCCCGATGGTGCAGTTTTCGCCGATGGTCAAAGGATAGCCCATATCGGTGTGCATCACGGTGTTTTCTTGCACATTGGTGCCCTTGCCGATGGTGATCGCCTCGTTGTCGCCGCGCAGGGTGGCGCCGAACCAGATGCCCACACCGCTTTCGATGTTGATATTGCCGATGACATTGGCATCGGGCGCGACCCAAAAATCGCCATCCTCGGGGGTTTGCGGCGCTCTGCCGTCCAAAGCATAAAGTGTCATTTCATATCCTCGAATTCCTTGTTGAGCCGCCGCACGGTTTCCACCACATCGGGTTGTTGCGACAGGCGCAGGCGCTCGGCGCTGATGATGGTTTGCAATTTGGCCTCGGTCACGTCCAGATCGTCATTGACCAAGACATAATCATATTCCGGCCAATGGCTGATCTCGTCGCGGCTTTTGCGCATGCGGTTTTCGATCACCTCGTCGCTGTCTTGGCCGCGGGTGCGCAGGCGGCGTTCCAGTTCGGGGATCGAGGGCGGCAAGATAAAGATCGACAGGACATGTTTGCCAAGCGCCGAATTGCGCACCTGTTGGCCGCCTTGCCAGTCGATATCAAACAAAAGATCCTGCCCTGCGCCGATGGCCGCTTCGACGGGGCCGCGCGGGCTGCCGTAGAAATTGCCAAAGACCTCGGCATGTTCGAGCATCTGGTCGCCCGCCACGAGGTCTTCGAATTCCGCGCGGCTGTGGAAATAGTAATCGGTGCCATGTGTCTCGCCCGCGCGCGGTTTGCGCGTTGTGGCCGAGACGGAAAAGCGGATGCTGTCATCCCAAAGGCGCAGGCGTTTGGCCAAGGTCGATTTTCCCGCGCCCGAGGGCGAGGAGAGGATGATCAAAAGCCCGCGGCGGGCGGTATCGGCGGACATGGCCTGCTTACTCCATATTCTGAACTTGTTCGCGCAGCCGGTCGATCACCGCCTTGAGGTCCAACCCGATGCGGGTCAAATCCACCGCGCCAGCTTTGGAGCAAAGGGTATTGGCCTCGCGGTTGAACTCTTGGGTGAGGAAATCCAGCTTGCGCCCCACGGGGCCGCTCTGGCCCAGCAGATCGCGCGCAGCAATGATATGTGCGCGCAGGCGGTCGATCTCTTCGGTGACGTCGGATTTGACCGCCAAAAGCGCCAGCTCTTGCGCTACGCGGGCCGGATCGGCGCCTTCGCTATTGTCCATGACGGCGGCCAGATTGGCCTTGAGCGTTTCGGCAACCTGCGGCTGGCGGGCCTTGGCGGCGCTCTCGGCCGCTTCGGTCAGCGCTTCGATCTCGTCCAGTTGCCCGCGCAAAACCGCTTCCAAGGCTTGGCCTTCCTTGGCGCGCATCTCGATGAAACTGTCCAAAACGGGGGGGATGTCGCCAAGCAAGACCTGCAACAAAGCGGCGCTGTCGCTTTCGGGGGCGGCGGTTTCCAAGACGCCGCGGAGGGCGACAATATCGGCGGCATTGGCGGGCGCCAGCGACAGGCCGCGCTCCATGGCTTGATGTTCGATCTCGGCCATGGCGCTGAGAACCGACGCGAGCTGCGCCGCGTTGAGCGCCATTGTGCCGCCTTCGTCGCTGCGCGAGAGGCGCAAATTCAAGGTGACATTGCCGCGCTGGAGCCGTTTGCCGATCTGCGCGCGCAGCGCCGCTTCGAGCCCCTCGATCCAATCGGGCACGCGCAGGCGCAGATCCAGCCCCTTGGCATTGACCGAGCGGATTTCCCATGTCCAGCTATAGGCCCCATGCGCGCCCTTGGCGGCGGCAAATCCTGTCATTGACTGTCTCACGCGCGGGCTGCTCCCTTTTTGCTTCGGCGTCGGCTTGCGCAATGGCGGACCTTCGCGGCGCTTGCGCATCACTATATATAGCGGCGCGCAGGGCGATTATCGCGATCCGCCGCCATTTGTGCCTATGCCTAAGATAAACGCGCGCCGCTGTCCAATGCTGCGTGGCGGGCGTGCTGCGCCTAAGCGGGCGTTAACCATTGGCGGAAATTTAGCACCAATTTTCGATAACCTGTGCCATATTCACACTTGGGTAAGAGATATTAGGACTTTGTTAACCCCCTGAGGGCGCAAAGCTGATAGTTTCTCGGTGAGATATAAGGATGAACAACGTGCAACAGGACAGCAAAAACATCATCAGCATGGCGCGGTTTCAAAATGATCTGCGCTTTCCGGTGATTGCAGAAGTTGAAGCCTATTGGAACGGGTTGCGGGGCACGCGATTGATGCCGCGCCGCTCCGAGATCGATCCGCGCGGTATCGAGCGGGCCTTGGAGTTTGCCTTTATCCTCGAACGTATCGCGCCTGGCATCGCGCGTTTGCGCATCGCGGGGTCGCATTTGACCGAATTGATGGGCATGGAAGTGCGCGGCATGCCGATTTCGGCGCTCTTCACCCCTGCGGCACGCAAAACCATTTCCGAGAAGATGGAAGACGTCTTTGACGGCCCGTCGATTGTCGAACTGGACGTTGTGGCCGAAGGCGGCATTGGCAAGCCCGCGATCGAAGGGCGGCTGTTGTTGTTGCCGCTCAAAAGCGATCTGGGCGATGTGACGCGGATTTTGGGATGTTTTGCGACCCGCGGCTCGGTTGGCCGCACCCCGCGCCGTTTCGACATCACCGGCACCCGCACCCGCGCCATTGGCGGGGCCAAAGGCGCCCATACGCCCGATGAAGGCGTTTTGCCCGAGATCGAGACCCCCGCCGCAGCCGCGCCGGTCAAGCCGCTCGGCTTCTCCGCGCCCAGCGAGGTGTTCAGCGCCTCCGAGCCGGACCAGCCGCAAGCGCCGACCACCAAAGGCAATGTCACCTATCTGCGTTTGGTCAAATCGGGCGATTGATACGGGCTATGCCCGATCGCTCTGGCTGAATGGTCTGGGCCAGTCTGCCCATGCCCGCGCGCTTACCCAAGAGAGACGCAGGGGCTGCAGACAAAAACGCGAGGCAATTGCCTCGCGTTTTTCTTTTTATTCAATGGATTGCGCGGCACTCTTAATACCGCGCATCGGCGCTTAACCGGCTTTGGCCGCCTCGGCGCTGCTGCGCCGGCTCGACAGCTCTTCGGCGACGAGGAAGGCCAGCTCCAAAGATTGCGACGCATTAAGGCGCGGATCGCAAGCCGTGTGATAGCGGTCCGAGAGGTTTTCTTCGCTCACGGCGCGCACGCCGCCGGTGCATTCGGTCACGTCCTGGCCGGTCATCTCGAAATGCACGCCGCTCGGAACGGTGCCTTCGGCATTATGCACGCCAAAGAATTCACGCACCTCGCGCAGCACGCTTTCAAAGGGCCGTGTTTTATAACCGGTCGAGGATTTGATCGTATTGCCATGCATCGGATCACAGGTCCAAAGCACATTGGCCCCCTCTTCTTGCACGGTTTTGATCAAACGCGGCAGATGTTCGCCCACGCTGCCCGCGCCAAAGCGCGCGATCAAGGTCAAACGGCCCGCCTCGTTGTTGGGGTTGAGCTTGGCCATCAGCACCTTGAGGTCCTCGGCCGTCATCGAGGGGCCGCATTTGAGGCCGATCGGGTTGAGCACACCGCGGCAATATTCGACATGGGCGCCGTCCGGTTGGCGGGTGCGATCACCGATCCAAACCATGTGACCTGATCCCGCCAGCCAGTTGCCCGAGGTGCTGTCGAGCCGCGTCAGCGCCTCTTCATATTCCAAAAGCAGCGCCTCATGCGAGGTATAGAAGCTGACCGTATGCAGGGCCGAAGAGCTGGCCGAATCCACGCCCGCCGCCTTCATGAAATCCAGCGTGTCGGAAATGCGGTTCGCCATCTCGCGGTATTTCGCCGCTTTCTCGCCCTCGGTAAATCCAAGCGTCCAAGCATGCACCTGATGCACATCGGCATAGCCACCCGTCGAGAAAGCGCGCAGCAGGTTCAAGGTCGCCGCCGCCTGCGTATAGGCTTGCAGCATCTTCTTGGGGTCCGGAATCCGCGCCTCGGAGGTGAAATCCAATTCGTTGATGATATCGCCGCGGTAGCTGGGCAGTTCGATACCATCGACGGTTTCGGTCGGGGCGCTGCGCGGTTTGGCGAATTGCCCCGCCATACGGCCGACTTTGACCACCGGCACCTTGGCCCCGAAGGTCAGAACCATCGCCATTTGCAACATCACCTTAAAGGTGTCGCGAATGCCATCGGCGCTGAACTGGTCAAAGCTCTCGGCGCAATCGCCACCTTGCAGCAAAAACGCCTCGCCGCGCGCGGCCGCGCCCAGTTGCGATTTCAAACGCCGTGCCTCGCCCGCAAAGACGAGCGGCGGATATTTGGACAGTTGGGCCTCCACAGCCTCCAGCGCGCCCTGATCCACATAATCCGGCATCTGAACCCGCGGTTTGGTCCGCCAGTCGGTTTTTTGCCATTCGCTCATCGTTTTTCTCCGGTCTCGCGCGGTATCTTGCGCGGCGTTCTCCCATGCTTCGGGCCGAAATGGTCCAAAGCGCTCGTTATGAAGCCCCACATATACAAAACCCCCCGCTAAGAGACCATAGGGCAATTGCAGGGATTGACGCGCGCTAACATTTGCGGCCTTCTGCGGTGCAATTTACGGCCCGCGCGCGCCCGACCCCACCGGCGCCGCCCCTTGGAAAACAGACCGATGCCAGAGCCACATCTACCCCCGATCGCCACGACAGAGGCGCCGCCCGCGCAGCGGTTCATCTTTGTGCTCCTCGACGAATTCACCTTGATGCCCTTTGCCTCGGCGCTCGAATGTCTACGCGTGGCCAACCGGATGGCGGGCGCGCAGGTTTATGAATGGCGTATGGCCAGCGAGGGCGGCGGTTTGGTCACCTCTTCCTCGGGCGCGGCGTTTCAATCGGATGATGACCTGACCGAACTGGAGCGCGGCGATACGGTTCTGATCTGCGGCGGCACCCATGTGCAGCGCGCGGCGAGCAAGAAAATGCTTGGCTGGCTGCGGCGCGAGGCGCGCAAGGGCGTGGTCATCGGCGGGCTGTGCACCGGTGCCTATGTGCTTGCAAAGGCAGGGCTTTTGGACGGGAAACGCGCTACGATCCATTGGGAAAACCAAGACAGTTTTGCCGAGGAATTCGAAGATGTGGACCTCACCCGTTCGGTCTTTGTGGTGGATGGCAATCGCATCACCTCGGCGGGCGGCACCTCCTCGATTGATCTGATGCTGCGCCTGATTGGTATGCAGCATGGGGCAGGACTGGCCAATGATGTGGCCGATCAATTGATCTATTCCTCGATCCGCACCGACAGCGACACGCAGCGGCTTTCGGTGCCGACGCGGATCGGCGTGCGCCACCCCAAGCTGGCGGCGGTAATCTTGCGGATGGAAGGCAATATCGAAGAGCCGGTCAGCCCTGCGGAACTGGCGAGCGATGTGGGCCTGTCGACGCGGCAATTGGAGCGCCTGTTTCGCCGCTATCTCAACCGCAGCCCGAAACGCTATTATATGGAGCTGCGCTTGCAAAAGGCGCGCAATCTGTTGATGCAAACCGATATGAGCGTGATCAATGTGGCGCTGGCTTGCGGTTTCACCTCGCCCTCGCATTTCTCCAAATGCTACCGCGCCCAATATGAAACCACGCCCTATCGCGAGCGGGGAATCAAGGGGCCGCCCGAAACCTAGGGTATGGGGCTGGACCGGACGGTCTAACAACATATGACCTGTGCGCCGCGAGGGCGGCCATTTGCGCGTGCAGGTTGTGATTTGTGGCGCCTATGTATGATTTTTTCCCGCGCCGCGCGAAGTGTAGCTTCCGCTACGCCCCTGCTTCACTCTGTGCTTTTCATTCCAAAATTTCCGCAATAGGCTCCGGATCGGACATATCGTTCCAACATGGGAGTTAGACATATGAAAAAGCTGCTTATGGCAAGCGCGGCAACCGCGCTGATCGCAGGGTCCGCATGGGCCGAGAGCCACGCAAATGAGGTCAAGCTGGGCGTTATCCTCGGCTTCACCGGCCCGATTGAATCGCTCACCCCCGCGATGGGTGCATCGGCGGAAATGGCGATGAAGGAAGTATCGGACAGCGGCAAGCTGCTCGATGGTAAAACCGTCACCCCCGTGCGCGCAGACAGCACCTGCGTTGACGCGGCTGCGGCCACATCTGCGGCAGAGCGTTTGATCACATCGGATGGCGTCAAAGGCATCATGGGCGCCGATTGCTCAGGCGTGACCGGCGCGATCCTCGCCTCGGTGGCGATGCCCAACGGCGTTGTGATGATCTCGCCCTCGGCGACCTCGCCTGCCTTGTCGGACGCCGAAGACGGCGGCATGTTCTTCCGCACTGCGCCCTCCGATGCGCGCCAAGGTCAGGTTCTGGCAGAGCTTTTGATGGAAAAAGGCCTCAAATCCGTGGCCGTGACCTATACCAACAACGACTACGGCAAGGGTCTCGCGGATAGCTTTGCCTCGGCCTATGAAGCCATCGGCGGCACCGTCACCGGCACCGCCGCGCATGAAGACGGCAAGGCGGATTACTCGGCTGAAGTTGGCGCATTGGCCTCTGCGGGCGGTGATGCGCTTGTGGTTGCGGGCTATGTGGACCAAGGCGGCCCGGGCATCATTCGTGCCTCGCTCGACAGCGGTGCGTTTGACAAATTCGTCCTGCCCGACGGCATGATCGGCGCGGCGCTCGAAGAGACCTTTGGCGCGGATATCAACGGCTCGATCGGCACCGTTCCGGGCACCGAGAGCGAAGGCGCGGCGAAAATCCTCGAGCTGGCGACGGCGGCGGGCTTCAACGGCGAAGGCCCCTATGTGGGCGAAAGCTATGATGCGGCGGCATTGATCATGCTGGCGATGCAGGCGGCGGGTTCGGTCGAACCGGCTGATTATGCAGGCAAAATCATGGATGTTGCCAATGCTCCGGGTGAAAAAATCTATCCGGGTGAATTGGCCAAGGCGCTTGAAATCATCGCTAATGGCGGCGAGATCGACTATGTCGGCGCGACGGCGGTTGAATTGATCGGCGGCGGCGAAAGCGCCGGTTCCTACAAGGAACTTCTGGTCGAGGATGGCAAGCTGAACACAGTGGCCTACCGCTAATTTTTGCTTGAAAAACAAGACGGTCCGCCGCTGGCGGGCCGTTTTTTAACATCTAGGGCTGCGCGCGATGCGGCTTCGGGGACGGATATGATCAGGGTCGAAAACCTGCACAAACATTTTGGCGGATTTCACGCCGTCGATGGCGCGAGCCTTGAAATTGCCGAAGGGTCGATCACCGGATTGATCGGGCCGAACGGGGCGGGAAAAACCACTCTTTTCAATGTGATCGCGGGCGTTCTTGAACCCACGTCCGGCCATGTCACCATGGGCGGCGAGGAGATCACCGGCCTGCCCCCGCATGCCTTGTTCCACAAGGGGCTTTTGCGCACCTTCCAGATCGCGCATGAGTTTTCCTCGATGAGCTGCCGCGAGAACCTGATGATGGTGCCAGGCGGGCAAGCGGGCGAGGTGCTTTGGAACACATGGTTCGGGCGCAAACGCATCGCTGAAGAGGAACGCGCCCTGCGCGCCAAGGCCGACGAAGTGCTTGAATTCTTGACGATTTCCCATCTGGCCGAGCAAAAGGCCGGTCAGATTTCCGGCGGCCAGAAAAAGCTTTTGGAATTGGGCCGCACCATGATGGTGGATGCGAAAATCGTCTTTCTCGACGAGGTTGGCGCGGGGGTAAACCGCACCCTGCTCAACACGATTGGCGATGCGATTATCCGGCTCAACCGCGAGCGCGGCTATACATTTGTGGTCATCGAACACGATATGGATTTCATCGGACGGCTGTGCGATCCGGTGATCTGTATGGCCGAGGGCAAGGTTCTGGCGACCGGCACATTGGACGAGATCAAGGCCAATAGCCAAGTGATCGAGGCCTATCTTGGCACCGGTTTGAAGAATAAGGAAATGCTGTAATGGGCGGGTCGGTATTACGTCGGTATTACGTCGGTATCACATCGGTGCAAACGGGAGGGGCGCGCCATGGCTAATCCCTTTCTCATCGGCGAGAATATGACCGGAGGCTACGGGAAATCCGGCCCCGATATTTTGCACGATTGCACCATTGCCGTCGATCCGGGCGAGATTGCGGTCATCGTCGGCCCCAATGGCGCGGGCAAATCCACCGCGATGAAAGCGATCTTCGGCATGCTCGACCTGCGTAAGGGGCGCGTGGTTTTGGACGGCGAGGACATCACACGGCTCAGCCCGCAAGAACGTGTCGCCAAGGGCATGGGGTTCGTGCCGCAGACCAGCAATATTTTCACCTCGATGAGCGTCGAGGAGAACCTTGAAATGGGCGCCTTTATCCGGCGCGACGATTTTTCCGATACGATGGCACAGGTCTATGACCTCTTCCCGATCCTCAAGGACAAGCGCCGCCAACCGGCGGGGGAATTGTCGGGCGGGCAACGCCAACAGGTCGCCGTGGGCCGCGCCTTGATGACACAGCCCAAGGTTTTGATGCTGGACGAGCCGACCGCAGGGGTCAGCCCGATTGTCATGGACGAATTGTTCGACCGGATCATCGAGGTGGCGCGCACCGGACTGCCGGTGCTTATGGTCGAACAGAACGCCCGCCAAGCGCTTGAAATCGCAGACAAAGGAAATGTTCTCGTGCAGGGCGCAAATGCGCATACCGGCAGCGGCAAAGACCTGCTTGCGGACGAAGACGTGCGCAAATCTTTCTTGGGGGGCTAGGGGCATGGATTTTCTCAACGCGGTCGTGGCGCTGGCCAATTATGTTGTGGTTCCCGCCATGACCTACGGCAGCCAACTGGCGCTTGGTGCGCTTGGTGTGACCTTGATTTACGGCATCTTGCGGTTCTCGAATTTCGCCCATGGCGACACGATGGCCTTTGGCACCATGGCGGTGGTGCTGTTCACTTGGGCGTTTCAGGCCATGGGGATTTCCATCGCGCCCCTGCCCACGGCACTGATCGCCCTGCCCTTCGGGATCGCGGTGACGGCGGGGATGGTTTTGGGAACAGACCGATTGGTCTACCGCTTTTACCGCGTGCAAAAGGCCAAGCCGGTGATCCTTGTCATCGTCTCTATGGGGGTGATGTTCGTGATGAACGGGCTGGTGCGCTTTATCATCGGGGTCGAGGATCAACGCTTCTCGGACGGCGCGCGGCTTATCCTTTCTGCGCGTGATTTCAAACAGATGACCGGATTGGACGAGGGATTGGTGATCAAGACCTCGCAAGGTTTGACGGTGCTGACGGCGGTGGTCGTGGTGGCGTGGCTCTATTGGTTCTTGACCCACACGCGGTCGGGCAAATCGATGCGCGCCTATTCGGACAATGAGGATCTGGCGCTGTTGTCGGGGATCAATCCCGAGCGTGTGGTGATGATCACATGGATCATTGTGGCCGCCTTGGCGACCATCGCGGGCACGCTTTACGGGCTGGACAAATCCTTCAAACCCTTCACCTATTTCCAATTGCTCCTGCCGATCTTTGCCGCCGCGATTGTCGGCGGGCTCGGCTCGCCTTTGGGCGCGATTGCGGGGGGATTTGTCATCGCCTTTTCCGAGGTCACCGTGACCTATGCGTGGAAAAAGGTCTTGGTCTATCTCTTGCCCGAGGGGCTTGAGCCGACCGGATTGGTGCAGCTTCTCTCCACCGATTACAAATTCGCGGTCAGCTTTGTGATCTTGCTGATCGTGCTTCTGTTCAAGCCTACGGGCCTATTTGCGGGGAAATCCGTATGAGCCGTTTGTCGAAACTACGCGTGCCGTTTTTGTTCGGTCTGGTCGCTGTGGCGATCCTCGGGACCGGATTTTTGCAAAGTTGGAACTCGGCTTTGCTGATCCTCAACATGGGGCTGATTTCGGCCATCATGGCGCTTGGGGTGAATTTGCAATGGGGCTTTGCGGGGCTGTTCAATGTCGGGGTTGTGGGGTTTTTGGCGCTTGGCGGTTTGGCCACGGTTCTGACCTCCATGCCGCCGGTGGCCGAGGCATGGAGCGCGGGCGGCCTGCGCGTGATGGCGGGGCTGGCGCTTGGCGCGACGACATTAACTTTGGCGGTTATGCTCTTCAAACGTATGTCGAAATCGCGGGCACGCACGGCGGCGCTTTTGGCGGTTCTGATCGGCGGTTTCTTTGTGTTTCGCGCGGTTTTTGACGGCGGCGTGGCGGCGGTCGAGGCGGTCAATCCGGCGGCGACGGGCTATTTGGGCGGGCTGGGCCTGCCGGTCTTGCTGGCATGGCCGATGGGCGGGGTTCTGGCTGCGGGGGCGGCATGGCTGATCGGCAAGACCGCGCTGGGGCTGCGCTCGGACTATCTGGCCATTGCGACGCTCGGCATTGCCGAGATCATCATCGCGGTGATGAAGAACGAGGACTGGCTGGCGCGGGGCGTCAAGAACGTCATCGGCCTGCCCCGTCCGGTGCCCTATGAGGTGGATTTGCAAAGCGATGCGGGCTTTGTTGCAAAGGCCTCCGATCTGGGGATCGACCCCATCACCGCCTCGACGCTTTATGTCAAACTTGGCTATATGGTGCTTTTTGCCATCGTGTTGTTGATCCTGCTTTGGATGGCGCAGCGCGCCCTGCACAGCCCTTGGGGCCGGATGATGCGGGCGATCCGCGACAATGAGGTTTCGGCCAATGCGATGGGCAAAGACGTCACACGCCGCCATTTGCAGGTGTTCATCCTCGGCTCGGCGATCTGCGGCATTGCGGGGGCGATGATGACCACGCTGGACGGGCAATTGACCCCCGCGTCCTACCAGCCGCTGCGCTATACGTTTTTGATCTGGGTGATGGTGATCGTCGGCGGATCGGGCAATAACCTTGGCGCGGTTCTGGGCGGGATGCTGATCTGGTTCTTGTGGGTGCAGGTGGAGCCGATGGGCCATCTGTTGCTCGGGTTGATCACCGCCGGAATGGCCGATGGATCGGCGCTCAAATCGCATCTGTTGGACAGCGCCGCGCATATGCGGCTTTTGACCATGGGATTGATTTTGCTGCTGGTTTTGCGGTTCAGCCCGCGCGGTTTGATCCCCGAAAAATAAGGCGCGCCGGTGCATGTAAAAACGCCCTCGCGTGATCTGCGCAAGGGCGTTTTTTGGCGCCAAGGCTGGGGTTAGACCGAACGGTCTAGCGCCAGCTTTAGCGGCCTTTGAAGAGGCTTCCCAAAATCCCGCGCACGATGCGCCGGCCGGTGGTGCCGGTCAATTCCTTGACGATGCTTTTGCCAAGCTTCTCGCCAAAGGTATCGCCGCGCGAATTGCTGCGGGTGCGGCGCGAGGTGGATTTTTCCACGCGGCTGCCCGAATAGCGCCGTCCGGCGTTATATTCGCGCTCTGCGACTTCCATTTCTTCCTCTTTGGCCTCGGCTTCCTCGGCGGCTTTGGCGGCGGCTTCGGCCCGCTCGGCCAGCATTTCGGAGGCCGAGCGCCGGTCGATCATGGCCTCGTATTTGCCCGCCACCGGAGAGCCGTCCATCACGGATTTGCGCATCTGCGCGTCAATCGGGCCAAGCTGCGAGCTGGGCGGGCGAATGAGGGTGCGCTCCACCACGCCTGGAATGCCTTTTTTCATCAGCATAGAGGTCACCGCCTCGCCGACGCCGACCTCGCGGATCGCCTCTTCGGTGTCAAAACGCGGGTTGTCGCGGTAGGTTTCGGCGGCCATGCGCAATTCCTTGCGGTCCTTGGCGGTAAAGGCGCGCAGCGCGTGTTGCACGCGGTTGCCAAGCTGTCCGAGGATGTCTTCGGGCACATCGGCGGGGTTTTGGGTGATGAAATAGACGCCGACGCCCTTGGAACGGATCAAGCGCGCCACCTGTTCGACCTTATCGGTCAACGCCTTGGGCGCATCCTCAAACAGCAAATGCGCCTCGTCAAAGAAAAAGACCAATTTGGGTTTGTCAGGATCGCCAACCTCGGGCAATTCTTCGAAAAGTTCGGACAAAAGCCACAAAAGGAAGGTCGCATAGAGGCGCGGCGCGCCCATCAACTGGTCGGCGGCGAGGATGTTGATATAGCCGCGCCCCGAGGCGTCGCATTGCATCATATCCCTCAGCTCGAGCGCCGGTTCGCCAAAAAGCTTGGCCCCGCCTTGGTTTTCGAGCACCAAAAGCCGCCGTTGGATCGCGCCGATGGATTGCACCGAAATATTGCCATAGCGCAGCGACAGATCCTCGCGGTTCTCGCCGGTCCAGACCAGAAGCGATTGCAAATCCTTGAGGTCCAGAAGCGGCAAGCCCTGTTCGTCCGAGAGGCGGAAGGCGATGTTCAAAATCCCCTCTTGCGCCTCGGAAAGCTCCAGCAACCGCGACAGCAACAGCGGGCCCATTTCGGCCACGGTGGTGCGCACCGGATGGCCCGATTGGCCGAACAGATCCCAAAAGGTCACCGGAAAGCTGTCGTAGCTGTAATCGTCAAAGCCGATCTTGGCGGCGCGTTCGGTAAAGGGCGCGTGCAATTTGTGATCGGGGCTGCCCGCCGCAGCAAGGCCGGACAGGTCGCCCTTGACGTCCGAGAGGAACACCGGCACGCCAGCGGCGGAAAACCCTTCGGCGAGGATTTGCAGCGTCACGGTTTTGCCCGTCCCCGTGGCCCCCGCGATCAACCCGTGGCGGTTGGCGTATTTGAGGCTCAGCCCCTGTTTTTCGCCATAGTCCGGTCCGCCGCCGCCGATAAAAATGCTGTCTTCCACTGATCATGCCCCTTTGATGCAATCGTCCTGTCGCAGTAAAAATACAACCTTAACACTTTTACGCCAGTCTAAACCCTGTTCGAGGTCGCATGTCCTCCTGATCTCGGACAACTTCCTCCCTGTCAGACTGGCCGCGCCGTAAATGGTGCGGCCTTTTTTTGTGCGAAGGGCGCCGCGGCGCGCGGATGCATGGCGCGGCAAAGGTTAAGAACGGCGCGCGCGGCCGATGAATTTTCGTGCATCGGTTAACCAATAAACCTATTCTTTCGACGTGGCGTCACATTGGGCGCAATTGGGTGTTGACCGAAGCGCATTTGGATCATAGCGTGAGATCAATCATAAGTCGGCCGGTCCGACAGGGAACAGATGAAGAAGGAGCCTCGCGGCTCCTTTTTCTATGTCTAGCGCGATGGTTGGCGCGCGTAGCTGATGTGAAATACGCGCTGCGCTACGGGATCGGCATGGCGCGCGCGGCGGCGCACAGCGCGGGCGCGGGCGGGATGCGCGAATTCTCGCCTTTGCGGCGCGCGCGCGGCGTGTTTTGCCCCTGACACTGGGTGCATCGCATGTTAGTAAGTGCGGGAAATTGATTAACAGATGGGGACATCTATGCCCAAACTTCTAACCAGCCTTTCCCTTGCCGCTTTGCTCGCCGCCTCTGCGGCTTTTGCGCAAAGCACCGATACCGCCGCGCCTGCTGATTCGACCGCCGCTGCCGCGCCTGCTGCCGAAGAGAGCGCCGATGGCGGTTTGGTCGTGGGCCAAGAAGAGGCCCCCGCCGGTCCCTACACCAAGGAAGAGGTTGGCGATTGGCGTTTGCAATGTTTCCCCACCTCCGGCGAGCCGTCGGATGCGGATCCGTGCCATATCTACCAATTGCTCAAGGACGAGACCGGAAATGCCGTGGCTGAAATCAGCCTCTTCCGCCTGCCCGATGGCGGCAAGGCCGTGGCCGGCGCGACCGTGGTTGTGCCGCTCGAAACCCTGCTGACCGCGCAACTGCGCATTTCGGTCGATGGCGGCAAGGCCAAGGTTTACCCCTATTCCTTTTGCAACAAGATCGGCTGCTATGCCCGTATCGGCCTGACATCGGCCGATATTGCGCAGTTCAAGAAAGGCGCCAAGGCCACCGTCACGTTGGTGCCTTTCGTTGCGCCGGATCAGAAAATCGCGCTGGACCTGTCGCTCACCGGTTTCACCGCCGGATTTGACAAGGCCTCGGTCGTCGCACAGTAAGCGCCCCGCCGCACAAATAGAACCGCCGCGCCCGATTTGGGGCGCGGCGGTTTTTTTGCCTTGTCAAAGGCTTGTAGCGCGATGTTAAGGTGCTTTGCGCAGGGCCAGCACCGCGTTGAGCCCGCCAAAGGCAAAGGCATTGGACAGAGCCACATCGACCGAGGCCTCGCGCGCCTCATTGGGCACCACGTCGAGGGCGCATTCGGGGTCCGGCTCTTCATAGCCGATGGTCGGCGCGATGATCCCGTCGCGCAGCGCCATGATACAGGCCAGAAGTTCGACCGCCCCTGTGCCGCCGATCAAATGCCCGTGCATGGATTTGGTCGAGGAGATCATCAGATTATCCGCATGCGGGCCAAAGGAATCGGCCACGGCGGCGCATTCGGTTTTGTCATTGGCCGCCGTGCCGGTGCCATGGGCGTTGATATAACCGACCTGCTCGGGATTGATGCCCGCGTCCTTCATTGCGCCCGAGATCGCCCGCGCCGCGCCCTGTTTGGAGGGCATCACGATGTCGGAGGCATCCGAGGACATGGCATATCCGATCACCTCGGCCAAAATCTCGGCGCCGCGTTTTTTGGCGTGCTCATAGTCCTCGAATACGAAAATCCCCGCGCCCTCGCCTTGGACCATGCCATTGCGATTGGCCGAAAACGGACGGCAGGCATCGCGGCTCATCACGCGCAGCCCTTCCCATGCCTTGACCCCGCCAAAGCACAGCATCGATTCCGACCCGCCGGTGACCATCGCAGGCGCCATGCCCGAGCGCACCATCATAAAGGCCTGCGCCATGGCGTGGTTGGAGCTGGCACAGGCGGTGGAGACGGTGAAGCTGGGGCCTTTGAGGTTGTATTCCATGCTGACGTGGCTGGCCGCCGCATTGTTCATCAATTTGGGCACCACGAAAGGATGCACGCGGTTTTTGCCCTCTTCATAGACGGCGCGGTAATTGTCATCCCATGTGGACACGCCGCCCCCCGCCGTGCCCAAAACCACGCCCGAGCGCGCGGCCAGATCGCCAACAAATTCCAGTCCCGATTGGGTGATCGCCTCTTTGGCGGCCTCTAGGGTGAATTGGGTGAAGCGGTCATAAAGCGACATTTGCTGACGGTTGAAGCGGCCCTCGGCCTCAAAGCCTTTGACCTGCCCGCCGATGGTGATGGCGAGCCGTTCGACATCACGAAATTCCAGCGCCCCGATGCCGCAGCGCCCCTCGCGCATCGCCTCCAAGGTTTCAGGCACGTTATGGCCAAGGGCGTTGATCGTGCCCGCGCCGGTAATGACGACGCGCTTCACGACTGCTCTTTCACCAAGGTTTCGATCCCCGCGACGATCGAGGCCACCGACGAGATGTCGAAATCGCTTTCCGACGGCTCGTTGGCGTTAAAAGGGACCGTGATATCAAAGGCTTCCTCGATGGAGAAGATGCTTTCGACAAGGCCGAGGCTGTCGATGCCGAGGCTCTCCAAAGTGCTGTCCATTTTGACATCGCTTGGCTCTAGAACCGCCTGCTCTGCGATGATCTCGATAACCTTGGTTTTGATATCCATTGTGGGGCCTCGATTGTGGGGTCCAAAGTGTCGCGCAAGATTTAATCGCTTGGCCCGTCCTTGGAAACCAATTTCTTAAGAGCGGCAAACTCGCGCATCATCCGCGGCAGGCGGCGCAGGGCTTTGTAGGTCTCGATATGGTTGTCCATTTTCATCGCAGGATAGCCCAGCATGACCCGCCCCGCCGGAATGTTGGCCAAAACCTTGGTTGCGCCGCCCGTGACGGCGCCGTCGCCGATAAAGAGGTTGTCGGACACGCCGGTTTGCCCGCCCAGAACCACATTGCGGCCAAGACGCGTGGAGCCTGCGATGCCGACCTGCGCACAGATCAGGCAATCGTCGCCGATCACCACGTTGTGGCCGATCTGGGCCAGATTGTCGATTTTGACGCCATTGCCGATGCGGGTGGCGCGCACGGTGCCGCAATCAATCGCGGCATTGGCTCCGATCTCGACGTCATCGCCGATCTCGACACTGCCGAGGCTGTGGATGCGCGCATAGCTTTGGCCCTTGGCGGCGCTGCTGCTTTCGTCTTTGCCAAGGCTGTCGCGGACGGTTTCGATATGGCTCGGCTCGGGCGTGACAAAGGAGAACCCGTCGCCGCCGATCCGCGCGCCCGGTTGGGCGATGAAACGCGCGCCGATGCGCACCCGCGCCCCGATGCTGACCTGTTCGCGCAGATAGGCGCCCTCGCCGATCTGTGCCTCCCAACCGATATGGCATTGCGGTCCGATGATGGACCCCGCGCCGATCCGCGCGCCTTTGGCAATGACGCACAGAGGGCCGATGCGCACGTCTTCGCCGATCTCGGCCTCGGGGTCGATGATGGCCGAGGGGTGATGGCCTGCGCCAAACCCCTGCCCGCGGTCAAACATCGCCGACAGCCCCGCCATGGCAAAACGCGGGCGCGGGGCGACGATTGCGGCCTGCAGCCCGAGCGCGGCAAAATCCGCCCCCTCCCACAGCATCGCAGCGCGTGCCGTGGGGGCCAGAGATTGCGCGTATTTGGGGCTCATCGCGAGGGCCAGCGCTCCCTCGCCCGCCTCTTGCGGCTCGGCGGTATGGGTGATGGAAATATCGGCGGCGCCAAGGGCTTTCGCCCCGAGCGCCGCAGCAATCTGTCCGACCGTGTAGGATATCATCGGCTGCTCTCCCGCGTGTTGCGGAATGTTTAGCCGCCCACCGCGCGCAAGACCACCCCTTCACGCGCCAGCGCGTTCCAGATCACCGCATCGCGTCCGTAGATATCGCGGCGGTATTCGATCCCGCCTTTGGCGGTGGTGAAGGCGGTGCGATAGATCAGATGCACCGGCACCGGCTCGTCCAACGGCACGACCGATTCCTGACCGGTTTTCAAATGCGCATGGAACAGCCCCTTGGGATCCTTGGTTTGTTTGGCCAAAAGCGCATAGGCAAAATCAAACGGATCCGCGAGGCGGATGCAGCCATGGCTAAAGGCACGCACTTCGCGCTGGAACAGGCTCTTGGAGGGCGTGTCATGCAGGTAGATGTTGTATTTGTTGGGGAACATGAACTTCACCAGACCCAGAGCATTGCCGTCCGAGGGGGGCTGCTTGAGGTTAAAGGGGAAGGTCTTTTCGGTATAGGCGTTGAAATTCACCGCGCCGCGGCTGACCGAGCGGCCCCGCGCATCGACGATCCGCAGGTGCCCTGCGGCATTGGGGTTGCGCTTGAGCATCGGCAGGTATTCTTTGACGGCGATCGAACGCGGCACGTTCCACGTCGGGTTGATCACCATGAATTCCATCACATCGGAAAACTCGGGGCTGCGCCGGTCGGCATCGGTGGCGCCGATCACCGAACGGGTGCGGAAGGTTTCGCGGTCGTTGTCGATGATACGGGCGGTGAAATCGGTCAGATTGACAAGGATATGACGTTTGCCGCGCCCTTGCGGCAGGTTCATCCAGCGTTCACGCTCCATCGCCACGACAACCGAACGCAGGCGGTCATCCACGTCTTTGTTGATCTCGGCCAAGGTGCCCGCACCGGCCACGCCATCGGCCGAAAGCCCGTTGTCGCCTTGGAACTGTTGCACGGCCTTTTGCAATTCCGCGTCATAGGATTGCGAGGCGCTGCGCCGCATGTATCCCATGGCAATCAAACGGTTGCGCAGGGCGACGACGGCATTGCCCGAGGCCCCCGGTTTGAGCGATTTGGCGGGCACTTTGGGGCCATAGCCGCCTTTGCCAAGCTCGCGCTCGAGCATCAGTTTCGCCTTCATCAGGCGGGTGAATTCGGGGCTTTTGGGCGGCAGGGCGCGAAAGAATCCTGCGGGCGAGCTTTTGCCCAGATTGGTCAGATAGGAGGCGCGGTCACGCAACGGCGCCTCGCGCTTGATTTCGGAAATCACGCGGTTCGGCGCCAAAACGCCCGATTGCATCGAGGTCGCCAGATCAAGGAAACGGCGCGAAAACTCGACCTCCAACCGGCCGCGGTCGCGCGGGGTTTTGGCGGTTTTGACCAAAGCTCGCAACTCATCGCCCTTATAGCGTTTGGAGGGCAATCCATAGTCATCGGCGCTCTCGATCGCCTTGAGCAATGCATTGCGGCGCGAGGTGAACCGCCCGCCATTGCCGATCCACAAGGGTTTGTAATCATTGGCTTTGTAATAGGCCGCCATGTCGCGATCACGCGCTGCGGCCTCGGCGACGGCCTGTTTGAAGGCGGTGACTTGGGCCTTGGCGGGCGCGCTGTGCAGGCACACCCCAACGATCAGTGCCAAACATGTCAAAAGCGTCCGGATTGCTCCGTTTTTTGGCGTCAACGACATACTCTATCCCCCAAAGGTTTCCTGCGCGCGAATTACTATATATAGTGTGTGTTTCCGAAATCTGGTTGCGATTGTCCATTCACATTTTAGCGTTTTACGAAACAACGCCGCCGATTGGGGCGAAAACCCCACGGATTTTCCCCGATTGAGGCACAATCACCCCCCTATGCGCAAAATCCTGCCGAAATCGGTATGTAAACTGCATTTACCCCAAAACACGCTTTGCGCATGATTCTAACTATGGCATAAAACGCGTGCATCTGGGGATGAGATGGCAGGAACCGTGCAACGTCACGGTTTTAACAGGTAAGCGACGGGACTGGCGCAGACATATGACAGATTCAAGCTCCACGGGCATTTCGCGGCGTGCGCTTTTGGGCGCTTTTGCGGCAACAACCTTGGTTGCGGCCCCCACTTTTTCCAATGCAGCAGGTTTCTTGCGCGGCGCGGGCGATATTCGCCGCGTGCGCATGTTCTCCTCTCGGACCGGTGAAAAGATCGACATGATCTATTGGGTCGAGGGCGATTACATCAAGGATGCCGTTGACGAGATTCACCACTTTATGCGCGACTGGCGCACCGATCAGGTCAAGAGAATCGACCTGCGCACCATCGACATCATGGCGGCGGCGCATAACCTTCTGGATGTGAGCGAGCCCTATATGCTGCTCTCGGGTTACCGCAGCCCGCAGACCAATGCGATGCTGCGCTCGCGCTCGTCGGGCGTTGCGAAAAACTCTCTGCATATGAAAGGCCAAGCGGCCGATCTGCGCCTCGCCTCGCGTTCGGTGGGACAAATGGCGCGGGCGGCTTCGGCGTGCCACGCGGGCGGCGTGGGCAGCTATTCGCGCTCGGATTTCGTCCATGTGGATTGTGGTCCGGTGCGCAACTGGGGCCGGTAGTATCCCTTTTATATAAGCGGCTTGCGCGTCTTTGTTAATGCGTTTTCCGAATGAGAAAAGCGCGCCCCCAAAAAAGAGGCGCGCTTTTGGGTTTTGGGCAGGCCGCTCGCCCTAGTGGACCGAGGCGAACATGATCCCTTCGGCGGTCGCCTCGGCGGGCGAAAACTCCTCGACGATGCGCCCTTGGCGGCACACCAAAATCCGGTCCGAGACCGAGAGGATTTCGGGCAGATAGGAGGAAATCATCACCACCGCGATGCCCTGATCCGCCAGCCGCCCGATCAGAGCGTGGATTTCCGAGATCGCCCCCACATCAACCCCGCGCGTCGGTTCGTCGAAGATCACCAATTTGGGCTGTTGCACCAAGGATTTGGCGATCACCACCTTTTGCTGGTTGCCGCCCGACAATTCGATCACCTTGGCGTCGGTGTTGAGCTGGCGCATTTGCAAGGTCTTGCCCCATTCATCGGCCAGCGCGCGCATTTGCGACAGGTTCACCACGGATTTCGAGGCGCTATTGCCCGCCAGAAAGCCGTTATAGATGTTCTCGGCCACGGACATATTTTCGAAAAACCCTTCGACCTTGCGGTCCTCGGTGACATAGACGATGCCGTCTTGAATCGCGGGGCGCGGCACGCGGTAGCGCACAGAGCGCCCGTCGAGTTTGACCTCGCCGCCGTGGAACATGTTGCGTTTGACCACACCGGCGATGATTTTCGCCGTCTCGGTGCGCCCTGACCCGATCAATCCGAAAATCCCGGTCACCTGCCCCGCAAAAATCGAAAAGGAATTGTTGCGCACGATGCTTTGCATCGACAGGTTCTCGACGCTCAAAATCCGCGCGCCGCCCTTGCGGATCGTGCGGCTCTCGGCCGCCTTGCCGTAAAGCTCGTCGCTCAATTCGCGCCCGACCATGGCGGCGACAACGCTGTCGCGGTCAAAGCTATCGGCGCGGTCGGTGGCGATATGTTGGCCGTCGCGCAAGATCGTGATGCGGTCGGCCTTTTGCAAGGCTTCTTCAAGCGCATGGGTGATGAACACAATCCCGACGCCGCGCGCTTTGAGCCGGTCAAGCAATTGAAAGAAATGGTGTTTTTCTTCGGGCGTGAGGGTGGCGGTCGGCTCGTCAAAAATGATCACCTGCGCCTTTTGCACCACCGCGCGGGCGATCTCGACCATCTGTTTTTGCGCCGCGCCCAGCGTGCCGACAAGCATCGCCGGATCAACGCCGAAATTGAGCGATTGCAAGAACTGCTGGGCCTCGATGTAGAGGCCGCGCAGGCGGTTGAAGACCTTCTCGTTGCCCAAGTAGAGGTTTTGCGCCACGGTCAGCGACGGCACCAGCGAGGTCTCTTGATAGACCATCGCCACCCCCGCTTCGAGCGCATCGGCGGGGCATGTGAAACGGGCGGGCGCGCCGCTGATTTCGACGGTGCCCTGGGTGGGATCCACCGCCCCTGCGAGGATTTTGCACAGGGTGGATTTGCCCGCGCCATTCTCGCCGAGAAGCGCGTGGATCTCGCCCGCGCGCACGTCGAAATCGACGCCGCTGATGGCCTTGACGCCGCGATATTCTTTGGTTGCGCCTTTGGCGGCGGCCAAGGGGGCTGCGGGTTGTGCGAGGGGCGCGGTGGAGGACGGGCTCATGCTTTTGGCTCCTGTTTGGAGGATTTGCGCGCGGGCTTGGCTTTGGGCTTTGCCGCCGGTTTCGCTTTGGACGCTGCTTTGGCCTTGGGCGCGGCGGCGGGCGCCGTTGCTGCGTCCGGCATGCTCTCGGGGGCCAGAACGGCGGCGGGGCTCAGGCGTCCCAATTGCCCGTCGCCCTTGGCCGAGAAATAAAGCCCTGCCCCCGTCTCGCAGCAGGACGTCACCCCGTGCATCGCCCCGTCGGCGCGGCTGTGGTAGCTTTTGAGCGGCAAATCATCCGCCCCCAGCGCAATGATCAACCCGAAAGAGCGCGTCGGCGCCCAAGGTTTCAAAACGCCCAATTGCTTGACCGATCCGGCCTGCAGCGGTTCCAGAAATGTGGAGCCCGAGCGCAGGCTCGGCGCGATCCAATATTGCGGATCGACCTCGTCGATCATCGCGCGGCGGTATTTATCTTCGCGTAGAACAAAGGCGAGCAACTGGCTGCGCGGGGCGAAGACCGTGACATAGGCCTGCCCGTCCGCGCCCGCGCTGATCCGGCCCGGATATCCGGGAAGGTTGCCCAAAACCTCGCGCGGTTTGCCGCCCTCGACATCAATGCGCACCAGCCGCGCGCGCCAGCTTTCGGAGACCAAAAGCTCCTTGCCACGCATCGCGATCCCCGCAGGCCATTCGAGGCCTTGCGCCACCGGCTGCGCCGCGCCTTGGTCCAGATCAATGCGCCAGATCGAGCCGCTGGCACCTTTTTCGAGCAGATCGCGCGGCCATTCGCCCAGTGTGACATCTTTGGACCCGTTGGCGACATAAAGCCGGTTGTCCTCGCCAAGCGCGGCGGCGGTTGGGCATGTGATGTGATCGGGCATGGGCGGCAAAGGCACCTGCATCGCGTCGATCCCGATTTGCAGCAATGTCCCGTCCGCCAGACCTGCGATCATCGCTTCGTTGCTGGGACGCGCGACCAAAAAGGCCACGTCATCGTCCAGCGTGGCGATGGGATCCTTAGTCCCAAGGCGGCGGATTTGCGCGCCAGTGGTATAGAACACCGCATCGCCAAGCGCGCAGATATTGTCGAGCCTCTCGCCGCTGGCCAATCGCTCGGCGCGGTCGAGCGCCATATTGGGCCGCAAGGCCCCGTCAAGCGCGGGCACGGTGATGGCGTGATTGCCGCGGCCGAAAAAGCCGTCCAACATGCGCGATAGAAAACTCATGACTTGTCTCCCCAATAGGATACGGGTCCGGTCCAATTGGCATTGGCGTCTTTCAATTTGAGCCGCCCAATGCGGTTGTTGGTGATGCCGCCAAGGTAGAGATAGCCCTTGTGCTCGCGCATCGAGGTGATCATCGGGTGGCTCTGCCCTCCTTGATCCCAAAGCGATTCCAATATGTTACCCGCATCATCAAAGCGCAGGATGCAGCCGGTGTTGATATTGGGGAAAAGCCATTCATCGGCGGCCACACGGCGCGCCATACGGCGGCGGAACGACGGCATACGCATCGCCAGATCCTGCGTCGGGGTGCGGATGCCGGCGAGGGCCAACCAATAGGTGCCGTCCGAGGCGCGGTTGATATTGTCCGGAAAGCCCGGAAGATTGGGGATCACATCTTCGATCTGTCCCTTCTTCGGCCCCTCCAGCCAATAGCGCGACACCCGCGCCGCCCATGTTTCGGCAAAGAGGAAGCTCTTGCCGTCATGGGCCATGCAGATCCCGTTGGGGAAGATGCGGTTGCGGATCAATGTATGGGTCTGGTCGGTTTTGGGATCATAGCAAATGATCCGCCCGTTGCCGCGCCCTTCAAGGCTATCGACGGGCCATTCCTCCATCTCGTAGCGCACGGTGGCCTCGGAGAAATAGATTTTGCCATCCGGCGCGATATCAAGGTCATCGGCCAGTTTGAGGCGGCTGTCGTCGATCACCGACAGGCGCGTGCGCCCCGTCTCGTCGGTCAGCTTCTTGATCTCGCGCTCGGGCGTGACCGCGTAAAGCCCCATGCCGCCGATACAGACCACAAGGTTGTCATCGGCATCAAAGGCCATGCCGAGCGGGCGCCCGCCGACATGGGCGAAAATCTCGTGTGTGGCATAATCGGGCGCAAGGAAACGCACGATATCGCCATGGCGCGAGCCGCAATAAAGGTGGTCATTGCGGTCAAGGATCACATCCTCCGGCCCCTCAATCTCGTCAAGCCCGATGGCCTCGACCCCGCGCAGCGCATCGTTGAGCGCATAGGCCGTGCCCGCGCCGCGGTCGGTTTCGGGCGGCTCGGTCAGTTTGAGATAGGTCGGCGCCACATAGACCGAGGACAGAAGTTTGTGCCGGTTCTTGACCCAGCGCACGTCGATGGCCACGGCCAAAAGCAACACAAGTCCCAAGCCCACCGAAGAGGCGCCCGAAGGCAGGCCCATGCGCACCAATCCGTTGACCAAAAGCAAAACCGCCAGACCGCCGATCAAAGCCTTTGCAATCGAGCCGCGCCCGCCGCCCAAGGAGTTGCCGCCCAAAACCGCCGCCGTCAGGGCCATGATCTCCAGCCCCATGCCGGTGTCCGACCCCGCCCCGCCCAGACGCGAGGCGAACAAAAGCCCCGCAAGCGCGGCCAGAAAACCGGAGGTCACATAGGTCAGACAGACGATGCGCGGCACCGCCAGCCCCATGTTATGGGCCGAGCGGCGCGAGCCGCCGACCGCCATGATGCGCCAACCGATGCGCAAACGGGTAAAGACGATATGCAGCGCCAAAGCGATGAGCGAGAGGATCAAGAAGCTGACCGGAAGGCCCATGACCGAGCCCTCGCCCATGAAATACCACGGGTCGCTGTCGATAAAGCTGCCTGCGATGGCGACCGAATATTTGAGCAGCATCAGATCGACAATCGAGCGCAGGATGATCAGCGTCACCAATGTGGTCAAAAACGCGCGCAGCTTGAAATAGCCGATCAATATGCCGTTCACGAGCCCCGCCGAGGCGCCGATCAAAAGCACCGTCGGCACCACCGCCCAAAGCGGCCATTCCGCGATCCCCAAAAGCGCCAGCGCCGTCAGGTTGGCCAATGCATAGACTGAAGAGACGCTCAAATCGATGCCGCCGCCGACCAGAACCACCATCATCGCGATGGTCACAAGGCCGAATTCTCCATATTGGCGCGCCGTGTCCGAGATGTTCAGCGGGGTATAAAAATTGGCAACCAATTGCCCCAGAACCGCGATCAGGATCAGCAGCAAAAAGAACGGAATGGCGTTGTCGGACCAGCGTTTGGTCAAGACCTCGCCCAGCAGATGGTCGGGGATCAAACGATAGCGCAGCTTGGTGGCGGCTTCGGAAAAGCTCATGAATGTCGTCCGCAATTCGAGTTCAGGGACAGCGCGCGCCGCAAAGGGGGCGCGGCGCGCACTGCAACGTCCTAAGGCCCTGCCGCTAAATGCGCGGCAGGGCAAAGACGATTACTGCAAAGTGTCGATGGTCCAGCAGGAGGAGCCGTTCATCGTGTCTTTGGTGATCGTCTTTGTCGGGCTGTAGAGCGCCACTTTGGTTTCGCCAGCGGGTGTTTTTTGCTGGATCAAGGTGCGGATCATGGTGTTGAGATCATTGCCTTGGGTCGGCACGTCATAGGAGATCACCACGTCAAACAGGCCGGTTTCGATATTGTCACAGGCCATTTGCGCGCCGCCGCCTGATGTGATCAGATGCACATCGGTTTTATCCGCTTCCTTGAGCGCGGCCGCCGTGCCGGTGTCCATCACGTCCCAAAAGCCGATGGAGCCGCACAGATCGGGGTGCTGCTGGATGACGGTGGCGGTCACATTGCGCGCCTTGGTCGCGTCCCAATCGGCGGCTTGGTTCGAGACGACTTCGATCTCGGGATGCTGCGAGAGCACATTCTCGACGCCCTTCATCGTATAGGCCGAAGCCGCCGCGGTCAGAACGCCTTGGACGATCTGGATTTTCTTCGATGTGCCTTCACCGCACAGGCTCACGGCGGCGCGGGCCTGCTCTTCGCCGATCCCGACCCAATCCGCGCCGACATAGGCATCGGTGCCATAGGAGGATTTCATGTTGACCTGTAGCACCTTGATGCCGGCCTTTTCGGCCTTTTTCAAAAGCCGCGCATAGGATTGCACATCGGGGTTATGCACGACCATCACGTCGGGCTTTTCGCCGATCAGCGAGGTGATCGCCTGCGAGCCGACATCAGAGGACCATTGCGCGTCGCGGATGATGAAATTCATCCCCAGTTTGTCGGCCTCGCGCTTCATCATTTTCGCCCAACCTTCGGTCAGATCAATGCCCATGGAGGCGGGCACAAAGGCGATGGTCTTGCCTTTGAATTCGTCAAAATAGGCGGCGCGCGACGGATCGTCGATGCCTTGGGCGCCTGCGCCAAAGGGCAATAGGGTAAGCGCCGCAGCGCCAAGTGTTTTCAATGCTTTAGGTGTCATAGGTGGTCTCCTCCACTGGTGTAAAAACGTCTGTTGGTTGATTGGCGCGCTCTTGTGCGGCGCGCTCAGATATCGCCTTGCTGCGCGGTTTGTTCGTCGCGCGGGTTCAAAAGGCTGTCGATCACAATCGCGGCCAAAAGTAGGCCGGATTTGACGATATTCTGGGTGGTGTATTGGACGTCGAGAATGGTCATGCCGTTGATCAAGATGCCGATCAAAAGCGTGCCGACGACCACATTGCGGATCGAGCCGCGCCCGCCCGACAGGCCGATGCCGCCGATGACCACCACGAGGATCACGTCATAGACCATATTCGACAGGGCCATGCGGGTGTTCATCTGTGCCACCGAGGCGGCGGTGATCAATCCGGCGCCATAGCCGATGCAGGCGGAAATCAGATATTGCATGACAACCGTCGGGCGCACGGGAATGCCGGTGATGCGCGCCGCCGCAGGGTTGTCGCCGATCGAGAAAATGAACCAGCCGCGCCGCGTTTTGCGCAAGAACAGATGGCCCAAAATAGCGACCACGGCAAAGGCGATCACCGGCACCGGCACGCCCAACACCCGCCCGCTTCCGAGCCAGCGCAGCGGCTCTGCGGCGGGCGGCATATAGACCACTTCGAGGTTGATCACCCCAAGCTTGACCGCGCCGTAGGCCAGCGTCCCCATGGCCATAGTGGCAAAAAGCGCGGGAATTTCCACATAGGCGACCATCACGCCGCTGAGCAATCCCACCGTCAGCGCGCAGGCCAGCCCGATCATCAATCCGGTGTAAAGGCTCGCCCCGTCGGCCACCGATTGCAGCATCCACGCCGAGGCCATGGCCAGCACCGTGACAATCGCCAAATCGATGCCCCGACCGATCACGACGATCGCCATGGCGACCCCCAAAATCCCCAATGTCGACACCCCGCGCAGCAATGTCAGCACATTATCCGAGGTCAAGAACCCGTTGGTCACAATAGAAAAAATGAAAAACAAAGCCACAGCAATGAGAAATACAATCTTCTCCTGCGTGAACCATCCCGCATGGCGTTTCATAAGTCGGTCTCCCCCCGTGCCTGCCGGTGCATGGCCGCTCTTGTGCGGGCGGCCTCATGCAGCGGTGGCTGGCGTGTAGGGGAGCGGATTTCGCCCGCGCCCGTCTTGCGTGACAGTGCAAAAGTTTATCATGAGCGCGCAGCGCCGCTAATTTATCGTTAAAAATAAGCTTCCAAGGCGGGCCGTTTTGTGGAAGAGTTTTCTGCAGGCCGAAACGCAGACTGCCTCTGGGGAGAGATGCGGGCGTTTTGGGCCAAAAATGGGGGGAGGAACCATGGAGGTTCTATTCGATACGGCGCAGCTGGCCGGTGCCAAGCGAGGTGCAGGTTGGATCGAGGCGCTTTGCGGCAACTACGTCAATGTGGATGCAAAGCTGGATGCGCCGGAGGATTACATCGGCTCGATCAAACAGGCCAGTTTCGGCACGGTGAACCTGTCCGAAACCTTGGGCGCACGGCAAAAAATTTCGCGCACGCGCCATCATCTGTGCCATATCGACAAGGATTGTTACTATTTTCAATTGCCCCATAACGGCGTGCTCGGCGTGCGCCAGCACGGCGCCGAATACCCCAGCAGCCCCGCGATGGCCTGCCTCTATTCGGCCGCCGAACCCTACGAGCTTGATTGCACGGGGCTGATCCGTTCGAACTTCCTCGAAATCTCGCGCAGCGCTCTTGAGGCGCGGCTCGACGGGGCGCTTCCGGTCAATCGCGCCGTGGCCACGGGCACCGGCATGGGACGGGTTTTGGCAGATTTCCTGCTCAGCACCGCGCGCGAGAGCGCCCATATGAGCCAGATCCAACGCGACGAGATGGGCGACGATATTCTCAACCTTCTGGCGCTGGCCCTGCGCGCCGCCCCTGATGAGGCGGGCGAGAGCGAGCAGCGCGCGTTGCAAACCACGCGGTTGCGCACGATCAAGGCCTATATAGACGCGCATTGCCATGACCCCCTGCTCGGCCCGCGCCAGATCGCGGCGCAAAACGGCATTTCGCTGCGTTATCTGCACGGGCTGTTCGCGGGCGAGGATCAAACCGTCTCCGAATATCTGTGGATGCGGCGCCTGCACAATTGCTATGCCGCGCTGGAGCGCGCCGACCGCAAGATGAGCCTCACCGAGCTGGCCTTTTCCAACGGCTTCAACAGCTCGTCGCATTTCTCGTCGATGTTCCGCGCCAAATTCGGCCTCAAACCCAGCGAGCTTTTGCGCCGCAACTAGGCGTTGGGGCGGCCGCGACGCGCACCGACCGCTGGTCCGCGCGAGGGCCAAACCCTTGCCATGTGGGGCCAGATAGCAACCTATACGCACGCAATCTGTTACGCGTAACAAATAAAGGCCCGAGCGTTTCCGCAGCGGGCCTTTGTTTGAATGGCGCACCCATCAGGATTCGAACCTGAGGCCTCTGCCTTCGGAGGGCAGCGCTCTATCCAGCTGAGCTATGGGTGCCTGCGGCCTCTATATGGGAAGCTGCGAGGCTCTGCAAATGCTTTTGACAGGCCGGTTCTGGCGGCAGAGCCGCGCCCTGTGACGTAACGGAAATCGCCCTGGCGATTGACGCAATAGCCGCCTGCGCGCAGCATTAGACCGATTGGTCTAGTGACGTGAGGAGAGAGAAAATGCGCGATTATTCAGATCCTGCAATGGAGGCGCGACTTAGAAAAGCGTCGAAAGCCCAGGGGTTTAACCAATGGTTCGGGCTTGATTGCATTGCTGCGGGCGGCGGCGAGGTCGAATTGGAGGTCGACCTGCGCGAGGATCACAAACAGCACCACGGCTATGTGCATGGCGGAGTCGTCTCCTCAATGGCCGATACGGCTGCGGCTTGGGCCGCCGCCACCTTGCGCGGCGATGATGTGGTGACCTCGAATTTTTCGTTCCATTTCCTCGCCCCTGCCGTGGGGGACAAGCTGCGTGCCCATGCGCGGGTTTTGCGCGGCGGACGCAGCCAGATCACCGTCGAGGCACAGGTTTTCGCCCTTGATGGCGGGGGGGCGGAAAAACTTGTCGGCGCCGGACTTGCCGCCATCGCGGTTTTGCCGCAAAAATTGACCGATGATTGAACACTCCGCCTCCGCCGCGCCTCATGCGCCGCCCGCCGATACGCGCACGCGATTGCTGCGCGCGGCGGTGACCCTGTTTCAACAACGCGGCTATCACGCCGTCGGTTTGGCGCAAATTCTGGCCGAGGCCAAAGCGCCCAAAGGCTCGCTTTACCACCATTTTCCAGGCGGCAAGAAGGACCTTGGCCGCGCGGCGATCGATTGGTTGACGGAATCGATCCTGCGCCCGTTCAAACGCGCCAAGGAGAAGGACCTCGCCGCGCGCGTGTTCATCGCGCGGCTGTTCCACGGCACCGGAAGCTGGTTGGCCGCCGAGGATTTTTCGCAAGGCGCGATGTTGGCGATGCTGGCCCAAGGGGCAATGACCGAAGAGCCGGAATTGGCTGATGTCTTGGACCGCGCCTATACGCGTATCACCATGGCGATGGCCGATTTGCTGCGCGATGAGGGGATGGCAGCGCTGCGCGCCAATGAGATGGCGTCGCTGATCCTTGCCGCTCTGGAGGGCAGCGTCACCCTCGCCCGCGCCCATCGCAGCACCATGCCGCTGCAGCGGGCCAGCGCCGCGATCGACCGCGTGTTGGCGGGCGAAGGTCTTAAAAAAGAACGATAAATCTGTGAATTCGGGGCGCTAGACCAAACGGTCTAGCGCGGTGTTTTCTTCGCTCAGCCCAAAAGCTCATGGGCCAGTTCGAGCGATTGGACCAAACGGTCTACTTCCTCGAAAGTGTTATACATGCCGAAGGACGCGCGGCAGGTGGCGCTAACCCCGTAAAACTCCATCAAGGGACCGGCGCAATGATGCCCCGCGCGCACGGCGACGCCCTTTTTGTCGAGAATGGTCGAGATGTCATGGGCATGGGCCGCCCCCGCCATGGTGAAGGAAAAGATCGCCGCCTTGCCCTTGGCGCGCCCCTGCAGCATCAGGAAATTGCGCCCTTCGAGTTGCTCGGCGGCATAGCGCGCCAAAGCAGCCTCATGGGCGGCGATGTTTTCCATGCCGATCCCCATCATATAGTCGAGCGCGACGCCCAAGCCGATGGTTTGCACAATCCCCGGCGTGCCCGCTTCGAATTTCATCGGCGGATCGGCATAGCTCACCGTCTCTTTGCCCACCTCGCGGATCATATCGCCGCCGCCCATAAAGGGGCGCATCTGGGCCATGCGTTCTTTGCGCACAAAGATCGCGCCCGATCCGCTCGGCCCGTAGAGCTTATGGCCGGTGATGGCATAAAAATCACAACCGATCTCTTCGACATTGACGGGCATATGCACGGCCGCCTGACTGCCATCGACCAGAACGGCAATGCCGCGTTTGCGCGCCTCGGCGCAGACCGCTTTTACATCAACTACGGTCCCTAGGACATTGGAAAGATGAGTAATTGCAATCAGCTTGGTGCGCGGCGTGATGGCGTCGATGATCTTTTGCGCCTCCAGACTGCCGTCCATCTCGCAATCGACCCAATTGAGCGTGACCCCTTGGCGTTCGCGCAAAAAATGCCAAGGCACGATATTGGCGTGGTGCTCCATGACGGTGAGCAAAATCTCGTCGCCCGCCGACAGGTTCGGCATGGCCCAGCTATAGGCGACCATATTGATGCCCTCGGTGGTGCCGGAGTTGAGGATAATCTCTTCCTCATCGCGCACGCCCAAGAACCGCGCGATGGTGCCGCGCACGGATTCGTATTTTTCCGTCGCGATGGTCGAAAGCGTGTGCAAGCCTCTGTGAACATTGGCATATTCATGCGAATAGGCATTGGTGATCGCATCGATCACCACCTGCGGCTTTTGCGCCGAGGCACCATTGTCGAGATAGGTCAGCGGTTGCCCGTTCACCTCGCGCGAAAGGATGGGAAAATCAGCGCGGATATCTTGGATGTTCATCCTGCAAATCCTTTATAGAGCGATCCGATGACGGATAGAAAAACGACGGCGCCGAGCGCCACGCCGAAAATCGTCAGCAAGAAGGTCACGACGGCTTGGCCGATGTGGTCGAACCCATGGGCGACCTTGATAAAATGCAACGTGATCCACAGCGATAGACCCCAGATGGCGAGCAGCGCAAGCTGTGCCAATGCGGGAGCCAGATAGAGCAGCGCGATGACGATAAAGCGGCTGAGCAGGGTCAGGAATTGCAACCATGTCAGCGCGGCGAGCATATTGCCCAAATCGGCGCTGCCGCCGATCATCCGCCCGACCCAAGTCAGCAGGAAAATCAGAACCACAAAGACCCCGCCCGACACCAGCGTCATCAGCATCGGTGCATTGAGCATGCGCATCAGGTCTTGCAATTCGGCCGGTTGCCCCGCCATGTCGGGCGGCGCAGGGGTGAGCAAGACCGCCGCCAAGACATTCAAAACGATGATCAGGGCAAAGGCGCTCCACAGCACGTCGCGCGAGAGTTTGAGCGCGAAAATCCGCGCTGCAGCGGCGGAAGGGTTGGATAAGCTTTGCTTGATAAGGCTTTGAATAAGTGCGCTATTCATGGGGCTTTGCCTCGGCCTCGATCAATCCCAACAGATAGATGCGCAAAAACCCGAGCAAGGCAATCAGCCCGACGATGGTCGCTCCGGTGCCCGTGCCGATGAACCCGCTGACAAGGCCGTTGAGCAAGAACAGAGGCGCCGAGGCCAAAAGCGCCCAAAACAGCGCCAGCCGCGCCGAGAAAAAGCTGCCCTGCCCGCCAAAGGCGCGCGCGATCACATGGCCAAGCGCCGCAAGCACGTAAAGCAGGACCGGCGCGATGAACATCCATGCGACCCCTGCCCCCGTCAGCCGCCCGCCAAGCGGGATCGACGGGTCGAGATGGGCGTCGCGCGCGGCCACCGGCCAATGGGCGACCCAAACCATGAGGCAGCCAAGGATCAGCGTCACCAAAGCATGCACCTCATCGGCACCGGTCAGCCGCCGGCGCAGCACCGCGCGCGGGGCGCGGTAGCTGGCAAGGATATCGGGGATCAGCGCCATCAGCCGCGGCGCCGTTCCAACCACGCCTCAAGGCGGTTGCTGATCTCTTCGGCCAAAGCCGGATCCTCGATCTCTTCGACCGCTTCGGCAAGGAAGGACAGGGTCAGCAGGTCGGTCGCCGTGCCTTCGGGGATGCCGCGCGCGCGCAGGTAAAACAGCGCGTCCTCGTCGATCGCACCAGAGGTCGACCCATGCGAGCAGGCCACGTCATCGGCGTAGATTTCCAACTCGGGCTTGGCGAGGAACTGGCTGTCTCCATCCAGAAGCAGCGATTGGCTGATCTGGTAACCGTCTGTTTTCTGGGCATCTTCCTTGACCAAAATCTTGCCTTGGAAGACCCCGACGGCGCCATTGCGCAGGACCTTTTTGAACACCTGACGGCTTTCGCAATTGACCGCATCATGGGTGATAAAGACCGTATCGTCGTGGTGAAATTCGCCATCGCCAAGCGCCGCACCGGCGACATGGGCCATCGCATCATCGCCGGTCAATTCGATCACGCATTCATTGCGCGTCAGCACGCCATTGGCCGTCAGGGTGAAGCTTTTGAAGGTGCTCTCGCGGCCAAGGCGCGCGAAAATATGCGTGGCGGCGCGGCGGTCGTGGTCGCGCCCTTGGGTGCGCACGTGGTGGAAACGCGCGGTGTCGGCGATCTCGACTTCGAGCACTTTGTTAAAGCGCGCAGCGGCCGGACCATTTTCCAAAAGCGTCAGCTCGGCCCCCTCTTCAAGCTTCACAACATGGTGGAGGACCGCATCGGAAGTCTCTGATTCGTGGACATAAATCAGACTGACGGGTTTGGAGGCCTTGCCGCTGACGCGGATCACCACGCCGTCGCTGGCAAAGGCCGAATTGAGCGCGGCGAGCGGGCGTTCGACAGGATTTTGGCCGTTGCTTTCGAGCGCGCCATAGAGGTCTTTGGCCCAATGGATGTCGGTTTGCGCCACATCGGCGAGGCGCTCGATGCTGACGCCCGCAAGGGTCAGGTCATCCGAAGCCGCCGCATCAAACACCCCGTCGCGAAACACGATTTTGATGCGGTCGAAGCCGTCAAACATCGGCGTTTCGTCCTGCACAAACACTTTGGCAGGCACCGGCGCGGCATCGGTGAGCGTGTCGGGGCGCGTGTATTTCCAATATTCATCGCGGCGCGCGGGCAATCCCATCGCGGTCAGCCGCGCAAGCGCCTCCTTGCGCAGCGCGGTGATCCAATCGCTGCCCTTGGGCATATCAAGCACGGCAAGCCGCGCCTCGGTGGCGGTCTGTTTGGCGAGAGGCGCGGCCATTATGCATGCTCCTCAAGCAGATCGGCGTAGCCGTTTTGCTCGACTTCGAGCGCCAGTTCCGGACCGCCGGTTTTGATGATGCGGCCATTGGCCATGATATGCACGACATCGGGTTTGATGTGGTCAAGCAGGCGCTGGTAGTGGGTGATCACCAAAAAGCTGCGCCCCTCGGAGCGCAGGGCATTGACCCCTTCGGACACCAGTTTCATCGCATCGACGTCCAAACCGGAATCGGTCTCGTCAAGGATGCACATTTTCGGCTCGAGCATCGCCATCTGCAAGATTTCATTGCGCTTTTTCTCGCCGCCGGAGAATCCGACATTGACCGGACGTTTGAGCATGTCAGCGTCGATCTTGAGGGTTTTCGCCTTCTCGCGGATCACTTTGAGAAACTCTGCAGCGCTCATTTCCTCTTCGCCGCGCGCTTTGCGCTGTGCGTTCACGGCGGTGCGCAGGAAGGTCATATTGCCCACGCCGGGGATTTCGACGGGATATTGGAAGGCCAAAAACAGCCCCGCCGCCGCACGCTCTTCGGGCTCCATATCGAGCAGGTCCTCGCCGTCCAGCGCGGCCTCGCCGCCGGTGACCTCATAGCCGTCCTTGCCCGACAGAACATAAGAGAGCGTCGATTTGCCCGACCCGTTCGGCCCCATGATCGCATGGACTTCGCCCGCGCCGATCGTCAGGTCGACACCTTTGAGGATCTGCTTGTCCTCGTCTTCAAGTTTGACCTGTAGGTTTTTGATTTCCAACATTTTATCGTCCTTTGTCCTGTGTTCGGGCGCGCGCCCTGTTTGTGCGTGGCCGGCCGGTTTTAGGGGCGCGACATCAATTCTACGATCTGCAATAGCCGCTCGGGCGGAATTGCCATCGGGGTGATTTCAAACCGCGCCATACGGCCGGCATAGGTGGGGGCGCCGAAATACTCTTCGACGACATGGTATTGTTTGCGCCGCTTGTAATCGTCAAACAGCAGCGTGAGCGGTTTGGCGGTGCGAAACGCGGTGGCCAAGGCGCATCCGATGCGAAACCGGCCATCGACCAAAACCACATCAGGTTGGCGAAACTCCTTGAGGTCCCAAACCTGCAGCGGGTAGCGCGCATAGCGGTCCCAGCCTTTGGCATTGCGTGGGAAGCCCCATTCCTTGGTCGGGCCGATATCGGACCAGATGACATCGACCACGGTGCCCTTGGCGGGCGGGTTTTGCTCCAGATAGGTCCGCATCATCTGCGCCCAGTCCAGATCGCTTTCGACGGAAAACACCGTTTTGTCAGTGAGTTCCGAGGCGAGGATGGTGCTTCCGCCGGAGCCGTATTCCAAGATCACATCCGCCGCCTCATAGAGCGCGCGCACCAAATCCGCCTCTGCCTCGGGCAAAGTCAATTCGGGGCGCGCGATGCGCTCTTGGGGGGCGGACTGGCTCATGCGGCCTGCCCCGATATGGCGCAAAACAGCGTCACGCGATCACCACCGCCGTGCCCGAGGCAGAGACCATCAACATCGAATTTCCGACCACCTCATAGTCGAGATCAACGCCCGCGACCGCATTGGCACCCAGCTGCGCCGCGCGCTGCTCCAACTCGTCAATCGCGGTCTTGCGCGCATCGGCCAGCTTGCTTTCATAGGCGCCCGAACGCCCGCCGATGATATCGGTGATCCCTGCGAACAGATCGCGCACCACATTGGCGCCCATGATCGCCTCGCCGACGACGATGCCCTTGTAATCGGTGATTTTATAGCCCTCGATATTGGGCGTTGTGGTGGTGATCATCGCGGCCTCCGCAGCTTAACCAAATCGCAATCGTTTAGGATCGGGGTTTAACCCACCGATCCTTCGAGAGAAATCGCAACCAACTGCTGCGCTTCCATGGCGAATTCCATCGGCAGGGCTTGCAAGACATCCTTGCAGAACCCGTTGACGACCAAGGCCACGGCCTCCTCTTCGTCCATCCCGCGGGCGCGGCAATAGAAGAGTTGTTCGTCATCCACCTTGGAGGTGGTCGCCTCATGTTCGACGCGGGCCGAATTGTTCTTCACCTCGATATAGGGCACCGTATGCGCCCCGCATTGATCGCCGATCAAAAGGCTGTCGCATTGGGTATAGTTGCGCGCGTTCTTGGCCTTGGGGTGCATCGAGACAAGGCCGCGATAGGTATTTTGCGCCTTGCCCGCCGAAATGCCTTTCGACACGATGCGGCTTTTGGTGTCGCGGCCCAGATGGATCATCTTGGTGCCGGTGTCGGCCTGCTGCATATTGTTGGCGATGGCGATGGAGTAAAACTCGCCTTGGCTCTCATGGCCGCGCAAGATGCAGGAGGGGTATTTCCACGTCACGGCAGAGCCGGTTTCGACCTGCGTCCACATCACCTTGGCGCGGTCGCCGCGGCAATCGGCGCGTTTGGTGACGAAGTTATAGATGCCGCCCTTGCCCTCCTCATCGCCAGGATACCAGTTTTGCACCGTGGAATATTTCACCTCGGCGTCTTCCTCGATGATGATTTCGACCACGGCAGCGTGAAGCTGCGCCGTGTCGCGTTTGGGCGCGGTGCAGCCTTCAAGGTAGCTGACGTAGCTGCCCTTGTCGGCGATGATCAAGGTGCGCTCGAACTGTCCGGTATTTTCGGCATTGATGCGGAAATAGGTCGACAGTTCCATCGGGCAGCGCACGCCAGGGGGCACGTAAACGAACGAGCCATCCGAAAAGACCGCCGAGTTCAGCGTCGCATAGAAATTGTCCGACACGGGCACGACCGAGCCGAGGTATTTTTTCACCAGTTCGGGATGCTCGCGGATCGCCTCGGAGATCGAGCAAAAGATCACGCCGGCCTTTTTCAATTCGGCCTGAAAGGTGGTGCCGACCGAGACGCTGTCAAACACCGCATCGACGGCGACCTTGCGCCCTTCGGCTGGCATGTTTTCCGCGCCCTCGACGCCAGCCAAAATCATCTGTTCTTTCAAGGGAATGCCAAGCTTTTCATAGGTCGCCAAGAGTTTCGGATCGACCTCGTCCAAGGATTTGGGCTTCACTTCCATGCTTTTGGGGCGGGCATAGTAATATTGCTTTTGGAAGTCGATTTTCGGGTAATCGACCATGGCCCAATCGGGCTCTTCCTTGGTGAGCCAGCGTTTGAAGGCCTCCAGCCGCCAGTCGAGCATCCACTCGGGCTCTTCGTTCTTCGAGGAGATCAACCGCACGATATCCTCATTGAGGCCCATCGGCGCATAGTCCATCTCGATATCGGTTTCCCAACCGTATTTATAGGCGCCGCCCACTTCGCGCACGGCATCGACCGTCTCTTGATCAACGCCTTCTTTTACCTGTGGTTTGTCTTGAACGGTCATCTCGGTTTCCTGTTCGCATTCTGGCCCGATCTCATTGGCGGGCGGTGTCCTTGGGTGCGCCCGTCAATTTGGGGCGCGCGTTGATCTGTTATGGCCTACTTGGCGTTTGGGGCCGCGCTCGGCAAGCCCCCTATTTGGAGTTACGCGGCGCGCGCGCGGTGTTTGTTATGCGCGGCGATCCACGCGGCGGCAAAAGCGTCGACCTCGGCCTGTGTTGTTTGCGGCCCGAGCGAGACGCGGATGGCGCTGGCGGCTTCGCTTGCGTCATAGCCCATGGACAAGAGGACGCGGCTGGCTTTGACCTTGCCCGAGGAGCAGGCGCTGCCTGCGCTGATGGCGAAACCGGCCAGATCCATTTGCATCACCTGCGTCTCACCCTTCCATTGCGGGGTCAAAAGGCAGGTGGTGTTGGGCAAACGCTTGCCGCCCTTGCCGACAACGACCGTATCGGGGGCGGCCTCGCAAATCCGCGCCTCCAGCCGGTCGCGCAGGGCCGCAACGCCGTCCCAAACGCCTGCCTCCAGATCGCGCTGCGCCGCTTGAGCTGCGGCGGCGAAGCCCGCGATTCCAATGATATTTTCCGTGCCGGAGCGTCGGCCCATCTCTTGCCCGCCGCCCTTGATTTGCGCGGCAATATCGGTGCCGCGGCGGACCACCAAAGCGCCGATCCCCTTGGGGCCGCCCAATTTATGCGCCGAAATCATCGCCATCTGGCACCCCGCCCAATTGAAGGCCAGCGGCAGTTTGCCAAACCCTTGGGTCATATCCGACAAAGCCAGCCCCTCGGGCAGGGTTTGCAAAATGCCGGTTTCGGAGTTTGCGATTTGCAAGGCAGAGTTTGCAGTTTCGCTCACCGTCACCTGTCCGTTGGAATCGCAAGGCAATTCCCCCTTGGACCACGCCAGAACCGCATCATGCTCGACCCCTGCCGCTTGCAAATCGCGCCCTGCCATGGCCAATGCGGCGGCCTCGGTTGCGCTGGAGGTAAAGATCACATCCTGCCCGTCGGCGCCAAAGGCGCTGGCGATCTGGCCGCGCGCCTTTTCGATCAAGGATTTCGCAGCGCGCCCCTCGGCATGAACCGAAGACGGGTTGCCGCATAGGTCCATCGCCGCAATCATCGCGGCGCGCGCCTCATCTCTCAAGGGCGTAGTTGCGTTATGATCCAAATAGATACGGGTCATTCTTCATCCACGACATCAAAGAGGTTCGGCACCGCAGGACAGGGCACCAACCCATTGCCCACCACATCGGACAGCCGTGTTTGATGCAAATAGACATAGACATGCGCCGAAAGCCCCTGCCACAACCGGTTGGTGACCGATTGCGCGCGGCTGCCGGATAGGGCGCCCGAGGCCCCCGCGCCTTTGTGCATGGCGTCAATCGACTCGTCGACCGCGCCCAAAACATCAACGACGCGAATCTCTGACGCGTGGCGCGCAAGGCGATACCCGCCCCCCGGACCGCGCACAGAGGCGACCAAACCGGCCCGCCGCAGCTTGACGAAAAGCTGCTCAAGATAGGGCAAGGAAATATCCTGCCGCTTGGAGATATCCCCAAGTGTGACAAGCGCATCGGAGGGTTGCAGCGCAATATCAGCCAGCGCAACCATCGCATAGCGGCCCTTGGTGCTCAATTTCATGCCGCCACGCCCCCCTTTTCAAGCGTTGAATTGATTGACCTTTCAGACAGCAGGCCTTATCTGCCTACTCTCAGGCCGCTTGCGTTGGCCTGTTTAGAATAGTTCTAAGGTGCCTTACTGAATTCGTCAAGAATTTAGAGGCTTCCAAAGTTGGAGACAAGGACAGGCGATGCCCGAGGTGATTTTTCCCGGCCCCGAGGGGCGACTTGAAGGCCGTTATCACCCCCAAAAGGAAAAGGACGCGCCGATTGCGATCGTGCTGCATCCGCATCCGCAATTTGGCGGGACGATGAACAACAAGGTCGTCTATAACCTGCATTACGCCTTCTACAACATGGGCTTTACCGTGTTGCGGTTCAATTTCCGCGGCGTCGGCCGTAGCCAAGGCGAATATGATCAGGGCGTGGGTGAATTGTCCGATGCGGCCTCGGCGCTCGACTACCTGCAATCGATGAACAACAATTCGAAACATTGCTGGGTCGCGGGCTTTTCCTTTGGCGCGTGGATCGGGATGCAATTGCTCATGCGCCGCCCCGAAATCACCGGTTTTGTTTCGGTCAGCCCGCCCGCCAATATGTATGATTTTTCCTTCCTCGCGCCCTGCCCCGCGTCGGGTTTGGTGATCAACGGCACCGCCGACCGCGTCGCGCCGCCCGCCGACACCACCGCCCTCGTCAACAAGTTGCACGAGCAAAAAGGCATCACCATCACCCATCAGGAAATCGAAGGCTCCGGCCACTTCTTTGAAGAGCCGCACCTCGATACGATGATTGGCAATGTGTCCGATTACGTCAAACGCCGTTTGACCGAAAACAGCAGGTAAGCCCATGGATCGCCTACTGATTTTGGCCGATGATCTGGCCCAAGATGTGATCGAGGCCGCCGAGGCCATGGGCGACGATACGTTGATCGAACAGATCAACAAAATGCTCGAAGCCTCTTCGTCGACCATGCAAGAGGCCTATATGTCCTCGGTGCGCGCGCGCATCGCCGAGACCCGCGCGCGCAATTTCCTCGAAGGGCGGCTGCGCAAAGCGGCGGCCGATCTCGAAGCGCAAGCCAAATCCGAAGGATGAGCCTGCTGCCCCAGATCGCCGCGCGTCTGGACGCGCAGATGGCGTTTCTGAACGAGGTGGACAAGCTCAAATCGGTGATGCGGGCGACCACGCTTTGCGATGGGACGCGGCGCGAAAACTCGGGCGAGCACAGCTGGCACATCGCGCTCTATGCGATGACATTGGCCGAACACGCTGGGCCCGATGTCGATATCGCGCGCGTGATCAAAATGCTGCTCTTGCATGACATCGTTGAAATCGACAGCGGCGACAATCCGATTTACGGCACTGTCAATCAGGCGCAGGTCGAAGCCGAGGAAGAGGCCGCTGCCTTGCGAATTTTCGGCCTTCTCCCGAGCGAACAGGCCAGAGAATTCATCGGCTTATGGCGCGAATTTGAAGCTGCAAAGAGCGCGGATGCGATATTTGCAAAGTCGTTGGACCGCTTCCAGCCACCCAATCAGAACCTTGCCTCCGGCGGCGGCAGCTGGGCCGAATATAACGTGCAGTTCGACACGATCGAGAGCCGCGTCGGCAGTAAGGTCGCGCGCGGCGCGCCGCGTCTTTGGGCCTATATCGCGCCAAAAATCCAAGCGTGGTTCGCGCAAAACCGCTAATCCCTATTTGGCTTTGCGCTTTTTCTCTTCCTTGACCTTCACGGCCAGATCGCGGGCGATGGAAAAGGCGCCTTTGATCTTGTCACTGTCCTTGGCCCAATCGCGGCGCACGATGATCTTGTTGTCTTTGACCTTGGCCATGCCGCGCTGGTCTTGGATGAATTCCACGAGGCCTTGCGGCGAGGCAAATTTGTCATTGTGGAATTGGATCGTGGCGCCCTTTGGCCCGCCGTCCAGCTTCGCAATTCCGGCGCGTTTGCACATTTCCTTGATGCGAACAATGAGCAGCAAGGTGTTGACCTCTTTGGGCATTTTGCCAAACCGGTCGATCAATTCCGCGGCAAATCCTTCCATCTCCACCTTGCCTTGCAGCCCCGACAAACGCCGGTAAAGCCCCAAACGCACGTCAAGATCGGGCACATATTTCTCGGGGATCATCACCGGCACATTGAGGTTGATGCTGGGCGACCACGTGTCGCTCTCATCGGTCAGCGCATCCATATCGCCTGCACGAATGCGCGCGATCATATCCTCGAGCATAGATTGATAGAGCTCGTAGCCCACATCGCGCATCTGTCCCGATTGCTCTTCGCCAAGCAGGTTGCCCGCGCCGCGAATATCGAGGTCCTGACTGGCCAGCGTAAAACCGGCGCCCAGCGTGTCGAGGCTGCCCAGAACGCGCAGGCGTTTTTCGGCGGCGGGCGTCAGTTTTTGCCGCGGCTTGGTGGTCAGATAGGCATAGGCGCGGGTTTTCGAGCGCCCAACGCGGCCACGGATTTGGTAAAGCTGGCTGAGCCCGAACATATCGGCGCGGTGGACCACCATCGTATTGGCCGTGGGAATGTCGAGACCGGATTCGACAATGGTCGTCGCCAAAAGCACGTCATATTTGCCGTCGTAAAAGGCGTTCATGCGGTCATCAAGCTCGCCCGCCGCCATCTGGCCATGGGCAACCACGACGCTGACCTCGGGCACATGCTCGCGCAAAAAGGCTTCGATTTCAGGAAGATCAGAGATGCGCGGCACCACATAAAAGCTTTGCCCGCCGCGGTAATGTTCGCGCAGCAGGGCCTCGCGGATGGTGACGGCATCAAACTCGCTGACATAGGTGCGAATGGCCAATCGGTCGACGGGCGGCGTGCCGATGATCGACAGATCGCGCACACCGGACAGCGACAATTGCATGGTGCGCGGGATCGGCGTGGCGGTCAGGGTCAGCACATGAATGTCCGAGCGCATCTGCTTGAGCCGCTCTTTATGGGCGACGCCGAAATGCTGTTCTTCGTCGATGATCAGCAACCCGAGGTTTTGAAAGCGGATGGATTTGGCCAAAACCGCATGGGTGCCGACCACGATATCGACCTGCCCGCGCGCCAATCCCTCGCGGGTTCTGGCGGCGTCCTTTGCGCTCACAAATCGCGATAAGGGGCTGACATTAATCGGAAAACCTCGAAATCGCTCGGCGAAGCTCTTGTAATGTTGCCGCGCCAGCAATGTCGTGGGCGCAATCACCGCGACCTGCACGCCGGTCATGGCGGCGGCAAAGGCGGCGCGCATCGCCACCTCGGTTTTGCCAAAGCCCACATCGCCGCAAATCAACCGGTCCATCGGGCGCCCGCTTGTCAGGTCCTCCATCACATCGCTGATGGCGCTGAGTTGGTCATCGGTCTCGGTATAGGGGAAGCGCGCGGAAAACGCCTCCCATGCGTGGTGCGGCGCCTCGAGCGCAGGCGCGCGGCGCAGGGCGCGTTCGGCCGCGACACGGATGAGCCGTTCGGCCATCTCGCGGATGCGCTCTTTGAGACGGGCTTTTTTCGCCTGCCAAGCGCCGCCCCCGAGTTTGTCCAAAAGCCCCTCGTCATGGCCGTATTTCGACAAGAGTTCGATATTCTCGACCGGCAGGTAAAGCTTTGAATTTTCGGCGTATTCAATGGTCAGACATTCATGCGCCGCGCCGATAGCGGTGATCACATCAAGGCCAAGATAACGGCCGATGCCGTGATCCACATGGACCACCAGATCGCCAGGGCTGAGCGCCTGCGCTTCGGTGAGGAAATTCTCGGCGCGGCGCTTTTTGCGCGGCGCGCGGATCAGCCGGTCGCCCAAGATGTCTTGCTCGGCGATGACGGTCAACCCGTCGGCCTCGAAGCCTTGCTCGAGCGCCCAAACCGCCAGATGCAGCCCGTGTTTGCCGATCCGCCCCGCATGTGCGACGCTGACAGCCCCCATCAGGCCTTCGTCTTCGAGCAGCCCTTCGAGCCGCTCGCGCGCGCCCTCGGAATAGGAGGCGAGCAGCACCGGACCCGCCGCCATCTTCGCATTAATATGGTCTTTCAACGCCCCGAAAAGGCTCAGGTTTTCTTGAAGCCGCTCGGGCGCAAAGCTGCGCCCGATGCGCCCGCCCGCGTCGATAACATTGGGGCCCGAGGCCTGCGGCAGCGGCGAGAAGCGCAAGAGGCGGCGCGCGGCGACTTGGGCCTGCCATGCGGCGTCATCAAGATACAAAAGCGCGGGCGGTACGGGTTTATAGACGCTATCGCCGCGCCGCTTGCCGTCAAAGGCGATTTTGCGGGTCTCATATTGGTCCGCCACGCTGTCCCATCGCGACACTCGGGCGGCGTCGAGTTGGTCGTCAAGGGTGATGCTGGCGCTTGGCAGATAGTCAAACAGCGTCTCGAGCCGTTCGTGGAAAAACGGCAACCAATGCTCGACGCCTTGATGTTTGCGCCCTGCCGAAACGGCCTCGTAGAGCGGATCATCGGTGCCCGCCGCGCCAAATTCGATCCGGTAGCTTTGGCGAAAACGGGTGATGGCCGCCTCGTCGAGGATCACCTCGGAGACGGGGGCCAATTCGATCGCGTCGAGCTTTTCTGTGGTGCGCTGGCTGGCCGCATCAAAGCGGCGCGCGCCGTCGAGCGTATCGCCAAAGAGATCAAGGCGAACTGGCCCCTGCTCGCCGGGTGCATAGATGTCGATGATCCCGCCGCGAATGGCATAATCCCCAGGTTCCAAGACGGTGGGCGCCTGAGAAAACCCCATACGGGCCAAGAAGTTACGCAAGGCGCCTTCGTCGATGCGGCTGCCGACGCGGGCGGTAAACGCGGCCTCGCGCAAGACCTCGCGCGCGGGGATATATTGCGTGGCGGCGTTGAGCGTGGTGAGCAGGACAAACTGCGCCGGCATGGCATGGGTCAGCCCCGCCAGAACCGCCATCCGCGCCGCCGAAATATCGGCATTGGGCGAAACGCGGTCATAGGGCAGACAATCCCATCCGGGAAATTCGAGCACCGGCATATCGGGGGCAAAAAACGCCAAGGCCGCGCGCATCGCCGCCATACGTTTGTCATCGCGCGCGATATGCAGCACCGGCGCGCCGGTTTTCTCGATCTCGCGCAGGATCAACCGCGCGTCATAGCCTTCGGGCGCGCCGCCGACCTTGATATGTTGGGTCTCGCTCATCTGGGGTCTTTGCGGGCTGCGGCGGGTTAAATGGCGCCAAGGTTGAGGTTTTGCAGCATCCCAAATAGGGCGGTGACGAAAATGGCAACCATGCCGATGGCTTGGGTCGCAATCCGGTGCATATGCAAGCGGCGGTAAAGGTCGGGTCCGGTCAGTTCGCGCAGGTGGATCGAGCGCGCGGTATGCACCGAAAGCGCGCCCACGATGGTCACCGGAAAGGCCAACAAAAACACCGCTTGGGCAAATTCATTATCGTAGAAAAAGCCCAAAGTCGCGAGGGTCGTGAGGATGAAAAACACAAAGCCGGTGAGCAAAAGACCCGAGATTTCAGAGATATAGAGGATGCGGTTCACGTTGATGCGAACCAAGGTTTCGAAATCATCCATCGCCGCCCCACCATGGCGGCGCGCCCGCATCACCAGATCCCAAGGCACGCCCAAAACATAATGGCTTGCCGAGGACCAAACCACGGCAAGCGCAATCCAATACCACAGATTGGAAAAGCTGCGCATATCGATCAGCTCGAAAACGGTTTGGTGCAGGTTCAATGCCTTGCCTTCATGCTCGCGCCGCTTGCCTGCGGCTATGTCTCGCTTTTGCGTCTGCGGCGCCGGCTTTGGCCGCTTTGGAACCGTCATAGCGCCGCGCGCGCGCAATTCCTAGACTTGTGATGCGTGAAATTCCGTGGCACCTCTTGGCCTCGTAATATTGAGGAGCCTTTGCCATGCGCCCGACCCAAGCCCCCTTCCCGCTCACCCGTTTGCGCCGCACGCGGCAAAGCCCAGCGGTGCGCGCCTTGGTGCGCGAGAATTACCTTTCGGCGCAGGATCTGATTTGGCCGGTCTTTGTACGCGACGGCGAGAATATCGAAGAGCCGATCCCCTCGATGCCCGGCGTGATGCGCCGCTCGGTGGATCGTGTGGTCGAGGCGGCGAAAGAGGCCTATGATCTGGGCATCGGATGCATTTGCCTGTTTCCCTATACGGGCGCTGACAAACGCACCGCCGATTGCGCCGAGGCGTGGAACCCCGAGAACCTGTCAAACCGCGCCACCCGCGCGATCAAGGCGGCGCTGCCCGATATGGCGGTGATGACGGATGTGGCGCTTGATCCCTATTCGGACACGGGCCACGACGGGTTTGTGGTGGATGGCGAGATCATCAATGACGAAACTGTCGAAGCCTTGGTCAAGCAAGCCTTGGCGCAGGCCGAAGCGGGCGTCGATATCATCGGCCCGTCGGATATGATGGACGGGCGCATCGGCGCGATCCGCAAGGCGTTGGAAAACGGCGGGCACCGCAATGTGATGCTGCTGAGCTATGCGGCGAAATATGCCTCGGCCTTTTATGGCCCGTTCCGCGATGCGGTTGGCGCGTCGGGGGCGCTCAAGGGCGACAAGAAAACCTACCAAATGGATCCGGCCAATAGCGATGAGGCGATCCGTCTGGTGCAGCGCGACCTGTCGGAGGGCGCGGATATGGTGATGGTCAAACCGGGGATGCCCTATCTGGATATCTGCCGCCGTGTCAAAGACGCCTTTGGCGCGCCGACCTTTGCCTATCAGGTGTCGGGCGAATATGCGCAGATCATGGCCGCGGTGCAAAACGGATGGATCGACGAGGAGCGCGCGATGATGGAGAGCCTGATGTGCTTTAAACGCGCGGGATGCGATGGGGTACTGACCTATTTTGCCCCTGCGGCCGCGCGGGTTTTGAACGGCGTATAGCGGGCGATTTTCCGCGCAAGGGTCAGGGCCTGTTTTGACTTAGTGACAGGCCCGCGCCCCTGCGCTATAGTCATGCGCAATGACGCGCCCACAAGAGGCACGCAGCAACCCAAGACTTAGTTGAGGCACAGCAAAATGACACAACTCTCCAGACGCAGCTTTACGCTCGCCGCTCTTTCCGGCGTAGGCCTGACCGCTTGCGGCAATGGCGTTGGTTCCTCGGGGGCCGAAAAGGTCGACGCGCGGGTCGATGCGACCTTGAACCATATGTATAGCCGCTATCCCAACACCGTTGATTTGGCGAATAAATCCACCGGCATGTTGGTCATGCCCTTGGTGACAGAAGCCGGTTTCGGGATCGGCGGCGGTTACGGGCGCGGCGCATTGCGCGTCGGCGGCGTGACCGTGGATTATTACTCGGCCACCAAAGGCAGCTTCGGGTTGCAAATCGGCGCGCAGCAATATGCCCATGTGCTGTTTTTCATGACCGATGACGCGCTGCTCAAATTCCGCCGCAGCCAAGGTTGGGCCGCAGGGGCGGATGTGGAATATGTCTTTAACGATCGCGGCGAAAACGTCAAAGCCGAGACGACCACCGCGCTCTCGCCGATTGTCGCCATCGTCTTTGGTCAGGCGGGCCTGCATGTGGGGGCGACGGTCGAAGGGATCAAATACACGAGGATCATCCCGTAACCCACTACAAGGATTGGATTTTCAAAAGGCGCGAGCAAGGCTTGCGCCTTTTTTGTGCAAGGGCCATTTATCGGCGTTCAATGCAAGGTGAATTCGCCGACGACATTGCGCCACTCGCCTGGCGAGAGCATTTTGCGATGGTTGAAACGTACCGAATGCAGCGGGCCTTCGATCTCGGACTTCCAGAAATCGATGAATTTGAAAAGCCGCGGATGATCGGGCGCGATATCGTAGTCTTGCCAGATAAATGTATTTAAAACATGGGGATGGTCGGGCATATAGTAGAACATCTCGGCCACAGTCAGCCCATAGCCCTTTAGCATCAATTCGGTTTCGGACATCTGCATTTGTCTCTCCTTTTGACTTGCTCTGCCTCTATGCTGCCACATGCAAATTACTTTTCAATAAAAACAGTATGTTATCACTGGTTCGGGGCGGCTGCTAATGGGGGGCGCGCTCAACCATTGCACCCTATATCCTGCCTCTGTTATAGTCGGGCCAACAAAATATAGTGACCTCGCAAAGAACGGGCCCGACACGTGAACGACACGCCGCAAACTCCTGAAAACGAAGACGAAAACCCGCCCCAGCGCCCGATCTATTCGGGGCCGAGCATTTCGATCACGCAGGAGATGAAAACCTCCTATCTCGATTATGCCATGTCGGTGATCGTCAGCCGTGCCATTCCAGACCTGCGCGACGGGCTCAAACCGGTGCACCGGCGGATTTTGTATGCGATGCATGAGGTCGGCAACAGCCACGACAAACCCTACCGCAAATCCGCCCGTCCCGTCGGCGATGTGATGGGTAAATACCACCCGCATGGCGACTCGGCGATTTATGACGCTCTGGTGCGGATGGCGCAGGATTTTTCGATGTCTTTGCCGCTGCTCGACGGGCAAGGCAACTTTGGCTCCATGGACGGCGACCGCGCGGCGGCGATGCGCTATACCGAGGTCCGCATGGACAAGCCCTCGGCCTTCATGTTGCAAGACATCGACAAGGAAACCGTTGATTTCCAAGACAACTATGACGGCAAGGACCGCGAGCCGACGGTTTTGCCCGCGCGGTTTCCCAATATGCTGGTCAATGGTGCGGGCGGTATTGCCGTCGGTATGGCGACCAATATTCCGCCCCATAACCTTGGCGAAGTGGTCGAGGCCACGCTGGCCTTGATGGAAGACCCTGACCTCTCCTCAGAGCAGCTCATCGAATATATTCCCGGCCCCGATTTTCCCACCGGCGGCGTGATGCTGGGCCGCTCGGGCGCGCGCAAAGCCTATCTGGAGGGGCGCGGGTCGGTCGTGGTGCGGGCAAAAACCCGCGTCGAGGAACTGCGCAAGGACCGCTATGCCATCATCGTCGACGAAATTCCCTATCAGGTGAACAAGGCCACGATGATCGAGAAAATCGCCGAGCAGGTGCGCGACAAGAAGATCGAAGGCGTCGCCCATGTGCAGGACGAAAGCGACCGTAACGGCGTGCGCGTGGTGATCGAGCTCAAGCGCGACGCAACCCCCGATGTGGTGCTCAACCAGCTTTACCGCTTCACCCCGATGCAAACCTATTTCGGCTGCAACATGCTGGCGCTCAATGGCGGGCGTCCCGAGCAACTCACCCTGCGCCGTTTCCTCACCAGCTTCATCGATTTTCGCGAGGATGTTGTGGCGCGCCGCACGGCCTATTTGCTGCGCAAAGCCCGCGAGCGCAGCCATATCCTGTGCGGTCTGGCCGTGGCCGTCACCAATGTGGACGAAGTTGTTGCCACGATCCGTTCCTCGGCCGATGCCGCAGAGGCGCGCGAAAAGCTGATGACGCGCAATTGGCCCGCCGCCTCGATCGCCGAATATATCCAGTTGATCGACGATCCGACCCACCGGATGAACGAGGATGGCACTTATAACCTGTCGGAAACCCAAGCGCGGGCGATTTTGGAGCTGCGGTTGCAGCGCCTGACCCAGATCGGCGTCAAGGAAGTCACCGACGAGTTGCAAGAGCTGGCCGCGAAAATCCGCGAATACCTCGAAATTCTCGGCTCGCGCGAGCGGATCATGGGGATCATCGCAGACGAGCTCAAAGAAGTGCGCGATCTCTTCGCCGTGCCGCGCCGCACCGAGATTGTCGATTGGTCCGGCGATATGGACGACGAGGACCTGATCGAGCGCGAAGATATGGTCGTGACCGTTACCTCGGGAGGCTATATCAAACGCACGCCTTTGGCCGATTTCCGCGCGCAGCGGCGCGGCGGTAAGGGGCTTGCGGGGATGCAAACCAAAGAAGAAGACGTGGTCACCACGCTCTTTGTCGCCAATACCCACACGCAATTGCTGTTCTTCACCACCGAAGGCATGGTTTACAAGCTCAAGACATGGCGTTTGCCGCTTGGCGGGCGGACCTCCAAAGGCAAGGCCGTGGTCAATATCCTGCCGATCCCGACCGGCGTTTCCGTCGCCGCCATTATGCCGATTGACGCGCCCGAAGCCGAATGGGCCGATCTTCAAGTGGTCTTTGCCACAACAGGCGGCGATGTGCGGCGCAATGCGCTATCGGATTTCACCAATGTCAAATCCAACGGCAAAATCGCGATGAAGCTGCCCGAGGGTATCGAATTGGTCGATGTGCGCACCTGTAGCGAGGAAGACGACGTCATGCTGGTCACCGACAGCGGCCGTGCGATCCGTTTCTCGACCACCGATGTGCGCGTCTTCAAGGGGCGCGATTCGACCGGCGTGCGCGGTATCCGGCTCAACGGAGATGATCATGTGGTCTCGATGTCGGTGATCCGCCACTTTGACGCCAGCTCCGAGGAGCGGCAGGCCTATTTGAAAAAACGTCGTGCAATCGCGGGTTTGGCCGATGATGTTGATGTATCCGATGAGGATGATATCGCGACGGATGCCAGCATCGATCAAGAGCGCTATGCCGAAATGTCGGCGGCGGAGAACCTGATCTTGACGATCACGGCGGGCGGTTCGGGCAAGCTGAGCTCGTCGCATGATTATCCGGTGCGCGGGCGCGGCGGCATGGGCGTGACGGCGATGGACAAGGCGATGCGCGGCGGTGCGCTGATCGCCTCCTTCCCTGTCGAGCTTGAAGACCAGATCATGCTCGCCACCTCCAAGGGCCAATCGATCCGCGTGCCGGTCGAGGGCATCTCTTTCCGCTCGCGCTCTGCTGGCGGGGTCAAGGTCTTCAACACCGGAAAAGGCGAAACCGTGGTTTCGGTTGCGCGTATCGCCGATCAGGAGGACGAGGATCAAGAGGTCGGTGCCGATGAGGCGGGCACAGGCGACGCGGCCCCCGAAAACTAACCCCGCGCCTTACGCGCTCTAGAAAACATCCCCGCCGGAGGCGCGCAACCTGCGCCTTCGGCGGTTTCATGTGCGGCGGCGCGCGCGCAGCCCGTTTAACTGCGCCTCAATCCTTCTAGGCCATGCTGAGCGCATGTTTTGGGAGGAGACCCGCATCATGAACCTCTATACCTGTTCGATTGATTTGAAAGACGATGCCAAGGCCTTGGCCTTTTGCAACGCGCTGGACCAATGGATGACCCATTTGCAAGGCGAAGGCGGCATTCGCAACTGGCGGCTGCTGCGCCGCAAGCTCAACCTCGCCTCGGACGCGCATCGCGATTTCCTGCTGGAGATCGAGGTTGATGATCTGGCCCAGCTTGATCAGGCCTTTCGCATTTCCGGCCGTCAGGACGAGCAGATCGAAGCGTTGCACCGTGCGGTGTCGACCTTGATCGCAGAGGCGGATTTCGCGCTCTACCGCCCCTTCCCCGACCCCGAGCGGGCCGAACGGATGGCGCTGCTCTAGCGGCGTTAAAGCCCGTAGATATCGGCGAATTTGGCCTCAAGATAGGCGAGCAGCGGGGCCTCGCTCGGCTCCATCCCTGCCGCCTTGGCGATCACGGCGCGCGGCGGCATCAATCCGCCGTGGCGCTGCAGGTTCTGCGCCAGCCATCCGGTCGCGCGGGTCAAATCGCCTTTGGCCACCTGCGTATCCAAATCCGGCAGCGCCGCGCGCATCGCCTGATTGAGGCAACCGGCATAGACATTGCCAAGGCTATAGGTCGCAAAATAGCCGAACAACCCGACCGACCAATGCACATCTTGCAAACATCCGTTCGAGGCGCGATCCACCGCATAGCCGAAATCGGCCTCGAACCGTGTGTTCCACGCCTCTTCAAGGTCCGCCACCGCCAGATCCCCCGCGATCATCGCGCGTTCGAGATCAAAGCGCAGCATGACATGCAGGTTATATTGCACCTCATCGGCCTCGGTGCGGATATAGCCGCGGTCCAGCCGGTTCACCGCGCGATAAAAATCCTCGGCGCTGGCACAGCCGAAATCGCCGAAACTGTCGCGCATCCGGCCGTAAAGATGTTCCGTAAAGGCGCGCGAGCGGCCGATCTGGTTCTCGTAAATCCGGCTTTGGCTTTCATGCACCCCCATCGACACGCCTTGGCCCAAGGGTGTCAGGGCATAGGCGGCATCGATATTTTGCTCGTAACAGGCATGGCCGACCTCATGGATCGTCGAATAGAGGCAGTTGAGCGGATCGTCCTCTTGGGTGCGGGTGGTGATGCGCACATCATCGCCCGAGCCGGAGGAAAACGGATGCACCGCCTTGTCGAGCCGCCCGCGTTTGAAATCATAGCCGAAGGTTCTTGCGATGCTGCGGGCCAGCTGCATCTGCTTGCCCTCGTCGAAAGCGCCGCGCAAAGGCGCGGGCGGCTCGGCGGCCAAGGCGCGGGCGCGCAGGCCGATGAGCGCAGGGCGCAGGGCGTCAAACATGGCCGACAAATCGGCCTCGCTCGCGCCTGGCTCATAATCATCAAGCAGCGCGTCATAAACATTGCCGCGCTCGGCCAGCGCCGCCCCTTCTTCGCGTTTGAGCGCGACGACCTCGGCCAGCACCGGCGCGAAGGCTTTGAAGTCATCATTGGCGCGGGCCTCGGCCCATTGGCCTTGGGCGCGCGAGGTCACTGTGGCGATCCGCTCGGCCAAAGCCGCCGGAACGCGGCTGGCGCGGGTATAGCTGCGCCGGATATGGCGCAGGTTCGCCGCTTCGACCTCGGTCAATTCGGCCCCGTCCAGCGCGGCCAGCCATTCACCGATACGCGGATCGGTGCGCCTTGCGTGCAGCACGCTTTCCATGGCGCCGCTTTCCTCGGCCCGTTGATCGGCGGCGCCGCGCGGCATGACGGTCTCTTGGTCCCATCCAAGCCGCCCCGCCACCTGCGCCAAGGCTTGGCTGCTGCGCTCATGCGCCATCAACGCATCATAGGCCGCTTTGGTGTTGCTCATGTGATCAGGTCCCGCGAATGGAAGTTGTTTTCGGATAATGCGCCGCAAAGCGCGCGCGGATGATCAAGACCCACACCGCCACTGCGAGCACTTGGTGCACAATGGCGACCTGCCAGGGCGCGCCGGTCATGACGGTGTAGATCCCCAAAACCACCTGCGCCAGCAGGGCGATAAAGGCGGCTTTGAAGGCGGCAGAGGTGCGCGGATGCGCCGAACGAAGCCCACGGCGCAGCACAATCACCGAATAGATCAGCAGCAAATAGCCGCTCACACGGTGGATGAATTGCACAAGGCCAGGGTTTTCGAAGAAATTGCGCCACCACGGCTCAATCATCATCGCATCGGGCGGAAACACCTGCCCGCCCATGAGCGGCCAATCGGTATAGGAGCGCCCCGCGTCGATCCCTGCCACCAAAGCGCCGAGCAGAATTTGCAAGAAGGCAAAATGCATCCACCCTGTTGCCATGCCGAAGAGCTTGGCCTCTTTGGCGCGGCGGGCCTGCATCAAATCGCGCTCCTCGCGCCCCAGCAAGAAGACATACCACGCGATGAAGCCCAAGATAATGAAGGCGAGCCCAAGATGCGTCGCAAGCCGGTAGGAGGCGACATCGGTCATGGAGCCGGACAGGCCCGAATGCACCATCCACCACCCGACGGCCCCTTGCAAACCGCCCAAGACGCCAATGCCGAAAAGCCGTCCGGTCCATCCGGTCGGGATTTTGCGCGCCGCCAGAAAACCGACAAAGCCGAGCGCCCAGACAAGGCCGATCACACGGCCGAGCTGCCTGTGACCCCATTCCCACCAATAAATCTGTTTGAAATCAGACAGTTTCATCCAAGAGTTCTGCATCTGGAACTCGGGGATCTGTTTGTATTTGTCGAATTCGGATTGCCAATCTGTGGCGGTCATCGGCGGCAAGGCGCCGGTCAGGGGGCGCCATTCGGTGATCGACAATCCGCTGTCGGTGAGCCGCGTCAATCCCCCCACCGCGATCATCAAGCCCACAAGCGCGAAGAGCACCAAAAGCCATGCCCGAATGGCCCCGCGCGCACCGCGATGGCCGCGATCGATGATGCCGGAGGCGGGCGCTGCGGCCTGTTGCTGCGCGGCGTCCGTGACCTCTTCGAATATGCTGCGTTTTTGGCTCATGGTTCTGCCTTCGCCTTCTCTTCGTCCCCAGTGGCGCACAGATTAGGGCGCGCGCCCTGCCCCTTCAAGTGGCGCTTAGCCGCGGGTTTTCCACCGGACCATCTGCCGCAGGACGCCGTGCAGCATCTGCACATCGGCGCGGGTCAGCGGCATGCGGCTCCACAGGTTGCGCAGGTTGATTTTCATGCCTTCCGATTTCTCTTCGGGAAAGAAAAACCCCGCCTCGCCGAGCTGCGCCTCGTAATGTTCGGCGAGTTTTTCCACATCCATGGCGCTGGCCCATTCGGTTTTGGCCATCTCGTCGGTGTGATGCACGATCTGCCCGCGCGCGCGTTGCCACTCATAGGCGGTCAAAAGCACGCATTGCGCAAGGTTGAGCGAGGCAAATTCGGGGTTCACCGGCACCGAGATAATCGCATTGGCGCGGGCAATATCGTCGTTTTCCAATCCGGCGCGCTCCGGCCCGAAAAGCACCGCAACCTTCTGGCCTTCGGCAATTTTTTCGGCGGCCATCTGCATTGCGCGCTCGGGGCTGACGATGGGTTTGGTCAATCCGCGCTGGCGGGCCGTGGTGGCGAAAACATAGGTGCAATCTTCCAAGGCCTGCGCCGTATCGTCGAACAATCCCGCCTCATCCAAAAGCCGTCCTGCGCCGCTGGCCATGGCCACGGCGCGCCCGTTGGGCCATCCGTCCCGCGGTGCGACGATACGCATCCGGTCGAGACCGAAATTCCACATAGCGCGGGCCGCCCCGCCGATGTTTTCGCCCATCTGCGGACGGATCAGGACAAATGCGGGTTGCGGCGCGGGGCTGGGCATGGATCGGGACATATAACAAGACTTCCTGTGTCGATGCCGCCTGATACGCGGTTGCTCCTTGCGGGGCAAGCATCTGCGGCGCGCGGGGGCGCTCTTGTCGCTGGCCCCGCGCGCGTGGCTGCGCTATAGCAAGGGCCAAGATCAAGATCAGGAGCCGCATCATGGCCGATACCGAGCAACCACAGCTTTACCTCATCACGCCGCCCGAAGTGGAATTATCCCGCTTTCCCGAGGTGTTAGCCCGCGTTCTTGATGCTCAGGAGATCGCATGCGTGCGCCTTGCTCTGGCCAGTCACGACGAAGACGTGATTTGCCGCGCCGCCGATGCCTGCCGCGAGGTGACCCATGCGCGCGACGTGGCATTGGTGGTGGAACGCCATGTGATGTTGGTCGAGCGTCTGGGCCTTGACGGGGTGCATTTGGTCGATGGTGCGCGCACCGTGCGCCATGCGCGCAAGGCCTTGGGCGAGGATGCGATCATCGGCGCCTTTTGCGGCACCTCACGCCATGACGGGATGAACGCTGGCGAAGCGGGCGCCGATTACGTCAGCTTTGGCCCCGTCGGGCAAACCCATCTGGGCACCGGCGATGTGGTCGATCCCGAGGTTTTCACATGGTGGTCGCAGGTGATCGAATTGCCGGTGGTCGCCGAGGGCGCGTTGAGCGCGCAGCAGATCGAAAGCCTTGCGCAGACCACGGATTTCTTTGGCATTGGCGAAGAGATTTGGAGCGCGGATGATCCCGTTGCCGCTTTGGCCGCTCTGACCGCCGCGCTGCGCTAGGGCGCTGCGGCGCGCACCATGGCCCGTGTCACACGATTTGCCGCTCGGGCGGCATGCCCGCGCGCACCTGCGCCTCACAGGCTTGGGCCAAAGCCTTGCGGTTGCCGAAATCCGAAACCTTGAGCGGCGCATGATAATGGATATCGACGCTGCCTTGGCGCGGTGCAGCCAAGGTTTGCAGCAGATGCGGGCCAAACTCCATATCCCCCCACCAGCCATAAAACCGCGCGTCTGCACCCGCAGGTGCGCGGTAGACCACCGAGACCGGCTGCACATAGAGAACATCGCGTAAATCAGGCGTGAAGAACGCCTCGAAAAGCGTTGATTTGAATGGCAAAACGCGCATCCCATCGGTGGAGGTTCCTTCGGGAAAGAACAGCAGCTTGTGACCGGCCAGAAGGCGGCTCTCAAACAGCTCTTGTTGCTCTTTGGCGTGTTTGCGATCGCGGGTGATAAACACGGTGCCCGTCGCGCGCGCGAGCCATCCGATGCCTGGCCAATTGGCGACTTCGGATTTGGAGACGAAATAAATGCGTTTGCGCGCGTTCAGGGCAAAAATATCGAGCCATGTCGTATGGTTGGCCACCACCGCGCCGCTCTCTTCCATCCGAGCGCCATGGATCCGGTGGCGAATGCCCAAGATAACAAAAGCCCCGCGGCAGACCACCTGCGTGATCCACGGCGTCCAAGGGCGGTGAAGCCCGTGTATGGGGCGCTCGACAAGCCGCAAGGCCGACAAGATGGCCAGCCCGCCAAAGACCAGCACCGCCAAAAGGAGCCCCCGAATGACTACAAAGGCCCAACCCAAAGCGGTGATTTTGATCGGGTCAGGCTCCTGCTCGGGATGCCACAGGTAGGTCATTTTGCGCTGTCTTTCGCGTAGAGGTTCTTTTGTTTGTCGCTGAGCAGGTCCATATCGACCACGAGGCAGACATCGACCGTATTGAAGGCATGATCGATAAAGGCACCTTCGCCGATATATCCGCCCAAACGTAGGTAGGATTTGATCAAGGGCGGCACCATGCGCATCGTCGCGGCGCGGTCCAGCTGCGCCTCGGGGATCAGGTCCATCCGTTGGAAATGCGCCTCTTGGGCGCGCACGCGCAAGGATTCGGGTGCCAGATGGCGATGATGGAGCAAGGACAAGACCGGCGCGAGCGCCTCGATATCGGTGCCATGGAAGCTGGCGACGCCAAAAAGAATATCGATCTCATGAGCGAGCACGAAATCGGCCAGCCCGCTCCACAGTTTGAACAGCGCCAGACCACCGCGAAAATCGGGATGCACGCAGGAGCGCCCAAGCTCCAACAACTTGCGGCCCGAGGCTTTGAGCACCGAAATATCATATTCGTCTTCGGAGTAATATTGCCCCGCCGCTTCGGCCTGTTCGGCGCGCAGCAAGCGATAGACACCGACGACATGATCGAGGCTTTGCGCATCGCGCGCCGGATCAATCAAGATCAGATGGTCGAAGAAGGGATCAAAGCGGTCCTTCTCAAGGCGGGCCTCATGGTCGACCATCTCGCCGCCGCCGCCCAATTCTTCGACAAACACATGATACCGCAGACGCTGCGCCGCGCGCAATTCATCCTCGGTTTCAGCCAGTTTGACCTGAAGCTGTGGGGTTTCGGCGCGCATCCAACCTGTCCATTTGGCAAAGTGTTATGCCTGCTAGGCATGCAAAGTGTTATGCCTTCTAGGCATGCAGCCCCCGCGAGGCAAGCGCAGATACCGAGCGGCAGCGGGCCGTAATGCGCCTGTTGTCGCCGTGCCGCATCGGCGTTAACCTTTCGGTAACCTCAATCACGGATCAAAGACGGGACATAATGCAATACGAGACCCCTCAATGACGACCTTGCCAGCTTCGGGAAAGTTGACCGTGATTTTCCCACCGATGTTGGATTGCACCTGCCCGACCCCCCAATCGGGCTGTGTCGGGTGGGTGACCCGCATGCCCGGCTCTAAAAATGCATTCAAGTCATTCATATCACTCAAGTCCCGCTCGGAGGTTGCTTCATGAGCCACTCTAATATCGAACTTGCCTCATTGATAGGCTCGCGTATCTGCCACGACCTCATCAGCCCCGTCGGCGCGATCAGCAACGGGCTTGAGCTATTGGCAATGGGCAGCCCTGTCGGCAATTCGCCCGAGATGGCCTTGATCGCTGAAAGCGTCGAGAACGCCAATGCGCGCATCCGGTTTTTCCGCGTTGCCTACGGCATGTCGAGCGAGGGGCAGATGATCGGCAAGAACGAGGTCTGCTCGATTTTGGCAGGCATCGCCAAAGGCGCGCGGGTCGAATTTGATTGGGACCCGCAAAGCGATCTGGCCCGCCAAGAGGCGCAGGCGGTGTTTTTGGCCATTCAATGTCTGGAAACCTCGATGCCCTTTGGCGGCACGATCCGCGTGACCGAGCGCAGCCCCGGATGGGCCGTGGTCGGCAGCGCGCCAAAACTGCGCCAAGAGGATTTGCCGTGGGAAGCGCTCGACTCCGCCGACAGCGGGGCCGAAATCATCCCCGCACAGGTGCAATTCGCGCTCTTGCCCTTGGTGCTGAGCAGTTTGGGAAAGCGGCTCACCCTCGAGCGCGAAGACGATGAAATCAGGATTGTTTTCTGACCCTTACAAGGCGATTTTCATGCAAAAAGGCGGGAGTCTACCCCGCCTTTTTCGTTTTAACCTTGGCGGCAGCCGGCTTTAGGCGCGCAGGGTGCCATCGCCAACAACGATATATTTGAACGAGGTCAGCTGCGCCGCGCCGACGGGGCCGCGCGCGTGCATCTTGCCCGTGGCGATGCCGATCTCGGCGCCCATGCCAAATTCGCCGCCATCGGCAAATTGGGTCGAGGCATTGCGCATCAAAATCGCGCTGTCGAGCCGCTCGAAGAACCGCGCAGCGGCGGCGTCATCTTCGGTGAGGATACAATCGGTATGGTTCGATCCATATTGGCGGATATGGGCGATGGCCCCGTCGACGTCATCGACGATCTTGGCGGCAATATCCATATCAAGATATTCGCGTCCCCAATCCTCGTCGGTCGCGGCAACCGTGCCCTCGATCGCATCCAACCCCGCCCCTGCATGCACACGCACCCCCGCTTGGACCAGCATTTCGATCAGCGCCGTGCCAAGGCGCGCGGCAATATCCTTGTGGATCAGCAGGCACTCTGCAGCACCGCAAATACCGGTGCGGCGGGTTTTGGCGTTCAACACCACATCAAGCGCTTTTTGCGGGTCGGCATCTTTGTCGACATAGATATGGACGATGCCCTCAAGATGGGCAAACACCGGCACACGGGCCTCGCGTTGCACCAATCCGACCAAGCCCTTACCGCCGCGCGGGATGATGACATCGATGGTCTCGGTCATGGTGAGCATTTCTTGCACGGCAGCGCGGTCGCGGGTGGGCACCAACTGCACCGCCGCCTCGGGCAATCCCGCCGCGCGCAGGCCGTCCAAGATGCAAGCGTGCAGCAAAGTTGCCGAGTTGAAGCTTTCGGAGCCGCCGCGCAAAATCACCGCATTGCCCGCCTTAAGGCAGAGCGCCGCCGCATCCGCCGTCACATTCGGGCGGCTTTCATAGATCACACCGATCACGCCAAGCGGGGTGCGCTGACGTTTGATATGCAGGCCGGAGGGCATGTCCCATTCGGTCAAAACCTCGCTCACGGGATCGTCTTGGCCCGCCACGGCGCGCAGGCTGTCGCAAATGCCCTGAATGCGCGGCTCGTCCAGCATGAGCCGGTCCATCATCGCGGGGCTGAGGCCTTTATCGCGGCCAAATGCGAGGTCTTTTTCATTGGCGGCAATGATCTCGGCGCGGCGCGCCCAAACCTGATCGGCGGCCACGGTGAGCGCTCGCGCTTTGGCCTCGGCGCTGGCATAGGCCAATTGGGCCGCTGCCGCTTTGGCCCGCGCGCCCAACTCTTCCATCATGGAATGAATATCTACGTTATCTTTCATAGGCTTGTCTTTCAAACTTCGCGTGCTGCTCTAAGATTTATGACCAGCATCTTAACACAGGTCACCGCGCCAAGATATGCGCCTTATAGCGCCATGTCATCGCGGTGGATCAAAACCGACCGGCCAGGATACCCCAAAAGCGATTCAATCGCATCGGTGCGCAACCCTTTGGTTTGGCGCGCTTCTTCGGCGGTGTAGCGGGTCAGCCCTTGGGCAATTTTATGCCCGTCCGGCGTGCAAATCGCCACTGGGTCACCGCGGCCAAAACGGCCGCTGATCTCCGTGACCCCTGCGGGGAGAAGGGATTTTCCTGATTGCAGTGCCTTGACTGCTCCCGCATCAAGGTGCACTTCGCCCTTGGGTTTCATCGCCGCGATCCAGCGTTTGCGCGCCGCTTGCGGATCATCCTCGGCCAAAAACCACGTGGCATTGGCGCCCTCTTGAAGCGCTCGCAAAGGCCGCAGTTGCGAGCCTTCGGTAATCGCCATGGCGCAGCCGCCCGCCGTCGCCGTTTGCGCCGCCATCAGCTTGGTTTTCATCCCGCCCTTGCTCAGGCCGGAGGCGGCATCGCCCGCCATCGCCTCGATCTCGGGCGTGATTTTCTCAACGATATCAAAACGTTTTGCACCCGCATCGGATTGCGGATTGGCGGTATAAAGCCCGTCGACATCCGAGAGCAGCACCAAACGATCCGCGCCGATGGTCACGGCAACCTGCGCCGCGAGGCGGTCATTGTCGCCATAGCGGATTTCATCTGTGGCAATCGTGTCGTTTTCATTGACGATGGGCACGGCACCGAGCGAGAGCAGCGTTTCCAAGGTCGCGCGGCTGTTGAGATAGCGGCGGCGGTCGGCGCTGTCTTCGAGGGTCACGAGCACCTGCGCGGTGGTGATTTGATGCGGAGCCAGCGCCTCTTCATAGGCGCGGGCAAGACGGATTTGACCCACCGCGGCGGCGGCTTGGCTTTGCTCAAGCAGCAAGGCGCCAGCGGGCAAATTCAACGCCCCGCGCCCCAAGGCGATGGAGCCGGAGGACACAAGGATCACATCCGCGCCCTGCCCTTTGAGCATGGCTACGTCGTCGGCCAGCGCACGCAACCAATCGGCGCGCAAAGCGCCGCTTTGGCGGTCCACCAAAAGCGCCGAGCCTATTTTTACAACGATACGTTTTGCACCGGTCAGGGACGCCACGGCTCGGGCTCCTCCTGCGATTTGGCTTGGCGGATGCGGTCATCGGTGATTTGCGCCCGCACGGCGCGCAAGACCTCTTTGAGCCCTTCGCCGCTCACGCCCGACATCATCAAAACCGGCGCGCCGGCCGCCGCTTCGAGGGCCGCTTTGGCCTCGGCGCGCTCGTCGTCGTCCAGCGCATCGACCTTGTTGAGCGCGGTGATGCGCGGCTTGTCGGCCAGATGACCGCCGTAGGCTTCCAGCTCGCCAATGATTTCGCGGTAATCCTCGGCAATCGTCTCGGAGGTCCCATCAATCAGATGCAACAGCACCGCGCAGCGCTCCACATGCCCCAAGAAACGGTCGCCAAGCCCGCGCCCTTCGGAGGCGCCGGAAATCAGTCCGGGAATATCGGCAATGACGAATTCGGCCCCGTCGATGCCCACAACGCCCAAATTGGGGTGCAATGTGGTGAAGGGGTAATCGGCAATCTTGGGCCGCGCATTGGAAGTCGCCGACAAGAACGTCGATTTGCCCGCATTGGGCAGGCCCAACAAACCGGCATCGGCGATCAGCTTGAGCCGCAGCCAAAGCGTGCGCTCGACCCCCTCTTGGCCGGGGTTCTTGCGGCGCGGGGCTTGGTTGGTCGCGGATTTGAAATGCAGGTTGCCAAAACCGCCATTGCCGCCCTTGGCCAAAAGCACCCGCTGGCCCAGTTCGGTCATATCGGCGATCACCGTCTCTTGATCTTCGTCGAGAATCTCGGTGCCGACCGGAACGCGCAAGACGATATCATCGCCCGACGCGCCGGTGCGTTGGTTGCCCATCCCCGGTTGGCCGTTTTTGGCGAAAAAATGCTGCTGGTAGCGAAAATCGATGAGCGTGTTCAGCCCGTCCACCGCCTCGACCCAAACATAGCCGCCATTGCCGCCATCGCCGCCGTCAGGACCGCCATATTCGATATACTTCTCGCGCCGGAAGCTGATACAACCGCCGCCGCCCGAACCGGAGCGGATATAGACCTTTGCAAGATCAAGAAACTTCATAACGTTCTCCTATGCAAAGGTCGGGGGCCGTTCAACCGAAGTTTCGGCTGTAGGTCCAGGTCGCGACCTTCGCGTTTCGAGCGACCGAAAAGGTTTCGGCATCGCCCAGATATTCAAACCCGCAGTTGGTCAAGACGCGGGCCGATGCGGCATTATCTTGAAACACCGCCGCAAAACAGGTGCGGCATTTCAAAGGGTTGGCGGCCAAAAGCGCGGTGACCGCACGGCTGGCAACGCCGGTATTCCAAAACGCGGGCGCGACCCAATATCCGATCTCGCACTGTGCGTCGTCCACCCGTTCGAGCGAGATCAGACCTTTAAGCTCGCCGCCGCCGGATTTCGTGGCATCCATCGCCCAGACGTCTTCGCTCCGGTTGGGCGAGAGGCAGCGGGCAATAAAGGCCTCGGTCGATCCAGGCGGCAATGGGTGCGGCACCCGCGTGGTGTTCATCGCGACCCGTTCGTCGGATGCGTAAAGCTCGATCAATCCCTTATCCGACAAACGCAACGGACGCAGAACACAACGCTCCGCCTCGATCACGGGTTGATCGGTAATATTCGATATCATCATGCGCTCTTCTCCTCCAAGAGTTCACGCCCCCTATGTTGCGGCAACACATCCCAAATAGGACCACCGCTAGAACAAAGAAAGGGGACCGGCGATTTTGCCGATCCCCTTAAACTATAAACGTTTAGGTCGGCTTATTCAGCGGCCTCCGCCACTGGCAGAACCGAAATAAACGTGCGGCCTTTGAGACCGGTGTGGAACTTCACAGCGCCTTCGACAGTTGCAAAGATCGTGTGATCCTTGCCCATGCCAACGCCATTGCCCGGCCAGAATTTGGTGCCGCGCTGACGTGCGAGGATGTTGCCCGGAATTACGGATTCGCCACCGTATTTCTTGATACCAAGGCGGCGACCGGCAGAGTCGCGACCGTTACGGGAGGAACCGCCTGCTTTTTTGTGTGCCATGGGGTGTTACTCCTGTTCTGCGGCGAGTGTTTTCGCCTGTTCGATCCAGCCTTCGCGCTCGATACGGCCTTTGAACGAGAGCTTCTCGTCCATCGCGGCAACATCGTCTGCGTTCCATGCTGCGATTTGAGCAAAGGTGGTCACGCCAGCTTCGAGCAATTTCTTCTCGAGAGCGGGGCCAACGCCGGAGAGCTTTTTCAGGTCGTCCGAACCGGCTGCTGCGGCGGCGGCTTTCGGCGCGGCTTTGGCGGCAGGTTTCTTTGCAGCGGCTTTTTTCGGTGCGGCGGCTTTGGGTGCGGCGTCCACAGCGGCCAGAGCCGAAGCAGAAACGGAACCCGCGCCAACGGCGGCTTTGACGCCCGATTTATCCGCGCCCGATGCCAAAATGTCGGTCACACGGATCAAGGTCAGCTTTTGACGGTGACCCACGGTGCGTTTGGACGAGTGCTTACGGCGGCGTTTCACGAAGTTGATGACCTTGTCACCTTTGATCTGGTCGATCACTTCGGCCTGAACGCCTGCGCCCGCGATGAGCGGCGCGCCCACAACGGTTTTGTCACCGCCGAGCATCAGAATGTCGTTGAATTGGATTTTTTCGCCAGCTGCAGCAGCAAGTTTCTCAACGCGGAGCGTGTCGCCCGCTTGAACTTTATACTGCTTGCCGCCAGTCTTGAGGACCGCAAACATGCGTCTTTCCTTTTCATTGTCGCGTTCTGTGGCCCCGTCCGGATCACGATCCATCTGGCGTTGTGGCATCTGCCGCCGCGAACAGCGCGCCTCCATTGAGGCGTCATGTCAATATCACCCGAAACAAGGATCACCCTTGTCGAGATGGCGGCTTATCGGCGGATCGGGGGCGCAAGTCAAGGGGGTTTTGGCGCGGCCGAGTGATTGTTTTCAGTCTTGATTATGCCCATTGCGAAAGGCGCGCTCAAAGCTCCTGCCCCGCCTCCAGTCCCGCCATTTCACCGGCCAGCACCTCAAAGCGCTGCGCCATAATCTCGTATTGCACCGCATTCATCAGGTCATAGACGGTTTTCATCCGCGCGTCCTCCAAGGCCTCGGTATAGGCGAGCACCTCATCATCGGTGAAATCGCGATAGACATAGGCGGTGTTGATCAGCGAATTCATCTGCATATCGCGGCGCATCTGGCCCTCGTCGGCCTTAAGCGCGGCGCGCAGGTCCGGCTCGTCCATGGTCATCTCGATCACCCCCGCCGCTGCCGCTGCCATCAAGAACCGCACTTGGATTTCTTGGACCGCGCGCACGGAGGTGTCCGAACTGTCGATCGCGGCATTCATCCGTTTGAAATAGGTGATGCGCTCCGATCCGCTTTGCACCAGATCGGCAAAGATCTCCTGCCCCTCCTCATAGGGTGTGCCGCTATCGTCGAGATGCGAGGCGTTTTCCGTCTCCACAAGGCGCAGCCCCAAGGGCGAGGCATAAAACCCCGCCGCATGGGCCAAGAGATCATCCTCCAGCGTCGCCGCGAGGATTTCGATCGCCGTCTCGCGCATCAACTCGGTGTCAAAGACCTTTTGCGCGGTGCTGGTCCAGCTTGACCCGAAAGCGTCCTTCTCCAAACCCAGCATCGCAGGCGCGTCGCTGGCCGATAGGGCGATACTGTCCAAAGCGACGCCAAAGCCGGTGACCTCCAAAAAGGCCTCAAGCTTGGCGCGATCCGCCGCCTGCACCGGCGCGGCGCAAAGCAAAGCGCCGAGGCACAGCACGAAGAACAAAGCATAAGTGCGGCGCGCAAGGGCCGCGCCGTTGCGGCCCGCTGTTTGAGCCAGATGCGCGAGGCGGTAAGGATTTGGGCTGTGGCTCATGTGATTTTCATTCCTCAATTGTCGCCGCCGCGCGGCCTAACGGCGCGAAACGCCGATCCCGCCTAGATGATGAAAGCCTATCGCAAATCGGCTCACAGGCAACGAAAATTGCCGTGAAGCGCAAATGCGGCGAGCAGATGCAAAATTGATTGCAAAACGCTCTTGCCATGGATTGCGACAGCCTTTAAACGGCCCAGCACAGACCCCCGCGGAGAGGTGCCGGAGTGGTCGAACGGGACGGTTTCGAAAACCGTTGAGCCTGCAAGGGTTCCCAGGGTTCGAATCCCTGTCTCTCCGCCACTATCCCCGATTTTCATTGTTTTGCATGGTTTGCGCCCCTTTAGGGGTGTCGCATATTGCACTTTGGGCGTTTGAAACATGCGCCTTGCGCGTCCAAGCGTTGCTCGCAACAAAGAAGAGCGCGAGGTTTCCCCCGCGCCCTCCAAAGCGCTCATTGGACTTTTGGTTTAGCTGCGGGCCTTGCGGCGCCGCGCCATCGCAAAGGCAGCCAGTCCGCCGAGCAACAAGGGCGCCCCTGCGGGGAGAGGCACGGGCGCGGGCATCACCGTGGTGCGCAAGGTAAAGGATGTCGCCCCGCCCATATCACCCAAGGCAATGCCGTAGTTCAGGTTAAGATTGGCCAGATCCTCGATCAGGCCGACATCCAAGGCCGAAGGGTCAAGCCCCAAGGCCAGATAGAGCGCGCCCAGATCGAGACCGCTGACATAGCTGTCCAAGGTCGAGGCAGGCGTGCAGAAGGTCGGATCGACGAGATCGCAAAATCCGACGGCCTCGCGGCGCAATTCCCAAAGACCCGGCTCATATTCCCACGCCATGAGCAGCGCATCGGTGCTGTCGTCATCGTCGAAGTCCCAAAACAGACCCGTCGGCGTGTCCGATTGGGTCATCCAGTCACCAAAGAGCGACGCATAGGGACCATAGATTTCGGCGCTGCTCAGGCTGGTCGCGCTTTGCTCAAGCTCAAATCCGGTGCGTTCGGATGCAAAGAAGCCGTCGATCAGGAAATTGGGGTTGGTCGAGGCATCGCCAAACAGGCCAAAGGGGTTTTGCGAGCTGGACGAGCCGCTGCCCGTGGGGCGGGCGGCAAAATCGGTGGAAAAACTGATGCCATCGGTGGCATCTGCCGCGACAAAATCATCGCCTACGCCAAAGCCCAGCTCGATCGTAAAGCCCGATAAGGCTTGGCCCGTCACATTGATCAGCCGGCCAAAGACCTGATAGAGCGTCACTTCGGTGCTGCTATCGACATCAAACACCAGATCCACAGGGCCAAGGCCGGTGATCTGCTCTTTGAAGCGTTTGCCAGACTGGAATTCGCTGGTGCACACGGCGCTCGGGTTCGAGGTCATGATGCAGCCATCGATATCGGCGCCGTCCGGCCCGCTTTGCGTGTAGGTTTCCGGCTCGATTTGAATACCAGGTGAGATCGCCTCGGGCGGCGCAAAGGTGATCTGGCCGCTGCTGGTGGATGTCGGGTCACTGGGGTCGCCGTCATAGACCACGCTCGCGCCGACCTCGCCCTCAGCGGGCGTCGGGGCGACGGCGACATTGTCGGTGTTCCATCCGGTGATGGTCGCGGCGCTGGCAGCATTTGGCAGAACGGACATAAGCCCAAGGCAAATCGGCAACGCAGTGGTGCTTAGCAAGTTTCGCATAGGTAAACTCCTTTGATGCTTCAAAAATCATCGATATCTCGGAGCGCGTTTTCGCCGCTTCCCCAATGGCACCCGTTCCATCGAACCGAGCGCCACTAAATATATGGTAAATGGAATGTGATCTGGCGCAATATGTATCTCACATATACCTTCCACCAAGGGGAGGCCTTGCGCGAGATCTGCGAGAAAAGCCGCTCAAACCATTGATTTAATGATATTTCAAAAAATGGACACCTGAGGCAACAGGTCGCGGCCGCGGTGTGTTTATGGCGCCGCCGCGCGCAGGTTTCGCGCACAGAGCATACTCGCGACCAGCATGATGCCCGCCACGAAGAGGCACAAGGATACGCCGCCCAACTGATAGCTCACGCCTGACAAAAGCGTGCCGATCAAGCGACCGGAGGCATTGGCCATATAGTAAAAGCCGACGTCGAGACTGACCCGCCCGTGGCTGGTGGCCGCGAGGATCAGGTAGCTGTGCAGCGCCGAGTTCACCGCAAAGACGGCCCCGAAGACCAAAAGCCCGATGATCAAGGCAGCCGTCAACCACGGGGTCGGCGCGCCCGCGGCCCAAACCATACCGCCAAGCGCCAAGGGGATCACGGCCAAACCCCCTACCCATACGGCCGCTGCACGGCGCAGCGCGTCATCGCCGCGTGTGGCAGCGCCCAAAATCTTGGGCGCAAATCCCTGCACCGCGCCGTATAGAATGGTCCAGAGCGCCATAAAGCTGCCGATGGTGAAAAACGCCGTGCGGTTACCGGCCTGCGATCCGTCGGACAGCACGGCGTAGAAGTAGATGGGAATGCCGACGACGAACCAGACATCGCGCGCACCAAACAAAAACACCCGCGCCGCGCTGAGCCAGTTGACCTGCGGGTTCTTGGAAAACACCTCAGTGAATTTCGCGCCCTTGCGCCCCTGCGGCAAGCCGCGCGGCATGCCGATCACCACGGCGGCAAAGATCACCGCGAGGACCGCCGCCATGCCAAGCACCGCCGCCGTGAATCCCGCATAGATCAACAGCAGCGCGCCGAGCAAAAAACCGACGCCCTTGACCGCGTTCTTTGATCCGGTCAGCAAAGCCACCCAACGAAACAGCCCCCCCGCCCCCGAAGGCGCGAGCAGTTTCACCGCGGATTTGCTGCTCATCTTGGCCAGATCTTTTGCCACACCCGACAGGCCCTGCACGCACATCACATAGATCACAGAGGCCGAAAGCGCCCATTCGGGATCAAGCCGCGCCAGCGCCAGCAAAGCGCAAATTTGCAAAGCCAGCCCTGCAAAGAGCGTCGACGTCAAGCCAAAGCGCGCCGCAATCCACCCCGCCGAGAGGTTGGTCACCACCCCTGCGATCTCATATAAAACAAAGAGATAGGCCAGTTGCACGGGCGAGAACCCGATATGATGAAAGTGCAAAAGCACCAACATGCGCAGCGCGCCATCCGTCAGCATAAATGCCCAATAGGAAGCCGTCACCGCGATATAGGCGCCGATCCCTTGGGCAGGCTTTGCCGGCGCCGTGCTCAAAGCGACGCGCCTACCATCAAGGCGACATCAACGAGCCGATGTGCATAGCCCCATTCATTGTCATACCAAGCATAGACTTTGACCTGCGTGCCGTTCACCACCATCGTCGACGGCGCATCAATGATCGAAGAGCGCGGATCGTTGGTGTAATCGCTCGACACCAAGGGGCGGGTCTCATAGCCCAAAATCCCCTTGAGCGGCCCCGCCTCGGACGCGGCTTTGAACAGGGCGTTGACCTCATCGGCGCTGGTCTCGCGCGCCACTTCGAAGACGCAATCAGTCAGCGAGGCATTGAGCAGCGGCACGCGCACCGCATGGCCGTTCAGCCGCCCCTTGAGGTCGGGGAAGATTTGCGTGATCGCCGTGGCCGAACCGGTGGTCGTGGGGATCAGATTGGTCAAAGCCGAGCGCGCGCGGCGCAGGTCTTTGGCAGGGCGATCCACGATGGTTTGTGTATTTGTCACGTCATGGATTGTGGTGATCGATCCGTGACGGATGCCGATGCTCTCGTGCAGCACCTTGACCACCGGCGCGAGGCAATTGGTGGTACAGCTTGCCGCTGTGACAATCCGGTGCAGCTTCGGATCATAAGTCTCTGTATTTACGCCATAAACAATATTTGCGGCCGGCCCATCCTTGACCGGAGCCGAGACCACAACCTTTTGCACGCCAGCGGCAAAATAGGGCGCGAGCTTGGCTTCGGTCTTGAAGGCGCCGGTGCAATCGATGACCACATCCACCCCGCCCAAGGGCAGCGCTGTCAGATCGCGCGTGCCATGCACGGGGATACGGGTGCCGTCGATGGTGATGCTTGTCTCGTCATGGGAAAACGCGGCGGGCCAGCGGCCATGAACGCTGTCAAACTCAAGCAGATGCGCATGCATCATCGCATCGCCCACGGCGTCGTTGATCCATGCCACTTTGGCACCGCTCTCGAGCAGCGGGCGCAGCGCCAGTTTGCCCATCCGGCCAAGCCCGTTGATTGCATATGTCGTCATCTGGGTCCCCATATTTCGGCGCCCGCCTCGGTCTCAATGCGCGTGCCGTCTTGGGGATGGAATATGTGAAACCCGCGCAGTGGGCGAGCGAAAATCAATCGTGTCGCAAAAACTTCATAAAAGCGCGACGCACCTTCGGCCCCGCCCTACCCGTCTTTCAAACCGGCTGTTATTTGAACTTGAAGTCCGGCAGATGTTGAAACGCCTTACGCAAAGCCACGCCCCAGCCTTGGGAAATCTCGTGGAAATAGGGGTCTTCAGCGTCGACACGGAATTCATGATCCGGCGCAAACCCGCCCTCGGCATAGGTTTTTACATCGAGCGGCAGCGAGACCGAAAGGTTGGCTTTGATCGTGCTGTCGAAGGAGACGAGCAAAAGCTTCACCGCCTCCTCGAACCCTATCGTGCGATCATAAGCGCGCAGCAAAATCGGTCGGCCGTATTTGGTCTCGCCGATCTGGAAGAAGGGCGTGTCCTCGCTGGCCTCAATGAAATTTCCCTCGGGATAGACCATAAAGAGGCACGGCTTGCCGCCTTTGATCTGCCCGCCGAGGATCACCGTAGCATTAAACGCCGCATCGGCGCGTTGACCGCTATCGGCATGGCGCGAAATCACCTCGCGCAAGGTTTCCCCCACCAGCCGCGCGACTTGAAACATCGTCGGAGCGGTCAAAATATCGGGGTCGCGTTCGCTGTGCTCGAAGCGGCGCTCTTCGAGCAGGCTGATCAAAGCCTGCGTCGTGGCCAGATTGCCAGCCGTCATCAAGGTGATGTCGCGCTCGCCTTCGACGTTGAAGGAGAACATTTTCCGAAACGTCGAGATATTGTCGACGCCGGAGTTTGTGCGGGTATCGGACATGAACACGAGGCCCTTGTCCAACATCAATCCTACGCAATAGGTCATGGCTTGTCTGTCCTTGGGCGCGCCGCGCGCCAGCGATGTATTTACGCTCTATTGCTGCACTTGCAAGCGCACATGCAAATCTTCGTTACCTGTTCCCAAACGTAACCCGTGAATGGGCGCGGCATCGAAATAGTCGCGCCCCGTGGCGACGCGCACGTAGCGCTCGTCAGGGGAAATACCGTTGGAGACATCATAGCCGACCCAGCCGAGTCCATCGACAAAGACCTCGCACCACGCGTGGGTGGCCTCTTGTTCGCTGACGCCTTCCATCATCAGATAGCCGCTGACATAGCGCGCCGGAAGCCCCATGAGCCGCGCGGCGGTGATCATGATATGCGCATGGTCTTGGCACACGCCGTGCCCTGCGGCCCAAGCCTCATCGGCGGTGGTCGCGGCATCGGTGCGTCCGGTGGTATAGGCCACGTGTTCAAGGATCTCGGCCGACAAGGCGTGCAATTCGCTGATCAAGGCGCCGCCTTCGTTGCCCGATTTTCCATAGCCGCGCGCCAGTTTGCGCAACCCCGCATCGGGCGTTGTCGGCGTTGTGGTTTCTTTATAGAGCCAAAGCGGCGCATAGCCGCGATGCTGTCCGACAATACCGGCACGGTCCTCGGTCAAGACCACGCCCTCGCAGGTGATGGCGATCTCCTGCGCGCCATCGTCCATCAGCACCAGATCGACGTGATTACCGAAATGATCGTCAAAGCTGACCTGCGCGGTGCCGCCGGTGATGCGCGCGTTCCAGCTTTCGATGGTCTGGCCGTGGTCGCTGCGCGGGGTGAGTCGCAATTGTTGCAGCGCATAATGCACTGGCGCGTCATAGCGGTAGGTCGTCGTATGTGAAATCTTCAGCCGCATTGCGCCCCCTAACCGTAAAAGCCGAAATCGGCTTCGATTTGCTGCGCCAGATCACCGGTGCGGGCGATGGAGCGTTCCAAAAATTCGTGCAGGCCCTCGTCAAAGATCAGATCGATGTCGCGCCCGTGGTAGCGCGCATTATGCTGGCGCACGAGATCAAGAGATTGCGGCTCATTGCCATATTCGGCCGAGAGGCGAGACAGGTTTTCTTCGATCTTTTCATAGCAAAACGCCAAGGAGCGCGGCAAACGGCGATCAAGGATCAGGAAATCGGCAATATCGCGCGGATTGGTCTCGTCGCCCTTGATCCAGCGATACGAGCGATCGGCAGAGACCGAGCGCAAGATCGTCTCCCATTGGGTGTTGTCGATTGAGGATCCGACAAAGGCCGCCGTGGGCAGCAGCACATAGTATTTCATATCCAAAATACGCGCCGTATTATCGGCCCGCTCGACAAAGGTGCCCAGACGCGAAAACCAAAAGGTGTCGTTGCGCAGCATCGTGCCATGCAAGGCCCCGCGCACAACCGCGCTGCGAAACCGGATCGCGGCAAGGGTTTCGGCCAAAGACCGGTCGGACACCGGACGTTTGAGCAAGGTGTTGATATCCATCCAGCATTCATTCACCGCTTCCCACACTTCTGAGGTCAGCGCCGTGCGCACCATACGCGCGTTCGAACGCGCCGCATTGATCGAGGCGCGCACCGATGAGGGGCATTCCTTGTCGCGCAGCAGGAAGTTGATCACGGCCGAGCCATCAAAATCTTCGTGGTTTTCCAGATAGGCCGTGCGAAGCCCCGCGGTGTTGAGCACGGATTCCCATTCGGCGGCGGCGGCATTTTGCCGTGTCAGCGCGATGCGCCAACCGGTTTCCACCAATCGCGCGGTGTTTTCCGCGCGCTCCAGAAAACGAAACAGCCAAAACAGCCCGCCTGCGGTTTTACCTAGCATATTCTTGTGCCTCCCGCATCAATCGCCCAAGACCCAAGTGTCCTTGGTGCCGCCGCCTTGTGACGAGTTCACCACAAGGCTGCCCTCTTTGAGCGCGACGCGCGTCAAACCGCCCGGTGTGATCTCGACCTGCCCTGGCGAGCACAACACAAAGGGGCGTAAATCGACGTGGCGCGGCGCGAGGCCCTTTTTGGTCAGGATCGGCACAGTCGAGAGCGCCAATGTCGGCTGCGCGATATAATTTGCGGGCCGCGCCCGCAGTTTTTTCTCGAAAGCCTTGAGTTCGCGTTTGGAGGCCGCAGGCCCCACCAACATGCCATAGCCGCCCGATCCGTGGACCTCTTTGACCACCAGTTCAGACAGATGATCAAGCACATAGGCAAGGCTATCGGCTTCCGAGCAGCGCCATGTCGGCACGTTTTTCAAGATCGCGGTCTCGCCGGTATAAAACTCCACGATGTCAGGCATATAGCTATAGAGCGCCTTGTCATCAGCGATCCCTGTGCCCGGCGCATTGGCGATGGTAATCCGCCCCGCGCGGTAGATATCCATAATTCCGGGCACGCCAAGCATGGAATTGGGGTTGAAACTCAGCGGATCGAGGTAATCGTCATCGACACGGCGATAGATCACGTCGACCGGTTGATAGCCTTGGGTGGTGCGCATCGCCACCCGACCGTCGCGAATGGTCAGATCATGACTTTCGACCAGCTCGACGCCCATCTGATCGGCCAAAAACGCATGTTCGAAATACGCCGAATTGTGAATTCCCGGCGTCAGAACCGCGATCACCGGCTTGCTGGAGCCGCGATCTTGCGGGGCCGAGGCGGCCAAAGAGCGGCGCAATTGCTGCGGATAGCTGCTCACGGGCCGCACGTTCAAACCATTGAACAGCTCGGGGAACATTTGCAACATCGTCTCGCGGTTCTCGAGCATATAGGACACGCCCGAAGGCGTGCGCGCATTGTCCTCGAGCACGAAAAACTCGTCTTCGCCCGTGCGCACCAGATCGACGCCCAAAATATGGCTATAGATACCGCCCGGAGGCGTGACGCCGATCATCTGCGGCAAGAAGGCGGCGTTTCCGGCGATGATCTCGGCGGGGATACGGCCCGCGCGCAAAATCTCCTGCCGGTGATAGATATCATGCAAAAAGGCGTTGATGGCGCGCACGCGCTGCTCGATACCCTTCTCCAGCCTGCTCCACTCGCGCCCCGATATAATCCGCGGGACAATGTCGAAGGGGATCAACCGCTCGTCAGCCTCGTCCTGCCCGTAGACGTTGAAGGTGATCCCGACACGGCGGAAAAACGCTTCGGCCTCTGCCGATTTTTTGCGCAGGTGGCGCGCGTCTTCTTGATCGAACCAGCGGTGATATTGCGCGTATGCGTCACGGGGCCTGCCGTCTGACGCGAACATCTCATCAAAGAATTGGGGTATGTCATTCATGGACCCATTAGGCGTCGCCGCGTGCAAGGATACAAGCATATTTCTGCTTGGCGGACCGGCGCAACGCTGCAAATCATGCGCCGCCCCCCATCCGCGCGCCTGCGGCGTGTACCGTTGCACATAAATTAGGCCGACCGAGCCCTAGGCCTGCATCCCGATATCCGACAGGCCACCAGAATCCCAGATCGACTCGTAGATCACCAGCCGCGCACGGCCCTGCGCTTTGGCGCGGTAAAGGGCCTTGTCCGCGCAGTAAAACTGTTGGTTGAGCGATTGGCCCGCCTCCGGCATCGCGCCGCCCACGGAGAGCGTCAAAACAATCGTGCCGCTGCCCAACGTGCCGGTCGAACCGAGCTCTTGCGGCGCATGAGCGGCGTGCTGCAAAACTGTCTTGGTCGGCACTTCGATGGCTTGGCTCAACCGCTCACCGATCTCACGCGCTTCGGCGAGGCTCGAGCTGGGCAAGAATACGGCAAACTCCTCGCCGCCATAGCGCCCGACGATTTTCTCATCCTCCAGAACACGGCGCAGGTGCCGCCCGATCGCGCGCAGGCATTCATCGCCGACGCTATGTCCATAGGTGTCGTTGATCGATTTGAAATAATCCGCATCAAGCAACAAAAGCGCCCCCGTCTCGCCCTGCGCGTCGAGCTGGCTGACCGCATTGAGAAATGCGCGCCGGTTGGGCAAGCCGGTCAGAACATCGGTCGTGGCCAGTTCGGCAAGGCTCTTTTGCAAAAGATAGAGGTAGCGCGTGACCATGAAGGTGAAGAGCATGAACGGCAGGCTGACAATCGCCGTCAGCAGCGCGATGTGGACGAAAGAGCCGACCAATGCGCCAAACAGGGTGACTTGCACCAGCAGGCTGAAGCTGGTGATCAGGCATAGGGTAGAGGCCAGCTTGATCGCGCCGTCGACCCAACCGCGCGGCGCCATATAGGATACGATGCCCCGCATGATGGGGGGCCAACCGGAGCGTCGGCTGCGCCCTGTGGTGTCGCCTGCATGAATCATGTCAGCGCTTGTATCGGGAATGTCTTTCCGCAAGGTTGCCTATATCGGGCGAGTTTTAGGCAAATCATTGCAAACGCCGTCGATTTTCCTCAAAACCGCGCGAAATAGCGCCGATTGCGCAAGACTATCGCCATATTTGCATGGCAGGACATGAGGTGAATTGTGTTTCGAGTTCGGCGTGGGGCCGTATTGAGAGGTGTTTTATGGGTGAGTTGAAGCAGACAGAACAAACACTAGGACGTTCATCCGATGCGCGCGGCGGCGCGCGTCATGCGCAGCTTTTTGCGCTGCTGCGTCAAGGATCGCTGGACGGCGCAGGCGCGCAGGCTTCGGGCTTGCAAGCGGGCCGGAGCGACAATTTTGCGCCTACCTCACAGGCACAGGCTCAGGCTCAGGCCACTTTGCCGCAAACGTCTTTTGCAAGCCAAGCGGCGCAGAGCTTTGAGCGTGCTGCGCCGCGCGACGGCGGCGCGCCAAAAGCCGCAGATTCGACCCCTGCCCCGATCACGGCGGGCAAAGGCATACTCAAACGGCTCTATCCAAAAAAACTCGCCCGCGCCGCACTGGCCGCGCGTAGCGAGGCGGGGTAATCACTCCGCCTCTTCGCCCTCGGGACGCCGATAGCCCATCGCGACCACAAATTTCTCCGAACTGTCGGATCGCGAGGATGGCGGTTTGACGTGGTGAACCTTGTCAAACCGCTGCTTGAGCAGTTTTTGCAATTCGCCCTCCGCGCCGCCCGCCAGAACCTTGGCCACAAAGGTGCCGCCATCGTCCAGCACATCAAAGGCGAAATAGGCCGCCGCCTCGCACAGCGCGATGATACGCAGGTGGTCGGTTTGTTTGTGCCCCGAGGAAGAGGCCGCCATATCCGACATGACCACATCGGCCTTGCCGCCCAGCCACGCTTTGACCTTCAGGTCGGCGTCGTCTTCCATGAAATCCAACTGGTGGATCTCGCAGCCCGCCAAAGGTTCGACCTCTTGCAGATCGACCCCCAAGATGGTGCCGACGGATTTGCCGCTTTTCTCGCCCAGAACGTTGCAGCGTTTGACCGCCACCTGAAGCCAGCCGCCCGGTGCACAGCCAAGATCGACCACCCGCGCACCCGGCACGAGGAAGCGGAATTTATCGTCAAGTTCCATAATCTTATAGGCCGCCCGCCCGCGATAGCCTTCGGCTTGGGCGCGTTTGACATAGGGATCGTTGAGCTGTCGTTGCAGCCAGCGGGTCGAGCTGAGCGTGCGTCCGCGCGCGGTTTTGACCTTGACGGTCAATTCGCGTTGCCCGCGGCCGGAGGTATTTTTTCCGGTGGGGGTCTTGGCCTTGCGCGCGCCCGAGGGGCCTTTTTTGGGGCCGCCTTTCTTGCCGCCCTTACCGCCGCCAGTGCCGCCGCCCGTGCCGCCTCCATTGCCCGCGCCCGTGGTCGAATTTGTCATCAAAATGGTCCGTCTTCGAGAACGCCATTGGCGCTCATTTGTGCATAAAGCAGCCCCTCGCGCAGACCGCGATCAGCCACAGAGAGCCGGTCGGTCGGCCAGCAGCGCATCAAGGCCTGCAAAATCGCCGAGCCCGACATGATCAGCGCCTGCCGGTCCATGCCGATACGCGGATCGGCGCGTCGCCCTGCCGCGCCAAGGTCGAGATAGCCACGGATCACGCGGTCGATCTGGTCCGAGGTCATGCGCAGCCCGTCAACCTTGGTCCGGTCATAGCGTTTGAGCCCCAAATGGGAGGCGGCCACCGTGGTGACCGTGCCGGAGGTGCCGATGATCTGAAATCCCTCGCGCTCCTGCTCATCCTTATAGGGCGCAAATTCCGAAAGGTTTTCCTCGAAGAACCAGCTCATCAAAGCAAAGCGGGCGGCGTCGTCTTCGACGTCGGAGAATTGGTCGCGCAAAGTGGCGACCCCCAAGGGCACGGAAATCCAATCCACCACTTTGGCGGCGGGAAACGGGCTTTCGGGCGGATGGAACCCTGCGTGCAACCGCATGATGGCGCGCGGGCGCTCGCGCGGGGGCACTGACGAAAGGTCGATCCAGACCAATTCGGTCGAGCCGCCGCCGATATCGACGACCAAAAGCTGTTCGGTCTTGGTCGAAACCAGCGGCGCGCAGGAAATCACCGCCAGACGCGCTTCTTCCTCGGGTTTGATAATGTCGAGTTGCAGCCCCGTTTCGCGCCGCACCTGCCGGATGAATTCGCGCGAGTTTTTGGCGCGCCTGCAGGCCTCGGTGGTCACGAGGCGCATATGTTTGACCTTATGGCGTTTGAGCTTTTGCTGGCAAATGCGCAGGGCCTGAATGGTGCGCGCCATGGAAGAGCGCGACAGACGGCCAGACTTCTCCAGACCCGCGCCAAGTTGCACGGATTTCGAGAAACTATCGACCACATGAAACTGGCTGCCCTTGGGCTGCGCAACCAACATGCGGCAACTGTTCGTGCCAAGGTCCAGCGCAGCATAAAGCTCCGACGGATCAGGCGGTTTCGGCGCGGGGCTCTCAACCGGTATCGGGAATGCGCCCGCACCTTCGGGACGCTTGGGCGCCATGGGTTACGCCCTCCATTTTCGAGTTATCCCCAAGGTAGTCCTTATTGCCTCTTCGCGCAAGCGCCGCCGCGCGTCATTCATAACGATCTTTAGGATTTTTCCGATGCTGCGCCGTAGCATTGCCATGGCGATCCGCGTTACATCAAGGCCGCGCCTGCCTCCTGCTTGCGCCGCGTCGCCAATGCGCGCCCTTGTGTCGAGTTTGACGCAAAGCGCGGCGCCGATGCGCCCTATCAATGAGAGATCGCAGTGAAGGAATCACCCATGCCCGAAGTCACAATCGTTTATTGGCGCGACATCCCCGCGCAGGTGATTGTCGGCAAAGGCCGCCGCGCCGCCAAGATCCAATTGCCCGAACGTTTCGAGCAGGCGATCGACCGCGCCGCGATGAAAGTGGGGGCGAAGGACGCCGATGCCTATCTCGCCGAATGGCGAAAGGTGCCCTTTGGTGCGGTAGAGGGCGAACCCTCGGAGGTGGCCGAAGCGCAAGCGCAGCGGCTGGAGCAGGAATTCGATCAGGCGCGGATCAAAGCGCTGATCGATGGGGACGGTTGGGACACGCAGTGATCCCAAGCCGCATTTTGGAGGCCGCGATGGCATTGTTTAACTTCAAGAAGAGCGCAAGCAAGACGACCGGCAATGTGATGGGCGCCGATGCGCGCGCCCTGATGGCCGGATATTCGATCGAAGTCATGCCGCGCACCGCCGCCAAGATCGACAGTTTCGCCGAGATTCTGCCCAAGGGCACGCGGGTCTATGTTGCCCATATCGACGGCACGCCGATCGAGGATATGATCGCCACGGCCAAACGTATCGCGCATGAAGGTTTTGCGGTCATGCCGCATATTCCGGCCCGCTCTGTGCCGTCGCGCGATGCGCTCAATGACTGGATTGCCCGCTATCAAGGCGAGGCCGATGTGCGTCAGGCGCTTTTGCTGGCGGGCGGTATTGCGCAAGCGCGCGGCCCGTTCGACAATTCGATGGACCTGATCGAAAGCGGCGTCTTTGATGCCAATGGCTTCGAGCGCTTGCACGTCGCGGGCCATCCCGAAGGCAGCCGCGATATTGACCCTGCGGGCGGGCGCGCCAATGTCGATGCGGCTTTGGCATTCAAACAGGCCTACGCCGAGCGCACCGATGCCGATATGGCCATTGTCACGCAATTCGCCTTTGAGGCCGCGCCGCTGATCGCTTGGGCCGAGAGCCTAGCGCAGGCGGGGATCACCATGCCGATCCACCTCGGCCTTGCCGCCCCTGCCAAATTGCAAACCCTCATCACCTTTGCCATGTCTTGCGGCGTTGGCCCGTCGTTGAAGGTTTTGCAAAAGCGCGCAATGGATGTCAGCAAGCTGCTTTTGCCCTATACGCCCGATGCGATTTTGGCCGATCTGGCCGCCTATAAGGCCGCCAATCCGCAAAGCCTGATCGAGGGGGTGCATTTCTTCCCGCTCGGCGGTATCAAAACCGCAACGACTTGGACCGCAGAGCATGGCCACGGCCCTGCCCTCGCGCCTGCTTCGCGCGCTGCCTCGGCCCGATAGACCGCGCGCGCCACACAGATAGACGCATTTCGCGTTATAGATAAGGACGACACATGACCCGCACCATCCTAGAGAGCAAAACCAAGACCGTTGTGATGGGCTTTGACGAGCCGTTTTGCGTCATTGGCGAGCGGATCAACCCCACGGGGCGCAAAAAACTCGCCGCCGAATTGGAAGCGGGTGATTTCTCGACCGTAGAGAAAGACGCATTGGCGCAAGTTCTGGCCGGTGCGGCGGTTCTCGATATCAATGCGGGCGTGGTCTATAACTCCAACCCCAACCCCAACGAGACCGAGCCGCCCCTGATGCGCAAGGTCGTCGAGATGGTGCAAGGCCTCGTGGATGTGCCTTTGTGCATCGACAGCTCGGTGCCAGGCGCCTTGGAAGCGGGTTTGGAGATTGCCGAAGGCCGCCCCCTGCTCAATTCGGTGACCGGCGAGGAGGACCGTTTGGAATTGGTCCTGCCTTTGGTGAAGAAATACAACGTGCCGGTTGTGGCGATTTCCAACGATGACACCGGCATTTCCGAAGACCCCGATGTGCGCTTTGCCGTGGCCAAGAAGATCGTCGAGCGGGCCGCGGATTTCGGCATTCCCGCCCATGACATCGTGGTCGACCCCTTGGTCATGCCCATCGGCGCGATGGCCACGGCGGGGCAACAGGTGTTTGCTCTGGTGCGGCGTCTGCGCGAAGAATTGGGCGTGAATACCACCTGCGGCGCGTCGAATATCTCCTTCGGCCTGCCCAACCGGCACGGCATCAATAATGCGTTTTTGCCCATGGCCATGGGCGCGGGTATGACCTCGGCCATCATGAACCCCGTCGCCATGCCGGTCAGCCAAGCCAAGCTGCAAGCCAAACGCGACGAGTTGCAGGCGGCGGGCATCATCTTGCCCGAGGGGATGGACGATGCGCTTTTGGCCAAACTCACCGGTTTGGGCGCGCTCACCGCCACGGCGGGTTCGGAGATGCAGGCGATCATGGCGGCAAACCTGCTGAGCAACCAAGACCCGCATGGCGCGGCATGGATTGCGGCCAACAAAACCCCGACCGCCGCCGAAACCGCAGGCGCGCGCGGCGGGCGGCGGCGGCGGCGCGGATAAATCGCGCGGCGCACAGAGCCTACGAACCCTCAAAACCCCGCTCTGTGGCGGGGTTTTTCTTTGCGATGGGTCCATGCGGTTGGATGATTTTCGAACCCTCCGCCGGATCGGGTGCAGCGCTGGATTTTCAAACCCTGCCGCACTGCGAAACCCAAATGACGTCGTCAGAGCGAAGCTTTCGCCCCGATGGCCGCTCGATAAATCGTGCGAACGCGCCTCGCCCGTCTCCGGAACATCGCGCCCGCTCGTCGGACATGATAGTCTCGGAGAGCCGCAAACAAGGTCTCGCGCCAGAACTGGCCACGGACACGGCTCTAGATTATGCTCGGCAAAATTCTCTTCGGGCGTGAGCAGCAATGCTCGGTTACCCCCAATGCTGGAATATTCCCAATGTAATCAGCCAGATAAGTCGCTTATGCCCCTTGCGGCCTGAAACCTGCCGCAAAAGACCCGTCCGTATGAAGCAGGCTTCACGATGCCCACAATCTCCAACGCGCCTTGAAGCGCGGCGCGAAACGCGGCGCTTTGACCATTGCCGCAGCCGTTCTTTTGAGGGCCGCCCGTCATAATCATCGATGCTTGATCATGGATACTTGGCCAGCGGGTAATCGCCTCCCCCGCAAGCGTTGCGGCGGAGGCGAGAAATAACACCGCGGTCACAAGGGTTCTCATGTGCCTAAATATGTGCTGTGACGCGGTAAGAGGCGCGACTCCCGTCCCGTCCCAGTGGGCACCGAAAATCTTATGTCCAATCCGGCCGGACATAGGGCGCAGTCACTATGTCAGCGCAAGCGCGACAACTTGTGTTTGTTTTATACGCTTTGCAGATCGAAATCTTGCCTGTCCGCGCAGAGTTCGGCCCAAACTGTTTCAAAATGGGGCAAATTGGCTATGGGCCGTAACTCCGTTTTAACCGCCCGCCCCATAGAACCGTCAGGAACCGGAACGGAATTATGGGAGGTTGGCAATGCCGAACCAGCGTATTGCGCCCAAGGCAGGTGGCTATGAGTGAGCCGCTTGTTCTTCAGTCCAAACTAGATCTGCCCGCAGCAGAGCCCTTGGCGTCCAGCCTCAAAGAGCGGCTGGATGGCGACATCACGGTTGATGCTGGCCCCGTGGCCAATATCGGCGCGCTGTGTTTGCAGGTGCTTTTGTCGGCAGCCACATCGCTTAAGGCAAAGGGTCACAAGATGAGCATCATTAATGCCTCGGACCGGCTCATTGAGCAGATGCACCAAATGGGTTTCACCCCTGAATCGATCTCGGAGGGCAAACCATGAGCCTCAATATCCTCGCAGTAGATGACAGCCGCACCATGCGCGACATGATCCGTATGGCGCTTACACCGGCGGGCTTTACCGTGCATCTGGCCGATGACGGCGTGCACGGGCTTGAGGTGCTTGGCGGGCTCGAACCCGATGTGATCATCACCGACATCAACATGCCGCGCATGGATGGGTTCGGATTTATCGACGCGGTGCGCGATCAGGACAGCCACCGCGCCACGCCGATCCTTGTGCTGACCACCGAAAGCTCGCCCGAATTGAAAATGCGTGCCCGCAACGCCGGTGCAACCGGATGGATCGTGAAGCCTTTCGATCCGGTGAAACTGGTCAAAGCACTGCAAATGGTCGCAGGCTAGGAGAACGGATATGAGTGACGCAAATGATCCCATGGCGGAAATCCGCGCCTCTTTCTTCATTGAGTGTGAAGAGCTTATGGAGGCCCTGCAAGACGGTTTGACCACGCTTGACGAGGGCGATGACGATCCCGAAACGATCAATATCGTCTTTCGCGCGGTGCATTCGATCAAAGGCGGCGCGGGCGCTTTCGGGCTGGAAGCCTTGGTGCGCTTTGCCCACCGCTACGAGACGGCGCTCGACGATGTGCGTTCCAATAAATTCACGCCTGATGCGGATGCAATGCGTCTGTTTTTCGCCTGTGCCGACCACCTGTCCGACCTGATTCGAGTCTGCCGCGACGATGAACCTCTGCCCGACGAGCGCAGCGCAGAGCTTTTGGCGCAGCTTGACCAACTCTTGGGCGGCCCCGAGGAAGAGGAAGAAGAGGTCTCGGCCGATGATTTCGAGCCGATGGGCGTGTCCATGTCGCTCGATCTTGACGGCTTGCCGCCGCTTCCCGATCTGCCCGACCTCGATGCCGATGCACCCGCTGCCGCCGAGGACAATGGCCCGAAAACCCATTACATCCGCTTCAAACCCCAACAGGAAATGTTTGAAACCGGCAATGAGCCACAGATGCTCTTGCGCAATCTGGGTGCCTTGGGCACGGCGCGCGTCGAATGCGACATGAGCGAGCTGCCCGCGCTTGATACTCTGGCGGCAGAAACGCCCTATCTGGCGTGGAATATCACCTTGGAAGCCGATGTTGACGAGGCCGAAATTCGCGAGATTTTCGAATTTGTTGAGGGGCTTTGCGAGCTGTCGGTCAGCACCACCCCTTTCGGTGAAGACGAGCCTGAACCCGCGCCTGAAGTCGCACCTGCCCCGCAACAAAGCGCCGCGATCGAAGCGCTGCCGGAGCCGCCAGCAACCCTGCCTGATGACGCGCCCGAAGAGGCCCCCTCGGCCGCCGCTCCCGTGAAGGTGACGACAGCCGAAGCCCCGAAAGACGCCGCACAGACACCCGCGCCGAGCGCCGCCCCCGACGAGGGTGCAGCGCGCAAACCTGCGGGCAAATCGGGCGGAGCAGCGGCCAATGCCCCCAAGTCGGTCGTCCGCGTCGATCTCGAACGCATCGAGCGCTTGGTCAATCTGGTCGGCGAATTGGTGATCAACCAAGCGATGCTATCGCAAAGCCTCGAACAGGCAGGCCTATCGCCGCATTCCGATGCGATGAACGGGCTTGAAGAATTCCAACGCCTGACGCGCGACATTCAGGATTCGGTGATGATGATCCGCGCGCAGCCGGTCAAATCGCTCTTCCAACGCATGAGCCGGATTATCCGCGAGGCCTCGGCCGCGGTCGGCAAGAATGTGCGCCTTGTCACTGATGGCGAAGGCACCGAAGTCGACAAGACCGTGATTGAACGGCTTGCTGATCCTTTGACCCATATGATCCGCAATGCGGTGGACCACGGGCTGGAAAGCAAAGACGACCGGATTGCTGCGGGCAAATCGCCCGAAGGGATCGTGACCCTGTCGGCGGCGCACCGTTCGGGGCGCGTGGTGATTGAAATTGCCGATGACGGCGCAGGGATCAACCGCAAACGTGTGCTTGAGATCGCGATCAAAAAGGGCCTCGTGCCTGCCGATGCGAACCTGAGCGATAGTGACATCGACAATCTGCTCTTCGCCCCAGGTTTTTCGACGGCCAGCCAGATTTCCGATCTGTCGGGACGCGGCGTAGGCATGGATGTGGTGAAAACCGCCATTCAAGCTCTGGGCGGACGGATCACCATCACCTCCGAGGCGGGCAAGGGCACGAAATTCTCGATCTCCTTGCCCCTGACCCTCGCGGTTCTGGACGGGATGGTGGTCAATGTTGCCGACGAAACCCTTGTCGTGCCCCTCAATGTCGTGGTCGAAACCCTGTCTTTGGGCGAGGCCGACGTCGAGATGCTGCGCCCGGGCAAGCATATCGTGAGGGTGCGCGGCGAATTCGTCCCGCTCTTCGATCTGGGCGTCGAGCTTGGCTATCGCCCTGCACGCGACAACTATGTCGGGGCCATCGTATTGCTGATCGCCTATGAGGACGGGGCCCGCGCCGCGCTCATCATCGACGGTATCCAAGACCAACGCCAAGTGGTGATCAAAGGGCTCGACGACAGTTTCTTCCGCGCCCCCGGCATCGCCGCCGCAACCATTCTCGGGGACGGGCAGATCGCCCTCATCCTCGACCCCGCCGACATCATCGCAGAGGCCTCGGGCGCGTCCCGGACCGAAGCTTTGAGCGCATAATAAGGAGCATCGTTATGAGTGACCCCAATCAAGCAACAGATCTTGAATTGCTCACCTTCAAAGTGGCGGATCAAGAATATTCCCTCGACATCATGTCAGTTCGCGAAATTCGCGGCTGGACGCGCACGACGCCTATGCCGCATGCGCCGGATTATATGCGCGGGGTGATCAACTTGCGCGGCACGGTTTTGCCCGTGATGGATCTGGCGCGACGGCTGTGTTTGCCGGTCCAAGAAACCAGCGACCGCAATGTGATCATCGTGGTCAATCTGGGCGGCACGCTCACCGGCCTGCTCGTCGATGCGGTCTCGGACATCGTTGCGATGACCGAAAGCGATTTGCAGCCGCCGCCCGAAATGGCGTCGGAGCCGCATATGTCAGTCGTGCGCGCGCTCACATTGATCGACGACCGGATGATCCGCGTTCTTGATCTTGCGGCGGTTGTCCCTGCGACGGCGGATGAAGCCGCATGAGCGATATGAGTGGGAACCCCGGGGCAAGCGCGAGTTTGAGCCCAAAGGCCTTTGAGGTCATCGCCGGTCTGGCGAAAAGCGAGGCGGGGATCATCTTGACCCCCGCAAAGACCACGATGGTGCAATCGCGCCTGCGCGGCCGCATCCGCGCCGTTGGCTACGCTGATTTCGATGACTATGCCAAATTTGTCTCGTCAGAGTCCGGATTGGCAGAGCGGCGCGAGATGATTTCGGCCCTGACCACCAATGTATCGCATTTCTTTCGCGAGCCGCATCACTTCGACATGCTGCGAGATCAAGCCTTGCCCATCTTGCGCGAACGTGCCCGAAATGGCGGACGGGTGCGGATTTGGTCGGCCGGATGTTCCAGCGGACAAGAACCCTATTCCATCGCCATGACGCTCATGGAGCACGCACCCGAGATGGCACAAAAAGACGTGCTTATTCTGGCCTCTGATATTGATCCGCAGATCTTGGCCAAGGCCAAGGCGGGGATTTACTCCGAGCAACAAATCGGCGGCATTCCAGAGGGCTACCTCAAGAAATATATGCGCAAATCCGGATCCGGCCTTGATGTGCAATATGAGGTTGATCCGGCGTTGAAAAAACTTGTGCGCTTTCGCGAGCTGAACCTGCTGCGCGACTGGCCCATGTCGGGCGGCTTTGATGTGGTATTTTGCCGGAACGTGGTCATTTACTTTGATGCGCCGACACAGGCATCGCTTTGGCCAAGGTTCCACAAGATGCTTGGCAAGGACGCGTGGTTCTTCTTGGGACATTCGGAACGGATTTCCGATTGCGCCCAACCCCTTTTCAAATCGATCGGCTTGACCGCCTATCGCCCTGCCGCATAGCGGCAACAACTCCAGGAGGACTGGTCTATGGCTCTGCGAGACCAATTGAGAGTTATGGTTGTCGACGATATGTCTACCAGCCGCGGCTTGATCACACAGGCACTCGACGGCTTCGGCATTCGCAACGTGGCGAGCACCGACAATGGTGCAACCGCGCTCAAAGCGCTCGAAACCGCACCGGTGCATCTTGTGATTTCGGATTACAACATGCCAGAAATGGACGGATTGAAGCTTTTGCATCAATTGCGCTCGGCGCCCAAGACCAAAGGCGTGGGGTTCATTTTGATCACCGGACGTGCGGAAAAACAGATCATCGAGTATGGTAAGAAGTTGGGAATGAACAACTTTCTCAAAAAGCCCTTCGAGCCTGACGAGCTGCGTAAATGTATCGAAGCGGTGGTGGGGCGGCTGTAATGCACACGGCAAAGACGACACAGGAAGCATCCTCTATGGCAGGTGACAAAGACGAAATCGTCAACATCACCGCTTCGAGCATGATTGAGGTGCTCGCAGGGCAAGTCAAAACCCTGCGCACCATCACAATCGCGCTCGAGAACGCGCTTTCTACGTCTCTTTGCAACTGCAACCCTTTGGACGGCGAGACCTTGCAAAGCTTTCAGCGGGTGGATTTCCTGCGCCAGTCCTTGCAGGACATCGAGGCGATCTTGCTTTATGTCAGCGAACATATGAGTTGGCACGCTGACAGTTCGGTGACCGTCGACGGGTTGCTACGCTCGGTGCATATGCGCGACAGCCTCAAAGACATCGTCCACTCCTTGCCAGAGGACGCCAAACATGGCTGCTCGGATGCCGATTTGTTTCTAGAGGACGGGTTGGACTCCCCCTCCGCATCCGATGACGACGACGACATCTGGCTGTGACGACCGTCAAACTTGGCTCAAAATGCCCGCTCGGCTTTGTCCGCAGCGGGCATTTTTGTGCACATCGGATCAGCCAACGTGCAAGGAGAAGGCCAGCGCGCCTTCCCATGCACCGCCTCTGATCTGCGGCGCGGCGCGTGATGCGATGGAACGAGGAAAACTCAGCGCTGCGAAGAACACAGCCGGCACCTCCCCCCCAAAGGGAACGGGCACCCCCCAAAATCCTTGGCTGCGCACCGATCTCAAGCGCACCAATTCCGTTCCCGTAACAATTTTGCCTATTAGGAAGGCCATGAATAAAATTGCTCTCGGCCTCGCCGCCGCAATCGCTCTGTCTGGCTGCACACCCGACCCCGTGGCCGTCACCTCTGTCCCCGTAACGGCGTCGATGAAGCGCAGGCTGGATACCAGTAAGCTCGCGAAAGACACCACAAAAACAACGGTGCGCGCCTATACTGTCAGTGCAGATGGCAAGAAAACCAATGAGGTGGTCGGGGCGAAATGCTAGATCTGATCCGATGAGCGTCTCGCGGCGGGGGTGACGCCGCAAGTTGTCGTTCTTCCCAAGTTCAAGCAACGCGCCGGATTGGACAATCGCGGCTTGCCCAGTTCGCTCATCGTTACCTGTAAGGCCGATAAATTGAGCGGCGCGGCGTCGGTCTCGTGGCAGGAAAAAGCCATCGGCACCACAGTTGGTGGCGGATTGGCAGCCGCGTTGATCACCGTGGCCGTCTCTGCCGCTGTGGCAAGCTCGGTGCCTTGGGCCTATCCGGCAGATGTTAAAGTCACGCTGAAGTAACCCAATGCGTCTTTTGGGTAAACAAGTTGCCGCCCTTGCTTTGGCGGCAACACTGGGCCTGACAGCTTGCGTTAGCGGCTCCGAGCCTTCCGAACCGCCGTTGGCCGTGACTGCAAAGGCAAGCACGGGCTTGCAGGTTGTCGGCACCTCGTCGATGACTTTGCGCACGTATAAAACTTCAAAAGACGGCAAACGCCAAGACGTGAGCGGCGCTCTATGCCAACTGACGTCGCCGCAAATCAATGCGGCGGTGACATCTCCGCGCGCGGTATCGATGCCAACATATGCGCAAGGTGCGCGCTTCAAGAACCGAGGCGCGCCCGCGCCCGTCAAGATCAGTTGCCGCGCAGGAGATTTGCGCGGCAGCGCGACGGTCATCCCCGAACCCATCGGCGCGCAAAATCAATATCGCGCCGGTGCGAGCACGTCGGGTCAGGTGAGCACCAGTATCGTGACGCTCAACAAAAGGATGCACTCGGCCTATCCTTGGGGCTTTGGCGGCGGCGTTGCGGTAGAGTTGAAGTAGTCGGGGATCGTGCGGCCAATCAGCTATAATCTGACTTGAAAGATGAAAAGCGCCCTGAGCAATCAGGGCGCTTTTCATCTTTATCCATGCTCGCCTTCCGCGGTCTAGAACAGCTCCAGATCGTTGCCTCCGGCCGGCTCGGCCTTGGGGCGCGGCGGCGGCGGCGGCGGGACGGCGGCGCCTGCGATCGATTTTTGCAGCACCCGTCCTTCGCCCGCATAAAAGCGGATTTGCCGCGCGAGAGTTCCACCAAGACTTTTGCCGACACAGGGGATGTTTTCGCGCTCAAGGTATTCAACGACAAAAACGCCGTTGACTTGACCGATATCTGACAGGCCCTCGATCATCTTGGCACCGCCAAATACCTTTGCCTGAAGGTTTTCGCGCTTTGCACCGCGGCGGATCAATCCGTTGATGACCAATTCCATCGCGTTCACACCGGCAAAGTCATTCCGGCTTGCGCCGCTGCCCGATTGGGCCACAAGAATGTGGTTCATTCCCCCGACCCCAGCGACCGGATCCCAAATGCATGTGGCAACGCAAGAGCCCAAGATGGTGGTGATAATGCCATCGGGCTCGGACATGCAGGCAAACTCGCCTTGTGTGATATTTACGGATTTACCCGCAACGCTCGCATCTCTCAATTTTTGGTCCCTTCCTTTCAGGATGGCTTATGTTTCGGGCGCGGCGACACCATTGTATTGCCACTGCCGTTCACAAGTCCTTTACAGCTTTGCGCGCACCGGTTTGCAGACAAGGCTGCTGATCTCGTCCAATGGCACTTGCGCATCGACCGCGCCGATTTCGACGGCGGCACGCGGCATTCCATAGACCACACAACTATCGCGATCTTGCGCAACGCAATGGGCTCCGCCGTCGTGCAATGCCTTCATCCCCTCCGCGCCATCGCGCCCCAATCCGGTCAAAATGACGGCATGGACCCGCGAAGCAAACTCCTGCGCCGAGAAAAACAACTCGTCGACCGAGGGGCAATGCCCGTTGCGTTTGGGTTTGTCGATCAGGCTGCAATAGACCTTGGAGCCGCGCAGGGCGACGCCGGTATGCAATGCGCCGCCAGGTGATACATAGACATTGCCCGGTTTAAGCTCGAGCCCATCAGCGGCCAATTGCACGTCATGGGGAAAAAGCTGTGCCAAGCGTCCGCAAAAGCTGCTCAGGAAGGCTTCGGGCATATGTTGTGACAAAACGATCGGCGGGGCGTTGCGCGGCATTGTCGATAGGACTTTTTCAAACGCGGCCACACCGCCCGTCGAAGCACCGATCAAGATCACCTCGCCGCCCCATTTGCGCGCCATCTCCGGCACAGATTGCGCGACGGGCGTGCCTTTGCTTGGCTCCCAACTGTCGCGCTTGGAGGAGCCGGTGTTCACGACCGCGCTTGCAACCGCATCGCGAAGGCTGAGCAAATCGGCCTTGCTGATACCGCTCAGCGGTTTGGGCAACACATCGAAAGCGCCTAGAGAGAGCGCGCGCACGGCATTGTCGCTGCCTGCTTGCGTGACCGAGGAAAACATCACCACTGGCATCGGGCGCAAACGCATCAAACGCTCAAGGAAATCAAGCCCAGACATGCGCGGCATTTCGACATCCAGAGTAATCACATCGGGGTTGAGGCTCTTGATCAAGCCCCGCGCCTCATAGGCGTCTGATGCTTCACCGACCACTTCAAGGCGCGGATCATTGCTGAGCGCGTGAGCGAGCACCGCACGAATGGCGGGCGAGTCGTCCACAATCAAGACACGGCGCGGGACCGTCATATCATTTGCATGTTTCATCAAAACTCTTCCCATGACTCTTCGATGTTATCTTCGGTTGCAGCGAGAACGGCGCCCGAGCGCCGGTCGATGACCACGCGGCGGCGCTCCGTGCGCCGCTCGGGCTCCCAACCATCGTGTGATGGTTTTGCACGATTGGCCGCGGCCGGTTTCGGCGCCGCTGCGGGCGTGGCCGGTTTCGGGGCCGCAACGGGCGCGGGCTTGCGTGCGGACACAGGCGCAGGTGCTTTCGCAGTGGGTTTCGGCGCGGGCGGCGCTACTGCTGGCCGCTTGTCTTGACCCAATTTGAAACCGCTCAGGCTGCGCGCCAATACATCTGCGCGCCGTGCAAGTGCGTTGCTGGCCGAGGATGTTTCCTCGAACATGGCCGCATTTTGTTGCGTGGTTTGGTCGATCTCCATCACCGCAGCGTTGATCTGCTGCAAGCCTGTCGATTGTTCGCGCCCCGATTTTGCGATGTCGCCAATATAACCGGAAATTTCGGACACGGATTCCATGATGTGTTTGAGCGCATCGCCGGTTTCTCCCACCAAGGTCACGCCCTTATCCACATGCTCGCCCGATTTACGCAAAAGCGTGTTGATCTCTCCGGCCGCGTCCGAGCAACGCTGTGCGAGCGCGCGCACTTCGGTTGCAACCACAGCAAAGCCGCGCCCAGCCTCGCCCGCGCGCGCCGCCTCGACGCCAGCGTTGAGCGCCAAGAGGTTGGTTTGAAACGCGATCTCGTCGATCACGCTGATCACCTTCACGATTTCCTGACTTGAGGCCTCGATCTCCGACATGGCCTCGACGGCTTCGCCAACCACTTCTTCGCTCCGTTCGGCGCGGGTGCGCGCTTCGCTGACAACGGTTTCGGTGCGCGCCGCGCCTTCGGCCGCGCTATGGACGTTGGTTGTCATCTCATCGAGCGCATTGGCGGTGTCGCGCAAGGTCGCGGCCTGACGCTCCGAGCGGATTGCCATATCTTCGGCAGCATTGGAAATTTCGGCGCTTTCGGCGCGCATGTTCAGCGACTCTTCGGCCGCCACTTCAAGCGCACGCGCCAGATCTGCAACCGCAGCGTTGAAATCTCCACGCAATTGCTCGTATTCGGGTGCAAATTCGGCGTCAAGGCGCGTGGTCAGATCCCCTTGCGCAAGGCTTTGCATGCCGATGCGAATTTGCTCGACCATATGCGTCTGCGCGGCTTCCATTGCGGCGCGTTTGGCTTCGGCCTTGCTCAGATGCGCATGATCGACGGTAATATCATTTCCGATCAGAACATATCCGGCGAAGGAGCCAACACGGGTGCGGATCGGAGAGAAGCTCCCCTCAAGGATCGTTTCTTTGGCTTCAGGCGCGTCCGGCTTGAGCACAAAACGGCCGCTGACCGTATCACCCTCAAGCAGTTTCGCATGGGTTTTATCGCCCCCTTGCTGCCCGCGTTTTTCGTCCGCATCACCGCGGAACATGTCGCGCATTTTCACGCCTCGCAACGCGTCAAGCGACAGGTTACAGCATTCAAAGAACCCCGCATTCGCATATTTCAACCCGCCATCTTCATCGAACTCGGCAAAAACCTGACTGGAATCAATGGCCTGTATGATCGCATTGCGGCGGGTTTCTTCGGTCGCATCCGACCATTCAACGACCGATCCAAGCAACTCGCCATCGTCGTCGAAAAAGGGCTGCACATCAATCGCGAGACGGATATCGCCAAGCGGGATTGCTGCGGTAAAGCGTTGCCCCGCAGCGGCACCAACCCGTTTGCGGATCGCCTCTGGTGCACGGTGAAACACATCCATGTTCATTCCGATACAGCCGTCAGGATCAAAGTCGGGCGCGACTTTGCGGATATCATCGGCATAGGTGCGCACAAGCTCGCGGATCGACTGGTTCATATGCGTGACGCAGAAATTCGCATCCGTCATCATCAAGGCGGCCGAAGTGGCCCCGACGGCGGCGCTTTGGAACTTACTGTCGGCATTCTTGGCTTCGGCTCCGACCAATTCGGTTTGAAGCGCGGCCAAAGCTTTGCCGATTGACCCGATCTCATCGCCGCGATCCACGCCGGGCACCGTGACAGTGTAATCCCCATGGCGAATGGCGCTGATGGCATTTGAAAGATCTTTGAGCGGGCGGCTCAAACCGCGGCCCAAGACGATCCCAGCCAGCGCGAAAAGAGCCATAAGCGCAAGACCTTGCACAATCTGGTCACGGCGCAGTTTATTTGCCAGATTAAAGACGTCGGCTTGTGCGGTCTCGACCACAGCCACCCAGGACACGCCTTCGATCATGACCGGTTGAAACCCCGACAAAAGCGGCACATCGCGCTGCGTTTGAGAGACGTTCGCCTCCCCCGCCAGCGCGGTGTTCAACGGTGCCGGATCACGCAGCGGCGCAAGGTCGATAACTGCTGCATCCGATGACAAAATGCCCTGCTCTGCATCAAGCAAAAAGGCATTGCCCTGAGCGCCGTTCCCAGCGGTCCGCGCCATGATCTGCTCGACAGGTGCGGTGGACAAGCGCACGGCAAAGACCCCGTCGGGAGCACCATTCGCACCTTTGACCAATTGCAAGGCAAAGGCCGAAAGCGCCCCGCCGACGGGCGCATAGGGGGCGAAATTTACGAATGTGACCGTCTCGCCCTCGCCGCCGCCATTTTCGAAAAGCGATCGCACGGCTTGGGTCAGCGCAGTTTGCGGTGTTTGCGCGATACTGGAGGCAAAGTCGTCGCGTTTTTCAACCGAATAGACCAAATTGCCAAACTTATCGAAGAGGAACACATCGGCAAAACCGGCACGTTCGGCCAAACCGCGATAGAATGGATGGTAGCGCTTATGCCCGCGGCTATAGGCCGAGCGTAATTCAGGATTGTCCAATGCGGCTCGTTCGCCTTCGGGGTGGGGATTGTCGGTGATAAATGCGCGGGTCAATTCCGCCTGCGCCGCGCCGTCAAAGGCTTTCCACCCTGACCCAAAGACGCGCAGGGCCGTGGCGGTGTTTGGGCTGCTCGCTTGAAACGCGACCTCGGCTTCAACCTGCGCAAACCAATCTTCGATTTCGGAGGCGCGCCGTTTGCTCATCGCACCGATGCTATCGTGCGATTCGTCCAAAAGCAGCGCCCGCGCGCCATAGTAAGACGAGGCACCCATCGTGCCTAAAGCGCTCAAGCTCAAGGCAAAGAACATGGCCGGTAGCACCAATGCGATAGGAATATTCCGAAGCAACTTCATATGCATCTCGGCGAACCGCCGTCCCTAGGTTTGAGTTCTAGCTCAGCCCTTATCGGTGCGAACGGTGAAGATGACTTTAATCGGCGCGGTTTTGGACCGTTATCGGGCGAGAATATTCGCTCAAATAAGAGAAATAATTGCACAGGTTGCCACGCGCGGCGCCGCACATCGCAATCGAGACATCGGGCGGAGCATGTCCCCTTTGGACGGCGCCAAATAGCGCGCAGTCAGATCGGCGGCGCGCTGCAGATCACCGGTCAATCAAGCAAGGCCGCAAGCGGTTTATACCAGATCCAGATCGCGCCCAATCATTGCCGCATGGGTGCGATTGCGCGCATCCAGCTTTCGGCTAAGGGTCTTTACATGAAGCTTGATCGTGACTTCCTGCACGCCCAGATCGCGGGCGATTTCCTTGTTGGATTTACCCTCGCAAATTCCATTCAAAACATCGCGCTCGCGCGGCGTGAGTTTCACCGAAAGCGCATCGGCCTTTTGCGACAAGAATTGCAGCGGACGGTAAACCTCTCCTTCGAGGATATGTTGGACCGCGCTCAGCAGCGTGTCGGGTGACAAGGTTTTGGGCAAAAATCCGGCCGCTCCGGCCTCCAGCGCGCGGCGTGCCACATCCGCAGACGCCGTGCCCGACATCACCGCGACCGCACCGGCATTTGGCAAAGACAAGAGTTTGCGAAGGCCGTCCAACCCGTCCATCCCGGGCATCGTATAGTCCAATACGACCAAATCGAAGGGGCCAGAGGTTTTCACAAGCTCAAGCGCCTGTACAAAATCAGCGGCTTGAACAACGCGAATATCGCTGCTCGCCTCGAGATAGGCCGCAATCGTTTCGCGCACCAATTCATGATCGTCGGCAAGTAGGATTTCGCTCATTTCTCAACGCTCTTTCACACAATGTCCTGCGCATGGGCGGCATTTGAAGGCCGCGCAGGGGATACTCTCGCAAAGCCAGTATCGCCCGTAAAGGGTGAAACAAATCTAAAGGTCGCTCGGGTTTCCTATTCTGTCGGATAGGGGTGTAGACGCGGGCCGCCACAGAGACGAAAGTGAAGCCAGTGAGTCTCGTTAAACTTGTATCACAAATCGCACCGGTTGACCAAATCGGGTTGATTGTGTGCGCTTTTCCCCGCCTATTGTCCATCCGCCCAACCGCTCGGATTGCTAAAACCTTTTAGGAACGACATGCCACAGCCTGATTTTCAGACCCTCATTCAGTCCGCAAAACGTATCTTTATATTGGGTGCCGCGGCCTTGATCCTCATCTTGGCGATGACGCCCCACCGCGCCCAAGCACAAGAGGCGCCGTTGCTGCGCGTCTATGATCTGCGCATGGCCCCGAATGCCGCCCTGCCGCCTGCCGACACATATTTAAGCGCAAGTATGGATTTCGCCGCGCTGCAAGATCTGCCGCAAGAAACACTTGAGACCAGCACAATCTGGACCGACGGCGTGCAACTTTTCGAAGGTGTCAGCCTGCGCGTGTTGCTCGAACCGCTCGCACTTGATGGAGGCCAGTTGATCCTGATCGCCCAAAATGACTATCAAGTCCGCCTGTCGGTCGAGGATGCGCTCACCCAAGAAGGGCTTTTGGCCCATAGCCGCAACGGGCAGCGCATGTCTTTGCGCGACAAGGGGCCGCTATGGCTGGTCTATCCCTATGACAAAAGTGCGGTTTACCGCAGCGAAACGATTTTTGCGCAAAGTGTCTGGCAATTGGACCGCATCGTGATTTTGCCCTAACCTAATCGGGTTGGCAGGACCGGCGCGGACCCGAGTTCAGGACTGCAATCGCCCTGCGGCCAGTACGAAAGGCAGTCGAGATGACGTCTCCCCGCGCCCGATCCGCGCTCCGCCCCCGCTGGATTCAGATCAGCCTGCTGGGACTGGTGGCGATTGCCTCGTTGTTCTTACTGATTTACCTGTCCAGCTCCGTCTCGCAAAAGCTGCGCGAGCTTGGGTCAGCGCGTGCGGACAACGTGCAATGGACCATGAGCCAGATCGAGGTCGAATTTCTTGATTTTCAAGCGGCCGTCGCGCAGGCGCAAACGCGCACTTCGTCGCTCCAAGGACAACCGCAGCCCGAGCTCAAGAGCGCATTGGCCAACCTGCGCAAGCGCTACAACATATTCTATAGCCGCCTAGAGACCATCGCTGGCAGCGCGCTCTATCGTCCGATCCTTGATTACGCAAATCTGCGCGGGCGTTTCGAAGATATCGCTCAGGTGACCTATGGGTTGGTGCCGACCATAGATGCGAATGACACGACGTTGGTGCAAGCCTTGCCAGACGTCGCGAAAGCCATCGCCCCGCTGCGTCAAGACCTGCGCCTCATTTCGACCGAGGGCAACCGGCAGCTGGCTCTACAGGCCGACCGTGCGCGCGAAGACGCCGCGCGCGTGCTCAGGCTCGTTGCCTTGGTCAGCCTGCTGCTGGCAGCGGCGGTGATATGGCTCCTTTTCGTCTTCTGGCGGCTTTACCGTTTGAACCGCAGCCGCGCGATCACCAATCGCGCAATCCTGACGCGGATCGAAACCATTATCTCCACCTCGCGCGATGCGATTATCGTTTGCGATCCCACTGGCCGGATTTCCGACTTCAACTCTGCCGCCGAAACCCTGTTCGGCCGCCCGCGTGCGCAGGCCGAAACCCTTGATCTCGGGGTCTTCTTGCGCAAGCCTCTGGAGTCCTACACAGGCGATAGCGCCGCGCGGCATGAGCAAATCAGCCGGCGCATTGACACGGCAGAGCTATTGGAAAGCTGCGTCGGCGGCGCGAGCCGCAGCGAACAACTTTTGGGCCGCGATGCGCAGGGGCGCCATTTCGCGATCGAGTTGACCGTCGATCGCGCCGAACATGACGGGCGCACGATTTTGGTCTGTTTTGTGCGCAATATCTCGCACCGGCTTGCGGCAGAGCAAGAATTGGTACGCTCGCGCGACAAAGCCTTGGCAGGTGAGCGAGCCAAGGCGCGTTTTCTCGCGGTGATGAGCCACGAGATGCGCACACCGCTCAATGGGATTTTGGGAACCATAGATTTGCTCGACAGCGCCGAGTTGACCGCGCCGCAACGTGAATTGGTAGATGTCTTGCGCAACTCCGGTCAGGTTTTGCTAAGCCATATCAACGAGGTGCTCGACATCACCCGTATCGAGAGCGGCCAACTCCCTCTCGAGCGTGCCCCCTTTGACCTCGATGTTCTGCTTGGCGAAGTGGTGCAAAGCTTGCGTCCGGTTGCTGCTGCAAATGGCAACAGCATCACCTTGAACGCCAACAGCTTGGGGCTGGTGTCGGGCACCCGCGGTCGCCTGAGGCAGGTGTTGGTCAATCTGCTCAGCAATGCCGCCAAATTCACCAAGGACGGCGAGATCGCGATTGAAGCGGCGCGCACCGGCGCGGATCAGATCGAGTTCCAAATCAGTGATACGGGCAGCGGCATCCCGACCGAGGCCCTTGCCCAAGTGTTTGAAGATTTCGTGCGCCTTGGCGAAGGCGGCGCGGATGACATCGAGGGCACGGGGCTCGGGCTGGGCATCACGCGCAACCTCGTCACCGCCATGGGCGGCGAGATCGGCGCAGAAAGCGAATTTGGCGAGGGCAGCCTCTTTTGGGTGCGCCTGCCCCTGCCAGCCGCAGAGATGGATGCGCCTGCAAACCCTCGCGCCGCCGCCTTGCCCGACCAGACCGGCGCCGCCACGCGCAGCGCAAAAGCCGATGATGCCGCAGCGCCGATTTCGGCGCCTGCGACCAAACCAAAGGCAGCGCCCCCTGCGCGAAGTGGATCAAAGCCTCTGGACGTGCTGATCGTCGAGGACAACAAAACCAACCGCTTCATTGCGCGAGAAATGCTGCGCCGAGACGGGCACCGCGTCACCGAAGCACATGATGGGGTCGATGGGGTCGATGCCGCAGCCGCCAAGGCTTATGACTTGATTTTGATGGATATTTCCATGCCCCGCATGGATGGGGTCGAGGCCACCAAAGCGATCCGTGCCTCGGGCGGGGCCTCGAAAGACAGCCGTATCATCGCGTTGACGGCCCATGCCCAGCCCGAAGACCACGCGCGCTACCTTGCTGCGGGGATGGAAGCGGTTCTCAATAAACCGCTGCGTTGGGCGGTTTTGCGCGAAATGCTTTATCATGAAGGGGCGCAATATCCCGAGCACGGGGCGCCAGACCTTGGCCAAGAGACACCGTATCTGGACCGGCAGGCCTTGGGCGAGATGCGCCGCGCCTTGCCGCAACCCACATTCATCCGTCTTGCGCAGGAATTCATCGCAGAAGGCGACGCCTTCATCGGCGCATTGGACAGGTTGATTGACCTGCCCCCCGCTCAGGCGCGCGCCGCATTGCACGGCTTTGCGGGGTCTTGCGCCACATTTGGCGCGCGGGCAATGCACGAAGCGCTTGGCCGTTGTGAGACGGTCGCCAATACAGGCGCGGATTGGAACCAACGTGCGGACAAATCCTTGGCCCCCTTGCCTGCCTTGTGGTCGTCGCTGCGTGCGGCATTGCACGCTGAGCTCGAAGCCGCTCAGCACAGGGATAATGCCACGCAAGAGGCCTCCCCAAAAGCTCAAAACGCCTCCTGACCGCCCAAGATCGGCGCAACAAAAAACGCGGGCCAAACCTTCGGCCCGCGTTCAATCGTATTGTTTGTCCGAGCAGATTACTTCAGCGCTTCATCCGTGATCTCAAGCGTATAGGCCCCTTCGGGTTTCTTGCTGATCACCGGATCGGAGCCGCCCGCCAAAAGCGTCGCAACCGTGCGTTCAAAATCGGCCGGATCAAGCGATCCGTTGGACCCAGCAGTCAGTTTGGCGATCTCGCCCATCATCCGTTTTTGATGCTCTTCGGTTTGCGCACCGGTCTCGTCAAATTCGAGAACGATATCTGCCGCCTCTTCGGGATTTGCCTCGGCATATTTCCAACCCTTCATCGAGGCGCGCACGAATTTCACCATTTTTGCCTTGAAGGCCGGATCGGCCAGTTTCTCTTCGAGCGCGTAGATCCCGTCTTCGAGTGTCGCAACGCCTTGGTCCTCATATTTGAATGTGACCAATTCGTCGGGGCTGACCCCTGCATCGAGGACCTGACCGTATTCATTATAGGTCATGGTCGAGATGCAATCGGCTTGGCGCTGGATCAGCGGATCGACGTTGAACCCTTGTTTGAGAACCGTGACGCCATCCTCGCCGCCTGCGGTGGAAATCCCCTCTTGGCTCATCCACGACAGGAAGGGATATTCATTGCCAAAGAACCACACGCCGATGGTCTTGCCTTTGAAGTCTTGCGGGCTGGTGATGCCGGTGTCCTTCCAGCAGGTCAGCATAAGCCCCGAGGTTTTGAAGGGCTGCGCAATATTGACCACGGGCAAGCCCTTTTCGCGCGCGGCCAATGCCGAGGGCATCCAGTTGAGCATCACATCCGCGCCGCCCCCTGCGAGCACCTGCGGAGGAGCAATATCAGGCCCGCCGGGCAAGATGGTCACCTCAAGCCCCTCGTCGTCGTAAAATCCTTTTTCAAGGGCCACATAATATCCCGCGAATTGCGCCTGCGTGACCCATTGCAATTGCAATTTCACCGTATTGTCGGCATGCGAGGCGGCTTGCGCCATCGGCGCGCTGGCAAGCCCAAGGGCGAGTGCCAAGCTGGCTATGGTCTTCATGATCGTGCTCCCAGTTGTCCAGTTATGGAGCGATGGTTGCACTCATCTGGGTTTCACTCAACCAAATCTTTGACCAAATGGTCCAACGTCGCGTTTGTCGCTCAAATCTTAGGCGTAGATCGCGATTGCCCCCGCGCGCGCAAACGGCGTTAGTTGAAATGCGGCAAAGACTAACGTAAAGTAAATCTGCGCTCTATTTCGAGTGCAGTTCAATAACTACTTTTCGAATTTAAAAAATCAATTCAGGAGGAAACCATGTTTTCCATTACAAGCCTTAAGGGCTATCTGCCCGCCACGCTTCTCTCCATCGGTCTATTGAGCGCGCAAAGCAGCCATGCTGCCGTGCTCGATTTCTCGTCTTTGTCGACGGGGTCCAATGTGGGTGCGTCTTTTGCCATCCCCGATGCCATCGTCACTCCCTTGGAGGGGACGCTCTATCGCTACGGGGGCGTTACGGACAAAATCTGTTCGCTCAACGCCACGGCCTTCCGCTGCGAGGCGGATCTGGAGATCGACTTCATTCCCGACGTTTATGACGTGAGCGTGACCTTCGGCACGTTTAACCCCGGTGATTACGTCGATCTGATGGTCTATGGCGCCGGCGGTGCTTTGCTCGATACTTTGGCCATCGTGGGCAATGCGGTTGTCGATCTGTCGGGCTATGGGCTGATCAGCTCGCTGTTCTTCGATGACAGCTCGACCGGTGCGGGCTACACCTATGAGGCGATCACCTATGAAGTCGCCCCTGCGGTGCCGCTGCCTGCGGGTTTGCCGCTGCTCTTGACGGGCATGGCCGCCTTCGCGGGGCTGCGCCGTTCGAAACGCGCCGCGTAAACACCCGATAAAAACGAAATGCCGGACATCCATTGTCCGGCATTTTATCTGGATTACCCGCGCCGCTGCGACGGGTGCCAAAAGGTCACCAACCGCTCGACAAGCGCGATTGCGCCATAAAACGCGCTGCCTGCGATGGCGGCGACGACAATCTCGGCCCATACCATATCAAGCGCCAATTGCCCGACCGAGGTCGATATGCGAAACCCCATGCCCACCACGGGCGAGCCGAAAAACTCGGCGACGATCGCGCCGATCAGCGCAAGGGTCGAGGCGATTTTCAAACCGTTGAAAACAAACGGCATCGCAGCGGGAAGGCGTAGCTTCCACAGCCCCTGCCAATAGCTCGCGGCCCATGTTTTCATCTGATCGCGCTGCATGGCAGAGGTCTCTTGCAGGCCTGCGGTGACATTCACCAGCACCGGAAAGAAGACCATCACCACCACCACCGCGGCCTTGGACTGCCAATCAAACCCATACCACATCACAAGGATCGGCGCGGTGCCGACGATGGGCAAGGCGGCGACAAAATTACCAACGGGCAAAAGCCCGCGGCGCAAGAACTCCGAGCGGTCCACGATGATCGCCATGGCGCAAGCGGCCACCACCCCGATCACATAGCCCGAGAGCGCGCCTTTGACGAAGGTTTGCACGAAATCGGCCCAAAGGATCGGCAGGCTTGCCGCCAGCCGCGCCGCGATCAACGAGGGTGCGGGCAAGATCACCATTGGCACGCCCAGCCCGCGCACCACCAATTCCCATATCGCCAAGAGCGTCAGACCAAAGATCACCGGCACGGCCAATTTGGCCCCCTGCGTGTCCTTTGCCGGACCCGACGCGATGCGCAAATTGAGATAGAAGGCCGCCGCCCAAAGCAAGAATGCCGCAATCACAAGGCTCATTTGCCATACCCCATTTTCTTGAGCGTCACCCTTTCGACCCCGCCAATGATCGCCACAAGGCAGGCCGCAAGGATCGCGGTGGCAAAGAGCGCCGACCAGATTTGAATGGTCTGGCCGTAGTAGCTACCCGTCAACAGCCGCGCGCCAAGGCCGCGCACCGCGCCCGTGGGCAATTCGCCCACAATCGCCCCGACGAGCGAGGCCGCAATGCCGATTTTGAGCGAGGTAAACAGATAGGGCACCGAGCTGGGCAATCGCAGGGTCCAAAAGCTTTGCGCGGCGCTGGCGCCCCATGTGCGCATCTGGTCAAGCTGCATAGCCGACGGGCTGCGCAGGCCTTTGACCATACCGACGACAACGGGGAAAAACGACAGATAGGCCGAAATGATCGCCTTGGGGATCAACCCCTGAATACCGATGGAATTGAACACCACGATGATCATCGGCGCGATGGCGAGAACGGGGATGGTTTGGCTCGCGATGGCCCAAGGCATCACGCTCATATCCATCGCGCGGCTGTGCACGATGCCGATGGCCAACATGATGCCAGCCGCCGTGCCGATGGCAAAGCCAAGCAAGGTCGCCGACAGCGTGATCCAGCCATGAAACACCAAACTGCGCTTCGAGGTGATCTTCTTCTCGACCGTGGTCTGCCATAGCTCGACCGCGACCTGATGCGGGGCGGGCAAACGCGGTTTGCTTTGCACAAGCGTGTCGCCCCATTGCGCAGGATTGGCCACGGCCAGAGCCATGGCCGAAAGGTCGCGCCGCTCCTTGGCCCCTGCGACCGACACTTCCGCCCCTGCCCGTTCGGCATTGGTGAGCGCGGTTTTGATATTCATCGGCACGCAGGCCAGATACCAAATGCCCAAGATCACGGCCACAACGGTCAGAACCGGAAAAACATTCCTAATCATAGGCATGCCCCGCGCGCAGCCCTTCGCGAACCCGATGCGCGATTTGCAGGAATTCCGGCGTATCGCGGATGTCGAGCGGGCGCTCGCGCGGCAATGTGCTTTCGATCACATCGGTGATCCGCCCCGGACGCGGGCTCATCACGACGATATGGGTCGACAGATAGACCGCCTCGGGGATCGAATGGGTGACAAAACCGATGGTCTTGCCGGTGCGCGCCCAGAGTTTGAGAAGCTCTTCGTTCAAATGGTCGCGCACGATCTCGTCCAGCGCGCCAAACGGCTCGTCCATCAACAGAATATCGGCATCAAAGCCAAGCGCGCGGGCAATCGAGGCGCGCTGCTGCATCCCGCCCGACAATTGCCACGGAAATTTGCCGCCAAATCCTTCGAGATCGACAAGCGCGAGGGTCTTTTCCACCCGCTCGGCCCGCTCGGCTTTGGAAAACCCCATAATTTCAAGCGGAAGCGAGATATTGCCCGCAATCGTGCGCCATGGATAAAGGCCCGCTGCTTGGAACACATAGCCATAGGCGCGCGCTTTGCGGGCCTCTTCGGGGGACATGCCATTGACGGTGATTGTGCCGCCGGTCGGTTGCTCCAACGCCGCGATGGTGCGCAAAAACGTGGTCTTGCCGCAGCCCGAGGGGCCGATAAAGCTGACGAAATCGCCCGCGCCGATATCAAGGTTCACATCGCGCAACGCCTGCACGGGGCCATCTTTGGTTTGAAAGGTCAGGTCGAGCCCCTTGGCGGAAATCACGGGCGATGGGTCAGTCATGGTCATAGAGTCTCGATGCGATAAGAGGAGCGATAATGAGCGAAAGCGCGGCGGGCAGATAAGGCAGCAGATGGTTCAGGACGCCGCCCGTATCGGTGCGCGTGACAAAGAGCGCAAACACCCGATCGCCCAGCAGGAGATATATGGCGAGCGAACACAAAAGCGCGGCCAAACCGCCCGAGCGCCGCAAGCGGGCGGCGGTCCATGTGCCGGTGCCGGAGGCGGACCGGTAGAGCAAGACCCAAACCGGACAGGCGATCGCGATAAAGAACGGGGCAAGAAAAAAAGACGCGAAGATCAAGCCGACCAACAAAATGGCCAAGCCTCCCAAACGGTCAACAAGATAGATTTGCTCGGCGTTGATCTGGGCGATGCCCGCGACGTTCCAGACGAGATAGCAAACAAGCGTCGCCGCCCCCGTAGCTACGGTCGTCAACCAGACAAACCCCAGATAACGCAGCCAAAATCCTTGTAAGGGATCGCCCTTGTCTTCCATCAAACCCCTGCCGGAATGTTCATCGGATCGCGGCTGATGCTACGCGGAGAGTTCAGTTCTTTCCAGTGCGACAAGGCCTTGGCCGCCGAGGAAAACGGCGGGCGCGGCACGAAACGGCCGCGGCCCGGCTGGGGCTGGCTGTTTTGACCCCACGCCCAGATTACCTCGCCGCGGCTCAGCGTATAGCGGCTTTGGGCTTTGACCTCGAACCCCTCGAAGACGTTGTAATCAAGGATCGAATGGTGGTTCGAAGCGCTGATGGTTTTGGTGATTTTGGGATCCCACACCACGATATCGGCATCCGCGCCCTCAACAATCGCGCCCTTTTTGGGGTAGATGTTGAGGATTTTGGCGACGTTGGAGGAGGTCGCGGCGACAAACTCCGACGGCGTCAAACGCCCCGTTTCCACCCCTTCGGTCCACAGCACCGCAAGGCGCTCTTCAAGCCCGTTCGAGCCGTTGGGAATTTTGGTGAAATCGCCGATGCCCATTCGTTTTTGTTCGGTGCTGAAGGCCGCGTGATCGGTGGCGACGACTTGTAGGGAACCCGATTGCAGACCGGCCCACAGGCTGGCTTGGTGGTCCTTGTTGCGAAACGGCGGCGACATCACACGGCGCGCGGCGTGGTCCCAATCCGTGTTGAAATATTCGCTCTCGTCGAGGGTCAGGAATTGAATGAGCGGCTCGCCGTAAATGCGCATGCCTTTCTGGCGCGCACGGCGGATCGCTTCATGGGCCTGCTCGCAGGACACATGCACAATATAGAGCGGCGTGCCTGCCGCATCGGCGATGGTGATGGCGCGGTTTGCGGCCTCGCCCTCAAACTCCGGCGGGCGCGAATAGGCATGCGCCTCTGGTCCTGTCATCCCTTCGGCGAGCAGCTTTTTTTGCATCAGATCAACAAGATCGCCGTTCTCGGCATGGACCATCGGCAAGGCGCCCAATTCGCGGCACCGTTGGAAGGAGGCGAACATTTCATCATCCTCGACCATAAGCGCGCCCTTATAGGCCATGAAATGTTTGAAGGAATTGACGCCCATATCCACGGCGTCTTTCATCTCGTCAAAGATGTTTTCGTTCCAGCCGGTGATCGCCATGTGATAGCCGATATCGGCGCAAATCTGCGGCGCGCTTTTACGGTGCCACTCATGGATCGCGTTTTTGATCGATCCATCCTCACCAGGCAGGCAAAAATCAATCAGCATCGTCGTGCCGCCCGCCGCTGCGGCCCATGTGCCGGTCTCGAAGGTTTCGGCCGCCGTGGTGCCCATAAAGGGCATTTCAAGGTGGGTGTGCGGGTCAATACCGCCCGGGATAACATAGGCGCCCTCGGCGTCGATATATTCGTCGCCCTTGAGGTCTGCGCCGATCTGTTTGATGGTCTCGCCCTCGATCAGAACATCGGCTTTCCATTCACGGTCTGCGGTCACCACGGTGCCGCCTTTGATCACTTTGCTCATCGTTTTCTCCCGCATATCATTCGTTTTGGCCGCGATCCGTCACGTGACGATCTGGGCGGTTTCCACCACCGCATGAAGCAACACATCCGTGCCCGCCGCGGCCCAGTCCTTTGAAATCTCTTCGGCTTCATTGTGGCTCAGCCCATCCACACAGGGGCACATAACCATCGCCGTCGGCGCGACTTGGTTGATCCAGCACGCATCATGCCCCGCGCCCGAAATGATGTCACGGTGGCTATAGCCAAGCCGCTCGGCCGCGTTGCGCAAGGCCGCGACGCATCCGGCGTCAAATTCCACCGGATCAAAACCGCCGGTTTTCTCGATCTCAAGCCCGAGGCCCATTTCGTCGCAAATCGCCTGCGCGCCTGAGGCAAGGCGCGCCTCCATATCCTCAATCACCGCCAGATCGGGCGAGCGAAAATCGACCGTGAACACGGCTTTGCCAGGGATCACGTTGCGCGAGTTGGGATAGACGTCGATATGCCCCGCCGCGCCGACCGCATCGGGGGCGTGAGACCAAGCGATTTCATCGACCAAACTGAGGATCCTCGCCATGCCCAATCCGGCATTCTTGCGCATCGGCATGGGGGTCGATCCGGTGTGACTGTCCTTGCCGGTGACTGTCAATTGGGTCCAGCTGAGGCCTTGGCCATGGGTGACGATGCCGACCTCTTTGCCTTCGGCCTCCAAAATCGGGCCCTGTTCGATGTGCAACTCGAACATCGCATGCATTTTGCGTGCGCCGACGGGTTCTTCGCCCTGCCAACCGATACGTTTCAATTCGCTGCCGAAGGTTTTACCCTCTGCGTCCGTGCGGGCTTTGGCCCAGTCTTCCGTATGCACCCCCGCAAAGACCCCCGAGGACAGCATCGCAGGGGCGAAGCGCGTGCCCTCTTCGTTGGTCCAATTGACCACGACGATCGGGTGTTTGGTTTGCACGTTCAGATCATTCAAGGTCCGCACGAGCTCCAACCCGCCCAGCACGCCCAAGACACCATCGTATTTGCCGCCCGTCGGCTGCGTATCGAGATGGCTGCCGACATAGACCGGCAAGGCATCCGGATCGGTGCCCGCGCGCAGGGCAAACATATTGCCCATGGTATCAAGCCCCATCTCGCATCCCGCCGCCTCGCACCAGCGTTGGAACAAGGCGCGGCCCTCCCCGTCCTCGTCGGTCAATGTCTGGCGGTTGTTGCCCCCCGCCACGCCGGGGCCGATTTTGGCCATCTCCATCAAGCTATCCCACAAACGGTCCGCGTTGATTTTCATATTGGCTGTGGGAGCTGGCATAGCTTTGTCCTTTTGGCTCTTGGCGGCGTGCGTCGGTCGAATACTCACCGAATGGCGCTTGCAGCGGCGGTGACCCGCCTTTTGCAAAGATATCTTTGCATGGCGCATTTTGACCACTTGGTAAAACCTACGCTAGCCGATCCACGCAGCCAGTCAAGCACCGCCGCAGTGTGAGGCCGCACGCATAAGGATGAAGCAGCGACCCAGAGGGGGAATGATTGAATTTTAATCACTCTGGACAAGCTGCGGCGCAGCAATGCAACCTGAGTGCAATTCAAACCATGTCATAAGAGCCTCATGCCCAAAGCCACGCCCCAAACCCGCATTCAGAAAAAGAACACCGACGCGATCCTCGAAGCGGCGCTCGAGGTGTTTTCTGCAAACGGGTTTCGCGGGGCCACGGTGGATATGATCGCCAATGAGGCGGGGCTGTCCAAACCCAACCTGCTTTACTATTTCGCCTCCAAAGAGGCGATCCATGCGGCGGTTCTGGAGCGGCTTTTGGGCACATGGCTTGACCCGTTGCGCGCGCTTGAGCCTGCGGGCGATCCCTTGCTCGAAATCGTGGGATATATGCACCGCAAACTGGACCTTGCGCGCGACTACCCGCGCGAATCGCGGCTCTTTGCCAATGAGATCGTCCAAGGCGCGCCGCGGATCTTGACCATTTTGCAAACCGACCTGAAGGATCTGGTCGACGAGAAGGCCAAAGTCATCGCCGCATGGAGCGCCGCGGGGCGGATCACGCCGGTGGACCCTTACCACCTGATTTTCTCGATCTGGTCGATGACCCAGCATTACGCCGATTTCGATGTGCAGGTGCATGCGATTTTGGGCGGTGACCACGACCCCTACCCCGATGCACGGCGCTATCTTGAGACCCTGTTCACACGGATGCTGCGCCCCTAAGACGCGCCATTCGCCGCCGTATCCGCACCCGCAACCTGCAAGTCGAGAGTGCCATGAACAAAGCGGGTTTTGGGTTTGCGAAACCCCATCGCGGCGAAGGAGGCAAGCATCTTGAAGATGAAGCCGGCGGTGACGGTTTTTGCGTTCACCGTATCTTGGGGCAAAATGCTCGGGTCCGGCAGGCTCGCGGTAAAGCTGCGGCTTTCTACGGGCGGGCGATCTTCAGGCGCGAAATTATGCGCGTAAAGGCTATACCAATGGCCTGGCGTATATTCGATCATCATCGGCGTGTTGCAACAGGTGGCGATGACGCGGCGGGTCTTGCTTTTGGGGTCTAGGCGAAATTCCTTAAGCTGCATCTCGCCCGTTTGCACGCGCAGGCGGTCCTTGCGAAAAACGATCACCTTGGTGCCGCCATATGCGCTCAATATCTGCGGCGCGCCCTTGAGCGATTGCATCATCGCCCCGGCGCTGCGGCAAGAGGTACACACACATTCCCCGCTCAGGATCGGCGCACCGCTGAGGCAGATTTCAACCGCGCCGCATTGGCATGAGATGGTTTTTTGATCCTGCATCACCCTCACCCTTTTTCCTGAGACCGCAGGGCAAAGCTGCGCCTTTGCGCGCCTTGGGTCAAGAGCGGCGCACGCCTTGCGCGACCTGCGCCGATATCCTAAAGGGGAGACAACAGAACGCCGGGTTCACGGCGCTGTTCACCGAAAGCCACCGAACTATGACACTTTTGACGTTCGCTCGTTTCGAGCAGCCGTTGAAATGGATCGCCGTTGTCTTGGGGTTTTGCAGCACGGTTTGCGTGGTGCAAGGCTGGCAACTGGCGGCCATGATGCTTAGCTTGCCGTTTTGCCTGATCTGGATTTACTGCGGATGGCTGCGCAGCGAGCCACAATTGAAATATCTCAACGTGATGTTTTCGGCGCTCTACGTTTACGGAATTGCGCGGTATTTCATCGTGACCTGAGCCGCAATTTCAAACGGGCCGCGCGGGGGAGGTCCGCACGGCCCGTTTGGGCACATCCCTTTGCGGCGCGCGCTACTCGGCCGCGACCGCACCGGGATTATTGGGATGCGTGGTCCAATTGGCATAATCGCCGACCGTCTGTCCGGTGCGCGGATCGGTGGCGCCTTTGGCCATTTCCTCCATCGTGATACATCCCGCCACGGGGCAAACATTGACGCAAAGGTTGCAGGCCACGCATTCGTCATCCTTGACCGTGAAGACGCGCTCGGCGCTCATCTCGATGGCTTGGTGCGAAGTGTCCTCGCAAGCCGCGTAGCAGCGCCCACAAGAAATACAAGCGTCTTGGTCGATCACCGCCTTGGTGACGTAATTGAGGTTCAGGTGCTGCCAATCCGTGACATTGGGCACGGCCATGCCGATGAAATCGGAGGTCGAGGTATGACCCTTTTCGTCCATCCATTCGGACAGGCCGGAAATCATCTCCTGCACGACCTTGAACCCATAGGTCATCGCCGCGGTGCAAACCTGCACATTGCCCGCGCCAAGGGCCATGAATTCGGCCGCATCGCGCCATGTGGTGACGCCCCCGATGCCGCTGATGGGTTTGCGGAAGGTTTCAGGGTCGCGGGCGATCTCGGCGACCATATTCATCGCAATCGGCTTGACCGCAGGGCCGCAATATCCGCCGTGTGTGCCTTTGCCGTCGATCATCGGCTCGGGCGACATGGCGTCAAGATCGACCGAGGTGATCGAATTGATCGTATTGATCAGGCTCACCGCATCCGCCCCGCCCGCAAAAGCCGCGCGGGCGGGGCCTCGGATGTCGGTGATATTGGGCGTCAGCTTCACGATCACCGGTTTGGAGTAATATTGCTTGCACCAGCGGGTGACCATTTCGATATATTCGGGCACTTGCCCGACCGCCGATCCCATCCCGCGTTCGGCCATGCCATGCGGGCAACCAAAGTTCAGCTCGATCCCGTCGGCGCCGGTCGCCTCGACCAAGGGCAAGATCGCCTTCCAGCTTTCCTCGTCGCAGGGCACCATCAAGGACACGATGATGGCGCGGTCGGGGTAATCGGCTTTGACGCGGGTGATTTCCTCAAGGTTGGTTTGCAGCGGGCGGTCGGTGATCAACTCGATGTTGTTGAGGCCCAAAAGCCGCCGGTCCGCCCCGAAAATCGCGCCATATCGCGGGCCGTTGACGTTGACCACGGGCGGGCCTTCCGCGCCGAGGGTCTTCCAAACAACCCCGCCCCATCCGGCCTCGAAGGCGCGGCGCACATTGTATTCCTTATCCGTGGGCGGCGCCGAGGCGAGCCAGAAGGGATTGGGGCTTTTGATGCCCAAAAACTCAGTCGTAAGATCGGCCATGGCTCAAGCCCCCTTTGTCAAAAATGCGTGGATGTCTTCGGCCGCATCGCGCCCTTCGGCAACGGCGGTGACGGTCAAATCATCGCCCCCCGAGGCGCAATCGCCCCCTGCCCAAATGCCGCCCGCTCCGGTACGCCCCGCGCCGGTGACGGCGATTTTACCGCCCTCGATGGCAAGCCCCTCGGGCGCGCCGATCAAGGTTTGGCCAATGGCGGCAAAGACCTGATCGGCCGGCAGGATCAGGCTCTCGCCCGTTCCGGTGAGTTTGCCGCCTTCAACGCTCGAATATTCAAATTCGATCTCGCGCAATCGCCCGCCGCTGCCCGACAGGCGTTTGGGCATGAGATAGGTCAGGATTTGCACGCCTTTGGCGGCGGCAAGCTGTTGCTCGTATTCGGAGGCAGGCATGTCGTCGCGCCCGCGCCGGTAGGCCAGCGTGACGTTCTGCGCGCCCAAAAGCTTGGCCTGCACAGCGGCGTCAATGGCGGTCATCCCACCGCCGATGACCACCACATTGCGCCCGATGGGCAGCGTGGTCAAATCCTCGCTCTGGCGCAATTCGGCAATGAAATCGACGGCATTTTGCGCCATTTCCTCGCCCTCGATGCCAAGCGCATTGACCCCGCCCAGCCCAATCCCGAGAAACACCGCATCATGCGCGCTGCGCAGGCTTTCCAGATCGACACCGCCGCCCAAACGCTCGCCGGTTTTCATCTCGATCCCGCCAATCCCCATTAGCCACGCGACCTCGCGGGCAGCAAAATCATCGGTAGATTTATAGGCGGCGATGCCGAATTCATTCAGCCCGCCCGCCTTGGCGCGCGCATCATAAAGCGTCACGCTATGGCCATGCATCGCCAACCGGTGCGCCGCGGCCAAACCCGCCGGCCCTGCCCCGACTACGGCAACGCTTTTGCCGCTGGGCGCCGCGCGGGTGAAAGGATGCGGCGCATCCAAAACCGCATCGGTGGCGAACCGTTGCAAACGGCCGATCTCGACCGGCTGGCCTTCGGCCTCCATGCGCACGCAGGCCTCTTCGCACAGGGTCTCGGTCGGGCAAACGCGGGCGCACATGCCGCCAAGGATATTGCTTTGCAAAATGGTCTTTGCTGCGGCGGTCTCGGTTCCCGTGGCGATCTGGCGGATAAAGAGCGGAATATCGATCGCGGTGGGACAGGCCGTCATGCAAGGCGCGTCATGGCAAAAATAGCACCGGTCGGCCGCAACCTGCGCCTCATGGCTGTCCAAGGGCGGGTGCAGATCCTCAAAACCCTCGGCCAACTCATCGGGCGCAAGACGCGCAGAGGCGATTCCGGGGGTCATGACCGAAGGGGATGCGGTAAGTCCTGACTGGCTCATGCTGGCTCCTGTGGCTGGCGTGCGGGCGGATGCCCTCTTGCCCCAAACTGTGCCACAGGTTGATTTTTTATCAAATGGTAAATTATTGAAGCGGCCAATTTCGCCCATTTACACGCGGGCAGAACAAGCAGTTCCGCGGATCAATCAAGAATAACGATTTGAAAACAAATAGGTATCTCGGGCTCGGCGCTGCGCCTCATTTTTGCGCAGCGCATCGCGATTTCGTGCCTTCGGGCGGGTTATTCGCTATTGGGGCGCACCCGCGCGGCCGTTTTGTTGGCAAAAGCTTCGAGCCGCCCGCGCGACGCGGGCTGGGTGTTGACGATCCCCGCAACGACGGATTCGGCATAAGACGCATCCAGCGCCGACATATTTCCCAGATGCGAAATAGCCGAGCAAATGGCGAAATTCGACAAGGGCGGGTTTTGCACGGCCGCGCGGGCCAATTCCATCGCCTTGGCCTCGCTGTCCTCGACCAGATACTGGCACAGGCCGACATCGACCGCCTCTTGCCCCTGATAGACGCGGCCCGTGAGCATCATGTCGACCATACGCGCCTTGCCGACCAATCCGGCCACACGGATCGTCGCGCCGCCGCCTGTGAACAGGCCCCTTTGCCCTTCAGGCAGCGCAAAGTAGGTGCTCTTGTCGGCCACGCGGATATGCACGCAAGAGGCCAATTCAAGCCCGCCGCCCACGACCGCCCCCTTGAGCGCCGAAATCACCGGAATGCCGCTATATTCGATCTTGTTGAAGGCCTCGTGCCAGCGCAGGCAGATATGCATGAAATCGGCGGGGCTACGGTCCTGTTCGAAATGTTCGACCAGATCGAGACCGGCGCAAAAATGATCGCCTTGCGCCAAAAGCACCACGGCGCGGGCCTCGCGTTTGGGCAATTCGGCGAAAAGCGTGATCAACTCTTCGATCGTCTGCGCATCAAGCGCATTGCGTTTGGCCGGACGGGCCAGCGTCACGCGTGCGATCCCCGCGTCATCCATCTCGACGTTGATATTTTGCAAGCTGCGGCTTTCAATCGTGAACATGCTCTCTCCCTCATGTGTCTGGCTCAAGTCCTCGCGCGTCCTTGTTTGAACCACAGGGGCGCGCCATGCGAAAGCCCTAGCGGGCCGGACGGGAGTTTCACGGGGGTATGAGGCCATCGGCAGGTGGCGGCGCGCAACGGGCGCGGGCAAGCACAGGTCATGCGCCCCGCTATAGCGCTGGGGCTGAGGTCGGCGCGGCGTTGGCGCGCTCTTATATGGGGGTCTGGCGGAGCGACAGGGATTCGAACCCTGGAGACGGTCTCCCGCCTACACACTTTCCAGGCGTGCGCCTTCGACCACTCGGCCACCGCTCCGGTGGGCGGTGTGTAGCCTCTTTTGGCGGGACTGCGCAAGGGCGAATAGCGCGAAAATATGCGGCAATATTTTCACGGCAACAGCATCCGCAAAACCGGCGCAGGGCGCGCGATCTAACTGTCCAGATGCAGATAGACGCGGCGGTTCTGCTTGCCTTTTTTCTCGATCTTGCCAAGGCGCAAGCGGCCAATCTCGCCTAGGCGTGAAACATGCGTGCCGCCACAAGGTTGCAGATCGATCTGCGTCTCGCCCTCGCCGATGCGCACCAAACGCACATGGCCGGCGCCCATCGGCGGCATGACGGACATGGTTTTCACCAAGTCGGGATTGGCGGCAAGCTCGGCATCGGTGATCCATTCCTCGGTCACCGGCAAATCCAGTGACACCAGAACATTGAGCGCCTCTTCGATCTCGGCGCGGTCTTCCGGGGCCTGCGGCATGTCAAAATCGAGCCGCCCCTTGTCCGCTGCGATCTGCCCGCCAGAGACCGGCAAAGGGATCACCACCGAGAGCAGATGCAGCGCCGTATGCACGCGCATATGACGGTGGCGGCGGTCCCAATCGAGGCTTTGCACCACCACGCTCCCAACCGGCGGCAGCGCCGCAGGTTCGGACGGGAGAAGGATGATATCGCCGCCCTCGCCTTTGACGGCGGTGGCGATGCCGATCGAACAAAGGCCGTTCTCGCCGTGCCAATGCAGCTGGCCGCTGTCTCCGGGCTGACCGCCTCCCGTGGGATAGAAGAGGCAGGCGTCCAAAACGATCCCGCCCTCAAGGGTATGGGCGCTTACGCGGGCCTCGGCCTCGCGCAGATAGGCATCAGTGCGAAAGAGCGGCGCGCTCATGTGGTCTCTCCTTCGCCACCTGCGGCATCATCGCTGCCCTGTGCGCCGCCCTCTGCGCTGCTGTCTTGCACCGCCGTCGGAGCGCCGGTTTGCGGCGGTTTTTGTTGCTCATCCGCGCTGCGCAGCGCTTCGGGGTTGCGAAGCCAGACATCACGCTGTGCGAAGGGAATTTCAATACCTTCTTGCGCGAACCGCGCCGCGATGCCGTGGTTCAGCTCTGACAAGACCACCATTTTCCACGTCACTTCGCGCAGGATACAGCGAATTTCGAAATCGAGACTGTCGGCCCCGAACCCCATAAACAACACCTGCGGCTCTGGATTGGCCAATACCATCGGGTGCTGCCCCGCCAGTTCGAGCAAAATCGCCTCGACCCGCCGTGTATCGGTGCCGTAGGCCACGCCGACGGTGGCGATCATCCGCCCCACCGTATTGCCGCGGGTAAAGTTGGTCACCGTGCCGGACACGAGATCGGCGTTCGGGACGATCACATCGGTACGGTCAAAGGTCTCGATCCGCGTCGAGCGCACCGAAATATCGCGCACAAACCCCTGCTGCCCGCCCACTTCGATCCAATCACCTTCGGAAATCGGACGCTCGACCAAAAGAATGATGCCGGATACGAAATTCGACACGATGTTTTGCAAACCAAAGCCGATACCGACCGAGAGCGCACCGGCGACGATGGCAAGGCTCGACAGATCAATGCCTGCACTGGTGATGGCGATGACGGCGGCCAAAAAGATGCCCAGATAGCCAACCCCCGCCACCATGGCGTTGCGCCCGCCGACGTCGAGTTTGGTTTTCGGCAAAACGGTGGTTTTCAACGTCGATTGCAAGGCCCGCGTGATGCCGAAACCGATGGCGAAGACCACCACAAAGGTCAGGAAATCGGAGGGCGAGATACGGGTGCTGCCGATCGAGAAACCTTCGGTGAACCTTGTCCAGATTTCGGTCAGATCGGTCCAACGCGCGCCCCAGATCAAGCCAAAGGCCGGCAACGACAAAACGAACAACACAACGCCGGTCAGCACGGGCACAAGGCTGTCGCGCCCGCCCTCGCGGTTGCCGGTGAGCAAAACGTAAAATTCGAACAGCAGCCTTTGAAGGATCAACAAGAAACCGAAGACTTCGAGCGACAAGAGCGCCGGAAAGATCATCGCTTCGCTGGCGCGCGCATATCCGATCAGCGCCGCCGTGACTCCCGAAATTGCGATCAAGACCAACAGCCTGCGGATGAACAGGGTCGCGCGACTTTGCAATCTGGTCTCTTCGAGGCTGTCTTCGCCGATCTGCTCGCTTTGGCCAGAGACGGGTTTGGGGGCACGCAAGATACGCGAAATCCGCATCAGCAAGAGCGCACCGGCAACCACCAGACCAAGGGTCAACACACCGCGCGTGCCCGATTGCAAATCGAATGTATCGGCGAACTGGCGGGTGATATCGGAGGTCGCGAGCACCAATCCCGTCAACCCCGCATAAAGCCGCCCCTCGCGGCGACGCTCGAACGGGACATCGAGCGGCGGGTCGACCTGCTCGCTGCGCGGAAACAGCCGCGCGCCGAGCCAGAGTGCGGCGAAAAAGGCAAATCCCGCGGCCGGTATCACATTGACGATCTCGGCGCCGCGCCGCCCGATCAATCCGGTCAGCCCCAAGGCTTCGGTGATCGCGGCCAAGCCCAAAAGCGGCAAAAACAGCTGCCCCAGCGAGAGACCAAAGCCGATCAGCCAGCGCGCCGCCGTGGCGCCGCCCAATTGCACCCGCGTTGCGGCAGTTTCCATCCAGATCCGCCCGCGCAGCATCAACAACAGGCCCAGAACGATCAAAATACCGATCACCGGCGCATTGGCACGCAGCTTGGCGCGCTGCGGCGCGCTGGACCAATTGTCCATCGTCTCGCCGCGCAGGGTATCGATACCGGCTCAGACCGCCGCCGCGGCTTCGGGCCAGCGCGCGGGGTTCAGGGGGCTTGGATCAAGACGCAGCAACGCACGGGTCTGGCGGTCACGGATCACGTCGTCGATGCCGCGAATGATCCCGTCGGCGCGGCTATAGGCGAGGTTGGCCGCCGTGATCGGCGCTTCGAGTTTCGCCAGACGCGTTTTGAGCAACTTGCGCTGCTCGGCGGTATCGGCAGGCTCCTCGACGCCATCGGCGGGCGCAGGGCCGAGCGCCGCAAGCTGGTCGCGCACCGTTTGCAGGGCATTGCCGCCGCCCGATTGCGCCTCAGAAAAACGCGCGCGCCATGTCACGATTTCGGCGCGCAAAGCGTCCAGCTCGTCGGTGCCGGCGGTTTTTGCGGAGATGATCGCATCGGCCGCATCGGCGCGCTCTTCCCAAGCGGCGTAGTCGATTTCCGCGGCCGCATCTTGCGCGTAGAGCGCGCCCGCGCTGACAGCAAAATCCGAGAGCCCCGCCGAAAGTGGTGCGATCAAGAGCAAGCAAAGCGCCAGAAGAGGCGCGAGACCCAAACGGCGCAGCACAGGCGTCACGACGTAAAGACGCCAGGGATCGAGCGCGGCGCATGGGTCAACCAGCTTGGCACCGGCAGGCCATTTTCTTGCAAGAACTCGGGGTTGAAGAGCTTGGATTGATAGCGCGTGCCATAGTCACACAGGATGGTCACAATCGTATGGCCTGGTCCCAATTCACGCGCCAAACGGATCGCACCGGCGACATTGATGCCCGACGAGCCGCCAAGGCAAAGCCCCTCGTGTTGCAGCAGATCGAACACGACCGGAAGCGCTTCTTCGTCGGGAATCTGGTAGGAGAAATCGGGGGTAAAGCCTTCAAGGTTTGCTGTGATCCGCCCTTGGCCGATGCCTTCGGTGATCGAGGTGCCGCTCGAGGCAAATTCGCCCGTGGTGTAAAAGCTGTGCAGCGCCGCGCCCATCGGATCGGCAATCGCGATTTTGACGCCATGCGGTTGCAGCGCCATGCCCACGCCCGCAAGCGTGCCGCCAGAGCCGACCGCCGCCACAAAACCGTCGACCTTGCCGCCGGTTTGCTCCCAAATCTCGGGGCCGGTTCCTTCGATATGGGCTTGGCGGTTGGCGACATTGTCAAACTGGTTCGCCCAGATCGCGCCGTTCGGCTCGGTTTGGGCCAGCTGCGCCGCCAAACGCTCGGAGTAGCGCACATAGTTGTTGGGATTTTTGTAAGGCGCCGCAGGCACTTGCACCAGCTCTGCGCCCGCCAGCTCCAACATGTCTTTTTTCTCCTGAGACTGGGTCTCGGGAATGACAATCACGGTTTTAAACCCCATAGAGGCCCCGACCAAGGCAAGGCCGATACCGGTATTGCCCGCCGTGCCTTCGACAATCGTGCCGCCCGGTTTGAGCTCGCCGCGCGCGATGGCGTCCTTGATGATATAAAGCGCCGCGCGATCCTTGACCGATTGTCCGGGATTGAGGAATTCCGCCTTGCCCAAAATGGTGCACCCCGTGGCCTCCGAGGCCGCGCGCAGCTTGATCAGCGGGGTATTTCCCACCGCATGGGCCAGATCTTGTGCAAACTTCATTGCGGGTGCTCCTTCTCAAGCCTTCAGGTCTTGGAAACGCGGCGCCGTGCTGCGCGTCGTTTCATAAATTCTTGGGTCAAGATGTATTCGGCCTTGGGCGCGAACTCAAGCCGCCATCAGCCTAGATTGCGCAATCGGGGACGCGCCGCCGCAAGCCAAAGCAGCATCAGGATCAGCGGTCCGTTATTGGCCTCGCCAGAGGACACAAGACCCATCGCAGCCTCAAAGGACAGAACATGGGTCCGGATGTCTTCATGCTCGGATGCGAGCCCGCCCTGCCCTTGGGTAAGATCAGGTAAGTCACATAAGCCAAGGAAAAGGTGGAAGAATTCTGTGCTGCAACCGGGGCTTGGGTAATGCGCGCTGATCTTCTCCATGGTGCGCAGCGTCAATCCGGCCTCTTCCACCGCTTCGCGTCTGGCCGCCTCTTCGGGCGTCTCGCCGCCGTCGATCCGGCCCGCGACGGGCTCCAGTTGGAAGGGTTTGGGATCGCCGCGCCCGAAAGGCCCCATGCGAAATTGTTCGACCAAGAGCACGCGGTCGCGCAGCGGATCATAGGGCAAGAGGATCGCCGCATCGCCCGCGACAAAAATCTCGCGCTCCAAGACCGCGCTATGGCCGCCGCCAAACAGCGGCAATTGCAGGCGGTGGGTTTGATGCAAGAAGAACCCCGCGTGATCGGTGCGCGCCCCGTGGGGGATCACCTCACTGCTTTGGGTGGCGCTGCGAACGGCGCTTGGCGCGGATTGGCGCGCCAAAAGCCGCGCGGCGGCGCGGGTGCGGATCATCGGAAATTTTTGCGCAAGCTCTTGCGGGGTGATCTGCCCGAAATAACCCATCGCCTCTTGCGCGGCGGTCATGGCCAAAGCCGCGTGATCTTTGCGCCAGACTTCAAATGACCATGTGCGGTCATGCGACATGGGCGCCTGCGCGTCCAAAGGCTGAATCGGGAAATAGACCTGCGCGGGCGTATCGATGCGTGCACCGGCTTCCTCGCGGCCGGTCTCAACCATTGCGCCGCGCAGCTCGTAACCGAAACCAAGCTCGTAGAAATCGAGCCGCGCGATGTCCTGTGGCGACAGCCCTTGCACCGAGAGCCCTGCGGCCTCGACACCCTTTTGCGCGCAAATCATCGGGTAGCTGCCGTCCGGCGCCCCGTCGTAGCAGCGGTGATCGGGCAAATAGGCGGGCGCAATTTGGAATCTTGCGTCCAAATCCGCCTCGCGCAGGCCCAAAACACAGGCCAGAAGCGGACGATGGCACAGCGTTCCGTATAAAAAAATATCGGCCATTCGCAAAGGCTCCATCGCTGGGCGGGAAACGCCGCGAAACGCTTATTTGAAGCGTGAGGCGGTAAATTCTGTCAAAAGGCCAGAGATCACCGCACCGGCGGCCAAAGTTCCGATCACCAACGGATCGGCGAGGATCAGCGCATATTCAATCGCGGTTTGGAACATTTCGGCCAGTGCTTCCATCGGACCGTCAAACCGGCGCCGCATCGACAGGCGCAGCATCTCGTTGCCCGCATGCACAAAGATGGCCCAAAACACCAACATGAAAACACCGGTGACCCCGTTTGCGATTGCGCCGGCGCGTCCCTGCCCCGCGCGCGTGCCGAGGATAAACCAACCACAGGCGGCCCCGATGACGCCATTGACCACGTTGAACCACCCAAAATCGCCCTGATCGGGCAGTAGCATCCGCACCTCGTTCGACACGATCCACCCAAGCCCCGCCAAACATATGGCTGCCATCAGTTTCGCCCCTGTCGGCATGCGGGCGGAAGAGGTCGGGATCATCCTTTAGCTCGGCCTTGTGATTGTAATTTGCGTTACATCACAGTTTCCCCCCTCAAAGGCACCGGCGCAAGAGGTAAGATAGAAATTCCACATCCGCTTGAAACGCGCGTCAAATCCGAGCTTGGCCACCTCGTCCCAACGCGCATTGAACGTCTCGAACCAGCGGCGCAGCGTCAGGCTATAGCTATGGCCGAACTCGATGGAACGGGTGAACTCCAGCCCCGCTTTGGATATCTCGGCGCGCAGCGCTTTGGGGCTGGGCAGCATCCCCCCTGGAAAAATGTATTTTTGAATGAAATCAACGCCTTTTCGGTAAGTCTCGAAACGTTTGTCTTGCACGGTGATGATTTGCAACGTCGCCTTGGCTCCTGGGTTCAGGCAGCGTTTTACAGTATCGAAATAGACCGGCCAGTATTGCTCGCCCACGGCTTCGAACATCTCGATCGAAGCGATGCCGTCATAGGTGGCTGTTTCGTCGCGGTAGTCTTGCAGCTTGAAATCGACCAGATGCGAAAGCCCTGCCTTTTCAATGCGTTCACGGGCATAGTTCAACTGCTCGACGCTCAAGGTCAGCCCCGTCACCCGCATCCCGCGCTCGCGGGCGGCATATTCTGCAAACCCGCCCCATCCGCATCCGATTTCGAGCAAATGATCGCCTTCTTTGGCGCCGATCTGATCGACCATCGAGGCGTATTTGGCAATCTGCGCCGTCTCAAGGCTCTCTTGGCCGGTCTCGAACATGGCGCTGGAGTAGGTCATCGTATCGTCGAGCCAAAGCGCATAGAAATCGTTGCCCAAATCGTAATGGGCGGCGATGTTTTTCTTGGCTTGTTCGATGGTATTGCGGTTCATCCAATGGCGCATCCGCTCGTAGGAGCGGACAAAAAACATGCCTGGAAATCCGTCGTAAAGCTCGTCGTTCTCGGCATGGAGCAAATCGAGGAAGGCCTGCAAATCGGGCGTCGACCACCATTCGTCCAGATAGGCCTCGCAAAACCCCAAATCCCCTTCTCGCACCAGACGGGCGAAGATCTCGGGGTTATGGACATGCAGTTCGGCAATCGGGCCGGCGTTCTGGCCTTCGGCGCGAAACCTGCGCCTATCGGGCAGAACAAAATCGAGCCGACCGTTGGGCATGTTGCAGGCCACCTCGAAGACCCGCGCAAAATAGCGTGGCAAATCCTTTTGGCCTTTGGTGCTCGTCAAAATCATAGCTGCTCCTCCGCGCGCTTGCCCCTCAGGCGCGCCGTGAAAGGCTAAACCGCGCTGGGGGGTGCAAGCAAGTTTTCGTTAAGATGTTAGTGTAACCGTTTCAAAAGTCACGGTTTTCATAAGCTTCCAAAGCCCTCTGGCGCCCCTGCGCGAGGCTAATCAGCTGCTTTGCGGGCTCCATGTCGGGCGACAGGCCCCACGACCGCGGCACGGCATTGAAATAGGATAGCGCCGTGTCGCTGGGGCGGTCTTGCCCCTCGGCGATCCATGCATGGCGGTAGGCGCCTTCGGGGTCGAATTTCTCGGCCTGCGTCTCGGGGTTGAATATGCGAAAATAGGGCGCGGCATCGGGGCCTGAACCGGCGACCCATTGCCATCCCATGGCGTTGGAGGCGATGTCCCAATCGCTCAGGCAGTCCTCGAACCACGCCTGCCCCACCCGCCAGTCCACCAACAGATGTTTGGTCAAATAGGAGGCCGCGATCATCCGCGCGCGGTTGTGCATTTTGCCGGTGACATACATTTGCCGCATCGCCGCATCGACAAATGCGACCCCTGTGCGCCCTTGCTTCCAACGCAAAACCGCCTCTGCCGCGGCCTCTTCGTCGCGCCAGCCAAAGCGCTCCCAGCCGTCGCGCCAGTTGCGATCCAGAATATGCGGCGTGTGATGCATCAGGTGATAGGCGAACTCGCGCCAGACCAGTTCTTTGAGGAAATGCTCCGCCCCCGCTTTGCCCTCCATTGCGGCGCGCGCGGCGGCGTGCCAGCATTGATGCGGGCTGATCTCGCCGTAGGTCAGCGGCTCGGACAGCATCGAGGTGGCATCTTGGGCGGCAAAATCGCGGCGGGCTTTGTAATCATTGATCTTATGGGCGATGAAGGCGCCAAGCCGCCCCTGCGCCGCCGCCTCGCCGACCAACGCATGTTGCGCCATGACCGCCGCACCGCGCCGCAGAGCTGCGCCCATCTGCCACTCTTTAATGGCCTCGCTTGGCGGCCATATATCGGGCGCTGCAATGGCAGCGGGTTTGGGCAACGGGGCCTCGACCATCACGTCTTTGACCGCGCGCCAGAACGGCGAATAGACTTTGTAATATCCGCCGGTTTTGGTCTCGACTGTCCAAGGTTCAAAGAGCAGATGACCGCCAAAGCTTTTCGCCTCGATCCCTTCGGCACGCAGCTCGGATTTGACATGGGTGTCACGCGCAACCGCATCCGGATCATAAAGCCGCGACCAATAGACGGCATCGGCGCCGGTCTCGCGGATCAGATCGCGCAAGACCTCCGCCGCAGGGCCGCGCCGCAGGATAAGACGCGATCCCGCCGCCTCCAAGGCCTGCGCCAAAACCTCGATACCGCGGCCAAGCCGCCATTTCGCGGCCGCGCCGAGATGGGCGACCTGATCATCGAGGATATAGACAGGCACCACCGCGCCGCGCGCGCAGGCCGCGCAAAGCGCCGGATGATCCGTCAGGCGCAGATCGCGCCGCAGCCAGAGTATCGTCGTCGGTGTGGTCATCGCGCCCCTCGGTTTGTCTTACCTTATCGGGGTATTACGCAGGGCCTGCCGCTTCGGTTCACTTTGGATTGAAATTGTTGCTCTTGCCCATCGCGCGGCTTAGGCGTTCACATCGACCACGACGCGACCTTTGACCTTACCGGCAAGGATATCTTGGCCCAATTCCGGCAAATCGGCCAGTTTAGCCTCTTGCACCATATCTTCGAGCTTACCGAGCGGAAGGTCGGTCGCCACGCGCTGCCATGCACGCAAACGCCCCTCATAGGGTTTCATTACGCTGTCAATGCCGAGCAAATTCACCCCCCGTAGCAAGAAGGGCACAACGCTGGTGGGCAATCGAGCGCCCCCCGCAAGCCCCACGGCGGCAACCGATGCGCCGTATTTCATTTGCCCCAGCACCCGCGCCAGCATATCGCCGCCGACCGCATCGACGCAGCCCGCCCATGTTTCGCTCTCCAGCGGGCGTTTGACGGTTTCGGCCAATTCCTCGCGCGCAACAATCCGCGCGGCGCCGAGGTCTTTGAGATAGGCGGCGGTTTCGGGGCGGCCGGTGACCGCTGCGACCTGATAGCCGAGGTTGGCAAGGATCGCGGTTGCGACCGATCCCACGCCGCCCGCCGCACCTGTGACCAAGACCTCGCCTTGGTCCGGCGTGAGCCCGTGTTCTTCAAGCGCCATCACCGCCAACATCGCGGTGAACCCCGCCGTGCCGACCGCCATCGCCTGTTTCGGGGTCAATCCGTCGGGCAGCGGCACCAACCAATCGGCGCGCACGCGCGCCTTTTGCGCATAGCCGCCCCAATGGGCCTCGCCCACGCGCCATCCGGTCAGGACCACCTTATCGCCCGCCTTGTAGCGCGGATCGTCGGAGGTCTCGACCGTGCCAGAAAAATCGATACCGGGCACATGGGGATAGTTGCGCACCAATCCGCCACCTCCGGGCGACAGGCAAAGCCCGTCTTTGTAGTTCACCGTGGAATATTCGACCGCAACCGTCACGCCGCCATCGACCTTTGGCAAATCCGCATCATCGAGCGCGGTGACCTTTGCTGTGGTGGTATCGGTGGCATCTTTGGTGACGACCAAGGCATTAAACATGTTATATTCCTGCTTATCAAAGAGTTACATCGGCAAGCTCATCTTGGGGATGTTGCAAGCCATTTGATTTATCGCACATAGATCACGGCATTCGGGGCAGATCCGTGACATAGCCGCGCCCGCCTGCTGCGGTGATCATGGCGTGGATCTGGCCGCGGTGATGGGTTTGGTGATTGAACATCTGCATGATCAACAGGCCTTTGCTGTGGCGCGAGGTGATGTTGCTATGGGCCGAGGTCCAGTCAAGATCGCCGGTCAGATCAAGGCTGTGCAATCCGCTCGCCCATTCGCGCAAAAGCCCGTCGGTGTGAAACCGCTCGGATCCCCAGACCGCGATGGTCGGGCACAGGGTGGTGGAATTGTCCGGCCCGCCTTTTGGCGCGGGCCACCCCTCCAAACGGTGCATCCAGATACGATCCCCCCACAAAACATGGTTGGCCGTCGCCAAGATCGAGCCAAAGAACGCCCCGCGGTCCACATGAGCCGCCTCTTCGCCCAAGTCTTGCATCGCCTTCAAAAGCTCGGCGTTTTGCCACGCGTTATAGCGCGCCATTTGAACACAATATTCCTTTGTAATCATCGCCATAAATGCGCCTCCCTCATGGGCCTACTCTGCGCGCGCCGCCTCCCCGCAGCGCGCCCCGCGGCCCGATATTGCCCAAGACTGCCCCGTTCTGCGCGGCTCTGCAAACGTAAAAAGACGCACATCAAATATCGCGATCCCCCTTTGCAAAGCGCAGGCGGGCACCTATATAGGCCCTGTCCTTCGGGACTATAGACATAAACGCGCTCGTAATAAGCGGATCGGACCCGGGGGCGGTACCCGGCGACTCCACCAAATATCCGTCATTTGCGGATCATGGGGTCGAAATAGGATCGACGGACGTCCAAAGGGGTTAGCTTTGTCTCGGTGAGATACCACCGTTATCGGTTCAAACAAGCTAGTTGCAAATGACAACAAAGCACCGATGGCTCTCGCAGCGTAAGCTGTGCGAAATATCGAACCTTAAGCCCTTAGGCTTTGCAGCTTAAGGCGGGGCCCGCAGGAGCCTGGCAACAGAATCCTGCACTTTCCCCTCCTCTCTTGTGATCTGGTCACCCGCACCGCTGCGGTTTGCCGCCTGCGGGGTATTTTCCCAAGAGCCAGCGCGTTTTAACCACTGCCGTCTTTCCAATTGTAGCGAATCCCTTATGTTGATCTGCAACAACATATGGGGGGCTGTAATATGGCTCGGTCGATTGATTACGGAAATCTGATGCACCGCGCGATGCGCGGGCTGATCCAAGAGGTTCTGACAGAGGTTCAAAAGAACGGACTGCCGGGGGCGCATCATTTCTTTATCACCTTCGACACCCGCCACCCCGACGCCAAACTGGCCGACTGGCTGCGCGAGCGCTACCCCTCCGAGATGACGGTTGTGATGCAGCATTGGTATGACGGGCTTGAGGCGACGGATGAGGGGTTTTCGATCACCCTCAATTTCGGCGATGCGCCAGAGCCGCTTTATATCCCCTATGACGCGATCCAGACCTTTGTCGATCCCTCGGTGGAATTCGGCCTCAGGTTCGAAACTCAAGACGATGAGGACGACGGCGAGAGCGACGAGGACGAGATCGAAGCCGAAGATACTGAAGACGGCGCCGCCCCCGAAAAGCCCGCCGCCGGCGATGTGGTCAGCCTCGACAGCTTCCGCAAGTAACGGCTCTGGCGCCAAAGGCGCGGCGCAGCGCACAGGCCCTTTGAACAGGCGACTTGCTCTGGCGATTTGCAATGGCAATTTGCACAGTATTCCATTGTATACAGCATTGAATTTCTGCGGCGTTCGGCTATGAAGGCCGCAACCCAATTTCCGGAGAGTCGCATCATGACCAATACCCGCACAGAAACCGACAGCTTTGGCCCTCTTGAGGTCCCCAATGACAAATATTGGGGCGCGCAAACCCAGCGCTCGATCATGAACTTTCCCATCGGTTGGGAAAAACAGCCCGTCGCCATCGTGCGCGCGCTTGGCGTGATCAAGAAAGCCTGTGCGCAGGCGAATATCGCGTCGGGCGCCTTGGATGCCAAGCTTGGCGCCGCGATCGTGCAGGCGGCGGGTGAAGTCGTTGACGGCAAATTCGACGACAACTTTCCCTTGGTCGTGTGGCAAACCGGATCGGGCACGCAATCGAACATGAATTCCAACGAGGTCATCGCCAACCGCGCGATCGAAATCTTGGGCGGCGTGATCGGCTCCAAAGACCCCGTGCACCCCAACGATCATTGCAACATGGGCCAATCGTCGAACGACACCTTCCCGACCGCAATGCATATCGCCACCGCCATGTCGGTGCGTGATGTTCTGCTGCCCGGCCTGCACAAATTGCTCGCCGGTCTGGAGCAAAAGCAAGACGAATTCAAAGACATCATCAAGATCGGCCGCACCCATACCCAAGATGCGACGCCTTTGACCTTGGGACAGGAATTCTCGGGCTATGCCCATCAAATCCGCCAAGGCATCAAACGGGTCGAGGCCGCCCTGCCCGACATTTACGAGCTGGCGCAAGGCGGCACCGCCGTTGGCACCGGCCTGAACACCAAAAAAGGTTGGGGCGAAACCGTTGCGGCGAATATGGCCGAAATCACCGGTTTGCCCTTTGTCACCGCGCCCAACAAATTCGAAGCTCTCGCCGCCCATGACGCGATGGTCTTCATGTCGGGCGCCTTGGCCACTGTGGCCGGTTCGATGTATAAAATCGCCTCCGACATCCGCCTGCTCGGCTCGGGTCCGCGCTCGGGCCTTGGCGAATTGATCCTGCCCGAAAACGAGCCTGGATCGTCGATCATGCCGGGCAAGGTCAACCCGACCCAAGCCGAGGCCATGACGCAGGTCGCCGCCCATGTGATGGGCAATGATGCCGCGATCAAATTCGCCGGCAGCCAAGGCCATTTCGAATTGAACGTCTATAACCCGATGATGAGCTATAACCTGCTGCAATCGATCCAGCTTTTGGGCGATGTCGCCGACAGCTTTACCGAGCGGATGCTTTTGGGCATCGAGGCCAACGCGCCGCGTATCGACAAATTGATGAAGGAAAGCCTGATGCTGGTCACAGCGTTGGCCCCCACCATCGGTTACGACAACGCGACCAAAGTGGCCAAGACCGCGCATAAGAACGGCACGACCCTGAAGGAAGAGGCGATTGCGCTTGGATTTGTCGATGAGGCGACCTTTGACGCGGTGGTGCGCCCCGAGGATATGATCGGCCCCAAAGACTGATTTGATCCTAACAGTATTGCAGGGGGCGGTCCGAAGGGGCCGCCCTTTTTCGTGTCCGCTGCCGTCTTCTTGCCTTTGCTGCGCGAAGGCAGCGGCTGAACCGCCCTCACGGGGCGGGCGCGAGACCATTGTTTTGCTGGACACCATCACGGCCGCGGCTATCCTGCCCTCATGAGCAATGTCACCAACCTCAACCAGTTCCGCAAAGCCAAGGCCAAGCGCGAGGCCCGCGAAGAGGCCGACCGCAATGCGGTCAAATTCGGCCGCCCAAAGGCCGACAAGGAGCTCGAACGCGCGCGGGCAGAAAAATCCAAGCGCGATCTGGATGGCCATAAATCCGGTGACGGCGATGACGACACCGCCCCATGACCGAGCGCCCTGTTAAACGGTCCTTGACGCTGCACGGGCACCGCACATCGGTGTCTTTGGAAGATGAATTTTGGCAGGCCTTTCGCGAGATTGCCGCCGAAACATCAAAACCGATCAATGCTTTGGCCGCCGAAATTGATGCGCAGCGCGGCGCCGATCTGGGCCTTGCCTCCGCGATCCGGCTTTTCGTGTTGCGCCACTATCGCGGGCCTAATCGCGCGCGGTGATGCGCAGCCATATCCCGTCCTTGCCGCGCACCGTAAGATGGGCAACGGGCATCGCGGGGCGCTCGTTGACCACATCGAAGCGGTAGGATTTGAGCAGCATCGACAAGATCAGCGGCCCCTCAATCATGGCAAACCCCGCACCGGGGCAAACGCGCTGCCCCGCCGAAAACGGCATATAGGCACGGCGAAGCCCGTCGCGGCCATTGTCGGTGGCAAAACGGGCCGGATCAAATTCATCGGGCCGCTCCCAAATCCGCTCATGGCGCTGCAAATGCCACGGCGAAAGCACGATCTGCGCGCCTTTGGCGACCTTGCGCCCGCGAAACTGCTGCGGACAAGCCGCCTCGCGTACCATCATCGGCACGGGCGGATAAAGCCGCAAGGTTTCGCGAAACACATCGCGGCTGAGCGGCAATTTCTTCATATCCGAAAACGCGATCTGATCGCCAAGGGCCGCGCGCGCCTCTGCGGCCAGACGGTCTTGCCACTCGGGGTAGAGCGCCACGAGATAGAGCGCCCAAGCCAAGGCCGAGGCGCTGGTTTCATGGCCCGCGAGGAAAAAGATCGCCACCTGATCGACCATTTCTTCGGTGTCGAAACATTTGCCGTCAACCGGATCGGGCGTTGTCATGATCTTGGTCGCCAGATCCATCGGCGCACCGCCTGCCTCGATCTGCGCCATGCGCGCGGAGGTCAGTTCGGTGATCAGGCCGCGAATACGTTTTGCGGTCTCGAGGGTCGCACGCCGGTGCAGGCGCGGCATCCATTTGGGCAAAGGCAAAAGCGCGGCGATATTGACCACGGGTTGGCTGCGTTGATGGGCACGGAATTCGGAAAACACCGCCGAGGCGGTTTCATGCTCGATCGGGATCGAGAAAAGCGTGCGGAAAATCACATCCGCTGCCGCATGCGAGGCCTCTTCCTCGATCTCATGGGCACGCCCGTCCGCGGCCTTGCCGATCCGCGCCACCGCCGCCTCACCCGCCGCGACCATGGCCTCGAAACTGTCGCGCAGGCGCCCGCCCTCAAAGGCCGGATCAATGATGCGCCGTTGCCGTTTCCATACGTCGCCGTTGGTGACAAAGACCGAATTTCCGAGCAAAGGCTTGAGCCCTTCGCGCACGCGATTGGATTTGGGAAATTCGTCAGGGCGGGTCTTGAGCACCAGATCGACCAGTTCGGGATCGTTGCACATATAGGAGCGAAAAAACGGGGTTTTGAACTCGGCCATCCATGCGCGGTAAAGCCGCGCGGGCTGCGCCGACAGGATGTCTTGGCGAAAGAGTTTCAAGTAGCGCCATAGCGATACGCGCCCCTCGCGCGCGGGGGGTTTGGGCGGCATCGGGTGCATGGGGCAGCCGCTCATGACGCGGCCTTGGCGGTGAATTTATTGACCGGCGTCTCGATGCGGCTTTTGGAGGGCACGCGGCCATGGTAGCGCGCGGCCAAGGTTCGCGGGCCTGCGGTGATCTGGAAATAGTCATAATCGCGCGGCGCATCGAAAGCGCAGAGATATTGGAAATGCAGGCGGAAAAACCGCCAGCGCAGCGCTTTCCATGTTTCGGGTTTGAGCGATTGGGTGAAGGCCGCCGAAATCACCAAGGGCCAGCGTTTATCTGCGGGGGCCACGCCGCTGACCGCGACGGGATCGCAAAGCGCAAAGGCGCATCCGTCACCAGGCGCCGTGACATCGACCCATGCGAGGGACTGCGCGGTGGACAGATAGCAAAGATCGGCGCGCAAACGGTGGGCTTTGGGCAAGAATGACACCATCGGCACCACTTGTCCCAGCGACAAGAACCCCAAGGCCGGACCTTCGGCAGGCGCCCTGCCCGCGCGGATGAGATCGGCGAGGATCGACACCGCCAGATGCGCGCCCGAGCTATGGCCAACGACGAGCACCTCATCCACATCCTCCTCCAAAGCGGCAGCAATGCTATCGCCAAACTCGGCCATGCGGGCCTCAAGCCTGGGCGGATTGGCCCCGCCCCAACGCGCGGAATAGGCATAGTCATGCATCAGATAATAGGCGAAGAACCGGCCGTCCTTGCGCTTGAACCAATCCAGAATGCCCCAAACGGACAATGCGCCCAAGGCCGCAGCCAAGAGGGTGACGGGGTAGAAAAGCGCCGCTGTTTGAGCGTCCAAGGACAAGGCGAGAGCTGCCAGATTGCCGAGCATCATCGTGCCCACGAAAATCCCGTATCCGACCACCAGCGCCAAAATGAGCTGAACAATCAAGAACACCACCGGATAAAGCGCCGCGATCACCGGCCCCTTGCGCAGCCGCATCAGCCGCCAAAGCGCGCCAGAGCCGATATAGGCCCAAGCCGTGCGCAGCAGTTGCACATAGGTGGCGGGAATAGAATTGGACATGCTGCCGCGCACAATATCGGACCAGATCAACACCTCGACATCGGTCTCGACGGGCGCGCCAATATTGCCCGAAACATGCCACCCGTAGGGGCCGCCTTTGGTGGTTTTGGGGCTCAGGGTAATCTCATAGCCGCTGATCGCGGCCTGCGCGGCGCCTTCTTTGCGGTAAAGCTCGCGGTAGCGGCGCGGGTGAATCGGATCATAGCCGGGGATGTAGAACACCCGCCGCCGCCGCACGTTTTGCGCCTGATCTGATGGAGTTGCGTCACTCATACCCTTGCCTCTTGCCGCCGATCATATCCAGAAAATCAGGCAAGAGTAAGGATTTATCCAAGCTTTGCGAGGGCGGGAAAGGTTTCGAGCAGCCAGAAGGAAAAGGCCGAAAAACCGCCCGTCAGCATCATCAAACCGATGGTCCACAGCAAAAGCCCCATAACGCGCTCGATCTGCTCCATATGGCGTTTCATCCACGACAATGTGCCCGTCAGGCGCGGCAAGAAGGCTGCAACCAACAAGAACGGCACGCCCAGCCCGATGGCATAGACCGCCAAAAGCAATGTCCCGCGCGCGACCGAGGCCTCTTGCGCGGCCAGCGACAGGATCGCACCCAATTGCGGGCCGATGCAAGGCGTCCAGCCAAAGGCAAAGGCGAGGCCAAGGATATAGGCGCCGAAGGCCGATCCGCCCTTGTCCCCTGCATCCATACGCGCCTCGCGGTCCAGAAATCCGATCCGGTAGACACCGACAAAATGCGCGCCGAAAATCATCACGAGGATACCGGCGATGGTGTTGAACCAGCCTTGGAATTGTAAAAACAGTGTGCCGATGAGCGAGGCGGTGAAGCCCAAGAACAAAAACACCGTCGACAGGCCCAGCACGAAAAACAGCGCCGCAAGCATCACCGAGCGCCGCCGCGCGTCGCCCGATTGCAGATCGCCCATCGAGATGCCGCTCATATAGGCCAGATAGGGCGGCACGATGGGCAATACGCAGGGGCTGAGAAAGGAAATCCATCCCGCCGCCAGCGCCACAAACATCGCGGGCAACAGCCCCGCGTCGATAAAGTCGAATCCAATCATGTCACAGGCATAGCCGCACATCGCCCCGCCGTCACGCGGCCAGATGTCACAACCCTGTGGACAGGTTGAAACATGCGGCGTATCGAAAGCGCCATGAGTGAGATTGTCGAAATTGATGCGCGCGGGTTGATTTGCCCCTTGCCGGTGTTGCGCGCGCGCAAATGCCTGTTGGGTATGGCCCAAGGCGCGCTGCTGCACATCACCGCCGATGATCCGGTGGCAGTGATCGACCTGCCGCATTTTTGCGCGCAGGCGGGGCATGAGATGGTCGAAATCCGCGAGGGTCAGGACGGCGCGCATCTGTATGTGATCCGGCGCGGATAGGCCTTGGCCATTGCACAATAAAAAACCGCCGCGTGAGGGTCTCATGCGGCGGTTTTATTGTCTTATGCTTCGGGTTAGCGGCTCAGCGACCACCACCCTTTGCGCTTGGGTTTCTCGCCCTCGTCCTTTGCCTCCGGCGCGGCAGCGGGTGCCTGCGGCGTGGGTGTCGGCTCCGGTGCTGCGGGTGCGGGTGCGGGCGCAGGATCGGCAGCGGCGGGTGCCTCTACCGCAACCTCAGCCGCGGGAGCCTCAGCAGCAACGGTTTCGGCCTCTGCCTCGGGCTTTTTCTTGGCCCGCGAGCGGCGTTTGGGCTTGGGCTTCTCGGCGGCTTCGCCTGTCTCGGCTTCGGCGGCGGGTGCCTCCGTTTTGGCCTCGGCCTCTGCCGCGGCAGCCTTCGGCTTGCGGATGCGGGTGCGGCGCTTGGGCTTCTCGGCCTCTGCCTCCGCATCTGCCTGCGCCTCGGGCGCCTCGGCTTGGGTCTCGCCATCGGCTGCGGCCGCCTGAGCCGCTTCGGCTTTCTTGGCGCGCGGTTTGCGCGTGCGTTTGGGTTTGGGCGCTTCTTCGGCACTCTGCGTTTCGGCGTCTGCTTCTACGTTTTGCACAGCCGCATCGGAGGTCTGTTCGCTGTCGTTGTCGCTCGCTCCTGCGTCATTCGTGCTCTCGCCGTTCTCCGCCTCGCCATTACCATTCTTGGACCGGCGGCGACGGCGGCGGCGGCGTTTTTTCGGACGCTCTTCGCCCTCGCCCGCATCGGGGCCCGCATGGCGCGTGCCTGTCTCTTCTGCGGCATCCGCTTCGGCGTCCAAGGCCTCTTGGGCTTCGGCTTCGGCGGCGGCGTCTTCGTCGATCTGGTCCATCAAGGTCGTATCGACCGACACGACAGGCGCGGCGATCTCGGCCACAACGCGCGTGGCGGTTTTGAATTTCTCCATGGTGAAGTCAGGCGAGATCAGCATCGGGTCGCCTTCGACGCGCACCGACATGCCATAGCGACCCTCGATTTGCGCCACATGCTCGCGCTTGTGGTTCATCAAGAAATTGGCGATGCCAACAGGGCATTTGACCAAAACCTCACGGGTGCGGCGGCGGGTGCCTTCTTCTTCGATCTGGCGCAGGATCGACAGCGCGAGGTTGTCGTCCGACCGGATCAGGCCGGTGCCGTGGCACGAGGGGCAAGGCTGTGTCGTGGCCTCGATCATGCCTGGGCGCAGACGTTGGCGCGACATTTCCATCAGGCCGAAACCGGAAATCCGGCCCACCTGAATGCGGGCGCGGTCGGTTTTCAGCTTGTCCTTCATCCGCTTTTCAACGGCGGCATTGTTGCGGCGCTCGTCCATGTCGATGAAATCGATAACGATCAAACCGGCAAGGTCGCGCAGGCGCAATTGGCGCGCCACTTCTTCTGCGGCCTCAAGGTTGGTTTTGGTCGCGGTTTCCTCGATCGAGCCTTCTTTGGTGGCGCGGCCCGAGTTCACATCGATGGCGACAAGCGCCTCGGTGACGCCGATCACGATGTAGCCGCCCGATTTCAATTGAACCGTCGGGTTGAACATCGAGCTAAGGTAGCTTTCCACCTGATAGCGCGCAAAAAGCGGCAGGCTGTCCTCATAGCGTTTCACGTTTTTGGCGTGGGACGGCATGATCATTTTCATGAAGTCCTTGGCGATGCGGTAGCCGCGCTCGCCCTCGACAAACACTTCGTCGATCTCGCGGTTATAAAGGTCGCGGATCGAGCGTTTGATCAGATCGCCTTCCTCGTAAATCTTCGCGGGCGCGATGGATTTGAGGGTCAATTCGCGGATCTGTTCCCACATGCGTTGCAGGTATTCGTAATCGCGCTTGATTTCGGATTTGGTGCGTTTGGCGCCCGCCGTGCGCACGATCAGTCCCGCGCCTTTGGGCACGTCGATCTCTTGCGCGATCTCTTTGAGCTTCTTGCGGTCATCGGCCGAGGTGATCTTGCGGCTGATGCCGCCGCCGCGCGCGGTGTTGGGCATGAGCACGCAATAGCGGCCCGCCAGCGACAGATATGTGGTCAGCGCCGCGCCTTTGTTGCCACGCTCTTCCTTGACAACCTGCACCAGAATGATCTGGCGCACTTTGATCACTTCTTGGATTTTATAACGGCGCGGGCGCGGTTTGCGCACGGGGCGGATGTCTTCGCTGTCGTCCTCATCGGCGACAGATTCGATGCTTTCATCCTTGGCAGAGGCATCAGCGGCCTGCGTCTCATCGGCGTCGTCATCATGAGCGTCATCGTCATGGTCTTCGTGCTCCGCAGCCTCGTCGGCCGGCTCTTCGACCGGCGTTTCGGCAACGGTTTCCATCGGCGATGTGCCCTCGGGCACCTCGGCATTGGCCTCTGCGCTCTCGTCGAGATCTATGGTCACCATGCCGGAGATACCGCCCTCGCCCGCTTCGACCTCTTTGGTCGCAACCGCATCGTCGCTCTTGGCCTCTGCGGCTTTCGAACGTGTCCGGCGGCGGCGGCCGCGTTTGGGTTTTTCGTCTTCTTCCTCGCGCGCGCTTTGCGCTTCGGCATAGGCGCGCTCTTCTTCCATCAAGGCTTCGCGGTCGGCGACCGGAATTTGATAGTAGTCGGGATGGATTTCCGAGAAGGCGAGGAAGCCGTGACGGTTTCCGCCATAGTCCACAAAGGCCGCCTGAAGCGACGGTTCGACGCGCGTTACTTTTGCGAGGTAAATGTTGCCAGCAAGCTGGCGCCGGTTTTCGGATTCAAAATCGAACTCCTCGACCTTGTTTCCGTCCACCACCACAACGCGGGTCTCTTCCGCGTGGGTGGCATCGATGAGCATTTTCTTAGCCATGTTTTCCGTTTGCACGCAGACGAAAGCCGCCCTCCCGGGGGAGCGAGGCTTGTTCTGCGGTGTCTATCAGGGGACAAATGCGCGCGGCAGGGCGTGCCCGAAAGGGCCCCTGCTCCAACATACTGCTGTGTCGCGCGCTTCATCGCGGTTCTTCTCCGACGCTTGCCTCGTTTGACGTGCAAGCGCCCATTCATCGCCCGGAGCACCGGCCATAACAGGCGGGTGGCGGGCATCTCTACTGACAACCGAAGCTGTCCAATCGGTCTATTCGGCGGTGCGGGGTCTGCCCCAGATCCGGCCAAATAGCGAAACTCATGCGGCGGCCCCGTGATGGGGCCGATACCGTTCTTGCACCATAAGGCTTTCGAAGACGCAAAGACAATCCTAAAAAGCGGCGGTTATCCACAGGGAGGGCTATAGGGCGGCCAAATGAGCCCCCGCCGCGCCCGTCATGGCAGGGCCTCGATGTCATCACGGCGTCACCAAGGCTTCGCATTGCAGTCATGTGTTCGTCGCGCAAACGTCATGGGACGCAGGCAATCAAAAACCGACCTAACAGCCTAGAAACAGGACATTGATATGCTGCTCAAATCCTCTTGCGCCCTTGGCGCTCTTGCCTTGACCCTTGCCGCGCCGGCCCATGCCGAGCGGATCGAGCTAGGCCCCCGCCCTGCCTATCTGATCTCGCAAATGGCCGATGGTGCGCTCAAGGATAAATTGGCCTCCTGCGCCGATATGGAGCCGCAGCGCAGAGATTTTTCCATCGGTCACCGCGGCGCGGCGATGATGTTCCCCGAACATACCGAGCAAAGCTACCGCGCGGCGGGGCTGATGGGCGCGGGCATTGTCGAATGCGACGTGACCTTTACGGCGGACAAGCAATTGGTCTGCCGCCATGCGCAAAATGATCTGCACACCACGACCAATATCCTCGCCACCGATCTGGCGGCCAATTGCACCGCCCCCTTCACCCCCGCGCGGGGCGATGTCAAAGCGGGCGCCGAATGCCGCACCTCGGACATCACCTTGGCGCAGTTCAAAACCCTGAACGGCAAGATGGACGCCGCCAATAGCGCCGCCGCCGATGTGGCCGGTTACATGGACGGCACCGCCGCGTGGCGCACCGATCTTTATGCCACCACAGGCACGGTGATGACCCACGCCGAAAGCATCGCGCTGTTCAAGGAAATGGGCGTAAAATTCACGCCTGAATTGAAATCCCCTGCGGTCGACATGCCGTTTGGCGGGTTCACCCAAGCCGATTACGCGCAAAAAATGATCGACGAATACAAAGCCGCCGGCGTCGATGCATCGCAGGTCTGGGCGCAAAGCTTCAATCTCGACGACGTGCTCTACTGGATCAAAAACGAGCCGGAATTCGGCGCGCAAGCGGTCTATCTTGTGGAACTCGGCGAAGGCTTCGATGAGCAAGACAAATCCACATGGAAAGAGGATTTTGACGCGCTCAAGGCCATGGGCGTCAACTACCTCGCGCCGTCGATGAACATGCTGGTCACCGATGCGAATGGCACGATCGAGGCCTCGGCCTATGCGAAAGCGGCCAAAGCCTCGGGTCTCAAGCTGATTTCATGGACGCTGGAACGCTCCGGCCCCTTGGCCTCGGGCGGCGGGTGGTATTTCCAAACCGCAAAGGATGCGCTCAAATCCGATGGCGATTATTTCACCGTTCTGGACGTTCTGGCGCAAGAGGTCGGCATCGAGGGTATGTTCTCCGATTGGCCCGCGACCGTGACCTACTACGCAAGCTGCATGGGCAAAGGCACCAACTGACCGGCCCCGCCGCGCGATGGACAAAGGGCGGCCCGATCAGGCCGCCCTTTTCACATGTCCGATCTCGGGCCGTGCCCGCCGCGCGCTCAAAGGTAATCAGAGCGCTGCAAGCCGTATTTGGCCATTTTCTCGTTCAAGGTCCGGCGCGGCAGGCACAACTCTTCCATCACATTGGTGATCGACCCCTTATGGCGGCGCATCGTGTTGTCGATCAACATGCGCTCAAAGGCCTCGACATATTCCTTGAGCGGCTTGCCCTCGGTGGTCATGACCTGCTGCATCTCGTCGTGATCGGACATCAGCAGCGAGGCAATCGTGCCCGACCCGCGCCGCGATTGCAGCACCGCGCGTTCGGCGACATTGATCAACTGGCGCACATTTCCCGGCCAAGGGGCTTGCAACAATTGCGCTGCCTCTTGGGCCGTGACCTGCGGCGCGTCGCATCCGTATTCATCGGAAAACTGCTCGCTGAGCCGCGTAAACAGGGTCAGGATATCCTCGCCGCGCTGGCGCAGGGGCGGCACGGTGATCCGCAGCGCCGCCAGACGGTAGAACAGATCGGGGCGCAGCGCGTCTTCGCAGGTACGGTCCTGCTCTTGCATATTGCAAATCGCCACGATGCGGGTTTCGGGCGGCGTGCCCTCATCATTGATAAAGCTCAAAAGCTTGGCCTGAACCGCATCCGACATGGCTTCGACATCTTCCAAAACCAATGTGCCGCCGCGCGCCTCTTCGACCGCGGGCAATGTCGTGTCTTCGGGGTTCATCGGGCCAAACAGACGCTTGGACAACGCCTCCTCCTCCATCGCGGCGCAAGACAGCAGCACGAATTTCTTGCCCGCGCGCGCGCCGACCGCATGCAAGGCATGGGCGATCAGGGTCTTGCCGGTGCCGGTTTCCCCGTCGATCAGAACATGCCCGTCGGCTTGGCCCAGATCGAGAATGTCCTCCTTGAGGCGCTCCATCACGGGGCTGGCGCCGATGAGCTTTTTCATCAACTGCCCGCCATCCGACAATTCGCGGCGCAGGGCGCGGTTATCCAGAACCAGACGGCGCGCATTGGTGGCCTTTTTGGCCAATTCGGTCATGCGGTCGGGGTTGAAGGGTTTTTCGAGAAAATCAAACGCCCCGATGCGCATGGCCTCCACCGCAATCGGCACATCGCCGTGACCGGTGATCATGATCACCGGCAGCGCGCTGTCGGTGCCCATGAGTTTTTTCAAAAACTGCATCCCGTCCATTCCGGGCATCTTGATGTCGGAAATCACGATGCCGGGGTAATCGGCGCCCAACCCTTTGAGCGCATCCTCGGCGCTGGGGAAAGTTTCGGTGTCATAGCCCGACAGGGCCAGCCATTGGCTGATCGACTGGCGCATATCCTGTTCGTCGTCGACAATGGCAATCTTCATAGCCTTGGACATCGCTGATCACTCCGCTGCTTGTGTCTCGTTGGTTAAGATAGGCAGTTGCATTTCAAATACAGCCCCCCCCGCTTCGGCGTTGCGCGCCGTCAGCCGTCCCCCAAGGTCGTTGACGATGCCCGAGGAAATGGCAAGCCCCAGCCCAATCCCGTCGCCCGGCTGTTTGGTGGTGTAGAAAGGCTCGAACAGGGTATCGAGGTTTTCGATCCCGTGGCCATTGTCGCGCACTGTGAGGGTCGCGGTTTCGCCCGCCGACAGCAGGATATCAATCTGCGGGTCGTCATTGGCCTCGACCGCATCGAGCGCATTGCGCAGCAGGTTGATCAACACCTGTTCGATCCGCATCCGGTCGCCCATGACCTGCACCGGACCTTCGGGCAGAACGCGGGTGATCTTGACGTGGCGCTGACGCAATTGCGGCTCCATCATCGCAAGCGCCGAGGCCAGCGCATCGCCCATATTTACAGGGGCCAAAGCATCACCGCCCTTGCGCGCATAGGATTTGAGTTGCCGCGTGATCGCGCCCATCCGCTCGATCAGATCGTCGATCCTCTGGAAAGAGGACAGCGCCTCGTCGGGCCGGTTGCGGCGCAGCAAAAGCCCCGCGCCCGCCAGATAGGTTTTCATCGCCGCCAGAGGTTGGTTCAACTCGTGACTGACGGCGGCCGACATCTCGCCCAATGCGGCCAGTTTGGAGCTTTGCGCCAGCGTCTGTTCGGCCACGGCGAGGGTCTCTTGCATGCGTTTACGCTCGGCAATTTCCCGCTGCAGCCTTGCATTCAATGCGCGAAGTTCTGCCGACTCGGCTTGGAAAAACACCATGCGCGACGCGGTCTTGCGGCTCAGGAAGTAGAAGGCCAGCGCCAGCAGAATGGCGAATCCCATGATCTCGAGCGCAAGCACGCCGTTGACCTTTTCGCGCACCGAGGAATAGGTGGTGAAACTGGCCATACGCCAGCCGCGAAAGGCCACGCGCCCCTCCATCCGCATCACCGCCTCGCCCTGCAGATAGGCATCAACGGGCAAAGAGCTCCAATCGGCGGTGGTGGTGATGGCGCGCAAGATCGCGCTGCCCGCCGGTTCGCGCACCAAGGCCTCGTTCTCGGTCAGCCCGCGCCAGCGCGGCTCGGTCGCAAGGATGATGGTGCCGGCGCTGTCGGTGACCAGAACCGCATCCGAAATCCCTGCCCAAGCGCGCTCGAATTTGCGCAAATCGACCTCGGCGACGATCACGCCAACAACGTTGCCGCCGCTTTCGAGCCGCCGCGAATAGGTGAAGCGGTATCCGCCGACCTCGCGCTCCAGCACCGTGAACACCGTATCGGGCGCGCGCAGGGCATCCACAAAATAAGGCGCAGAGCGGTGGTTTTGCCCCAGCAAATTGCGATCCGTCGCCGCCACCGTGCGCCCGTCGCGGTCCATCAAGGTCAAGGAGGCGGCGCCGATTTCCTCGACAAAGGAAATCAGCCGCTGTGTCGAGAGCGCGTAATTGGAAGAATTGAGCGCCGCGATCAGCGTCGGATCGCGCGCCAATAGCTGCGGCACAATGGCGTTCTGGCGCAATTCGCTCAACAGGTTGCCCGAATAGAGCGTCAGCCGCAATTCGGCGCGGTTGCGGGTGTTTTCGGTAAACCGGTGGGTCAAGGCGCGGTTGGTGAAAAACACCGTCACCACCGCCAGAACCACCAAAAACCCGAGCGCCAGCCGCGTGCGCCAACCGGTCATCGGCGCGCGCTTGGCCGCCATAGCGGAAGCAGGAGAACGGGGCAGCAGTTTCATCGCCCCAGACTACGCCGCCCGCGCCGCTGCGGCAAGATCAGGCAGATACCGCCGCATCCACCAATGCGCGGAACATTGCCACCCCATCGGTATTGCCATGGGTTGCCTCAAAGGCCCGCTCGGGGTGCGGCATCATGCCGAGCACACGGCGGTTTTGCGACAAGACACCAGCGATGGCCCCGACCGATCCATTCGGATTGTCGGTATAGCTAAAGGCAATGCGGTCCTCGCCTTTGAGCCGCGCCAAGGTCTCGTCATCGGCGAAATAATTGCCGTCGTGGTGGGCGATCGGAATGTCGATCTGCGCGCCCTTGGCATAGCCCGAGGTAAAGGCGCTATCTGCGGTCTCGACCTGCAAACCGACGGTTTTACAGATATATTTGATCCCCGCATTGCGGCGCAGCGCGCCGGGCAACAGGCGGGTTTCGGTCAGCACCTGAAAGCCGTTGCAGATGCCGAGCGCATAGCCGCCCCGCTCCACATGGGTTTTGAGCGCGCCGCAGATCGGCGAATTGGCCGCAATCGCGCCGCAGCGCAAATAGTCGCCATAGGAAAACCCGCCCGGCACGCCGACGATATCGACGCCTTCGGGCAAAGCCGCGTCCTTATGCCAGACCATCGAAACCTTTGCGCCGGATTTTTCAAATGCCACAGCCAGATCGCGGTCGCAATTGGAGCCGGGGAAAACAAGGACGGCAGCGTGCATCACGACATCTCCACCGCGTAGCTTTCGATCACCGTATTGGCGAGCAGCTTTTCGCACATCTCGGTCACCTGCGCCTCGGTGGTGCCCTCGGCCAGATCCAATTCGATCACCTTGCCTTGGCGCACGCCATTGACGCCGTCAAACCCGAGGCTGCCAAGCGCGTGGCGCACGGCCTCGCCTTGCGGATCCAAAACCCCGTTTTTCAACATGACATGGACGCGTGCTTTCATTTCGGCTCTCCGTAAAGCTGCGGGTCGCCCCGCGGGATAGGTCAGATGCGCGGCTGCGCTGGTTTAGTTGATCAGCGTCGGCTTGCCGGGCTGTGGGTTGTTTTTGGGCATGACGCCCAAACGGGTCGCCACTTCGGTATAGGCATCGGTGAGCGAGCCCAGATCGCGGCGGAACACGTCCTTGTCCAGTTTCTTGCCGGTTTGCATATCCCACAAACGGCAGCTGTCGGGGCTGATCTCGTCGGCGACGATGAGGCGTTGGAAATCGCCATCATAAACGCGGCCGATCTCGATTTTGAAATCCACCAGCTTGATCCCGACGCCATACATCACACCGGCGAGGAAATCATTGACCCGCAACGCAAGGCTGAGGATATCGTCCATATCTTGCTGGCTGGCCCAACCGAAGGCGGCGATATGCTCTTCGGTGACCAATGGATCGCCCAATTTGTCGTCCTTGTAGCAATATTCGACAATCGGGCGCGGCAATTGCGTGCCCTCCTCAATGCCGAGCCGTTTGGCCATCGACCCTGCGGCATAGTTGCGCACGATCACCTCGAGCGGCACGATCTCGCAGGCCCGCACCAATTGCTCGCGCATATTGAGACGTTTGAGAAAATGCGTCGGCACGCCGACTTGTGCCAGACCGGTCATGAAATATTCGGACAGCATGTTGTTCAACACGCCCTTGCCCTCGATCACGGCCTTTTTCTCGGCATTGAACGCGGTTGCGTCATCTTTGAAATACTGCACAATCGTGCCCGGCTCGGGGCCCTCATAAAGGGTTTTTGCCTTGCCTTCGTAGATTTTCTTGCCGCGTGCCATGCCAGCTCCGTCCTTACAGGCGCGGATGAGTCCCCGCCGTCTTGTCGCCCTCTTAGTGCATGGGCCCGATTGCCGCAAGATCAACACCCCCTCTTGCGCCCAATGGCACAGAGTGCATACCTAAGAGATGATATTAACGGCAGCCGGGGGAGATTTCCCATGACCACATTCGATGACCGCGAAAACGCGTTTGAAGCCAAATACGCCCATGACGAAGAAATGCTTTTCAAAGCGCAGGCGCGCTGCAACAAGCTCTTGGGCCTTTGGGCGGCCGAACTGATGGGCAAATCGGGCGACGAGGCCACGGCCTATGCCGCTGCGGTGGTCAAAGCCGATTTCGAAGAGGCGGGCCATGAGGATGTGGTGCGCAAAGTGGTCGGCGATCTGGGCGATATCGCCGATGCCGACACCGTGCGCGCGAAAATGGCCGAATTCTTGGTTGTCGCCAAAACACAGCTGATGAAAGACGCCTGATTTCAGGCCCGCAATCACGGCGGCCAGTCGTTTCGATTTTTAACGGCTCTTGCAACATTCTTTATCGCGCGCGGCCCGCAGGCTGCGCGCGATTTTTATTTTAGATCAATTACTTGATGCAAATCTCTCGCAGAAAAAAACCGCACTCCCGAAACAACCGCGCCCAATTTCATTAAAGAGCAACAGGTTAAACACGCAGCGGTTAAGGCCTGCGTAACCTGCTGTGCTCTAGGCCCTTGGGGTGTGAGTGGGAGAACAAGAGTGCACAAGACAGCCCCGAACCGACGTCGCTCGGATCAAGACAACCGCAGCGCCGCAACCGCGGTGCCGAGCGCCGCGCGCGCCGGATCGCCAATCTGGATGCAACTGGCCAAACAGGCCCTGCCCTTGGGTATTGGCATCATCGGGCTTTGGCTTTTGTGGGGCCGCATTGCCGCGATGGATATCGCGCGGATCGGCGATGCGCTTGGCGCCGTTAGTGCGCCGCAATGGATTGCCGCCTTGGGGGCGACGGCTCTGAGCTTTTGGGCGGTGGGGCGCTATGACGCCGTGGTGCATCGCCATATGCGCACGGGGTTCAACACGCGCACCGCGACGATGACCGGGGCGCTTTCGGTCGCCGCCGCGCAAACCATGGGCATGGGGGTGTTGACCGGCGCTTTGGCGCGCTGGCGGCTGCTCCCCGAATTGGGCGTGATGACAGCGACGAAAATCTCGGCCACGGTGGCTTTGTCCTTTCTGGCCGGATGGGCTTTGATTACGGCCGTTGCGGGGCTGATGTTGCCCGGACCGGATTTTCCCGCCCTGCTCTCGGCTTTGGTGATCGCCGGTTTTGCGGCGCTTTTGGTCATGGCCTTTTTGCGCCCGGAGGCGCAGCTGTGGCGCTGGCATATCCGCTTGCCCAGCATCAAGGCGCTGCTCGCCATTGCCGGCTATACGGCGCTCGACACTCTTGCCGCTGCGGCGGCGCTACAGGTCCTGATGCCGGACACAATGGCGATCGGGCTTGAAAACCTCTATCCGGTGTTTTTGCTGGCGCTCGGGGCGGCGCTGATCTCCGGCACGCCGGGGGGCGTGGGTCCGTTTGAACTGGCCATGCTGACGCTTTTGCCGCATCTGCCCGAGGCCGAGTTGATGGCGGCGATTGTCGGGTTTCGCATTGTCTATTATGCTGTGCCCGCGTTGATTGCGGCGGCGTTCTTGCTGCGCCCGCGTAGCATTGCAGCGCGTCCGGACCCGCTGGGCGCGGGCTATAGCGCCGCGCTGGACCCCGATCTGAGGGAGGCAAAACGCTCGGAATTGGGGGTGATACGGCAAAACGGGGCGCGCGTGCTGCAAGCCTCGGGCGCCACCGCCGCCTTGGTCGAGACCGCGCAAACCATCACACAGCTGTTCGATCCACTGCGCGGCCAGAGCGCGGATCTGGCGCCCGCCTTGCGCCGTCTTGCGCGCGAAAGCAACAAGACCGCCTGTATCTACAAATGCTCGGCGCGCCATGCGCTGCGCTTGCGCCAAAGCGGGATGCGGCTTTTGCATGTGGCCAATGAAACCGTCATCGACCCTGCGCGCTTTGCGCCCCAAGGCAGCGCCTACCGACAGCTTCGCCGCAAGCTCAAACAGGCCGAAAAAGCGGGTCTCGACGTGGCGCGCGCGCATCATCTTCCCTTGGCGCAGATGGCCGAGGTTGATGCCGCATGGTCGGCCTCTCACGGGGTGGCGCGCGGCCTGTCGATGGGGCGCTATTGCGGTCAGTATTTGCGCGGGCAACGGGTCTTTACTGCCTATCTGGGGCATGAATTGATCGGATTTGTCAGCTTCCACGTCTCGAACCACGAAATGTGCCTTGATCTGATGCGCGCGCGCAGCGATGCGCCCGACGGCACCATGCATGCGCTGGTGAATTGCGCGATTGCCGAGGCGCGCGATGAGGGCCGGCGGCGCCTGTCCTTGGCCGCCCTGCCCGCCTTGCCGCCCGCGGGGGCCGCGCAAGGGCGGCGCGCGCGCGCGGTGGCACGGCTGCGCCATCTGGCGGCGCAAAAGACCGGCGGTCTGGGCCTTGTGCAATTCAAGATGTGTTTCAAACCACGTCTGGAGCCGCTCTATATGGCCGCCCCCTCATGGCCCGCGATGGCGCTGGCGGCGGCCGATCTGGCGCGCGAGGTGCATTTGACCCCGACGCATCCGCTCAGCCCCGCCCCGCCCCGTATTGGCGCGGCTGAGGTCTAGCCCACCCGCGCCGCCCTCATGATCATGATGCAGGAAATCAATTTGTCTTGTGCGGCCAAACATGCGAGGTGGTGCGCGAGAAATCACACAAGCCCGCAAAAGGTGAGCCGATGACCAATGCCTTGTCGAAAATGATCGAAACCCGCGAATGGATCCTCACGGATGGGGCCACGGGGACGAACCTGTTCAACATGGGGCTGACCTCTGGCGATGCGCCCGAAATGTGGAACGAAGAGCACCCCGACCGGATCAAGAATCTTTATAAATTGGCCGTCGACGCGGGGTCGGACCTGTTTTTGACCAATTCCTTTGGCGGCAACGCCAGCCGCCTCAAATTGCACAACGCCGAAAAACGCGCGCGCGAACTGTCACGAATCGCCGCCGAGCTGGGCCGCGAGGTCGCCGATGCGGCGGGCCGCCCCGTGGTGGTGGCCGGATCGGTCGGCCCGACGGGCGAGATATTCGCCCCCATGGGTCCGATGACGCATGAGTTGGCGGTCGAGATTTTCCACGAACAGGCCGAGGGCCTCAAGGAAGGCGGCGCGGATGTGCTTTGGGTCGAGACGATCTCGGCCCCCGAAGAATACAAAGCCGCCGCCGAAGCCTTCCGTCTGGCCGATATGCCGTGGTGCGGCACGATGAGCTTTGACACCGCAGGGCGCACCATGATGGGCGTGACCTCGGCGCAGATGGTTGAAATGGTCGAAGGCCTGCCGAACCCGCCCTTGGCCTTTGGCGCCAATTGCGGCGTTGGCGCGGCGGATTTGCTGCGCACGGTTCTGGGCTTTACCGCCGCTGGGGTCGAGCGCCCCGTGATTGCCAAGGGCAATGCGGGCATTCCCAAATATGTTGACGGGCATATCCATTATGACGGCACGCCGGAGCTTATGGCCGAATACGCCTGTCTGGCGCGGGACGCGGGCGCAAAGATCATCGGCGGCTGCTGCGGCACCATGGCCGAGCATCTGGCGGCGATGCATGAGGCGCTCAGCACCCGCCCCAAAGGCGCGCGCCCGACGCTGGAAACCATTGCCGAACGGATGGGCGGGTTTTCCTCGGCCAATGACGGCACCGGCGAGGGCGAAGACCCTGAAAGCACCCGCACGCGCGGACGCCGCCGCCGCAAATAAGCGCGGGGCCGTCGCTCCGACCTAAAAGAGAGACAATTGCCGATCCGCCTGCGCCTCCTGCGCGGGCGGATTTTTGGTTTTGCCCGCAGCGCGCTCGGGCGGCACAAACAGATCGCAGCGCAATGTGGGCTGCGCCGCATCAAGCCCCAATTTACGCGCCGACAAAGCAAAGCGTTTGGCGATCACATCGGCATAGGGCCCCTCACCGCGCATCCGCCTGTGCCAATCGCTGCGGTAGCTGGCGCCGCCGTGCATGGCGCGCACATGCGACATGACCCTTGCCGCGCGGTCGGGAAATTGCGTCTCCAGCCATTCCTCGAAGAGCGGCGCGACTTCGAGCGGCAGGCGCAGCATGATCCAACTGGCCGCATCGGCCCCCGCCTCCCTGCCCGCCGCCAAAAGCGCCTCGATCTCGTGATCGGTCAATCCGGGCACAACGGGCGAGGTCATGATGCGCACCGGAATGCCAGCATCAGAGAGCCGTTTGATCACCTGCAAGCGGCGCGCGGGCGGCGGGACGCGCGGCTCCATCTTGCGGGCGATATGGCGGTCCAGCGTGGTCACCGAAATCCCCACGCGGCACAGGCCCTCGCGCGCCATATCGGCCAGAATATCAATGTCGCGCTCGATCAACGTGCCTTTGGTGACAATCGCCACGGGGTGTTTCGCGGCGCAGAACACCTCAAGACAGGCGCGCATCACCCCTTCGGTCTTCTCGATCGGTTGGTATGGGTCGGTATTGGTGCCGATGGCGATCGGGGCGCAGCGGTAGGATTTTGCCGACAGCTCGCGCGCCAAAACCTGCGGCGCCTCGGGGCGCGCGATCAGTCGGGTTTCAAAATCCAAACCAGGCGAGAGGCCCAAATAGGCATGGGTGGGCCGCGCAAAACAATAGATGCAGCCATGCTCGCAACCGCGATAGGGGTTGATCGAGCGGTCGAACGGCAAATCGGGCGAGCGGTTATAGGTGATCAGACGGCGCGGGCGTTCATGACTGACCTCGGTGCGCAGAGGCGGCAAATCCTCGCCGATGTCCCATCCGTCATGCTCGGCCGCCCGCGCCGTAGCCTCATAGCGCCCAGCCCGATTGCTTTGCGCCGCGCGCCCCGGTGCAGGGCGGGTTTGCGGCGGCAACTCGGCGGCAATGGGCGGCAAGCCAAAGGGATCATCGGGTGTCATCATGGGGTGATTTTGGAACATAAAGAGAACAAATGCAATAACCCCAATATCTCTATGAGAAATATTCACACCCGCGAAGTGATTTTGCCTCTATAAGTCGGTCAAGCCTTCGCCTATGTCGCAATCTGCGCAGCTTCGACGCCGCGCGACGCACATTCTGGCACAAAGACCCGCATGCGCCGCAAGGTGCCCAGCCAAGGAAAGACCCGCATGTCTGACGAAGAAGACGACATTATCCTCGCTGATCTGGACGACGACGAGCTTGTCCAACAGATGTTTGACGACCTCTACGACGGGATGAAGGAAGAGATCGAAGAAGGCGTGAACATTTTGCTCGAACGCAACTGGACGCCTTACGACATCCTGACCAAATCGCTTGTCGGCGGTATGACCATTGTCGGCAATGATTTCCGCGACGGGATCTTGTTCGTGCCCGAGGTCTTGCTGGCCGCGAATGCGATGAAGGGCGGGATGGCGATCCTCAAGCCGCTGCTGATCGAAACCGGCGCGCCGCGTATGGGCAAGATGGTGATCGGCACGGTCAAAGGCGACATTCACGACATCGGCAAGAACCTTGTGGCGATGATGATGGAGGGCGCGGGCTTCGAGGTGGTCGATCTGGGCATCAACAATCCGGTCGAAAACTACATCGACACGGCCAAATCCGAAGGCGCCGATATCATCGGCATGTCCGCCCTTTTGACCACAACCATGCCCTATATGAAGATCGTGATCGACACGATGGTCGAGCAAGGCATCCGCGATGATTACATCGTTCTGGTCGGCGGCGCGCCTTTGAACGAGGAATTTGGCAAGGCCATCGGCGCCGATGCCTATTGCCGCGATGCCGCCGTTGCGGTGGAAACGGCCAAAGACTTCATCTCGCGCAAGCACAATCAGACCTCGGCCTAGGGGCTGCGCCGCGTTTGAACCGCATCAAGGCCCGCCTCATGTGCGGGCCTTTTGCATTTGACCGCCCGAAACCTCCCGCCGCATAAAGACCGGATCATGACCCGCCCTGCCGCCCCCGATATTTTGCCCGACGACGCCACTTTGACCAAGGATGGCGCCTTGCTGCGCGCCAGCGGAGCCCGTGTGCTTTTGGTGGCCTGCGGGGCTTTGGCGCGCGAGATCGTCGATCTTCGGGCGGTGAACGGCTGGGAGCATCTGGAGATCGCCTGCCTGCCCGCGATTTTGCACAACAGCCCCGAAAAAATCGCCCCTGCCGCGCGAGCGATCATCGAGGCGCGCGGCGCGCAGTTTGATCAGGTCTTTGTCGTCTATGCCGATTGCGGCACCGGCGGCGCGCTTGAGGCGCTGTGCCGCGAGACGGGCGCGCAGATGATGCGCGGGCCGCATTGCTACGCGTTTTTCGAAGGGGTCGAGGCCTTTGCCGCCAAGGGCGACGCCGATATGACCGCCTTCTACCTCACCGATTTTCTGGTGCGCCAGTTTGACGCCTTTGTCTGGCGGCCTTTGGGGCTGGACCGGCATCCCGACCTGCTTGGCACCTATTTTGGTCATTACGAACGGCTGGTCTATCTGGCGCAGGTCGATGATCCGGCGCTCGACCTCCAAGCGCAGGACTGCGCGCGCCGCATGGGCCTTGCCTATGAGCGCCGCTTGACCGGATATGGCGATCTGGCCATCGATCTGGCGCGTGTGGCGAAGGGTTAGGCTGCCTCGGCCGCCACTTGGTGAATGCGTTCGATCATCGCGCGCAGCCCGTTCGAGCGCTGCGCCGAGAGGTGATCGTTGAGCCCCAAGCGCGCCAGTTCTTCGGCGGCTTTGACCTGCGCCACCTCTTGCACCGACAGCCCGTTGTAGAGCGCGCGCAGCACCGCAATCAGCCCCGAGACAATCATCGCATCGCTGGCCCCGTCGAAGTGGAGCACGCCGCCCTCGATGACCGGATGCAGCCAGACCTGCGAGGCGCAGCCGTCCACCTTGGTCGCTGGCACGCAAAGCGCCGCGTCCAGTGGCTCCATCGCCTTGCCCGCGTCAATGACATAGCGATAGCGGTCTTCCCAATCTTCCAAAAACTCGAAATCCGCTACGATGTCTTCGAATGCCGCGCTCGCCATAGCCCTATGCCCTTTGCCAGATTGCCAATAGCGCACAGGTAAGCGCCGCGCTCCCAAAGGTCCAGCCCCCCAAAGCCGCGCGGCGAAAACTGCCTTGTTGCTTTTCAAGCGCGCTGCAATAGGGTAACTGCGATAAAAAGACCAAGAGGCAGGGACATGCGCACATCCATTATCGCCCTTTCCATTTCATCGCTGCTGCTTGCGGGCTGTGGCGGCGGGTCCGTCGGCACATCGCGGTATAATCCGGTCAATTGGTTTGGCAAAGACCGCGCGCCAGAGGCCGTTTCGACCGAGGTTGGCGAGAAAAACCCGCTGATCCCCGAACGCCAAGCGGCAAAGCTGAAATCCAAAGAGGCGGTCTATCTGGGCACCTCGGTCGAGAAAATCACCGCGCTGCGCCTCGAGGCGGCCCCGGGCGGGCGGATTTTGCGCGTGGAGGCCGTGGCGCAAACCCAGCGCGCCTTTGACGTGCGGCTGATTGCCGAGCCGTCCGATGAAGGCACCTTGGTCTATACGCTCAAAGCCGCCCATCCTGACCGCGCCGCTTATGGTCCCGATCGCAGCCGCAAAATCACCGCAGCGCTGTTTTTGACCGATCAGGATTTGCGCGACATCAAAACCGTGCGCGTCGCGGGCACCAGCAACGCATTGAGCGTGCGCCGCTAGGGCGATACGCGCGGCAACACAAAAAAACGGCGCCTCCGTATCGGGGCGCCGTTCTTTTATATATCAACAGCTTGCACGGCAAAGCTCAGGTCAGTCGAGATCGACGATCCGCACCGAGCTTCCCTTGGCCGAGAGGGCGATTTTACCCTCGCAAAGCCGCAAGGCATCATTGCCAAAGACCTCAAGCCGCCATCCGGTCAGCGCAGGCACATCGCGCATCCCCGCGGCAATCGCATCCAGATCGGCAGCAGGCGCGATCAGCTTTGGCGCAACGCCGGAGCTTTCGGTCTTGGCCTTGATCAACACGCGCAGCAGATCGGCCAAGGCGGGATTGACCTGTAGCTTGTCGCGCTCATTGCTGACCTTGGGCATTTTGTCGGGCGGGCAATTGAGCCCCGCTTTGACCGCAGCCAAAATCCCGTCGGCAATCTCTCCGCGCCGCGCCTCGCGCAGCAAGAGCCGCGAGCGGCCGAGATCTTGGGGGTTTTGCGGTTTGGTCGAGGCCAGCTCGACCAAAGCATCGTCTTTATAGACACGGTTGCGCGGCACGTTGCGCGATTGCGCATATTCTTCGCGAAACCGCGCCAATTCGCGCACAATGGCCAAAAACTTGCCCGATGTGGTGCGGGTCTTGACGCGTTTCCACGCCTCCTCGGGTTTGACCACATAGGTTTCGGGCGAGGTCAGAACCGTCAATTCCTCGCGCACCCATTTGGCGCGCCCAGTGCGCTCCAGTTCGGCGGCGAGATGCTCGTAAATCAGCCGCAGATGCGTGACATCGGCCAGCGCGTATTTTTGCTGTGCCTCGGTCAGGGGGCGGCGCGACCAATCGGTAAAACGCGATGTCTTATCAACGGGTTGCTTGGCAATCTTGCGCACCAGCGTCTCATATCCGGCCTGTTCGCCAAAGCCGCAGACCATGGCCGCGACCTGCGTGTCGAACAGTGGATCGGGGATCACCCCCGCATCGACATAGAAAATCTCGAGATCCTGACGCGCCGCGTGGAAAACCTTGACCACCGAGGTGTCGCGAAACAGCTCGTAAAGCGGCTCCAAAGAGATGCCCTCGACCAGCGGATCGACCAGAACCGCATTGCTGTCATCCGGCCCAGGCATGGCCAATTGGATCAGGCAAAGTTTGGAATAATAGGTCCGCTCGCGCAGGAACTCGGTATCGACGGTCACGTAATCATGGCCGCGCGCTTCGGCGCAATAGGCGGCCAAATCTTCGGTTGTTGTGAGTGTTCGCATCAGGGGTCGATCTTTGCTCGTCTTGTTATGGTTGTGCCCACGCCCTAGGCCGCAGGTATAGACCAGATGATCGGGTTTGGAAAGTGGCCTGCCGCCCCTGCCCGCAGCCCGCGCCCGTCAGGGCAGATAGAGCGGCGCGCGATCGCCGCTGGCAAAGCGGCGCAAGACCGCAGGATAGAGCGCATGTTCTTGCACCAAGACCCGCGCGGCCAAGCTTTCGGCGGTATCGCCTGCCATGACCGGCACCCGCGCTTGGCCCAAGATCGGCCCGTCATCAAGCGCCGCCGTGACCTCATGCACGGTGCATCCGGCCTGCGTATCGCCCGCGTCCAAGGCGCGTTGATGGGTGTGTAGCCCCTTATAGAGCGGCAAAAGCGAGGGGTGGATATTGATCATCCGCCCTTCAAAACGGCGCACAAAACCTTCGGTCAGCACCCGCATAAATCCGGCAAGGCAGATAATGTCCGGCGCCGCCGCCTCGATTTTCTCCAGCAAAGCCGCCTCAAAGGCAGGTCGGTCGCCTTTGAACGCGCGGTGATCTACCGCTGCCGTGGCAATGCCCATCTGCGCCGCGCGCGCCAGCCCGCCCGCTTGCGGATCATTCGAGGCCACAAGTACCGGACGCGCAGGATGGTCGCCCACCATGCTTTCGGCCAGTTTGACCATATTCGAGCCGCCCCCCGAAATCAGGATCGCAACCCGTTTGCTCAAAGAAGCGATCCTTTGTAGCGCACGCCCGCGCCCTCGGTGACGGTGCCAAGGCGGTAAACCGTCTCGCCTTCGCCTTGCAGAAGGGCACTCAAGGCGTCGGCCTCGTCCGCCGCAACCGACAGGATCATACCGACACCGCAGTTGAAGGTTTTGAGCATCTCGGCTTCGGCCATACCGCCGGTTGCGGCGAGCCATTTGAACACAGGCGGCAAATCCCATGCGCCAAGGTCGATATCGGCGCCAAGACCCTCGGGCAAAACCCGCGGCAGGTTTTCGGTCAATCCGCCGCCGGTGATATGGGCCAATGCATGCACGCCCCCTGCCCGCACCGCGGCCAAGGATTGCTTCACATAGAGCCGCGTCGGGGTCAGCAAAGCCGCGCCCAGCGTGCCCTCGCCCCACGGGCACTCATCGCCCCAACCAAGGCCCGAGACCTCGACCAGCTTGCGTACAAGACTATAGCCGTTGGAATGGATGCCATCGGAAGCCAGGCCGAGAAGAACATCGCCCTTGGCCACACCCGCCGGCAGATCGCTGCCGCGCTCCATCGCGCCTACGGCAAAACCGGCCAGATCGAAATCACCGGCCGGATACATGCCCGGCATTTCCGCCGTCTCGCCGCCGATCAACGCACAGCCCGAGCGCACACAGCCCTCTGCAATCCCCTCGATGATCCGCGCGGCTTTTTCGGTCTCAAGCTTGCCCGTGGCAAAATAGTCGAGGAAAAACAAAGGCTCGGCGCCCTGACAGACCAGATCATTGACGCACATGGCAACCAGATCGATACCGACACCGTCCACCTCGCCCGTATCAATCGCGATGCGCAGCTTGGTGCCCACGCCGTCCGTCGCGCCCACAAGGATCGGATCGCTATAGCCCGCGCCCTTGAGGTCAAACAAAGCGCCAAAACCGCCAAGGCCGGACATCACGCCCGAACGGTTGGTGCGTTTGGCCGCCGGTTTGATCCGGTCCACCAAAGCATTGCCCGCATCAATATCCACACCTGCATCCGCATATGTGATGCCGTTCTTGCCTGCCGTCGATGCGCTGTTGTCGCTGCTCATGAGAGCCCCCTTTGCCGATATCGCGCCCGCGATAGCGCAATGCGCCGCCGCTGTCCACGCCTGCCGCGCAAATCAGGCTCCGCGCCCCTTGACCCGCCGCCGCGCGCCGCATAATCACGCTCACGGCGGGCCTGTAGCTCAATTGGTTAGAGCAGAGCGCTCATAACGCTTTGGTTGCGGGTTCAAGTCCTGCCGGGCCTACCAAATCCCCGCCGTTGCCCTGCCGGCGCTCAGCCTGCGCCGCCAACCTGTGCCTCACGCTCAGCCTCGCAGGCGCGGCCAGATATGACAAAGGCGGGCGCGCCCGAAACATTCGCGCCTTTGCAGGTTCTCTAAATATCCCCGCCGGAGGCTCCTCGCCCCGCATTGCGCTCCCCGATCAGACGCAGCGCCACTCCTCCTACCGCGCGATCACAATATCGGCGCGCAGCCCGCCCAGACGCTCGCTCTCGCCCAAACGCAAAATCCCGCCATGGGCGCGCGCCGTATCATTGGCGATCGACAGGCCAAGCCCGACGCCCGTGCTGCGGTTCTGGTTTCGGGCGGGTTCAAGCCGCGCAAAGGGTTTGAGCGCCTCCTCGCGCTGCGCTTCTGCAATCCCCGGCCCGTCGTCCTCGACGCGGATACGCAGGCTTTTCTCGGTCAGCGAGACCGAAACCTCTACCCGCGTGCCATAATGCACCCCGTTCCCAATCAGGTTCTCGACCGCGCGGCGGATCGCCATCGGGCGCAGCCGCAACTCGCCCTCCCCCTGCGCCGCAATCAGCGTCACGTTTTGCCCCGCACGGGCGGCATCCTCGATGATCTGGCGCACCAAGGCGATGGGATCGGTCTTCTCCGGCTCGCCCTCGCTGGCCCCGCGCGCAAAGGACAAAAACTCATCCAAGAGCCGCTGCATGTCATCCACGTCGCGCACCATGGCCTCGGCATCGGCATCGTCAATCAAGGACAGTCCCAACCTGAGCCGCGTCAGCGGCGTGCGCAGATCATGGCTCACCCCGCTGAGCATCAAGGTGCGCTGCTCCAGATGGCGCTCGATCCGCGCGCGCATATCAACAAAAGCATGCCCCGCCGCGCGCACCTCATTGGCCCCCGCAGGCCGATAGGGCACATGCCGCCCGCGCCCGAAGGCCTCTGCCGCGCGCGCCAGCCGCGTGATGGGCCGCAATTGATTGCGCAAATAGACAAAGGCAATGAGCGTCATCAACCCGCCGAAAAACAACATATTTACAAATAGTTGGTGCGGATTTCGCGTGGCCACGCGGCGGCGGTCAAAACTGATCTGCAACGGTCCCTGCGGCCCTTCGACATAAAGCCGCACAGTGTAATCATCGGGCAGTTCCACCACCGAGACCTGCGGAAGCAGCGCCGAAATCTCGCGGATCACCACCAGACCGGACAGGTCGAACCAGCGCCGCAAATCCGCCCGCGGCATCGCCTTGACGCGTTGCAAGTCGATGTCCAAAGCCAGCGCCAGAGCGCCTTGCTCTGCGGGCGTGTCTGCCGCATCGAGCAGCAATTGCACCTCGCGCGCGATATTGCGGGTCATTTCTTCGGTCACGCCCTCGAAATGGCGCTGCAAAAACAATACGGTAACCACCAGTTGCAGCGTCACAACCGGCAAGACCAAGATCAAAAGCGCGCGCCCGTAAAGGCTGCGCGGCATATAGCGTTTGAGCCAAAGAAAAGACATGGTTAAACCTAGCCCTACCCGCGCAGGAGCGAAAGCCCCAAGGCGCCGCGCGCCGAGCGCCGGATCACAAAAGGACATTCTCTATGCTGCCACCCGATGATTTTGACCCGCCCGTCGCCGTGCCGGTCGCGCTGGAAAGCGGCCTGCGCCGGATCACCGCCCCCAACCCTTCGCCGATGACCTATCGCGGCACCAACACCTATCTGTTGGGCGAGCGCGAGATCGCCGTCATCGACCCCGGCCCTGATGGCACGGTCGGGGAACGGCAGATGGAGGCGATTCTGGGCGCGCTGACGACAGGCCAGAAAATCACCCATATTCTTGTCACCCATGCGCATCTCGACCATTCGCCTCTTTCGCGCGCCTTGGCGGCAGAGACCGGCGCGCCGATCTACGCCCTTGGCGATGCGCGCGCGGGACGCAGCGATGTGATGCAAGAGCTGGCCACGGCGGGCGAGATTCGCGGCGGCGAAGGAGTGGACGCCGATTTTATGCCCGATATCTGCGTGGCCGCAGGCGATGTGATCAAGACGCAGGGCTGGCAATTGGAGGTCCTGCCCACACCGGGGCATTTTGGCAATCACATCTCGTTCATTTGGAAAGATGCGGTCTTTACCGGCGATCATGTCATGGGCTGGGCCAGCTCTCTGGTCTCGCCGCCCGATGGCGATCTGACGCAATTCATGGCGTCTTGCGCGGCCTTGGCACAGGTGCCCGCGCGCATCTACTACCCAGGCCACGGCGCGCCGGTCACCAACCCGCAGACGCGCCTTGAGTGGCTGGTGGCGCACCGCATGGGCCGCGAGAGCGATATTTTGACCGCCCTTAAGGCAGCTCCCGCCACGGCAAGCGAGCTGGCCCGCGTGATCTACACCGATACACCGCCTGCCCTTCTTGGTGCCGCCGCACGCAATGTCCTGTCGCATCTCATTGATCTTACGGGGAAATCAATCGTCGCCCCCGTTGGCCCACTGACCGCTGAGGTGCGTTTCAAATGCCTCTAGGGTGAAATTTGCAAAAACGACAGATAATCTGAAAAACGCACTGGACGGCGCAAAACACTGTCGCTATATCACCCCTCGTGTTCCGGCGTAGCTCAGCGGTAGAGCAGTTGACTGTTAATCAATTGGTCGTAGGTTCGATCCCTACCGCCGGAGCCAATCACAAAAAAGTCCAGCAAAGTCAGTGACTTGGCTGGGCTTTTTTGTTTGGCAAGGTCATTCTCATCCCTCTGTGCCCCAAAGCGCGGTTTTTACTGCGCCCAAAGAGTCGGAGCCAAAGATGGGACGCATTGCTTACCTGACTAAACGCGGTGCCGTGTGGTGGTATCGCCGCCGCTATCCGGTTATTGTCATACATCCATCACAAAATAACCAAATATCAGTGCCTTGTTGCGACAATGGTACCAGCCTGCAAGCGCGCGGCCATTTGGCGGTTAGCTTGCGCACCCGCTCCAAGAGAGAAGCCCGCATTCTCGGTGCCTTCATCTCTGCGGATTTTGAGCGTGCGTGGGCGATGATCGAGGCAGTGATGAACGAACACGAATTTGATACCGACATGATGGACGCCATAGCGATGACTATGGCCAAGCATTTCCGTTCTCTGATCGAGAAAATCGCCCACGGGCCAGCGTCCAGCTTCCCCGATGGTGTCAAGCTGCGCGCTTATCGCATCTTGGAACAGGACTTGCGCAAGGCGCTCGGTGTCGAAGGCAAAGGGATCATTGCGGACGCGCCGCCAACCCCGCAGGTCGAAGAAAGCCCACCAGCAGAACAAATGTGCCAAGCGGAGCGCGATGCTCTCGCCTATGTAGAAGATCGCGATGATGACTACATGCAAGGCTTTGAGTGCTTCGACCCTGACCACGAGCCGGAATACCCACGCCTTGCCCATATCGGTGAAGACGCACGAACCAACGACGATTATTATGCCGACTATGTCGTGTCAGATTTCGGTCTGCACACACATGCGTTCCGTGCGACATTGTCGGAATATTTAGCCGCTTGCGAACGGTTGAACCTTGATCCGTCCGATGCCAACGCCGCTTTCCCGCTCGCCTTGAAAGAAGCAATGGACGCGGCGAAAAAAATCGGAATGTTTCCCGCGCCTGAACCAAAGTCATCGCCTGCGCCTGCGCCGCGAAAGAACAGCACCCAGAAGTTTGCCGACTTTGCCGAAAAGTACCTGGCCCTTCGTTGCCAAGGCTTCACGCTTGCGCGCGAAGACGAAACAGCCGATGCCGCGACGGGCCGGAACTTCGAACGGACCTCGTTGCGGAACTGGCAATCGTCGGTTCGATTGTTCGTTGAGATCGTCGGTGATCTACCCCTGTGCGATATCGGCAAAGAGGAAGTCATCGAATTCAACGACTGGCTTCAAAGACTTCCCAAGAACTTCGGCAAATCGTCCAAGGACAAGCGCACCGCGCGCCAGTTTATCGAAGACGCCGACGAGCACGACACAATCGGGATCAATGAACTGATTGAAAAGCTGCGACGCGAGGGCAAGCCACCCGGTGAGATCGAAGAAGCCGCAGCCGCAGCCCGTGTCGTGCGGCTGTCCGCGACAACGATGAAGCGTCATCAGCAAGCATTGCACGCCATCCTCGCCTATGCGCACGAAAGCGGCGCGATTGACGGTAACCCGTTCAAAGGGCGTACGCTGACCACATCCGAGATCAAACGGCGCAAGCGCAGCGAACGGCGCGTGGAGCGGGTTGGATGGGGTGAAGACATCTACGCCCTGCTCGGCTCGGAAATCTTCCAGAACGAGCTGGCGGAACAGGACGAGCCGCTTTTCTGGTGCCCGCTGATCGCAATGTACGCCGGCTTGCGGCTGGAAGAAATCTTGCAACTGCGGGTGAACGACTTCTTCTCGGACGCCGGGATCATGGCCGTGCGGGTCCAGAACGAGATTGGCTCGCAGGAAGTAAAGTCGGAGAACGGTTTTCGAAGTGTTCCGCTGCACAAGGCCTTGATTGACATTGGTCTGCCAGAACTTGTTGCCCTTCGCCGCCAACAGGGCCTGAGCCGCCTGTTCCCCCATATTGAGCGCTCAAAGTCCAAGGGGACGCTCAGCGCGATCATGTCGAAAAGGTTCGGCTATTACACCGAAAGCCGGGGCATCAAGAAGCCGGGTCTGGACTTCCACGCGCTTCGCACAGAGTTTCACGTCAGACTCGCGCGGGCAAAAGTGCCTGATCACGTGCGCAAGGGCTTGATGGGACACGAACAGACCGATGTGACCCACAAGAACTATTATCGTCTGGGCGAAACCATCGAAGCTCTCAAAGAGTACGTGGACCTCAACGACATTGATCACTCTGGCGTTCGCTCCCCGTTCGGGAAAACCTACCACAGGGCTGCCCCACACTTGCGGGTCGTAAACAGCGCGAACGGCTGATGCGCGGAACCGCCCTCACGCGCGCGGGTGCCTTTATCCCGCGTGCTCGGGGGCACGCATTAACCGCGTGCGTGAAGGCGCGAGAAGCGCATTGCATCGGAAAACGTCAGCTCGAAGCAATAGCCAATCCACAGGCGCGCCAAATCAAAACTTCGCCGCAATATGCTCGATTTCTTGCCACATTACCTAAGAATCGCGCCAAAGTCTTGACGCAATTGAGGCTCTCAATTTCTGGAAAACTGAAAGTCAATACTTTTCTTTTATTTTATTTCAATGTCTTACAGGCTGATTGAAAACTTTCTTCCGCTCAGATCCCAAACCAGCATTGCCGAAACAAAGTATCCGTTCATGTCCACTCCATCAACGCCAACTGATGGAAATTGCCATGAAAGACCTTTTCGATACCAACGCTAAAACACTGTCCGCGCTGATCAATGCAGACTGCCTTGATACACTAAAATCAATCGATTCGAACTCGGTCGACGCCCAAGTGTACGATCCGCCATACGAGGAGGTGCTGGACCACTACTGGGACAAAAACCTAAACCTTCTTCCGATTTGGGAAGAGTCGTTTCGGGTCTTGAAGCCGGGTGGATATCTTGTGGTTTTTGGAGACCACCGCAGGTTTCACCGAACAATCTGCCAGCTCGAAGATATCGGCTTCACGCTCATATCTGGGATGGGCTGGACCTATAACAACGGGACACCAGCGTGCCAAAAGATTGATGACCTACACCACGCCCGCGTGAAACCCGGAATCGAACCAATCGGCTTGTTTATGAAGCCGCTGCTGGAAAAGACTTATAAGGCGCACCGCAAAAAGCACGGAAACTCCGGGCTTCGGGTCAAAAATACCGTTCCCGGCGTCAAGATGACAAAGTCAACCTTTGACTACCGAAAGCCAAGCCCGACGGAGAGAAACCTCGGCGTCGAACACCTGCAAGCAAAGCGGGTGAACAAACGCGACGAAAGTAGCCGTGCGCTCCACGGCACGACGAGCCGTAAGAACCACGGCCCCTGCGTCAAGCCCGTGCAGCTAATGTACCATTTGTTGAAGCTCGTCACCCCGGAGGGAGGTACCGTGATGGACGCATTTATGGGAACAGGCGCGACCGGAATGGCGGCGGCTTGGGCTGGCTTCAATTTCATCGGGATTGAGCGCGACAAATCGTACTTCGAGGTTGCCAAGTTGCGGGTCGAATACGCCCTTAACAATCCAATGCCAAAGTTTCCGCTCTACGCAGCACAGCGGAAGAAAATTAAGAAGACGGAAAAGTCTTTCTCCAATCCTGCATCACACACGACGCCTTGGATTGAGACGACGACTGACTTGGGCACGCTCATGCCATTGCGTCGCCCAATCCGGGTCAAGCGCGCAATTCAAAAGCTTTTGGCGAGCGCCTCGACGCTTTTGGGCAATGCCGTCAATTCAATCAAGTGTACGGTCAATAAGGGCAAAATCTCGGGCCGTGGGCATGCAAAAAAGACAGTTTCCATTGCTGGCGTCAGCCCACACGGTACCAATCTGCCGTTTAACCGCCTCCCCTTCGTAGAGATGCTCCCCCTTGTATTCCACAACAAGAATGCGGCCATCGGTCAGCATCACGATAAAGTCGGGGTAGAATTTCCCGTGGGGCAATTGCAGCCAGAAGGACGAGCGCTTCCGGTCAATATTGCGCACCCAGTATCGGACCTTTTCGTGCCGGTCGATGTGCAGCGCACAGTCCCGTTCGTCGTCGCTGTCAAACGCGCCAATCAGCGAGAAGTAATGCTTGTTGAACTTGGTCGCACCGGAATAGGGCCGGTTCGGCGCGTGGCTCTGCTCGTCGAAGATGATGGACAGGTCCGCGCTCGTCTGAAAGTCTTCAGCGTTGGCGGCAAAAAGGGCGCTGTACTGGCTTGTTTCACGCTCGCCACGAAGGTCTTTGATGAACTGCGCAAGCGCTTTCCGAAGGTCATATTTGTTGCGGGCCAGCACATCCAGCGCAATCCCAGAGGCCACCAAATCTTCTATGGCCTTGGATATGAATACTACCGCGCTTGGCTTGGTGATATCGGGATGGACGATGCCGCTATCCAGCCAGTTGGCGAGGCGCGGCAAGGTCCAAGTCGGCTCGCGAACAACGCCCGCAAGCTGGCCTTGTAGCTGGTTGATGAAGTTGATTTCGACCTTGCCCTTATCACTGACATTTATCGTACCGGTTCGGCTCGTATCAGAGGGGCGGAACCGGTTCTTGATGTCGCTCACATCGCACGCGTCGAGCCGCCACGGCAGGTCAAGAAAATGCTCCTGTGAAAACAGTTGCAGCTCGCCCTGTTTGCGGAACCCCAGCATCGGCACAATGAACGGCGGCTTGTCTTCGTCGTCGGCGGCGCTGGTCTGGAAGTTGTTCGTCTTCGCATAAAGCCGGTCGATGGCCTTACCCACCTGCGGGACCGAAGCCAGCCCAAGGTGTAGCAGGTTCCGGCTCTCGCGGGTCATTGGCCCGGAGTAGGACAATGTCCGTGTATCGGCGTCAAACGAAACCCGCGTCTTCACCGAAGGCGGCAGTTTGGCGATGGCCGCGATGATCGTCTCGGGTTGCGCGGTCTCTTCCGGCAAGGGGTCAGACTGGTGCTGATAGGTGTCTGCCTCTTCCGAGAACCCCAAATTTTGCTGCGGCGCGACGATATCGTCCGCCTCCAACCGATTGAACCCGGCCCCTTCCACAAGGCCGGTTTTGAGCTGTTGCGCCGTCGTGTCAAAGCTGCGCGACACGATATAGGCATAGGACTGGTTCAGTGCGTCCCGCCGTTTTCGCTTGGCCTGCGGCATGCGCAGAATGCGGCCCAGGATTTGCTCCACCGCCACGGGCGAAACCTGATCGGCCACCGAACACAGCACATAGGCAAAGGGACAATCCCAGCCCTCTTTCAGCTTCGACACGGTGATGATGTAGCGCACCGGGCATTTCGGGTCGCGGATATCGTCAATCCCGTCAAGGTCTTTGCGCGGCCCCGTATGAACAGCGATCTGGTCCTTCGGGATGCGCTGGTCCTCCATCAAGTGCTTCTCGATGGTCTCCCATGTCAGCCGTGTTGGGTCTGTCTTGGACGCGCTCTGTGCCTGAAACAGGATGATCGGGCGGATGTATTCGCCGGTTTCCGCCTCTTCGGCCTTGGCCGCTTCTTCCAGCATCCGCTGGCAATCCAGCGCCGCGCCCACGGTCTTGGCCCATTCCCCGTCCGTGGTCAGGCGGATCGGCATCTTGATCATCTCTTCCGCTTTCAGCTCGGCGGCGGAAACGGCGTAGAGGATGTTGGACGCGTGCTGGCCCCGCTCGGGCTTGTGCTCGGTCTGCGGCGTGGCGGTCAGTTCCAAGATCAGCGACGGGCTGAACCGCGCCAGCGTGCGGAAGGACAGATCGCTGCGGCTGTTATGCGCCTCATCCACGATCACCATGGGCCGGTGCAGCCGCAAAAGGTTGGCCAGCGAGGCCACCGGGCGGCTTGTGCCCTCCACCAGATCAAGCGGCGCTTTTTGCTCTTCGGTTAGGCTGGCGAAGTGATCCATCAACGCGCCCGCGTCTTCATAGACCTTCAAGCCCTCGGGGTTTTCCTTGCCGCTGTCATCCTCACGGCGGAAGGATTGAATGGTGGTCACGATCACCACTGCCCCGCCGGTTGCGTCGGCGCGGGACATGGCCAAGGCCTCGGTCTTGGTCATCACCGTGAAATTGCGGTTGAAGTCGCGGGCAAGCGCGGCGCGGTACGGGTGGCCCTCGGTCTTCAACGCCTCAATCGTCTGATCAAGGATGGCGGTGGATGGCACCAGCCACAGCACCATTGGGTTGGCCACGGTCAGCAATTCGCGCGCGGCAATGCCGATGGAATGCGCGGCCAGCAAGGTCTTGCCGCCGCCGGTGGGCACGCGCAGGCAGACATAGGGCGTGCCTTGGGCCACAGCGGGCGCGTTGCGGAACGGGAACTTGGTCGCCTTGTAAAACGCCAGATCGGCACCCTGTTCGGCGGTGTCGCGCAGGTAAGAGGTCAGCCGATCAAGCGAGATCCGTTGATATTCTTTCAGCTCGAAATTGGTCGCGGCCATGTCACACGCCCTCGACCTGATAGGGGATCTGCTTGAACACCACGCCCTCGGCTTTCAGCCGGTCGGGCGAGACGGTGCAGCCCTCGGCATAGACAACGCGACTGCCCTCGAACCCTTCGGGCGGCGCGGGCAGATTGGCCAGCGCATCGGGGGTCAGCACATTGCCCATGGCCTCGCGCGGCATGCCCTCTTGGCCGGGGGCGAAAAGCAGATAGACCGCCTTGCCGCCATGCTTGCCAAGGTAAGGGCTGGTGCCTGTCGCCTTGGACGGGATCGGCACGCCGGTTTCGGCAAAGAAGATATGTGCGGCCAGATCGGGAAAGCTGACGGCGGTGTCGATATCGCCAAACTCGTTGAAGAGCGGCACGCCAAGGCGGCAATAGCGGAAGCCGCTGCCCAGCCCTTCGACGGGTTTCTCGGGGTCGCCATCATGATTGTATCCTTCGATCACCCGCCGGAGGCGTTCCGCTGTGATTGTGGATGCAATGTTCTGATCCAATTCAACAAGAATGAACTTCCGGCCAGTTTGAAGCATCGCATTTTGCTCCAAAACAGCATGACCTGTGGTTCCTGAACCGGCAAAAGAATCCAGAATGATATCATCGTCGTCAGTAACGTATGAGATCAAGCGGCCAATGACTTCATGATCTTTTGGGTTCTCGAAGACCTTCTTTCCATCGAACAGCGCTTTGTGGGCTTTCGCGACGACTTGCGCTTGTCGATAAATTACCGACCCCATCACAGTTGCTGAGCCATCGTCTGCACTTGCGTCTTTCGAAAGGTAGGATTTGAGCATTGGAGGCTTGGTATGATCTTCCCGAAAATAAATCAGACCATTATCGATCAATTCTTGAAAGGCCTCTGGGGTTGCAAATCCCCAGCCTCTATCCGGCACCTTACATGGCTGTTGCGTGACCGGATGCAAAACATCGTATCGAGGCCCCCCTCCACCGGGCCAAGATATGTCACGGTCTCGCCAAATACCTTGATCATCAACCCACTTGTGCCGCGAAAGTTTCTTTGAGGGATGGTCGTCGTCCAGTTCTTTATACCATTCTCGCAATTCTCTTTGGATATCTTCGTCGGGCAGACCAGACTTCTTCCATTTGCGGTATTGAAGCAGGATCTCCGCAGCACCGGGCTTGGGCTCCCGCCAAACAGTGCCCTTGCTGCGCAAATGCGCTAGGTTTTTGGCATAGACAACGGCGTACTCATGCCCAACCGAAAAGAGCTTTGCATCGTTCTTTCGCGTTTTGTCCCAAACAAGCTGGGCGATGAAGTTCTGCGTGCCGAAAATCTCGTTCATGAGAACGCGCAGAGTATGCACTTCAAAATCGTCGATGCTGATAATTATCACGCCATCTTCTTTGAGAAAATCGCGCAAAAGCCGCAGGCGCGGATACATCATGCAAAGCCATTTGTCATGGCGGGATAGGTCTTCGGCTTCCTTACCGACAACCTTGCCCAGCCAAGTGCGAATCTCAGGACTATTTACGTTGTCGTTGTAGACCCACCCTTCACTCCCGGTGTTATACGGCGGGTCGATGTAGATACATTTCACCTGCCCACCATAATACGGCATGAGGGCTTTCAGCGCCTCCAAGTTGTCGCCCTGCACCAGAAGGTTGCCCGCGTCCGGGTCGCCTGCGGACAGATCGCCATCACAATGCACCAGCCGATACGGCACCTCCGCATGGTGATGTTCGACGGCGTCTTTCCCTATCCAGTTCAAAGTCGGCATGATCTGTCCCGCTCGCGCTGCCTCGGATTCGGGCAGGTTGTTGATTTTTGGTCATTCTAGGCATGCCAGCCCGGCGCGCAACCATCCCGTGCCCTCGGGCAGCCCCGCGCGCGGTGGCCACGGGCAAAAAAGTTGAGAACTTTCTTGGGGCTGGGGGCGTTTGAACCAATCTTCAAACTGTCGGGCGGCAAGGCCAACAGGTACAACGCCGCATAGGCGACTTAGTAAGCAGTCCATCAACACAAGCGCCCCCTGCCCGACGCTGGCTCCGTAAACAAAACGCCCCCGGCCTTTCGGTCAGGGGCGTTTTCCTTGGTTGCGTGCGATCAGCGGTGGCGATGGATTGGTGCACGGTATCCATCAAACCAGCCATCCCCCCATGTCTTGGGATCTTGGCAATGGGACTGCGCCTCATCCAAGGTCAAGCCCCGCGCGCGGAAATATTATAACTTCATAAAATAACCAGACATAAAAAATTACGTCCGGATTTGAAAAATTTCTTGGGAAGAAAATTATTGAACCAACATCGTGATTCTAAACCTATCAGGAGGAACTACGATGGATACAATTGATGCCATCATCAGACTAGCAAAATTGGGAAGAACCGACAGCGGAGCAAGCGGTGCCGCCCGCTCCGTTTTAGTATATGCTTGGAATCCACACTGGCCTATTCGAGAATTATACAGACTTGATATCGAAAACCGACGTTCAGCCCTCATCATAATCGACCACGCCTTATACATTGAGGACGAAATTATTAAAAAACTGGTGCCAGAAATATCTGATTGGGCAATAGAACAAGAGGAATTAGAGATGAGCGGCAGGGAAAAGATCTAATCCTTACAATTTCCTTTTCGCTGGACCTGTGGCGCATAGGCAAAATTACATCAAAAAATGATGAAGGTGATGACGATAGTCGCGCGGCTGCCTTCGCCGAAGAAGTTGCCACCTCCCTACACGAAAACGCCCCCGGCCTTACGGTCGGGGGCGTTTTCGTGTGGAGCCGCTTATTCAGCGGCCACCTTTTGGCTTGCCTCGGTCAGGCCCTGGACAAAGTCCAAGGCCTTTTGTGCTTCGCTTGCTGCGCGGAAGATGGCTCGGTTGTCTTCCTTCATCGCTTTCATCCAGCCTTCGATATACGCCCCGCTCTGGTCAAAATCCGGGGTCAGGCCAAGGGTTGCACAAATCAGGCAATTTCCGATTTCGGCCACCAGCTCTTCAAAGGCGTAGGCCTTGCGGTCGCTGTGCCGCTTGAACCGGTCCAGCCGTTTGTCCGCGCCGGTCCAATGCGTCAGCTCATGGGCCAAGGTGGCATAGTACCCATTGGTGTCGTGAAAGGTGTTCGCCTCGGGCATATGGATGAAGTCGCCGCCGATATTGTAGAACGCGCGCGGCTGGTTGCTGTGCCGGATATCCGCGCCTGTGGCGGCAAAGAAGGCGTCCAGCTCGGGGTCGCGCTCGGTGCCCAAATCCCGCGCCGGATTGGGCTTGGTGTAGAACTCTTCCGGTAAGCCGTCGATCTGATCGGCATTGAACACGCGGTAAGACTTGGCAAAGGGAATGACCTTGGTTTCGCCCTCGTTGGCCTCGTCTTCGATTTCGGTTGTGGTGAAATAAACCACCTGCGATGATTTCTCACCCTTGCGCACGGCCCCGCCAAGGTCTTTGGCTTGCTTGAAGGTCATCCAGCGTGCGGATGTGTAGCCCTTGCTCGCCGCGATGGACCACAACACCAGAACATTGATCCCGCGATACGGCTCGCCATTGTGCCGCTGGGGCAGACCTGCGCCCCCTGCGCCGCCGGTCCACGGCTTGCGCCACGGTGCGCAACCGGCCTCGATGGCTGCAATGATCTGATCGGTGATTTCTTGTTGAATGTTGAATTTCTGCTTTGTCATAATCGTCTCCGTTGTTGAAAGCACGGACGATGTGCGTTCGATTTCAGATCCCGGAAGAAGATTTCTGACCGTCGGGTGATTGGTGTTGATCGGTCGGTTTCTGTTCCGAAAATCAGTGCTGATTTCAGGACTGACGCCGCAGGCGCCTGTTCCTGCAAATCTGCCACGTGGCGAACGCGGGAGGGGGCGAGGCAAGTTTTGAAAAGCGGAGGGGTATCACCCGGCAACGCAGCGCGGCGTCAGCCGTGACCGTTGTTGGGGAGACCGCTTTTCAATGCTTGCCCGAGGGGGAGGGCCGCGCCCTCACCCTGACTTTTGGTGGTTTGCTTGCTGTGCGTGGCGCTGCACTGTCTGCGTGCAGCAGCCCACGGAAATTCTTTTCTTGGTTGAAGGCGTTGCCCAAACAGGATCAACTGGTTGTCATAACTCGACAATGAAAGGTCCAGCCGTGCCGAACCGGTTTGTTTTTCGCCAAGTTCATTTTGAGGACCTGCCAACATTCTTGGCGGATGGTGAAATCAGGGCGAAAAACCACTTGGCTCCACAGAGCTGCCACCAGACCTCATATAAGGATATTGTCGATCGTCGTGGTACGGACGAATTTGAGATGCCGAACGGCTGCGTGGTCAACGACTTTGTGCCGTTCTATTTCAGCCCCATCACATCGTTCACTTACACTATTTACATGAAGAATGTGCCATTGGTCTCCCCTGAAGGACTGGAACTTCGCAAAGCTTGCGAAGATGATCGGATCTTCTTGGTCAGCTCACCACAAGCGTTCGTAGGTACCGGATTGTTCACTTGTTTCAGCGACTATGCATTGAATTCAAGAGCACCGATGCCAACGATTGAAACCGACCTCACGAAGCTAGAAGATCACGTCCACTGGAACGTCTTCGATGAAGCACCAACGGTTGCGGCCATACCCGACATCGGCTACTCGGGCGTTTGCAAGTGGTACCACAACATGGCAACACCGCCAGAGCGCATGACGCGTAGCGCCAAGCGCATGGCCGAGTTTTTGGTTCAAGACGCTATACCATTGGACAAAATCATGTGTATCGTGGTGAAAACAGACGCGATGCGAGCTACCTTGGGAGGGATGATGGCTGCTTCGGCTTGGGACATCCCGATCCTGACAAAGCGTGGGTGCTTCTACGGATGACGATACGAACCAAAAAAGGAGATATGTTTGCCGAGCCTGTGGAGGCTCTGGTTAACACCGTCAATTGTGTAGGCGTCATGGGAAAAGGCGTCGCCTTGGAGTTCAAGAACAGATGGCCCGCGAACTTCCGGGCCTACAAATCTTTGTGCGATGCCAAAGGCTTGCAGCCCGGAAAAATGTTCGTTTTCGACACCAAGGAGCTGTTCACCTCGGAAGGTCCGCGCTACCTGATCAACTTCCCAACGAAGGCCCACTGGCGCTCAAAGTCGAAGATGAAGTACATTGAGGACGGTCTCGATGCGTTGGTTGAGACCATCCGAGAGCACGAGATAACGTCCATCGCGATCCCACCCTTGGGGTGCGGAAACGGTGGGCTCGACTGGGCGGATGTTAGGCCGCTGATCGAAGCGAAGTTATCGAATCTCGATGACGTTGACATCGTTTTGTTCGCGCCCAAGCACGCCGCTGATGCGCCTGAACACGTGCATTCGGGTCTGACGATGACGTTCCCGCGCGCCATTCTGCTCAAAGCACTAAATGATCTCGAACGCTTTTTTGATGGGTCTTTCGACAGAATTTCGCTGCAAAAAATCGCATACTTTCTGCAAGCTTTGGGCGTGGACTTCAAACTGAAATTTGCCCGCAATCTGCACGGTCCCTATTCCGAAACCTTGAAGTTGGCCTATGTCTCTATGGAGCGTCACGGGATGATCGACGGCTTCCTGAGCGGCGAGCGTCAATCGCACGTGACGCCCAGCGGATGTGCAGTGGCCAATGAGTATTTGAACACCACTGACCGGAAAGCCGACGATGTAATTGATCGGTTGAGCAAGCTCGTTCAGGGGTACGAAAGTCCATACGGGTTGGAGCTTTTGTCCTCGGTTCATTTGCTTGCTCATCACGAAGGTCATTTCCCAGTGGAAAAGATCATTCAAGAGATGCAGGGATGGAGTGAAGCAAAGCGGAACAAGTTCAGCGATGACGCGATCCGCGCTGCCTACGACCGTCTGAAAGAAGATGGCCTGCTAAATTAACTCAAACTACTCTTTGCCGAAGAATACTCTTGCTCCTCCGCGACAGTTGAGGCCTGTTTTTATTTCTCTGTATGGAAACAGAGGCCAAAACAGTTTTGGCCCTATGGTCTTTGGGAGCTTGGGCGCAAGGCGACGAACTATCGCGCGACCAAAGCGCTTTCTCAAAATATAACTTAAATTTATAGACTTACCATAACGCAGGGCGCCTCAAAACCGTCGCAACCGTTCCGCCCAAGATTTTTCTGACCGGGCACAGGAAAAATATTTTGGATTGTTCTCTGTTTGTACCCAGCTCCTGATCGCAACAGGAGAAGAGTACGCCATGAAACACATTCACATCCCCAAACCAGACTACATCGGAACAACACCTGAGATCATTGCGCGCGTGCTGCGCGCTCGGAATCCGGGCCTTTCTTATCGCGACCGAAGCGCCTTGACCCGCGCCACCCTCGGACGGCGCTTCATGGACAAAGAGGTCTGTGTGTTGCGTGCGCCCGGAAACGACAAGCGGATGATCGCGGTGGACACGCCCTTGCCGCCGTTGGCCCGATCACATGTCGAGAGCAAAGCCATCATTCGTTGGGTTGACGACAACGGAACCATCATTCTCGAACCCATCACATAACCCCAATCCGAAACATTACGGAGCCAAACCTACCATTTGAAAGGAAACAATTATGGAGCATCACAGCAAGCAATACGAACGCGTCAAGAAGGCGTTGGCAAAAGCCGAAAAAATTGAAACCAAGAAACTCAATAAGCAAAAATGCGCTGTCATTGAGCACGACACCCCGCGCAAGGTCCGCCCTTCGACCAACGCGATACTGGCCCGTGCAGGCGCAGGCTTCGACCTTACACATTTGGGCAACTCTGATCGCTTTCTGGCCAAATACGGCACCCGAACGGCCTTTGCGATAGGCGCTGGCTGGGTCGTTTTCGATGGTCGCTGCTGGGACCGGTATTCAGGAAACGAACGCGCCAAGGGAATGGCCGGAGAGATTGCCCGCGCCATAAAAGAAGAGTGTAAGCACCTCAAAAAGAAGCAAGTCCCATATAGACTGCAATGGGCCGCAAGTTCGGGTCGTGCCTCCGCGATCAACGGTTCGTTGGATGTGATGAAGCCAGCGGTTATGGTTTCGCTCGATGTGTTCGACCGGCAACCTCATCTGTGGAACGCCCAGAACGGCACGCTTGATCTGACCACTGGCCAGCTCGCACAGTTCTCGCCAGCTGATATGCTGACCGGGATGGGGCCGGTGGACTACGACCCGAAGGCACCGTGCCCAGCATGGGACGCGTTCATCACCGATATCACCTGCAGTGATGGCACGCTCGCCGGGTTTCTCCAACGCGCTGTCGGGTATTCGATGTTCGCGCATCAGGAAGAACAGGTTGCTTTTTTTCTCACAGGCGATGAAACGAACGACAAGATGAACGGGAGCAACGGCAAAAGCCTGTTTCTCGCGATCATGGCTGCGGTCTTCGGGCAATACCAGACCGGCGTGGACAAGGGACTGATCACGCAGGCCTCGCGGAAATCCGGCATCAACAGCGATGTTGCGGCCTTGTCGGGCAAACGCCTTGGCATCGGCGGAGAGTTCGACCGCAACGATGTGATGGATGAACGCGAATTCAAGCGCCTGACTGGGGACGACGTGATCAAGGCGCGCTTCCTGCGGCAGGAATATTTCGATTTCTACTCGAAGGCGACGCTTTGGTATGCGACAAATTACATGCCGCTTATCCAGAGCCAGGACGCCGGGGTTTACCGCCGCACGATCATCATCCCCTTCCTTGCAAAGTTTCACGACGCCCATGAATGCCCCGAAGGCGGAAAGGTCAAAGACCCAAAATTGAAGGCTCGGTTGTTGGAAGAGTTGGAAGGCATTTTCCGCTGGTGCGTCGAAGGCGCGGTGGCCTATGCCCAAGGCGGGTTGAATGTGCCGGGGCATCTGTATGCCGTCCGCAACGCCAAAAAGGGCGATTTCAACCCGCTGTCGGACTTCGTTTCCATGTGCCTCGATATCAGCCCGGACAAGGTCGAACCAGCGAGTGATCTCTTTCGGGCATACGAACGCTTTGCCGAGGTCAATGAGGGCGAAAAGCTCCCGTGGGCCAAATTTGGCCGCCGCCTGAATGGTATGGGCATTGTCAAAGATGCGGATTTATCCAAGCGGCGCATCCATCGCCGTGGGGCGGGCTTGAACGAGACCGGCAAGGCCTATTTAAACGGCACGCGCGGCCTGATTGAACTCGAAAATAAGGACCGAGCTGAACACCTGCGCGTCGTGTGACACATCACCGACCTCGTTGTCGCTGCGAGAGCGCTTTGCGGGCTTCCTGCTCCCAAAAGCGCTCCCAGTCCCTTGCGTCGCGTTTGCGGGCCTGTTCTTCATCCTGTGTCACATCGCTGGGCGGCGCGATAGGTGTTGCCGTGTCCTTGGACTGGCCCGGCTCCGCACGGTTCTTGCCCGTGTTGGGCGGGGGCGTTGGTTCGCTGAACTGGACAGAGACCGTGGCGATTTGCGAAACGGCCCTCCCTGTGGCCTGCCAGATTGCCCGGTGTGCGGCATTGGCGGTCTTCCGGGCGGCGGCATAGGCAAGGTAGGATGCCACGCGTTTCGGTGTCGGAGGCAAAGCCCGGCCCGAGATCATGGCCGCTCGTGTGGCCGCTTGGTGTTTGCGCAGCATCGCATTGACCTTTGGGCCGCGATGAACGCCGGGGATGTAGTACGGGCCGTTGCCCTGCGGTTTCCGACCCAGATTGACGCGGGTGGCGGCTCCGACGCGAACAAGTTCCGCGTTCACGCGCTTTTCCCAATCCTTGCGCCGCCGTTCGATTTCAACCTTGCCCTGCTTGGCGTCGGTCAACTCGCGCACCTTCGCGCCGAATACCGGGCGGCCTGATCCGCTGGCAGTCATCCTCCGATCTGTCTCGACAATGTGGATGTGCCAGTTCTTTGCGCCTTCGCCATAGGCCTCGGAGTTAGGCGCGTGCAGTGCCCATGTACTGGCGATGCCGTATTGATCCCGAAGCCACAGGCAATGGCCCCGCGCGACACGCCGCGCCGCCTCGTGTCCGCCCTCGCACAATTCATGGGGCAGCGCGATCACCGTCTGGCGTCCGGGCCGTTCGTTGATTTTCTTCGCAGCGCCCTCGGCCCCGTTCCACAGTTCCGCAAGGGTCCAGTCCCGTGATCCGTCCGGGCCGACGACTTCCCAGTGGAGCACATCGCCTTGGCCATCCTTGCGCCAGAAGGTCTTGTCCCGGCGCACATCGTACAGGGGTTCGCCGGTGATATAGGCCGCATAATATACCGCGCTTTGGTCCTTGCGCCGCGCAATCGGTTGGGTCTTGTAATGGACCGCTTTGCTCGCGATCTGGGTTGTTCCTGTTGTCATGACCTGCCTCCCTATCTCGAAATCCGAAGGGTCAAATCCGAGATAGGTCCAAGCGGTAGCGATCTGAAAAAGCGCGATGTATCCGTTGGAAACAGAGGGCGATTTCGGGCACGCCCGCCGCAGGCGGTGGCGATCAGGCCCGACGCTGCAAACAGAGTTTGCGTAATTGCGCCTTTCAGGTTCTTCCCTCGCGCGCCTCACTTCCCCCGGTCAAAATTTTCCCCTGTGCGCACTGCACAGACAATTCCGCGCGCCAAGATTTGGGATCACCCCACCTTGTTTCCTATGTCCTGAAAAACACCAACACAGGAGGGGTCGATGGCACGGATCACACAAGCCCAAGTCGAGAAGGCTATGCGACTGGCACAAGAAAAAGAACGGGCGTTCAAGGAACAGGAACGCAAGGCAGAAAGCCGCAAGAAGGTCATCCTTGGCGGTCTCATCCTGCTCGCTGCGCGGAACATTGAACGGGAGGGATTGCCAAAGGACAAAGCCGTGGGCTTCTTTCAATTCCTCGCCAATCAAAAAGGCATCGCCCTGCGTGATACGCGTTTCCTCGCGGAGCGGTTGGAAGACGATTACGCCGCCCCGTTTCAGGAGGCCACCGCAAGATTGGAGGCGCAATGTGCCAGTCTCAATTCGGGAGGATCACAGTGATGGAAAAATTTCCTTGGGATGATGACGCAATTTCCAAACCTGCGCACAACGCCACAAACGAACTACCGCGCTCTTTGTCGGCCCGCGAACTTGTGGCGCGTGGTTTGCCCGTAGATGATCCGTTCTGGATGTCGCCCGAAGCCTTCGACGCGCATCTTGCTGAGGTTGAAGGCCAGCAAGCCGCACAGGTCAAAACACTTGGACCTGATGCGCCCGCCACGCAAAATATCCGCGTGGCGTCTCCCAGCCGTGCACCCTTACCCTCGCTTGATCCGTGCAAGAGGGGGTCAGCCGTGGCCGAACTCCCCGAAGCCGTGCGACGCGCGGTCGAGATCATCGCCAAACCACACGCCCCGGACGATCAAGCCATCGGGGCCGCTGCCTATCTGCTGAAATGGTACCAAGCCGAATATCGACGCCGCCCGACGCTGAAAGGAATGGTCTCGTGGTGGTGGAAGGCGGCCCGCCGCCTTGTTGATATCAGGAGTCTTTGGGCTGATGAAATCCGGCTCATCTGGAAAACTGACGAATGTCCGTACGCGCTCGACCCTGCCAGCGCGTCGGTGAATGCCTTCTACGGTGTATTGGCCCACCACGCGGCCCGCGTGTTCATTGCAGCACAGGGCTACAAGCCAGATGACGATGCGGGGCGCGACCTCATGCGGAAGGCGGGGTTTTCGACGCACGAGATACCAAAGGGCAAATCCTCGCGCGGTTCTGCTCGGCAAAAACGCCCAAGTTTGCGCACTTGACTGTGTCGCTTCGATGGGCACAATGCAGGTCCGAAGGCTGTTTCGCAGAGGGTCGGCCTTTGATTTTGTTGGATTTTTCCGGAGCTTCTGCGGCCCCTACCGCCGGAGCCAAAATCCCCTCGGGTATTTCTGCTACGATTGCCAATGCCGCTTTCGGCCGTTGGCGCCATATTTCATCACAATATTGCGCGTAGATACAGGCCGCCCGCAGATCTGCGCGCGGTCATTGAGAGTGTTTGCGGTGATCCGCTGCGTGCTCCGGCAGTTAGCCCGCAAACTTTACGGCCTACGCCCCGCCGCCGCCGCCTCCGCCAAGGGGCGCAGCGGCCGCGGCTGGGTTTTTGGTATTCACGGCGCCGCCGCTGATCCCGAAATCGACAGAGCCTGCCGAGAAATCATAGCCGATATCCAAGCCGATATAGAGGTTGTCGCCCAAACGGGCCGCGCCAAGGGTCGGGCGCACGCGTCGGGACTTGAACATATAGTCCACTCCGATCGAGGCCACGGTCTCGTCGCGCTGGTCGTCGGAAAATACCCGCAAGCCGATGCCCGCTTCGGGACCGCCGCCGCCAAAGGCAAAGCTGACGCCGAACCCGATTGCGGGGTCGGCCGATACAGGGGCTGCGGTGAGAGCGGCCACCAAGGCGGCGGCCGGAACTGTATGACGTGCAAAACGCATTTCAAGTCTCCATCAAATAGGGTTGTCGTTCAAAAATGGTCGTCTTCAATGCCGTTATTTTGCATGGGCAACGCCATTGGGTCAATTATTAACCATTACGGCCCATCGAGCCTTGATACGTGTCAAACTGGTATAGCTGTCGGCGCTTGTGATGGATCAATCGCCGCGCATTGCAGGACGCAGCGCGCCCATCGCCCAAAATACGCGAAATTTTCTGCGGAAAACTCCATTGTATACAACGGCACACATTGACTATCGCCCGCACCCCATTTAATCGGAGGCCAATGGCGCGGCGTTGGGGCGGATTCCCCGCTTTCGACCTCCCGCGCGAGGATGTTTGTCGCCCTGCCGGTGCCAAGCGCCTCCCCCTCAAACTGCGGAGATTGAGACAGATGGCCAAGACCGAAACCCCCGACATTATTTATACAATCGTGGACGAAGCCCCCGAATTGGCGAGCGCGTCGCTCTTGCCGATCATTCGCTCCTTTGCGGGAGCCGCGGATATCAATGTCGAAACCCGCAATATTTCGGTCGCAGCGCGCATCCTGTCGGCCTTTCCCGACTTTCTGACCGAAGCGCAGCGCATCTCGGACGATCTGGCCGAATTGGGCCAATTGGTCAAAACGCCCGAAGCCAATGTGATCAAACTGCCGAATATCTCGGCCTCGGTGCCGCAGCTTGTCGCCGCGATCAAGGAGCTTCAAGGTCAAGGCTACGCCCTGCCCGACTATCCCGAAGACCCGCAAAGTGACGCGGAGAAAGACGTGCGCAAGCGTTATGACGCGATCAAAGGCTCCGCCGTGAACCCCGTTTTGCGCGAAGGCAACTCTGACCGCCGCGCCGCAAAGGCAGTCAAGGAATATGCCAAGGCCAACCCGCATTCGATGGGGGACTGGACCGCGCAAAGCAAGACCCATGTCGCCTCGATGAGCGGCAATGATTTTTATGCCAACGAGACCTCCGCCACCATCACCGCCGCGCAAGCGGGCGGCGCAAAGATCACCTTCACCGGCGCGGATGGCACCGAGAGCGTGCTCAAGGACGGGCTGTCCTATGACGAGGGCACCGTGGTGGACGCGACCTTCATGTCCACCGCCGCCCTGCGCGATTTCATCAAGGCCGAAATCGCCTCGATGGAGCCGGGCGTGCTGTTTTCGGTGCACCTCAAAGCCACGATGATGAAAGTGTCGGACCCGATCATCTTCGGACATTTCGTCTCGGTCTACCTCGAAGACTTCCTCGCCAAACATGGCGCGGCGGTTGAGGCGCTTGGTTGGAACCCCAATTCGGGGATTGGCGATCTGGATGCCCGCATCGCAGACAATGCCGAGATGAAGGCCGATCTGGCCGCTGCTCTGGCCGGAAAACCGCCGCTCTATATGGTCAACTCCGACACTGGCATCACCAATTTGCACGTCTCTTCGGATGTGATCATCGATGCGTCGATGCCCGCCGTAATCCGCGCGGGCGGCATCGGCTGGGGGCCGGATGGCAAAGCCGCCGACACCAAATGCTGCATCCCCGACAATTGCTATGCCGGCGTCTATGACGAGACGATCAACTACTTCAAAGAAAACGGAAAACTGGACGTGACCACATGCGGCGCGGTCTCCAACGTCGGCCTGATGGCGCAAAAAGCCGAGGAATACGGCTCGCACCCGACCACATTCGAAGCCCCCGCCAAGGGCACGATCCGCGTGGTTCTGGCCTCGGGCGAGGTTTTGCATTCGCATGAGGTCGAGGCGGGCGATATCTGGCGCTCGGCCACGGCGAAAAAGGCACCGATCCTCGATTGGATCAAATTGGGCATCGAGCGCACCAAAGCCACCGGCAAGGCGGCGTTCTGGCTTGACGCAAACCGTGCCCATGACGCACAGATGATCCAATATGTGACCCCCGCCCTCAAAGAGGCCGGTATCGACATTCCGATCATGGCCCCGCGCGAGGCCACGCGCTTCACCCTCGAGGTCATGACCAAGGGCGAGGATTGCGTGACCATCACGGGCAACGTGCTGCGCGACTATCTGACCGATCTTTTCCCGATCTTGGAGCTGGGCACATCGGCGAAAATGCTCTCCATCGTCAAATTGATGAATGGCGGCGGCTTGTTCGAAACCGGTGCGGGCGGCTCGGCCCCCAAACACGTGCAACAGCTGATGGAGCAAAACCACCTGCGTTGGGACAGCCTTGGCGAATTCTGCGCGCTGGGCGAAAGCTTCAACTTCCTCGCCCAAGCCAAGGGCAAGAAAGCCGCCGCCGTCTTTGGCGCCGCGATCGAAGAGGCCACGCAAAAGGTTTTGATGAACGGCAACAGCCCCGAGCGCAAAGTCGGCCAGAACGACAACCGCACCTCGCATTACTGGTTCGCGCGTTACTGGGCCGAAAGCCTTGCCGCGCAGGGCGAGGATGCGGCTTTGGCGGCGCATTTTGGCCCCATCGCCGAGGCACTGGCCGCGGGCGAGTCCAAAATCCTTGCGGAGCTTCAGGGCGCAGAAGGCAATGCCGTGGACCTTGGCGGCTATTACCACGGGGATGCGGACAAAACCGCAAAGGTGATGCGCCCGTCGGCGACGCTCAACGCGATCATCGGCTAGGCCGCAGCGCATAGGCCCACGCAAAGCGCGTCGCATCTGCGGCGCGCTTTTGCATTTCAAACCCTCAGGTTAGCCCGAAACTGCCAAGGCCGCTCCGCACGGGGGCTTGGAGGCGCAATAGCGCTTCCAACTCGCCGCCCCATTGGGCACACTGCCCCGATGATTGACAAACTCGAGATGTTCATTGCGCTGGCCCGCGAGGGCCATTTTGGCAAAGCCGCAGCCGCCTGCGGCGTGGCGCAGCCCAGCCTGTCGGCGGCGATCAAACAGCTTGAGGCGCAATTGGGCGTGACGCTGGTCATTCGCGGCGCGCGCTATGGCGGGTTGACGCCGGAGGGGCAAAGGGTGCTGGTTTGGGCGCGCAAGATCGTCGGCGATGCGCATCAAATGCGCGCCGAGATGCGGGCGTCGGGCCGCGGTGCGGGGGCGGGGCTTTCGGGCGATTTGCGCCTTGCAGTGATCCCCACGGCCTTGAGCGTGGCGGCGGATCTGGCGGCGCGGTTTCGGGCACGCCACCCCGATGTGCGGCTGAGCCTTCTGTCGCAGACTTCCGACGAGATATTGAGCGGCATGGCGGATTTGCAAATCGACGCGGGCGTTACCTATCTGGACGGTGCGGCGCTGGGGCGGATGACGGCCTTGCCGCTCTATGACGAGCATTACCGCCTTGTCTGCGCGCGCGGCAGCGCCTTGGCGCAAAACCCCGCGCCGCCCACATGGGAAGACATCGCGCGCAGCCGGTTGTGCCTGCTCCCGCCCGATATGCAAAACCGCAAGATATTGACCCGCAGCTTTGCCGCGCAGGGCCTCGCCCCGCTGCCCGCATTGGAAAGCAACTCAACCGTGGCCTTGATGGCGCAGGTCATGGCGGGGGATTTGGCGACCATCCTGCCGGTGCAACTGGCGCAGTTCCTTGCCGCGGGCCGCCCCGAAATCGTGATCCGCGAGATCGCCGATCCGCCCGCCGCGCCCTGTGTGGGATTGATCGCGGTGCAGCGCGCGCCCCATACGCCGGTGATCGCCGCCCTGCTGTCCGAAGCGCGCCGGATGAGCGAGCAAATGCGCGTGGATCGCGCCTCATAGGCCGCGCAAAGGGAACCGGACAGGCCGATGCGGCGTTGTCTTGTCAAATCATGTAACGGTGGGGAATGGTGGGTGATGAGAGGCTCGAACTCCCGACATCTTCGGTGTAAACGAAGCGCTCTACCAACTGAGCTAATCACCCGTGAGGGGGCGTTTAGCGCAAAAGATATCGGGGATGCAAGAGGCAAGATGGCAAATTTCGGTAAAGTCGTATTCTCCGATCTCGACGGCACGCTGCTCGATCACGAGACCTATGATTTCGCGCCCGCCCTGCCCGCGCTGAGCCTGCTCAAAGAGCTTGGGATACCTCTGGTTCTGGCCTCGTCGAAGACCGCCGCCGAGATCGCGCCGCTGCGCGCCGCCATGGGGTTTTCGCATTGCCCCGCGATTGTCGAGAACGGTGCGGGAATTTTGCCTGCGGGCGAGACGGGCGCCACGACGGGGGGCGATTATGCCAAGCTGCGCGCGGCGCTAAACGCCCTGCCCGCGCCCCTTCTCGCGCCATTTTGCGGCTTTGGCGATCTGGACGCAGCGCAGGTCGCCAAACTGACCGGCCTGCCGCTCGCCTCGGCCGAACTTGCCAAGGCGCGCGGATTTTCCGAACCGGGGGTTTGGGACGCGCAAATCGCCCAAACCCGTGGCACCTCGCAAGAGGCCTTTATTGCGGCGCTGGCATGCGCGGGCATTCGGGCGCGTATGGGCGGGCGGTATTTGACGCTGAGCTTTGGCGCCACCAAGGCCGACCGTATGGAAGAAATCACGGCGCAGTATGGTGCGCGCGAGACGATTGCCCTTGGCGATGCGCCCAATGACAGCGAAATGCTGGCTGCTGCCGACATCGCCGTGGTGATCGCCAACCCCCATGGCGCCCCCCTTCCCGATCTGCCTAAAAATGAGGCGCGCCGCACGATATACAGTCAAAAAGCCGGTCCCGCCGGTTGGAACGAGGTGATGTTAGGGCTAACCTCGACCCAAGCACAGAGCCGTAACACCCCATAAATAAGGAGCCGACCCGCGTGGCTGATTTTCATCAAAACGGTAATATCGCAACCTTGCACAACCTGCGCACCCGCAGCGCAGAGCAAATCACACATGAGTTGCAAACCTTTGCCGCCACACGGAAAATCTCTTTGATCCTGCCCTCGCTGTTTTCCGAGCTTGAAGGCGAGGCGCTGCCCAATATCCTCAAGGAACTGGCGCAGGTCCCCTATCTGCACCGCATTATCATTGGCCTCGACCGCGCCGATGAGGCGCAATACCGCCATGCGCGGCAGTTTTTCTCGGTGCTGCCGCAAGAGCATGTGGTGATATGGAACGACAGCCCGCGGATGCAGGCGATTGACGCGCGTCTGACCGAATTGGGCCTCGCGCCCAAGGAGCCAGGCAAGGGCAAAAACGTGTGGACCTCTTTGGGCTATCTCATGGCGCGCCAAGACAGCGCCGTGGCCGCAATCCACGATTGCGATATCCTGACCTATGATCGCGACATGCTGGCCCGTCTGGTCTATCCTGTGGTCAATCCGACCTTTCCCTATCAGGTCGCCAAAGGCTATTACCCGCGCATCGGCGAGGGCAAAATCAACGGACGGGTCAGCCGCCTCTTGGTCTCGCCGCTGCTTATTGCCCTGAAACGGGTGATCGGGGACCGCGATTATATCGATTTCCTGCGCAGCTTTCGCTATCCGCTGTCGGGCGAATTCGCCATGCGCACGGGGATTTTACCCGATCTGCGCATCCCGTCGGATTGGGGATTGGAAATCGGGGTCCTCTCCGAAGCATGGCGCAATCTGGCCCCCAAGGCGGTGTGTCAGGTCGAGATTTCTGACGCCTATGACCACAAACATCAGGTGCTCTCGCCCGAGGATGCCTCCAAAGGGCTGTCGCGTATGTCGATCGACATTTGCAAAGCCATCTACCGCAAGCTGGCCGCCGATGGCACCGTCTTTACCGAAGAGATTTTCCGCACCCTCAAGGCGACCTATTACCGCTCGGCGCTCGACCTGTTGGATTGCTATTATAACGACGCCAAGATGAACGGGCTGAGCGTGGATCGCCATTCCGAAGAGAAAACCATCGAGCTTTTTGCCAATAATATCATCGAGGCGGGGCATGTGTTTTTGGAGTTTCCCTCCGACACGCCCTTCATCCCCACATGGAACCGCGTCCATGCCGCCGATCAATCCTTGATGCGCGATATTATTGATGCGGTCGACGCCGATATTGCCGAATACAGCTGACCGCTAATCCCCGACGCGGGCGTGATCGACCCTTGATGTCATGGTGCATTGGCTTGCTCCGCCGATCATCTGCACCATCGCGGCAGGAAACCGCGCGGTGAGCGAGGACAGCTGGCGCATATTGGTTTCGCTCTCGACATAGAGATCATGCTCAAAGCTGATCCGCAGCGCCCCGAGCGGCGTGCTGCGGCTTTGGGTGTCTTGCGCGCGCCAATGGTTTTCGGCCACGCGCACCCATGTGAAATCGCCCGCAATGGCGGCGCCATCAAAGACATCGGGAAAGGCAATGTAGCGCGGCGCATAGCCGCCCGATGTGGGGGCTGCAGAGGTCAGATCGGGCGGGCATCCGCTTTGGCCGGTCAATTGCGAGGCCCCCTGCCATGTGCCCGACAGCGGCCTGATGTCCGCCTGCACGGCGCTGGCGGAGATGATTGCGATGAAAGCGGCGAGACGAAAGCTATGACCCATGGTGATACCCCGATGGTTACTCGTATTACCCTAGGGTCAGCCTAACCTAGCTTTGGTTGCTGATCCAGCGGCATTGATAGGGCGAAAATTCAATCGCGCCGCCCGCCGGATCGATCACATCGCCGGTCAAAAGATCGGTCCAGAGCTCGCCCTCGATCAGGTTGATCTGTTCGGGGCGCAATTTGAGGCTCTGGGCGCTGACGTTATGCAGGGCGAAAACCGATTGCCGCCGGTCGATGCTTTGCCGCCAGAGGCCGAAAATCCGGTCATCGAGTTGCAAGGTGAACTGCGTCGCATTGGGGTGAAACGCCCCCTGCGCGCCGCGAATACCGATCCGGCGGCGCAGCTCCGACAGGACCCGCGCCGTGCGGCTGTTCGGGTCGGCAAGCTCGGCCTGTAGCGCCGGATAATCGAGCCGCGCACGGTTGATCGCGCGGTTATGGCCCGATTTTTCCACCCCCTCGACGTCATTGGGCGTGCCCAAAAGCGCGTGGATATAAAATGCCGGAATCCCTTCGAGCGCCATGACCAAGGTCTGACTGGCGATGAAACGTTCGAACTGATGCGCATCCTCGCCCGCGAATGTCCCCTTCATCGCCTCATACCATGTGATATTGAGCTCATAGGCCGATTGCCCGCCATCGGGCAGCGCCCGCATCGAAACCCGCCCGCCGAAGTCTTGCACCGCTGCGATGACTTGCGCGGTCTCATCGGGGGTGAGTTTGCCCTCGGCGGGGCGCATCCCGATGCCGTCATGCGAGGCGGTGAAGTTGAGGTAGGCACATCCCATTTGCGCCGGCGGCATCGCGCCTTGCCAGCGCAGCAAATGCCGCGCCGATCCCGAGAGCATCGCATGCAAAACCAAGGGCGGCAGGGTGAAATTATAGACCGCATGGGCCTCTTCGCCGCGCCCGAAATAGGACAGGTTCTCGGCATTGGGCACATTGGTTTCGGTGAGCAGAATCACAGGCTCGGTGGCGTAATCGGCCAAAAGCCGCATCAATTTCACGATGGCATGGGTCTGCGGCAGGTGGATGCAATTGGTGCCCACCTCTTTCCACAAAAACGCTACCGCATCGAGCCGGATGATGCGCACCCCTTGGTCGATATGCAGCCGCATCACCCGCAAAAATTCGAGCAAAACCTCAGGGTTGGAGAAATCCAGATCGACCTGATCATGGCTGAAGGTGCACCAGACATGGCGCGGCCCATCTGCGGTTTCGACCTCGCGCAGCAAGGGCTGCGTGCGGGGGCGCACCACTTGGCTCAGGTCGTCGTCGGGGCTGGCTTCAAAGAAAAACCGGTCATAGGGCGCATGGCCTTGCAAATAGGCATTGAACCAGACCGATTGCGAGGAGACATGATTGAGCACCAGATCGGACATGAGCAAAAACTCCGACCCGATGCGCGCGATGTCCTGCCAATCGCCCAAAAGCGGATTCACGGCGCGATAATCCGTCACCGCAAATCCGTCGTCGGAGGTATAGGGAAAAAACGGCAAGATATGCACGCCGTTGACCACCCCCGCCAGATGCTCGTGCAAAAAGTCGCGCAGCAAATCCAAAGGCTTATGCGCGCCGTCCACGATGGTATTGCCATAGGTGATGACCATCGCATCGGCCTCGGACCATTGCTGGTTTCCGGCAGCGCGGCGGCGTTTGCGGCGGTGGCGTTCTTCGGGCCAAAAGGCCTCGACCACCTGAGAGGCGAGGATGTCACGGTCCAGATGCGGGTAAATCTGCCCGATCAGCTGCCCAAGCCGCGCGCCAAAGCCCGATGCCTGATCTGCCTTCGTGCCCATGAATATGATCCTCGTCTTTCCTATCCCTTTGATTTCAAATCACACAGCGAGGTTCAAGGCGGCGCCTGCCGTGCCGCGCAATCCTGCGCTCAATATAGCGTCACTGCTGAAATTATTGGCAACCGCCACGCAGGCCCGCCGTGCAAAATGAAAAAGGCCTCCGAAACCGGAGACCTTCGCATCATACATCGGAATAATGGTGGGTGATAAGAGATTTGAACTCCTGACATCTTCGATGTGAACGAAGCGCTCTACCACTGAGCTAATCACCCGTGGCGCGGTATTTAGCCGCCCGCGCCGCCGCTTGCAAGCCCCTAGTCGTCACTATCTGACGTATCGCCGCGCGCCGTATTTTGGCCACCCGCGCTGCGGCGCAACCGGCCGATGATGACGCGCCCGTTGCCGCTGTCCTTGATGCGGTTGATCTTGAACTTGCCGAGCGGTTGCAATTCCCATTCGCGCCCCTCGCCCAAGGCCTCGCCCATCACGGCCATCATGGCTTCGACAACCGGTTTGGCGTCTTTCTTTTTCACGCCCGAGCGCGCGACCACCGCTTCGAGCAGCTCCTTTTTTTGCAACGCTGCCAAGGCGACCGTCGGGCCGCTATCGGTGACGAGAACCGGTTTGGGTTTGGCCGCTTCCGGCGTGTCGGGGCGCAAAATGCCGGTCGTGGACATGGCGGCGAGCGCTGGGTTTTTGGGCGCTGGTGCGGCGGCGGGTTTGGTATCCGCCGCGGACGCGCTGACCTGCGCGGCTTTCTTGGTCGCTGCGCTGCGCGCCGCCGGTGCTTTCTTCGCGGCTGGGGATTTCTTTGCCGTACTGCTCTTGCGTGTGCTGGGGGCCTTGGCCATTTTGATCGCCTCTTTCGCTCATGATCGCGTTGTTTCTTATATGGAAACATATTAACGCGGAATTGAAAACCAGAACAGTGAAGAGTTGACCGGACACTACATATGCGCATATTGGAGCGCACCTTAACTATATATTCTGGGGATGATATACAATGCGCCGTTTTCTTACTGCCGCCGCCGTTGCCACGGCTTTGACCGCCACCACCGCCCATGCGGGGGCCGTTTCGGACCCGATCTTGGAAGCCGAGATCATTGCAACCGATGCCGCGACCAGCTCGGTTGATCCGCAATTGTTTTTGGTGATGTTCACCGCTGCGGTCGTCTTTGCGGCCACCAATTGATCGGGCCGCGCCTTTGCGCGCGCAGATTTTGACGGTTACACACCAAAAGGCGCACCCAAACGGATGCGCCTTTCTTATTTTGAATCAAGGGATTGCCCCACGACATTGATGTATGATCCGGCGATATGGCGCGCGCCGCACCGCCGGTTTCACCCCATCAATGCGCCGTGGCTTGCGGGCCGTCTTTGGCCGCCAAAGCTGCCGCGGCTGCGGCTTCCTCTGCGGCCTCGTCCCACTCCACCGGCTCGGGTCGGCGCACCAAAGCATGCTCCAACACTTCCGAGACATGTTTGACGGGGATCAGCTCCAACCCCTCTTTCACATTGTCGGGAATATCGGCCAGATCCTTGACGTTCTCATCGGGAATCAGCACGGTTTTGATCCCGCCGCGCAGCGCCGCGAGCAGCTTTTCCTTAAGCCCGCCAATCGCCAATGCATTGCCGCGCAGGGTCACCTCGCCGGTCATGGCAATATCCTTGCGCACCGGAATGCCGGTCAAAACCGATACGATCGAGGTCACCATGGCCAAACCGGCGCTCGGGCCGTCCTTGGGCGTTGCGCCTTCGGGGACGTGGACGTGGATATCCCATTTCTCGAAGCGCGGCGGTTTTACCCCGATTTGCGGGCTGATCGACCGCACGTAAGAGCTGGCCGCGTCGATGCTCTCTTTCATCACATCGCCAAGCTTACCGGTGGTTTTCATCCGGCCCTTACCAGGCAAGCGCAGCGCCTCGATCTGGAGCAAATCGCCCCCCGCCGAGGTATAGGCAAGCCCTGTGACAACGCCGACCTGATCCTCGGTTTCGGCAAGGCCATAGCGGAATTTCTTCACGCCGAGATACTCGTCCAGGTTCTCTTCGGTGACCGATACGGTTTTCACCTCGCCCTTGACAATCTGGGTCACGGCTTTGCGTGTCAGCTTGGCCAGCTCGCGCTCGAGGTTACGCACCCCCGCCTCGCGGGTGTAGCGGCGGATCATTTCATTGAGCGCCCCATCGGTGATCTCGAACTCGCCTTTCTTCAGGCCGTGGTTCTTGATCTGCTTGTCGAGCAGGTGCTGGCGCGCGATCTCGCGCTTCTCGTCCTCGGTGTAGCCCGCCAGAGGGATGATCTCCATCCGGTCCAAAAGCGGTCCTGGCATGTTGTAGCTGTTCGAGGTGGTCAGGAACATCACGTTCGACAGGTCATATTCGACCTCGAGATAGTGATCCACAAAGGTGGAATTTTGTTCCGGATCAAGCACTTCGAGCATCGCCGAGGCGGGATCGCCGCGGAAATCCTGTCCCATCTTGTCGATCTCGTCCAAAAGGATCAGCGGATTTGTCGTCTTGGCCTTTTTCAAGGCTTGGATGATTTTACCCGGCATGGAACCGATATAGGTCCGGCGGTGGCCGCGAATTTCGCTCTCGTCGCGCACGCCGCCCAAGGAGATGCGGATAAACTCGCGCCCTGTGGCTTTGGCAACCGATTTCCCGAGCGAGGTTTTGCCCACGCCCGGAGGGCCGACAAGGCACATGATCGGGCCTTTGAGCTTCTGGCTGCGCTGCTGCACGGCGAGATATTCGACGATGCGTTCCTTGACCTTGTCGAGGCCATAGTGATCCGCATCGAGCACCTCTTGCGCCTTGGCGAGGTTCTTTTTGGTGCGCGATTTCACGCCCCACGGGATCGCCAGCATCCAGTCGAGATAGTTGCGCACAACGGTGGCTTCGGCGCTCATCGGGCTCATGTTCTTGAGCTTTTTGATCTCCGCATCGGCCTTCTCGCGCGCTTCCTTGCTCAGCTTGGTCGCAGCCACGCGCGCCTCAAGCTCGGCGACCTCGTTCTGGCCGTCCTCGCCATCGCCCAATTCCTTCTGAATGGCCTTCATTTGCTCATTCAGGTAATATTCGCGCTGGGTGCGCTCCATTTGCGATTTGACGCGGGTTTTGATCTTTTTCTCGACCTGCAGGACCGACATCTCGCCCTGCATCAATCCGTAAACCTGCTCAAGCCGCTCGGATACGGTGAGCGTTTCCAGCAAGGCCTGCTTTTGCTCGACCTCGATGCCAAGGTGACCGGCCACCAGATCGGCGAGCTTTTCCGGCTCTGTGCTGGCTTCGACCGCCGAGAGCGCCTCTTCGGGGATGTTCTTTTTGACCTTGGCATAGCGTTCGAATTCGGTGCCGACCGTGCGCACCAGAGCTTCGATCGTGGCCTCATCGCCCAATTCTTCGACCAGATATTCGGCGCGGGCCTCAAAGAAATCATCGTTTTCGATGTAATCAGTGATGCGTACGCGGGCTTGGCCTTCGACCAAAACCTTGACCGTGCCATCGGGCAATTTGAGCAATTGCAGCACATTGGCCAAAACGCCAACGTCATAAATACCGTCGGCATCGGGATCGTCCACACCGGGGTCGATCTGGCTCGACAGCAGGATTTGCTTGTCATCCGCCATCACCTCTTCGAGCGCGCGCACCGATTTTTCGCGACCGACAAACAGCGGCACGATCATATGCGGGAACACGACAATGTCGCGCAGCGGCAGGACGGGATAGGATGAATTGAGGGGCTCTTGCATGCTCATTCCTTCGTTATGGGCAGACGATCCAAAAGGCCCCAAGTAGCGGCAGCCTTGTCATCTCCTCTGTTCGCTCTTGATATTTGGGGCAGCGGCCGCTCGGTTTCAACCGCCCTGCCCCAAATCAGGCATGGGATCAGAATGACCGCCCCCGCGATCCGGTGCAAGCGGGGAAATCGGGCAAATCCGCACGAATTGGCGATGGAGAACCCGCCTTCGCGTGCCGAAATCCGCAAATCCAGCCCGCGTATTCATTGCCGATCGCTGCAAGAGCGGCAAGAACAGCTCTTTCGCCTTGCTCGGCGAGCCAAAGAAAAAAAGCGGTGAAATCACCCGAAAGTTTCAGGCAAGCTGCCCTGCGGGGATGGGAGATTCAATCGTCGGCGCTCAAGGCCATGGTTCTATTGGGCCCGCTCTTGAGGGCGGCGACGCGGGCAAAACGGCCATGGAATGGACGGCCTGAGGCAACGGCGGGATGCGGTTTGGGCGAGAGATATTCAAACCCCGAGCAAATCGTGACCGGAGCGATCATTGCCCCCCCCCTCAAAACGAAAAAGAGCGGCGCATCGCAGCGCCGCTCTTCTCTATCTAGCAATCGCGGGTGCGATTACGATTTTTTGCGGCGCTTCATCATGCCAAAGCCAGCCACGCCGAGTGCCAAGAGCGGCAAGGACGCGGGCAGCGGCACGGCAGGTGCGCTGTCAAGACGGACATAGAAGTCAGCAGGTGTGCCGCCGCCGCCATCGCCGATAACGATCAAGTTGTAGGACCCTGCACCGAGCAGCAATTCAAGGCTACCGTAGTCTGCGGACGTCCAGGCGGAATCTGCCGAGAAGTTATCGCCGAAGCCCGAAGCGAACGCGGTGAGCGTTGTTTCGGCCAGCAGGACACCGGACTGGTAAACCCCGAAGACGTCGCCGGTCAAAAAGGCATCCGTCAGGCGGAAATACGCGTCATCGGTCAGCGTAAAGGTGTAAGGGGAATCTTCGGACGGGAAGTCGGCGGTCAGAAGGGTATCTACCTCCCAACCCGCATCAAGGGTCAGTGCCGAAGCGGGGCTTACTGCGAGAAGCGCAGCAACAGCCGTCGCGCCGACGAGCGAAAGTGCATGTTTCATATGTATATCTCCAATATTGGCAACTTCGCTGAGATTAACCTAAAGTTAACAACTGCGCGACTCCGAAATGCGGCTCAAATGTGGCATTTGCACATTTTTGTTTCAAATATTCATAAAATGCGCCGTCTCGAGGAGGATTGTCGCGTAAATTGTGGCAAAATGTGGCGCTCGCTATCGCTGCCGCGCATGGACTAGCAGCGCCGAGAAGCGATTCGGAGCAGGATTTCATGGCCCCCAGGCCGCCTTGATGCCCCCTCGCCCCTGTCGGTCTATCTTGCGTGATTGAGACGCGAATGAGGCCGGATTGTGAACCGGTCACACGGCCGGCGGATCGGTATCGGGCCGCCGTGTGATCCGCACACAGGCCGGATTAACCAGCGACCGGCTTCGTCTTGCGGCGGCGCAGCAGGTGCAGGCTCGCCACTCCGATTGCCAGAAGCGGCAGGCTTGCGGGCAATGGCACGGTCGGGGCGCTCTCGACCGGTAGAGGTGTGACCGTGAACCGCGTCACATTTCCATAAAGCGGCCCCGCGTTGCCGGAGCTCAGGCTGGTGAAAGAATAGGCGCGCGAATATTCGTTTCCGGTGTTTGACGCCGTGTTGTAATAGACCTCGGGCCCGCCCGAGAGCCCGCCAACGCGCACGATATCGACCAGCAAATCGCCCTGCTGCGGGTCGTACTCATAACTGCCAGCAAAGCCGAAGAAATCATCCGGCTGAACCGAACCGGTGAAACGACGCAATTCGAAACGGGCCTCGTTATTGCCGACATTGGCATCCAGATCGCCGCTGAGGTTATTCACCCCATTGGCCACGACACTGAACCGCGCTTCATAGAGCGCATCGCGGCCCCAAAAATCCCCGTTTGAGGCGAGAAAATCGATCCGCTCGATGGTCACCGGTTCGGAGAAAATGTCGGAGGCATAGATTTGTTGATAGCGCAGGGTGCAGGCGAAGGTGCAATCGCCAGGCAAGGCCTGTCCCGACCCGTCGGCGGTGACAGTGATCGCGTTGGCAGATTGGCCGAGGCCGAGCGCGGCCAGCGCGGTGAAGGTAAACGACAAAAGGGAAGAGCGCAGGGAGCGTTTCAACATTGGGGCCTCTCATGATCCGGTCTGGTCCGTTGCGAATGGCAATCGGCCCTTCCGGTATTAGGGGAGGCTTGGTTAATTATGTTCTAACGGTTCATTATTTTTTGTTTGTTAACAATAGTTAAGACGGCCACGACCTACCCCAACATCACCCGACCCTAAAGCGGGTCAATATCGCCCATCGCGCGGCCCGCGTGAAATTCCGCCTCCCATGCCTCAAAGGCATCGACCTCGATCGCATCGCGCATGCCCTGCATGATCTCTTGGAAATAATGCAGGTTGTGCCATGTCAGAAGCATCCCCGAAATCATCTCTTGCGCGCGGAACACATGGTGCAGATAGGCGCGGCTGTAGTTCGCGCAGGCGGGGCATGTGCAGGCCTCGTCCAAGGGGCGCGGGTCGCCGGCATGGCGGGCGTTCTTGATGTTGACCACGCCGCGGCGGGTAAAGACCTGCCCCGTGCGCCCCGAGCGCGAGGGCAAGACGCAATCCATCATATCGACCCCGCGTTTGACCGCGCCGACGATATCGTCGGGCTTGCCCACCCCCATCAGATAGCGCGGTTTGTCCTCGGGCAGCATATCGGCGGCATAGTCGAGCACGCCGAACATCGCCTCTTGCCCCTCGCCCACGGCCAACCCGCCGATGGCATAGCCGTCAAAGCCGATCTCGCGCAGCGCCTTTGCGCTTTCCTCGCGCAGATCGGGCGTCACCCCGCCTTGCATGATCCCGAAAAGCGCATGGCCCGGACGATCGCCAAAGGCGTCTTTGGACCGCTGCGCCCACCGCATCGACATGCGCATGGATTTGGCCACTTCGGCGTCGGTGGCGGGCAATGCGGGGCATTCGTCAAAACACATCACAATGTCCGAGCCGAGCAGGCGCTGGATTTCCATCGAGCGTTCGGGGGTCAGTTCATGTTTAGAGCCGTCGATATGGGATTTGAAGGTCACGCCCTTCTCGGTCAGCCTGCGCAATCCGGCGAGGCTCATCACCTGAAACCCGCCGCTGTCGGTCAGGATCGGACGGTCCCAGTTCATGAACCTGTGCAAACCGCCCAAACGGTCGATCCGCTCTGCCGTGGGGCGCAGCATCAAATGATAGGTATTGCCCAAAAGAATATCCGCCCCCGTGGCGCGCACCGATTCCGGCATCATCGCCTTGACCGTGGCCGCCGTGCCGACGGGCATAAAGGCGGGCGTGCGGATCTCGCCGCGCGGGGTGGTGATCACGCCGCGCCGCGCCTTGCCGCTTTTGGCCAAAAGCGAGAAGGCAACATGGTCGGAGGTTTGGCGGTCAGTCATCGGAGGCCTCTGGTGGTTTGGCAGTGAATATCGTGTAGGGCGCGGCGGCGCGGGATCGCGCGCCGCTTTGGCGCGCTGATAGCACCGCGGCGCGGCAAATACCATTGGCGCCGCGCCCTGTGCGCAACAGCGTCTTACCATGGCGAGATTGACGTAAGGTGATGCAGCGTAAAGCTTGCGTGAGAGCGCCCTGCCCAAGCATGCTCAACGCCATCCATACATAAGCGGCCCGCAAAAGAGGCCGCATATCAGGAGGGAGACGACAATGGCCAGCTTTGCCATGCGCGCGGCAATCGCGCTGATCCGCTTTGGGGGAAAGCCCATGCGCGATCCGCAAAAATATCTTGCGGTGCGCCAGAACCGAACCCGTTCCGAGCCGCCGCCCATGCCCAAAAAGCTCGCCGCGCGCTGCACGGTGGACGAGCGCAAGGTCGAAGGGCAACGGGTCTTGACGCTGACGCCCCATGAGGGGCGCTCGCGCTGGACCCTGATCTATTTGCACGGCGGGGCCTATACCAATGAAATGCGCCCTGCCCATTGGACATGGATCGCCGCCTTGATGGAGGCGACAGGCGCGCGGATCATTTTGCCGCTCTATGCGCGCGCGCCCGAACATGACCACCGCCCCGCCCATGCCATGATGGCCGCGCTCTACGACCAGTTGCTGCAAAACATCGATCCGGCGACGATTGTGATTGGCGGCGACAGCTCCGGCGCGGGGCTGGCCTTGGGGGCGATGATGACAGCGCGCGATGCGGGGCGCCCGATGCCCGCGCAGATGCTGCTTTTTGCGCCATGGCTCGATATCACCTGCGCCAATCCCTTGGGCGCCGCGATCGAGGCGCGCGACCCAATGCTGGGGCTGGAGGCGGCGCGCACCTGCGGGCAATGGTGGGCGGGCGATGCCGATCCGACCCTGCCGCACCTCAGCCCCGCCTTTGGCACGGCGCTGGGCCTGCCGCCGATCCATATCTATCAAGGCTCGCTCGATATGGTCGCCCCTGATGCCGTCGCCTTTGCCGAAACCGGCCGCGCGGCGGGGGCCAATGTGACCTTGCACCTTTATGAGGGCGCGCCGCATGTCTTTGTCGCCGCCGTGTTCACGCGCGAGGCAAAAGAGGTCTTGGCACATATCAAAGGGCTTTTGGCCTGACCCCTGCCGTGGCAGGATATGTGCCAAACCAACGGCAGACCCCGCGCCGATCATTTGGGCCGAACCGGCGGCATGACCTCTTGCGAATGGCGGGAAAACACCCACATGTATACCATAGCATACACAAGTAACGAGGACAGATGATGACCGAAGATATCCTTTTAGACCTTTTGGCGAGCAACTTTGTCTGGCTGCTTTTGGCGGTTTTGATCATTGCGACAATCCTCAAAAGCGTCCACATCGTCCCGCAGGCGCAAAAATTTGTGGTCGAACGCTTTGGCCGTCTGCATTCGGTGCTTGGGCCGGGGATCAATTTGATCGTGCCGTTCTTGGACAAAATCGCCCATCGCGTGTCGATCCTCGAGCGGCAATTGCCGACCATGGCGCAGGATGCGATCACCCTCGACAACGTGTCGGTGCAGGTCGAAACCTCGGTGTTCTACCGCATCATCGAACCCGAAAAAACCGTCTACCGGATCCGCGATGTGGATGCGGCGATCTCGACCACCGTGGCGGGGATCGTGCGCTCGGAAATCGGCAAGATGGAGCTGGATCAGGTGCAATCGAACCGCTCGACCCTGACCTCGACGATCAAGGAACAATTGTTCGCGGTGGTTGACGATTGGGGCATCGAAGTGACCCGCGCCGAACTTCTGGATGTGAACCTCGACCAAGCCACCCGCTCGGCGATGTTGCAACAGCTGAATGCCGAACGGGCGCGGCGCGCGCAGGTGACCGAGGCCGAGGGCAAAAAGCGCGCGGTGGAACTGTCGGCCGACGCCGAGCTTTACGCCGCCGAGCAAATCGCCAAGGCCCGCCGCATCCAAGCCGACGCCGAAGCCTATGCTACGGGCGTGGTGGCAAAGGCCATTGCCGAAAACGGCATCGAGGCGGCGCAATATCAGGTGGCGCTCAAACAGGTCGAGGCGCTCAACGCGCTGGGCGCGGGCGATGGCAAGCAAACGATCCTCGTGCCCTCCGCCGCATTGGAGGCCTTCGGGGACGCGTTCAAGATGCTCAAGGGAGGCAAATGATGGTGGGAGTGACAGCAGGGATTTTGGCCAACTGGCTGGTATGGATCGCGGCGGCGCTGGTGCTGGGGATATTGGAGGTCCTCGCACCAGGGTTCATTTTTCTCGGCTTCGCCATCGGCGCGGCGCTGACGGGGCTGCTGCTCTTGGCTTTGAGCCTGATCCCCGCCACGCTCACCGCGCCGGTTCTGGCCACGATTTTTGCGGCCCTGTCACTGGCCGCATGGATCGCCCTGCGCCAACGCTTTCGCATGAAGGGCCGCGATGTGAAGCGGATCGAGGGGGATGTGAATGAGTGAGTGAGGGGGCGGGCCGGTAGAATAGCCCCCCCCCACATCCGCCTCTGGACCTTCCCCCGTCCAATCCCTATATGTTTGCTCAGGATAACGCAGGTGAGACAGACATGACCGATACCGCCCCGATGGAAGGCACGCCCCTTATTGCCCCCTCCAGCACCGATCACGCGCTTTATGATGCGGTGGTCGAGGCCTGCCGGTCGGTTTATGACCCCGAAATTCCGGTCAACATTTATGACCTTGGCTTGATCTACACCATTGATATCAATGACGAAAACGAAGTGCGCCTGATCATGACCCTCACCGCCCCCGGATGCCCTGTGGCGGGCGAGATGCCCGGATGGCTGGCCGATGCGATTGAACCGCTGGACGGTGTCAAACAGGTCGATGTCGAATTGGTCTGGGAGCCGCCTTGGGGCATGGAGATGATGAGCGACGAAGCGCGGTTGGAACTGGGCTTTATGTGAGAGAGAGCGCACCCTTTTGAGGGTGCGTTTTGCATTTGGCATCCCAAAACGGATGCACGCACAAGGCAACCGAAAAGGGTTGCATTTTTGCAATCGCACCCCATAATGGTTGCGACATGACAGAGCAGCAAAACATCATCACCGTCCTGACCGGCGACATCGTCAATTCGACCCGATTGAGCGCGGTGGAGCATCAGCGCGCCTATGAAGCGCTGGAGCGCTGCGCCGCAATGATCGCGGATTGGACCGACGCGCCGCTGCGCTTGACCCGCCACAGGGGCGATGGGTGGCAGGTGGTGATCACCCCGCCCGCGCTGGGCCTGCGCTGTGCCTTGGTGTTTCGCGCCGCGCTCAAGGCGCTGGGCACGTCTTTTGATACAACAATCGGGATCGGCGAAGGCGCGGTGCGTGTCCCCGTCCCAAATGATCTCAACGCCGCCACCGAGGCCCCTTTTGTGCAATCGGGCCGCGCCCAGACCTTAACCAAAAGCCAATCTATCGCATTTTTGCACGGCGGCGCGGGCGCTTTGAATGGCGCGGCGGTTCTGGCCGCCACGCTCAGCGACGATTGGACCGCTGCGCAATCTGCGGCGATCTATCACGCGCTGCACCCGCATCAGGAGCCGAATTTCACCGAGATCGGCGAGAGGCTTGGCAAATCGCGCCAAGCCGCGACCAAGGCTCTGGACGGCGCGAAATGCGAGCGGCTACGCTATGCGCTCACACTGCTTGAAACGGATGACCGCTATGTTTGAGACCCTTGCCGCGCTGCTGTTTGCCCATGTGCTGGCCGATTATGTGTTTCAAACCGGCTGGATGGTCGCCAACAAAGGCAAGCCGCTCGTGCTTTTGCTTCACACCGCGATCGTCATCGCCACGGCGCAGGTGGCCATCGGGTCGGTCATGGCATGGGAATTGCTGCTCCTTGGCGGGCTGCACCTCGGGGTGGATGCGATCAAGACCTACGCCCTGCCCGATACGGCGACGGCCTATCTGACCGATCAGGCGGCGCATCTGGCAGTGGTTGCCGCGCTGGCCTTTTACGCGCCAGAGCTTTGGGCCAACGGGATTTGGGCCAATCAACCCGCCCTGCCCGCGCCGGTCATATTGCATGTGATGGTGGCCAGCGGCGGCGCGATCTATGCCATCCGCGCGGGCGGCTTTGCGGTGGGCAAATTGATGACGCCCTTTGCCGACGGGTTTACCTCGGGCGGGCTGCCTTCGGGCGGGACGATCATCGGGGTGCTGGAACGGGGGCTGATCTATGTGCTGATACTGGCCGGACAAATCGCCAGTGTCGGCTTTTTGATCGCGGCCAAATCGGTCATGCGCTACGAGGCCTCCAAGGAACAAAAAGCTGCCGAATATGTGATCATCGGCACTTTGGCTTCCTTTTTATGGGCGATTTTGGTCTCTTACGGCAGTTTTGCGCTCTTGGGCCTCTTGCCGCCCATTGAGATTGGCCGCGCGCTGCCCTAAGTAGGGGGAAGCGAAAAGGACGATGACCATGTTCGGCATTCCAGGAAAACAAGCAGTCTCCATGACCCCCGCGGCGGCGTCGCAGATCATGAAGCTGATGAAGAAAGACGGCTCCAAGGGGCTGCGCATCGGCGTCAAGAAAGGCGGCTGTGCGGGCATGGAATACACCATGGAATATGTCGCGGATGTTGATCCGATGGACGAGGTTGTCGAACAGGACGGCGCGCGGGTGATGATTGCCCCGATGGCGCAGATGTTCCTTTTCGGCACGCAGATCGATTACAAAACTTCGCTGCTCGAATCCGGTTTCCATTTCAACAATCCCAATGTGACCGAGGCCTGCGGCTGCGGCGAGTCGATCAAATTCGCGGATCAAGACGGCCAAAGCGCCTAAGGATCGCCCATGGCCACCGACCCCGCGCTTTTGGCCCATATCCGCGATCTCTTCGCCGGTTTGGGGCCGATTTCGACAGGGCGGATGTTTTCGGGCACGGCGCTTTATGTCGAGGGCGACGTGATGTTTGCCGCGATTTTGGGCGGCACAGTGTGGATGAAATCCGACGACAGCACCCGCGCGCAATTCGACGCCGCCGGATCGCGGCCCTTTTCCTATATGCGAGGGAGCGGCCCGCGCGAGGCGGCCTCGCTGATGTCCCTGCCCGACAGCGCGATGGATGATCCTGACGAGGCGATGCAATGGGCGCGCCTGTCCCTCGCCCCCGCCCGTGATGCGGCGATCCGCAAACGCGCGCAAAAGGCCCGCAAACTGGCACGGCCGCAAGCCGAGCGCTAAGCGCATTGACCGCCACCGCTCACTTTGACCGCGACAGCTCCATCCAGCCCGAAACACTGGGCCGCGCGCCCATCCGTTCGCGCCACATGTGCAGCGCCCGACATGTCTCGGGAATCGCCACGCCCACCAGATCGGCAAAGATGAGACCAGCCAGAACGGTGATGTCAGCCATTGAAAACCGGTCCACCGCAACAAAGCGGCGCGCCGCGAGAAGCTCGTCAAAATAATGCATGGCCGCAATTGCTTTGTCGCGCTGCCGCAGGCCCCACTCGGCGTTCTGATAAAGCTCGACCGCAGGACCAAGGCCGGAGGTTGCGTGATGGAAATAGACGCTGATCGGGTCGAGCAACTCGATCTCGGCACGCTTGTTCATCATATGGATCAACCCGCGCTCCAGCGCGCCTTCTCCGGTCAGAACCGGCGCCCCGCGTAGCGCGTCCAGATATGCGGTAATCGCGGTGCATTCCGCGATCAATGTGCCGTCAGCGGTTTCCAGAACCGGCAATGTCCCCGAATAATTCTTGGCCAAAAAGGCGGGTTTCTTGTGCTCCCCCTTGCGCAGATCGACCGAAACAAAGGTGACATCGCGTTGCAGCCCCTTTTCGATCAGGGCCATGCGCACGCGCGCAGGATAGGGGCCGGTGTGCCAGTCGTATATCTTCAAACCCTGCTGCGCCATCGCCCTGCCTCGCCTATCTATCACTTGATAGGCATTTCTTACCGGTTGTGTTTTGCCTGTCAATCCCTATCTATCACTTGGCAGGTATCCGAGAGCGCAGCACAAGGACAAGGCCGTGACCAACACCACCAAAGACAGCATCCTCGACGCAGCCAAAGCGAGTGCGCAGGCCCATGGCTATGCGGGCCTGAACTTTCGAGATATTGCCAAACAGGTCGGCATAAAATCCGCCAGCATCCACTATCATTTTCCCAGCAAGGCAGATCTTGGCCTCGCCGTGGCGAAACGGTATTGGCAGGATACGAAAAAAATTTTGGACAGAAAAACCGAGGCGCTGCCGGACCCGAAGGACCGTCTACGCTGGTATCCCTCCCTGTTTCGCCATGCGCTCGAGCACGACAATCGCATGTGCCTGTGTAGCTTCATGTCCGCAGAATATGATGCCCTGCCCGCCGCGCTCAGGGCCGAGGTGCAAATTTTTGCCACCGTGAACTTGGAATGGCTGGAACGCACACTTCGAGATGCGGGCCCGTCCTCCAGCCCGCCCGCCCCCGCAGCGTCTGGTGCTCAACTGACCGCCGCGCAACAGGCACAAGCCATATTTGCCGCCGTCACAGGCGCACAGCTTCTCGCGCGCAGCCGCAATGATATCTCGATATTCGACAGTGCCATCGAGAGCTATCGCGCTGCGGGAGTGCTACCGAGCGGCTGACGGCATGACCCAAGCGGACCGGATCCGCGCTCCGCTCAGCCTTTGAGATGCACATATGTCTCGCCAAAACGTCTCGCCAGATGCGCCCCCGCCAGCACCGGCGCGCCTCCCGCTGGCCCGACATCCGCATCCCAGTTGGGGTTAAAGAACATCGGCACGGAAATCCGCTCGGCCTTGGAGCCGCGCACGCGGTGTAGGGTGGCCTTGACCGCCCCGCCGGTCCACATTTCCAGCATCTCGCCAAAATTGATCACGAAACGTCCCGGCTCGGCGGTCACCGCCTGCCATCTGCCATCACCGCCCAGCACCTCCAGCCCCGGAACGCCGTCCGAGGCCAAAAGCGTGACGCAGCCGTAATCGGTATGGGCGGCGATGCCGAAGTCCTTGTCTCCGGCCCAATCAGGGCGCGCGGGGTAGAAATTGCCGCGCAAAAGCGCCATGGGGCGGGTGAATTTATCGTCGAAATAGCCCGCATCCTTGCCGATTGCCTCGGCGATGGCGCGCAAAAGATCGCGGCACACCTCAAGCGCCTGTGCGTAATAGGATTGGATGGTGCTGCGAAAACCCTCCATCCCCTCGGGCCACAGGTTGGGCGCATAAACGCCAAACCCGCGCGCAGCCAAAGGGTCGCCCTCGGGCAGCTCGAAGCCGCAATCAAAGACCTCTTTGTAATCGGGATTGGCCATGGGATCGACCTGCTCTGCGCCGCCCGCGCCCCAGCCGCGATTGGCCCCTGTGCGGGCCATATTTACCGGCTCCTTCAGCGCCGCCTCTTGGTGGAAAAATCCGCGATAGGCATCGATCACGTCACGGATGCGCGCAGGGGTTATCGCGGTGTTATGCAGGGTCAAAAACCCGCTTTGCTCCGCGCCGATGCGCAATTGCGCCATGGTTTGCGGATCACGCGCTAGAAGTTTTTGCATATCGATTTCGGGGATCATCGGCGGTCCTGTTTGGCTGTCGTGTCTGGCTGCGGTGTCTGGCAGTCGTGCTTGACCGTTGCGCTGGGGGGCGCAAGGGGTCCGGGCCTGCATAACGGCTGGCGGCATGGATGCAAAGCCTGCGGGCGGCAAAGGGCTCTTGACTGTCTGGCACGGCTGCGCAGGATGGGCGCAAACCAACAAAGGAGCGGGCAATGCGGCGAAAACTGGCAGCGGGCAACTGGAAAATGAACGGTCTGCGCGCCGATCTGGCCGAATTGGATGCGCTGGCGTCCCGATATGAGGCGCCCGAGGTTGATATCCTGCTTTGCCCGCCTGCGACGCTCGTCGCCGAGGCATGCGCGCGCAGCGGTGCGATTTCCATTGGCGGGCAGGATTGCCACAGCGGCCAAAGCGGCGCCCATACGGGCGACATTTCAGCCATGATGCTCAAGGATGCAGGCGCAGGCGCGGTGATTTTGGGCCACTCGGAACGGCGTGAGGACCACGAAGAGAGCAGCGAGGATGTGCGCGCCAAAGCATTGGCGGCCAATGCGGCGGGGTTGATGTGCGTCATTTGCCTTGGCGAGAGCCTTGAGCAGCGCGAGGCGGCCAATACGCTTGAAATCATCGGCGGGCAATTGTCCGCCTCTGTGCCCGACACGGCCACCGGCGAGAACCTTGTCATCGCCTATGAGCCGATTTGGGCCATCGGCACCGGATTGGTGCCCAGCCTTGATCAGATCGGCGAGGTCCACGATTTTATCCGCACCCAGCTCGAGCGCCGTTTCGGGGCGGGTGTGGGCCGCTCTGTGCGCCTGCTTTATGGCGGGTCGGTCAAACCGGACAACGCCGCCGATATTTTCGCGGTGAGCAATGTCGACGGCGCATTGGTCGGCGGTGCCAGCTTGAAAAGCGGTGATTTCTCGGCAATCATCGACGCATTGAACGACAGCGCATAGCAGCCGCGCATATCAATGCGCCCACATAGATTTTCCCTCATGTGTTAATGGTATGTTAATGCTCGGTCGCGAGTTTGTTAATGATTAGGGAATGGGGAACAGATGGCGCATCTGTCGCTGATTACACGGATTGGGCAGGCCTCTGACCGGCTGACCTTGGCGACCCTGCGTTGGCGCGGCGCGGTTGCGGCCAATTACCAGCCGACCGATCTGTTGATGGCGACGGTCCGGCGCGCCCAAATCGACATGGTGCTGGCGCTGACCCCTGCGATGGTCACGGCGAATCTGGCCTGTATCGGCTGTTTGATCGCGCTGGAGCTGACCAATCCGCGCGGGCAGTATTTCATCTTCATCTGGGCCTCTGTGATGATGGCGCTCCTGACCAACTGGATCAGCGCCTATCGCGTCGCGCGCAGCAAACGCGCCTTGGGGCGCGGGAAACTGGCCTCGGCCCATTCCACCGGCGTTGTGATTTTGTCGAGCACCGCCTACGCAATGCTGTGGAGCGTGGGGATGGTGGTCGTGCTCTACCACGCGACGCCGCAAGAGATCGCCTTTTTGGGGGCTTTGGCGGCGGGGCTTGTGGCGGGGGGCGCTTGGGTGCTCTACTCGATCCCTCTGGCCGCCATCAGCTATGGCCTGCTCTTGCTGGCGCCAGTGCTGCTGACCCATGTGATCATGGGAAACCCGCTTTGGGGCTATTACATCATTGTTTCGATTACGTTTTACATCCTACTGCTCGATTCCATCGTGCGCCATTCCACGCAATTCATCGCCGAACGGATCGGCCATGAGCAGGCCGCCGCGCAGCGCGATGTGATCTCTTTGTTGATGAATGACATCGAGGCGACGGGCACGTGTTGGCTGTGGCGCAGCGATGCGCACCTGCGGCTCAGCCATGCCTCAAGCGGCTTTGCCGCGGCGCTCGGGCTCAAGCAAAGCGCCCTGCTCGGCCGCCGTTTGGGCGAAGTTCTGACCGAATGCGGCGCGCACAGCAATGATCCAAAAAGCCAAGAGGCGCTGAGCCGGATCACGGCGTCGAACGGGCCGGACCTTCCGCATTTCGAATTCCGGCTCAAAATCCATTCCCCCAGCGGCGGCGAGCGCCATCTGGCGATCTACGGCAGCCGCAGCGATATCGGCGATGCCTCGCGCGCACCTTTCGAAGGCTTCGTGCGTGACATCACAGAAGCCGTGCGCGATCACGAGAAGATCCAGTTCCTCGCCACCCGTGACGCCTTGACCGGATTGTGGAATGCCGCCGGTTTCATTGCCCGCGCGCAAGAGGAAATCGACCGCCGTCATGGCCGCATTCGTCCTGCCCTCGGTTCTGTTGCAGACCAACCCTTTAACGCCCTCACCGCGTCCACGCGGGTGGAGCTTCATGATCCGGATGCGCCGATGACGGCAATGACGGCAATGTTTCTTTACATCGACGCCGATAATCTCAAGGCGGTCAACGACACCTATGGCCACCGCGCTGGGGATGCCTTGTTGGTCGAGGTCGCGCGCAACCTGACCGAAGTTGCGGGCAGCTCTTGCGTGATCGGGCGCAAGGGCGGCGACGAATTCCAATTGTTCGGCTATTTTGTCAGCGAAGCGCAGGCGCGCAATCTGGCGCAGAAGGTCTGCCAACGTCTCGGCGCCTCCTTCAACTATGACCAGATTACAATTCGCAAAAGCTGCTCGATCGGCGCGGTGATCCAATCGCGCAGCACCTACTCCATCGGCACGCTCGAACAATGGGCCGACCGCGCGCTTTATTCGGCCAAGAACAAAGGCAAGGCGCGGCTTGAATATTATGACGAAGAGTTGGGCGCGCAGGTGTTTCAACAGCGCCGCATCACCGCCGATCTGCCTGCGGCCTTGGACCGCGGCGAATTGACTGTGCGCTTTCAACCTATCGTCTGCATTGCCGACGAGAAAATCGTCGGCTGCGAGGCGTTGCTGCGCTGGAACCATGCCGATTTTGGTCCCGTCTCTCCCGCCGCTATCGTCGATGCGGCGCGCGCCTCGGGCAAACAAACCGAATTGGGCGACTATATCCTCGAACGTGCTGTCACTGCGGCGCTCGACTGGCCAGGGCAAAGCTATGTCTCGGTCAATGCCACGGCCTTCGAGCTCAATGATCCCGACTATTTCAAACGGATCGTCGCCGCATTGGAGCGGGCCGGATGTCCGCCCGAGAGATTGTGCATCGAGATCACCGAAAGCCAGCTTCTGGAGCGGAACAGAACGGTCTTGGCCAACCTTCTCAAAATCCGCAACAGCGGGATCAAGCTTGCGGTGGATGATTTCGGCTCGGGCTATTCGTCTTTGTCCTATCTGCCGCAATATCCGTCGAATTTTCTCAAACTTGACCGCTCGCTTTTGGGGCAGGACAATCCGGTCACGGGCCGCGCGATCTTGCGTGCGGTGGCCACTTTGGCAAACGAGCTAAAGGTGCTCGCCGTGGCCGAAGGCGTCGAGACATTGACCGAACTGAACATGGTCCGCGAGGCGGGGATCTTGTTGGTGCAGGGATTTCACTACCATCACCCGATGGCACGCAACGAGATCGCCTCGATGATGGCCACGCGGGGCGCGCGCGATTTCGAATGGCCGTTCTAGACCTGCGCTGCTCATGACGCTGTGGCGCATTTGTCTCATATGCGCCGCATCCAAATTCCACTTGCCATATTTGCGCCCCTTTGCCGTGCCAGCCTTGTGCAATGCCCTTGGGCCAAGGGGCGCGGCTCACCGTTTTGCGCGCCGCCAAATCCCAAGCGCACAACGCAAAACGTGCAGGAGCAATACAATGGCACAGGCAAAACCCACGGCCAAAAGCGCCGCCCCCAAAGCGCAGGCCGCGCAAAGCCAGCCGGCAAAAGCCGCAGCGCCCGCAGCGCGCAAATCCACAAGCGGCAGCGCGAAAAGCCAGCCGACCTTTACCGATTTCGCCAGCATCTAGGCGCGCAAAACCGCCGCAGCAGGCGCAATGCGCTCTGGCCTCATCTGCGATCGGGCGCTAGTTTCGCGCCATGAGCCAGACGCAAAAAAACCCCGTGACCTCCATTCGCAACATCGGCCCCGCGATGGAGCAAACCTTGGCACGGATCGGCATCACCTCGGCCGAAGAGCTGCGCGCCTTGGGCGCCGATGCGACCTATGCGCGGATGCTCGAAAGCGGCTCGCGCCCGCATTTCATCGCCTATTACGCGCTGGTCATGGCGCTGCAAGGGCGGCCGTGGAACGATTGCAAAGGCAAGGAAAAATCCGATCTGCGGATCAAATTCGACGCTTTGGTCAGCGGCGGGCATGACAAAGGCCGCTCCGATCTCGAAGCGGCCCTCAATATCATTGGCGTGATCGAGCGGCCCTGACGGCCCCGCCCGACCCTTGTCGGATCAACCGACCAGTTCGAGACCGGAGAAGAAGAAGGCAATCTCTTCGGCTGCGGTTTCCGGCGCGTCCGAACCGTGGACCGAGTTTTCACCGATCGACAGAGCGAACTCTTTGCGGATCGTGCCTTCGGCGGCGTCGGCAGGGTTGGTGGCGCCCATGACTTCGCGGTTTTTCGCGATGGCATCTTCACCTTCGAGAACCTGAACCACGATCGGCTCGGAGATCATGAATTCGCAAAGCTCGCCAAAGAAGGGACGCTCGGAGTGCACGCCGTAGAACTGCTGTGCCTGCGCGAGGGTCAGCTGGATGCGCTTGCTTGCTACAATGCGCAGGCCCGCCTCTTCGAATTTCGCGGCGATTTTGCCGGTCAGGTTGCGTTTGGTGGCGTCGGGTTTGATGATCGAGAATGTGCGCTGAATGGCCATGATAAACCTCATAAGATGGTGAAGAGACAGGCACCGCGCCCGCCCCGAATTGGATCGCGGCTGCGATACCACGGGGCATGGGGTTTGAAAAGCGGCGATTGCGCGCATTAAGGCCGTGATCTGCGCGGATCGCCAATTGACGCCCCCGCGCACCTCAGGCATGGGAGGGCCATGTTACGCATCAATGATATCTCCTATTCCGTCGCGGGCCGCAGCCTGATCGAAAACGCCTCTGTCACCATCCCGACGGGCCATAAGGTCGGCATTGTCGGGCGCAATGGCGCGGGCAAAACCACGCTGTTCAAACTGATCCGCGGCGAATTGGTGCTCGAAGGCGGCTCGATCACCTTGCCCGAGCGCGCCAATATCGGCGGCGTGGCGCAAGAGGTGCCTGGCAATGAGGTCTCGTTGATCAATACGGTTCTGGCCGCCGACAAAGAGCGCGCCGCGCTTTTGGCCGAGGCAGAAACCGCCACCGATCCGGCCCGCATTGCCGAGGTGCAAACCCGCCTTGCCGATATCGATGCATGGTCCGCCGAGGGGCGCGCCTCGTCGATCCTCAAGGGGCTAGGCTTTACCTATGACGAGCAAAAAATGCCCTGCTCGGCCTTTTCGGGCGGCTGGCGGATGCGGGTGGCTTTGGCCGCGGTGCTGTTTTCCGAACCCGATTATCTGCTGCTTGACGAGCCGACCAACTACCTCGATCTCGAGGGTGCTTTGTGGCTCGAAAACTACCTGACGCGCTATCCGCATACGGTATTGATCGTCAGCCACGACCGCGAACTTTTGAACCGCTCGGTCACCGGTATCCTGCATCTGGATCAAAAAAAGCTGACCTATTACACGGGCACCTATGATCAATTTGCCGCCGCCCGCGCCCAAGCGCGCGCCGTGCAGGCCGCGCAGGCGAAAAAGCAAGAATTGCAGCGCGCCCATTTGCAAAGCTTTGTTGACCGTTTCAAGGCCAAGGCGTCCAAGGCGAAACAGGCGCAAAGCCGCGTGAAGATGTTGGAGAAAATGACGCCGATCACCGCGCCCGAAGATGCGGCGCGGGTGGTGTTCACCTTCCCCGAACCCGAAGAATTGTCGCCCCCGATCATCGCCACCGAAGGCGTGTCGGTGGGCTATGACGGCACCGAAATCCTCGGGCAACTCAACCTGCGCATCGACCAAGACGACCGCATCGCGCTTTTGGGCCGCAACGGCGAGGGCAAATCGACCCTGTCGAAACTGCTCTCGGGGCGGCTCAATCCGATGGGCGGGAAGATGTCGCAAAGCAACAAGCTGCGCATCGGTTTTTTTGCCCAGCATCAGGTCGATGAGCTGTTCGTCGACGAGACGCCGTTGCAGCATCTGATGCGCGAGCGCGCCGCCGAGGGGCAGGCAAAGCTGCGCGCGCGTCTGGCCTCTTTCGGCCTTGGCGCCGATCAGGCCGACACCGAAGTGGGCCGCCTGTCGGGCGGGCAAAAGGCGCGTTTGTCGCTCTTGCTCGCCACCCTGCCCGCGCCGCATTTGCTGATCCTCGACGAGCCGACCAACCACCTCGACATCGAGAGCCGCGAGGCTTTGGTCGAGGCGCTCACCGCCTATAGCGGCGCGGTCATTCTGGTCAGCCACGACATGCATTTGCTCTCCTTGGTGGCCGACCGGCTTTGGCTTGTCAAAGACGGCCGCGTCAACCCCTACGAGGAAGATCTCAACGCCTATCGCAAGATGCTTTTGACGCCCGAAAAGACCGAAAAAACCGGCGGCAAAGGTGCGGGCGCGAAGGAAAAAGCCCCTGCCCCCGCGCCCAAACGCGCCAGCCGCGACGAAATTCTCGCCCTGCGCAGCGAGGTGCGCAAATCCGAGGCCCGCGTCGACAAGCTCAACGATATGCGCGACAAGCTGGCGAAAAAGCTGGCCGATCCGGCGCTCTATGAGGGCGCGCGCAAGGATGAAGCCGTGGTCTGGCAAAAGAAATATGCCGAAGTCATGGAGGCGCTCGACCGCGCCGAGGCGCTTTGGGAAGCGGCGCTGACCAAGCTGGAGAAGGCCGAAGCCTGACGGCGCGGCCCGATCTTGCGCGTTTTGGCACGGTTTCAATCGGGTCCGTATCGCCGTTGGAAACAGTCCATTTACACTTGCCGCATTGCCCCGAAGCGCCGCTTTTGCAATACAGGCGAAAGGGGCTGCCTTTATCAACGGGTCAGCGAAATGAAATTTTCTCAATCACTTAGCGCGGCGGCACTGGCCGCCTGCACGGCTTTTGTGGCCATCGCTCTGCCTGCGCAGGCGGCGACCGTGTCCGGCGGCACGCTTTTGGACGGGGCCAGTGCGACGTTTCTGCAGACCCAGATCGGCAGCGCCAGCACCTTTACCCATGTCTGGACCGGCGCGGCCAATCGCGCCACCTCCGCCAGCTTTCACGCCGCCGCCGATGCCTATAATCGCACCCTGTCGATCTATAACATCCAACACTATTCCGGCGAGGTTTTGCGCGTGGGCGGTTATACCGCCTTGAGCTGGGACGCGCAGGGCGGGCTGGCACAGGGCTATGCCTTTGATCCGACCGCCTTTTTGTTCAACCTTGAAAGCAGCGAAGTGCAACGCGCGAATGCGGGGCAGACGGGATCGATCTATCGCCACGACGATTATTTCCCGACCTTTGGCGGCGGTCACGATCTGATGGCGGGGCGCGGAATTTTGGGCACCTACTATGGCCAGTTTTCCGACTCGCCGTCGGGTCACAGCCGCTCTAGCACCTATGATCACAGCCAAGGGCAGATCGTCATCGCAGGCGACAGCGGCAGCGGCAACGGGGACAGCGGATGGGAGTTCAATAGCTGGCGCGCGCTGAGCCTTGAGGTCTATGCGGTCGAAGACGCCCCTGCCATTCCCCTGCCCGCCGGATTGCCGATGTTACTGGCGGGACTGGCCGGATTTGGCGCCGTGCGGATCGCGCGGCGCGGCGCCAAGTAAGGCGCGCGCGCTCTTTTCATTGCGCGCGATCCGTGCTCTGGTCGGCGCATGGATACAGCCTTCTTTGTCACCGCCTTTGTCACCCTCTTCGTGATCATTGACCCCATCGGGCTGACCCCGCTTTTTGCGGCGCTGACCCAAGGGATGGGCGCGCGCGAGCGGCGCGCGATTGCCCTTCGCGCCAGTTTGGTCGCAGCGGGGGTATTGGCGCTTTTTTCACTGTTTGGCGAGGCGGTTTTGGGCTTTGTCGGCATCTCCATGCCCGCGTTTCGCATCGCGGGGGGTGTTTTGCTGTTTTTGACCGCGCTTGAGATGCTGTTTGAAAAGCGCAGCAAGCGGCGCTCGGACCAAGCCCAAGAAGGCGAAGAAAGCGGCGCATTGTCCCATGACGACGAGAGCGATCCGTCGGTGTTTCCGCTCGGCATTCCGCTGATCGCCGGTCCAGGATCGATTGCAACGGTGATCCTTTTGTCGGGGCAGCAGGCCGGATTTTGGGGGCTGGTGCAGGTGCTGGGCGCGGCCTTTGCGGTGCTGGGCGCGGTGTTTGCGATGTTCCTGACCGCAGGGCTGTTGGAACGCGCGATTGGCAAGACAGGCATCAATGTGGTCACCCGTTTGTTGGGCATGCTTTTGGCGGCGCTGGCGGCGCAATTTGTGCTCGAAGGGCTGCGCGATTTCGGATTTGCCGCCTGACTGGAAGCGCGCGGCGTTGATCCCTATATGGGCCTCAGGCACAGACAAAGAGAGCGATGATGCGCGAGATTGATCCCGGACAACTGATTTACCTGATCTTGCTGCTGGTGGCGGTTGGCGGGTGGTTTTTGGGCCAAGGGCGCGCCAATTTGGGCAAGATGAGCCAACAGGCGCTGGTTTGGGTGTTCATCTTTATCGGGGTGATCGCCGTGGTCGGCCTGTGGGGCGATATCCGCCAAACGGTGGCGCCGCGCCAAAGCGTGATGAGCGAGGCGGGGCGGATTGAATTGCCGCGCGCGCAGGACGGGCATTATTATGTCACGGCACAGATCAATGGCGTGCCGGTGAATTTTGTGGTCGATACCGGAGCCAGCGCCGTGGTGCTGACGCTCGAAGATGCGCAGCGCGCGGGGATCGACACGGATAGATTGGCCTTTGCCGGTCAGGCAGGCACCGCCAATGGGGTCACGAAAGTGGCCTCGGTGCGGCTCGACCGCTTTGACATCGGCGGGATTTCCGATCCGGGCCTGCGGGTTCTGGTCAACCAAGGCGAGATGCGCAATTCACTTTTGGGGATGAGTTATCTGCAGCGTTACGGCTCGGTGGAGATCCGTGACGGCACATTGATCTTGACGCGCTAACGGCGGCGGGGATCTTGACGCGCTAGAGGCCGCGGGCGGTGCTTAGCGCCCCTGCCCCAAGGCACCGTTCAAGGCACGCGCTACGTGTTGTTAGTGGTCGCGCAGCGATCCGCGCCTTTATGAGGCCGCGCGTCGGCGGGCCGCTGCGCGTCTGGCCTCATCACCAGCAAAACCTTGATCTCCGCCCGCGCCCCCTGCTGTGGGGGCAAGGCGGAAGCGTTCCACCAATTGCTCCAAGGCTGCGGCCTGACCGGACAGATCGCTTGCCGCTTCTTCGCAATTGGCGGTCAATGTGGTGCCATGCTGCACGTCTTGGTCGATAGCATCGATTGCGACCGCAACTTCGCTGATGGCGCGGCTTTGCTCGCTGCTGGAGGCATCCACGGCGCGGATATTCTCTTCGAGCGCATCAATAGCGCGGCGGATGTCGGAGATTTTCGTGCCCGCCTCATCGGCCAAGGCCACGCCGCTGGCGACGTTGCGTTGGCTTTCGTCGATCAGCCCCTTGATGTTATCGGCGGCATCGGAGGTCTTATGCGCCAATCCGCGCACCTCTGCGGCCACCACCGAAAAGCCTTTGCCTGCCTCGCCCGCGCGCGCCGCCTCTACCGAGGCATTCAGGGCCAAGATATTGGTCTGGAACGCAATTTCCTCGATCGCATTGACGATAGAGACGATTTTGCCCCCCGATTCCGCGATCAACCGCACCGCATCTTTGGTGCGCTCGACCACGGTGGAGCCTTCGTCGGAGAGGTGGCAGACCTCTTGCACGCTGCTGCGTGCGGCGGCGGCGCTGGCGGCATTGTCTTTCACGCTGTCGTTGATTTGCGCCACGGTGGCGCTCAGCTCGCTGAGGGCCGCAGCCTGCGTATCGGTTTGGCGCGCCAGTTCTTGCGCCACCGAGCCGATCTCGCCCGCGCGCAAGGACACCATCGCGCCGCTGTCGCGGATCTCGCCGATCATCGCGGATAGGCCTTCGACCGTGCGCATGATCCCGTCTTGGGTCTCGCCAAAGGCGCCGGTGAACCGTTTGTCGAAGCTTTCGGTCAAATTGGCGTCGCTGAGCGCGCCGACCACATGGTTGATCTCGGCAAAGACGCCGCGCAGCTCGCCGGTCAGCGAATTCATCGATGCGGCCAATTGGCCAAGCGCGGGCGTGTTCCATGTCTCGCCCATTGCCCCGTCCATATCGCCTTTGGTGACCTGATCGACGATCTGCAACAGCTCTGCGGTCAATGCGTCGGTTTCGCGCTGGCGTTCGGCAATCTCGTCGGTTTGCTCTTGCGCCTTGCGGTGCTGCTCGCGCAGCTCGGCCGCCGCCGCGCGGCTTTCGGCGTCTTTGGCCTCCAGATCGCGCAGCGCGCTGCGGCTTTGCTCTTCGAGCGCGGCGCGTGCCTCCAGCGCCTCTTGGAAGCGCAGCACAACATCGCGCAAATCGCCCATTTCATCATTGCTGTGCCATGTCGGCGCGGCCACATCCATGTCGCCCTTGGCCAAAGCGGTCAGCGTGGCCGACAGGTCGATCAACCGGTTGATAAACCGCGCCCGCAACAGCGTGTAGGTCAGGAAGGCAACGATGAGAAAGCTGCCAACGCCCAAGACGATGGTGATGACCAACCGTTGCTGCATTGTCGCCTGCACTTCAAGCCCTTTGGAAATCAGGCTGCGCATGCTGTGCTTGACCACATCGGACGCCTCGACAAAGCTATGGAATGTATTGATAAATTCAGTGCGCCCCGCGGCGGCGGCGGTGCGTTGCGCCCTGCTGCGCTCGTCAAGGTCAAGCGCCAGATCGGAGAGCAGCGCAATGTCGAAAGCGGCGGCGGAAAAGGCGCGCCCGCCCCCGAAGCGCGAGGCCTCGTTGATCTTCTCCTGAACCGTGGCAAAAATCGCTTGGACCGCGCCGATCTGCACCTCGCCGGCCCCGCCGATCATACGCTCGACGGCGAGATGGCCCAAGGCCATTTGCGTGCGCGCCTCGCCCATCAGGGCCTGCGCGCGGGCATTTTGAATGATCGACGGATCGCGCGACAGATCGGCCAGAGCGGTGCTGAGCCGCTCGTATTCCGATGCATACCCTTGCGCCGGTTGGGCGCTGTTTGCGGCGGCGGCCTTTGCCGCGGCGACCTGCGCGAAATAACCCTCTGACAAACGCTCCAGCGTGCCCAGATCGAGCAAGGCCGCTTCAATGTCATTTCTCAATTTTTGCGCCAGAGCATCCGAGAACAACCCCGCCCCGTCATGGTCGAGAACCGCGTCCAAATCGCGTAGCATCTCTTCGCCAAGGCGCCGGCTTTTGGCAAAATTGGCGCGCACGGTTTCGATCATCGCCTCGTCAGCACGGCCATCATAGAGGCTGTCGGCCAAAAGCACCCGCCCGTCATGCGCCGAAAGCTGCATTTCCTTGGCGGCATCGGCCATAGGCGCGAGGGAGCCTCCCACCTCTTTGGCGACCGCGCCGAGCATGATTGTATAGGCGAAAGCGGCAATCCCAGTGATCAGCGCAATGGTCGAGAACACCGCCAAGACCATGCGCGCTTTGCCCGCCAAGGAGCGAAAGCCCCGTGCCTTTGCGGGCAATGCCTCGTCACCTTGTGTTTGCGCAGTGCTGCCCTCTTGCGGATCGCTCTGCAAGGGCGGCGCTTCGTGATCTTCTTCGTGATCTAGCGCCGGAACGGCGGCGTCAGCCTCATCGCTGGTCACTTCGGCGGGAGCGGATTTTGCAAAAGGAAGTTTGAAACGCACGGGCTTGGTCCTTTATCAGTCTGCCCCAAAGCCCTATGCGCGATTGATTTCAGAAAGGTTGATATGCGCCTCAGCTTTGCGCTTTCATCTCCCAACCCCCGCCTTCCTCGGACCAATATTGCGCTGTAGCGCCTTGTTTTGTAATGGCTTTCCATTGCCCTCGCGCCGCTTCCACGGCGGCGGGATCGTTTCCGTCAAATATGATACAAACCCGTGCGCTGGCCTCGACCTCGGCGGCGCTGATCTGTGCGCCGTCGATGGCCATCAGGCAATCGGGCGCATTGGCCGCATGCGCGGTCTCGGGCAAGAGCAAGATCGGCTGGTCTTGCGGCGCGGGTCCGTCCCAAAGCCCGTGCGGCAAAAAGCTCTCCGGCGCGCCTTCCCAGAGCAGATCGTCAAGCCGGCGCAGCCGCGCGGGGTCGCGCCCGCGCAGCGCCACGCGCCATCCGGCCTCGCGCGCCTTGCCCAAAAGCATCGGCAAGCTGCGCTCCAGCGGGCTACGCGTGAGGTGGTAGAAATAGGCAGCGCCCATGGTCTTGCGGCTCCTTCAGGGGCGGAACGGCGAGCGGGCGATCAGCCCTCGTCCGCCGCCTCGCACATATCCGCAACCAAGCGGTTGAGCGCCAGAACGCCCCAGCCTGTCGCACCTTTGGGCGAGAAAGCCGTGCCGGATTTGACCGACGCCACGCCCGCAATATCAAGGTGGATCCACGGCATGTCGTCTTTGACAAAGCGTTTGAGGAACATCGCCGCCGTGATCGACCCCGCAGGGCGCCCGCCGGAGTTCGACACATCGGCCACGCGCGATTTGATCAAGGCGTTATAGGCCTCGCCAATCGGCATGCGCCATGCGCCCTCGCCCTCGGCTTCGGCGGCTTTGAGGAAGCTTTTGCACAGGTCGTCGTCATTGGAGAAAACCCCTGCGTTTTCATGGCCCAAGCCGACGATGATTGCCCCCGTCAATGTGGCCAGATCGATCATGCCGCGCGGTTTGAACCGCTCTTGCGCATACCACATCACATCGGCCAGAACGAGGCGGCCTTCGGCGTCGGTGTTGATCACTTCGATCGTGTCGCCCTTCATCGAAGTCACCACATCTCCAGGACGTGTGGCGCGGTCCGAGGGCATGTTTTCGACGATGCCGACGAGGCCCACGACGTTTGCCTTGGCTTTTCGCAGCGCCAGCGATTTCATCACCCCCGACACGACGCCCGCGCCGCCCATATCCATGGTCATATCTTCCATGCCTGCGGCGGGTTTGAGGCTGATGCCGCCGGTGTCGAAGACCACGCCCTTGCCGACCAAGGCCAAGGGCGCATCACCCTTCTTGCCGCCGTTCCATTGCATCACCACGACTTTGGAGGGGCTGATCGAGCCGTGGCCGACGCTGAGCAAAGCACCCATGCCGAGCTTTTGCAGGTCTTTTTCCTCAAGCACTTCGACCTTGAGGCCGATTTTTTCGAGCGCGGCGAGGCGATTTGCAAATTCGGTGGTGGTCAGAACATTGGCCGGCTCGTTGGTCAGATCGCGGGTGAAGAACACGCCTTCGGCCTTGGCCAAAAGCGGTTTGGCCTCGCTTGCGACCTCGGCGGATTTGGTCGCCATGACGGTGACGGCGCCGCGCGCGTCGGCTTTTTTGCTCATATGGGCGTCAAAATCATAGGCCCGCAAGGCGCAGCCCAAGACCACCTCGGCGGCGCGGTTGTTGCTGCCCAAAAGCAGCAAGAGCGCGCTGCCCCCTTGGCGCGCGCTCAGCGCCGCACCGGCTTTGCGCGCCTCGGCCACCGAGGGGCGGCGGGGCAGGCAGACCACATCGACAGCCTTGGCCGCCATGCCTGCCGGATAGCCCAAGGATTTGACCTCACCCGCCTTCATCTTGCCGATCTCGCCCGCCTCGACCAACCGCGCCAATGCGCCCTTGGTCAAACGGTTCACCCGCCGCGCTGCCGGATCGAGCTTGCCGTCACTGCCCACAAACACGGCCACACGGCCAGAGGCAGCGGCAATCGCGTCCAGATCGGTGTCGTGAAACTCAAAGGCAAGTTGCTCGGTCATAAAATATCTCCTCGGTATGGCGCGCCTGCGCCTGTGGGTTCGCGCGCGGATGCGCGGGGGGTCGGGCCGAAAGCCGTCGGCGGGCCGCGGCGTATCGGGCTGCGCGATGCGGCCTTCGCCTGCGCGATCCTTGTCTGGCCGCGCCGCGATGGCAAGGCCCGATGGCAAGCTCTCGCCCACACCTAGCGCGCCGCCGCGCGCTTGACCAGATAGCAGTTTTCCCCCCCGTGCAATTGCGCTAACACAGTGGGCAGTTAAGACGTGGGGGATATCGCTTGGCCAGATTCGACAGATATATGCTGTCGCAACTCATGGTTCTGTTCGGCTTTTTCGCGCTGGTTCTGGTCTCGATCTACTGGATCAATTCCGCCGCGCGCCTGTTCGACCGTTTGGTGGGCGACGGGCAATCCGCGCTGGTGTTTTTGGAATTCACCGCGCTCACCTTGCCCAATGTGATCCGCCTTGTGTTGCCGATGTCCGCCTTTGCGGGCGCGGTCTATGTGACCAACCGGCTCAGTTCGGAAAGCGAATTGACGGTGATGCAGGCGACGGGATTCTCGCCGTGGCGGCTGGCGCGGCCGGTGTTGGTTTACGGGGTGATCACCGGCCTGATGATGATGGCGCTGACGCATTTTCTGGTGCCGACCAGCCGCGCGATGATGAAAGAGCGCGAGGCGGAAATCTCGCGCAATATCACCGCCAAACTGTTGACCGAAGGCACGTTTTTGCACCCCACCGACGGGATCACCTTTTTCATCGGTGAAATCTCGCCCGACGGGACGCTGTCGGATGTGTTTTTGTCGGACCGCTCCAAAGCGGGCAGCGCCATCACCTATACCGCCGCCAGCGCCTATCTGGTGCGCTCGCCCGCCGCGCCCGCAGGCGCAAACGCCCCTGCCCCCGAAGACGGCAGCGCCGCGCAGCAAGGCACAAAACTGGTCATGGTCGACGGGATGGCGCAAAGGCTCAGCCAAGCCGACAATCGCCTCTCGACCACGCATTTTTCAGATTTTTCCTATGACATCAGCGGCTTGATCACGATGGAGACCGTCGATACCCGCAATGTCGTCTATCAGCCCACGCATCGCTTCATCACCGATCCGCGCGGTTTGGCCGCCGCCACGGGAGTGGCCGAGAGCGAAGTGCTCTCGCGGCTGCATCAACGCTTTGCCGAGGCGCTGCTGTGCGTGGTCGGGGCGTTGATCGGGTTTTCGGCGCTTTTGGTGGGCGGATTTTCGCGCTTTGGCGTCTGGCGGCAGATCGTCATGGCGCTTTTGCTTTTGGTGGTGGTCAAATCCATCGAGGGCGCGGTGACGACACCGGCGCGCAAGGGCGAGGGTCTGTGGCTTTTGGTCTATTTGCCCGAATTGGTCGGCTTTGCCATGGCGGCGGGGCTTTTGGCCTTGGCCGCGCGCAAACGCGGGCGCGGATGGCGGCGCAGGGCGGGCGGTGATGACGCGGCGCAAGACACGCCCGCGGAGGCGGCGACATGAGGCTGCATTTCTATTTCGCGCGCAAATTCGCCAAGAGCTTTTTCGGCCTTTCGGCGGTGTTCATCTTGCTGACCACATTGATCGATCTGGTCGAACAAATGCGCCGTTTGGGAAATTCCTCGGCCAGCTTCGGCCAGTTGGTCGAACTGACCTTGCTCAATGCGCCCGACGGCTATTACACGATTTTGCCCTTGGTGATGATCCTTGCCACGGTGGTTTTGTTCCTTGGCCTTGCGCGCAGCTCAGAGCTGGTGGTGGTGCGTGCCTCGGGGCGCTCGGCGCTCAGCACCCTGATCGCGCCGGTTCTGGTGGCGCTGATGATCGGATTGGTGGCGATCTCGGTGCTCAACCCGATTGTCGCCGCCACCTCCAAACGCTTTGCGCAGCTTTTCGAATTCTATTCGAGCGGCTCCGAAGAGGTGTTGTCGATCTCCTCCGAGGGGCTTTGGCTGCGCCAAGCGGACGCCGAGGGGCAAACCGTGATCCGCGCCGCGCGGGCCAATCCGCAAGCCACCATTTTGTATGACGTCAGTTTCATCAGCTACGGGCCAAACGGCCCCGTGCGCCGGATCGAGGCGCAATCGGCGGCGCTTGATGGCGGGCAGTGGCAATTGACCGATGCGACGGTCTGGCCGCTGACGGCGGGGACCAATCCGCAAGCCAGCGTGCGCCATTACGGCGATCTCGATCTGGCCTCCTCGCTGACCAACGAGCGGATATTGGAGGGGTTCGGCACGCCCTCGTCGATCTCGATCTGGGACCTGCCCGATCATATCGGCCAATTGACCCGCGCCGGATTTTCCGCCCGCCGCCATGCGGTCTGGTTCCAGATGGAATTGGCCAAGCCGTTGTTTTTAATCGCAATGGTTCTGGTCGCGGCGGCCTTTACCATGCGCCATGTGCGGTTTGGCAAGACCGGCGTGGCGGTGCTGAGCGCGGTGATGCTCGGCTTTGGGCTTTATTATGTGCGCAATTTCGCGCAAATCATGGGCGAGAACGGCCAGATACCGATCATCTTGGCCGCATGGGCGCCGCCGGTGGCCTCGGTGATGCTCGGATTGGGGATTTTGTTGCATATGGAGGACGGATAGATGCGCGCGCGCTGGCTCAAATCCTCCGGCACGGCGGCGCTTGTGGTGGCGGGCGCTTTGGCCTTGGCGCCGATGGGCGCGGTGCCCCCTGCGATGGCGCAAAACGCGGGCGCTTCGGGGGCCGCAGCGGCGCCGCGCGCGGCGCAAGAGGCCGCGGTTCTGGTCGCCGATACGGTCTATTTGCGCGACAATGACACATTGGTGGCCGAGGGCGCGGTCGAGGTGCTCTATGGCACGCGGCGGCTGAATGCGTCGAAAATCACCTATGAGCGCGGCAACGGGCGGCTGATCATCGACGGGCCGATCCGCCTCACCGAAACCCGCCAAGACGGCCAGAGCGAGAGCGAGACCCTGATCCTTGCCCAGAGCGCCGAATTGGACCGTGATCTGCAAGGCGGCATCATTCGCGGCGCGCGCGTGGTTCTGGACCAGCAGTTGCAGCTTGCCGCCCTGTCGATGAGCCGCGCCGAGGGGCGCTACAGCCGTCTTTACAAGGCCTCGGTGACCTCCTGTTCGGTCTGCGCCGCCAATGGGGTGCCGCAAGCGCCGCTGTGGCAAATCCGCGCCGAAAGCGTGGTGCATGACCAACAGGCGCGCCAGCTTTACTTTACCAAAGCGCAATTGCGGGTGCTCGATGTGCCGGTGTTTTATTTGCCGCGCCTGCGCCTGCCCGACCCGACACAAACCCGCGCCACGGGGTTCTTGATCCCCACGGCGCATCGCTCGTCGCTTTTGGGGTTCGGGGTGCGCGTGCCCTATTTCATCGCCATGGGCGATCACCGTGACCTGACGCTGACGCCCTATCTGTCGACCCATAGCCGCACGCTGGAGCTGCGCTACCGCCAAGCCTTCCGGCGCGGGCAGATCGAGGTGACCGGCGCGGTGAGCCAAGACAGCCTGCAAGACGGCTCGCGCGGTTATCTGTTTGCCAACGGGCAATTCGCCCTGCCGCGTGATTTCACCCTCAGCTTTGACATCGAAGCGGTCAAGGATGATGCCTATCTGGTCGATTACGGCTATTCCTCCAAGGACCGGCTCGACAGCGACCTGACCCTGACGCGGGTGCGGCGGGGCGAATATATCAACGCCGCCTTGACCAATTACCACACGCTGCGCGATGACGAGACCAATGCGACCATCCCGTCGATCATCGGCGATCTGAGCTATGAGCGGCGGGTGTTTCCCGCCATCACGGGCGGCGAATTGCGGCTCTCGGCGGGGCTGCGGCATTTCTACCGCTTCTCCGATCTCGATGTCGACAGCCTTGATAGCGACTCGATCGTCGACGGGCGCGATGTCACCCAGCTTGAGGCCGAGGCGCGATGGATGCGCGATTGGACGCTGCGCGGCGGGCTGCGGTTTGGGGCCACTGGGGCGCTGGCCTTTGACAGTTTCACCATCGCCCAAGACAGCACCTACGCCGGTTCGACGGCGCAGGTGACGCCGATGGCGGCGCTGCGGCTGAGCTATCCTTTGGAGAAAACCGCCGCCAATGGCACCCGCCATGTGATCGAGCCGATGGCACAGCTGAGCTATACCGGCGGGTCCAAGCTCGATGTGCCCAACGAGCAATCGACGCTCAATGAGTTTGACGCGGGCAATCTCTTCTCGCTCACGCGCTTTACCGCCGCCGACCGGCGCGCGCGCGGCGCGGCGCTGGCGCTGGGGGCGCGGTGGTCGCGCTATGGGGCCTCGGGCAGCGAAAGCACCCTCGTGCTCGGACAGGTTTACCGCGACGAGGTCGATGGCGATTTTACCCGCACCTCAGGCCTGTCGGGCACGACCTCGGGGATGCTCGTCGGGGCGCAATGGCGCGGCGCGGGCGGGCTGACCTTGACGGGGCGCAGCGTGTTTGACATCGACATGGGGCTGAGCAAGGCCGAGGCGCGCGCCGATTGGTTCAAATCCGACGCGATGAACCTGTCGGCCTCCTATGTATGGCTGGGCGCCGATGCGGGCGAGGACCGCCCCGATACGGTGTCCGAATGGTCGATCGACGGCAGCTACCGTTTGGCACGCCATTGGATCGGATCGGCCAACTGGCGCTATGATGTCGCCGCAGACCGCACCGCCGAGGCGGGGATCGGCCTGCAATACCGCAATGAATGCGTGGACATGACACTTTCGCTCTCGCGCCGCTTCACTTCCTCGCTTAACCTTGCGCCATCGACCGACATTTCCTTTACGGTCGGGCTGCGAGGCTTTAGCACTGACACTATCGACAAAAGCTACACCCGTAGATGCAAGAACTGATCAGGCAGGACGACACCGCAATGACCCATCCCTTTGCCCAAGCCCCCTCCCCCGAACGCGCCGCGCGCGCGCAGGCCCGCGCGGTTGCGCAAGACCGCCGCGCCGCGCGCCACCATGCCTTGGCGCTTTTGGCTTTGGCGGCGGCGGTTTTGGCCTTGCTGCTTGCCCTGCCGCGCACGGCGTTGGCGCAAAACCTCTTTGCCCCTGTGATCAAGGTCAATGATGCGGTGATCACCGGCTACGAGCTTGAGCAGCGCACGCGCTTCTTGACGCTTTTGCGCGCGCCTGGCGATCCGGCGAAACTGGCGCGTGAGCAATTGATCGACGACCGGCTGAAAATGTCCGTCGCCAAAGCCGCAGGGATCACCGCCACGCCCGAACAGGTCCTCGAAGGCATGGAAGAATTCGCCGCCCGCGCCAATATGAACGCCGAGCAATTCATTCGCGCCCTCGAAGGCGGCGGCGTCTCCGAGCAAACCTTCCGCGCCTTTGCCGAATCCGGCCTTGTGTGGCGCGAATATGCCCGCGCGCGCTTTGCCAGCCGTGTGTCGGTCTCCGAGGCCGAACTGGACCGCGCCGAACGCGCCACCGCCGGATCGGATGTGCGGGTGCTGCTCTCCGAGATCATCATGGTCGCCCCGCCCGCGCAAGCCGCCGCCGTGCAAGCGCGCGCCGCCGAGTTGTCGCGTCTTCAAGGTGAAGCCGCCTTTGCATCGGCCGCGCGTCAATATTCCGCCTCGCCGACACGCGGGCGCGGCGGCAAGCTGGAATGGATGCCGCTGACCAAACTGCCGCCTGCCCTGCGCCCGATCATCCTTGGCCTCGCCCCCGGACAGGTCAGCGCGCCGATCCCCCTAAACGGGGCGGTCGCCCTGTTCCAGATGCGCGCCATCGAGGAAACCGGCGTCACACAACCCGAATATTCCGCCATCGAATATGCCGCCTATTACATCCCCGGCGGGCGCAGCCCCGAAGCCTTGGCCAAAGCCGCCAAAGTCGCCGCGCGCGTCGATACCTGCGATGACCTATACGGCGTCGCCAAGGGCCAACCCGTCGAGAGCCTTGAGCGCGGGGCCAAAGCGCCCGCCGAAATCCCGCAAGACATTGCGCTGGAACTGGCCAAGCTTGACGATGGCGAGGTCTCGACCGCGCTGACGCGGGCGAACGGGCAAACCTTGGTCTTCTTGATGCTTTGCGGGCGCTCGACCGAATTGACCGAAGGGCTGGGCCGCGAGGATCTGTCCTTGCAATTGAAGAACCGCCGCCTTGCCGCCTATGCCGAGGGCTTCTTGGCCGAATTGCGCAGCGCCGCCCGTATCACCGAGCAATGAGCGCCCCCGCCCCCGTTGCGATGACCTGCGGCGAACCCGCAGGGGTGGGGCCGGAATTGGCCGTAGCGGCATGGCGCGCGCTGGGGGCCGATCTGCCGTTCTTCTGGATCGGCGATCCGCGCCATTTGCCCGCGGGCACCCCCACCGCTTTGATCGATGATCCGCAAGAGGCCCGCGCCGCCAGCGCCGCCGGTTTGCCGGTGCTCGCCCATGCGTTCAACGGCGAGGCCCGCGCCGGTCGCCCCGATCCGGCCAATGCCCAAGGGGTGATCGATGTGATCGCCCGCGCCGTCGATCTGACCCGCAGCGGCGCCGCCTCGGCGATCTGCACCGCGCCGATCCACAAAAAGGCGCTCAGGGACGGCGCCGATTTCGCCTATCCCGGCCATACGGAATATCTTGCCGCGCTGGCGGGCGGCGGGCCGGTGGTGATGATGCTGGCCTCGCCGCAATTGCGCGTGGTGCCCGCCACCATCCATATCGCCCTCGAAGACGTGCCGATGGCGCTCAACCCCGCGCTGCTCACCGATACGGTGCTGATCACCCATGCCGCTCTGCGCCGCGATTTCGCCATCGCCCGCCCGCGCCTTGCGGTGGCAGGGCTGAACCCCCATGCGGGCGAAGGCGGCGCGATGGGGCGCGAAGAGATCGAGATGATCGCCCCGACGCTGGAGGCGCTGCGCGGCCAAGGCATCGACATCACCGGCCCGCTGCCCGCCGATACGATGTTCCACCCGCCCGCGCGGGCGCGCTATGACGCGGCGATCTGCATGTATCACGACCAAGCCCTGATCCCGATCAAGACGCTTGATTTCGACCGCGGCGTTAATGTCACCCTCGGCCTGCCCTTTATCCGCACCTCGCCCGATCACGGCACCGCCTTCGACATCGCGGGCCAAGGGGTGGCCAATCCGTCCTCGCTGATCGAAGCGCTGAAAATGGCGCGCGCCATGGCCGCCGCCCGCGCCGCACGGGCATGACCCTGATGCTTGCAGGTTCCCCAAATATCCCCGCCGGAGGCATCCCATGCCCGCCAAGGAGCACCGCCCCATGAGCGCCATCGACACGCTGCCCTCGCTCTCCCAAGTGATCAAGACCCACGGGCTTGATGCGCGTAAATCGTTGGGGCAGAACTTCTTGCTCGATCTCAACCTGACCTCGAAAATCGCACGGCTGGCGGGGGATTTGACGCAGTGCGATGTGCTTGAAATCGGCCCCGGCCCGGGCGGTTTGACGCGCGGGCTTCTGGCCGAGGGGGCGCGCCGCGTGCTGGCGATCGAAAAGGACGCGCGCTGCATCCCTGCGCTGGCCGAAGTGGCCGCGGCCTGCGACGGGCGGCTTACGGTGATCGAGGGCGATGCGCTCGATATCGATCCTCTGGCGCATCTGCGCGCGCCGATCCGCATCGCCGCCAACCTGCCCTATAACGTGGGCACCGAGCTTTTGGTGCGCTGGCTCACGCCGCCGCAATGGCCGCCGTTCTGGCAAAGCCTGACCTTGATGTTCCAGCGCGAGGTCGCCAATCGCATCGTCGCCGCCCCCGGAAGCAAGGCCTACGGGCGTCTGGCGATTTTGGCGCAGTGGCGCACCGATGCGCAGATCGTGATGTCCTTGCCGCCCGAAGCCTTCACCCCGCCGCCCAAGGTGCATTCGGCGGTGGTCCATCTCAAGGCCCTGCCGCAGCCGCGGTTCGAGGCCGATGCGAAGATCCTTGAACGCATCGTCGCCGCAGGGTTCAACCAGCGGCGCAAAATGCTGCGCGCCTCGCTCAAAGGTATCGCCCCTGACATTTCGGACCGGATGGAAGCGGCGGGGATCAAACCCACCGACCGCGCCGAACAGATCGATGTCGAGGGATGGTGCGCCTTGGCGCGCGAGGTCGCGCGCGGGTAATCTGCGCGCGGGATCGGCACCCGAAACGCGGCCCCTTCGCGGCGGCAACAGACCACGCCAACACAAGACTGCCCCCCGACAAAAACCCCGCCAACAAAAATCCCCGCGCGGCAAGGCCGGCGGGGATGTTTCACACTGTCAAAAGCCTGCGCGCCTATTCGGCGGCGTCATTGGTGCTTCCGGCCTCGGGGGCGGAGGCGGGCTTTTTGGCGCGCGGTTTGCGCGGCGCGCGTTTGGGTTTGCTTTCGGGGGTGTCGACCAGACCGCTGTCGCCCTCGGCGTCATCGCCATTGCCCGCGCTGTCGGCGCGAAGATCGGGTTGCGGCGCCGATCCGGGATCGGTGATGAAGGCGGGCAATTCCTCTTGCGGGCTGCGCTCGCGGCGCGGGCGGCGCTCTTTGCGCGCGGGGGCCTCGCCGCTTTCGGCGGGGGCGGATTGCCCGTCGTTTCCGGCGCCCTCGGAGCCGCCGTTTGCGGCGTTCGCGGCGTTTTGCTCGGCGCGCTGGCGGTCACGTTCGGCATTCTGGCGGTCACGCTCGGCCTGACGGTCGCGGTTCTCGCGCTCTTGTTGCTCGCGTTTTGCGTCGATCTCTTTTTGCGCCGAGCTGAGCAAGCGCATGTAATGTTCGGCGTGCTGTTGGAAATTCTCCGTCGCGACGCGGTCATTGCCAAGCTGCGCATCGCGCGCCAGCTGGTTGTATTTCTCGATGATCTGGCTCGGGGTGCCGCGCACCTTGCCTTCGGGACCATTGCTGTCGAACACGCGGTTGACGATATTGACGCCGGACCGGTTGTTGTTGTTCCGGTTCGATTTGTTCCGCGAGCGGGATTTGGAAGATCTCATTGTAAGCTGTCCAGCCTTATGCGTTTGGACGTCGCTGTGGCCCGATATGCGCAAGAGGCGCGGGTCATTCGGATGAGCGACAATTTATGGCTTGGCGTCGTGAGGGACCGCTTAAGCGCTTCCACCGTCTCGACAGATACAGGGTTAAACAGCGCGCGCCTTCATGACAAGAGGGAAGTGACAGTTTTAGCAAGATTTGCGCCTAAAAGACGGGGATAACCGCCGGTTTGTTGCGCGCCGCGCCAAAATGCGCCCATTGGCACGCGATTGATGCGCCGCGCGCGCGCCAAAGCAAAGCGCGCTCAGCCCAAGGCGGCGCAGGTCACGCGGTCGCGCCCCTCGAAGTCCTGCACCGTTTCGATATCGCGAAATCCGGCCTGCGCGAAAATCTGTGCGACCTGCGGGCCTTGGCGCCATCCCATTTCGACCAAAATCCGCCCCTGCGGCGCCAGATGCGCAGGCGCCGCGCGCGCGATGATCCGGTAAGGCTCCAGCCCGTCCCCGCCGGGCGTGAGGGCCAGATGCGGGTCGTGATCGCGCACCTCGGGGGAAAGATCGGCCATCTCGGCCTCGGTGATATAGGGCGGATTGGCGGTGATCAGATCAAAGCGCCCCTCCACCGCATCAAACCAATCGGACAGGCGCAGATCGGCGCGCGCGCCCACGCCGGTGCGCGCCGCATTCTCGCGTGCCACCTGCAGCGCAGCGGGCGAGATATCGACCCCCATGCCGCTGGCCTGTGCGCGCTCGGCCAAAAGGCTCAAAAGAATACAGCCCGTGCCGGTGCCAAGGTCGAGGACACGGGTGAAATCGCGCTCAAGCGCCTTGGCCACAAGGGTTTCGGTATCGGCGCGCGGGTCAAGCACATCGGCGGTGACCAAAAATTCATGGTTCCAAAAGGCGCGTTTGCCGGTGATTTTCGACACCGGCTCGCCGGTCGCGCGCCGCGCCAGATATTGCCCGTAGCGCGCCATCACATCGGCGCTCAATTCCGCCGCGCCGAGCGCCATGAGCCGCGCCGCATCCACCCCTGCGGCATGGGCCAAAAGCCGTTTGGCATCGCGCGGCGCAACGCCCTGCCCCTCGCCCGCGGCCATGGCCGCGCGCAACGCCTCCTGCCCTCCGCTCATCCGCTCATCCGTTCATCGCGGCCAGTTGCTCGGCTTGGCTATGGGCGGTCAGCGCGTCGATGATCTCGTCCAGATCGCCGCCCATCACGGCGTCAAGCTTGTAGAGCGTGAGGTTGATGCGGTGGTCGGTCATGCGCCCTTGCGGGAAGTTATAGGTGCGGATGCGTTCGGAGCGATCCCCGCTGCCCACTTGGCTTTTGCGATCGGCAGAGCGTTCGCCGTCGATGCGTTGACGCTCCAGATCATAGAGCCGCGTTTTGAGCACCTGCATGGCGATCTCGCGGTTGCGGTGTTGGGATTTCTCCGAGGATGTGACCACAAGGCCGGTGGGAATATGGGTGATGCGCACCGCCGAATCGGTGGTGTTGACGTGTTGGCCGCCCGCCCCCGACGCGCGCATCGTGTCGATGCGGATGTCATTGGCGTTGATCTCGATATCCACGTCTTCGGCCTCGGGCAAAACCGCCACCGTCGCCGCCGATGTATGGATGCGCCCGCCGCTTTCGGTTTCGGGCACGCGCTGCACACGGTGCACGCCGCTTTCGAATTTCAGGCGGGCAAAGACGTTCTCGCCCTTGATGTGGCCGATCACCTCCTTGATGCCGCCCAGATCGCTTTCCTGCTCTTCGATGATCTCGAATTTCCAACCGCGCGCCTCGGCATAGCGTTGATACATGCGCAGAAGATCACCGGCGAACAGCGCCGCCTCGTCGCCGCCGGTTCCGGGGCGGATTTCGATGATCGCGGGGCGGGCATCGGCCTCGTCCTTGGGCAAAAGCGCCAGTTGCAGCGCCGCCTCGGCCTCGGGCAAGGCGCGGCGCAGGGCGGGCAATTCCTCTTCGGCCAATTCCTTCATATCGGGATCGGCGAGCATTTCCTCGGCCGCCTCGATATCGGACAGAAGCTGCCGGTAGGCATGGATTTGCTCGATCAGGGGGCGCAGGTCGGAATATTCCTTGGCCAGCTTGGCGATATCGCCGCCGCCCTCGGCCATCTTCGCTTCCAGAAACTGAAACCGTTGGGTGATCTGCTCTAATGTATCATTCGGAACCATGGGGTTCTGTCTCTTATCAAAGGGATTTGGTCAAGCGGATTTGGCGCAGCCGCCGATTTGGGGCGGAGTGTTTTTTGTGCTATCTTAGGCCATGCACAATGCCCTGCCTGCCCTGATGGTGGCTGTGTCCGCCGTGATGATCGCCCCCGCGCCTGCGCCGGCCCAAAGCGCCGGTGCGCTTGATTGCTATTGCACCGACAGCACCGGCGGGCGGGTGGAATTGGGCGAGATGATCTGCCTCAGCGTCGGCGGGCGCAGCTTTATGGCGCAATGCCAAATGTCGCTCAATGTGCCGATGTGGCGCGAGGTGGGGCAAATCTGCCCCGCCGCGCGGGGACGGCCCGCGCCGCTATTGCCGCGCCAGAGCCGACAGCCACCCGTCCACGCGCACCTTATTGACCCCCATGTCGGATTTTCCGAACCGCAGCCGCGCATAGACATGCAAATCATCGCCGTCCTGCCGCGCCGTGGTGTAATCGGGAAATCCCCATAGTTTCGAGCGGGTGATATAGGTCACCATGCCCTCTTCGACCGATCCGGCCAGAACACGGGTGCGCGGGCCGGACATGATGATCCGGTCCAGAAGCGACAATCCTTGCGGCCCCGCCGCGCCGCTGCGGATCACGCCGCCGTCGAAATCCTTGCTCGCGGGGGCATCGGGCATCACATGCCAGACCTGCGGATCGGAGGGCGCAAGCCGGATATAACCCGCAAGCACAATGAGACATCCGATTGCAATAACAATGGCATAGAGCATCTTCTTCACTTTCTCTTGTTATAGGCCCAAAGGCAGATCAGCTCCATCGCCACATGGGCGCCCGCTACGGCGGTGGCGCCCGAGGGATCATAGGGCGGCGAGACCTCGACCACATCGCCGCCGACCATGTTGATCCCCGCCACATCGCGCAAAAGGATCGCCGCCTGCCCCGAGGACAGCCCGCCCCAGACCGGCGTGCCGGTGCCGGGGGCAAATCCGGGATCGAGGCAATCGATGTCGAATGTCACATAGGTCGGCCGGTCCCCGAGGATCGATTTCACCTTGGCCGCCGCCGCCGCCGCGCCGCCCTCATGGACCTCGCGCGCGTCGATGATATTGACCCCCATCGTGTCGTCATTATGGGTGCGAATGCCGACCTGCACCGAGGTTTTCGGATCGATCAGCCCCAATTTCACCGCCTTATAGAACATCGTGCCATGGTCGATGCGGCCCATATCATCATCGGCCCAAGTGTCGGAATGGGCATCGAAATGCAGCAACGACAGCGGCCCGTATTTCTCGGCGTAGGCCCTCAGAATCGGAAAGGAAATATAGTGATCGCCGCCCAAGGTGATGCTCGCCGCGCCCGCGTCCAAAATGCCCTTGATATGGGCGCTCAGCGCATCGGGAAAGGCCGCGACATTGGCGTAATCAAAGGCCAGATCGCCATAATCGACCACGGCAAAATCGCTCAGCGGATCAAAGCCCCAGCCATAGGGCGGATCATAGGGCTGCAAGCTGGAGGCCTCGCGGATGGCGCGCGGGCCAAGGCGGGTGCCGGTGCGGTTGGTCACGGCTTGGTCAAAGGGCACGCCGGTGACCGCAATATCGACGCCTGCGAGGTCTTTGGTGTAGCGGCGGCGCAAAAAGCTCAGCGCGCCGCCAAAGGCGTTCTCATAGCTCAGCCCGCGCGCATCCTTGCGGGTAAAGGCCTGATCCACTTGTGTTTTTGCGTCTTCCAATGCCATATCTTTCCCGCCTTTTCTGACCCTTTGCCGCCCGCGCGCCCTGCCCGCTCTGGACATCCGTTGCGCGGCGGCTAGGCTGCTATCCAACCGCAATAACAGAGCCTTCGCAATGCCTCAAACGCCCGCGCCCAAGGCGCCCCGCCCCAAACATGATCCGCTGATCTTTGATCCCAAAGGCGGGATGGCGCGTTTGCGTGCGATCATGCGGGCGCTGCGCGATCCCGATACGGGCTGCCCTTGGGATATCGAGCAAGATTTCGCCTCCATCGCGCGCTACACCATCGAGGAGGCCTATGAGGTCGCCGATGCCATCGAACGCGAGGATATGGGGGAACTGAAAAAGGAACTGGGCGATCTTTTGCTGCAATCGGTGTTTCACGCACAGATCGCCGAGGACAAAGGATTGTTCAATTTCGAGGATGTCGCCGACGGGATCAGCGACAAGATGCTGGCCCGCCATCCGCATGTGTTCGGCAATGAGAGCCGCGACAAATCCGCCGAGCAGCAGACCCGCGATTGGGAGGCGATCAAGGCCGCCGAACGCGCAAATAGCGGCGCGCGCGGCACATTGGACGATGTGGCGCTTGGATTGCCCGCCCTGATGCGGGCCGAAAAATTGCAAAAACGCGCGGCGCGGGTCGGGTTTGATTGGCCCGATATCGAGAATGTGACCGATAAGATCGTCGAAGAGGCGCAAGAATTGGCGCAGGCGCGCGCCACATTGACCCAAGCCGAGGTCGAGGAAGAATACGGCGATCTGCTCTTTGTCATGGCCAATTTGGGGCGACATCTGGGCCTTGATCCCGAGGTATCATTGCGCGCCGCCAATGATAAATTCACGCGCCGTTTCAAGGGTGTAGAGGCCAAACTTGCCGCGCTTGGCAAGACCCCCGCGCAATCCAATCTTGAGCAGATGGACCGGCTTTGGGACGAGGTGAAGCGCGAGGAGAAGGCTAAACCTGAATAATTTAATCAGCTATTGACCCGACTAATTTAGTCGGATTAAAAGCGGCGCAATCGAAACGATCAAAAATGAGGATTCTCATGTTCGCTCGCCTTGCGCTTATGACTGCCGCTGCTCTTCCCGCTTTCGCCACCACGGCGATGGCCGATGAGGTCAATCTCTACTCCTACCGCCAGCCCGAATTGCTCAAGCCGCTGACCGATGCCTTCACCGCAGAGACCGGTATCAAGGTCAATGTCGCCTATCTGGCCAAAGGTATGGTCGAGCGGCTGAGCGCCGAGGGCAAACGCTCCCCCGCCGATCTGGTGCTGACCGTGGATATCGCGCGGCTGGCGTCGGTGGTCGATGCCGGATTGACCCAACCCGTTGAAAGCGCGACGCTTTCGGCCAATGTTCCGGCGCAGTATCACGATGCGGATAAACATTGGTGGGGCCTGACGACGCGCGCGCGCATCGTTTACGCCTCGCGTGACCGCGTCGCCGATGGCGAGGTGACCACCTATGAGGACCTTGCCGATCCCAAATGGAAGGGCCGCATTTGCACCCGTTCGGGCACCCATGCCTATAACGTCGCGCTGACCTCGGCCTATTTGCTGCACCACGGCGAGGCCGAAACCAAAACTTGGCTCGAAGGCGTCAAAGCCAACCTCGCGCGCAAACCCCAAGGCAATGACCGCGCACAGGTCAAGGCCATCTGGGCCGGTGAATGCGACATCTCCATCGGCAACACCTATTACATGGGCAAAATGATCTCGGACCCCGAGCAAAAAGCATGGGCCGACAGCGTGCGCATCGTTTTCCCGACCTTTGAAAACGGCGGCGCGCATGTGAATATTTCCGGCGTGGCGATGACAAAATACGCACCCCACCCCGATAACGCCTTGAAAATGATGGAATTTCTGACCTCGCCCGAGGCACAGAAAATCTATGCCGAGGCGAATTTCGAATATCCCGTCGCGCCCAATACCTCTGCCGATCCTTTGGTCGAAAGCTGGGGCAGCTTCACGCCCGATGAGGCCGACCTGATGGAATTGGCCCGTTTGCGCCCCGCCGCATTGAAGCTGATCGAAGAGGTTGATTTCGACGGCTAAGGCCGCTAGACGACAAAAATGCACCGTCGGGGATAATCTACAGGCCCCTCGGCGCGCATTGAGGCGGTCCGCACCACTCGCGGGCCGCCTTATGTTTTTTGGGCCGGTGGTTTTGGGCCGGTGGTTTTGCCCCTGTGATGATCGCCCGATGTGATTTGAGGCCCGTCCCATAGGTCCGCCCGTGCCCGCCCCCGCGCCGCCTTGGCGCCCGCCTGCCGGATCGGCAATATTCCCCCGCCGCCAGAGCGCTTGCGCTGGACATCGCGGCGCGGCGCGGCCACTGTGCGGCCACTGGCTTGCCCGCCCGCCCAAGGGCCGCACACAGGACCGCATCAAAGGACCCCCGCCATGACAGACGCCATGACAAACGCCCCGCGCAAAATCATCATCGACACCGATCCAGGGCAAGACGACGCGATGGCGATCCTTCTGGCGCTGGCCAGCCCCGAGGAGATCGAGGTTTTGGGCATCACGGCGGTGGCGGGCAATGTGCCCTTGGCGCTAACAGAGGTGAATGCGCGCAAGATCTGCGAATTGGCGGGCAAGCCGCAGGTCAAGGTCTTTGCCGGATGCGACCGCCCGCTGGATCGCGCCTTGGTCACGGCCGAACATGTGCACGGGCAATCGGGGCTGGACGGGCCGGTTTTGCCCGATCCGACCATGCCGCTTCAGGCGCAGCATGCGGTGGATTTCATCATCGAGACCCTGCGCGATGCGCCCTCCGGCTCGGTGACGCTTTGCGCTTTGGGGCCGCTGACCAATCTGGCCATGGCGCTGCGCAAGGCCCCCGATATCGCCGCACGCATCCGCGAGATCGTGCTGATGGGCGGGGCCTATTTCGAGGTGGGCAATATCACCCCCGCCGCCGAGTTTAACATTTACGTCGACCCGCATGCCGCTGATATTGTTTTCAAATCCGGCATTCCATTGGTGGTGATGTCCTTGGATGTGACCCATAAGGCCTTGGTGACGAAACCGCGCAACGACGCCTTTCGCGCGATTGGCAATGCGGTCGGGATCGCCGCCGCGCAGATGACCGAGTTTTTCGAACGTTTCGACCGCGAGAAATACGGATCGGAGGGCGCGCCCTTGCATGATCCTTGCGTGACCGCCTATCTGATCGCGCCGCAGATCTTCACCGGTCGCCATATCAATGTCGAGATCGAGACCAAATCCGAATTGACCCTTGGCATGACGGTGGCCGATTGGTGGGGGGTGACCGACCGCGCGCCCAATGCCATGTTCATGGGCACCATCGACGCCGATGCCTATTTCGCCCTGCTCACCGAAAGGCTCGCCCGCCTATGACCGCTTTGCACCTTGCGACCCCTGCGGATGCCGACCGTATTTTGCCGATGATGGCCGCCTTTCACCGCGAAGCTGGCATCACGCGCAGCGACGAGCAACGCGCCGAGGCCCTCGCGCCGCTGCTGGACGGATCGCCCCTCGGCGTGGTCTATCTAATCGGGCCGCAGCGCTCGCCGATCGGCTATGTGGTGATCTGTTTCGGCTGGTCGATCGAATTGGGCGGCATGGACGGGTTTATCGACGAGATTTATATCCGCTCAGGCGTGCGCAGCCGCGGGCTTGGCTCCGAAGTGCTGCTCTCCTTGCCCAAGGCGCTGGCCGGTGCGGGGCTCAAGGCGCTGCATCTGGAGGTGCGGCGCGACAATGCCCGCGCCAGATCGCTCTACAAAAAGCTGCATTTCACCCCGCGCGACGAGTATTCGCTGATGACGCGCTACCTCTAGGCGCTGCCTTGCCATTTGGACCGATATGAAACTCTCCTTCGACAACAGCTATGCCGCCCTGCCCGAGGCGTTTTTCGCCCGTCAACACCCCGCGCCTGCTCCCGCGCCGCGGCTTTTGGCCTTTAACACGGCGCTGGCGCAAGAGTTGGGGATCGAGGTCGAGGCGGGCGATGATCTGGCCGCGATTTTCAGCGGCAATGCCCTGCCAAAGGGCGCCGATCCGATTGCGCAGGCCTATGCGGGCCATCAATTTGGCGGATTTTCCGCGCAACTGGGCGACGGGCGCGCGGTGCTTTTGGGCGAGGTGATGGACACAAATGGCGCGCGGCGCGACATCGCGCTCAAAGGCTCGGGGCGCACGCCGTTTTCGCGCGGCGGCGACGGTTTGGCGTGGATGGGTCCGGTGCTGCGCGAATATCTGCTCTCGGAGGCGATGCATGCGCTTGGCGTGCCGACGACGCGCGCGCTGGCGGCGGTGGCCACGGGCGGCGAGGTGGTGCGCCCTACGGGGTCGATGACCGGCGTCTTGCCCGGTGCGGTTTTGACCCGCGTCGCCGCCAGCCATCTGCGCGTCGGCACCTTTCAATATTTCGCCGCGCGCCGGATGCTGCCCGAGCTTGAAACCCTCTTTGACTATGCCCGCGCCCGCCATGCGCCGCAGGCCGCTGGCCCGCATGAATTCTTGCAATCCGTGATCGACCGGCAGGCCGAACTGGTCGCGCATTGGCTCTCGCTGGGCTTTATCCACGGGGTGATGAACACCGATAACACCTCGATCAGCGGCGAGACCATCGATTATGGTCCCTGCGCTTTTATGGATATTTATCATCCGGTTACGGTCTACAGTTCAATCGACGCCCACGGGCGATACGCCTATGACAACCAAGCGGCGGTGATCCCGTGGAACATGGCGCAACTGGCCTCGTCCTTGATCCCGCTCATGCCCGACCAAGAGCAGGCGGTGCAGATGTTCACCACCACGGTCAACGCCATGCCCGACCGGATCGAGGCGGCGTGGCTGCGCCGGTTTGCGGGCAAATTGGGCCTTGGCGCGCCGCGCGAGGGCGATCAGGCGCTGATCGGCGATCTTCTGGCCTTGATGCAGGCGGGGCAATCGGATTTCACCAATACATTCCGCGCCCTCTCGGCGGGCGGCGCGCAGGATCAATTTGCGGATCGCGATGGATTTGCCGCATGGCAGGCGCGCTGGCACGCGCGGCTGGCGGCGCAGGGCGCTTTGGAGGGCACGATCGAGCAAGCCCGCCCGAATGCGCAGACCCGCGCCGCGATGGAGGCGGTCAACCCCGCGCTGATCGCGCGCAACCACCGTGTCGAGGCGATGATCGAAGCGGCGGTGGCGGGCGATATGGCCCCCTTCGAGCGGCTGATGCGCGCCTATGCGCGGCCCTTCGAGGCGCAGGCGGAATTTGCCGATCTGGCGCGCCCGCCCGCCGCCTCCGAAGTGGTCGGCGCGACCTATTGCGGCACATGAGGATCGCGCCGCAAGGCATTGATTTCACATTATGATGGCACGCGCGGCCTGCGGTTGATCAAAACGATCCCGAGCGCCACAAGGCCGAGCGCGCCGATCACGTCGAGGCTCAAAGGCTCGCCCAGAACCCACCATCCGAAGATCACCGAAAACACCGGCGACAGGAAGCTGAAGCTGGCCACGCCCGAGGCCGGATAGATGGTCAGCAAGAAGAACCAGAACAAAAAGCCGAAGCTGGCGACCAAGACCACCTGATAGCCAAGGCCGAGCAGGAAAACAGGGGTGAAATCGCGCATCAGCGGGCCAAAAAGCGGCGCCAGAGCAATGAGGCACAGGGCCGAGACCGCAAGTTGCCAAAACAATTGCATCTCGGGGCGCAAACGGGCCAGCGCCGAGCGCCGCGCCATCATCGCGATGCCCGCCCATGCCAAGGCCGCGCCCAAAGCGGCCAGATCGCCGATCAGGCTCGCCTGCCCGCCCGCCACACCTGCCGAACGGTCGAGCAAAACCCAAGCCACCCCGCCCATGGCCAAGGCCAATCCGGCGGCGCGCATCGCGGTGATGCGCTCATTGGGCAGCCAAAAATGCGCCATGATGCTCAAATGCACGGGCATGGAATAGAAAATGATGCTGGCGCGGCTGACGCTGGTATGGTCGAGCGCCCAGAACAAGGCGGCAAATTCGCCCGAAAACAGCAGCCCCGAGATCACCCCCGCCCCAAGGGCCGCGCGCGGCGTATGCACCGCAATGCCGCGCAGCCGCATCCACACGAGCAAGACCGCCAGAGCACCAACAGAGCGCAAACCGGCGGAGAACACCGGCTGTATCCCCTCATTGGTCAGCTTGATAACCACTTGATTAAAGGCAAGAATAATCGCGAATGCGATCAATCCCGATGCGCCGAGGGCGTCTATTCTATCGCGTCTTTCCATCGCGCCAGATGAGGGCACCAAGGCGGCGGCGTCAATAGCGCGCCCGCTCTATTTGCGCGATTTGCGAAACAGGCGCGGATTGCGGGCGACGAAATCCTCGATCACCGCGCCCAGCCTGCTGTAATCGCGCCCCTTGAGATAGCCATAGCCGCTGCCCGCGCCGATCAACGCGCCAAGGGCATCGACGATCAGATCGGTCATCGTATCCACAAGGCCGGATTTTTGCATATTGGTGCCAAAGGTCTGATCCATGGCGAATTCGAAAATCTCCCATGTGGCGCCGATGCTCATGGCAAAGCAAAAGCCGAAAAACGCCACGGCGAAATGCGGCGCGGCGAATCTGTTGCCTTGGAACATCATGAAAACAAGGGTGAATCCCATCAAACCGAAGACCAAGGCGCTGCCGCCATGCAGCAAGATATCCCACCACCAGAAGCGGTTGTAGAAATCGAACACCTCGCCCAAGAACAGCGTCGCCCCGACAAAAGCGGTGGAGATGGCGAAAAAGAACCGCGGCACTTTGATCTGGACCCAGCGGGCCAAGGCGATGGGCACCAGCGAGAGCCAGAAGGTGATGACCGCCACAAAGGCCACCTCCCATCGCGCGTTCCACAGGGCCGTCGCCGCAAAGACCGCCAAGGCGGCCCAGATCAGTTTAACGGTCAGGGCGAGGTCTTTGAACATCTGCGGCGCGGTCCTTTGTGCGATCCCCCGATGGGCATCTTTCTGCGCGTTCATATAGGCTGCGCGCGCAAATAACAAAACCTTGCCGCCGCGCGGCATCTTGCTCTTGCTGCGCCTGCATGGTTGTCTTGGCGCAATGGAACAGCCCGCTTTTCGCCTTGCCAGTTACAATTTGCAAAAATGCGTCGGCATGGATTTGCGCCGCAATCCGGCGCGCAGCCTGCAGGTGATCGCGCAGATCAACGCCGATGTGGTGGTGCTGCAAGAGGCCGACAAGCGCCTTGCGCCGCGCCCTGCCGCGCTGCCCCATGCGATGGCCGAGGCCGAGGGCTGGCGGGTGGTGGATTTTGGCGAACACGGGGCCTCCTTGGGCTTTCACGGCAATGCGATGCTTTTGGGCGCGGGGGTCGAGGTGATCCAGACCGCGCATATCGACCTGCCCGGATTGGAGCCGCGCGGGGCCATTCGCGCCGATCTGGAGACAAGGCTCGGCGCCTTGCGGGTGATCGGTGTGCATCTGGGGTTGATCCGGCGCTATCGGGTGATGCAAATCGCCGCCGTGGTGCGCCATTTGCGCGAATTGCCCGCCCTACCCACGGTTCTGGCCGGAGATTTCAACGAATGGGGATCGCCGCGCGAACTGGACGCCGTGGCGCAGGGATTGGCGTTCTTGCCCTCCAAGCCGAGCTTTCCGGCGCTGCGCCCTGTCGCGGCCTTGGACCGCTTTGCGCTCAGCCCCGATTTGCAGGCCCGCGATCACGGGGTGCATCGCACGCGCCCCGCGCATATCGCCTCGGATCATTTGCCGGTCTGGGTCGATCTGGAGACCGTGCCCGCACAGCCTGCGCGCCCGTGATCCGAACCGCTCGGGGGCGGCGCGGTTTACGCCTTTTTGCGCGCTTGGAGGGGGGCGAGGCGCGTGGTAACAGGGGCCGTAATCAAAGGATAAATACCATGACCGTCCTGCAAATCGCCTCGGCCTTGATCGTGCTTGCCGGTGCCTTTGGCGCCATCAACTACCTGTTTTTGAAACTGCCCTCGGCGATCGGCATTCTGGTTGTCGCGCTTTTGGCCTCGCTGGTTTTGCTCGGGCTTGACCTGTTGTTTCCGGCACTCAACATGGCCGACGAGATGCGCCGCACCGTGACCAGCGTGGATTTCTCCGATGCGCTGCTTGAAGGGATGTTGGGGCTTTTGCTTTTTGCGGGGGCCTTGCATGTCAAATTGTCGGACCTGCGCGCGCAGTGGCGGGTTGTGGTGCTGATGGCAACGCTGGGCGTGGGGCTTTCGACCGCTGTGGTCGGCTTTGGCTTCTCATGGCTGACGGGGATGCCGATTGCCATCGCCTTGGTCTTTGGCGCGCTGGTCTCGCCCACCGATCCGGTGGCGGTTCTGGGGGTTTTGCGCGAGGCCAACCTGCGCAAATCCCTCGAGACCAAGATCGCGGGCGAGAGCCTGTTCAATGACGGCGTGGGCTATGTGGTGTTTTTGGTGCTGGTCGGCATCGCCTTTCCGTCCCTCTCCAGCCACGGGGCCGAGGCGGGCAGCCACGGCGGCGAAACATCGGTTCTGGCCGGCGCGCTGGTGCTTTTCGTGCAAGAGGCCGTGGGCGGCGCGGTCTTGGGCATTGTTTTGGGCTGGCTGACCTTTCGCGTGATGCGCCGGATCGACGATTACGCCTTGGAGGTCTTGATCACGCTGGGGCTGGCCTTTGGCGGCTATGAGCTGGCCGTGGCCTTGCACGTCTCGGCCCCGATCATGGCGGTTTGCGCCGGATTGCTCATCGGCGATGTGGGCAGCAAATACGGCATGAGCGACGAGACCCGCAAATATGTCGATGCCTTTTGGAAGATGATCGACGAGATTTTGAACGCGGTGCTGTTCTTGATGATCGGGTTCGAGGTGTTTGCCGTGGCCTTCGAGTTCGATTTCATCGTCGCGGGGGCGGCCTCGATTGCCTTGGCGCTGCTCGGGCGGCTGACGGCGGTCGCGGTGCCGGTCTTGCTGTTGCAACCCTTCCGCGCCTTTTCCGGCGGGGTGATCCCGATCATGACATGGGGCGGGCTCAAGGGCGGGATTTCCGTCGCCTTGGCCCTGTCCTTGCCCGATAGCGAATGGAAACCGCTGATCCTGACGGCGACCTATATGATCGTGATTTTCTCGATCATCGTGCAGGGGTTGACCGTCACCAAAGTCGCCAACCGCTTTGGCCGCGCGCCGGATTTGATGTGAGCATGATGGGGCACGGGCGCGGACACGGGCACGGGCACGGACCAAGGCCCTGACAAAGGCGCTATAAACACCTGATACAAAAGAAAAAGGCGCGAGGCATATCGCCGCGCGCCTTTGCTTGTCTCATACTCGGGCCTCGCCGCCCTAGGCGCTCGCCCCTAGGCCGCCGAGCTGCCTTTGCCGCGACCGCCGCCGCCGCTGCGTCTGCGGCGCTGACCGCCGGGTTTGCCTGCGCCTTGGGGCTTGGAGCCGCCTGCCCCTGCGCCGCCGCCGCCACGCGGGCCGCCGCGGCCTCGGCCGCCGCCCCCGCGCCCACGCCCGCCGCCGCCCTTGGGCTTGGCGGGGATGTCCATCGCTTCCCACGGACGGCCCGAGGCCACGGGGATCGAGATTTTCATCACCTTCTGGATCGCCTTCAATTCATCCATCTCGTCGGGGGCGCAAAAGGCAATCGCCGCGCCGTCCGCACCGGCGCGCGCGGTGCGCCCGATCCGGTGGACATAGTTGTCGGGCACATTGGGCAGATCATAGTTATAGACGTGGCGCACATCGGGAATATCAAGCCCGCGCGCCGCCACATCGGTGGCCACCAGCACCTTGATCTTGCCCTCGCGAAAGGCCTGCAAGGCGCGCTCGCGCTGGCCTTGGCTTTTGTTGCCATGGATCGCACCGGCGGCAAAACCGGCTTTTTCGAGCGTCTTCATCAGCTTTTCGCAGCCATGTTTGGTGCGCCCGAACACCAACGCCAATTCATCGCGGTGCTTGTCGATCAATTCGATAAGCAGCTTGGTTTTCTCGGCTTTGGCGATGAAATGCACCTCTTGGGTGACCTTATCGGCGGCCTTGCCGGGGGGCGAGACCTGCACCCGCACGGGGTCCTTGAGATAGCTGGAGGCCAGCTCGCTCATCTGTTTGGGCATGGTGGCCGAAAACAACATGGTCTGACGCTCGGCGGGCAGCAGCGCCGCGATTTTGCGCAGCGAGTGGATAAAGCCCAGATCGAGCATCTGGTCGGCCTCGTCGAGCACCAAGAAGCGCGCCTTGTCGAGGCGCAGGGCGCGGCGATCCAGCAGGTCGATCAAACGGCCCGGTGTGGCGATGAGCAGGTCGACGCCGCGCTCAAGGCGTTTGATCTGCGCGTTGATCGATTGGCCGCCGACGACGACCGCAACGCGGATATGGCTTTTGCCGACCAGATCGCTGATGTTCTCGCGGATCTGGTTGGCCAATTCGCGCGTCGGCGCAAGGATCAACCCGCGCACCGATTTGGGTTCGGGGCGCCCGCCCTCGCGCAAAAGCATGGTGATCAGAGGCAGGCCGAAAGCGGCGGTTTTGCCGGTGCCGGTCTGGGCCAGCCCCATCACGTCGCGCCCGTCCAAAGCATGCGGAATGGCGCGCACCTGAATGGGAGTGGGTTCGGTGATGCCGATCTCGGTCAGGCGCTGCACCAGTTTGACGGGCAGGCCCATCATTTCAAACGGGTTGCCGCCGGTTTGCGGGCGGTCTTCGGCTTCCATATGGATGTCGTCTTGGTCGGTGTCGTTATTGTGGGTGTCGTTTCGGGGGGCCTCATGGGCCTGTGCGTTGCGGGTCATATCTATCCTTGGCGCGGCTCATGCGCGCAAAATCCAAAAGCGCCCCCGCACGCAGGATGCGCCGGAGGATCGCGGGGTTGCGCATAAGCTTGCGAAGGGCAGAATTGCCCCGCCGCCGCAGATACGCTTCGGCCCCACGCGTGATTTTGGGATCAACACCGGTGCTCTACTGAGCCGTGCCGCGATGGCGCCCGAAGGGGCTATGCGGCTTTCGCCCGAAGGGGGCGATGGCATCTGCTCACGCGGCAGAAAGCACTGGATAGGGGTCATATGGGCGATCGGGGCGGCAAAGTCAACCGCTGCGCCGCAGCATGACCCTTTGCCCCGACGGCACGCAGGGGTGCGTGGGAGCGGCGCCGCCCGCCTGCGCCCCGCGCAGCGCCCCACCCCACAGCAACGGCCGCAAAACCTTCTGGCCTTGTGCGGCGGCGCGCGCTATCCCTCGAACGCAAGACAAACAGAGACCCGATATGCCCGACACTACGATCATCGACCGCTGCGAAGCCGCAGGATTGCGCATGACAGGGCAGCGGCGCACCATTGCGACCGTCCTGCAAGAGGCCGATGACCACCCCGATGTCGAAGAGCTTTACGCCCGTGCCAGCGGCATCGATCCCAATATCTCGATCGCCACGGTTTACCGCACGGTCAAGCTGTTCGAGGAAACGGGGATTTTGGAGAAGGTCGATTTTGGCGACGGGCGCGCGCGCTACGAGGATGCGGACCGCGACCACCACGATCATTTGATCGATCTGGAAACCGGACGGGTGATCGAATTCGTCGATCCCGAGATCGAGGCCTTGCAAGAGAAAATCGCGCGCCGTCTGGGCTATACGCTCAAGGGGCACAAGCTGGAGCTTTACGGCACCAAGCGCAAATAGCGCCGCAAGGACGCCCGCCCTGCCCCGCGCTGCTGCGGCCGCTACCGCACCGACGCAATACCGACGTATTACCGACGTGATACCGCAGGGCATTTTGCCCCCTTTGCGCCGTGCGCGCCGCCCTCGCGCCCCCCGTCAAGCCACCGTAGAGCTACGGGGGTTTTCTTTCGCCCCGCGCGCTTTTAGGCTCGCGCAAAGCCCCGTCCGAAAAGCGACCTCCATGGAAAATACACGCGGCGCACTCATCATGGTGCTGGCCATGCTCCTCTTTGCGCTGGAAGATTTGTTTATCAAATCTCTCTCGAGCGATCTGTCGATCGGAGTGATCCTTGTGGTGCTGGGATTGGGCGGCGGCGCGGTCTTTGCCTTGGCGACCAAATACCGCCGCGAGCGCCTGCTCGACCGCGCGCTTTTGAGCCGCGCGGTGATGCTGCGCAACATCGGCGAGATGATCGGCACCATGGGGTTTGTCACCGCGATTGCGCTCACGCCTCTGGCCTCGGCCTCGGCAATTTTGCAGGCCAATCCCTTGGTGGTCACGCTGGGCGCGGCGCTGTTTTTGGGGGCCGAGGTCGGCTGGCGGCGCTGGCTGGCAATCTTGATCGGCTTTGGCGGGGTCTTGCTCATCGTGCAGCCCGGATTAGACGGGTTCGAACCGGCCTCGCTCTTCGCGGTCCAAGGCGTCATCGGGCTTGCGATCCGCGATCTGGCCACGCGCGCCGTGCCCGCATCGGTCAGTTCGATGCAATTGTCGACCTACGGGTTTTTGTCGGTGGTGCCGGTGGGCATGGCGATGATCCTTTGGGACGGGGCAGCGCATTGGCCCGAGCCGGTCCACCTGAGCCGCTTTGGCGCGGCCATCGTCATGGGGGTGTGCGGCTATTACGCCATCGTGGCGGCGATGCGGATCGGCGATATCGCCGTGGTCACGCCGTTTCGCTACTCGCGGCTGATCTTTGCGATGATCATCGGGTTTTTCGTCTTCGGCGAAGTGCCCGATTTGTGGACCGTCATCGGCGGGGTGATTGTCGTGGCCTCGGGGCTGTTTACCCTGATCCGCGAGGCGCGGCTGCGCGGGCGGGCGCGGCGCGGCAAAGCCTGAGGCCGAGGCAGAGACCGAGGCCAAGCCAGAGCCCGAGCGCCGCAATCGCGGCATTTGTGCCCCAATGGCAAGATGGTAGCGCAAACCGCGCGCCCTGCCCCTTTTCCTTGTTACAAAGGGGCGTTAGAAGCGCGCCAACCATAGTTTGCGATCACCCAAAAGGACCCGCCCCATGAGCATTATCATCGACATTCTCGCCCGCGAAATTCTCGACAGCCGTGGCAACCCCACCGTCGAGGTGGATGTGATTTTGGAAGACGGCACAATGGGCCGCGCAGCGGTGCCTTCGGGGGCTTCGACCGGTGCCTATGAGGCCGTCGAAAAGCGCGATGGCGACAAAGGCCGCTACCTTGGCAAAGGCGTTCTGGAGGCGGTGGCCTCGGTCAATGGCGAGATCGCCGAAGCGCTGGTCGGCTTTGACGTGACCGAGCAGGTGGCCATCGATATGGCGATGATCGAACTGGACGGCACGCCGAACAAGGCGCGCCTCGGGGCCAACGCGATTTTGGGCGTCTCGCTGGCCGTGGCCAAGGCCGCTGCCGATTACACCGCACAGCCCCTGTTCCGCTATATCGGCGGCACTTCGGCGCGGGTATTGCCGGTGCCGATGATGAATATCATCAATGGCGGCGAACATGCCGACAACCCGATCGACATTCAGGAATTCATGATCATGCCGGTGTCGGCGAGCAACATCAAAGAAGCGATCCGCATGGGCGCAGAGGTGTTCCACACGCTGAAAAAAGAGCTGTCGGCGGCGGGTCACAACACCGGTATCGGCGATGAGGGCGGCTTTGCGCCCAACCTCGCTTCGACCCGCGATGCGCTGGATTTCGTCATGACTGCAATCGAGAAAGCCGGCTATAAACCGGGCGAGGATATCTACCTCGCGCTCGATTGCGCCGCCTCGGAATATTTCAAGGATGGCAAATACGAGCTCAAGGGCGAAGGCAAATCGCTCAGCTCTGCCGAGAACGTCGATTACCTTGCGGCGCTGGTCAATGATTACCCGATCATCTCGATCGAGGACGGCTGTGACGAGGATGATTGGGAGGGCTGGAAACTGCTCACCGACAAGATCGGCGACAAGGTGCAATTGGTCGGCGACGATCTTTTCGTGACCAACCCTGAGCGTTTGGCCGACGGTATCGCCAAGGGCTGCGCCAACTCGATGCTGGTCAAAGTGAACCAGATCGGCTCGCTCACCGAAACCCTCAAAGCCGTCGATATGGCCCACCGCGCCCGCTACACCAATGTGATGTCGCACCGCTCGGGCGAGACCGAAGACGCGACGATTGCCGATCTCGCCGTGGCGACCAATTGCGGCCAGATCAAAACCGGATCGCTGTCGCGCTCGGACCGGCTGGCCAAATATAACCAATTGATCCGCATCGAGGAAATCCTCGGCGAGACCGCCGAGTATGCGGGTCGCTCGATCCTCAAAGGCTAAGGCCTGCGGCGCTTTTGCGCTGCGCCATGACCCTGACGCGCCGCGGCCCATGCCGTCGGCGCGTCTCTCTATTCTAGCCGCCTGAACGCGGCCCTAACCGCCCGAGCGGGCCTTAGGTAAGGCGCAAAAACAAGAGACGGCAGGGTGATTCCCTGCTAGGGTTTGCCCATGACGCACGGCCCTTCGACCCATGATTTCCAACATGCCACGCCCAAGGGCAGATCCGCCGCGCGGCACAGCGGATATCACCATGCACAGCTTTTCGAGACGGCGCACCGCTATTTCATCATCTTGCTCGCAGGACTGGTGATCGGATGGGCCACCGGCTCTTATTTTCCAATGGCTTGGGCCATAGGTTATATCGCGGTGAACCTGTCTTATCAGGCCATATTGCTGCGCGCCCGCACCCGCAGCGCAGAGATATCGCCGCTGCAAAACGCGATCGGTTTTTCGCTCAGCGTGCTGGTCTTTGCCTCGATGATCGTCTTCTTGTGGCTTGAGGACGGGCTGGTTTTGAAATTCACCGCGCTGTCGGGGCTGATCGGCCTTGGGCTACATAGCCTGTCGCGCCCGCAAAAGGTGTTTTGGGTGACGCTTGCGGACAGCGTGGTCATCCTTGCTTTGTATATTTTCATGGGCGTGACGGTATTTTTGGCGCATCCCGAGAACAAGACACTCGCGATTTTGCTGATGTGTTTGTTCTGCACTTCCTCCTATTTTGTCGTCTCGCAATGGCGCGCCTACAAACGGGCCGAGGCGATCAAAAGCGCCGAGCAGCGCCTGATGCGCAATCGCGAAATGGAGGCCATGGGGCGGCTCACGGGCGGATTTGCGCATGATTTCAACAATATACTAGCCGCCATGCGGGGCAATCTTGATCTCTATGACGAAGTCACCGACCCCGAGGAAAAGCGCCGCATCTTGCACGAGGCGCAAAGCGCAACAGCGCGCGCGGCGCGGCTGACGCAAAAGCTGTTGACCTATAGCCAAAAGGCCGTGCTGCGCCCGAGCCGCGTGATCACGGGGGCCTTTATCACCGAATTCGTCGCCATGATGGGGCGCAACCTGCCCGAAACCGTCACCTTGAGGCTCGAGATCGACGACAACCCGCCGCCGCTCCTGATCGATGCGCAAACGCTCGAAATGGTCTTGACCAATCTGGTGATGAATGCCGCCGATGCCATCGGCGAGCAGATCGGCGAAGACGGCGGCCCACCAACGGGCGAGATCACCCTGTCGTGCGGACCGATGTTGATGCCCGCCACCTCGTCGGCCCCCGCCGCGTCGGAAATCCGCGCAGGCCACTATTTGCGCCTCGCGGTCCAAGACACCGGAGCGGGCATTCCCGAGGCGCTCTTGCCGCATATTTGCGAGCCCTTCTACAGCACCAAAGCAGTCGGGCGCGGGTCGGGTTTGGGACTGCCCATGGCGCAAGGATTTGCCGAGCAATCGGGCGGCGCGCTGCGGATCAGCAACACAGAAGGCAGCGGCGCCTTGGTCGAACTGTTCCTGCCCCTTGAGGGCAGCGCGTAGAGACGGGGCGGGCGAGGCGCCAGCCATAATGCTTTAATATCACCTCGCAAACCCTTTCAAATAAATCAAAAAACCCAATCAAGAGCCTCGTGGTCGTAGAGACGATGGTCGAATAAACCAACGTCGAATTCATCCGCATAGCCTGCCTCGACTACGCTCCCATCACCTGACGCCACAAAACGAAGGGCGCAGGCACAACATCTTTAGGGAGGACATCATGAATATTATCACCGCATTGGCGATTTCCATCGGCGCGCTTGCCGCCGTGGCCACATGGCTTTGTTTGGGCAACGGGTTCGGGCTACAGGTCTGGGCGCTGTTCATCGGCTGGGGCAGCTTCTATCACACCGGCGGCGGCATGGAGGGCGCGACCAAATCCGTCACCAACCACATCTGGGGCGCCATCGTCGCGGGTATCACGCTCTTCATCGTCGCCTCCGTGGGCGGCACGGTTCCGGTGACCTCGGCCATTGTTGGCCTGTCGGTCGTGGTTTTGGTTCTGGGCGCGCATATGCCCGCGCTCTCGACCATTCCGGCGGGGGTCTACGGCTATGCCTCAACGGCGGGGTTTTGCCTCTTGTCGGGCGTGGCCTTGGGCGATGTCGCCGCGGTTTCTAAGGCGGTGTTCTTGGTGCTGGTCTCGCTGATTGCGGGCAATATCTTCGGCTTTGTCTCTGAGAAAATCGCAGGCGCCATGGCGGCCAAAGCAGAGGCCTAAGCGCGCCTCTCCCATGTGAGCGGCCAGCCGGCTTGCACGCTGCGCCGCTCACCAATGCAGGGCCATTTCTCTTCCGGCCCTGCCGCCCTCGCAAAAGCGGCTCTCCCATATGCCCCTGCGAGGGCGATTTATTTTCAAAGGCTTAGCCGCGATGCCCCTGCAGGTAGCGGATCAAGGCGCGGGTCGATCCGTCTTTGCTCTCACTGCTTTGCTCGCCCGACAGAACCGGCCCCAAAGCGGTGGCCAGTTCCTTGCCCAACTCGACCCCCCATTGATCAAAGGAGTTGATCCCAAGGATCACCCCTTCGACAAACACGCGGTGCTCGTAAAGCGCGATGATCTGCCCCAAGACATGCGGCGTAAGCTGCGGATAGATCAAAGTCGTCGAGGGCCGGTTGCCAGGGAATACGCGGTGACGGGCCTGACGCTCCAACTCGGCGCCGCTGGCCCCTTTGGCCGCCATGATCGCCCGCGCCGCATCCAGATCGCGCCCGCACATCAGCGCTTCGGATTGCGCGAGGCAATTGGCCACCAAAAGCGCATGGTGATGGGCCAGATCGGGCTCGTGCCCCTTGGCGGCGACCAGAAACTCGCAAGGCACGGTGCGGGTGCCTTGGTGGATCAATTGGTAGAAGGCGTGTTGCCCGTTGGTGCCCGGCTCGCCCCAAACCACGGGGCCGCTGTCGCGGGGCAAATCGGCGCCATCCATCGACACGCGCTTGCCGTTGCTCTCCATTTCAAGCTGTTGCAAATAGGCCGGAAGGCGCAGCAAGCGTTGATCATAGGGCAGCACCGCGCGGCTGGCATGGCCTTGCACTTGGGCGTGCCAGATGCCGACCAGAGCCAACAGAACCGGCAGGTTCTCGGCCAAAGGCGCGGCGCAAAAATGCGCGTCCATCTCGGCGGCGCCCGCCAAAAGCGCGGCAAAATCCTGCGGCCCGACGGCGAGCATGATCGACAAACCGATCGGCCCCCATAGGGAATAGCGCCCGCCAACCCAATCCTCGAAGCCAAAGACCCGCTCGGGCGCGATGCCCCATGCGGTGGTCGCCTCGACATTCGACGACAGGGCGGCAAATTGCGCACCGGTGTCGCGCACCTGCCGCGCCATCCAGTCGCGCGCCGTGGCGGCATTGGTCATGGTCTCTATGGTGGTGAAGGTTTTCGATGCAACGATGACCAAAGTGCGCGTCGGATCAAGATGTTGCAAGGTATCGTGGATATGCGCCCCATCGACATTCGAGACAAAATGCACCCGCGGCCCGTCGTGGTAGGGGGCCAAGGCGAGCGCCGCCATCACGGGGCCAAGGTCCGAGCCGCCAATGCCGATATTGACCACATCGGTGATCGAGCCGCCCTGCCCCGCAAAGGCGCCCGAGCGCAGATCCGTGGCAAAGCGCTCCATCGCGGCGCGGGTTTTGCGCACCTCGGGCATGACATCCGCGCCATCCACCATGATCGCCCGCTCGCCCCCCGCGCGCAGCGCCGTATGCAGCACCGCGCGCCCCTCAGTCTCGTTGATCGTCTCGCCGCCAAACATCGCATCGCGGCGCGCCTCGACACCCGCGTCGCGGGCCAGTTCAACAAGCGCCGCGCGCGTTTGGGCATCGATATTGGTTTTCGAGTAATCGAACAGCATATCGCCGAGGCGGGCCGAAAAATCGGATGCCCGATCCGTGCCTTCAAACAGGTCCAAAATCGAACGGCCCTGAGCGGCTTTGGCCAAATCTTGCAACCGGTTCCAATGGGTCATGAAAGGCTCCTTGCCTGCGGCGAAATGAATATGTGAAGCGATATCAATATGATGCCCCCCCTTATGGAGCCCAATGCACAGTTGCGCCATCCAAAACCGCCGCAACCGGCGCATCAAGGGGGCGCATTTTTGCGGCGCGCTCTATGGCGGCGCGTTTTTGTGCGCCGGTGATGAGGATATGTTTGTTCATCGCAGCGGCCAGAACCCGCGCCGTGAGGGTGATACGCGGCTCTGGCGCGCCTGCGGCCCGCATCGGCAAAAGCACCGGCGCGTCAGGGCTGAGCGCGTCTTCGAGCCGGTCGGCTTCGGGAAAGATCGAGGCGGTATGCATGTCAGCGCCCATGCCCAAGAGCAGGACCGAGATCGGCAAAGCCGGCGCAATCACCGCCTCCAGCTCTACCAAGACCTCTTCGGGTGTTTGCGCACGTGCATAAAGCGGCAGGTAACGCGCCTTGGCCGCGTGATTGACCAAAAGCCGCTCGCGCAGCAGCCGCGTGTTGGAACGGATATGCACCTCGGGCACCCAGCGCTCGTCCGAGAGCATCACATCGACCCGTGCCCAGTCCAGATCGACGCTGGAAAGAGCGTCAAACACCGGCCCCGGTGTGGTGCCGCCCGGCACGACCAAAAGCGCGCGATCTTGGGCTTTGAGGCTCTGGCGCAACTCTCCGGCGAGGTTTTGCGCCAGATCGATCATCATCATCTCGTCGTCGGAATACTCCTTGAAGTTCATGCCCTTATCTCCCGCCAGCGGCGCCCGTCGCGGTGCATGAGCATGAGCGCATCTTCCGGCCCCGAGCTGCCGCTTTCATAAGGCACGGGCGCATCGCCACGCGCCTCCCAGCCCTCGATCAAAGGGTCGGTCCACGCCCATGCGGCCTCGACCTCATCGCCGCGCATAAACAATGTCTGGTTGCCGCGGATCACATCCATGATCAGCCGCTCATAGGCGTCCGGCACCTCTTCTGCCTCCGGCCCCAGAGCCTCGGCAAAGGACATATCGAGCGGCACGTCGATCAGGCGCATACCGCCCGGCCCCGGTTCTTTGATGGTCACGCCCAATTCCATCCCCTCGTTGGGTTGCAAACGGATGGTCAGGATATTGCGGTGACGGCCCGCTTCGGGGCCAAAGATCGAATGCGGCGTGTCCTTGAACACCACGGCAATTTCCGAGGTGCGCGCCTTGAGCCGCTTGCCGGTGCGCAAATAGAAGGGCGTGCCCTTCCAGCGCCAGTTGCTGATCGCAAGGCGCATGGCGATAAAGCTTTCGGTTTTCGAACGCGGATTTTCGGCATGTGCCAGATATCCCGGTTTGTCGGGGTCATCGGTTTCGGCAAGGTATTGACCGCGCACGATATCTTCGGGCGGCACCGGATCAAGGGCGCGGATCACTTTGAGCTTTTCATCGCGCACCGCATCGGGGTCGAATTTGGCGGGCGGCTCCATCGCAATGAGGCACAAAAGCTGCATCAGGTGGTTTTGCACCATATCGCGCATCGCGCCCGAACGGTCGTAATATTCGCCGCGCCCGCCCACGCCCACGGTTTCGGCGACCGTGATCTGGATGTGGTCCACATATTGCGCGTTCCACAAGGGTTCGAAGAGCATATTGCCAAAGCGCACCGCCATGAGGTTTTGCACCGTCTCTTTGCCAAGATAATGGTCGATGCGGTAAATCTGGCTCTCGTCGAAATGCAGCGCCAGCGTGTCGTTGAGCGCCCGCGCCGTGGCCAGATCGCGGCCAAAGGGTTTTTCCACCACGATGCGGCTGTCGGCATCGGCCATGCCGTATTGGTGCAACCGTTCGGCCAGATCGCCAAAAAGGCTTGGCCCCACCGAGAAATAAAAGGCCCGCACCACGCCAGGTTTCATCATGGCGGCCAGCGCGCTCCAACCGTCCGTGCCGCGCGCATCGACGGTGATATAGCTCAGGGTTTTGCAAAACCCCTCCAATGTGCCCTCTTCGCAGGCGCGCCCCGTGCCAAATTCGCGCAGCGCCTCGCGCACAAACTCGCGGTAGCCCTCATTGTCCATCTCCGAACGCGCCGCGCCGATGATCCGCGCGCCCCGCTCCATTTGCCCCGCACAAAACCGCCGGAACAAGGCAGGCAGGATTTTGCGGCGGGCCAGATCGCCCGTGCCCCCGAAAATCACCAGATCGAATTCATCCACCGGAATAACGCGCGAAACCATTTTCAAATCCTGTTTGCTGCCGTGAGCCTGCGGCATATGTCGTGACCGGCGCGGGCCGGAGGGGGATTGCGGGTGCGTCTGCCTTGCGATGTTAGCGCTAACTGACACAGATATGCGGTTCTTACCCAAAGGGTCTGGCAAAGTCTAGCACGGTTGCATCTGTTCACAATGCCGTGGTGGCCATTTGCAGGGGTTTATCATGGGGCTGCGCTTGGCTAGCCTTGGCCCAAGCATGAAAAGGAAATCCCGCCCCATGAAAGACGCCGCCCCGCAAAGCCTGAACCGCGCCGCTCATGGCACGGCCAATGACGGAAAATTCCGCGATCCCGCCCTCACGGCCAAAGGCGAGACCCGCGCCAGTGTGCCGCTTTTGGGCGCGAAAACGCTTTGGTTCAATACCGGCACCCTGTGTAATATCACCTGCGCCAATTGCTATATCGACAGCTCGCCCACCAATGACGCCTTGGTCTATATGACCGCCTCCGAGGTGGCCGAATACCTCGATCAGGCCGAAGCGCGCGACTGGCCGCTGGAAGAGGTGGCCTTTACCGGCGGCGAGCCGTTTATGAACCCGCAGATCATCGAGATGATGCGCGAAGGGTTGTCGCGCGGCTATCGGGTTCTGGTTCTGACCAACGCGATGTTGCCGATGATGCGCAAGGGGATGCGTGCGGGGCTTGAGGCCTTGCAGGCGCAGTTCGGCGCGCGGTTGACGCTGCGCATCTCGCTCGATCATTGGCAAGAGGCCGAACACGACCGCGAGCGCGGCAAAGGCGCGTTCCAGCGCAGCCTGCAAGGGATGGACTGGCTGCGTGATCAGGGGATCAAGATGGCCGTGGCAGGGCGTTCGGCATGGTTCGAGAGCGAGGCCGAGGCCCGCGCCGGATATGCGCAGGTCTTTGCCGCACGCGGATATGAGATCGAGACCGCCGATCCGGCGCAATTGGTGCTGTTTCCCGAAATGGACATGAGCGCCGAAGTGCCCGAGATCACCACCGAATGCTGGGGCATCTTGGGCAAATCGCAATCGGATGTGATGTGTTCTTCCTCGCGCATGGTGGTCAAACGCAAGGGTGCAGAGCGCCCTGCGGTGCTGGCCTGCACGCTCTTGGCCTATGAGGCCGAATTTGAACTCGGCGAGACATTGGAGCAGGCCGAGCGCGACGTGGCGCTCAACCATCCCCATTGTGCCAAGTTTTGCGTTTTGGGCGGCGCCTCCTGTTCGGCGTGAACGGCGCGAGGGGGCGGTTTGGCCCGCTGGCCGCCGCGTTTGATGCGAGGGGCGGATGCCTCCGGCGGGGATATTTGCGGAACCTGCAAAGGGGCGTTTCTATCCGCGCGCCGCGTCTTACGTGAAATCCGATGGCACTTAGGGGCGGCTGATTTCGCCGCCGCCTACGAGGGCGCGCACACCGGTGGTAGAGGGTCCTGATGTGGGCAAGCCGCGTGCGACGCGGACCGCGAGATGGGCAAAGGCTTGGGCTTCGAGCATATCGCCGTCAAGCCCGACCTCTTCGACCGCCGCGACAGGGCAATCGAGCGAGACCTGCAGCATTTGCATCAAGACCGGATTGCGGCGCCCGCCGCCGGTGACCAGAACGCGGGCGGGCGGGATCGGACAATGCTCCATCCCGCGGGCCACGGCAGCGGCGCAGATGCCTGTGAAGGTGGCGGCGGCGTCAGCGTCCGAAAGTTCGGCCACCAGATCCATCATGTCGGGGAAGGCATCACGGTCGAGGGATTTGGGCGGGATGCGGGCGAAATAAGGTTCGTCCAGCAGCAGTTCGAGCGCGCCAAGGGCCACTTCGCCGCCGCGCGCCAAAGCGCCGTCCTTGTCATAGGGTTTGCCAAAACGGCTTTGCATCAAATCATTGATCGGCGCGTTTGCAGGGCCGGTGTCAAAGGCGAGGAGCGCGCCGTCTTGGTCGGGGCCGGATTTTGACGGATCGACCCATGTGATATTGCCGACGCCGCCAAGGTTGAGGAAACACAAAGGTTCGCCCGCTTGGATGTATTTGGCGCAGGCGAAATGGAAATAGGGCGCGAGCGGCGCGCCCTCGCCGCCCAGTTGCACATCAGCCGAGCGAAAATCCCACACCACAAGCGTGCCGAGCGCCGATGCCAAAGCCGCCCCATCGCCGATTTGCAGCGTGCCGCGCCCGCGCGGATCATGGGCAAGCGTCTGGCCGTGAAACCCGATGAGATCGGCCTCTTTGAAACCGGCGAGCAGATCGAGATGCGCCTGCATGACGACATCGGTTGCGGCCTCGACCTGCGGGCCGCTCCATTTGCCCAAAGCGGCGCGCAGGGTGGCGCGTTCGGCATCACTATAGGCGCGATAGGCGCATTCGCCAAAGCTCTCGATCCGGTGCCCGTCCGTCACAAGAAGCGCCGCATCCACCCCGTCCAAAGAGGTGCCCGACATCGCCCCGAGAGCCGTCACCGCGCCAGCCTTCAACATGGTCTTTTCCTTTGCCATTTGCCCCCCTATACATGCCGCGCAAACACAAGCGGGACAAGAGCGATGACCTACCACCCCAAATCCGAATTCATGCGTGTGATGATCGAGCGCGGCTTTCTGGCCGATTGCACCGATTATCAAGGCCTCGACGAGGCGCTGCTGAACGGGGTTGTTCCGGGTTATATCGGGTTTGATGCCACGGCGAAGTCCTTGCATGTCGGATCGCTGATCCAGATCATGACCCTGCGCTGGCTGCAAAAAACCGGCCACCAGCCGATCACCTTGATGGGCGGCGGCACGACCAAGGTTGGCGATCCGAGCTTTCGTGCCGACGAGCGCCCGCTTTTGACGCCCGAGCAGATCGACGACAATATCGACGGCATCAAACAGGTGTTTGCCAAATATATAGATTATTCCGATGCGCCCACCGGCGCTTTGATGCGCAACAATGCCGAATGGCTAGACGAGCTCAATTACCTCGAGTTTTTGCGCGACATCGGGCGGCATTTTTCGGTCAACCGGATGCTGTCCTTTGAAAGCGTCAAATCGCGTCTCGACCGCGAGCAGTCTTTGAGCTTTCTTGAGTTCAACTATATGATTTTGCAGGCTTATGATTTCTTGGAGCTGAACCGCCGCTACGGCTGCCTTGTGCAATTTGGCGGCTCGGATCAATGGGGCAATATCGTCAACGGCATCGATTTGACCCGCCGCGTGTTGGACCACGAGATTTACGGGCTGACCACGCCTTTGCTGACCACTTCGGACGGCAAGAAGATGGGCAAATCGGCCAATGGCGCGATCTGGCTCAATGCCGATATGCTCTCGCCCTATGAGTTTTGGCAGTTCTGGCGCAACACCACGGATGCCGATGTGGGGCGGTTCTTGAAGCTCTATACCGAACTGCCGGTCGAGGAATGCGACCGTTTGGGCGCGCTGGAAGGGTCGGAAATCAACGAAGCCAAAGTGGTCTTGGCCAATGAAGTCACCACCCTGTGCCACGGCGCGGATGCGGCGGCGGCGGCGCAAGCCACAGCGCGCGAAGTCTTTGAAAAGGGCGGCGTGGGCGATGATTTGCCCACCGTCACCTTGAGCGCGGCAGAGATTGGCGACGGGATTTCCATCGTGCAGCTTTTGGTCAAATCCGGTCTGGCAAAATCGGGCAAGGACGCCAAACGCCTGATCGCGGAGAATGGCGCGAAACTCGACGATGCGCCTTTGACGGACGCCGGTTTGATGATTGATGCGGCGGCTCTGGCCGCGCCGGTGAAACTGTCGGCGGGCAAGAAGCGCCATGCTTTGGTGAAGCTGGACGGCTAAGGACAGGCGCGGGTTGCGGGCCGCCCTTCGCGGGTCGCGGGCCACGCTTTTTCAATCTGGGGTTTGGGGCGGCCTAGCGCCCCTTTAGAGCCTCGGCCAAAATCTCGCGCACCAAGGCCGGATCGACATCCGAGCTGACAAAGCTCTCGCCGATGCCGCGCGCGAGGATAAACCGCAATTGCCCGTCCACGACCTTTTTGTCCTGCGCCATCAGCGCAATCAGCCCATCCGCATCGGGTAATTCCCCTGCGATATCAGCGATATCCACCTTCATCTTCATGTCGCGCAAATGGGCGCGCAGGCGGCTGGGGTCTTCTTGGCTGCACAGGCCCATGCGCGCCGACAGCTCAAACGCCAAGGCGCAGCCGATCGCCACGCCTTCGCCGTGCAGCAGGCGCGCGCCATATCCCGTCGCAGATTCCAGCGCATGACAAAACGTATGGCCCAGATTGAGCAAGGCGCGCTCGCCCTGCTCGGTCTCGTCGCGCTGCACGATCTCGGCCTTCATCTGCACCGAGCGTTTGACCGCATAAATCCGCGCGGCCATATCCCCTGCGGCGGCTTTGGCGGCGTTGGCTTCGAGCCAGTCAAAAAACGCCGCATCGCCCAAAAGCCCGTATTTCACCACCTCGCCGTAACCGGCAAGGAAATCGCGCTCGGTCAAGGTGCCCAAAACGCCGGTATCGGCCAGAACGAGACTGGGTTGGTGGAAGGCCCCGATCAGGTTCTTGCCTTGGGGGGCGTTGATGCCGGTTTTGCCGCCGACCGAACTGTCGACCTGCGCCAAAAGCGAGGTCGGGATTTGCACAAAACGCACGCCGCGGCGCAAAACCGCAGCGGCAAAGCCGACCAGATCGCCGATCACCCCGCCACCAAAGGCCACCACGACATCACCGCGCTCGACCTTTTGTTCCAAGAGCCATTCGACCGTGCGGGTAAAATGCGGCCAGCTTTTGGTGCCCTCGCCTGCGGGCAGGACCAAAGAGACCATCTCCACCCCGCCGGCGGCCAAACCGGCGCGCAGCGCCTCCAGATGCAGGGCAGCGACGTTTTCGTCAGACACCACCGCCACGCGCGCGCGGCGCAGCAGCGGCGCGATCAACGCGCCCGCCTCGGCTACAAGCCCCGTGCCGATGTGGATATCATAGGCGCGCGCGCCCAAATCCACATGAACCAATTCGCGCAATTGCCCGCTCATCGCACTGTCTCCATCACATCTTCGCGCTGCGCGATGGCCGCCAAGACATTGCCGGCCATCTCTTCGATCGAATAGGCGGCATCGGCGCGCACCTCGATATCGGCCTGCGCATAGATCGGCACGCGCGCCTCGTAAATCGCGCTGAGGGTGGCCAAAGGATCCGCCGTGCGCAGTAAAGGCCGCGTGGCCTTATGTTTCACCCGCGCCCAAAGCAGATCGAGATCGGCATTGAGCCAGACCGACACGCCGCGTTCGGAAATCATCCGCCGGTTGGCCTCGGCCAAAAACGCCCCGCCCCCCGTCGACAGGATACAGCGCCCGCCATCGAGCAGCCGCTCGATCACTTGGGATTCCTTCTTGCGGAAAAACGCCTCGCCATCGCGGGTGAAAATCTCGGCGATGGTCATATTGGCGGCCCGTTCGATCTCTGCATCGGAATCAATAAAGGGCACGCCAAGCTTCGCTGCCAGAGCCTTGCCCACGGCGGTTTTGCCTGCGCCCATCATCCCCACCAGAACAACGGTTTTCCTCAATTGATCGCTCATTGCTTGCGCCGCCATCGGCGCTCCCCTGCCAAAATCCCGAATTTGCGTCTGAATGACGTGATCTTAGCCAAAAGGCCAGTTATAACTTGGTCAAAAGACGCAAAAACGGGCAGGATTCACATGTTTCGCATCATCAAATACCTGTTTTTCCTTAGCGTTCTGGGCTTCTTGGCGCTGATTGCCTATGCTTATCTTGCGCCCTTCTTCGGGGCTGATTTTGCCCCGACCCCGACAGAGATTCGCACGCCTGTGGTGCTTGATGCCAATTAGACCCCTCTTTTTCGCCGCGACTTGTTGCGCCTTTACGTCCATGGCGACAGGCGCTGCGGCGCAACAAAGCGCGCCGCTGTCGGCGATTGATTGGCTGGGCGCGGTCAGCTTGCCGGTGGTGCAGCCACGATCAGGCGCGCAGCCTGCGCCCGCAATCGACGAGCCACCGGTCACCCAAGGCGCATTGGTGCCCGATGTGAGTGTTGCGCCGCTTGATGCGCCTGTGCCCGATGCGGTGGGCCTGCTGCCAAGCACCACGACCGGATTGCCGCAAGACCTGTGGCAAAACTCGCGCAGCAGTGATTTGACCGCCCTGATCCGCGCCCAAAAGGCCCCGCTTTTGCCTGCCTTGCAAGAGTTGCTCTACACGCTGCTGCTCGCCGAGGCCGACCCGCCCGAGGGGGCTGCGCAGGCGGGGCTGATGCTATTGGCGCGGGTGGATGCGCTTATTTCGTTTGGCGCGCTGGAGCCCGCCGAGGCCTTGCTGCAGCGCGCGGGCCCCACCACGCCCGAACTGTTTTCGCGCTGGTTCGATGTCACGCTATTGACCGGAACCGAGGATGAGGCCTGCAGCGCGCTTTTGCAAAAGCCCTCGCTCTCGCCCGGATATGCGGCGCAAATCTATTGCACCGCGCGGGCGGGCGATTGGGAAACCGCGGCTTTGACGCTCGATACCGCGCGGGCGCTCAAGCTGATCACCCAGACCGAGGATATCTTGCTCGAGGTGTTTTTGGACCCCGAGGCCGACGAACGGCTGGCGCAGCTCGCACCGCCGTTGCGACCAACGGCGCTTCTGTATCGGTTATTCGAAGCGGCCGGCATCCCCTTGCCCACCGCGATTTTGCCGCGCGCCTTCTCGATGGGGGATTTACGCGACACCTCGGGATGGAAATCCGAGCTTGAAGCCGCCGAGCGCCTGACCGTCACGGGGGCCTTGGCGCCCAACCGTTTGCAAGCCTATTACACCGCGCGAAAGCCCGCGGCATCTGGCGGCATCTGGGACCGCATTGCAGCCTTCCAAGCCTTCGACAGCGCCTTTGCACGCCGCGATCTGGACGCCATTTCGCAAACCCTTGGCCCCGCGTGGGAGGCGATGCGCGCCGCGCATCTGGAACTGGCCTTTGCCGATCTTTACGGCGGCGCGCTCTATCAACTCGCGCTCTCGGGCACCCCGCGCAACTTGGCCTATCACATTGCGCTATTGTCGCAAGACTATGAAAAGGCGGCGCTTTCTGCGCGGCCCTTGACGCGCGCAGACCGGTTTTTGACGGCATTGGCCAAAGGCGCGCCCGCCGATCCCCATAGCCCGCGCGCCGAGGCGATCACCGCCGGATTTGCCCCCGACGCCGCGCCCCCCGCGGCCCTCGCGGCCCTGCTGGACGAGCGCCGTTTGGGCGAGGCGATCTTGCGCGCCACCGCGCTTTTGTCACAGGCCAGCGGCGGCGACATGGTCGGCATCACTGGCGCGATCGCCACCTTCCGCGCCGTGGGGCTGGAGGCCACAGCGCGCCGCGCGGGGCTACAGATGATCTTGCTGGAGCGGCAAAGCTGATGTCGGCGCTGTCATGGATTTCCGCCTTTATCGAGGCGCAGGCCGCCGAGCTTGGCGCGGCGGACAACACGCAACAAGCCTATGCGCGCGACCTGAAGGATTTTGCCGACTGGTGCGGGCGGCGCGATCATGATTTCGCCGATCTGACCCGCCCCGTGATCGAGGACTACCTTGTCCATTGCGAGGCGCAGGGGCTGGCGCAATCCACGCGCGCGCGCCGCCTGTCGGCGATCAAACAGCTATACCGTTTTGCCTATGAAGAGCGGATGCGCGCCGACAATCCGGCCTTGATGATCAAAGGCCCGCCCAAGGCGCAAAGATTGCCGAAAATCCTGTCTCTCGAAGAGATCGAGGCCTTGCTCGGGGCGGCGCGCAGCTATGGCAAGACCCCCGAGGCGCGGCTGCGCTGCACCGCGTTGATGGAGCTGTTATACGCCACGGGGATGCGGGTGAGCGAATTGGTCACCCTGCCGGTGTCGGCGGCGCGCGGCGATCCGCGAATGCTTTTGGTGCGCGGCAAGGGCGGCAAGGAACGCATGGTGCCGCTCTCGCCCCCTGCCCGCGCGGCGCTGGCCGAATGGCTCGCCCTGCGCGACGCCGCTGAAGAGGCCGCGCAGGCCGATCATGGCACGCCGCCGTCGAAATTCCTGTTCCCGTCGCGCGGCAAGGCGGGGCATCTGACGCGGGTGCGGTTTTATACGCTGATCAAGGAATTGGCGGTTTTGGGCGGGGTCTCGCCCGCCAAGGTCACGCCGCACACCTTGCGCCATGCCTTTGCCACGCATCTATTGGCCAATGGCGCGGACCTGCGCGCGATCCAGACGTTGCTTGGTCATGCCGATGTGGCGACCACCGAAATCTACACCCATGTGCTGGACGAGCGGCTCAAGGAACTGGTGCTCGAACATCACCCGCTGGCCAAAGACTGAGCGCGGCGCAGCGGCGCGGGCAGCACATCCTCCGAAGGCCAGACACCCGTGGTGAGCGCCAAAGCATAGCCCTCGGGAAGCCCTTTGGCGCGCATCGCGGCGGCGGCGGCGGGCGCATCATAGGCGAGCCGGTGAAAAGACAGATCGCCACGCGGCGACAGGCGCGCATATTCGGTCTGCGCGCGCCCGTCATGGGGCGGCATGCCAATCACGCCGGCGTTGATCCACAGATGCCGCCCGACGGTTTTGGCAAAGGCAATGCCCGAATGCCCCGCAATCACCGCATCGACGCGTCCGGCTTCGGCCTCGATCCGCGCGATTTCGGCGGCAAATTCGGCCTCTGGCGTGACGCTCCACACAAAGCGCGCGGCGTCGCTGGCCGCGCCGTGCACCATGGCATAGCGCCGCCCCGCATGGGCAAAGACGATCCAATCGGGCAGGTCCGCCATCCACGCCAAGGCGCCCGCATCCAGCGCCTCTTTGGCGAAAGGATACCAGCGCGCCGAGAGCAGATCGCAAGCCGAACCCTGCGCAAAACCGCAGCCGCAATCCTCGGCCCCCGAGGCCAGTTGCACCTCGCAATTGCCGCAAATCACATGGGCGCCGCTTTGCCGGATTTCCTGCACCGTTGCCGCAGGATCGGCGCAATAGGCCGCCACATCGCCGGTGCAAAAGATATGCGCCGCGCCGCTCGTGCGGGCCTGCGCCAGAACGGCGCGCGTTGCCTCAAGGTTGGAGTATGGCCCACCAAAGACAAGCAATTCCCCCTCCAATTGGCCCAGATCGGCAATTTTCATATCCGCCCTCCCCATAGGGCGGCACCCGCGCCCTTGATTGCAGGCGCGCAGCGGCCCATAACCGTATCAACATTAACGGGAAACCCATCTATGGAACAGGCGGCAACGCAGCTCGACACCGCATTTTGGATCACATCTGCGGCAATTCTATTTCTGCTGGTGCTTTCGGCGTTTTTCTCTGGCTCGGAAACCGCGCTGACGGCGGCCAGCCGCGGCAAATTGCGCGCGCAGGCCGACAAAGGCTCCAAGGGCGCAGAGCGGGCTTTGGACATCACCGATGACAACGAGCGGCTGATCGGATCGGTGCTCTTGGGCAACAACCTCGTCAATATCCTCGCCACATCGCTCGCCACGGCCCTGTTTACCCGCGTATTTGGCGAAAGCGGCGTGGCTTTGGCGACTTTGGTCATGACGATGCTGGTTTTGGTCTTCGCCGAAGTCCTGCCCAAAACCTATGCCATCACCAATGCCGAAGCCGCCGCGGCGGGGGTCTCGCCGGTGATCGCGGTGGTGATCCGCATCTTCTCTCCGGTGGTCAGCGCCGTGCGGCTTTTGGTGCGTGGGGTGTTGCGGCTTTTCGGGGTGCAGATCGACCCCGACAGCCATATTCTGGCGGTGCGCGAGGAGATCGCAGGCGCGCTTTACTTGGGCCATTCCGAGGGCGTGGTCGAGAAGGAAGACCGCGACCGTATCCTTGGCGCGCTCGATTTGGGCGAGCGGGCGGTCGAGGAAATCATGCTTCACCGCAGCCAGATCGAAATGATCAACGCGCGCAGCGAACCTGCTGATATTCTTGCACAATGTCTTGAAAGCAATCACACGCGCCTGCCCGTCTACAAGAACGATCCGGACAATATTATCGGCGTGATCCATGCCAAGGATTTGCTGCGCGCCATGCATAAACTGGCGCTGGCGCCGATGGAGGGCAAAGGCCCGCAGCCCTTGGACGAGTTCAAAATCGAACAGGTGGTGATGGAGCCCTATTTCGTGCCAGAAACCACCACGCTGGACGATCAGATGCGGCAATTCTTGCGCCGCCGGACGCATTTTGCGCTGGTGGTGGATGAATACGGATCGCTGCAAGGCCTGATCACGCTTGAGGATATTTTGGAAGAAATCGTCGGCGAGATCACCGATGAATTCGACCCAGATGCCGAGCATTTGATCCGCAAAAGCGAGGACGGGCAGTTTTTGATCGACGGGGCGATGACGATCCGCGATCTCAACCGCGCCACCGATTGGACCCTGCCCGACGAGGAGGCCAATACCGTCGCCGGATTGGTGATTCACGAGGCGCAGATGATCCCCACCGTGGGACAGGTGTTCAGCTTCCACGGCTTTCGTTTCGAGGTCACGGCGCGCAAGGACAACCGGATTACTCGGCTTAAAATTCGTCCGCTATGACATTGTGTTCAGGGGATAAATCACCATGAGCGCGGCGGCGATCCTGATCTTGGCGGCGGGGGCCTCGTCGCGGATGCGCGGCGGCGACAAGGTGATGGAAGAGGTCGGCGGCGCGCCCCTTTTGACCGTTCTGGCGCAGCGGGCTTTGTCCGCAGGTGCGGAGGTTTTCGTAGCGCTGCCCGCGCTCACCCATCCGCGTGCGGCGGCTTTGGATGGGCTGGCGGTGACGCCTGTGCCCGCGGCAGAGGCGGCGATGGGCATGGCGCGCTCGATCGCGGCGGGGGTGGCGGCTTTGCCGAGCGATTGCTCGGGCGTGATGCTCCTGCCCGCCGATATGCCGGACTTGACCGAGGCCGACCTGCGCGCGGTGCTGGACGCTTTTGCCAAAGGTTTGGGGCGCCTACCCGCCCAAGGCTGCGCGGCGGATGGCACGCCAGGGCATCCGGTGGTGTTTCCGGCGCGCTGCTTTGCGGCATTGTCGGCTTTGCAAGGGGATCAGGGCGCAAGATCGGTGCTCAAGGCCGAGGCGGATGTTTTGCGCATCCCCCTGCCCGCGCGCCATGCTTTGACCGATCTCGACACGCCCGAAGATTGGGCGGCTTGGCGCGCCAAAGCCTAAGGCCCCGCGCCGACCCGCGTTTTGCCGCGGACGCAATCCCGCTGCGACGGCGAGACCGCAGCTCCTTGTGACGCCTTCCCAAAACGACAACGCCCCGACGCACACCTTCGCACAGCCTGCGTCGGTGTCCATCGGGGCGCGCGAATACCCCGCCGCCACGTGGCAGCGCCGCGGGCAGAGTATTTAACAGGGGGCCAAAGGTTTGATCCTTTGGCCCCGCGCTGCATATGGGTTTTACTTCAGCAACAGGCGCGCTTCGTGTTTCTTGAGCGAGCGACGGGCCGATTGATAGGCCTCGATGCCCTCTTGGCTGCGCAGTTCGGGGAAGAGTTCGAAAATCTCGTTCCGCTGCGAATTGCCAAGACCGTCAAGCGTCTGCTCCCCTGGTTGGAAGCTTTCCGTCCACGCGCCGTTCGACAGAACCACCTCGTGATGGTCGAACATGAAGTGGATGTAGGTCGTGCTCGACGCCTCCACCACATCCACGCCGGCCATACCGGTGAGGTGTTTCGCCGCCGCCAGAACCTCACGCTCTTCGAAATAGAGCGCGGTCTTGTCGTTGTTGACAAGGATCCGGTGGTTCGGGCTGACCAGCATGTCCCGCTCGGGCAGGTTATTGCCCAGCGATCCGGCGCGGATCAGAACCGGCTTGAGATGCGGCGCATGCTGCAACTCTTGGCCGGAGAGGCCACGGCTGCCGAGCCAACGGATCTCTTGAATACCGTTGTCGCGGGTGATGATACGATCACCGACCTGCAGCTCTTCGACCAGACGCTCGCCTTTCGGCGTGGCAATCACGGTGCCCGGTGTAAAGCAGGGGATCACATTCTCGATGTTCGAGAAGGTCATCGTGCCCGTCACCGTGCCGGAAGCATCGCGGAATTCCACGATGCCGTTTTCGGCATTGGTCGGATCATAGACCACATTGATCGATTGATCCGGCGTGGCCACCCCGCGCAGGTCGAGCGTATCAAAGTCGTCGCCGCCTTCGTTGCCGTCCACGACATCGCCGATGTTGCCACCAAGGAAGGTGTCGCGATCGTCGCCACCAGAGAGGTCATCCGCTCCTTCGCCGCCGATGATCGTGTCATTCCCGGCGCCGCCGACAACGGTATCGTCCTGATCGCCGCCGTCGAGGTAATCGTTGCCGTCGCCGCCGAGGATCAGATCCTCGTCGATGCCGCCATCGATCACATCATCGCCCGCGCCGCCGAGAAGCGTATCGTCGTCATCTTCGCCGAGAATGGTGTCGTTGCCGTCACCGCCATCGACGTAATCACGGCCGTTTTCAGGCTGCGGATCGGTGTCGTCGGGTTCCTGACCCCACAAGAGCGTGCTGTCACCGGCATTGATGAAGTCATCACCGTCACCGCCGTAGATTTCATCCGAGCCGTGACCACCGATGATGCTGTCATCGCCTTCGCCGCCATCGATGTAATCGTCATCGATCCCGCCGTTGATCGTGTCATTGCCCGTGCCGCCATCGATGCTATCCGCATCATCGCCGGTCGAGATCAAATCATTGCCCGCGCCGCCAAAGACCGTGTCTTTGTTGTCATCGGGATCGGGGTCCGAGGCATAGCCCGGCACCGGGAAGGGATCGTCATTCTCGTAATCCGAGAAGGTGTCGAAGCCGCCTTCGATGGTGTCGTCGCCGTCGCCTGCGTCGATGAAGTCATTGCCGTGGAAGCCGTCGATATAATCGTCGCCCTCTCCGCCATAGACCACATCGTCGTCGATGCCGCTTTCGATCGAGTCGTTGCCGGTGCCGCCATAGATCGTGTCGGCATCATCGCCGGTCATGATCGTGTCGTTACCCGCTCCGCCATCGACAAAATCGCGGTCATCATTGGGATCGGCATCGGGGCTGTCGACGAAGGGGAAGAAGGTGTCGATTTTCGGATCGTCATTGCCAGCGCGGATCAGGTCATCACCCTCGCCGCCTTCCATGCTATCCGAGCCTTCGTTGCCCGACATCGTGTCATTGCCGTCGCCGCCAAGGACCGTGTCGTCCCCAACCCCGCCAGCCATGCTGTCGTTGCCTTCATTGCCTTCGACAATATCGTCGCCAGCACCGCCGCGCACCGTATCGTCGCCAAGCCCGCCGATCACGGTATCTTCGCCATCCTGACCGCGGATCGAGTCATTGCCCTCGCCGCCGTCGATGATGTCGTCGCCGACACCGGCATAGATCTCGTCATCGCCGCCTTCGCCAATGATGTCGTCATCGCCCTCGCCGGCATAGATGGTATCGTCGCCATCGCCTGCTTGGATGATGTCATCGTTCGGGCCTTCACCCGGAAGGATTTCATCATTGTTGTCGACCATGTCGCCTTCGGGATCGCCCGTATAGGCCACATCGATCAGGTCATCGCCATCGGTGCCCGAGACAATGCCGTCAAGCGGTTGCTCGCCCACAGTGATCGTGACCGTCGCCGTATCGGTGCCGCCCTGACCATCGTCCACGGTATAATCCACCGTCGCCACACCCTCAAAACCGGGTGTCGGTTCAAAGGTGATCGTGCCATCGGGGTTGATGGTCACGGTGCCGTCGGGGCTGGTCGCCTCGGTCACCGTCAGCGGATCGCCGTCGACATCCGTATCGTTGCCCAGAACATCCACAACCACCGGCGTGTCGAACGGGGTTTCTGCAGTGTCATCATTGGCCACCGGATCGTCATTGACGGGGGTGACGGTGACGATGACTTCGGCCGTGTCCGTGCCGCCGTTGCCGTCATCGATGGTGTAGCTGATCACAGCCTCGCCATTGAAGTCGGGGTTCGGAGTGAACTCGAGCGTGCCATCGGGGTTGATCGTGACGGTGCCATCGGGGCTGGTCGCCTCGGTGACGGTCAGGTCATCGCCGTCCGCGTCGGTGTCATTGCCGAGCACGTCGATGGTGACAGGCGTGTCCTCATCGGTGGTGGCCGCGTCATCTTCCGCAACCGGCGGGTCATTGACTTCGCCAACGTTTACAGTGACTTGCGCCGTGTCCGTGCCGCCTTGGCCGTCGTCCACCGTATAGGTGATCGTCGCCTCGCCGGTGAAATCAGGCGCGGGCTCGAAGGTGATCGTGCCATCGGGGTTGATGGTCACATCGCCGTCGGGCGATGTCGCCTCGGTGACGGTCAGATCATCGCCGTCGGCGTCGGTGTCATTGCCAAGCACATCGATGGTGACCGGCGTGTCTTCCTCGGTCGAGGCCACGTCATCATTGGCCACCGGATCGTCGTTGACGGGGGTGACGGTGACGATGACTTCGGCCGTATCGGTACCGCCGTTGCCGTCATCGATGGTGTAGCTGATCACAGCCTCGCCATTGAAGTCGGGGTTCGGAGTGAACTCGAGCGTGCCATCGGGGTTGATCGTGACGGTGCCATCGGGGCTAGTCGCCTCGGTGACGGTCAGATCATCGCCGTCCGCGTCGGTGTCGTTGCCGAGCACATCGATGGTGACAGGCGTGTCCTCATCGGTAGTGGCCGCGTCATCTTCCGCGACCGGCGGGTCATTGACTTCGCCAACGTTTACAGTGACTTGCGCCGTGTCCGTGCCGCCC